>NZ_JACVQF010000182.1 GCF_014534645.1 Streptomyces griseicoloratus
GGGACGTGTCGGGGGGTGTCCGCCCGCAGCGGTTGGCGCGTCAACGCCAGTCACTTGGTCACCGACCGATTCCGCGCCGTTCCGAGGACGGACACCCCCCGGCACGGCCCCGACCCGCAACACAACCGAACGCGCTACACGCACCCCCACCGAAACAGCACAGGCCGCCGCAGGCACCCGCCGCTGCTACTCCTCCTCGTCCTCCCCCGAAACCTCCGCAGCAGCCCCCTCGGCAGAGCCCGACTCCAGTAGCCGCGCCAGCTGGCGCCCCACGATCCGCTTGAACTTCCGCTTCTGCGGACGCGTACGGTCCAGCACCGCGACCTCCAGCCGCTCCGCCGGAATCTCCCGCTCACTGCCATTCGTGTCCCGGGACAGCGCCTGCACCGCCAGCTTCAGCGCCTCCGCCAGCGTCATACCGTCCCGGTGCCGCTGATCCAGATAGCCGCTGATCTGCTCCGCGTTGCCCCCGACCGCCACCGACCCGTGTTCGTCCACGATCGAACCGTCGTGCGGCAACCGGTAGATCTGGTCGCTCTCGGGACTCTCCCCGACCTCGGCGACCACCAACTCCACCTCGTAAGGCTTCTCCGCCTGGCTGGAGAAGATCGTGCCCAGCGTCTGCGCATACACGTTCGCCAGGCCCCGCGCCGTCACATCGTCACGGTCGTAGGTGTAACCCCGCAGGTCGGCATAGCGCACGCCACCGATCCGCAGGTTCTCGTACTCGTTGTACTTGCCGGCGGCCGCGAAACCGATCCTGTCGTAGATCTCGCTGAACTTGTGCAGCGCACGGGACGGGTTCTCACCGACGAACACAATGCCGTCGGCGTACTGCAGCACGACCAGGCTGCGGCCTCGGGCGATGCCCTTGCGGGCGTACTCCGCCCGGTCGGCCATGGCCTGCTGGGGTGAGACATAGAACGGCGTCGACACCGGTTATCCGTCCCTTTCTGTCGAAGTCACTGGACCACCTGACAACAAAAGCAACCGCGCCGCGCCCGCTACAGCAGCGCCGCCCGCGGACCGTCCGGCTGCTCCAGCCGCCGCTCCAGGACCGCACGGGCGAGCTCGGAGGACTCGTCCTCCGTCAGCCGGCGGAAGCCGTCCTCGGTGATCACGGTGATGATCGGGTAGATCCGGCGGGCGACATCGGGACCACCCGTCGCCGAGTCGTCGTCAGCCGCGTCGTACAGGGCCTGCACCACCAACGTCGTGGCCTCGGCCTCCGTCAGGTCCTTCCGGAAGAGCTTCTTCATCGCACCGCGCGCGAAGATCGACCCGGAGCCCGTGGCCGCGAAGCCCTGCTCCTCCGACCGACCGCCCGTCACGTCGTACGAGAAGATCCGGCCGTCACCACGGTCCAGGTCGTACCCCGCGAACAGCGGCACCACGGCCAGCCCCTGCATCGCCATGCCCAGGTTCGACCGGATCATCGTCGACAGCCGGTTCGCCTTGCCCTCCAGCGACAGCTGCGCGCCCTCGACCTTCTCGAAGTGCTCCAGCTCCAGCTGGAACAGCTTCACCATCTCCACGGCCAGACCCGCCGTACCGGCGATGCCCACGGCCGAGTACTCATCGGCCGGGAAGACCTTCTCGATGTCCCGCTGCGCGATGACATTGCCCATCGTCGCCCGGCGGTCACCGGCCAGCACGACACCGCCGGGGAACGTCACGGCCACGATCGTCGTGCCGTGCGGCGCCTCGATCACGCCCTGCACCGGCGGCAGCTGCCGGTTGCCGGGGAGCAGCTCCGGCTGGTGCTCCCCGAGGAAGTCCATGAACGAAGAGGAGCCAGGCGTCAGGAAGGCAGCTGGTAGACGCCCGGTGCTACGAGTGTTGGCTTCCACGCGATTCCTTCCACGTATGCGGCAGCCCGCCTTATGGCATCGGGCCGATCCTTGAACTGCCCAAGGGCTGCGTTACAGCTGAAGCACAGTACGCCACGGACCCTACCCGTCTCATGGCAGTGATCCACATGCTCCGGTGGAGCCGACAGACATATACAGCAGACGCCATGCTGCGCAGCGATCAACTCATCACGCTCCGCCTCGGTGAGGCCGTACTTGCGCTTGAAGTAGCTGGCTCTGTTCCGCTCCGCACGGCACCCACGGCAGTAGCTCGCCCAGCCGTCAGAGGACGACTTGTTCCGCTCCCACTCGGAGTGCGGCTTCACATTGCCGCACTGCGGGCACCGCTTATGCCCTGGGGGGACGGCAACCTTCTCCCGCACCTTCTTCCCCTTGGCCTCCTGGCGCTGCCGGTAGTACTCGGCGGAGCACTGCCGGCAGTACGCCTGGAGGCCGTCGGGCATGGACCTATTGCTGGCGAAGGCCGTCCGGGGCAGGTATTGCTTGCACCGCGAACAACGCCTCAGCTCAGACTCTTCGATCACCCCGAGGATCCCCCGATCTCACCTTCGAAACGAAGGCGAAATCACTCTCCACCCTTCTGAACGAAGGACCTCACGAAATCCTCAGCGTTCTCTTCGAGTACGTCGTCGATTTCGTCCAGGACGGAGTCCACGTCGTCGCTCAGTTTCTCCTGGCGCTCCTTGAGGTCCTCCGCGGCCTGCGCGTCCTGCGCCTGCTCCTCGACCTCCTCCGTGGACCGCGTGGCCTTCTGCTGCCCGCCGCCGGTGTCCTTGGTCGCCATAACCCTCACCCCGCTCGGTTCGCCCGACACAGTTGCTCGGTCAAGATCAGACCCTACAAGCCGGGTCCGACAATGGCCCCGCAGTTTCTCCAACGTACGGGGGCCACCTCGATGATTCCCGGACCCGGGGATTTCCACCCTGTCCGGCCGACTTCTCGCGCGTACCCGCGCGCCCCGCTCACCCTCCGGACAGGACCTTGACCAGGTCTTCCGCCGTGCGGCAGCGGTCCAGGAGCTCCTTCACGTGATTACGCGTTCCGCGAAGCGGTTCCAGGGTTGGCACGCGCTGGAGCGAGTCCCGGCCCGGCAGATCGAAGATCACCGAATCCCAGGAGGCCGCCGCGACGTCGTCCGCGTACTGCTCCAGGCAGCGCCCGCGGAAGTACGCCCTGGTGTCCTCCGGCGGCTTCGTACGGGCCCGCTCGACCTCCGCCTCGTCCAGCAGCCGCTTGATGCGCCCGCGGGCCGCGAGACGGTTGTACAGGCCCTTGTCGGGCCGTACGTCGGCGTACTGGAGGTCCACCAGGTGCAGCCTGGCCGCGTCCCAGTCGACGCCGTCCCTGCGCCGGTAGCCCTCCATCAGCTCCCGCTTGGCGACCCAGTCCAGCTCGCCGGCCAGGCTCATGGGGTCGTTCTCCAGGCGGTTGAGGGTGTCCTCCCAGCGGGACAGGACGTCCTTGGTCTGTTCGTCGGCGTCGGCGCCGTAGCGTTCCTCCACGTACTTGCGGGACAGCTCGTAGTACTCCATCTGGAGCTGTACCGCGGTGAGCGTGCGTCCGCTGCGGAGGGTGACCAGACGCTTGAGGCTCGGGTCGTGGGAGACCTGGTGCAGGGTCCGTACGGGCTGGTCGACCGCCAGGTCCACGGCGATGAAGCCGTCCTCGATCATCGACAGGACCAGGGCCGTCGTGCCCAGCTTCAGGTACGTCGAGATCTCCGACAGGTTCGCGTCGCCGATGATCACGTGCAGCCGCCGGTACTTCTCGGCGTCCGCGTGCGGTTCGTCGCGCGTGTTGATGATGGGCCGCTTCAGCGTCGTCTCCAGGCCCACCTCGACCTCGAAGTAGTCCGCGCGCTGGCTGAGCTGGAAGCCGTGCTCGTGCCCGTCCTGGCCGATGCCGACGCGGCCGGCGCCGGCGAAGACCTGGCGGGAGACGAAGAACGGGGTCAGGTGGCGCACGATGTCCGAGAAGGCGGTCTCCCGCTTCATCAGGTAGTTCTCGTGCGTGCCGTAGGAGGCGCCCTTGTTGTCGGTGTTGTTCTTGTAGAGGTGGATCGGCTGGGCGCCGGGCAGCTGGGCGGCCCGCTCGGCGGCCTCGGCCATGATGCGCTCGCCGGCCTTGTCCCACAGCACGGCGTCGCGCGGGTTGGTGACCTCCGGGGCGCTGTACTCGGGGTGGGCGTGGTCGACGTAGAGCCGTGCTCCGTTGGTGAGGATCACGTTGGCCAGGCCGATGTCCTCGTCGGTGAGCTGGCTGGCGTCGGCGGCCTCACGGGCGAGGTCGAAGCCTCGCGCGTCCCGCAGCGGGTTCTCCTCCTCGAAGTCCCAGCGGGCCCGGCGGGCCCGGTGCATCGCCGCCGCGTAGGCGTTGACGATCTGGGACGAGGTGAGCATGGCATTGGCGTTGGGGTGACCGGGGACGGAGATCCCGTACTCCGTCTCGATGCCCATTACTCGCCGTACGGTCATGCGGCCCTCCTTGCCCGGCGGCGCCCTCGGTCGTGGGCGCCGCTCAAGTACCGCTGGCGCTCCCGTGCGTGTGCGGTGCCCGTCCCCGCACTGCGCGACTCGGCGGTACGGAAGAGCCTAGAACGCCTTTGCGCTGGTGGGGAGATCATTTGCGTCATTGCCTTGCTCCAGCCGGGGCTCCGGAAAACAGTCGGCTGCGGGTACCCGCCGAGGGCACCCGCAGCCGCCCCGCCTTTTACAGGTACTGACCGGTGTTCGCCACCGTGTCGATGGAGCGTCCGGTGTCCGCGCCCTGCTTTCCGGTGACGAGCGTACGGATGTACACGATCCGCTCGCCCTTCTTGCCGGAGATGCGGGCCCAGTCGTCCGGGTTGGTGGTGTTGGGCAGGTCCTCGTTCTCCTTGAACTCGTCCACGCATGCCTGGAGGAGGTGGGAGACCCGGAGGCCCTTCTGATTCTTTTCGAGGAAGTCCTTGATCGCCATTTTCTTGGCGCGTCCGACGATGTTCTCGATCATGGCGCCGGAATTGAAGTCCTTGAAGTAGAGGACTTCCTTGTCGCCGTTTGCGTAGGTGACCTCCAGGAAGCGGTTCTCCTCGGTTTCGGCGTACATCTGTTCCACCGCCGTCTGGATCATGCTCTGGACGGTGGCCGCCTTGTCCTTGTCGTGCTCCGCGAGGTCGTCCACGTGGAGCGGGAGGCGTTCGGTGAGGTACTTGCCGAAGATGTCCTTGGCCGCTTCGGCGTCCGGACGCTCGATCTTGATCTTCACGTCGAGCCGGCCGGGCCGCAGGATGGCGGGGTCGATCATGTCCTCGCGGTTGGAGGCGCCGATCACGACCACGTTCTGCAGGCCCTCCACACCGTCGATCTCGGCGAGCAGCTGCGGGACGATGGTGTTCTCCACGTCCGAGCTGACGCCGGAGCCGCGGGTGCGGAAGAGGGATTCCATCTCGTCGAAGAAGACGATGACGGGGGTGCCCTCGCTGGCCTTCTCCCGGGCCCGCTGGAAGACCAGGCGGATCTGCCGCTCGGTCTCGCCGACGTACTTGTTGAGCAGCTCGGGGCCCTTGATGTTCAGGAAGAAGCTCTTGCCGGCCGCCTGGCCCGTGACCTCGGCGACCTTCTTGGCCAGAGAATTGGCGACCGCCTTGGCGATCAGCGTCTTGCCGCATCCGGGGGGGCCGTAGAGCAGGACGCCCTTGGGCGGGCGCAGCTCGTGCTCCTTGAACAGGTCCGGGTAGAGGTAGGGCAGCTCTACCGCGTCGCGGATCATCTCGATCTGGTTGCCCAGGCCGCCGATCTGCTCGTAGCCGATGTCGGGGACCTCTTCGAGGACGAGTTCTTCGACCTCGCTCTTGGGGACGACCTCGTAGACGTAGCCGGAGCGGGGTTCGAGCAGCAGGGCGTCGCCGGGGCGGATGGTCACGTCCAGCAGCGGCTCGGCGAGCCGTACCACCCGTTCCTCGTCGGTGTGCCCCAGTACCAGGGCGCGCTCGCCGTCCTCCAGGATCTCCTTGAGGGTGACGATGTCGCCGACGCTCTCGAAGTGCATGGCCTCGACCACGTTGAGTGCTTCGTTGAGCATCACTTCCTGGCCGCGCCGGAGCTCGTCGAGCTCGACGCTCGGGCTGACGTTCACCCGGAGCTTGCGGCCGCCGGTGAAGATGTCGGCGGTGCCGTCCTCGTTCGCCTGCAGGAAGACGCCGAAGCCCGCCGGCGGCTGCGCCAGCCGGTCGACCTCCTCCTTGAGGGCCACGATCTGGTCGCGGGCCTCACGGAGCGTGTTGGCGAGTCGCTCGTTCTGTGCGGATACGCCGGCCAGGTTGGTCTGCAGCTCGACGATCCGCTCTTCGAGAATTCTCGTGTGCCGCGGAGAGTCGGCGAGCTTGCGTCGCAGGACGGCGATCTCCTGCTCAAGGTAGGCCACCTGCCCGGCCGGGTCGTCGGACCCGCGTCCCGGGCGGATGCCGCGGTTCATGTCGTCGTCGTGGGCTGCCACGGTCCTCACCTCCTCCAAGGGGAGCTGGACGCTTCCAGACCCTACCTGGGTGGGTGTCGATTGAAACCCCTAGATCACAAAGACTGTCGGGGTGTGTCCGATCTTCACCCTTGCGCTCTCCCTCACGCCAGGGGAATACCCACGGAACGTGAGTGGAACCCAGCCGGAGGTAGGGTCGAAGTGTTCAACACCCGTCAGAGCTGGCCGGATTCCCGACCGGTTCGACGCAGGAAACGGCAGGAGAGATGACCGTGCAGCAGGAGGCCGGAGTCGGCGGCGAGGCGCTGGAGGTCTGGATCGACCAGGACCTGTGTACCGGCGACGGCATCTGCGCCCAGTACGCGCCCGAGGTGTTCGAGCTGGACATCGACGGTCTGGCCTATGTCAAGGGCGCGGACGACGAGCTCCTGCAGGAGAAGGGGGCGGCAACGCCCGTACCGCTGCCGCTTCTCACGGACGTGATCGACTCCGCGAGGGAATGTCCCGGAGAGTGCATCCACGTACGTCGTGTTTCGGACAGGGCCGAGGTGTACGGCCCGGACGCAGAGTGACTCAACTGTGACTCTTCGCGTACGCAGTGTGACCGTTGTCTGATGTGCCACACCTCGGGGGCGGGGTGGTGGGTCACACGGTGCGGGCCTGGGACGGCGTGACGCGGACGAACGTGCCGTTGTCCCACCGCCATTTCACGTCGTCCGTCACGTCGGGGCAGCAACTGGGCACGTCGGCCGACGAGTAGCCGAGGAGGGTGGCGTGGACGGCGCCGCCGCGCACGGAGAAGTCGGTGACCGTCCGCCGTTCCCCGGGTTTCACGAGCGTGGCCACGACCCGGGGCTTGCCGCCGTCGGGGTCCCGGGTCAGGACGTAGACGCCGTCGGGCGGGGTGCCCATGGGGGCGTCGCAGTGCACGACCGCCACCGTCTCGGGCCGGCCGTCGCCGTCGAGGTCGCCGGAGGCCTTCTTCTGCACCACCGCCTCGACCGGGCCGCATTCCAGGGGGAAGGCGACGGCCGAGGGGTCGGGTGGTGCGATGTGTGCCGGGGCGCTCTTCGTCTTGGGAGCGGCGGTCTGCGCGGCCGTCGCGGCGTCGGGCTGGAGGACCGAGGACAGGGCCACGACGCCGGCGAGAGCCGTGGCGGTGGCGACCCAGTGGATCGGTCGGGTGTGGGTGTGCGACAGGTCCGGAACGGCGGGGTGCTGCACGAGGAGTGTCTCCTGTGAGGGCTGTGCCGGTGGGGGTGGCCAGCATCGTGCCACACGTCACAGTGCGGGGGAACGGCGGGGTGGGTACCGGGGCGGCCGTCCCGGGCGCCGCCGGTGCCGCGCCAACGCGACGGCGCCGTGGCCGAGTTCCGGGACGTCCCCGGGAACTCTGCCACGGCGCCTGTGCGTTGGCTGGGGTGCGGGGACCGCCTCAGCGGCCGGAGCCTCCGTCGGCGTTGGGGCCGGCGTAGTCCTCGCCGTAGGCGCCCTTGGCGGGGCGGCGGCGGCGCATGGGCGGCTCGACGCCGTCGGCGAGGCGTCGGGCGGTGAGCAGGAAGCCGGTGTGGCCGATCATCCGGTGGTCCGGGCGGACGGCCAGGCCCTCGATGTGCCAGTTGCGGATCATCGTCTCCCAGGCGGTCGGCTCGTTGAAGCAGCCGATCTCGCGGATGGACTCCACGGTCCGGGCGAGCTGGGTGGTGGTGGCGACGTAGCAGCACAGGATGCCGCCGGGCACGAGTGCCTTGGAGACGGCCTCCAGGCACTCCCAGGGGGCGAGCATGTCGAGGATGACGCGGTCGACGTCGGTGTCGGACAGGTTGTCCTGGAGGTCGCCGACGGTGAGCTGCCAGGCGGGGTGCGGGCCGCCGAAGTAGCGCTCCACGTTCTGCTGGGCGATCTCGGCGAAGTCCTCGCGGCGCTCGTAGGAGTGCAGCATGCCCTGGTCGCCGATGGCGCGCAGCAGGAAGCTGCTGAGCGAGCCGGAGCCCACGCCGGCCTCGACGACGCGTGCGCCGGGGAAGATGTCGGCGAAGGCGAGGATCTGCCCCGCGTCCTTCGGGTAGACGACGGCTGCCCCGCGGGGCATGGACAGGACGTAGTCGGGGAGCAGGGGGCGCAGCGCGAGGTAGGCGACGTTACCGGTGGTGCGGACAACGCTGCCCTCGGGAGCACCGATCAGTTCGTCGTGCGGGAAGGAACCCTTGTGGGTGTGGAAGTTCTTCCCGGCCTCGAGCGTGAACGTGTAGTGGCGGCCCTTGGGGTCGGTCAGCTGTACCTGGTCCCCGACCTTGAAGGGCCCGCGCCTGCGGGCGGCACCGGTCGGTTCGGACATGTGACCAGCCTACCGGTCCTGGGCGGGGCCGCCGACCATGTGGGCGGTCAGGAGGGGCGGGCCATGGCCTTGACGAAGGCGCGCTCGACGTCGGCGGCGGACAGGACGCCGTAGATCTCGCCGGTCTCCTCGACGACGAGGTACTCGGTGGCGGGGGTCGCGCGGAGGGCGTCGAGGAGTTCCTCCCCGGACAGCTCGGCCGAGACGCGCATGCCGTCGGTGAGGTCCTGGGCGAGGCCGCTGACCGGGACCCAGGGGCGGCGGTGCTCGGGTACGCCGACGATGGCGGCCTCGCGGACGAGGGAGACGGGGGTGCCTTCGTGGTCGACGACGACCAGGGCGCGGGCCCCGGAGGCGTTGGCGCGGCGCAGGGCCTCGGAGAGCGGGGTGTCGGCGGGGACGGGGACCGCGCGCCGGGTGAGGGTGCGGGCGCGCAGTTCGGGGAGGTGTTCGCGCAGGCGGGCCATGCGCAGGCTGTTCCCGGCGCCGGTCCAGATGATGGCGGCGAGGATGGCGGCGAGCAGGGCGTCCATGACGGTGTCCATGCCGATGCTGTCCTCGGCGGCGGAGCCGAGGGCTCCGGACTGGGTGAGCAGCGGCAGGCCGATCAGGACGGAGACGGCGAGGGCCCGGCCGACCCAGGCGGCGGCGATCGTGCCGCTCATCGGCTTGCCGGTGATTTTCCAGACGACGGCGCGCAGCATCCGGCCGCCGTCGAGGGGGAGGCCGGGCAGCAGGTTGAAGGCGGCGACGATGAGGTTGGAGATCATGAGGCCGGCCAGCAGGACGCCGGGGACGGTGCCGGGCTCGACGGGGAGCAGGGCGAGGTAGAAGGCGCCGGCGAGGACGAGGGAGAGCAGCGGGCCGACGAAGGCCAGGACGAATTCGCGGCCGGGGGTCTCGGCCTCCTTCTCGATCTCGGAGACGCCGCCGAAGAACTGGAGCTGGATGCGGCGGACCGGGAGCTTGAAGCGGAGGGCGGCGACGGTGTGGGCCAGTTCGTGGACGAGGACGGAGGCGTAGAAGGCGACCGCGAAGAAGAGGGAGACGAGGTAGCGGGCGGCGCCGAGCTCGGGCAGCACGCGGTCGAGCTGTCCGCCGAACACCCAGGTGATGAGGGCGGCGACGAGGAACCAGCTCGGGGCGACGTACACGGGCACGCCGAACGGGCGTCCCATGAGCAGGCCGCCGCCGGGCTCCGGGGGGCGCTGCGGCGGGCGTCCGGGGCCGGTTGCGGCCTCTGCGCGGGTGCGGTCGCCGTTGGGGCCGGGCGTGGGGTCCGGGGTCGAGGGGCCGGGCCGGTCGCTGCCGGCGGCCGGGGGCGGGCCGGGCGGGGTGTCGTCCCCGGGCCGCGGCTCCTGCGAGGGGCCGTCGCTCGCGCCGGCCGGCGGTGGGGTGCCGTCGTCGGTGTCCCGGTCCCGCGGCGGGGTCTCCTCGGCGCTGCCGCCCGCGGGGGTCGCTCCCGGCGTGCGGGGGCGGTCCGCGGGTGGTTCCCCCGGGGTGCGGGGAGCCGTGGTTCCGGGGTGTGCGGAGCCGGTGGCCGGGTCCGCAGGCCCTGCGTGGTGCTCGGCCGTCTCGTCGTTGCCGGACCGCGGCTGCCCGCTCCCGCCGCTCACGTCCACGGTGTCCCCTCGTTCGAAGCGTCTTCCGCGCCTGCCGGGCGGAAGGGTCTCGAGTCGATGGTATGCGGCCGTGGTGCGCCGTTTCGCCCCGGCACCCCTGTGCTCACCCTGCGTCACGGCGGTCGCGGCCGCGGCTGGGTCGCTGTCGGTGGCGGGCCGTAAGGTCTGGGGTCATGGAGACGAGCATCGAGGGTGTCGCGGAGGACGCGGGCGGTGGCGCGCAGCCGGCGCAGCCGCCGGTCGCGGCCGGGCCGGCGGCGGTTGCGGACCGGGCAGGTGTGGTGGCGGCCCCGGAGGCCGCGCCCGTGCCCATGGCCACGCCGCCCGACGCGCCGGTGCCCGTCGCCGTGCCGCCCGCCTCGCTCTCGCCGTCGCGGGCGGGCGATTTCATGCAGTGCCCGCTGCTGTACCGGTTCCGGGTGATCGACCGGCTGCCGGAGAAGCCGAGCGAGGCGGCGACGAGGGGCACGCTGGTGCACGCGGTGCTGGAGCGGCTTTTCGACGCTCCGGCGGCCGAGCGCACGGCGCCTCGGGCGAAGGCGCTGATCCCGGGCCAGTGGGACCGGCTGAAGGAGACCCGGCCGGAGGTCGGGGAGCTGTTCGCGGACGATCCGGACGGTGAGCGGCTGGCGCGCTGGCTCACCGATGCTGAGCGGCTCGTCGAGCGCTGGTTCACCCTGGAGGACCCGAGCAGGCTGGAGCCGGCCGAGCGGGAGCTGTTCGTCGAGGCGGAGCTGGACTCGGGGCTGCGGCTGCGCGGCATCATCGACCGGGTCGACGTGGCGCCGACGGGTGAGGTGCGGATCGTCGACTACAAGACGGGCAAGGCGCCCCGCCCGGAGTACGCCGAGGGTGCGCTGTTCCAGATGAAGTTCTACGCCCTGGTGGTGTGGCGGCTGAAGAAGGTCGTCCCGCGGCGGCTGCAGCTGGTCTATCTCGGCAGCGGTGACGTGCTGACGTACGACCCGGTGGTCGCGGATCTGGAGCGTGTCGAGCGCAAGCTGCTGGCGCTGTGGGACGCGATCCGGCTGGCGACGGAGACGGGGGACTGGCGGCCGCGTCCCACCAAGCTGTGCGGCTGGTGCGACCACCAGGCGCACTGTCCGGAGTTCGGCGGCACTCCCCCGCCCTATCCGCTGCCGGTGCGGCCGGCCGGGTCGGGCTGAGGCGCCCCGGGGGCGTCGGGGGGCAGGGGCGCAGGGCAGAATGGGGCCGGACTAGCGAAGGAGACTTACGTGGCCATCCGCGTCCTACTGGTCGACGACCAGCCGCTGCTGCGTACGGGCTTCCGGATGATTCTGGAGGCGGAGCAGGACATCGCGGTCGTCGGCGAGGCCGGGGACGGCCTCCAGGCCCTCGACCAGGTGCGGGCGCTGCAGCCCGATGTGGTGCTGATGGACATCCGCATGCCGCGGATGGACGGGGTGGAGGCGACCCGGCAGATCACCGGCCCCGAGCGGGACGGCCCGGCGAAGGTGCTGGTGCTGACGACGTTCGATCTCGACGAGTACGTGGTGGAGGCGCTGAAGGCGGGCGCCAGCGGTTTCCTGCTGAAGGACGCCCCGGCCAACGAGCTGGTGCAGGCGATCCGGGTGGTGGCGGCCGGGGAGGCGATGCTCGCGCCGAGCATCACGCGCCGGCTGCTCGACAAGTACGCCACGCATCTGCCGTCCGGTGAGGAGCCGGTGCCGGACACCCTGCACACGCTGACCGAGCGTGAGGTGGAGGTGCTGAAGCTGGTGGCGCGTGGTCTGTCCAACGCGGAGATCGCCGCTGACCTGTTCGTCAGCGAGACCACCGTGAAGACGCATGTGGGGCATGTGCTGACGAAGCTGGGTCTGCGTGACCGGGTGCAGGCGGCGGTGTACGCGTACGAGAGCGGGCTGGTGCGTCCCGGCGCGCAGTAGGAGTCGTCGCGGCACGGCGCGAAGGGCGCCCTCTTCTCGGTGAAGAGGGCGCCCTTCGTGTCGGGGCGACGGTGTGTCAGTCGCTCACGCCACGGCTCAGCTCCCACACCTGGAGGGTCGAGGAGGAGTTGAGGGCGTAGGCGGTGCCGGTGATGTCGTCGCGGGCGGCGACGTACTGCTTGCCCTGCCACAGCGGCAGCATCGGCACGTCGGCGGCGATGATGTCCTGGATCCTGGTCAGGCTGTCGGCGGCGGACAGCCGGTCGGCCTCGCGCCGGGACTCCGGGATCAGGGTGTTGATGACCTCGCTGTTGGCGTACGGCGAGTTGAGGGTGTTGTCCTTGTCGAGGAACGGCGCGAGGAAGCTGTCGGCGTCGGGGAAGTCGGGGAACCAGCCCATGCCGAAGACGTCGTACTCGCCCTTCAGTTCGGCCGGGCGGAACTTGTCCCAGGGCTTGCCGTCGATGTCGACGTCGAAGAGGCCGCTGTCGTTGAGCTGCTTCTGCAGCTGCTCGAACTCCGTCTTGGTGGCGGCACCGTAGTGGTCGGTGGTGTAGTGCAGCGTCAGCTTCACGGGGGTGGAGACGCCCGCGTCCTCCAGCAGCGACTTGGCCTTGCTCACGCTCGGGTCGCCGTACTTGTTGAAGAACGAGTTGGAGTGGCCGGTGATGCTGGCCGGGACCATCGAGTACAGCGGCTCGGCCTGGGAGCCGTAGACCTCGGACACCAGCTCGCTGCGGTTGATGAGCTGGGCCATGGCCTGGCGGACGGCCTTGTTCTTCACGGTCGGCGCGTCGGTGTTGAAGCCCAGGTAGCGGATTTCGAGGCCGGCCACCTCGACCAGGTCGATGTCGCCGTCGGTGGCGTTGGTGAGCTTCTGGATCTGGTCCGGCGTCATGGCACGGGTCATCAGGTCGATCTCGCCCTTTTCGAGCGCCTTGCCCATGGCCTCGGCGTCGTCGAAGAAGACCATCTCGACCTTGTCGTTGTTCACCTTCAGGCTCCCCTTGTAGTTGGGGTTCTTGGTGAACACGGCCTTGGTGAGCTCGTTGTCCTTGACCTCGGCCTTCATGGTGTACGGGCCGGAGCCGTCGAGTTCGAAGCCCTCGCGCAGCTTGTCCTTGGGGTACTGGTCCGGGTTGACGATGCCCGCGACCGGCGTGGACAGCTTGAACGGGAAGGTGGCGTCCGCCGTCTTGAGGTGGAAGATGACCTCGCGGTCGCCCTGCGTCTCGACGGTGTCGACGGTCGACAGCAGTGCGAACACACCGTTCTCGTCCTTGATGGACAGGGCGCGCTCGATGGAGTACTTCACGTCCTCCGCGGTGATCGGGTCACCGTTGGCGAACTTCAGGCCGTCCCGCAGGGTGCACGCGTACCGTTCGTTGCCGGTGTCGGTGAACCCGCACTTCTCGGCGGCCTCGGGCACCGGTTCGCCGTCGCCGCGGGGCTGCACCATGAGGGTCTGCGTGGTCTGACGCAGGACGTTCCACAGGCCCACGTCGTAGGCGTACGCCGGGTCGAGGGGCGCGGGCGCGTCCTCCGAGACGCTGAACCGGTCCGTGGTGCCGACGACGATCGCGTCCCCGCCGCCGCTGCCGCCGTCGGACCCGCCACAGGCGGCGAGGACCGGCGCGAGCAGGCCGACGACGGCCGGCAGCACCAAAGTCTTGCGGTTCATGCTCGAGTTTCTCCAGAGCTGTCGGTCCGTGTATCCGGCATGCAGGGGTGTCGCGGGCGGTACACGGGGGTAAGGACTGAGGTTCTCGCATGAGATTAGTCCGCGCCCGCACGGGGGTTCGCAGCCACCGGAGTTGAGGGCTCATCACGCTGCGAAACCGGGCGTGGACACACCGAAAACCCGACAGCGGAAGGATTAGTGCAGCGTTCCACCAATCGGGACACATGGGCGCCTCGACAACGTTCGCAGAGCGGGGAACAGCACACGCGAGGGCGGCTGTCGACCCTCCAGGGCGTGGCGAACGTCACATGCAGATGGGGCCTTGCGACTGCCGGAATTCAGCCATCCGAAGCGGCGGGAATTCCCCCGCGGGCGTTCCGTCCTTCGGTCGCACACCCGTTCCCGGAATTCCCCCGCTATCGACGCTGCACGCTGGGTGAACGCCTAGCGCATTTGCGTCATCAGGCCGCGCAGAAATGCCAGGTCGACCTCTTCCAGGGAGGACACGACGGTGCGCCGGGGCGCGGGCGTGATGGGGGCGAGGGAGGGAACCGCCACGACGTGGCACCCGGCGGCCTCGGCGGAGGCGACACCGGTCGCGGTGTCCTCGATGACGGCGCACCTGGCCGGATCCACGCCGAGTCCGGCGGCGGCGGCCAGGTAGGGCTCGGGGTGCGGCTTGGTGCGCGGTACCTCGTCACCGGCCACCGAGAGGGAGAAGTGCTGGGGGCCCAGGGAGCTGAGCACCAGGTCGATGATGCGCCGGTGCGAGGCGGAGACCAGGGCCGTGGGGACCTCGTGCGCGGAGAGTTCCGTCAGCAGGCGGCCCGCTCCCGGCATGAGCGGCAGGGCACGGCCGATGCGGCGCTCGAAGCCGTCGTTGAGCAGCACGGTGAGCTCGGCCAGCGCGATGTCGGCGCCGGTGGCCTCGATCAGGAAGCGGCCGCTGCGGCTCATCGGGCCGCCGACGACGATCTGCCTCCAGGACTCGTCGAGGGTGTGGCCGAGGGCCGCGAAGACCTCGACCTCGACGTCCCACCAGAAGCCCTCGGTGTCCACCAGGGTGCCGTCCATGTCCAGGAGCACGGCCTGCAGGGCGGAGCCTTCGGCCGTACGGGTTCCGAGCGCGGGGACCGTACTGGTCATCCACGTACCTCCTTGAAGGGACGATCAGGCCGGTTCCCACGGGGGGAACCGGCCTGCGGTGGATCGACCAGTGTACGACGCGCGGGGCCGAAGCGCCTGGTTTGGCCGGTGTGCCCCGGGGCACACCGGCCGAACAGGTGAGGTGCGGGCCGACGGACGGGTCAGCGCGCGTTGAAGTACTTCGCCTCCGGGTGGTGGATCACGATGGCGTCCGTGGACTGCTCGGGGTGCAGCTGGAACTCCTCGGAGAGGTGGACGCCGATGCGCTCCGGCTGGAGCAGGTCGGCGATCTTGGCGCGGTCCTCCAGGTCGGGGCAGGCGCCGTAGCCGAGGGAGAAGCGGGCGCCCCGGTACTTCAGGGCGAACATGTCCTCCATCGCGGCCGGGTCCTCCCCGGCGAAGCCGAGTTCGGAGCGCACGCGGGCGTGCCAGTACTCGGCGAGGGCCTCGGCCAGCTGCACGGACAGGCCGTGCAGTTCGAGGTAGTCGCGGTAGGCGTTGGCCTCGAACATCCTGGCGGTCTCCTCGCCGATGCGGGAGCCGACGGTGACGACCTGGAGGCCGACGACGTCGGTCTCGCCGGACTCCTCCGGGCGGAAGAAGTCGGCCAGGCACAGGCGCCGGCCGCGGCGCTGGCGGGGGAAGGTGAAGCGGGTGCGCTCGTTGCCCTGTTCGTCCAGGAGGATCAGGTCGTCGTCCTTGGAGACGCACGGGAAGTAGCCGTAGACCACGGCCGCCTCCAGCAGGTTCTCCGTCTGGAGCCGGTCCAGCAGGCCGCGCAGCCGCGGCCGGCCCTCGGTCTCGACCAGTTCCTCGTAGGTGGGTCCTTCGCCGGTGCGGGCCTGCTTCAGGCCCCACTGGCCCTTGAACAGGGCGCCCTCGTCGAGCCAGGACGCGTATTCCTTGAGCTGGATGCCCTTGATGACGCGGGTGCCCCAGAACGGGGGCTCCGGGACCGGGTTGTCGGTGGCGACGTCGGAGCGGACGTGCCCCTCCTCGGGCCGTTCCTCGATCTCCACGGTGGCCGCGCGGACGCGGCGCTGCCTCAGTTCGGGCAGCTGCGCGCCGGGCACGCCCCGCTTGATGCCGATCAGTGCGTCCATGAGGCGCAGACCCTCGAAGGCGTCGCGGGCGTAGCGGACCTCGCCCTCGTAGATCTCGTGCAGGTCCTGCTCGACGTAGGCCCGGGTGAGGGCGGCGCCGCCGAGGATGACGGGGTAGTCCGCCGCCAGTCCGCGCTGGTTGAGCTCCTCCAGGTTCTCCTTCATGATCACCGTGGACTTGACCAGGAGCCCGGACATGCCGATGACGTCGGCCCGATGTTCCTCGGCGGCCTCCAGGATCGCGGAGACCGGCTGCTTGATGCCGAGGTTGACGACGTTGTAGCCGTTGTTGGACAGGATGATGTCGACGAGGTTCTTGCCGATGTCGTGCACGTCGCCGCGGACGGTGGCCAGCACGATCGTGCCCTTTCCGGCTTCGTCCGTCTTCTCCATGTGCGGCTCCAGGTAGGCCACGGCCGCCTTCATGACCTCGGCGGACTGGAGGACGAACGGCAGCTGCATCTGGCCGGAGCCGAACAGTTCGCCGACGACCTTCATGCCGTCCAGGAGGGTCTCGTTGACGATCTCCAGGGCGGGGCGCTGCGTGAGGGCCTCGTCCAGGTCGGCTTCCAGGCCGTTGCGCTCGCCGTCGATGATCCGGCGCTTCAGGCGCTCGTCCAGCGGGAGGGCGGCCAGCTCCTCGGCCTTGGAGGCGCGCAGCGACTTGGCGGTGGCGCCCTCGAAGAGGGCCATCAGCTTCTGGAGGGGGTCGTATCCCTCGCTGCGGCGGTCGTAGATGAGGTCGAGGGCGGTGGTGACCTGCTCCTCGTCGAAGCGGGCGATCGGCAGGATCTTGGAGGCGTGCACGATCGCCGAGTCCAGGCCGGCCTTGACGCACTCGTCGAGGAAGACGGAGTTGAGCAGGATCCGGGCGGCCGGGTTGAGGCCGAAGGAGATGTTCGACAGGCCCAGCGTGGTCTGCACCTTCGGGTGCCGCTTCTTGAGTTCGCGGATGCCCTCGATGGTGGCGATGCCGTCCTTGCGGGACTCCTCCTGGCCGGTGCAGATGGTGAAGGTCAGGCAGTCGACGAGGATGTCCTCCTCGCGGATGCCCCAGTTGCCGGTCAGGTCGGCGATGAGCCGTTCGGCGATCTCGACCTTCTTCTCGGCGGTGCGGGCCTGTCCCTCCTCGTCGATGGTCAGCGCGATCAGCGCGGCGCCGTGCTCCTGCGCCAGCCGGGTGACCTTCGCGAACCTGGACTCGGGGCCGTCGCCGTCCTCGTAGTTCACCGAGTTGATCACGGCCCGGCCGCCGAGCTTCTCCAGCCCGGCCCGGATGACGTCGACCTCGGTGGAGTCCAGCACGACCGGCAGCGTGGAGGCGGTGGCGAAGCGGCCGGCCAGCTCCTCCATGTCGGCGACGCCGTCCCGGCCGACGTAGTCCACGCACAGGTCGAGCATGTGGGCGCCCTCGCGGATCTGGTCCCGGGCCATCTCCACGCAGTCGTCCCAGCGGCCGGCCAGCATGGCCTCGCGGAACTTCTTCGACCCGTTGGCGTTGGTGCGCTCACCGATCGCGAGGTACGAGGTGTCCTGGCGGAACGGCACGCTCTGGTACAGCGAGGCCGCGCCCGGCTCCGGCCGGGGGTCCCGCTGGGTGGGGGTGGTGTCCCGGACCCGCTCCACGACCTGGCGCAGGTGCTCGGGGGTGGTGCCGCAGCAGCCGCCCACCAGGGACAGGCCGTACTCGCGGACGAAGGTCTCCTGCGCGTCCGCCAGCTCGGGTGCCGTCAGCGGGTAGTGGGCGCCGTCCTTGCCGAGGACGGGCAGACCGGCGTTCGGCATGCAGGACAGGGGGATGCGGGAGTGGCGGGCGAGGTAGCGCAGGTGCTCGCTCATCTCGGCCGGGCCGGTGGCGCAGTTCAGGCCGATCATGTCGATGCCCAGCGGTTCCAGGGCGGTCAGTGCCGCGCCGATCTCGGAGCCGAGCAGCATGGTGCCGGTCGTCTCGACCGTCACCGACACGATCACGGGCAGGTCCAGGCCGAGGGCGTCGAGGCCGCGCCGGGCGCCGAGCACGGCGGCCTTGGTCTGCAGCAGGTCCTGGGTGGTCTCCACCAGCAGCGCGTCGGCGCCGCCGGCGACCAGGCCCTCGGCGTTGCGCTGGTAGGCGTCACGCAGGGTGGTGTACGGGGCGTGGCCGAGGGTGGGCAGCTTGGTGCCGGGGCCCATGGAGCCCAGGACCCAGCGCTGGCGGCCGTCCTTGGCGGCGAACTCGTCGGCGACCTCGCGGGCCACCCGGGCGCCGGCCTCGGACAGTTCGTGGACGCGCTCGGGGATGTCGTACTCGCCGAGGGCGGAGTGGTTCGCGCCGAAGGTGTTGGTCTCCACGCAGTCGACGCCGACGGCGAAGTACGCCTCGTGCACCGAGCGGACGATGTCGGGCCGCGTCAGGTTCAGGACCTCGTTGCACCCCTCCAGCTGCTGGAAGTCGTCCAGTGAGGGGTTCTGCGCCTGGAGCATGGTGCCCATCGCCCCGTCGGCCACCACCACACGGGTGGCGAGTGCCTCGCGGAGGGCGGACACACGGGTCCGGGTGTCGGCGGACGGGGTGGACGGCGACGAGGCCATGAAGGGGCTCCCTTTGGATGCGACGGCTGTCGGCTTTGCGCTGCCCCGGGACGCTCGCACGGAACGTCCCCGGGCAGGACGCACGCCGCCAGGGTAGCCGGGACCGGGGGCGGATGGTCAGGGCGTCCAGGGGACGGACGAGGATGGAGGGCCGGACGGCTCCCCCCTGGGAGGCTGTGCGGACCACGGCCCCGGAATCCGGCCGGGGCTGCAACAGTTGCCCACCGACCATTAGCGGGAGGTCGGCATCGACCGGTAGTGTTCGGCATTGCCGAACGATGTTGGAATGCGTCGGGATCGGCAGTCGAAGGGGACGGAGGGCACTACGGCGATGGCACGGAACATCCAGTCGCTCGAACGGGCGGCCGCGATGCTGCGCCTGCTCGCGGGCGGCGAGCGGCGGCTCGGCCTGTCGGACATCGCCTCGTCGCTGGGCCTCGCCAAGGGCACCGCCCACGGCATCCTGCGCACCCTCCAGCAGGAGGGCTTCGTCGAGCAGGACGACGCCTCCGGGCGCTACCAGCTCGGCGCCGAACTGCTGCGCCTGGGCACGACCTACCTCGACGTGCACGAGCTGCGGGCGCGCGCCCTGGTGTGGACGGACGACCTGGCCCGGTCCAGCGGCGAGAGCGTGCACCTCGGCGTCCTGCACCAGCAGGGGGTGCTGATCGTGCACCACGTCTTCCGACCCGACGACAGCCGGCAGGTCCTGGAGATCGGGGCCATGCAGCCGCTGCACTCCACGGCCCTCGGCAAGGTGCTGTCGGCCTACGACCCGGTGGCCCGCAGCGAGGCCCTGGAGGCCGACCGCAAGGCGTTCACCGACCGGACCGTCTGCGAGCTGGACGGGTTCGAGCACATCCTCGACATCACGCGCGCGCGGGGATACGCGGCGGACGTCGAGGAGACCTGGGAGGGCGTCGCGTCCATCGCCGCACCCATCCACGACCGGCGCCGCATGCCGGTCGGCGCGGTCGGCATCACCGGCGCCGTGGAGCGGCTGTGCCGGGACGGCGAGCTGCGCCCCGAGCTGGTCGCGGCGGTACGGGACTGTGCCCGCGCGGTGTCGCGGGACCTGGGCGCCGGGCGGTTCTGAGCGGCGGACACGCAGGTGGGACCGGGACGACTGCGTCGTTCCGGCCATCGACCTACCCTGAAACGGGACATACACCGCGAATGCCCGGGCGCACAGCCCCCGCGAGACCGATAACCGCCGGCGATCAATAACGATCGTGCTTTCGATAACAGGACTCTTGACGCACGTGTGACGCCAGAGCAAGACTCCCGTCCATCGGTCGGCATTGTCGAACACCTACCGGCAATACGCGTTAGAGTGTGACAACGCCAAGGGCCGCCATCGCTCTCACACCGAGGGCGCCGGAACACCCGGAGGGACCCGGGAGTTCGGCTTCCCCTGGACGAAGGACAAAGGAGTCGCGGGTGTCCAGCTCCGACATCTTCATCGGCGAGACCATCGGTACCGCCATACTCATCCTGCTCGGCGGCGGTGTCTGCGCCGCCGTCACGCTCAAGGCCTCCAAGGCCCGCAACGCCGGCTGGCTCGCCATCGCCTTCGGGTGGGGTTTCGCCGTCATGACGGCCGCGTACATCTCGGGTCCGCTCTCCGGCGCGCACCTCAACCCGGCCGTGACGGTCGGCATCGCGATCAAGGACGGGGACTGGAGCAACGTCCCGACCTACTTCGCCGGACAGATCCTCGGCGCCATGATCGGCGCGGCCCTGGTGTGGGTCGCCTACTACGGCCAGTTCCAGGCCCACCTCACCGACCGCGAGATCGTCGGCGGTCCGGGCGCGCAGGACACGGCGGCCAAGTCGGTCGAGGCGCAGGAGACGGGCGCGGGTCCCGTCCTCGGCATCTTCTCCACCGGCCCCGAGGTCCGCAACGCGGTGCAGAACCTCGCCACGGAGATCATCGGCACCTTCGTCCTGCTGCTCGCCATCCTCACCCAGGGCCTGAACGACGAGGGCAACGGACTCGGCATCCTCGGCGCCCTGATCACCTCCTTCGTGGTGGTCTCGATCGGCCTGTCCCTCGGCGGCCCCACCGGCTACGCGATCAACCCGGCCCGTGACCTCGGTCCGCGCATCGTGCACGCCCTGCTGCCCCTGCCCAACAAGGGCGGCTCCGACTGGAGCTACGCCTGGATCCCGGTCGTCGGTCCGCTGATCGGCGGCGCGATCGCCGCCGGCGTCTACAACGTCGCCTTCGCCTAGGAGCACCGCGCCTCGCCCACCGAAGCACGGAGCCCCGAGCCGCTCAGCACGCGCCGTACGCACCGGCCCACCACCACGGAACCCCAGGAGCACACAGTGACCGACGCCCACACCGCCGGACCCTTCATCGCCGCCATCGACCAGGGCACGACCTCCTCCCGCTGCATCGTCTTCGACCGCGACGGCCGCATCGTCTCGGTCGACCAGAAGGAGCACGAGCAGATCTTCCCCAAGCCCGGCTGGGTCGAGCACGACGCCACCGAGATCTGGACCAACGTCCAGGAGGTCGTCGCCGGCGCGGTCGAGAAGGCCGGCATCACCCGCGACGACATCAAGGCCATCGGCATCACCAACCAGCGCGAGACCACGCTCGTCTGGGACAGGAACACCGGTGAGCCCGTCCACAACGCCATCGTCTGGCAGGACACCCGCACCGACGCCCTGTGCCGCGAACTCGGCCGCAACGTCGGCCAGGACCGCTTCCGCCGCGAGACCGGCCTGCCGCTGGCCTCCTACTTCGCCGGCCCCAAGGCCCGCTGGCTGCTGGACAACGTCGACGGCCTGCGCGAACGCGCCGAGGCGGGCGACCTGCTCTTCGGCACCATGGACACCTGGGTCATCTGGAACCTGACCGGCGGCACCAACGGCGGCAGGCACGTCACCGACGTCACCAACGCCTCCCGCACGCTGCTGATGAACCTGCACACCATGGAGTGGGACGAGCGGATCTGCGAGTCGATCGGCGTGCCGACGCAGATGCTGCCCGAGATCCGCTCCTCGGCCGAGGTCTACGGCGAGATCAAGGGCGGCAAGCTGGGCGAGCTGCTGGGCGGCATCCCCGTCGCCTCCGCGCTCGGCGACCAGCAGGCGGCGCTGTTCGGCCAGACGTGTTTCGCCGAGGGCGAGACCAAGTCGACGTACGGCACCGGCACCTTCATGGTGATGAACACCGGCGACAAGATCATCAACTCCTACAGCGGCCTGCTGACCACCGTCGGCTACCAGATCGGCGACGACAAGCCGGTCTACGCCCTGGAGGGCTCGATCGCCGTCACCGGTTCGCTGGTGCAGTGGATGCGCGACCAGATGGGCCTGATCTCCACCGCCGCCGAGATCGAGACCCTCGCCCTGTCGGTCGAGGACAACGGCGGCGCCTACTTCGTACCGGCCTTCTCCGGCCTCTTCGCCCCGTACTGGCGCTCCGACGCCCGCGGCGTGATCGCCGGCCTGACCCGGTACGTCACCAAGGCGCACCTCGCGCGCGCCGTCCTGGAGGCCACCGCCTGGCAGACGCGGGAGATCGCCGACGCCATGACCAAGGACTCCGGCGTCGAGCTGACCGCCCTCAAGGTCGACGGCGGCATGACCTCCAACAACCTGCTGATGCAGACCCTCGCCGACTTCCTGGACGCCCCGGTGGTGCGCCCGATGGTCGCCGAGACCACCTGCCTCGGCGCCGCCTACGCCGCCGGCCTCGCCGTCGGCTTCTGGAACAGCACCGACGACCTGCGCGCCAACTGGCGGCGGGCCGCCGAGTGGACCCCCCGCATGGACGCGGAGACCCGCGACCGTGAGTACAAGAACTGGCTCAAGGCCGTCGAGCGGACCATGGGCTGGCTCGAGGACGAGGAGTAAGAAACCGCGATGACCACTCAGTCCACCCTGCAGTCCGTGCCTGCCCTGGGGACGCACCCGGCCTCCGGCTCGAACCCGAGCCGGGCCGAGACCCGGGAGCAGCTCTCCAAGGCGTCGTACGACCTCCTCGTGATCGGCGGCGGCATCCTCGGCATCTCCACCGCCTGGCACGCCGCGCAGTCCGGTCTCAGGGTGGGCCTGGTCGACGCCGGCGACTTCGCCGGCGCCACCTCCTCCGCCTCCTCCAAGCTGCTCCACGGCGGACTGCGCTACCTGCAGACCGGCGCGGTGAAGCTGGTCGCGGAGAACCACTTCGAGCGCCGTGCGGTCTCCCGTCAGGTGGCCCCCCACCTGGCGAACCCGCTCACCTTCTACCTCCCCGTGTACAAGGGCGGGCCGCACGGCGCGGCGAAGCTCGGCGCGGGCGTCTTCGCCTACTCCGCGCTGTCGGCGTTCGGCGACGGCGTCGGCCACCTGCTCTCCCCCGCCAAGGCGCAGGCGGACGTGCCCGAGCTGCGCACCGAGAACCTCAAGGCCGTGGCCGTGTACGGCGACGACCAGATGAACGACGCCCGCATGGCCCTGATGACCGTGCGCGCGGCGGTCGAGGCGGGCGCGGTCGTCCTCAACCACGCCGAGGTCACCGGACTGCGCTTCACCAAGGGCCGGGTGACGGGCGCCGAGCTGAAGGACCGGCTGTCCGGCGAGGAGTTCGGGGTGAACGCCCGTCTGGTGCTCAACGCCACCGGCCCGTGGGTGGACCACCTGCGCCGGATGGAGGACCCGAACGCGGCGCCGTCCATCCGCCTGTCGAAGGGCGCGCACCTGGTGCTCAAGCGCACCTCCCCGTGGAAGGCCGCGCTGGCGACCCCGATCGACAAGTACCGCATCACCTTCGCCCTCCCCTGGGAGGACATGCTGCTGCTCGGCACGACCGACGAGGAGTACGAGGGCGATCCGGCGGACGTCGCGGTCAACGACAAGGACATAGCCCAGATCCTCGACGAGGCCGCCTTCTCCATCCGCGACCAGCAGCTCGACCGGGACCTGATCACCTACGCCTTCGCCGGGCTGCGCGTGCTGCCGGGCGGGCCCGGTGACACGTCGAAGGCCAAGCGCGAGACGGTCGTCACCGAGGGCCGCGGCGGCATGCTGTCGGTGGCGGGCGGCAAGTGGACCACCTTCCGCCACATCGGCCGTACGGTGATGAAGAAGCTGGAGTCGCTGCCCGGCCACCCGCTCGGTGACGACTTCGAGCCGATCGCCTCCCTGCCGAAGAAGCTGCCGCTGCCCGGCGTCGCCAACCCGCGCGCGGTCGCCCACCGGCTGCTGGTGGACCGCCCGGCGCCCGGCCCGCGCATGGCGGCCGACACCGCCAGGCACCTGGCCACGCACTACGGCTCGCTGGCCTTCGACATCGCCCGTCTGGCCAACGACGACCCGGAGCTGGCCGAGCGTGTCCACCCCGACGCCCCGGAGATCTGGGCGCAGGTCGTGTGGGCCCGCGACCACGAGTGGGCCGAGACCCCGGACGACGTGCTGCGCCGCCGGACCACGCTGACGATCCGCGGCCTGGCCACGGACGACGTCCGCGCCAAGGTCCAGGACCTGCTCGACAAGAAGTAGGACCCGGGTGCCCGAGGGCGGCGGCTTCGCGGCGACGGGGCCGCCGCCCGGCGTGTGCGCGGTGCGCGTCCGCGGCCCGTCCGGCGCCCCATACCCGTCCGGCGCCCTCATAATGGCCTGAAGACATCGGATGTCTAGGGGCGTCAGCGCGACACAGGGAGGCCGGACGTGGCAGTCACCGACGAGGCGATCGAGAAGATCAAGGCCATGATCGTCTCCGGCGCGCTGCGGCCCGGGGACCGGCTGCCCAAGGAGAGCGAACTCGCCGCCGAGCTCGGGCTGTCCCGCAACTCCCTGCGGGAGGCCGTACGCGCCCTGTCACTGACGCGGATCCTGGACGTCCGGCAGGGCGACGGCACCTACGTCAGCAGTCTGGATCCGCAACTCCTGCTGGAGGCGCTGAGCTTCGTCGTCGACTTCCACCGGGACGACACAGTGCTGGAGTTCCTGGCCGTGCGCCGGATCCTGGAGCCGGCCGCGACCGCGCTGGCGGCCTCCCGGATCAGCGAGGCGCAACTGGACGAGCTCGACGCGCGGTTGGACGCCCTCGGTGACGAGCCGTCGGTGGAGGAACTGGTCGCCTGCGACCTGGAGTTCCACCGGGGCATCGTGCGGAACTCCGGCAACTCCGTGCTCTGCTCCCTGCTCGACGGCCTGTCCGGCCCCACCACCCGGGCCCGTGTCTGGCGCGGGCTGACGCAGCGGGACGCGGTCGGCCGCACGCTCCACGAGCACCGCGCGATCCTCGGCGCGCTGCGCGACCGGGACGCGGAGGCCGCCCGTTCCTGGGCGACGGTGCACATCGCGTCCGTGGAGCAGTGGCTGCGCGCCTGCCTGTGAGCCGGCGGCCGCGACGTCCGAGGCCGCGACGGGTGTCCGGCCGCGGCGAACGGGGCAGTGATCCGTTCACTCCCCCGTGCAAGGGGGCTGCGGGTGCCCCCTCGGCACGCCGTAAGGTTGGGGGGTACGCGAGGGAACGTCGGAAGGAGGCGCTGGGTGATCGAGCTCGAGGGGGTTCCCGAGCTGATCGACCCGGTCATGGTGGCCGCGTTCGAGGGCTGGAACGATGCCGGTGACGCCGCCTCCACCGCGGTCGCGCATCTGGACAGGGAATGGAAGGGCGAGGTGTTCGCGGCGCTGGACGCCGAGGACTACTACGACTTCCAGGTGAACCGGCCCACGGTGTTCATGGAGGCCGGCGTCCGCAAGATCACGTGGCCGACGACACGGCTGTCCGTGGTCCGGGTCGGCGGTGACAAGCCGCGCGACCTCGTCCTGGTCCGGGGCATCGAGCCGTCCATGCGCTGGCGGTCGTTCTGCAACGAACTGCTCGGCTTCGCCCACGAGCTGGGCGTCGAACTGGTCGTCATCCTGGGCGCGCTGCTCGGTGACACCCCGCACACCCGTCCGGTTCCGATCAGCGGGACCACGTCGGACGCCGACCTGGCCCGCCGCATGGACCTGGAGGAGACGAAGTACGAGGGGCCCACGGGCATCGTCGGCATCCTCCAGGAGGCGTGCACGCACGCCGGTGTGCCGGCGGTGTCGCTGTGGGCGGCGGTGCCGCACTACGTGTCGCAGCCGCCGAACCCGAAGGCCACGCTGGCCCTGCTGAACCGGCTGGAGGACCTGATCGACGTGCGCATCCCGCTGGGCGAGCTGCCCGAGGACGCGCGCGCCTGGCAGGTGGGCGTTGACCAGCTGGCCGCCGAGGACAGCGAGGTCGCCGAGTACGTCCAGACGCTGGAGGAGGCCCGGGACACCGCGGAGCTGCCGGAGGCGTCGGGCGAGGCGATCGCGCGCGAGTTCGAGCGCTATCTGCGTCGCCGGGACGGTTCCGGCCCGGGCGGGCACGCCACGGCGGACGGCGGTGACGGCACGGCCGGGCCGCCGTATCTCCGGGACAGTCCGGGCGGCCGCCCCCGCCCGCCGAAGCCGCCGAAGACCGGCGGCGACGACGAGGAGACGTCGGAGGAGTGAGGGACGGGGCGGGGCGCATGCGGCCCCGCCCCGTCATGCTCAGGACGGTTCAGACCTGATCGACCGCGACGGCGTCGAACTCGGTGTCGGGCTGTGGCGGGTCCACGTCGAAGCGCGCGTTGGGCAGGTACAGCCGGTCGCCCCAGGCCGCGACGGTTGTCGGGATGCGGAAGCGCGGGTCGGTGATGCGGGCGATCGCGGTGCCCTTGGTGCCGGCGGGGTTCAGCCGGAACACGTCGATCGCGTTCTGCCACTGCTGGACCGCGTAGAGGGTACGGCCGAGCAGCAGCAGGCCGTCCCCGTTGGGGAGCCGGGCCGGACCGAGGTCGACGGCACGGGCGGTCCCGGTGCGCGGGTCGACCCGCATGAGGCCGCCGCCGTCGGCGAAGGCGTTGACCACGAGCAGCGCACTGCCGTCGGGTGTGCGCTCGATGCCGTTGGCGGTGAAGTCCGGGCCCTGCTCCCAGTCGCCGCTCAGGGGCACGGTCTCGACGGCGCCGGGGCGGCCGTGCCGGTCGAGGACCAGCTTGTAGAGCACCGGCTTGAAGGAGTCGGTGAACCATGCGGCGCCCGGGGTGAGGATCACGTCGTTCACGAACGTGCCGCCGGTGTCGTACACCTTCTCGGTGCCGCCGGTTCCGGCGTCGACCGTGCGGATCTCGCCGCTGTCGCCGCCGCTGACGAAGAGTCTGCCGCGCCGGTCGATCCTGAGGCCCACGCTGGGGTGGCCGACGCCGAGTCCCTTGGCGACGACCGCGCCCCGGCCGGTGGCGAGTGCCGCCCGGTAGATGTCGCCGTTGGCGAGGGAGCCGAAGTACGCGAACGGGGCCGTGCCGATGGTGATGCCCTCGGGGCTGAAGCCGTCGGGCAGGGAGAACCGCCTGGGCCACGCGGCCCCGGCGGGGTCGTGCCCCGCCGCGCGTGCGGTACCGCCGAGCAGGGCCGCACCGGTCACGGCGGCGGTGCCGGTGAGGAAACCTCGTCGTGCGAGTCGTGCGAAGGAGCGATCGGTGGGTGCCACGGTACGTCCTTCCGCAGAGGGCCGGCCCGGGGGCCGGCCGTTCCGTCAACAGACGTGGAACACCCCACCACAGGTGAGGGGGCCTCCGCAGCCGTTGCCCGCGGAAGCCCCCTTACCTCTTTGTCCCCGTCTACAGGGCGACGCCGAGCAGCGCGTCGACGGCGCGCGAGACGACGCCGGGCGCGCCCGGGTCCGTACCGCCCTCGGTCTGCTGCCGCTCGGCCCAGCGGTCGACCGCGGCGAGCGCCGCCGGGGAGTCCAGGTCGTTCGCGAGGGCCTCGCGGATCTCCTCGACGAGGGCCTCGGCGGACGGGCCGTCGGGCCGGGAGACGGCGGCACGCCAGCGGCCGAGCCGCGCGACGGCGTCCCGCAGCACCTGGTCGGTCCACTCCCAGTCGGAGCGGTAGTGGTGGGCGAGGAGCGTGAGCCGGATGGCCGCGGGGTCGACGCCGTCGCGGCGCAGCCGCGACACGAAGACCAGGTTGCCCTTGGACTTGGACATCTTCTCGCCGTCGAGGGCGACCATGCCGGCGTGGACGTACGCCTTGGCCATCGGGAACTCGCCGGTGAGCACCTGGGCGTGCGAGGCGCCCATCTCGTGGTGCGGGAAGGCCAGGTCGGAGCCGCCGCCCTGGACGTCGAAGCCCATGCCGAGGTGGTCGAGGGCGATGGCCACGCACTCGATGTGCCAGCCGGGCCGTCCCCGGCCGAGCGAGGCGCCGTCCCAGCTGGGCTCGCCGTCGCGGGCCGCCATCCACAGCATCGGGTCGAGCGGGTTCTTCTTGCCCGGACGGTCCGGGTCGCCGCCCCGCTCGGCGGACAGCAGGCGCATGGCGGCGGCGTCGAGGTGGGACACCTGGCCGAAGTGGGGGTCGGACTCGACGGAGAAGTAGATGTCCCCTTCGAGCTCGTAGGCGGCGCCGATGTCGCGCAGGCGTTCGACCAGCGGGACGATCCCGGGTATGGCCTCGACGGCGCCTATGTAGTGCCGCGGCGGGAGCATCCGCAGCGCCGTCATGTCCTCACGGAAGAGGGCGGTCTCCTTCTCGGCGAGGGCGGTCCAGTCGACGCCGTCCCGCTCGGCCCGCTCCAGCAGCGGGTCGTCGACGTCGGTGACGTTCTGGACGTAGTGAACCTGCCGCTTGGTGTCGAGCCACACGCGCTGCACGAGGTCGAACGCGTTGTAGGTCGCCGCGTGCCCCATGTGGGTGGCGTCGTACGGCGTGATGCCGCAGACGTAGATACGGGCGACAGGACCGGGGTCGAGGGTGACCAGGCCGCCGGTCGCGGTGTCGTGGATCCTCAGGTCGCGGCCCTGACCAGGCAGGGCGGGGACCTCGGAAGCGGGCCAGGCATGCATGTCATGAGCCTAACCGGACGGCTGATCCGTACACGAACCGGACCGAGCCGGATGGCCGACAAGGCCCTCTTGCGCAAACCGCCCCCCGATGCTGCGCCGCACCGGCGGCCGACTGAGATCAGAACGCCCACGGGGAACCGGGCCGCCGGGTCGGGCACGCCGGCAGGGGCGTGCCCGACCCGGCGGCCCGGTGTGGACAGCCCCCACCGGCACAGCCGCCGTCCGGCAGGACGGCCTCCGGGGGTCACCGCTCGCCCTGCCACCGGCCCGCCGGGGCCCCTCACGGCAGCCTGCCGGCCCGGGGTCGGCCGTCCGGTAGGGCGGGGGTGTGGCCGGGGTGGTGGGTGGGTTAGACCGGGGGCCAGGGGATGGACGGCCAATCGCCGCTTGGTTCCGGGTGCCTGCCGGAGGTCAGGAGGGTTTCGACGCGGGCGCGGGTGGCGGCGAGTTCGTCCGGGGTGATCAGTTCCGCGAGCCGGGTCGCCAGGTCCGCGCCGTCCTTCAGCGCCTCGCCGAGGGCTTCGAGCACCGTCAGGGCCTCCCCGGTGAGCGGGTCCCCGGCCCAGCCCCACAGCAGCGTCCGCAGCTTGTTCTCGGCGTGGAAGGTCACCCCGTGGTCGATGCCGTACAGCCGCTCCCCTTCGGCGGGCAGCAGGTGCCCGCCCTTGCGGTCGGCGTTGTTGATCACGGCGTCCAGCACGGCGAGCCGCCGCAGCCGCTCGTCGTCGGCGTGCACGAGCAGCGCGGTCCGCCCCTCGCCGACCTCGGCGAACGCGATCGGCTTCCAGCCGGGGCCGGGTTCGTCGTCCTCCACCAGGGCGAGCAGTTCGCCGTCCGGCACCGCCTCGACCCACAGCTGGCACATGCCCTCGCCGTACGGCCCGTCCCGCAGCACCGTGGGCGGCACGAGCCCCCAGCCGGTCGCCTCGGAGACCTCGTAGGCGGCGACCTCGCGCCGGGCGAGCGTGCCGTCGGGGAAGTCCCACAGGGGCCGTTCCCCGGCGACCGGCTTGTAGATGCAGGGCGCCTCGCGGCCCTCGTAGGCCACCGTGCAGTACAGCGCCGCGTTGGACGCGTCACGGATGCGTCCGCGCACGGTCAGCTCGCCCCGGGCGAGCAGCCTGGTGTCCGCCGCGTCGGCGGTCACGCCCCGCGGCGGTATCCGTTCTGGCGCGGACATACGTGTCCTTCCGGGTCGAGCGGGAGGCTGCACAGCGGGCACGGCGGCCGCCCGGCGTTGACGACGTCGAGGGCGCGCTTGGCGAAGGCCCTGGCCTGCGCACCGGTGAGGCGGACCCGGAGCATCGGCGGGCCGTTCTCCTCGTCCTGGAGCATCCGCTCCTCGGCCTCCGCCAGGTCCTCCTCGGTCTCGGCGTCGAGTTCCACGAGGGCCTGAGCCTCGACGATCATGCGCTGGTCCTCGCCGTCCCAGGCCAGCGCCATGGTGCCGACCCGGAACTCCTCCTCGACGGGGGTGTCGAGCGGGGCCGTGTCGGCGTTCTCCGTGGGGGCGACGGCCGGGACGGGGGTACTACCGCCGCTGCGCCGTACGACCTCGTCGAGGAGCTCGTCCATGCGTTCGGCGAGCGCGGCGACCTGGGTCTTCTCCAGGGCCACGCTGGTCACGCGGGTGCCGGCGGAGGCCTGGAGGAAGAACGTACGGCGCCCGGGCAGTCCGACCGTGCCGGCCACGAAACGTTCCGGTTGGTCGTAGAGGAACACCTGACGGGACACGTCCTGTCTCCATGGAAAGTCGGGGGAAGGCGGTGCTGCGACCGCTTCACCCTACTGCGGCCGACGATCACGGTGCGCCCGCACCGCCACCGACCGGGGCGTCGTCGCCGGGCGGCTCCTCGCGCGGCGCCAGGGAGGCGAAGTCGCCGGTGTCGCCGAGGCGGACGAGATACGGCCGCAGACGGGTGTAGCGGATCGCCGTCACGGAGCACGGTTCGACCGACACCCGCTGGAAGAGGTCGAGATGCAGGCCGAGCGCGTCCGCGACGAGGGATTTGATGATGTCACCGTGGGAGCACATGAGGTAGACGGCGTCCGCTCCGTGGTCGCGTTCCACGCGCGCGTTCCACTCGCGCACCGCCTCGGCGGCGCGTGTCTGCATCGCGCGCATCGACTCGCCGCCGGGGAACGCCGCCGCCGAGGGGTGCGTCTGCACCACCTCCATCAGGGGTTCGTCCTTGAGCTCGGCGAGCTTGCGGCCCGACCAGTCGCCGTAGTGGCACTCCCCGATCCGTTCGTCGGTGTGGGCCCGCAGTTCCGGCCGGGCGTCGAGCAGCGGCCGGATCGTCTCCTGGCAGCGCTGCAACGGGCTGGCGACGACCTCGCGGATGGGCAGCCCGGCGAGTCTGCCGGGCAGTGCGGCGGCCTGTGCGGCGCCGCGTTCGTCAAGGGCGACGCCCGGCGTCCAGCCGGCGAGCACCCCCTCGGTGTTGGCGGTGGATCGTCCGTGCCTAACCAGGATCAGCGTGGGCATGCGGCCCAGAGTAGGCGCAGACCCGGTGCGGGGGCGCCGCGTCGGGAGGAGAATGCGTTCGGTGATCGTCGACTGTGCCATCTACCGGGACGGGCGTCGTGCGGACGGTCCGGAGGACCTGTCCGACGCGCTCGGCGAGGCACGGGCCGCGGGCGGCTTCGTCTGGATCGGGCTGTACGAGCCCACGGAGGGCGAGTTCGACCTGGTCAGCCAGGAGTTCGGGCTGCACCCGCTGGCCGTGGAGGACGCCCTGAAGGCGCACCAGCGGCCGAAGCTTGAGGTGTACGAGGACTCGCTGTTCGCCGTGCTGAAGCCGGTGGTGTACGAGCCGGACAGCGACGCCGTCTCGACCGACGAGCTCATGATCTTCCTGGGGGACGGGTTCGCGGTGGTCGTCCGGCACGGCGAGGGCTCCCCGCTGAAGTCCGTGCGACGGCGTCTGGAGCAGGAGCCCGAGCTGCTCGGAAAGGGCCCGACCTCGGTGCTGTACGCGATCGCCGACGCCACCGTCGACCACTACCTGGACGTGGCGGTCGAGCTCCAGAACGACCTGGAGGAGCTGGAGGCCGAGGTCTTCTCGCCGGCCGGCGGCGGTTCGCGGCACACCGCGTCGCGGATCTACACCTTCAAGCGGCAGATCCTGGAGTTCCGTCGCGCGACCGTCCCCCTGGCGCCTCCGCTGGCCCGTCTGGCCGGGACGGGCGCGTTCGGCGCCGGGGTGCCGTTCGTCGACGACCGGGCGCGGCCGTTCTTCCGGGACGTCAGCGACCACCTCACGCGCGTGAACGAGTCGGTGGAGGGCCTGGACCGGCTGGTCTCGGACATCCTGTCGGCGCACCTGGCGCAGATGAGCGTCCGCCAGAACGACGACATGCGGAAGATCTCGGCGTGGGCGGCCATGGCCGCGGTCCCCACGATGGTCGCGGGGGTCTACGGCATGAATTTCGACCACATGCCCGAGCTGCACTGGGTGTGGTCGTATCCGGCCGTGATCGTGCTGCTGGCCGCCCTGGAGGTGCTGTTGTTCCGGCTGTTCAAGCGCAGGGGCTGGCTGTAGCGGGGTCAGGCGAACTCGGGGGCCGCGGACGCCGGTCCGCCGAGGGCGTCGCGCCGCTCGGGCATCCGCAGGCTCACCATGCGGCGCCAGCCGCCCAGCCGCTCGTAGAGGTACACCGCGTGGATGCCCGCCGCGAGCGCCGCCGACTTGGCCCTCGGCCAGCCGAGGACGCGGCCCATGTGGGCCATGACCGCGAGGCTGACGTCCCGGTAGACGCGGATCTCGGCGAGCGCGCACTCGCGCAGCGTCCGCTGGATCAGCCGGCCGTGCCCGGCGCGGGCGAAGCGCAGCAGTTCCTCGTGGGCGTAGGCGAGGTGGTTGTCCTCGTCGTTGGAGATCATGCGGACGGCCCGGCCGACGTCCGGGTGGTCGGAGAAGTACTTCCGGAGCATCTGCATCTGCTCGGCCGCGCGCTGCTCGGTGACCCTGCTGTGTGCGAGGTAGGTGATGATGTCCGGCACGGTCAGCGGCTGGTCCGCCTTGAGCTTCTCGTGCGCGAGCCCGATGCCGTGCCGCTCCAGGAGCATCGTGTAGTCGGTCTCGGGCGGTACCTCGACCGGTTCCAGGCCGCGCTTCTTCAGCAGGGCGTTGAAGATCCGCCCGTGCTTGTCCTCGTCCGCGCCGTGCCTGGTGATCTTGGGGGCGAGTGCGCGCTCGCTCTCCGGCACCAGCGCCGCGATGCGCGCGTTCTCCCAGCCGCCCTGCGACTCGCCGCTGGCCGCGATGGAGCAGAAGAGACGGAATGACTCATCGTGGTCGAGGATCTCCTGGAACAGACTCTTGGCCGAAAGCATCGGGTGCACCTCTCTGCCTCTGCAGGGTTCGCAAAGAACGAGTCAAGTGCGGACGGACGGGCACGGCAACACCTCTGCCGGACAACTCCGCCAAAAGAAGGACCGCGCAGGCCGCGAAGGGGCGTAACCGCGGGGGCGCGGCGGCGTTGTTCCCCGTGACGGCCGTGGCGGGGAAGACCCCCCGAGCCCCCACCACGGCCGCGGAAATCCCAGACGTCGGACGGGCCCTAGGCGAGGCCGGCGCGCTCCAGGGCCTCGGTGCCGGCGCGCAGCGCGGCGATCCGCTCGTCCAGCGTGAAGCCCGCGGGAGCGAGGGTCAGGGTGGTGACGCCGGCCGCGGCGTAGTCCTTCATCCGGTCGGCGATGCGGTCGACGGAGCCGAGGAGCGCGGTCTTGTCGATCAGGTCGTGCGGGACGGCGGCCGCGGCGCCCTGCTTGTCGCCGGAGAGGTACTTGTCCTGGATCTCGGCGGCTTCCTGCTCGTAGCCCATGCGCCGGGCGAGCTGGTTGTAGAAGTTCTGCTTGCGGCTGCCCATGCCGCCGACGTAGAGCGCGGTGTAGGGGCGGAAGGTGTCGGCGAGTGCGGCGACGTCCTTGTCGTCGCCGAGGGCGAGCGGCAGGGTGGGGCAGACGTCGAAGCCGTCGAGGGTCTTGCCGGCCTTCTCCCGCCCGGCGCGCAGGTGCCGGATCGCGGTCTCCTCCAGGTGCTCGGCGGAGGGGAAGATGAGCAGGGCGCCGTCGGCGATCTCGCCGGTCTGCTCCAGGTTCTTCGGGCCGATCGCGGCGATGTAGAGCGGGATGTGCTCGCGCTGCGGGTGCACGGTCAGCTTGATCGGCTTCCCGGGACCGCCGGGCAGCGGCAGCGTCCAGTGCTCGCCGTCGTACGACAGCCGCTCGCGCGTCATCGCCTTCCGTACGATCTCGACGTACTCGCGGGTGCGGGCGAGCGGCTTGTCGAACTTCACGCCGTACCAGCCCTCCGAGACCTGCGGGCCGGAGACGCCGAGGCCGAGGCGGAAGCGGCCGCCCGAGAGGGAGTCGAGGGTGGCGGCCGTCATCGCGGTCATCGCGGGCTGGCGGGCGGGGATCTGGAAGATGGCGGAGCCGACGTCGATGCGCTCGGTCTGGGCGGCGACCCAGGTGAGCACGGTGGCGGCGTCGGAGCCGTAGGCCTCGGCCGCCCAGCAGACGGCGTAGCCGAGCCGGTCGGCCTCCTGGGCGACGGCCAGGTTGTCCGCGTCCATTCCGGCACCCCAGTAGCCGAGGTTGATCCCGAGCTGCATGGCCGATTCCCCTTACCGATCAGTAACGTCCCTTGGGCCCAGACCTTAGCGCGCGGGATTCGGTTGTCCACAGGCCCCCACAGCGCAAGTCCCGGCCAGTAATGTCGGCGTTCATGGAGCAGAGGCATCTCGGCCGCACCGGCCTGCGCGTGTCCCGCATCGGTCTCGGCACCCTGACCTGGGGCCGGGACATCGACGAGCATGACGCCGCGGACCTCTTGAAGACGTTCTGGGAAGCGGGCGGGACCCTCGTCGACACCGCGGACGTGTACGGCGACGGGGAGGCGGAGTACCTGCTCGGCAGGCTCATGGAGGGCCTGGTTCCGCGCCGGGACCTGGTGATCTCGACCAAGGCGGGCAGCGTGCCGGACCCCGACCGCCGTTTCGACGGCTCGCGCGGGCATCTGCTCTCCGCGCTGGACGCCTCGCTGGCCCGCCTCGGCACGGACCACGTCGACGTGTGGCACATCCACGCCTACGACCCGTACACACCGCTGGAGGAGACGCTCCACGCCCTCGACCTGGCGGTCAGCAGCGGCCGGGCCCGCTACGCCGGGGTGTCCAACTTCTGCGGCTGGCAGCTCGCGAAGGCGGCGACCTGGCAGCTGGCGGCGCCGGGCGTGCGCAGCCGGCTGGCCAGCACGCAGATGGAGTACTCGCTGCTGCAGCGCGGCATCGAGCGGGAGGTGCTGCCGGCCGCCCTGGACCTGGGCGTCGGCCTGCTGCCCTCGTCGCCGCTGGGCCGCGGGGTGCTGACGGGCAAGTACCGCAAGGACGCGACGCCGGCGGACTCGCGGGGTGCCTCGGAGCATCTGGCCCCGTTCGTCGCGCCGTACCTGGACGAGACGGCCGGGCACATCGTGGACGCCGTGGCCACCGCGGCGGACGGGCTCGCGGTGACCCCGCTGCAGGTGGCCCTGGCCTGGGTCCGCGACCGGCCCGGCGTGGTCGCGCCGATCGTCGGCGCGCGGAACGCGCAGCAGCTCACGGCGGCATTGTCAGTGGAGACCCTTAGTCTTCCTGACGAGATCTGCCGGGCGCTCGACGACGTGTCGGCGCCCGTGCACCGCTATCCCGATCACGACTGGAGCACGCTGTGAGCACGGAGCCCGAATCCCGTGAGGACACCGCGGACGCCGTGGAGGCCGAGCCGGGGACCCCGGGCGCCGAGGCGGAGGCGCAGGAGGCAAGGGCGCAGGAGACCGCAGCGGACGACGCCGGTGCGGCGACGCCCGCCGGGCGGACCGGCGAGCCCGGCGGCGAGGCCGCGGGCGGTCAGGTGTCCGAGGCCGAGGCCGAGCTGGCCGCACAGCGCATCGAGCGGGAGCGGATCGAGCGGCGGAAGGCCGAGAAGCACGGGCCGATCAGCAGCGGGGGGAAGCTGAGCGGCACGGCGGCCGAGCTGCTGGCCGCCGTCCGTGCCGTGGAGAGCGGCGAGAAGCCGGCCGCCGCGGTCTTCGGCGAGTCCCGGCCCGCCCCGCGCCGCCCCGCCCCCGAGCCCGTACGGCAGCCGCAGCCGGTGCCCGCCCGGCCGGCCGGCGCACCCGCCGGTCCCGCGCCGGAGACCGTGCAGGCGGTGCGGCGCGTGCTGGCCGAGGGCGGCGCTCCCGAGGCGCTCGCACCGCAGGCCGCCGCGCTGCTCGGCGAGGGCGCGGACGCCTCGCTGCGCGCGGACCCCTGGCAGTTGCTGAGGATCACCGGGGTGCGGCCGGAGCAGGCCGACGGATTCGCACGGGCGCTGCTGGGGGCGGAGTGCGGCCCGGACGACGAGCGGCGCGGGCGCGCGGTCACCGTCTGGCTCCTGGAGCAGGCCGCCCTGAGCGGGCACACGGCCCTGGAGCTGCCGCGGCTGGCGACCGCGCTGTCCCAGCGGGGCGTGCCGGATCCCGACGCCGCCGTGCAGAGCACGCTGGCCGAGGGCGAGGCCCTGGTCTTCCAGGACGCCCTGGACGAGCCCGCCGCCCAGGGCGCGGTGCACGGGGCCGGGGCCGACGGGCAGGAAGCGGAGGAAGGGGACGAGCAGCGCCCGGTCCGGGTCCTGGTCGGCCTGGAGCGGTACGCGCTCGCGGAGGAGAGTCTCGCCGACGCCCTGGCCCGGCTGATCAACTCGGTGCCGAAGCAGGACGGCTCGGCGGAGGACTGGGAGCGGGCCGCCACCTCCGCACAGGGCTCCGCCGCCGACCTGATCCGCGCGGTCGCGGGCCACGGACTGGTCCTGCACACGGGCCAGGAGGCGTCCCTGGCCGAGCCGGCCGCACTGCTGCGCGCCGCGCACGGCCTCGGCCTGCGCGCCTGGGCCGCCACGCACGGCCCCATCGGCCGCGACCGCTTCGCACGGCTGCTGGGCGGGCCGTCGTCCGCCGCGTCCCCGGACTCCCCCGCACCGGACGGCCCGGCCGGACCCGCCGTCGCCACGGTGGCCGGGCTGCTGGCCGGCGGCGAGGGGCCCGGGCGGGACGCGGACGGCGCGCTGGACCTCGATCTGCTGGTCGTCCTCGACGCACCGCAGCTGGACGTCGAGACGGCGGCCCTGCTCGCGGAGTCGCTGCCGGACGGGGCGCGGCTGGTGCTGGCCGGGGACCCGGCGGTGCTGTGGTCCGTGGGGCCCGGGCGGGTCTTCGGCGACCTGCTGGCGGCACGGATCTGCCCCCAGGTCGCCTCCCGGCGGCCGGACCCCGGGCCCCTCGGCGAGCTGGTCTCCGGCATCGGCGCCGGTGAGCTGCTCCAGGTGGAGGCGCCCGGCAAGGAGGTCGTGATCGTGCCGGTGCGGGACGCCGGCGAGGCCGTGCACCGGACCGTGCAGCTGGTCGCGGACTCGGTGCCGCGGGCCATCGGCGTCCCCGCCGAGGAGACCCAGGTCATCACGCCGGGACACGGCGGCGCCGCGGGCACCCGGGCGCTGAACGCGGCGCTGAAGGAGCGGCTGAACCCGGGCCCCGGCCGGTTCGGCGGCTTCGACCCGGGCGACCGTGTCGCCTACTCCCCCGTGCCGGGCCGTACGCTGCCGGGCCGCGTGGTGAAGGCCGACGCCGACGGGCTGCACCTGTCGTGCGCGGGCGAGGCCGTCGTCGTGCCGAAGGAGCGGGTGGAGCGGTCCGTACGGCACGGGTGGGCGCTGACCGCGCACCAGGCGGTGGGGTGCCGGTGGCCCGCGGTGGTCGTGGTCCTGCCCGGCGACGCCGCGCAGGCCCTCAGCCGCCCCTGGGTGTACACGGCGTTCGGCCGGGCCGACCGCCATCTGTCCGTGGTGCACGGCGTGGAGCAGGCGCTGCCGCGGGCCGTGGCCGAGGTCCCGGCCAAGCCCCGCACGACCCGGCTGCCGGTGCTGCTCGCTCCACAGGTTCCGGCGGCCGGCTGAGTCCGCCCCGGCCTGGACGGCGACGGCGGCGGTCACCGGGGACACCCCCGTGACCGCCGCCATGCGGGCCGGCCGCGCCGCGCGCGCCGCTCAGAGGCGTTCCACGTCCAGCGGCTCCAGGTCCTCGTCCTCGTCCTCGTCCAGGATCTCGTCGGGATCCGCGTCGAGGTCGTCCTCCAGGTCTTCCACGTCCTCGACGTCGTCCTCGTCGTCCTCCTCGTCGTCCAGTTCGTCGTCGAACACCGCGCTGACGTCGAAGCGGCAGACCACGCGCTGCGGATCGACCTGTTCGAACGGTGCCTCCAGCCACTCGCCGGGGTCGGCGGGTTCGTCCGCGGCCGTCACCCAGAGTGTGGAGTCGGCCTCCTCCAGACCGAACTCCTTGTGCCGGGAGGCGATCTCGTCCGGTTCGAACTCGCCGAAGAGGATGCCGAGCGCCCCGTGGACGGTGCCCGAGACGTCCGTGTCCGGGCCCGCCTCGTCGTCCGCCGCCTCGACGCGCCGGGCCTGCGCCATGAGCCGCTGCGGCTCCACCACGGCGTAGTCGCGGCGGATCAGCACGCTCAGCGCGTTGGGTTCCTCGGGGCCCGTGTACGGCGGCAGCGAGTCGTCCGCGCCGGGGATCTCGAAGGGGGTGACCTCGTCATAGCGGTCGTAGAGCAGTTCGTCGTACGCCTCCGCGGCCGCGGCCAGCTCGTTGAACGCCTCGTAGACGGCCGGGTCGTCCTCCCCGGACCGGCGTTCGACCGCGGCCAGGTGGCGGTCGAGCGCGGTCTTGACCGCCTCGGCGGCGGCGCGTACCTCGGCAGCGGTGGGCTGCGCAGCATCAGACATAGTGCAGACGCTATCCGTACCGGGCCCCAGCCCGCACAATAGATGCGATGCCGGAATACGAATTTGTCGACGTGTACGTGCCGCGCGGGGTCTCCCGCAAGGAGACGACACGTCTGCTGACGGACCATGCCGAGTACGGACACTGGGAGTTGTACCGCCTGAGCCTGCTGCGCGACGGCAGCCGCAGGGTGCGGTTGCGCCGGCGGATCATCCGCCAGGTACGCGTCACCTGGTGAGAGCCGGGACGGGCGCGAGCGCAGGAGAGCAGGAGAACAGAGGCAGGAGAACAGAGGACGGAGCGGGCCCCGCCGGTGCGGGGCCCGCTCCGTCGCGCCGTGGCCCGCGTCAGGCCGAGCGGCGCGCCTTGCGGTAGAGCACCGTGCCCGCGAGCAGGGCTCCCGCGCCGACCGGCAGGGCGAGGCCCAGCGGAAGGTCGCTGCCGGTCGCCGCGAGCTGGGCGGAGCCGTGCGGCTGGGTGACGGACGGGGCACCCGGCCGGTCGGTGTCCGAGGGGCCGGGCGGGGTCTCGTCGTCGGGCCCGTTCGGGGGCTCCGGGGTGCCGGGGGTGCCCGGCTCTTCCGGGGTGCCCGGCTCGGCGGGGGGCGTCTCCTGGCCGCCGCCCGGCGGGGTGGAGTCGCCCCCGCCCCCGTTGGCGCAGTCGTTGCCCATCGCCGGGTTGAGTGCGCCGATGACGTCGACGCTGTTGCCGCACACGTTCACCGGCACGTGCACCGGCACCTCGACGTGGTTTCCGGAGCCGACACCGGGCGAGCCGGTGGCGCGTCCGCCGGCGTGCGCACCGCCCTGACCGCCGTGCTCGACGGAGTCGCCGTATCCGGCCGAATCGCCGTACCCGGCCGAGTCGCCGTGTCCGCCGGCGGCACTGCCGCCCTCGTTGACGCACGCGTTGCCCATCGCCGGGTTGAGGATGCCGACGACGTCGACCGTGTTGCCGCAGACGTTGACCGGCACGTGCACCGGCACCTGCACCGTGTTGCCGGACAGCACACCGGGCGAACCCGCGCTCGCACCGTGCGCTCCGGAGTCGGCGTGGGCGGAGCCGCCCGCGGCGGCGATCACGCCCGTGGCGGCCGCCATCGTCATCAGGCCCTTGCGGGTGACCTGTCGCATGTGATGAATCCCTGCCTTGCCCTTGTCCCGTTGTCCCGAATTACGTCGATCAATGCCGCCGTCGACGCCGATTCCGGCGTTCCGGCGTTGCCCGTGGTCAGAAGACCGGTCGGCCCCGGAGCGCATAACGCGCGCCGGGGCCGACGGACTCAGACCCTCATGGGGCGAAGCCCTTCACGGGGTGACATCCCCATGGGCGAAACCCCTCTGGGCGAGACACAACGTCACTTGTTGATGCAGACGTTGCCGAAGGCGGGGTTCAGCAGACCGATCACGGAGATCGTGTTGCCGCAGACGTTCACCGGGACGTGAATGGGCGCCTGAACGACGTTGCCGGAAAGGACGCCCGGCGAGTGCACGGCGGCACCCTGGGCACCGGAGTCGGCGACGGCCATGCCCGCGCCCGCGAGAACCAGACCACCGGTGGCAGCCGCAGCGGCGACGACCTTCTTGATCATTATTCCTCCTAGTTGGCAAATGCGATCCCAGCTTGCTGATCGCATCACCTGTAACGAGGAGGGAGTAATCGGGCTACGAGCTTATGAGCGCATTCATCCTTCCCGGTCGGTCACCGCACACGCGGACGAAAAGTGAAGTCTCGTTTCTGCGGACAGATCAGGACGCGTCGATGAACCGGTCGAGCACCCGCACGCCGAACTGCAGTCCCTCCACCGGCACCCGCTCGTCGACCCCGTGGAACATGCCCGCGAAGTCCAGCTCCGGCGGCAGCTTCAGCGGTGCGAAACCGAAGCCCCGGATGCCGAGGTCGTCGAAGGACTTGGCGTCCGTCCCGCCGGAGAGCATGTAGGGGATCGCCTTCGCGGCCGGGTCCTCCGCCACCAGCGCGGACTGCATCGCGTCGACGAGCGCTCCGTCGAAGGTGGTCTCGACGGCCTTGTCGGAGTGCACGTCCTCGCGGCGCACCTTCGGCCCGAGGATCCGGTCGAGGTCGGCGAGGAACTCCTCCTCGTGGCCGGGCAGGAACCGCCCGTCGACGTGCGCGGTCGCCTCGCCCGGGATGACGTTGACCTTGTAGCCGGCGCCCAGTTGCGTGGGGTTGGCGGTGTTGCTCAGGGTGGCGCCGATGAGCTTGGCGATCCCGCCCAGCTTGGCGAGCGTCCCCTCCATGTTCTCCGGGTCGAGCTCGGTGCCGAGCGCGTCGCCGAGTTCGTCGAGGAAGGCGCGGGTGGTCTTGGTGACGCGCACGGGGAACTTGTGGCGCCCGAGGCGCGCGACGGCCTCCGACAGTTCGGTGATGGCGTTGTCGCGGTGGATCATCGAGCCGTGCCCGGCCGTGCCGGCCACGGTCAGCTTCATCCAGTGCATGCCCTTCTCTGCCGTCTGGATCAGGTACAGCCTGCGCTGCTCGCTGACGGTGAAGGAGAAGCCGCCGACCTCGCTGATCGCCTCGGTGACGCCCTCGAAGAGGTCCGGGTGGCGGTCGACCAGGTAGCGGGCGCCGTACGTCCCGCCGGCCTCCTCGTCCGCGAGGAACGCCAGGACGATGTCCCGGGGCGGCCTGCGCCCGCTGCGCAGCCGGTCCCGGACGACCGCGAGGGTCATGGCGTCCATGTCCTTCATGTCGACGGCCCCGCGCCCCCACACGCATCCGTCCGCGATCTCGCCGGAGAAGGGGTGGTGGGTCCAGTCGTCCGCGTTGGCCGGGACGACGTCGGTGTGGCCGTGGATCAGCAGCGCGGGCCGGGAGGGGTCCTCGCCCTCGATCCGGGCCACGGTGGAGGCGCGTCCGGGGTGGGATTCGAAGATCTTCGGTTCGAGTCCCACCTCGGCGAGCTTCTCGGCGACGTACTCGGCCGCCTTGCGCTCACCCGGACCCGAGTGGTCGCCGTAGTTGCTGGTGTCGATCCGGATCAGCTCGCGGCAGAGGTCCACGACCTCGTCCTCGCCGGTGACGTTCCTGGCCGTGCCCGTCTCGCTCACGTGCTTCCTCCCGCTGTCACTGCTGGTGGGTCCTCCTCATCCTCCTCCTCCGGCCGCCCGCACCCAAGACCGGTCCCGGTCCGTCACACGCCGTTCACGGGCAGGCGGGGGTGATCGGCCACCCCCGAAAGCCTGGTAATGTTTACGTCGTCGCCGCGGGGCAGCGCCCCGCACGACAGACACCTTGTCCGGGTGGCGGAATGGCAGACGCGCTAGCTTGAGGTGCTAGTGCCCTTTATCGGGCGTGGGGGTTCAAGTCCCCCCTCGGACACCGGCTGAGACCCCTGCTGAGCAGGGGTCTTCTGCTTTCCCGGCCGGGCCGGGGACGGGGCACAATGGCGGCCATGACCACGCGTTCCTGCCCGTGCGGGCTGCCCGAGGCGTATGAGAAGTGCTGTGGCCGGTTCCACACGGGGGCGGCAGCCGCGCCGACCGCCGAGGCCCTGATGCGCTCGCGCTACAGCGCCTTCGTCAAGGGGGACGCGGGCTACCTGCTGCGGACGTGGCACCCGAGGACGCGGCCCGAGCGCCTCGGCCTCGATCCGCGGACGCGGTGGACCGGGCTGGAGATCCTGGACACGGCCGACGGGTCCGCGTTCCACACGACCGGCACCGTGACGTTCCGGGCGTCCTACCGCGGCGGCTCGCTGCACGAGCGGAGCCGGTTCGAGCGGGTGGACGGGGCGTGGGTGTACGTGGACGGCGAGTTCCTGGACTGACCCGGACGGGACCGGCCGCTACGGCGCCAGGATGTCCAGCTCCTGCAGCGCCCCGACCGTGATCTCCCGGGTCAGCCGCTCGGCGCGCTCGGCGTCGCGTTCCCGTACGGCCTCCGCGACCTGGACGTGCAGGGTGACGGCGGCCGGGTCGGGGTCCTCGAACATCACGTCGTGGTGCGTACGGCCGGCCAGGACCTCGGCGACGACGTCGCCGAGGCGGGCGAACATCTCGTTGCCGGAGGCGGTCAGGATCACGCGGTGGAACGCCACGTCGTGGAAGAGGTAGCCCTCCAGCTTGTGACCGCGTGAATTGGCGACCATGCCGAGCGCGCACTCGGTCAGTTCCGCGCACTGCTCGGACGTGGCGTGCCTCGCCGCCAGTCCCGCCGCCACCGGCTCGACCGCCGACCGCAGCACCGTCAGCGAGCGCAGCTGGCGCGGCCGGTCGGCGCCGGCCAGCCGCCAGCGGATGACCTGCGGGTCGTAGACGTTCCACTCGCACTCGGGCAGCACCGTCACGCCGACGCGGCGGCGCGACTCGACGAGGTGCATGGACTCCAGGACCCGGACGGCCTCGCGCATCACGGAGCGTGACACCTCGAAGCGCTGGGCCAGCTCGTCGGTCCGCAGAACGCTGCCCGGAGGGTACTTACCCGCGGTGATGTCGGGGCCGAGGGTGTCCAGTACTTGGCCGTGCAGCCCCCGGCCCGGTGTGCTCATGCACTCAGCGTACGTGGCGCGTCACGGGAACAAAAAGTCAGATTTATTTGTCACAAGCTCTTGAATTCGTCGTACCTAATGGGTTTCAGTTACGTCGACATCACGTGTCGACGAAGACAGCAGACAGCGAGAGCACGATGCAGCAACTGCACACCCCCCATGTCGTCGTGGTCATGGGCGTAGCGGGCACCGGGAAGACCACGATCGGCCCCCTGCTCGCGGCCCGGCTCGGCGTTCCCTACGCCGAGGGCGACGACTTCCACCCGCCGGCCAACATCGCCAAGATGACGGCCGGCACCCCGCTGACCGACGAGGACCGCTGGCCCTGGCTGGACGCCATCGGCGGCTGGGCGCACGGACGGGCGGGGCTCGGTGGGGTGGTGAGCAGTTCGGCGCTGAAGCGGTCGTACCGCGACCGGCTGCGCGCCGCCGCTCCCGGTGTCGTCTTCGTCCACCTCACGGGCAGCCGCGAGCTGATCGAGGACCGGATGTCGCACCGGCAGGGGCACTTCATGCCGACGGCCCTGCTCGACTCCCAGTTCGCCACGCTCCAGCCGCTGGAGCCGGACGAGGCGGGAGTCGCCGTGGATGTCGCCGGCAGCCCCGAGGAGATCACCGAGCGGGCGATGAAGGCCCTCAAGGCACTCTCCGAGCCGGCCCAGTAACCCCCTCGGTCCCCCACTGCCACCCCCCACCCCCTCCCCCGGGGACGTGCGTCACTCATGGGTGCCGCACGGCCCCGCCCCCCGAATCCCCATCACCGCAAGGGAATCACCGTGACCAGACTCAGCGTCGAGATGCTGGCAGCGGACACCGTCGAGCCGATCACCTCGGCCGGCCACGCCCAGCTGGGCATCGCCGTGCTGTTGGGCATCGCCGTCATCGTCCTGCTCATCACCAAGTTCAAGCTGCACGCCTTCCTGGCGCTGACCATCGGGTCACTGGCACTCGGCGCGTTCGCCGGGGCTCCCCTGGACAAGGTCATCACCAGCTTCACCGCCGGGCTCGGCTCCACCGTCGCGGGCGTCGGCGTCCTGATCGCCCTCGGTGCGATCCTCGGCAAGATGCTCGCCGACTCCGGCGGCGCCGACCAGATCGTGGACACCATCCTCGGCAGGGCGAGCGCGCGCTCGATGCCGTGGACGATGGTGCTGATCGCCTCCGTCATCGGCCTGCCGCTGTTCTTCGAGGTCGGCATCGTGCTGCTGATCCCGGTGGTGCTGATGGTCGCCAAGCGCGGCAACTACTCCCTGATGCGCATCGGCATCCCGGCGCTGGCCGGTCTGTCCGTGATGCACGGCCTCGTCCCGCCGCACCCCGGCCCGCTGGTCGCGATCGACGCGCTCGGCGCCAACCTCGGTGTGACGCTGGCACTGGGCGTCCTGATCGCCATCCCGACGGTGATCATCGCCGGTCCGCTGTTCTCCAAGTACGCGGCCCGCTGGGTGGACGTCCCGGCCCCCGACCGGATGATCCCGCAGCGCGCCTCCGAGGACCTGGAGAAGCGTCCGGGCTTCGGCGCCACCCTGGCCACCATCCTGCTGCCGGTCGTGCTGATGCTGGCCAAGGCGCTCGTCGACATCATCGTCGACGACCCCGAGAACCTGGTGCAGCGCACCTTCGACGTCATCGGCAACCCGCTGATCGCCCTGCTCGCCGCCGTGATAATGGGCATCTTCACGCTGCTGCGGCCCGCCGGGTTCGGCAAGGAGCGCGTGTCGGGCCTGGTCGAGAAGGGGCTCGCGCCCATCGCGGGCATCCTGCTGATCGTCGGCGCGGGCGGCGGTTTCAAGCAGACGCTGATCGACTCCGGCGTGGGCCGGATGGTCCTGGAGATCTCCGAGGACTGGTCGATCCCGGCCCTGCTGCTGGCCTGGCTGATCGCGGTGGCGATCCGGCTGGCGACCGGTTCGGCGACCGTGGCGACCGTCTCGGCGGCCGGTCTCGTCGCGCCGCTCGCGGCCGACATGTCGACCACGCACGCCGCCCTGCTGGTGCTGGCCATCGGCGCCGGCTCGCTCTTCTTCAGCCATGTCAACGACGCCGGTTTCTGGCTGGTGAAGGAGTACTTCGGCCTCAACGTCGGCCAGACGATCAAGACCTGGTCCGTCATGGAGACGATCATCTCGGTGGTCGCCGGTGCCCTGGTCCTGCTCCTGTCGCTGATCATCTAGGGGTACGGCGACGACGGGTCGCCCCCTCCTCACCCCCGCGGGCCCGGCCGAGGCCGGCCGCCGGACCGTCCTCCACGGACGTCACGGCCGCCGCCTCGCCGGGCCCGTCCCCTTTTCCGGTTCTCCGGGCCGGTGTTTCCCCCTCGCCGGGCCACTTCCCCGAGGGGGCGCGCGACCGGATGATGAGAGGCCCGGTGCGCGTCGGGGGATCACGTCGGGGGGCGTCCATGGGGGTTTCGCTCGGTATGCGGGTCGCGGGGCTGTGCGTCGCGGGGACGGTGGCGGTCCTCGCGGCCTCCTGCGTCGCCGGCGAGGGCGGCCCGCCCAGGGGCGGCGGGGAGGCGAGTGTGGCGGGCGGGCTGTCGAACGGCGGCCCGGACGGTGCCGTGGACCGAACGGCGCCGTCCCCCGAGGCCGCCCCTTCCTGGCGGCCGGACGGCAGCGGCGGTTCGACGGGCGTCCCCGCTCCCGCCGGCTCCGCGCCCGCGCCGGCCGCCCCCGGCTCCCCGGCCCCTTCCCCTTCCTCCTCCCCCCGCTCGGAGCCGCCCGGCAGCAGCCCGGGCGCCCGGCCGCTGACCGTCCCCGCCTGGCTGCCCGCGGGCCCCGACTCCCCGGACACGGACGGTGTCGCCGACCCGCAGAGCCTGTACGACCTGCTCCGTTCGCCCGACCGGTGCGAGGAGGTCCTCGCCGCGCTCGGGCCGGTGCCGCCGAGCGACGACCGGCGGGTGCTGCGGGGGCTGGCCCACGGCTGCCTGGCCGTACAGGGCCGGGGCGGCAGCTGGGAGACGGCCGCCCGCGACCACGCGGAACTGGCGGGGCGGCCGGCCGGCTGCAAGATCAGCGCCGCGTACGAGGTGCTGGGCGGTCTGCTGGAGTTCCACCGGCGGCATCCCGGCGCCACCGTACGGCTCGCGCCCGCACCGGGCGGTGCCACCGCCTGCACCTACGGCATCGCCGGGGTGGACGCGGGCAGCGACGGCGCCGCCCGGCCCGGTGAGCTGGTCGCGATCGAGCTGCGCGGGACGTACTTCGACCACGCGGAGCTGCTGCGCGAGGGCAGCGTGTCCGTCGGCGGGGTCGGTGTGGCGGGGCCGCTGACCGCGCCGGCGGGGACGGGCGACCGGCTGGTCCTCTCCGTCGTCGTCCCGGCCGTGCCGGCGGCCCCGGGCACTGCGGTCGCCGTACGGGTCCGCTACGGCGGCACGGAGGTGGCCCGGGAGGACGCCTTCACGGTCGCCACCCCGGACCCGGTCACGCCGTCGGCGTCCCCGTGAGGCTCACGGGGACGCCGCCTTGTCCAGCTGGAACGCCTCGTTGCCCTGGCCGATGCGGGCGTGCCGCTCGGGCGCCCGGGAGCGCATCAGCAGTCCCTGCACCAGGCCGCCGGCCGCCGCGAGGCCGATGATGCCGGGCAGCACCCAGCTCAGGGAGGAGTCGGGGCCGGCGCCGACGAGGACGTCGAAGTCCTTCACCGTGTAGCCGGCGATCACCAGCAGGGCGACGCCCGCCAGCACGGAGGTCGCCAGGCGCACGCCCTGGGGGCCGGCGGCACCGCGCCGGGCGAAGAAGGCGACCACGGAGAAGGAGGCGGCGGCCATCAGCACGATCACGCCCAGGGCTCCGATGTTGCCGCCCCAGGTGAACAGGTGCAGGACGGGCTCGGTCGGGTCGCCGGCCGGCTTGTCGTCGGCGATCGCGAAGCCGATGACGACGACCGCGGACACGGCGGTCTGGAGCAGCGAGCCGGTGCCGGGCGCGCCGCTGCTGCCGCTGGTACGTCCGAAGGCGGCGGGCAGCAGACCTTCGCGGCCCATGGCGAAGGCGTACCGGGCGACGACGTTGTGGAAGCTCAGCAGCGCGGCGAACATACCGGTCACGAACAGCACGTGCAGGACGTCGGTGAAGGTGCCGCCCAGCCGCGACTCGGTGAGGAAGAACAGCAGCCCGGCGCTCTGCTCCTGGGCGGTGCCCACGATCTTCGAGGGTCCGGTGGCGACGGTCAGGGCCCAGCTGCTGAGCGCGAAGAAGACGGCGACGCCGGCCACCGCGAGGAACATCACGCGCGGGACCAGGACGTGCGGCCTGCTGGTCTCCTCGGCGTAGACGGGCGCCTGCTCGAAGCCGAGGAAGGCGGCGATGCAGAAGCACAGCGCGGTGCCGACGCCGGCCCCGGTCAGGGTGTCGGGGTTGAAGGCGTGCAGCGACAGCCCCTCCGCACCGGGGTCGGTGACGGCGGCGATGTCGAACACGACCACGAGGACGACCTCGATGAGCAGCAGGACACCGAGCACGCGCGCGTTGACGTCGATCTTGAGCCAGCCCAGGGTGCCGACGGCGAGCACGGCCAGCAGCGCGGGTATCCACCAGGCGACGTCCAGGTCGGCGTAGGTGGCCAGGAGTCCGGAGACCTCGAAGCCGAAGATGCCGTAGATGCCGACCTGGAGGGCGTTGTAGGCGACGAGGGCGACCATGGCGGCGCTCGCGCCGGCGGTGCCGCCGAGCCCGCGGGAGATGTACGCGTAGAAGGCGCCCGCGTTGTGCACGTGCCGGCTCATCTCGGCATAGCCGACGCTGAACAGGATCAGCACCACGCCCAGCACCACGAAGAGCAGCGGCTGCCCGACGATGCCCATCACCGCGTAGGTGGTGGGCATGACCCCGGCGACCACCATGAGCGGGGCCGTCGCGGCGAGGACGGAGAGCAGCAGGCCGCCCGTGCCGAGCCGGTCGGCGCGCAGTGCCCGTTCCTCCCCCTTGAAGGTGCTGATGCCTCCGCCTGGCGCGGCTGTGCTCGTGCTCGAACTGCCCGTGGTCATCGAGACCGTCCTTCTGTCGAATCCGGGAACATCAGGCCGTACCGAGCGCACCGGCGCGGGCGGCACGGAAGGCGGGGTAGGGGTCGCGGTCCGGGTACGACCACGGGGCGGGCGTGGCGTGTTCGCCGATGCGGTGGAACAGCGCCGCGGCCTCGGCGCCCCGCCCCTCGCAGTACTTGGCGTGTGCGAGGAAGTTGAGGTCGATCAGGCGCCGCGGGTGACCGTCCTGCTCCCATTCCAGCCACCAGTCGAAGGCGGCCTTCATCACCAGCCGGGCGCGGCGGCCGATCCAGTGGCCCGAGGCGTGCGGGTCGGCGGACTCGTGTCCGGCGGCGGCCAGCACGCGGTAGCGCTCGGCGTGGGCGATCACCGGCAGGACGGCCAGCGGGGAGTCGGCGGGGGCCTGTTCGGCGGCCCAGTTGGCGAAGTCGTAGACCTCGTGCAGCGGGTCCGGGCCCCCTTCGGCCCGGCGTTCGGCGAGCCGGGCGACCATCAGGTGATGGGCGTGGTGGTGGTCGGGGTACCGGCCCCGGACCTGCTCGAAGGCCCGCACGACCGCCTCGTCGGTTCCGGACGAGCGCTCCAGCATCAGCAGGCCGAGCCAGGGGGTGGGGTCGCCGGGGGCGTGTGCGGCGGCGTCCCGGCAGGACTCCCGGGCCCGGTCCGGTTTCTCCTTGCCGCGCAGGGCGCGGTGGACCAGGGCGAGGGCGAGCAGGACGCGGGCGTCGGCCGACTCGGGCTCGGCGAGCAGCCACTCGCGGGCCCAGGGGGCGCAGTAGGGCTCCTTGGCGAGGACGGTCACCCGGTGTCCGCGGCGGTCGAAGTCGTCGCCCGTGTGGACCAGCAGGGAACGGGCGCTCTGCCACCGCCCCTGCGCCAACGCGGCCCGGGCGGCGACGAGTTCGGTGTCGTCGAGGGCCTCGTCGAAGGTCCGGGCGGCACGTCTGCGGCCGCGGCCGAGGGGAGGCGGGGGTGGGGACACCGCGGAACTTCCTCACGCGACGCGGTCGGTCGTCGGTAGCCGGTTTGCCATGAACTGATCACGCACAGCAAAGCGGCAGCCAACGCTCGGCGTCAAGGCCCGCCGACTCGTTACACGCGTCAACTCACCGCTCTCCATGGGAAGTTGAAACCCGTAGCTCGTGCCCTCCCCCCGTCATCACCCGGATGCGGGCACTCGCCCGGCACACCGGCCCGGGGAGCACTAGAGTCGGGCCCCACGACCCCGTGGCCCGCGAACGAGGTACGCAGCGTGTCGGTTCTGGTTCTGGTTCTCGGCGTGAGCGCCGCGTGCTGTCTGGGCTTCGGTTTCGTGCTCCAGCAGAACGCGGCCCGGCACGCCCCGCTGAGGGACTTCCTCTCCCCCCGGCTGCTGCTCGACCTCGTGCGGGTGCCGCGCTGGCTCGGCGGCACGGGGCTGATGGTGGCCGGCATGGCCCTGGGCGCCGTCGCGCTGGGCCGGGGCGAGGTGTCCCTGGTGGAGCCGCTGCTCGCGACGAACCTCCTGTTCGCCCTGGCCCTGTCCCGTCGGCAGACCCGCCGGCCGCTGGGCCGTCAGGGCTGGGCGGGTCTCACGCTGCTCGCCGGCGGGGTCACCGCGTTCCTCGTGGCCGGCGAGCCGCGCGGCGGCGACGCGGTGACCGATCCGCTGCGCCACTGGCTGGTCATCGGCGTGATGCTCGGCCTCGCCGTACTGCTCGCCACGTGCGCCCGCCGCATCCGGCTGAGCTGGGGCCCGGTGCTGCTGGCGCTGGCCGCCGGACTGCTCTACGGGGTGCAGGACGCGCTGACCCGGGTCAGCGGCCGGCTGTTCTCCGCGGGGGGCCTGCCGGAGCTGCTGACCGGCTGGCAGCCGTACGCCGTGGTGGCGCTCGGGGTCACCTGTCTGGTCCTGGTCCAGAGCGCGTTCGAAACGGCACCGCTGCACATGTCGCTCCCCGCGCTGACCGCGGCCCAGCCGCTCGCCGGGATCGCCTGCGGGGTCGGCTTCCTCGGCGACCGGTTGCGCACCGACACCGGCGCCCTCGCGTGGGAGGCGTGCGGGCTCGCGGCGGTGGTGACCGGCGTCGTCCTGCTGGGCCTGCACCCGGCGATGCCGCGGCGCACGTCGGGGACGGGGCCCGTGAGGGACCTCCAGCAGCGCTGACCGCTGCTTGGATGGGCGTATGACTGCTGCTGACGAGATCCTGGACATCGTCGACGAGAACGACCACGTGGTCGGCCGGGCCCGGCGCGGGGACGCCTACGCCGAGGGGCTGCGCCACCGTGCCGTGTTCGTCCAGGCCCGGGACGCCGAGGGCCGGGTCTTCGTCCACCGCCGCACGCCGACGAAGCTGGTGTTCCCCTCGCTGTACGACATGTTCGTCGGCGGGGTGGTGGGGGCGGGCGAGTCCTACGACGACGCGGCCCTGCGGGAGGCGTCGGAGGAACTGGGGGTGACGGGGCTGCCGCGCCCCGAGTACCTGTTCAAGTTCCTGTACGACGACGGCGCCGGGCGGAGCTGGTGGTCGGCGGTGTACGAGGTGCGCTGCGAGGTGCCTGTGCGGCCGCAGGTGGAGGAGGTGGCGTGGCACGGGTTCCTCACGGAGGAGGAGGTGGGGCGGCGGCTGGGTGAGTGGGAGTGGGTGCCGGACGGGTTGGCGGCGTATGCGCGGCTGCGCGCGTTCCGGGAGGGTGGTGACGTTTCGCCGGCCGGGTGACCGGCGTGGGTCCACTGGTCCGGCGTGCGCCGGGTGCCGGCGTCGGCGCGGGCCGGGGGTGGGTCGCGCGGCCCGGCGCTCCCGGGGTGCCGCTGCGCCCACCCGTGCCGCCCTGGGGGTACCTCCCAGGCCGTTCAGGCACTGGGGGAGGCACGACTGCCCGCAGCTACGGCAGCCCGGCCGCCCGTGGCCCCGCCCCACAACCCAACCCGACGCGCTACGCGCACCCCCGCCGAAGCAGCACAGGCCGCCGCAGGCATCCCCGCCCGAGCGCCGCAGGCACACGCAGGCACCCGGTAGGGTCCCCCGCGTGATCGAATTCGCACGCAACGTCCGGCTGTGGTTCGCTCCGGAGGAGGTCCGCCGGGAGGGCAGCACCCCCGACTACCGGTTCTCGCTCGCCAACGAGCGCACCTTCCTGGCCTGGCTCCGCACCGCCCTGGCGCTGATCGGCGGCGGTTTTGCCGTCGACCAGTTCCTGCCCGACCTGCGCTGGGCCTGGCGGGTCGGACTCGCCCTCGCCCTCCTCGCGGCCGGCGTGCTGTGCGCCCTGCGCGCCGTCAATCACTGGGTCCGCTGCGAGCGCGCCATGCGCCGCGGCGAGGACCTGCCCGTCTCCCGCTTCCCCGCACTGCTCAGCCTCGTCGTCGCCGTCGTCGCCGTGGCCATGGTCGTCGTGGTGCTCGTCGGGTGGGAGGGATGACCGGCCGCCGGCCCGCCGCCGACCGCGACCCGGGGCTCCAGCCCGAGCGCACCCGCCTCGCCTGGCGCCGCACGACCCTGTCGGGCACCGTCGTCGCCGTACTCGCCGCCAAGACCGCCCTGCACGACGGCGCCTCGCCGCCCGCCGTCGCGGCCGGCGCCCTGTGCTGCGCCCTCTGGCTGTGCTTCGTGCGCATCGCCCACCGCCGCATCCGCACCCTGGCCTCGGACAACAGACCCCCGGCGCTCGCCCCCGCGTACGCCACGGCGGCGGCCCTGTGCACGGTGACCATGGCGGTCTGCGGAGCGGTCCTCGTCCTCTAGCCGCTCCGGGGTACCCGGACGCCACCCAATCGGAACGACCCGAAACGTCCGGAATGACACCGTACGCGTGGCAGCCTGTCCGACGTCGTCACCCCACACCGGCAACCCGAAGGCGAGGAGAGGACCACCACCATGACCACCACGCACCAGGAACACACCGCCCACGCCCACACCCACGGCCCCGGCTGCGGGCACCCCGAGGTGCCCCACGGCGACCACGTCGACTACGCGCACGACGGGCACCTGCACCGCGAGCACGGCGGCCACTGGGACGAGTGCGAACCCTCCGGCCACACGCCCCACGAGAGCCACGACCACCAGCACGACGAGGGCTGCGGTCACGCGCGCGTGCAGCACGGCGACCACGTCGACTACCTGCACGACGGCCACCGCCACGCCGCCCACGAGGGCCACTGGGACGACCACTGACCCCACGCCGGACCACCGCGCCCACCCCCACCGGGAGGACCCCTCCGACAGCTCCCCGCCACCCCCGCGGGGAGCTGTCACCCGTCGTGGCGCCGATCACTTTCAGGGCAGCCACTGGACGGCATACCGACCGGTCAGCATGATGGACGGCGTAGTGTTCACCTGCCCGTAGGAGCGACGATGAGCCCCGACCACCCGCCCGGACTCGATCTCGACCGGCTGCGCGGCCTGCTCGACCGTGAGCGCCCCGGCCTGGTGCACGGCCCGCTGTCCGGCCGGCTGATCGAGGGCGGACGGTCGAACCTCACCTACGCGGTCTCGGACGGTACCGCCAAATGGGTCGTCAGGCGCCCCCCGCTCGGCCACGTCCTGGCCACGGCGCACGACATGAAGCGCGAACACCGCGTGATCAGCGCCCTGCACCCGACGGACGTGCCGGTGCCGCGTCCCGTCCTCCTCTGCGAGGACGAGGACGTCCTCGGGGCGCCGTTCTACGTCATGGAGTTCGTCGAGGGCACGCCGTACCGCACGGCCGGCCAGCTCGCCCCCCTCGGCCCCGAGCGCACCCGGGGCGCCGTGCTGAACCTGGTCGACACCCTCGTGGACCTGCACGCGGTGGACCCCGCCGAGGTGGGCCTCGGTGACTTCGGCCGCCCCGAGGGCTTCCTGGACCGTCAGCTGCGCCGCTGGTCGAAGCAGCTGGACGCCTCCCGCAACCGCGACCTGCCCGGCATCGACGAGCTGCACGCCACGCTCGGCCGGGAGCTGCCCCGCTCCCCCGCCCCGACCGTCGTGCACGGCGACTACCGCCTCGACAACGTCCTGATCGGCGACGACGACGAGATCAGGGCGATCCTCGACTGGGAGATGTCCACGCTCGGCGATCCCCTCACCGACCTCGGTCTGCTGGTGATGTACAGCCGGCCGCTCGGCATGCCCGACTCGCCCGTCTCCACCACCGCGCAGGCCCCCGGGCACCCCGACCCGGCCGAGCTGATCGAGCGGTACGCCGCGCGCTCGGGGCGTGACGTCTCCGCCGTCGCCTGGTACACGGCGTTCGCCTGGTTCAAGCTCGCCGTGATCCTGGAGGGCATCCACTACCGCTACACGCTGGGCCAGACGGTCGGCCGCGGCTTCGACCGCATCGGCGAGCTGGTCCCCGTCTTCATCGAGCACGGCCTGACCACCCTTCAGGAAGGCTGATCCGTCATGGACTTCGCGTTCGACGCACGCACCGAGGAACTCCGCGCCAGGCTGCTCGCCTTCATGGACGAGTACGTGTACCCCGCCGAGCAGGTCGCCCACGAGCAGCGCGCCCGCCTCGCGTCCCCCTGGGACACCCCGCAGGTCGTGGAGGACCTGAAGGCCGAGGCCCGTCGCCAGGGCCTGTGCAACCTCTTCCTCCCCGACGCCGAGTACGGCGCGGGCCTCACCAACCTCCAGTACGCGCCGCTCGCCGAGATCACCGGCCGCAGCCCGCAGCTGGCGCCGACGGCCACCAACTGCGCGGCGCCCGACACCGGGAACATGGAGGTGCTGGCCCAGTTCGGCAGCGAGGCGCAGAAGAAGCAGTGGCTCGAACCCCTCCTCGCGGGCGAGATCCGCTCGGCGTTCGCGATGACCGAGCCGGACGTCGCCTCCTCGGACGCCACGAACATCACCACGCACATCGAGCGGGACGGCGACGAGTACGTCATCACCGGCCGCAAGTGGTACATCTCCGGGGCGATGAACCCGGACTGCCAGATCTTCATCGTGATGGGCAAGACCGACCCGGACGGCACCGACATCCGCCGCCAGCAGTCCATGGTGCTGGTCCCCCGCGACACCCCCGGCGTCACCGTCACGCGCGCGATGCAGGTGTTCGGCTACGAGGACCACTACCACGGCGGCCACGCCGAGGTGGTCTTCGACCACGCGCGCGTGCCGGTGTCGAACCTGATCGGCGAGGAGGGCGGCGGCTTCGCCATCGCCCAGGCCCGCCTCGGCCCCGGCCGCATCCACCACTGCATGCGGCTGATCGGCATGGCCGAGCGGGCGATCGAGCTGATGTGCCGGCGGGCGGTCTCCCGCACGGCGTTCGGCAAGGCACTGGCCCAGCAGGGTGTCGTGCAGAACTGGATCGCGGACGCCCGGGTCGCCGTCGAGCAGCTGCGGCTGCTGGTGCTCAAGACCGCCTGGCTGATGGACACCGTCGGCAACCGGGGCGCGCACACCGAGATCCAGGCCATCAAGATCGCCACACCGCGTGCGGTGGTCGGCATCCTCGACCGGGCGATCCAGCTGCACGGCGCGGGCGGCGTCAGCCAGGACTTCCCGCTCGCCGAGCTGTACGCCGGCGCCCGCACGCTGATGCTCGCCGACGGCCCGGACGAGGTGCACCAGCGGTCGCTGGCGCGCCGGGAGCTGAAGAAGTATCTCTAATAGCCCCCCGAGTAGTGATGGTCCGCGCGGGCGAGCGCGCGGACGAAGGACAGGAACAGGTCGAGAAGAACGGGTCTGCGCTGCATGCCTCTCAGCGTGCGGCGCGGACCGCCCACCGGTCCAACAGATGGTTTCGCTGGACGCCATCTCTAAAATAGATGGATGGAGATCCGCCAGCTCCGCCACTTCATGGCTGTCGTCACCGAGGGCGGTTTCACGGCCGCCGCACGCGCCGAGCTGATCGTCCAGTCGGCGCTCAGCACCTCGATCCGCAATCTCGAACGGGAGCTGGGCGCCGACCTGTTCGACCGGACCGGCCGCCGGGTCGTCCTGACGGAGGCCGGCCGCGCCCTGCTGCCGCGGGCCCGCGCACTGCTGGCCGGCGCCGAGGAGGCGCGGCACGCGGTCGCGGCCGTGGCGGGCCTGGCCACCGGCCGGGTGTCGATCGGCACGATCCAGACGCTGACCTGCACCGATCTGCCCGCCGAGCTGGCCACCTTCCATCGCCGGTTCCCCGGCGTCCAGGTGTCCGTGCGGGACGCCCCGGTCGGCGAGCTGACCGAGGCGCTGCGCGCGGGCGAGCTGGACCTGGCCTATCTGGTGCCGGACACGCGGGAGTTGCCGGAGGGGCTGACGGCGTACGCCTCCTGGCAGGAGGAGCTGGTGCTGATCACCGCGCCGGGCCATCCGCTGGCGCGGGCCGGGCGGACCCTCATACGGGATCTCGCCGAGGAGCCGTTCGTCGACTTCCGCGCGGGCACCGGCCTGGAGACGGCGGTGCGGCGCCTGGCCGCCCACTGCGGTCTGGAGCGCCGTATCACCTGTGACGTCACCCAGATCGGGCTGCTCGTCGATCTGGTGCGCGCCGGGATCGGGGTGGCGTTCGTGCCGCGCCGGATCGGCGAGCGGGCCGGGCTGCCGTGCGTGGAGATCCGGCAGCCGGAGCCGGGCCGCAGGGTCGTCCTGGCGGGCCGCGGGCCGCGGCCGCGCAATCCCGCGGCGGCGGCCCTCGCCGATCACCTCACGGGCGCAGGGCCCGCAGCAGCAGGTCCGCCAGATGGTCGGCGACTTCCTGCTGGCTGAGCGGGCCGTCGGGCCGGTACCAGGTGGACAGGTGGTGGACGGACCCGAAGTGGTAGTCCACCACGAGGTCGGCCGGGACCTCCTTGGTGAAGACGCCGGCCTGCTGGCCCTCTTCGATCAGCGCGCGGAAGCGTTCGTGGTAACGCCGGCGCTCGGCGCGCACCTGCTTGTTCTTCTCCGGGCTCAGGTGGTGCATGGAGCGGAAGAAGATGGACGCGTCGTCGAGGTTCTCGATCGTCGTGACGACGACGTCGGCCGCCGCGTCCCGCAGCCGCTTGTCGACCGGTTCGTCGGCGTCCGCGAAGGTGTCCAGGCGTTCCTGCTGGAGGCGCAGCACGCGCGCGTAGACCTCGTGCAGGAGGTCGTCCTTGGAGCCGAAGTAGTGGTACAGCGCCCCCTTGGTGACGCCGGCCGCCTCGACGATCTCCTGCACCGAGGTGCGGTCGTAGCCCTGCTCCGCGAAGAGCCGGGTGGCGGCGGCCAGGAGCCGCTGCGGCACCGGAGTGCCGTCCCCTTCCGTCGTCCTGGGCACTGCCGCCACCTGCCTTTCCGTTGCACTTCTATTCGTCTTCCGTACGGGAACGCAGTTCCCGACGGAGGATCTTCCCACTGGCCGTTTTCGGCAAGTCGGGCAGGATCTCCACCTGACGCGGGTACTTGTAGGCGGCCAGTCTCTCCTTGCAGTACGCGGCGAGTGCGTCCGGCTCCGTCTCGGCGCCCGGGCGGAGGCTGATGTACGCCTTGACGGTCTCGCCGCGGTACCCGTCGGGCACCCCGACGACGGCGGCCTCGCGCACCGCCGGGTGGGTGTAGAGCACGTCCTCGACCTCGCGCGGCCAGACCTTGAAGCCGGAGGCGTTGATCATGTCCTTCTTGCGGTCGACGACGTACAGCCAGCCCTCGGGGTCCATGAAGCCGATGTCGCCGGTGCGCAGCTCGCCGTCGGGGAAGGTCTCGGCGGTGGCGTCGGGGCGGCGCCAGTAGCCGGGCACCACCTGGGGGCCGCTGACGACGATCTCGCCCTGCTCCCCGAAGGGCACCTCCGCGCCCTCGTCGTCGACGACGCGTACGACGGTCTCGGGGCCCGGCACGCCCACGGCCAGGGTGCCGGACACCGGGTCCACCGGTGCCTCGAGGTGCGGCGGGACGGAGGCGCAGGGCGCGGTGCACTCGGTGAGTCCGTAGCCGTTGCGGATGTACGGCCCGAATCCCGCGCGGAACTTCTCCACCAGGGCGGGCGGCAGCGGTGCGCCGCCCGAGGAGATGTTCGCGAAGGACGAGAAGTGCTCGCGGGTCACGGACGGGTGGGCGGCCAGCGCCATGAAGGCGGTGGACGGGCCGACGGTGTAGTGCGGCCGGTGCTCGGCGAACGCGTCCAGGACGACGCCCGCCTCGAAGCGGTACGCCAGCACCAGGGTGCCCACGCTGTTCAGACAGGCACCGAACTGGCACACCATGCCGGTGATGTGGAACAGCGGGGCCAGCGCGAAGTAGACCGGCGCCTCGGGCAGGCCGAGCCCGGTGCGCTGCCGCTCGGCGTTGTACATGATGTTGCGGTGGGTGTTGGTGGCGCCCTTGGGGGTGCCGCTGGTGCCGGAGGTGTAGCTGATCAGCGCGATGTCGCCGGACCCGGGGTCGCGGTCTGCCGGGGCCTGGTGGCCGGCGCGGGCCGCCTCGGTGAGGTCGTCGGCGTCGGCGGCGCGCGGCAGCCGCTCGAAGGCCAGCACGCGCGCGTCGGTGCGGGTCTGGAAGTCCAGCTCGCAGGCGGTGAGCACGATCCGCACCGGCGAGCCGGCCGCCGTGTCGCGCAGGTACGACTCCCAGGCCCGGTCGGAGCAGATCAGCGCGGCGACCTCGGCGTCCCGCAGGACGTGGCCGACCTCGCCCGCCTTGTACATCGGGTTGACGGGGACGACGACCGCGCCCGCCTTCCAGGCGCCGAGGACGGCGAGCACGAAGTGCGGGGAGTTCTGGAGCAGGACCGCCACCCGGTCGCCGCGCTGCAGTCCGCGGGCGGCGAGGTGCCCGGCGACGGAGTCGCTCAGCTCGTCCGCCTCGCGGTAGGTCAGGCGGCCGTCGAAGTAGGCGAGGAAGGCGCGGTCGGGGGCCTCGGCGGCGGCCCGGCGCAGGGCGTGCACCAGTGAGGCGTCCGGGGTGACCGGCGCTTTCTGGGCGTCGGTCAGCAGGTCCAGCCAGGGCCTGGCCGCGTAACGGGAGCCGGTCACCGGGTCGTCGCCTCCCACTGCCGCTGGAGCCGGTTCATGCCGCGCAGCCAGCGCTCGGGCTCGGCGGCGCGGGCCTGGTAGTACTCGGCGACCTCGGGGTGCGGCAGGATCAGGAAGCGGTCCTCCTCGATGCCCTTGAACAGGGCGTCCGCCACGTCCTGCGGCTCGATCGCGGTCGGCTGGAGCACGAGGTCGCCGGCGCTGCCGGTGGCGGCCAGCATGTCGGTGCGCACGCCCTGCGGGCAGATGGCGTGCACCTTGACACCGCGGTGGCGGTAGGTGAGGTAGAGCCACTCGGCGAACGCGTGGGCGCCGTGCTTGGTGACGCTGTAGGGCGCGGCGCCGATCATGGTGAGCAGCCCGGCGGCCGAGACGGTGGAGACGAACCGGCCGCCGCCGCGCTCCAGCCAGTCCGGGAGGAGGGCCTGGGCCGCGCGGACGTGGGCCATGACGTTGACGTCCCAGGCCAGCGCCCAGACGTCCTCCCCGGCCGCTTCGGAGCCGCCGGAGCCGACGCCCGCGTTGGCGCAGTAGACGTCGACCGTGCCGCCCAGGGCGTCCCGGGCCTCGGCGACGATCGCGGAGGCGTCGCCCGGTACCGCGATGCCGCCGATCTCGTCGGCGACGGCCTTCGCCCGGCCGGCGTCCAGGTCGTTGACGACGACCCGGGCGCCCTCGGCGGCGAAGCGGCGGGCCAGCGCGGCCCCGATGCCGCCTCCCGCACCGGTGACGACGACTCCGGCGTCCTGCACGGCTTCCACCATCGGTCTCCTTCGACACGACTGCGACACGACTGTGCGACACGACTGCGGCGCCGGCTCCGGCTCGGGCGCCGCTGAAAAGCCAGACTAACCAGTCGGTATGCCCGACGGAAGGGTTGTCCCGCGGTTCGCCTCGTTCCGTGCGGGCCCGGTGCGCGCTAGCGTGCGTGCGCATGACACCCGCCGCGATCACGGAGGTCACCGCATGACGCTGTCCAGACGGACCCTGTTCGCCACCACGGCCGCGGTCGCGGCCACCACCGCAGGCACGGCACAGGCGGCACCCATGAGCGGCGGCCGCCCGCTGCGCACCGGCTTCGAGCGCCTGGCCGCCGACGGCTACGCCCTGCTCGACGGCCGTAGGGTCGGCATCGTCACCAATCCCACCGGCATCACCAGGGACGCCCGTCACATCGTCGACGTCATGCACGCCGACGACCGCGTGGACCTGGTCGCCGTCTTCGGCCCGGAGCACGGTTTCCGGGGGACCGCGCAGGCAGGCGGGTCCGAGGGCCGCTACGACGATCCGGCGACCGGGCTGCCGGTGTACGACACGTACCTGAAGAGCGGGCAGCCGCTCGCGGACGTCTTCACGGCGTCCGGCGTGGACACCGTCGTCTTCGACATCCAGGACGTCGGCGCGCGCTTCTACACGTACATCTGGACCCTGTTCGACTGCATGGAGGCGGCGCGGCTCGCGGGCAAGCGATTCGTGGTCCTGGACCGGCCGAACCCGGTGACCGGGCGGGCGGCGCTGGGCCCCGTCCTGCACAAGGAGTTCGCCACCTTCGTCGGCCGGCAGCCGATCGCGCAGGCGCACGGCATGACGGTCGCCGAGCTGGCCCGGCTGTTCAACGACGAGTTCCTGACGGCGCCGGTGCCGCTGGAGACCGTGGCCATGACGGGCTGGAAGCGGTCGGAGTTCTACGACGCCTCCGGGCTGCCCTGGGTGCCGCCGAGCCCGAACATGCCGACGCCGGAGACCGCCCTGGTCTACTCGGGCACCTGTCTGTTCGAGGGCACGAACCTGTCGGAGGGGCGCGGCACGACCCGCCCGTTCGAACTGCTCGGCGCGGAGGGCGTCGACGGGCGGTGGGCGGCCGCCGCGAACGAGCTCGGTCTGCCCGGCGTGCGCTTCCGGGAGGCGTACTTCGCGCCCACCTTCTCCAAGTTCCAGGGGAAGACGGTCGGGGGCGTGCAGCTCCATGTGCACGACCGGGCGGCGTTCGACCCCGTGCGCACCGGGATCGCGCTGCTGGTGACCGCCAAGCGGGTCTGGGGCGGCTTCGCCTGGCGGCCGGACAACTGGATCGACAAGCTCACCGGGTCCACGCAGGTGCGCACCATGATCGACGCGGGCGCGGACACCGACGAGGTGGTGGCCGCCTGGCAGCAGGAACTGGCGGCGTTCCGGAGGGTCCGCCGCCAGTACCTGATCTACAAGTGACCGCCGGGCCGGCCGGTCACCGGTGGGAGGTGAACTCCACCACCTGCTGGTAGGTCGGCCGGTTCTGCCAGCCGATCCCGCCGTGCCTGATGCCGCCGAGGGTGCGGTGGATCACCGAGTCGGCGCACCACTGGTCGTCGGCGCGGCAGGTGTCGTCGCCGGGGTAGACCTGGGCGGCCGTGCGGCCCGCCGCCTCCTTCAGCGTGGCGAGCAGGGTGTCCCGGCAGGCGGCGAGGTCGCCGCCGCCGCAGTACTCGCGTGCGAGCGGTCCCCGCACGGGCTCGCCGAGCACCGCCCGGATGTCCTTGTCGACATAGCTCCACCAGCCGTACTGGAAGGCGCTCCCGGCGTGCGCGCCGGTGGGGCCGTGCGCGGCGGACGGTGACTCGTCGACGGGCAGGTTGCGGGTGAAGGCGGTGTACAGGTCGCTGCCGAGGCCGGGTTCGAACTCGGCCTTCACCAGCAGCGGCCACCACGCGTCCAGGATGCGGATGGCGTCGGAGTGGGCGTACGTCTTCGAGCCGCGCGAGGTCTCCGTGCGCAGGGAGCCCGCCGCGACCCACGCCCTGAGCCTGTCGACGGCCGCCGCGGCGGCGGGGTCGGTCACCGGGGCGCTGCCGATCACCTTGAGCAGGTCGGGCAGCACGTCCTCCGCCCGCAGGTCGGCAAGGCCCGCCTCCGCCATCGCCGCGACGAGCGCGGACCGGGTCACCCCGCCGTCGGCGACGAGCCTCTTCACCCGGTCGTCGAGCAGATTGCCCCGGTGGACCGGGCCGTTGCCCCAGGGAGCGGTCGTGTAGTCCTTGGCCTGCTTGTTGTTCCAGGAGATGTAGTAGTCCTGGTCCAGGGAGCTGGGGTGGGCGGAAGCCGGTGTGTAGCGGGCCGTGTTGGCGGCCGGGTCCCAGTCCTGCCACTCGTACGCCTGCCGCGCCCAGACCGGGAACTCGGCGTCGGTGCCGCTCACCCGTACCGGGTTGTCGCCGCTGTTGTAGTACGCGGTGTGCTCGGAGTCGGCGTAGAACCAGTTGAAGGTGAAGTTGATGTGCTGCACGGCGCTCTGGAAGCGCTGCGGGCTGTCGAGGTAGTCGGGGTCGTTCAGCATCTGGAAGCCGATGATCGAGTCGGCCTCGTGCAGGAAGGAGGAGCGCAGGGTGGTGTAGGCGACCTTCTTGCCGCCGACCGTGGCCCGGTACTCCACCGGGCCGTACTTGGTGCGCCAGACCCGCATCGTGTACGAGCCGGCCGCGGTGCCGTCGGCGACGGTCGGCTTCCAGGCGTTCTTCCGCTCGACCTTCTCCATCGGCGTGCAGGTGCCGCGGTAGAGGTAGTGGTAGTCGTCCTGGCACAGTTCGACGGCGTAGGTGTCGATGATGTCCTGGCCGGAGGTGGTCGCGCTCCACGCGTAGTCCTGGCCACGGCCCAGTTCGACGTACATGCTCAGGCCCGCGAAGGAGGCGCCGCGGGCGCTCAGGCCCGGCCCCTGGATCTCCTGGAGCATGAGGAGCTGGGGCGCGAAGTAGCCGGTCTGCGGGCCGAAGACGGCGATCGGGTGGCCGCTCGCGGTGTGCTCGCCGCTGACCACCAGGGCGTTGGACATGCCGCGCCGGGCCGAGGTCACGGCCGCGTCGGCCGCGGTGGCCGAGGTGCCGGCGGCGTTCGCCGTGGCCGCGGCGCCCGTGCGGTCGTACACCAGCGGTTCCCGTTCCACCGAGCCGGCGTCGGGCAGGGCCCGGCCCTGCGGGTCGTCGGGCCGGGGCAGGTACGGGAAGCTGCCGTCGTGGACGGTGAGGACCGCCTCGGGGTCGTTGCGCTGGCGGAAGGACTCCCACACCTTCGTGCCCTCGGCCACGCCGTACTTCTCCTGGGCGGCGAGCAGGGAGAGCGCGTTGTTCACCTCGCCGCCGCCACCGGAGCCGAAGAGGGAGCCGATGACGGAGGCCAGCGCGACGAGGTCGGTGGGCTTGAAGTGCTCGATGGTGCCGGCGTTGGTGATGGAGTCCTTGTGTCCGGTCAGGACGTACTCGCCGGGGAAGTAGCGGCCCTTGTCGGAGGCGTCGATGTAGGCGTTGATGCCGGCGACGTAGGCGTCCACGTCGGCGAGGGCCTGCTTGCCGCGCTCGCCGGCCGCGGCGGCGGCGCTGTCGATCTGGGCCTGGAGTTCGGCCTCGGTGTAGGGGGCGCTGCGCCAGAACTGCTGCTCCAGGCCCTGGTTGGCGGGGGCGCCGCCGGCGAAGGGCGTCAACTGGCCGCGTCCGACGTGGCGGAAGAGGTCCATCAGCCAGAGCCGGTCCTGGGCGGCCGCGTAGCCGGCGCCGAACTCGGTGCCGTAGCGGGTGGTGCCGGTGATGTGGGGGACGCCGGTCTTCTTGTCCCGGACGATCGTGACGTCGGTGCGGCCGGCCGGGCGGACGGTGGAGGCGACCTGGTCGGCGGGGACGCCGAAGGAGGCGTCGTTGAAGAAGGTGCTGATCCTGTCGTCGGTGAGGGCGGTGTAGCCGGTGGCGAGGTTCGCATAGGGGCCGAGCTGGTCCTCGGCGTGGGCGGGCTGGGTGCCGAAGGCCTGGTTGAGGAGGATCTGGGCGAGGGTGGCGTTGCCGTTCTGGCCGGGCGGCAGGATGTCGGAACACCGGCCGCCGCAGTGGTCGTCGGCGGCCGCTCGCTCTGCGGCCTTGTCGTCGGCGGTGGTCGGGCCGGCTGCCATCGCCGGGGAAAGCGGTGACAAAAGACCGGCAATGAGGGCGCATACCGATGCGGTCTTCAGGAACCCGTGGAATCCGCGGGGAGTTCTCAGTCTGTCGAGGGCGTTGCGTGGGGTGCGCCGTGGCATGGCGGCTCCTCCCGACTGGGGTGTGCCGGACGTTACCGCCGGTATCCCCGCGATTGAAGATGAACATGCGTCACTTTTCGTCGGCACGCGCTCGGTTCGGGGGTCACCGGGAATCCGATGGAGCCGAATCGCGTGTCGATACGTCTATTCGGCGACGTCCTTACGACGACGCCGAAGTGACCGAAGTACAGGTGCAGGTGTGACGGAGGTGCAGGGCGATGGCCGGTTTCCGGAGTCTGGCGAGACAGGTCCGCGATCCGCGGTGCGACCTGGCGCTACGGCGCTACTCGCTGCGCAAGTGCCTTGAGCGGTTCGCCCCTTACGGGCACAGGGCTACCTGGGACCATCTCTGCTCGCGGGCCGGGTTCGGCCCGGAGGACCGCTCCCCCGACCCGGTGCGGCTCGTGGCCGCACTGGAGGAGCTGGAGGAGGCGCGTTCGGTGTGGCTGGCCTACGAGGCCGCGTTCGCGGAGCGCCGCAGGAAGGAGAAGCACGACGGGTTGCGCAGGCCGGGCAGTGTGGACGACTGGCACCGGCTGACCTGGGGCGGCTTCGGGGTCGCCTGGTGCGACGACCCCCGGGTCCACCCGCACGCCCCGCTGGCCGAGGTGCTGCGCGGGCTGATCTCCGCGCTGGAGCGGGAACCGGGGGCGGAGTGCCCGGTGTGCGGCGGGGAGCGCCTGGTCTGGAAGTACGAGCTGGACCACGAGCCGTCGGCGGGTCCGGTCTGCACGGACTGCGGGATCCTCGTACCGCGTCCGGTCCTCACGCCCGAGGCCCTGGCGAACGCCAGGCGCGGACGGTTGCTGGTGTCGGCCTGAGGCCCCGGCGAGGGGGCCGTGGAAGCACGACGGGTGCGCCGGGGATGCCGTGCCCCGGCCGGTGAGGCCCGGCGATGTCGGTGGCGGCCTGCACCATGGGGGGATGGTGCAGGTGTGTCTCAACGGGGCCCGCGGGGCCCTCGACGGTGCGGTGGTGCCCCTCTCGCCCGAGGCGCTGGCCGAGTCCGCGGCCGAGGCCGTGGCGGCCGGGGCCACGGACGTCCATGTCCATCCCAAGACCCCGTGCGGGAGGGACACGTTGTCGCCCCGCGTGGTCGCGGCCACGGTGGAGGCGATCCGGGCGCGCGTGCCGGCGCCGGTACGGGTCGGCGTGACCACGGGGGCCTGGGCCGAGCAGGATCCGTCGGCCCGCCCGGACCGCATACGGAGCTGGACCGTCCTGCCCGACCACGCCTCGGTCAACTGGCACGAGCCGGGCGCCGAGGAGACCGCCGCCGCGCTGATCGACCGGGGAGTGGGTGTGGAGGCCGGCATCTGGTCCGGCACGGACGGGGCGGCCCGGTTCGCGCGCTCACCGCTCGGACCGCGGGTACTGCGGGTGCTGGCGGAGGTCACGGACCGGGATGCGACGACCGCCGAGGACTCCGCCCTGGCCCTGCTCGCCGGCCTGGGCAGGGCCCACGGCCGCCCGGTGCTGCTGCACGGCGAGGACGACGGCACCTGGCCGGTGCTGCGCCTGGCCGGCCGGCTGGGTCTCGCGACCCGCATCGGCCTGGAGGACACCCTCCTCCTGCCGGACGGCCGCCCCGCCGGATCGAACGCCGAACTCGTCGCCGCGGGCCTTCGCCAGTGGAACTCGGCGCGGCACGAGTCCCGCGACCACCCACCGCGCGACGGGTCCTGACGTCCGGCGGCGTCCGGACCTCCCCCGGGCCGGGCGGGCGGACCACCGGGCCGACAGACCTTCGGCCGAGCGCCCGGCGCCACCCGCAACGCACGGCACCACGCCACGAGTCACGGCCGAAGACGGCCACGTGGCGTCCGCCGCGGGACACCCGACGCGCGGCGGTCGGCGCGGTCGCCGCGCGGCGAGGGCGGGCGGTGTTGGTCCGAGGGTGCGCTGGTTCCTGCCGAGGGGCGGCTCAGTCGCAGCAGTCCGGGTCCGGGGTGTGTTTGGTGCGGCTGCTGCGGGGGGACGCACCGCCCTTCTCCGTCATCAGGCGGGAGCCGGTGAGCCGTTGGCCGAAGACGTCGTCGGGGTTGGACAGGACGCAGCTGTCCAGGGACAGGCAGCCACAGCCGATGCAGTCGGTCAGGTGGTCGCGCAGGCGGTTCAGCTGCTTGATGCGTTCGTCCAGTTCGGAGCGCCAGGCCTCGGACAGCCGCGCCCAGTCGTCCCGCGTGGGCGTGCGGCCCTCGGGCAGTTCGGCGAGCGCCTCGCGGATCGTGGCCAACGGGATGCCGACGCGCTGGGCCGCCCGCACAAAGGCGACCCGGCGCAGCGCGTCACGGCTGAACCGGCGCTGGTTGCCCGAGGTGCGGCGACTGCTGATCAGGCCCTTGGACTCGTAGAAGTGCAGGGCGGAGACGGCGGCGCCGCTGCGCGCGGCGAGCTGGCCGACCGTGAGCTCGTGGATCTTCTCGGGAATCTGGGGCACTCCCCGAAGCCTACCCACCCCGTCACTCCTTCGGCCCGTCGGCGTCCGTTGACAGGGACTTCGCGGGCGACCATGCTAAGCAGTTGCTTAGAGTTGGGCGAGCAGAGAGGCCGGGACATGGCAGAGCCGAGGATCTTCACGTCCGCCGACGACCTGAAGGCGGCGGTGGGCGAGCAGCTGGGGTACACCGACTGGCTGGACGTCGACCAGAAGCGGATCGACCTGTTCGCGGAGGCCACCGGCGACCACCAGTGGATCCACGTGGACCCGGAGAAGGCCGCCGCGGGCCCGTTCGGCACCACCATCGCGCACGGCTATCTGACCCTGTCGCTGCTCCCGCTGTTCGGACCGCAGCTGATCAAGGTCGAGGGCGTGAAGATGGGCGTCAACTACGGCACCAACAAGGTCCGCTTCCCCTCCCCCGTCCCGGTCGGCTCCCGCCTGCGCGCCACGGCGACGATCACCGGCGTCGAGGACGTCACGGGCGGGGTCCAGGTGACCGTCGCCTTCACGGTTGAGCGCGAGGGCGGCGACAAGCCGGTCTGCGTCGCCGAGTCCGTCTCCCGCTACTACCTCTGACTCCCGCCACCACCTCCGAGGAGCCGGGCGCCGCTACTTCCGGGCGGCGCCCGCGTCCTTGGCCCCCACCATCCGCAGCACGAGGTCGGCGTAGAGCGCGCCGACCTCGTCGGGCGTCCGGGGGCCCTCGATGTTGAACCAGCGGGCCACGTCGATGCAGAGCGAGAGCACGGCGAGCGTCGTGCCCTGCACGTCCAGCACGTCGAACTCGCCCGAGGCCACACCGTCCTCGATGATCCCGCGCACCTCGGCGTCGACCCGGCGGCGCAGCGCGACGATCTCGGCACGGGCGTCCGGCCCGAGCGCGTCCAGCTCGTACTGCACCACCCGGGCGGTGGTGCGCCGGCCGGCGTGCCAGCGGACGAAGGAGCTGACGGCGTCGGCGAGCCGCTCGGTGGCGCTGCCCTCGCCCTCGGCCGCCGTCCGCAGGATCCCGAGGGCCCTTTCGTGGCCGATCCGGCTGATGCGGTGGAGCAGCTCTTCCTTGGTCTTGTAGTGGATGTAGAGCGCGGCGGGGCTCATGCCCGCGCGCCCGGCGATGTCACGGGTCGTCGTCGCGTGGTACCCGCGCTCGGCGAAGGCCTCCACGGCGGCGACCAGCAGCCGCCGGGCCGCGTCAGGCGTGACCTCTTCCCACGGCTCGATGTCGCCGCCCGTCGTCTCCGCCGCCGTACTCATCGCTGCTTCGCCCCTCTCGGTGACAGGAGCTCCACCATACCGCCGAGGGTGAGCGGGCGCTTAGGGCGCTCCGCCGGCGGCGTGCGTCAGCCCAGCTTCTGGAAGGGGTCGTGCTCGGCGAGCAGCTTCTCCAGCCGCGCCTGGTCGACCCGGCTCACGATCTGCCCGGCCTCCTGGCGGTCGCGGATGATCTTGGCCAGGGTGAAGGCGGAGGTGACGAGGTAGAGGACGGCGATGCCGAGGAAGGCGCGCACCCAGGCGTCGGCCTCCAGCCTGACGATGCCGATGGCGGTGGCGGCGAGGGCCACCGTGAACGACGCGACGGCCTGCCCGTAGAAGGCGGCGGTGCTCTGCTGCTTGACCGGTGTGTCACTCATGAGGACAAGGGTCGGCGGATGTGGCCGGGGCCACATCCGCCGGGATACTCAGTTCGGATACTCAGAAGCTTTCGTAGACCCGCGAAGGCTCTCGAAGGCCCTCGAACGGTCAGAACGCGGAAACGCCCGTGAGCGCCCGCCCGATGACCAGCTTCTGGATCTGGCTGGTGCCCTCGTAGAGGGTCATCACGCGGGCGTCGCGCAGCAGCTTGCCCGCCGGGTACTCGTCGATGTAGCCGTAGCCCCCGAAGACCTGAAGGGCGTTGTTCGCGGCGCGCACGGCGGCCTCGGAGGCGAACAGCTTGGCCTTGGAGGACTCCACGGTGAAGGGCAGCCCGCGGTCGATCAGGTCGGCGACCCGCCAGGTCAGCAGCCGGGCCGCGTCCACGTCGAGGGCGATGTCGCTGATCAGCTCCTGCACCAGCTGGTGGTGGGCGATGGTCTTCCCGAACTGCTCGCGCTCGCCGGCGTACTTCACGGCGGCGTCCAGCGCGGCCTGGGCTATGCCGACGCAGCCCGCGGCGACCGACATCCGCCCCTTGGCGAGGGCGGACATGGCGACCGAGAAGCCCTTGCCCTCGGGTGCCAGCATCGCCGAGGCGGGCACGCGCACGTCCTCCAGCACCAGCTCGGCGGTGGCCTGGCCGCGCAGCCCGAGCTTGCCGTGGACGGTGCGGCGGGTCAGGCCGGGCGTGTCGGTGGGCACGAGGAAGGCGGAGACGCCCTTGTGACCGGGGGCGTCCGTGGAGCGGGCGAACAGCAGCACGACGTCGGCCCAGGTGCCGTTGGTGATGAACATCTTGGTGCCGTTGATCACGTAGTCGTCGCCGTCACGGACCGCGCGGGTGGACAGGTTCCCGGCGTCCGACCCGGTGCCGGGCTCGGTCAGGCCGAAGCAGCCGACGTACTCACCGGAGGTGAGCCCCGGCAGCCAGCGCCGCTTCTGCTCCTCGTCACCCCACGCGGCGATCGTCTTGGCGACCAGGCCGAGGGAGACCGAGACGATCCCGCGCACGGAGCTGTCACCCCGGCCCAGCTCCTCCGTGACCAGGCAGTACGCGAGGTGGTCGCCGCCGGAGCCGCCGTACTCCTCGTCGATCGTCAGCCCGAGGAAGCCGACCTCGCCCAGCTTCTTCACGATGGCGCGGTCGACCTCCTCGGCACGGTCCCAGGCGACGACGTTCGGGGCGATCTCGCGCTCCACGAAGTCCCGGGCGAGCTGCCGTACGGCGGTCTGCTCCTCGCTGAGCTCCAGGTTCATGCCGAGTCACCCCACAGAAAAGGAATCTTGAAAGCCGTACATTTAAATTAGCAGTGCTAGTTTCTGCTCGCAGCCCTACTATGTGCGCCATGGCCCGACCGCGCAAGCCCCTGCTCAGCACCGACCGGATCGTCGAGACGGCCCGCGCGCTGGTGGACGCGGAGGGCCTCGCGGCCGTCTCCACCCGCCGGCTCGCGGCGGAACTGGGCGTCAGCGGCCCCTCGCTCTACAACCATTTCCGCACCAAGGACGAGATCCTGGAGGCGGTCGCCGACTCGGTGAGCGCGCAGGTCGACCTGTCGATGTTCGAGGACGGCCGCGAGTGGCGGACCGCGCTGCACGACTGGGCCGTCTCCTACCGGGACGCCCTGCGCGAGCACCCCAACATCGTCCCGGTCCTCGCCCACGGCCCCGGCCGCCGCCCGGCCGCGCTGCGCCTCGCGGACGCCGTCTACGGCGCGATGGTCGACGCGGGCTGGCCCCCGGCGCAGGCCACGTCCATCGGCGCGCTGATGCGGTACTTCGTCATGGGCTCCGCGCTCGGCTCCTTCGCCCGGGGCTTCGTGGACGACGCGAGCGCCTACGACCCCGCCGACTACCCCCACCTCGGGCAGGCCCACCTGCTGGCCGAGCAGCAGGACAAGATCGACCAGCGGGCCTTCGAGACCGGGCTGACGGCGCTGCTGGACGGGCTCGCGCAGCAGTTCGAGCAGCTGCGGGCGACCGGCTCCGACTAGCGGGACGCGGCCGGCCGGCGGTCGCGGGCGCGCGAGGTCCGGCGGCAGGACGGTTCGGCGGGGACCGAACGGTTCGTGCCGCATCCTGGGGAGCATGACCACCACCAGGGATGCCACAGCCCCGGGGCTCGCCCGGCTGGCCGGGCTGATCGCCGACGAGACGCGGGCCGCCTGTCTGCTGGCGCTGCTCGACGGGCGGGCCTGGACCGCCGGTGAGCTGGCCCGGCACGCCGGTGTCGCCGCGTCGACGCTGAGCGAGCACCTGGGCAAGCTCGTCGCGGGGGGCCTGCTCGCCGAGGAGCGGCAGGGGCGTCACCGGTACGTCCGGCTGGCCGACGCGCGGGTCGCGCAGCTGGTGGAGGAACTGGCGGCGCAGGTCGCGCCCGGGGACGCGGCCCGGCGTCCGCGCACCCTGCGCGAGGCCGGCGCCGGGGCGGCGATGGCCCGCGGGCGCACCTGCTACGACCATCTCGCCGGCCGGCTGGGGATCGCGGTCACCGACGCGTTCACGGCGCGCGGGCTGCTGCGGCAGGACACCGGTTTCGCCCTCACCGACGCGGGGCTCGACTGGTTCGACCGGGCCGGCATCCGGCTCGTGCGCACCGGCCGCCGCCCGCTGGCCCGCGCCTGCCTGGACTGGACCGAACGCCGCCCCCACCTCGCCGGCGTCGCGGGCGCCGCCCTGTGCCGGCACGCGCTGGACACCGGCTGGTGCGTACGCATCGGCTCGGAGCGGGCGGTGAAGGTGACGGCGGCCGGTGAGGAGGCGCTGTCCGGGCTGCTGGGCATCGACCCGGTGGCGCTGCGCTGAACGCGTGCACCCCGTCCGAAACCCGCCGGTCCACACCCCCGTCCGTCCCTAGCCTCTGGAGCATGATGAGCCCCGCCCCGTCCCGTCGCCCGGAACTGCTCGCCGCCGGCGCGGCCGCCGTCACCGTCGTCCTGTGGGCCTCCGCCTTCGTCTCGATCCGCAGTGCCGGGGAGGCCTACTCGCCCGGCGCACTGGCGCTCGGGCGGCTGCTGTCGGGCGCCCTGACGCTGGGGGTGATCTGTCTGCTGCGCCGGGAGGGGTGGCCGCCCCGGCCGGCCTGGCGGGGGATCCTGATATCGGGCCTGCTCTGGTTCGGCTTCTACATGGTGGTGCTGAACTGGGGCGAGCAGCAGGTGGACGCCGGGACGGCCGCGCTGGTGGTGAACGTCGGGCCGGTCCTCATCGCGGTGCTGGGGGCCCGGCTGTTCGGGGACGCGCTGCCGCCGCGGCTGGTGGCGGGGATGGCGGTGTCCTTCGCCGGTGCGGTCACCGTGGGCCTGTCGATGTCGGGCGGGGGCGGGTCCTCGCTGCTCGGGGTGGTGCTGTGTCTGCTGGCCGCCGTGGCGTACGCCGGCGGGGTCGTCGCCCAGAAGCCGGCCCTGAGCCACGCGAGCGCGTTGCAGGTGACGACGTTCGGGTGCCTGGTCGGGGCGGTGGCCTGCCTGCCGTTCGCCGGGCAGCTGGTGCACGAGGCGGCCGCCGCTCCGCTCCCGGCCACGCTCAACATGGTCTACCTGGGGGTGTTCCCGACCGCGCTGGCGTTCACGACGTGGGCGTACGCGCTGGCCCGGACAACCGCCGGCCGCATGGGCGCCACCACCTACGCGGTGCCCGCCCTCGTCGTGCTGATGTCGTGGCTGGTGCTGGACGAGGTGCCGGGGCTGCTCACCCTGGGCGGCGGTGCGCTGTGCCTGGCGGGCGTGGCGGTGTCCCGGTCCAGGGGCCGGGCGGCGGCTCCGGAGAAGGCCCCGGAGCCGCGTCCGACCCGTGCGGGCCGGTCGTAGAGGTACTGACGGGGGCTAGAACACCACCAGCGCCCGGCCTCCCTTGCCCGCGAGCATGTTCTCGAAGGCCGCCGGGATGCCGTCCAGGGCGATGCGTTCCGTCACCAGGGCGCCCAGGTCCAGGCGCCCGGCGCGTACGTGTTCGGCGATCACCGGCAGGTCGCGTGCCGGGTCGGCGTTGCCGTACACGCAGCCGGACAGGGTGCGGCCCCAGTGGAAGATCTCCAGGGCGTTGAAGGTGACCTGCTGGTCCTTGCCGCCGATGCCGACCACCGTGGTGCGTCCGCCGCGCCGGGTGGATTCCCAGGCGGTGCGGATGGTGGCGGCGCGGCCGACGCACTCGACGGCCACGTCGACGCCCTGCCTGCCGGTGAGGGCGCGGATCTCGCGGGCGGTGGTGTCGGAGGCGACGACGTAGTCGGTGGCCCCGGCCGCGCGGGCCAGCTCCTCCTTCGCCGGGGAGACGTCGACCGCGACGATCCTGGAGGCGCCCGCGATCCGGGCCGACTGGAGGGTGGCCAGGCCCACTCCCCCGACGCCGAACACCGCCACCGTCTCCCCCTCGCGGACCCGGGCCGAGTGGTGGACGGCGCCGTAGCCGGTGAGGACGGCGCAGCCGAGCAGGGCGGCGTCGACGAGCGGGACGCCGTCCGGGGCGGGCAGGACGCAGGACGCGGACACCACCGTCTCCTCGGCGAACGCGGCGACGTTCAGGCCGGGGTGCAGGTCGGTGCCGTCGTCGGCGCGGCGGGCGTGCACGTCGGCGGCGCCGGCCAGGGCGTTCGCGCACAGCCAGACCTCGCCGAGCGAGCAGGCGTGGCAGGCGCCGCAGGACGGGGCCCAGTTGAGGACGACGGCGTCACCGGGCGTGACGTGCGTGACGCCCTCGCCGACGGCGAGGACCGTGCCCGCGCCCTCGTGGCCGAGGACGGCGGGTACGGGCACGCGCATGGTGCCGTTGGACAGGGACAGGTCGGAGTGGCAGACCCCGGCGGCGGCGAGCTTGACTCGGACCCGGCCGGGGCCGGGCTCCGGCAAGTCGATGTCGGTGATCTCCAGCGGGGATCCCACGGCGGGTACGACGGCGGCGCGGACAGCCATGACGGAAGCGACGCTCCTAGAACTGGAGGGACTTGGTCTGGAGGTACTCGGACAGTCCGTGCACGCCGAGTTCGCGGCCCACGCCGGACTGCTTGTACCCCCCGAAGGGGGCCAGCGGGTTGAAACGGCCGCCGTTGATGTCGACCTGGCCGGTGTCCATGCGGCGGGCGAAGGCGACCGCCTCCGCCTCGTCCCCGGCCCAGACGGCGCCGGCGAGGCCGTAGACCGTGCCGTTGGCGATCCGCAGGGCGTCCTCCTCGTCCTCGTAGCGCAGGATGGACAGGACGGGGCCGAAGATCTCCTCCTGGGCGATGGTCATCTCCGGTGTGACGTCGGCGAAGACCGTCGGGCGGACGAAGTACCCCTGCTCGCGCGGGGAGTCGGGGCCGCCCGCGACCAGGCGCGCGCCCTCGGCGAGGCCCTTCTCGATGTAGCCGCACACCCGCTGCCGCTGCCTGGCGTTGACGACCGGGCCGATCCGGTCGCCGTACTTCGCGGCGGCCTGCGCGGCCAGCTCCACGGCCTCGTCGTACTGGTCGCGGTGGACCAGCATGCGGGTCCAGGCACTGCACGTCTGGCCGGAGTTGGACATGACGTTGGCGACGCCGACGTTGACGGCCTTGGCCAGGTCGGCGCTCGGGAGGATCACGTTGGCGGACTTGCCGCCCAGTTCGAGGGCGACCTTCTTGACGGCGGCACCGGCGGTCGCGCCGATCCGGCGGCCCACGGCGGTGGAGCCGGTGAAGGAGACCAGGTCGACGCCGGGGTGCTCGGCGAGCGCCTGGCCGGCGACCGGGCCGAGGCCGGTGACCAGGTTGAAGACGCCGGCCGGGACCCCGGCCTCGTGCACCGCCTCCGCGAAGAGCTGGGCGGTGAGCGGGGTGTCCTCGGCGGGCTTCAGCACGATCGTGCAGCCGGCCGCGAGAGCGGGGGCGACCTTGGCGACGATCTGGTGGAGCGGGTAGTTCCAGGGGGTGATGGCACCCACGACGCCGATCGGCTCGTGGTGGACGACGGAGTTGCCGACCCTCTCCTCGAAGGCGTACGTCGCGGCCAGTTCGGCGTACGAGCCCGCGACCGCGACCGGTGCGCCGACGTGGACGGTCTGCGAGAACTTCAGCGGGGAGCCCAGCTCGGCGGTGACGGTCGCGGCGATCTCGTCCCCGCGGGCCACCAGGACGTCCCGCAGGGCGGACAGCCGCGCGGCGCGTTCGGCGGGCGGGGTGGCGGCCCAGGCCGGCAGGGCCGCGCGGGCGGCCCGTACGGCGGTGTCGACGTCCAGGGCGGTGCCGGCGGGGACCTGTCCGATCACCTGCTCGTCGGCCGGGTTCACGACGTCGATCGTGTCCCGGCCGTCGGCGGGCCGCCAGGCTCCGTCGATGTACATGCCGTCGTGTGCCTTCATCGCGTTCCTTCCGGGCGGGCCTCGTCGTCCGGCCCCCAAACTAGCGCCGTTAGTTTTCTGGCACCAGGGGCGGTCGCCATGGCACGCCTCACCCCGCCCGGACGGCGGTCACGGCGACAGGCCCTACGCCGGTCGCCTCATCGGTTGCCCTGCTGCTCGGCCGTGTCCTGCTGCCCGAGTGCCGCGAGCCGCGCCCTCAGCTCGGCGTTCTCCGCCTCCAGGGCGACCATGCGCTTGCGTGCGAAGTACAGCTCCATCACGGCGTCCTGGAACTCGGCGACGAGCTGCTCGGGGGTCAGTTCCACGATTCCGCCCTCACGCCGGGGCCAGCCGGGTGGGCACGCCGCTGCTGCCCTTCCAGTACAGGGCGCCGTTCTGGGCGTAGAGGGAACCGCCGCCGCGGTCGGCGGGCGCGTTGGTCGGCTCGGTGTCCACGTCGGCGAGCCGTGCCGCGCCCTCCAGCAGCAGCGCGGCCGGGGCGTCGGAGCGCTGCACCACGTGCAGCTGGGCCAGGGGCTTGTCCCCGCGGCCGACGCCTATGCCGGTGCGGCCCGATCCCTTGACGACGAAGTCGTCCACGCCCGGGTTGTTGCGCAGCACGATCAGGGAGCCCGTGGTCGGTCCCTGGGTCGCCGTCACGAAGATGCCCTGGGCGGCGGTCCCCTGCGTCTTGAGGTCGATGGAGAGGCCGGAGGCGCCGGCGTCCGAGCCGTCGGCGTAGCCCACGTGGGAGATCTTCAGGGTGCCGCGCGCGGTCTCCGTGCCCGACAGGTTCATGGCCGACGTGGCCGGGTTCTGGGAGGTCACGTTCAGCGCCGAGGCCGTCCCGGACGTGGCCGCGCAGTTGATGGTCACCGTGTAAGCGGTCGTCGACGTGCTCCAGAAGTTGGCGGGTGCGGCGTAGTCGGTGTACTCGCCCTCCGCGGCCGCCTCCGTGCCGGTCGCGACGGTGACGGCGCCCGCGGTGAAGGCGCCCAGGAACACTCTGCGTCCCACTGCCATCCGTGTACTCGCTTTCCGTATGGGGGAATCGCATCGCGTGCGTGCGGTGCGGAGATCATGTGATCACCCCTCACAGGTCGCGCACAATGGTGCTCCGGTGGCGAGGACAGGGCCTAGTCGTCCGTGCCGCCGTGCTGCCCCGACCCCCGGCCCGACCGCCCCGACCGGCTCACCAGCTCGCCCGCCACCAGGGTCGCCTTCGCCACCCCGCGGGCCCAGCGGGGGCCGCCCCGGGCCGCCCAGACGACGCAGACGCATCCGAAGACGGCGAGGACGAGCAGGCCGGACAGGACGATCAGGATCATGCGCATCCCCCTGGTGCACGTGCGTACGGTCCGCGCCATCATTCCAGGTCGCCAAGTGCCCCCGGCTAGCGGGCCGAGCGGCCGAGCGGCCGGGACCGGCTGCCGCCCTCCGCGGGCGGGCGGTCCTCGGCCGGTCCGGACGGGGAGCGCAGGGCGACACCGGAGGACAACAGCAGCAGGGCGCCGAGCATCACGAACGGGGCGGCCACGCCGGCGAGTCCGGCGATCAGGCCGGCGGCGGCGGGCGCCGCCACCTGTCCGAGGCGGTTGCCGGTCAGGCGCAGGGCGAGCGCCGTGGAGCGGGCCTCATCGGGCGCAGCCTGGACGACGGTCGTCATGGACAGCGGCTGGCCGACCCCCAGGCAGAAGCCGAGGACGACGAGCATCAGCGCCAGCGCCCACACCGGCACCGGCAGCGCGATGCCGGCGCAGAGAAGGGCGGCCAGCAGACAGGTCACGGTGAGCAGGAGCGTGCGGCCGAGCAGCCGCAGCAGGGGCGTCAGCACCAGCCGGCAGGCGATCGTGGCCGCCGCGCGCAGGCTGAGCAGCACCCCGATCACCGACGGGGCGATGCCCCGGTGCTCGCCGACCACCGGCAGGTAGGCGGTGAGGATGTCGGTCGCGGAGAGCACGGACAGGCTGATCAGGATGCCGGCGGGCACGCCCCGGGCGCGCAGGATGCCTCCCACGGGCACGCGCTCGCGCCGCGCGGTACGGGGCCCGGCCGCCGTGGGGTGCTCTATGCGCCACAGCGAGGTGAACGCGACCGCAGCGCCCGCTCCCGCGACGACCAGGGCGAGCGCGCTGCTGCCGGCCATGTCGTGGCCGCCGATCAGCGCCCCCGCCGCGATGGGCCCGACGAGCTGGCCGAGCGAGGCGCCGATGGTGAAGTGGCCGAAGTTGCGGTCCTGTTCGTGCGGCGCGGACTGGCGGGCGACCAGTGACTGGGCGCCGATGACGAAGCAGAGGTGGCCGAGGCCCATCACCCCGCTCCACAGCGCCATCGCCCACAGCGAGCCGGCGACGCCGCTCAGCACGCAGCCGCCGGCGATCAGGACCACGCCGACGGGCAGCAGCGGCGCACAGCGGCCGTGGTCGGTGCGCCGGCCGAGGGGCACGGCGGCGAACAGCGGCAGCAGCGCGTAGACGCCGGCGATCACGCCGACCGCCCGCTCGTCCGCGCCGAGCGCGAGCGCCCGGTAGGAGACGGCGGGCCGGGCCATCGACACCGCCCCCTGCGCGAAGCCGAAGGCGATGACGAGGCGGAGCAGCCAGCCGCGGTTCCCGCCGGGCGCCATGGTCGTGTCCTCCCAGGTGGGTCAGATGATGCCGAACAGGATGCCCGCCCCGAGGACGACCAGGCAGGTGAGGGCGGCCCACTTCACCACGAACCGGGTGTGGTCGCCGAACTCCACCTTGGCCATGCCGACCAGGACGTACACGGCCGGGACGAGCGGGCTCGACATGTGCAGCGGCTGGCCGACGATCGAGGCGCGGGCGATCTCCAGGGTGGACACGCCGTGCGCCTGGCCGGCCTCGGCGAGCACCGGCAGGACGCCGAAGTAGAAGCCGTCGTTCGACATGAAGTAGGTGAGCGGCAGGCTCAGCAGGCCGGTGACGAGGCCCATGTGCGGGCCCATGCCGGCGGGGATGATGTCCACCAGCCAGTTGGCCATGTGGTCGACCATGCCGGTGCCGGTCAGGACGCCGGTGAAGACGGCGGCGGCGAAGACCATGCCGGAGACGTTGAGGACGTTGTCGGCGTGGGCGGCGATCCGGGCCTTCTGGTCGGGGATGTGCGGGAAGTTGACGGTGAGCGCGAGGGCGGCGCCGAGCAGGAACAGCACCGGGATCGGCAGCAGCTCCATGATCATGGCGGTGAGCAGGGCGACCGTGAGCAGCGCGTTGAACCAGTACAGCTTGGGGCGCAGGGTGGGCCGGTTCGGGTCCAGGCCCTGGAAGTCGTCCGCGGCCGCGTCGTCCCCGGCCGATCCGCCGGTGCCGGCGGCGGGCGCGGACGCCTTGCCGGCGGCGCCGGACCCGGTGCCCGTGCCGGCGGCGGCGCCCGCGCCGACCAGGACGGTCTCGGTCTCCTTCTCCTCCGCCAGCACCTCGTCCAGCGTCAGCGTGCCCAGCCGCCTGCGCTCGCGCAGACCGAGGACGTACGACAGGACCAGGACCGCGAGCAGCCCGGCGGCCAGGGCCGGGATCATCGGGACGAAGATGTCGGTGGCGTCGACCTTCAGCGCGGTGGCGGCGCGGGCGGTGGGGCCGCCCCAGGGCAGGGTGTTCATCACGCCGTTGGCCATGGCGGCGACACCGGTCATCACGACCAGGCTCATCTTCAGGCGCTTGTACAGCGGGTACATCGCCGAGACCGTGATCATGAAGGTGGTCGAGCCGTCGCCGTCCAGCGACACGATCGCGGCGAGCAGCGCCGTGCCGACGACGATGCGCATCGGGTCGGCCTTGCAGAACTTCAGGATCGCCCGGACGATCGGGTCGAACAGTCCGACGTCGATCATCACGCCGAAGTAGACGATCGCGAACATGAGCATCGCCGCGGTGGGGGCGAGGCTGGACACGCCGTCGATGACGTAGTCGCCGAGTTCGGCGCCCTTGCCGACGAACACGCAGAACAGCGCGGGGATCAGCACGAGCGCCGCGATCGGCGACATCTTCTTCATCATGATCAGGACCAGGAAGGTCGCGATCATGGCGAAGCCGAGGATGGTCAGCATGTGTGGATACCTAACGTTCGCCCTTGAACATCCCACCGGGGCAGGCGGTGCGACGACGTTAGGTGCCGCGAAGCGGCGTTAACAAGATGTTGACACGCGAGCAATAAGCGCAAAACTCCAGGTCACAGCTTTGCTCAGGTCACAGGGGTGAGGACGACGGGTACGCCGTTGAGGACCGCGTTGCCCGACAGCGGGTCGAGCAGGCTGCCGTCGAGGAGCTGGTTGACGTTGGCTCCGGGGACGGTGGCGGCGTGGGTCAGGCGGGTTCCGGGCCGGTCGTGGCCCCAGCCGTGCGGGAGGCTCACCACGCCCGGCCGGACGGTGTCCGTGACCTCGGCGGGCGCGGTCACCTCTCCCCCGGCGCCCTTGACGCGTACGGCCGCCCCGTCCCGTACGCCGAGCCGTTCGGCGTCCGCGGGGTGGATGTGCAGGGTGCAGCGGTTGGAACCGCCGGTGAGGGCCGGGATGTTGTGCATCCAGCTGTTGTTGGACCGCAGGTGGCGGCGGCCGACGAGGACGAGTCCGTCCGGGCGCCGGTCCAGGGCGGCGCGGAGCCTGGGCAGGTCGCCGGCGATCGGCTCCGGCAGCAGTTCCACCTTGCCGCTGCGGGTCTTCAGCGGCTGCGGCAGGCGCGGGCGCAGCGGGCCGAGGTCGATGCCGTGCGGGTGGGCGAGCAGGAGCCGGAGGGACAGGCCGTCGGGGCGTGCGCCGAAGCCGTCGCCGTAGGGGCCGAGGCGCAGCATCATGTCGAGCCGCCGCTCGGGGCCGTTGTCGCCGGTGAGCTGTGCGGCGAGCTCGCGCGGGTCGCGTCCGTGCACGGGCGAGTGCGGGTCCTGGACCGCCTTGCCGAGGGTCTGCTCGACGACCATGGCGTCGACGGCGGCGGGGTCGGCGCCGTGCATGCCGGTCGCGGCGAGGATCAGCCGGGCCATGATCTCGGTCTCGGCCATGCGGCCGGGCTCCAGCGGCACGGCGGGGCGGGTGTAGCGGACCTGGTTGCGCACGGCGAGGGTGTTGAAGGCGAAGTCGTGGTGCGGGCTCTGGGCGGGCGGGGGCGGCGGCAGGACGACGTGGGCGTGGCGGGAGGTCTCGTTCAGGTAGGGGTCGACGCTCACCATGAAGTCGAGCGAGTCCAGCGCCTTGTCGAGGCGGTCGCCGTCGGGTGCGGACAGCACGGGGTTGGCGGCGACGGCGACGAGCGCGCGGACCGGCTCGCCCTCGTCGGTGGCGGTGTCGATCTCCTCGGCGAGGGCCGACAGGGGCAGTTCGCCCTTCGCCTCCGGGTGTCCGCTCACCCGGGAGCGCCAGCGGCCGAGCGCGAAGCCCCGGCCGGGCCCGGCGGGGCGCGGGGTCTTGTCGGTGGCGGCCTGCGGGAAGAGGGCGCCACCGGGCCGGTCGAGGTTGCCGGTGAGGATGTTGAGGACGTCGACGAGCCAGCTGGCGAGGGTGCCGTGCGGGACGGTGCAGCTGCCGATCCGGCCGTAGACGGCGGCGGTGGGGGCGGCGGCGAGCTCCCGGGCGAGGGCGCGGATCGTGGCGGCGTCCACGTCGCAGGCGCCGGCGACGGCCTCGGGGGTGAAGTCGCCGAGGGCGGCGGCGAGTTCCCCGACGCCCTCGACGTGCGGGGCCAGTGCTCCGAGGGCGGCCAGGTCCTCCTCGAACAGGACGTGCGCCATCGCCGCGAGGAGCAGCGCGTCGGCGCCGGGGCGGATCGCCACGTGCCGGTCGGCGAGCCGGGCGGTGCGGGTGCGGCGCGGGTCGATGACGGTGAGGGTGCCGCCGCGGGCCTTGAGCGCCTTGAGCCGGCCCGGGAAGTCGGGGGCGGTGCACAGGCTGCCGTTGGACTCCAGGGGGTTGGCGCCGATGAGCAGCAGGTGGTCGGTGCGGTCCAGGTCGGGTACGGGGATCGCGTTCGCGTCGCCGTAGAGCAGTCCGCTGGAGACGTGCTTGGGCATCTGGTCGACCGTGGAGGCGGTGAAGAGGCTGCGGGTGCCGAGGGCGCCGAGCAGGACCGGCGGGTACAGGGCGCCGGCCACCGTGTGCACGTTGGGGTTGCCGAGCACGACGCCGACGGCGTGCGGCCCGTACCGCTCGACGACGGGCCGGATGCCCGCCGCGACCGCGTCGAACGCCTCCTCCCAGGTCGCCTCGCGCAGCTCGCCGTCCCGGCGAACCAGGGGCGTGCGCAGCCGGTCGGGGTCGGAGTCGACGGCACCGAAGGAGGCGCCCTTGGGGCAGATGAAGCCGCGGCTGAAGACGTCCTCGCGGTCACCGCGGGCGGCGGTGACCCGGGTTCCGTCGACGGTGAGGGTCAGGCCGCAGGTGGCCTCGCACAGGGGGCAGATACGCAGGGCGGTGCGGGACACGGGTCCTCCCGGAGGGCGGCGGCGATGGCGCACGGACACCGGCGAGCATACCGACCGGTAGGCATGCCGGGGAGGTCCCGTGGGAAGGCGGGCCGGTGAATTCCCCGTCCGTCAGTCGAGCACGCGCCCCAGGTACGCCCGCAGCAGCTCCCGGGCCTCCTCGATGACCTTCTCGTCCCCCTCCGGGTCGACCCGGAAGGCGAGTTGGACGAGGGTGTCGGCGGTCTCGACCGCGACGAGGAAGACGCGGCGCAGATCGTCGTCGGGGCGGCGGCCGAGGTAGCCGGAGAGCAGTTCGGTGAGCCGGTCGGCCATGCGGTGGTTGGGCTCGGCGTGCCGGTCGCCGATCGGGATCTGGTTGCCGAAGTCGACGAGGGAGAAACCGGGCACGGTCCGCTTCATCGCCAGGTACTCGTCGAGGACCACGTCCAGCGCCCGGCGCCAGCCGGCGTCGCCGGTCTCCTCCAGCCGCTCGGTCACGCGTTCGGCGTAGCGGTCCAGGTTGCGCTGGGCGAGTGCGTCGGCCATCTGCCGCTTGTTGCCGAAGAAGCGGTACACCGAACCGATGGGGACGCCCGCGCGCAGGGCCACGGCCCGGGTGCTCAGGGCGTCGTAGCCGACCTCGTCGAGGAGGTCGGCGCAGGCGTCGAGGATCCTGGTCAGCCGTTCGGCACTGCGCCGCTGCACGGGGGCACGGCGGAGCGAGGTCGCGTGGGGCACGGTGTTCATGATGCCTTCCCGGCGCGGTCCGGTGAACTGTGACCTCCGGTACGACAACGGACACCGCCTCCGCTCACCGGACTCGTCCGGCGCATCGACCCTCCACGCCTTCGGGCAGCCCCCGTTCCCCGCTCACCACCGTCACGGCGATCCCACGGTCACCGTGACCACCACCGGCCCCGAGCCCCCTCCCGGCCTCGGGATCACCGCGGTTCCGCGGACTCCGCCGACCCGGCGGCCTCCGCCGGCACCGCGGTCTCCCCCGGCCCGGCGGTCTCCGTCGGCACCGCGGTCTCCGCCGGCACCGCCGCATCCGTCGGCTCCGCGTCCGACGTCGTGATGTCCGCCGTGCTCTCGACGGGCTTGCCCTCGACGGCCCATACGGTGCCGTCGTCGGCGTACAGGCGGACCGTGACGTGGTGCGTGCCGCGCGGTACGAGGCCGGCGGCGAGGCGGTACTGCGGACCGCGCAGGCGGGTGACGGGGGCGCCATTGAGGAAGAGGTGCGCCACACCGCGTCCGGCCACCGCCCTCGCCTCCGCGCCGGCCGGCGAGAACCTGAAGTTGCGCACGGTCAGCCGTACGTCCCAGCCGTCGGCGGCGTCGGGATGCACCTCGATGCCGACCTCGGGCGCGTGCTCGCCGTCCACCTCCCGGTAGCGCCGGCCCTCCTCGTCGGTGTCGTCGAGGAGCCGGCCCACCGGCGTCAGCGACTCCCGGGTCTCCGGTTCGCCCCCATCACTGGAGCCACAGCCCACGGATCCGGTCAGCAGCAGGACACAGACCGCGAGCGCGGCAAGTGCTCTCCGCGTCCACGACATGCCCGGGAGGGTAGAACACGGGTCCGACGGCCGAATCCCCCTGGGGTCGGGTTCCGGGAACCCTCCCCGGGAGGACCACGTCCCGTACGACCTCTTGCGCCCGCGAAACCTCAATCCTACGGTGTCCCATAGGAATCAGACGGCGAGGGAGCGATCATGAGCGGGGACGCGCGGAAGACCGCGGAGGGGCTTGCCTACCTGTCCGGCTTCGGCAACGAGCACAGCTCGCAGGCCGTGCCGGGCGCACTGCCCGAGGGGCGCAACTCGCCGCAGCGGGCCCCCCTGGGGCTGTACGCGGAGCAGCTCAGCGGCACGGCGTTCACCGAGCCCAGGGCGCACAACCGGCGCTCGTGGCTCTACCGGATCCGTCCCTCGGCCGCGCACCCGGCGTTCACCCGTACGGGCAACGGCGCGATCCGCACCGCGCCCTTCACACAGTGCGTGCCGGACCCGAACCGGCTGCGCTGGAACCCGCTGCCGACGCCCGGGGCCGGGACGGACTTCGTCGCGGGCCTGTGGACCCTCGGCGGCAACGGCGACGCGACCCAGCGCACCGGCATGGCCGTGCACCTGTACCACGCCACGGCCTCCATGGACCGCGTCTTCTCCGACGCCGACGGCGAGCTGCTGATCGTCCCGGAGCGCGGCGGGCTGCTGCTGCGCACCGAGTTCGGACTGCTGCACGCCGAGCCGGGCCACGTGGCGCTGATCCCGCGCGGGGTCCGCTTCCGCGTGGAGCTGCTGGACGAGGACGCCCGCGGCTACATCTGCGAGAACTACGGCGCCCCCTTCCGCCTCCCCGACCTCGGCCCGATCGGCGCCAACGGCCTGGCGAACGCCCGCGACTTCCGGGCGCCGGTCGCCGCGTACGAGGACACCGAGGGCCCGGTGGAGGTGGTCAACAAGTTCTGCGGCAACCTCTGGACGGCCGTCTACGACCACTCCCCGCTCGACGTCGTCGCCTGGCACGGCAACCATGTGCCGTACGTCTACGACCTGCGCCGGTTCAACGTGATCGGCACGATCTCCTACGACCACCCGGACCCGTCGATCTTCACGGTGCTCACCTCCCCGTCCGACACCCCCGGCCTCGCGGGCGTCGACTTCGTCGTCTTCGCGCCGCGCTGGCTGGTGGGCGAGGACACCTTCCGGCCGCCGTACTTCCACCGGAACGTGATGAGCGAGTACATGGGCCTGATCGAGGGGGCCTACGACGCGAAGGCGGAGGGCTTCGTGCCGGGCGGGGGCTCGCTGCACAACATGATGTCGGCGCACGGCCCGGACCGGGAGACGTTCGACCGCGCGAGCGCTGCCGAGCTGAAGCCGCAGAAGATCGACGACGGGCTGGCGTTCATGTTCGAGACGCGGTGGCCCGTGACCCTCACGCCCCAGGCGGCCCGCGCCGAGCACCTGCAACAGGGTTACGACGACGTCTGGCAGGGCCTGGAGCGTCACTTCCGCCCCTTGCACTGAGGAATCCCCTACCGGTACGGATGGCCCGTGACCTCCTTCGCCCCGGACTCCATCGTCCTGAACCGCAAACTGCCGCTGTGGTACCAGGTGTCGCAGTCGCTGCGCGCCTCGATACTGGGCCGCTCGCCCCAGGACCCGCTGCGCCTGCCCACGGAGGAGCAGTTGGCGGGGCACTACGGGGTGAGCGTGCTGACCATGCGGCAGGCCCTGAAGGAGCTGGAGGACGAGGGGCTGATCACCCGCCACCGCCGGCGCGGCACGTTCATCGAGCCGCACGCCAGGCGGGGCTCCCCGGTGCGGCTGCTGGGCTCGGTGGACGCGATCGTGGCCCAGCAGTCCGGCATGCGCGCCGAGCTGCTGGACCACGGCACCGGCCCCGTGCCGCCCGAACTCGCCGAGTACTTCCCGGACCTGGCCGAGGCGGCGACGTACCACCGGCTGCGCAGCGACGAGAAGACGGGTGAGCCGACCAACCACGCCCGCAACTACGTCCGCCCCGAACTGGCGGCCCGCATCGACGCCGACGACCTCGCCCGCTGGCCGATGACCAAGGTGCTGCGGGACGTCGTGGGCATGGACATCAGCAGGATCACCGACACCGTGGAGGCCCGCCTGGCCGACCCGGAGACGGCCAGGCTGCTGCAGGTCCCGCTGCTCAGCCCGATCCTGCACTACACGGGCATCACCTACGACACGGCCGGCCGCGTGCTGGACGTGGCGGTCATCCACTACCGGGGGGACCGTTTCTCCTTCACGGTCACGCTGGATGCCACCTGAGGCCGGGGCGGCCCGTCGTACGATGCCCGGCGTGACGCACGACGACGCTCCGCCGCTGGCGGACCTCATGCCGTGGTCCGTCGCACCGCCGCGGCTCGGCCGGGGATGGCCGACGGCCCCCGACGCGGCGTCCCTGAAGGCCCGCTGGGACGCGCTGATGAAGGCGGAGGGACCCGACCGCGAAGCCCTGTTCGAGCCCACGCGCGCACGGACGCTCCACTCGGCGGTGGGGCGGCTGCCCGGCGGCTCGGGTGGCACGGAGCGGCTGGCGCGCGCCTCGGGCCCGTGCCCGGAGCCGGTACGTGTGCTGCGCGCGCCCTTCGACGAGCAGTGGCTGATCCCCGACCAGCGGCTGATCGACGCGGCCCGGCCGGAGCTGTGGCGGGTGGCCGACGAGCGTCAGGTGTTCGTCGTGGAGACCCCCGACGCCCCGGGCCCCCGGCTCCTCGCGACCTCACGGCTCCCGCTGCTCGGCCCCGCCCGCCTGCGCCCGCTCTACCGGCGCCCCGGCGCGGCGGAACCGAACCTCGCTCCCGGGCTGCTGGACCACCTGGGTACCCGCCTCGGCCGGCGTCCCGACCCGCTGGACGTCCTGGCCTGGATCGTGGCGGCCGTCCGCCGCGGCCCCGTGGTGCCGCTCACCGCGGACCCGGCGCTGTGGGAGCGCGGTGTCGAGCTCGGCCGCCGTGCGCTGTGGCTGATGCGGCGCGACGGGGAGCGCCCCAAGCTGCCCGGCGGCCGTCGCCCCTACGTCCGCGCCCCGCTGCCCGCGCGGCCATCGGCCCTGCGCTACGACCGGGAGGAGGAGGCCCTCCACCTCGACGACGGCCGCATCTCCCCGGTGCCGCCCGGCGCCTGGGACTTCGAGGTGGGCGGGGTGCGCGTGCTGGAGCACTGGTTCGCGGCCCGCACCGCCGAGGCCGAGGCGGGCACGCTCGCGGCGATCCGCCCGCCGGTGTGGCCGCAGGTGTGGACCTCCGAGCTGCTGGAACTGATCACGGTGCTCGCCCTGCTCGCCGAACTTCACCCGGAGCTGGAGGCGTTGACGGTGACGACGCCGATCACGGCGGCCGAGCTGCGCGAGGCGGGTGTCCTGCCGGTACCGGGCGGCGCACGCCGGCCGGCCTCCGTCCTGGACGGCCGGGAAGAGGGCCCGGAGGGCCAGTTGGCACTGCTGTAGGCCCCGACCGCTGGGCGAACCCGTCCGCGCCGCTCGCCGTGCACCGGTGCGCGCACGGCGAGCGATGAGGGATCGGGGTCCGGGAACAGCCCCACGGGCGGGGGCTCGTCTCCGTCACCGCCGGGCGGGGAGACGGCGCGGGCGGGGACGTGCCCGCGCTCGGGATCACACCGGGCGCCGCCGCGTGCCGTGGGGATGAAGGACGGGTGCGCGGCGTCGCGCCGGGACGGTGTGACCGCCGGAGAGCGGGCCCTCAGTTGCCGAACAGCGAGCGGCGCAGCCGGCGCAGAGGCGCGAAGAGCGAGACCCGGCGCACCCGGGCGCCCCGGCTGCTGCGCTCGTGTCCGGTGTCACGCGCCGTCAGCTCACGCATCAGCGAGGTGGCCTCGACCGTCTCGCGCTGCGGGAGGGCGGGCCCTCCGAGCACCGAGAGATGCCGGTCGAGCCGCGAGCTGGTCGCACTGCTCCCGCAGGTGATCGCAGGGACCCTGGCCCTGCTGCGCACTGTTATCTGTTCCATGTCACTCCCCACCCGTACGAGTCCACCCGGCCCGGGCAGGGTAACCCTATCGCCCCCTCGGGGCACGCGTGTATCGCGGGCGCAGGATTCACCTTCGCCGTAAGGGGGTTGACGGTCACTCTCCGAATCCAACGGATTCCAGGGCGAGTTGGACGACCGGCCGACTCGTGGGCCGGGGCGACCCTCCTTCGGGCTCCACGGTCACGGCGAGTGACGTGGCGGTCCGGTCGAGGCCGGAGGCGGGCAGGGGTGTGTCGCCGTCCAGCAGTCCGAGCGAGCGCGGCTGCGCGCCGGGGCGCATGAGCCACAGCTGGTGCACACGGCCGCCCGCAGGATCGCCGTATCCGCTCAAGGTGACGACCGCCCGCCCCGTGGAGGCGGAGGCGATCACTCCGATCCCGCGGCCGCGGTCGTCCCGGCCGCCGGCCGCGCGGACGTCCGGGGCGGCGAGAACGTGGGCGATCTCACGCGCCCGGTCCCGCGCGGTGTCCAGCTCGTCCCGGGTCCGGTCGGCCTGCACGGCGAAGAGCGCGGCGACGACGAGGGCGGCGGCTGCCGTCGCCGTGGCGTACGGCACCAGCAGGGGGCGCGGCCGGCACGCACGGGGGCGCGCCGGCGGCTGACCGCCCCAGACGTGGGGCGGGAGCCGGAGCGCGCGCCCGGGATCGGGCGCGGGATCCTGGGGTGTCGTGCGTACGGCCGCCAGGACCCGGTCGCGCAGGGCGGCGGGTGCCGGCTCGGCGGTGGAACGGGACAGGCGGACGGTGTCCTCGGCCAGGTTCCGCACCTCGGCGGAGCAGCGGTCGCAGCCGTCCAGGTGCCGTTCGAAGCGGACCCGCTCGACGGGTTCCAGGGCGTCGAGCGCGTAGGGGGCCGCGAGCGAGTGGAGGCGGCCGCGGCGCGGCAGCCGGCCGGGCGGGCTCATGCCTCACCTCCCAGGCAGTCGCGCAGGCGGTTCAGTCCGTCTCTCATCCGGGTCTTCACCGTGCCCAGGGGGACGGAGAGCCGTTCGGCGACCTCCCGGTAGGTGTAGCCGTCGTAGTAGGCGAGCGTGAGCGACTGGCGCTGCAGGGCCGTGAGGCGGTCCAGGCACCGGCGCACCCGCTCGCGTTCGAGTCCCGCCTCCACCTCCTCCAGGACCTGGTCGAAGGCCGGGGGCCGGGCGCGCCGGGCCTCGCGCCGCTCGCGTTCGCCGGCGGCGCGGGCGCTGCGGACCCGGTCGACGGCGCGGCGGTGGGCGAGGGTGAGGACCCAGGACAGGGCGCTGCCCCGGCGGGGGTCGAACCGCGCGGCGGACCGCCAGAGTTCGAGCAGCACCTCCTGCGCCACCTCCTCCGACTGCGCGGGGTCGCGCAGCACGCGCCGCACGAGTCCGTACACGGGTCCGGACACCACTGCGTACAGCTCTTCGAATGCCTTCTGGTCACCGTCCGCCACGAGCGTCAGGAGCTCGTCCGCCTCCACCCGGTCCCCTTCCGTCCGTCACGCCCTCCGGACGGTGTTACGGATCGGCCGTCCGAAAACGCGGGCCGGGGGCCCGATTGGTGTCCAGGGGGGCGGCATCCGGGCTCGGTTGAGCTACTTTTGGGGAGAATTGCGGGGAGAAACCGTGCGAGACGTCGACGTCTAGGGGGCGCCGGTGTTCGAGGAACCCGGCAGTGAGCGTGTGATCGCCGGCCGCTACCGTCTCCTGTCCCCTCTGGGCGAGGGCGGCATGGGCACGGTGTGGCGCGCCCGCGACGAGGTGCTGCACCGCGAGGTGGCCGTCAAGGAGGTGCGCGCGCCCGCCGGGCTGCCGGACGCCGAGGTGCGGCGGATGTACACCCGGCTGGAGCGGGAGGCGTGGGCCGCCGCCCGGGTCGCGCACCGGGGCGTCGTCACGGTGTACGACGTGGCCACCGACGGCGGCCGGCCCTGGATCGTGATGGAGCTGGTCCGCGGGCTCTCCCTGGCCGATCTGCTGGACGCCGAGGGCCCGCTGCCGCCGCGCCGGGCCGCGCAGATCGGCGCGGAGGTGCTGGCGGCGCTGCGGGCCGCGCACGCGGTGGGCGTGCTGCACCGGGACGTGAAACCGGGCAACGTGCTGCTGGCGAACGACGGCCGGGTGGTGCTCACCGACTTCGGGATCGCCATGGTCGAGGGAAGCTCCGCGCTGACCATGACCGGCGAGGTCGTCGGCTCGCCCGAGTTCCTGGCCCCGGAGCGGGCGCTGGGCCGCACGCCCGGCCCCGAGTCCGACCTGTGGTCGCTGGGGGTGCTGCTGTACGCGGCGGTCGAGGGGGCCTCGCCCTTCCGTCAGGACACCCCGCTGAGCACCCTGCGGGCCGTCGTCGACGAGGAGTTGCCGCCGCCGCGCCGGGCCGGAGCGCTCGCCCCGGTCGTCGAGGGCCTGCTGCGCAAGGACCCGGCCGAGCGGCTGCCGGCCGAACGGGCCGAGCAGGAGCTGCGGCTGATCGGCGCCGGGGGTGCCGCCTCCGGGGGAGACACCCCGCACGCCGGCACGGCGTCGGCCGGCGCGTACGCCCCGACGGTCACGGCCCGCCCCGGGCACGGGGCGCCGACCCCGCCGCAGCCGGTTCCGGCGACGGGGGCCGGGCCGCAGACCGCCGGGGCGGCGGCCGCACGGCCGGGTCGGGACCGGCGGGCGGCCGTCGTGCTGGTGCTGGGGCTGGCCGCCCTGGTGCTGGCGCTGGCCGGACTGACGTACGCCCTGCTGAACCGCGGCGACGGGGGCGGCGGTGAGGAGGGCGCGGGCGGCCCGCGCAGTACGGAGGCGACTTCGTCGGCGCCGGGCCGGCCGGAGAGCAGCGGAGAGCCGGGCCCGTCGACCGGCGGCAGCGACGACGACGGTGACGGAAGCGGTTCGGCGAGTCCTCCCGCGCCGCAGTCGTTGCGGGTGTCCGTGGCGGGCTCGCGCACGGAGTACGAGGGGGCCTGTCCCCCGCCGCACGCGCACGCGCCGGCGTTCACGGCGACGTTCACGGTCGGACGGTTGCCGGCGCGGGTCGGCTACCGCTGGGTGACCCTGGACGGGACGGTGTCCGATCCAGGGTGGCGGACGCTGGAGTTCCCGGCGGGCGGTGGTCACTCGCGGCAGGACACGGTGGTCGTGACGACGGACCTCGACAGCGGGGCGGTCGAGAGCGCGGTCCGCGTCGAGGTCCGGGATCCGGTGGAGGCCACGTCGAACTCGGTGCCGTTCTCGGTGACGTGCGGGACGGAGACCCCGACGGGCGGGGCCTCCCCTTCTCCCTCTCCTTCCTCTTCTCCTTCCGCTTCCGCTTCGGCGTCTCCCTGACGGGAGGCGGTCAGGCGGCGGCGGTGAGGACCGGCAGGTAGCCGCCCGACTGGCCGGCCGCGGTCGGGTGGTAGGACTCGCCGATGTTGAGCCAGTTCACGCTGTGCAGCCAGGAACTGCCGGAGCAGATCTCGTGGCCGGTGAAGGTGCCGCGTACGTCACCGAAGGTGAAGCCGTGGGCGGCGGCGCGTTTGGCGATCGCCGTGTTGAGGTGGTCGGAGGCGTCGTTGATCGCCTTCCGCTTGGTCTCGGAGAGGCCGATGCAGGACGTGCCGAGCTGGTAGAAGCGGGGGTAGCCGATGACGACGACGTGGGCGTTGGGAGCCCTGTTGCGGATGGCCGAGTAGACGCCGTCGAGTTTGCCGGGCAGCGTCGAGTCGACGTACGCCCGGGCGGTGGCGATGCGGGACAGGCAGGAACTGTCGGACTGGAGCACACAGGTCGTCATGACGTCGGCGAAACCGGCGTCGTTGCCGCCGACGCTGAGGGAGACCAGCGAGGTGGTGGAGCCGAGGGGGCCCAGCTGACCGGCGAGAACATCACCCGTACGGGCGCCGGAGCAGGCGGTGAAGTCGAACGTCGAGGGTGAGTGGGCCGCCGCCCACAGGTACGGGTGGGCCTTGGTGCTGCGCTTGCAGTCGCCGCTGGAGCTGATGTAGCTGCCCGCTCCGACTCCGGAGGAGTAGGAGTCGCCGAGGGCCACGTAGCCGCCGGCCAGGGCGGATTGGGCCGCCTGCGCCGACGCCGCCCCGGTGAGGGCGGCGCCGACGGCGAGGAGGAGCGAGGCCAGATAGCCGACAAGTCGGGAACGTCTCATGGAACCTCCCTTTAGCAGGATCTCTGCGTCAACCGTCGTACCAGCTACGCGTGTTGACGGGTAGTGTCCATGCCAACAATGCCCATACAGAGTCGTTCAAACTCGGACGAAATTCGGTCAGGGTGCCCATGCCGCCTTGACGGCCCCCACGGGGCTGGGCGACATTGAGGCCCGGCATCCGGGGCTTCGGGGGGCAATTCGGCCATGCACGCCATAGGCATCAAGACAGCCACAACGGACGTGCAGCCCCAACCCGCTTCCCGCAAAGCGCGGATGACAGGCAAACCAACAAAAACGTGAGGCCACGTTCCAGGTCTTGCCATACGGGTTCAATCGTCAATACCGTCATACATCTCACCCGCACCGGTCTGTCATCAAGCGGCTCCAGGGGAGGGCTCAGGGACCGCGACGGCCCGGGCGGGGCGCGGTAGGGGGGTGCCGTGCTCGGTGACCGCGTTCGTGACCGAGTCGTGCCGCGCGGCCGGCTGCCGTTTTCCAGGCGCCGGCGGGCTTTGCCGGCTCGCCCGGCATGTACGGGGATCCATGCCGTCGTGCCCCGGGTGAGAACCAACCCCCCTTTCGAACCGGACACAGAGCCGGACCGCCCCTGGGGCGGGCGGTCCGCCGGACGAGAGGGACCAGACTCATGAGCTCAGTTCTGCAGCCGGCGAGCACCGGCAAGGATCCGTCGCCCGCCGGGAAGTACCGGCCCGTCTCCTCGCACCTGGCCATAGCGCCGCCGGTGAGCGTGGTGATACCCGCCATGAACGAGGCGGAGAACCTGCCGTACGTCTTCAAGACGCTGCCCGACTGGATCCACGAGGTCGTCCTCGTGGACGGCAACTCCACCGACAACACGGTCGAGGTCGCGCGGGAGCTGTGGCCGGACGTCAAGGTCGTCGAGCAGCGCGGCAAGGGCAAGGGGGACGCGCTGATCACCGGCTTCAAGGCGTGCACCGGCGACATCATCGTGATGGTCGACGCGGACGGCTCCGCCGACGGCCAGGAGATCGTGTCGTACGTCTCCGCCCTCGTCTCGGGCGCGGACTTCGCCAAGGGCTCCCGCTTCGCCAACGGCGGCGGCACCGACGACATGACCTTCATCCGCAAGCTCGGCAACCGCGCCCTGTGCGCGGTCGTCAACCGCAAGTTCGGCGCCCGCTACACCGACCTGTGCTACGGCTACAACGCGTTCTGGCGGCACTGCCTGGAAAAGATCGACCTCGACTGCACGGGCTTCGAGGTCGAGACCCTGATGAACATCCGGGTCGTCAAGGCCGGGCTCAAGGTGCAGGAGATACCCAGCCACGAGTACCTGCGCATCCACGGCGTCAGCAACCTGCGCGCCGTGCGGGACGGGCTGCGGGTGCTCAGAGTCATCCTCCAGGAGCGTTCCAACCGTCGTGCGCTGCGCAGCCGTACGCACTCGCCGACGCTCGTGTCGGTCGGATCGGCCCGGGGGAAGGTGTCTTGAGCGGTCCGGGCATCTCCGTCGTGATCTGCGTCTACACCGAGGACCGCTGGGAGGACATCCTCGCGGCGGTCTCCTCGGTGCGGGCGCAGTCCCACCCGGCCCTGGAGACGCTGCTGGTCGTCGACCACAACGACGCGCTCCGGGAGCGGCTGGCCAAGGAGTACAAGGAGCACGAGGCGGCCGGGGAGGTGCGGGTGCTCGCCAACGCGGGCCCCCGCGGGCTGTCCGCCGGCCGCAACACCGGGATCGCCGCCTCGCGGGGTGAGGTGATCGCCTTCCTCGACGACGACGCCGTGGCCGAGCGCGACTGGCTCCGGCACTTCGCCGCGGGGTACGCCGACCCGAAGGTCATGGCCGTCGGCGGGCGCACGGTGCCCGTCTGGGCGTCGGGGCGCCGGCCGGCCTGGTTCCCCGAGGAGTTCGACTGGGTGGTGGGCTGCACGTACCGGGGTCTGCCGCCCGGCCGGGTCCGGGTGCGCAACGTGCTCGGCGGGAACGCCTCGTTCCGGCGCGAGGCGTTCGACGCGGCGGGCGGTTTCGCGACCGGCATCGGACGCGACGGCGACAAGCGTCCGCTCGGCTGCGAGGAGACCGAGCTGTGCATCCGGCTCTCCCGCGCCCGGCCCGACGCGGTGCTGCTGATCGACGACCGGGCGGTGATCCACCACCGGGTGCCCGAGGCCCGGGAGCACTTCGGCTACTTCCGGACCCGCACCTACGCCGAGGGGCTGTCCAAGGCCCTGGTGGCACGGAGCGTCGGCGCGGACAAGGGCCTGGAGTCCGAACGCCGGTACACCACCCGCGTCCTGCCGGCCGGAGTGGCCCGCGGGCTGCGGGACGCCGTGCTGGCCCGGCCGGGCGGCGCGGGCAGGGCGGGCGCGATCGTCGCCGGGGTGCTCACGGCGGCGGGCGGGTACGTGGTGGGGAGCGTACGGGCGCGGCGGGGCGGGGCGACGTTCTCGGTGGCGCCGGTCGAGGGGGCGGCACATGACTGAGGCTCACCAGGCCGACGCGCGCGTGCCGGTCCTCATGTACCACGCGGTGGCGGCCGAACCCAACGACGCCACCCGGGTGCTGTCGGTGTCGCCGGAGGCGTTCGCCGAGCAGATGGCGCTGATCGCCGGCCGGGGCCTGACCCCGATCGGCACGACCGACCTGGCCGCCGCCTGGCGCTCCGGCCGCCCGCTGCCGAAGCGGCCCGTCCTCGTCACCTTCGACGACGGCTACGAGGGCGTGCACCGGCACGCCCTGCCGGTCCTGGCCAAACACGGCTTCACGGCCACGGTGTTCGTCTCGACCGGCTGGCTGCGCGGACCGTACGACACCGGGGGCGGGCTGGACACCATGCTCGACTGGGACCAGGTCCGGGACCTGGCCGGGGAGGGCGTGGAGATCGGCGGGCACAGTCACACGCATCCGCAGCTCGACCAACTCGGGGACGAACGGCTGCGGTACGAGCTGATCCACTGCAAGGAGATCATCGCGGACCAGCTCGGCACCGCACCGGCCTCCTTCGCCTACCCCTACGGCTACTCCGACCGCCGGGTGCGGGAGGCGGTGCGCGAGACGGGGTACGCGCAGGCACTCGCCGTGGGCAACGGCCTGGCACGCCGCCGCCAGGGGCCGTACGCGCTGCGCCGCGTCACCGTGCGCCGCAGCACGGGTCTCGACGAGTTCGAGCGCCTGGTCGAGGGGCGCGCGATCGCCCGCACCTTCGCCCGCGACCGCACCCTCACCAAGGGCTACGCCCTCGTCCGCCGAACCCGCCGCCTACGCGCCCGCGCGTTCCTCAAGTCGCCCTGACCCACCCACGGGAACACGGCACCGGCACCGGCACCGGCACCGGCACCGACGCCTGACGGCCACACACGTCGGCACCCTGACGGGACGGGCCGGGCCGGGTGCGGTGCCGTGCGCGGCGGTGTGCGGGAGGCGACCGGGCCGCGTCACCCCAGGCCGACTGCCCAGCGCCGACTGCGCGCCGCGCACGCCGACGCCGTGTCGGACCGGGCGGGCGGGCCGGTGCCGGCGCGACCGGGCGGCCCCGACGGCCTCACCACCGGCACGCAGGCGGGACCGGCACAGGCACCTGACCCGCCCGGAGGCAGCAGAGCACCGCCCCCGGCGGCCACACCGACGCCCGGGCACGTCCCGGCACCACCGACCGACCCACCCGCACCGGCACCCGGGCACGTCCCGGCACCACCGCACGATCCGCGCGCACCGGGCGCGGCACCACTGCCGACGGCCCGGACACGTCGGCACCGTGACGGTCCGGGCCGGGTGCGGTGCCGTGGCCGGGGGCGTGAGGAAGGTGAGCGGGCCGCGTCGTACGGACCAGGGCGACTGGGCGGCGCCGGCCGCGTGTCGCGCACGGCCGTGCCGTGTCGGGTGACGGTGCGGTCGGGCAAGTCCTGCGGTGACGGCAGTGGTCGCCGGGCCGCCCGGCGCGGGAACCGTGTCGCCGTCCGGTACGGCGGCGACCCGAGCCGCGTCGGAAGCCCGCCCGCCCACGTCGGGGGGCGGTGGCCGGGAAACCGGGTGCACACGGCGTCCGCGTGCCCGATCATGGCGGCATGTCCGCGAACCCACACGACGCCCTGCCGATCCGGCTCAACGTCGACGACAGCGACTCCCCCTCCGATGTCGTCGACGCGCTGTTCCTCGGCCGTTTCGCGACGGGCGAGCAGCCGTACGCGCACGCGGCGAACATCGACCGCGTACGGTCCGGGGCGACGCTGCTGCCGCCCGGAGCGCGCGTGCTGCGGGCCGCCCGCGACGACGACCGCAGCGCCACGCTCGCGGAGGGCGACGGCTGGACCCTGCTGGTCTCGCGCTGGAACCGCGGCGCCGACGTCACGGTGACGGCGACCAGCGCCGAACTGGCCGAGAAGGTGCTCGGCGACGCGACGGACGGCGCGGCGGACGAGCCCGAGCCGCAGCCGGAGAACGTGACCATGGGCTTCTGGTACGTCTCCCCGCGGCGCGGCCCGCACCGCACCACCCGGCAGATCTCCGCGGGCACCTGGGACGAGATCCGCGCCAACTACACCGCCCCGGTGGCCGAGGCGATGGACCGCCTGATGAAGACGACCCCCGAGGACATCGCGGGCCGCCTGCTGCTCCTGCACGGGCCGCCCGGCACCGGCAAGACCTCCGCGCTGCGCACCCTCGCCCGGTCCTGGCGGGACTGGTGCCAGGTGGACTGCGTACTGGACCCGGAACGGCTCTTCTCCGACGTCGGCTATCTGATGGACATCGCCATCGGCGAGGAGGACGCGGCGGGCAAGGGACGCTGGCGGCTGCTGCTCCTGGAGGACTGCGACGAGCTGATCCGCGGGGAGGCCAAGCACACGGCCGGCCAGGCACTGTCGCGGCTGCTGAACCTGACGGACGGCCTGCTCGGCCAGGGCCGCAACGTCCTGGTGGGCGTGACCACCAACGAGGACCTGGAACGCCTCCACCCCGCCGTCGTCCGCCCCGGCCGCTGCCTGGCCCGCATCGAGGTCGGCCCGCTGACCCGGCCGGAGGCGGTGAGCTGGCTCGGCACCGAGGACGGCGTCGGGCGCGAGGGCGCGACGCTGGCGGAGCTGTACGCGCTGCGCCGCGGCACCTCGCCGACCGCGCTGCCGGAACCGCGGGACGGGGCGCGGGCGGGGCTCTACCTGTAGCTGCTTTGATGGGGGTATGACCCTGTTCGTCGGCACGTCGGGCTGGCAGTACCGGGACTGGCGGGACGCCCTGTACCCGCCGGGCCTGCCCGTGCGGCTGTGGCTGGAACGGTACGCGGCCGGCTTCGCGACGGTCGAGATCAACAACGCGTTCTACCGGTTGCCGACACGGGAGACCTTCGAGGCGTGGCGGGAACGGGTACCGGCGGACTTCGTGGTCGCGGTCAAGGCGAGCCGCTACCTCACCCACATCAAACGCCTGCGGGACCCCGAGGAGCCGGTGCACCGCCTGATGAGCCACGCGGCGGGCCTGGGCGACCGCCTGGGCCCCGTCCTGCTGCAGCTGCCACCGACCCTGCGGGCCGACGCACGGCTGCTGGACGCCTGCCTCGCGTGTTTCCCGCCGGGCACGCGGATCGCGGTGGAACCCCGGCACGACTCCTGGTGGACGCCCGAGGTGCGGGACGTCCTCACGTCCCGGGGCGCCGCCCTGTGCTGGGCCGACGTCCTGGCCCGCCCGGTCACCCCCCTGTGGCGCACCGCCGACTGGGGCTATGTCCGCTTCCACCAGGGACGCGCCGCCGCCTGGCCGCACTACGGCAGCCGGTCCCTGCGGACCTGGGTGGACCGTGTCGCGACGACCTGGGCGGACGACCACGACGTGTACGCGTACTTCAACAACGACCCGAACGCGGCGGCGGTGGGGGACGCTCGGACCTTCGCCCGGCTGGCGCGGACAGCGGGCCTGACGGTCACCCGGACGCCCGAAGGGGTGCGGGCGTGACGGCGTGCGGCTCCACCGGGCGGGCGCTGACCAGCCGTGACGCACCCGCAGACGGGTGCTGCCCTGGCCGGGACCGCGCTCAGTCGCCGTAGGCCGCCCGCAGGGCGTCCCGAACGGCGGCCGTCGCGTCCTTCTCCGTGAGCCCGAGCCGCCGGGCCCGCTCGGCGTAGACCTGCGCGGCGGACGCCAGCTCGCGCTCGGCCGCCGAGCCCGCGGCCGCGACGAACGTGCCGTTGCGCCCGCGCGTCTCGATCACCCCGTCCGCCTCCAGGGCGCGGTACGCCTTGGCGACCGTGTTCGCGGCGAGCCCCAGGGACTCGGCGAGGCCCCGCACGGTCGGCAGCCGGTACCCGACCGGCAGCGCCCCCGACCGCGCCTGCTCGGAGATCTGGGCGCGCACCTGCTCGTAGGGCGGCGCGCCGTCGTCGATGTGGATCTGCAAGGTCACGCGGCGATTGTCGCGCACCCGGCGGAAAATGGGAGGCATCGGGGCGTGCGCTCGCCGTAGCGTGCGCCTCCATGACCGTCCTTGTACGCGACCTGCGTCCCGACGTCCCCGCCGACGTCGAGGCATTCGCCCGTGTCCGTCATCTCGCCCTGCCGTTCATCCTGTGGACCCCGGCCGGCGTCCTCCACCATCTGCTCCACACCCACCCGGACGCCCGGAGCCGGTCCCTCGTCGCCGAGGAGGACGGGGAGACGATCGGCACGGCCCAGGTCGGGCTGGTCCACGACAGCCCGGAGCCGGGCCAGGCGTACCTCAACGTCTACGTGCACCCGGAGCGGCTGCGGCGCGGCGCCGGCGGACTCCTGGTGCGGACGGCCGAGGAGTACCTGGCGGCCGAGGGGGCGACGAGGCTGTTCGCCTGGGTGCTGGACGAGCCCGGCAACCGGGCCTTCGCCGAACGGCACGGCTACGAGCGGCGGCGCTCCGCGTACTTCCTCCGGCTGGACCTGGCGAACGGCACGCTCCCGCCCCCGCCGTCCCCGCCCGCCGGCGTGGAGCTGCGCACCGCGGCCGACTACGCGGACGATCCGCGCCCGTTGTTCGCGCTGGACGCCGAGACGATGGCGGACGAACCCGGCGACGTCGACGTGGAGTTCACGGACTACGAGGCGTGGCTCGCCGAGACCTGGCGGCATCCGCTGCTCGACCACGGCCTGACCACGGTCGCGGTCGTCGACGGCCGCCCCGTCGCCTTCAGTTCCGCGTTCACCGACGGCCGCGGACGCTACTCCACCGCCATGACCGGCACCGCCCGCGCGTACCGCGGCCGGGGCCTTGCCCGGCTCGTCAAGACGGCCTCCCTGCACCGGGCCCGCGCCGCCGGGTACACGGAGGCGTTCACGGGCAACGACACCGACAACGCACCGATGCTCGCCGTCAACAAGCGGCTCGGGTACGAGATCTGCGGAACGGAGGTGCGCTATGTCCGCGAACTCGGCTGAGGGGCGGGAGCGGGTGGAGGTCGTCCTGGTCAAGGCGGGCCGCACGAAGATCCGGTACGACAGCGTGCTCCTGCACGACGACGGCACCCGGATCGCCGTCCGCGCCCCCTGGGCCGGTGACGTCGTCCGCGACTTCGGCTTCGTGCGCTTCGAGGCCGGTGACGTCTTCACCGAGTACTACTGGCGCGACCGCTGGTACTCCGTCAAGGAGGTCCGCGCCGGCTCGGGCGCGCTCAAGGGCTGGTACTGCGACATCACCCGCCCGGCCGTGCGCACCGGCACGGAACTGGTCGTGGAGGACCTCGACCTGGACCTGTGGCGCTCCGCGGACGGCACGGACGTACGGCGGCTGGACGAGGACGAGTTCGCCGAGAGCGGCCTGGCGGAGCGGGACCCGCGGGCCGCCGCGGCCGCCGTGGCCGCGCTGGACGAGCTGGAGGGGCTGGCCCGCGGGGACGGCTTCACGGCGCTGCTGGCGTAGGAGTGCCGGGCCGGGCCGTCTCCGCGACCACCGCGTACCGCTCGTCGTCGACCTCTCTCCCCCACAGCGACGGGTCGTCCGACAGCCGCTCCACGCGCACCCGTCCGGCCAGCGGTGCGAGGAGGGCGGTGAGCCGGCCGGCGGGTATGCCGACCGGGGCGACGGTCCCCCACACGCCCTCGACCAGGACGAACCGCCCGCCCGGGCGCAGCACCTCCCGCCACTGCCGCAGGGCCCGGCCGGGGTCGGGCAGCGTCCACAGCACGTGCCGGACGAGGACGGCGTCGAAGCATCGCTCCCCCACCGGAGGTGCCGACGCGTCACCGGTCAGGAACACGGCGTCACGCCCGGCGAGTTTGGCCCTGGCCCGCTCGACCATGGCCGGGGACCGGTCGACGCCGGTGACGCGGTGTCCCTGTTCGGCGGCGAGCAGCGACAGGCTGCCGGTGCCGCAGCCGAGGTCGAGGACGTCGCCCGGCCGCGCGGGCAGCCAGGAGCGCAGCCGGGCGGCCCAGGCACGGCGGACGTCCGCGTCGCGCAGGCCGTGGTCCGGTTCGTCGTCGAAGACGGCGGCCTGCGCGTCCCAGTCGACACCGGGCGGAGTCGTCCCGTCACCGTCGTTCGTCATGCCCCCAGGGTGACAGCCGCCACTGACAGTCGAATCGTGACCGCCGCCACTGACAGGGCTGTGCCGATGAGGAACTCTCGCGAAAAGGGTCTACCTCCGTGAGAACACGGAACCCGGTGGATCCGTGAGGAGGCAGCCATGCGCCGTGTGACCGTGCAGAAGCCCCTGAAGAAGACGGACGCCCGCCAGGTCCGGGAGGAGGCCGACGAGCGCCCCTCGGGGCGGCCGGAGGTCCGCAAGGACATCGCACGCACCTGGTGGCCGGACGGCTGAGACGGCCGGCGCTCAGGAGACGCGCCGGAGCAGCACCTTGCGGTAGTGGATGCGGTCGTAGGGCCCGTCCACGCGCCGCTCGACGACCTCGTACCCGTACTTCGGATAGATCTGCTGGTTCTCCCACATCATGGCGTTGGTGTAGAGCCTGACCTCGGGCAGACCCAGCGCACGCGCGTGGGCGTCGACGAAGCCGAGCAGCCGCCGCCCCACGCCCGTGCCGTGCGCGTCGGGGTGGACGGCGATGCTGTCGAGGAACAGGTGGTCCGCGAACGCCTCGACCACGACGAGGCCCACCACGGGGTCGCCCGTGACGAACACCCTTCCCCCGGCCACGTCCGCCGCGTGGTCCGCCTCCATGGGCGCCGGCACCACACCTATGCGCTCGATGTAGTGGTGGTACGCCGCGTCGGTGACGGCCCTCACCGCGGGTACGTCGGCGGCGGTGGCCGGCCTGATCTCCTCGTTCCTCATACCGGGAACGGTAGCTACCTGAGCGCAGCCTGAGCACTCCCTTAACGCGACCATAAGGATCTCCTCCACCCGCCTCCAGCAGGCGATTCCGCGGTTTCTTGGGGCTAGCTTGCTGATCACCCCACGGGTTCCGGCCCACCTTCCCAGTGACCGTTTCGAGGAGTTTCCCCATGCCCGCATCCCGCAGGGTCGCCGCCGTCGCCGTCGTCGGTGCCGTCCCCCTCGCCCTCAGCGCGCTGACGGCCGCGCCCGCGTCCGCCCACGGCTCCATGGGCGACCCGGTCAGCCGTGTCTCGCAGTGTTACGCCGAGGGCCCCGAGAGCCCGAAGTCGGCCGCGTGCAGGGCGGCGGTCGCGGCCGGCGGCACGCAGGCGCTGTACGACTGGAACGGCATCCGCATCGGCAACGCCGCCGGCAAGCATCAGGAGCTGATCCCGGACGGCAAGCTGTGCAGCGCCAACGACCCGCAGTTCAAGGGGATGGACCTGGCCCGCGCCGACTGGCCGGCGACGAGCGTGAGCAGCGGCTCGTACACCTTCAAGTACCGCGTGACCGCCCCGCACAAGGGCACGTTCAAGGTGTACATCACCAAGCCCGGCTACGACCCGGCGAAGCCTCTGGGCTGGGGCGACCTGGACCTGTCCGCCCCGGTGGCGACGGTCACCGACCCGGTCGCGTCGGGCGGGTTCTACACCTTCTCCGGCACCCTGCCCGAGCGGTCCGGCAAGCACCTGCTGTACGCGGTCTGGCAGCGCTCGGACAGCCCGGAGGCGTTCTACTCCTGCTCGGACGTCTCCTTCGGCGGCGGCAGCGGCGGTTCCGGCGGCGGCGAGGAGCCGGCGGGCGGCGCCGCCCCGGCGCCCACGGCCTCGGCCCCGTCCGAGGAGCAGATCGCGGCGGCGGCCGACAAGTCGACGATCGAGCACCACGGGCACGGCGACCAGGACGCCGCCACGACGACGGACCCGACCGACCCGGCGGATGCCACCGCCCCTGCGGACGGGGCAGGCCGGGGCGAGGCGACGGAGGCCGCCGCCGCGGCCGGTGAGCCGAACCAGGTCAAGGCCGCCGGCGCCGGCACCGGGAACCTCGCCGAGACCGGCGGCGACAGCAGCACGACGTACCTCGCGGTCGGGGGCGCCACCGCCCTGGCGCTCGGCGCGGCGGTGCTGTTCGCGTCGGTCCGCCGACGGGCGGTGAGCGGCGGCCGGCACGGTCGCTGAACCACCCGCTCCGGGGTCTGTCCGGCGGCTCGGGCCGGACAGACCCCGGCTCACCAGGCGGGCCTGACAGGGCCGTTGGGCGCGATCCGCAGCAAGCGGTCGCCCAGCATGCGCACTTCGCCCTCGCCGATCAGGTCGGCCCAGGCCCGCACGGCCTCCGCCGCGGCCTCCTCCGCCGCCCGCGTGCAGGCCCACCCCCGCTCGGTCAGCACGACGAGCCGCGCACGCGCGTCGTCCGGATGGGGCCGCCGCTCGACGTATCCCTTGCGGGCCAGCTCGTCGACGAGCTGGCTCGCCGCCTGTTTGGTCACCCCCAGGTGCACGGCGAGGTCGGTGACCGTCGCGCCGTCCGGGGCGAGCCGGGTGAAGGCGAACCCGTAGGCGGGCCGTCCCTCGAAACCGCGGGCTTCGACGCCCTCGTTGATGCGCTGGGTCAGCTCGCCCGCGGCGGCGAGCAGGGCGGCGGTCAGGGTCAGGGCCTCGGAGTTCTGCACGCCTGCATTGAAACACCCTTGACGGACTGGTCAAGCTGCTTGACCATGAGCTCATATAGTCAAACAACTTGACCAATAAGGAGTCCGTCATGCCCGTCGTCCGCTCGTCCGAGGCCGTCACCCACGAGATCCACGGCGCCCGCTTCGTCTCGTACGCCACACCCCGCACCGGCAGCAAGGAGCTCTGCGCCTGGCGGGGCGAGATCCCGGCGGGGACCAGGGCGCCCGCGCACACCGTGAACCGGGAGGAGATCTTCCACCTGCTCACCGGCGAACTGCTGATCACCCTGGACGGCCGCACCGAGCGCGTCACCGCGGGCGACACCGTGATCATCAACTCCGGATCGACCCTCGCCGTCGAGAACCCCACCGACCGGACCGCGACCTCCTGGGTCACCACCTCCGTCGGCCTGGAGGCCGAGTTCGCCGACGGCGCCCGGTTCGCGCCCCCGTGGGCCAACTGACCCGCGGGGGCGTCACGCCGCCAGCGACCCCGGCATCACCGCCCTCGGTCCGAACTTCGCCCGCGCGCGGTCGGCGACCTCCTCGATCCGGCGGACCTTCTCGTCCACCGGATCGAAGGTGAGCTGGTGGGAGGCCTGCTCGGCGGGGGCTAGGCCCTCGGCGCGCAGGGTCAGCGAGCGGACCCGGGCGCGCTGCAGGCCGAGCGCCTCGTACATGGCGTACGCGGTCCTCGTCAGCGACGCGGAGTGCGCCGTCGGCTCCTCCAGGGTGCGGCTGCGGGTGGTGGCGGAGCGGTCGGCGTAGCGCACGGTGAGGGTGAGGGTGCGGCAGACCTTGTCCACGGCGCGCAGCCGGGCGCCCAGTTCCCCGGCGGCCGAGAGCAGGGCGCGGCGGTGCCGGTCGGGGTCCAGTTCGTCGCGGGTGAAGGGGCGTTCGGTCGCGAGCGAGCGGGAGACGCCGTTCGGGACGACCCGGCCGCGGTCGATGCCCTGCGCCTTCTCGTGCAGGTCGCGGCCGGTCTTCGCGCCGACCAGCCGCTGGAGCGTGGACAGCGGTGCGGCGGCGACCCGGCCGAGGGTGTCCAGTCCGTACTCGCACAGGGTGCGGGCGGTCGCGGGACCCACGCCGGGGAGCGCGGCGACGGGCTTGCCGGCGAGGAACTCCCCGGGCGCGTCCTCGGGCACCGCGCAGGTCACCCCGGGCCGGGCGTCCCGCAGCGCCATGCGGGCCAGCATCGGGCCGGGTCCGGCGCCGATCACGCAGTCGACGCCGTGCAGGGCGAGGGCCCGGACGCGGATCACCGACGCCAGTTCCACGGCACTGCGCCCGAAGTACCGCTCGGCGCCCCGCAGATCGGCCAGCGCGCCGTCCGGCGGCAGCGCCTCGACGACCGGGGTGAACTCCTCCAGCAACCCGAGCAGCTGGGGCAGGGCCGCCTCGTACATCGGCGGCAGCTGGAAACGTACGCAGAGGATGGTCATCCCGCACTCCCCGGACTCTGGTGCCACAACTTCCGTCCCACCGCGGACCCTTCGCCCGCGGGACGCAGATCGGCCCAGGGGTGCATCTCGTACCCCGTGGGCATGCGGATCTTCCGCCGCTCCCCCGGCTCCCGGTCCGTGGCGCCGTCCGGCGCGGGCCGCCCGTCCGTACCGGCGGACCGTCCGCGCGACGCCGGGCCGCCGCCGTCGCCGTCACCGGCCGTGGTCGCAGCCGCCGCAGCGGCGCCGGGGGCGCCGGCCAGCCGGGCCGCGACTCCCTCCAGCCCCTCCTCCCGGCGCACCTCCAGCAGGTCGGCGAGGTTCCAGGCGGCGGAGCCCACCACGCTGAGGCTGCGCGGGCCGCGGCGCTGCACCACACCGCGCACCAGCAGCAGCCAGGAGTGGAAGACGGTGTGGGCGCAGGCGTCGTGGGAGTCGTCGAAGAAGGCGAGGTCGACCAGGCCGGTGCCGTCGTCCAGCGTGGAGAAGATGACGCGCCTGCCGGACCGGATGGGCGGGGTCTGGGTGGCCGCCTTGGCGCCGGCGACCAGCACCGTCTCCCCGTGCCGCGCGTCGCGCAGCCGCCTGGCCGGCATCACGCCCAGCTCGTTCAGGAAGGTGCGGTGGTCGTCCATCAGGTTGCGCGAGGCGTCCATGGACAGCACGCCCAGTTCGGCGCTGAGCTTCTCCGCCGAGGTGAGGTCGGGCAGCCCGGCGGACGCCGTCTTCCGTCCGCCGGCGAGGGGGAGCTGGTCCCCGCGTCCGCCCCGGGCGCCGCGGTGCAGTTCGGTCAGATGGAGTTGCAGGTCGCGGCGGTTGGCGCCGAACGCGTCCAGCGCGCCGACCTGGGCGAGCCGTCCGGCCAGCGGACGGCTGGGCCTGGCCCGTTCCCAGAAGTCGAGCAGGGAGGCGTACGGCTGCCCCTCGGCGATCCGTGCGGCCTCGGCCTCGCTGATGCCGTGCACGTCGGAGAGGGCCAGGCGGAGGCCCCACACGGAAGCCCTCCGCTTTTCAGACACCAGTTCGATCCTGTGTGCGACCCCCGACTTGTTCACGTCCAGCGGCAGGATCGGCACCCCGCGCCGCCGCGCGTCCGCCAGCAGCAGCCGCTTCGGGTACATGCCGGGGTCGTGCGTGAGCAACCCGGCGTAGAAGGCGGCCGGGTGATGGGCCTTCAGCCAGGCCGACTGGTAGGTGGGGACGGCGAAGGCGACGGCGTGGGCCTTGCAGAAGCCGTAGGAGCCGAACGCCTCGACGATCTCCCAGGTGCGCTGAATCGTTTCTGCGTCGTATCCCCTCGCCGCCGCGTGCTGCGCGAACCAGACCCTGATCCGGCCCTGCGACTCCGGGTCGGACAGCCCGCGCCGCACCCGGTCGGCCTCACCGCGTCCGCAGCCGGTCATGATGTCCACGATGTCGATGATCTGCTCGTGGAAGACCACGACCCCGTACGTGCCCTTCAGCGGCTCCTCCAGGTCCGGGTGCGGGTAGCTCACCGGCGCCCGCCCGTGCCGCGCCTCGATGAAGGGCCGCACCATGTCGGCGGCGACCGGACCGGGCCGGAAGAGCGAGATGTCGACGACGAGATCGTGGAACGTGGCCGGCTGGAGCCGCCCGACCAGGTCCCGCTGTCCCGGCGACTCGATCTGGAAGCAGCCCAGCGTCTCGGTGGAGCGGATGAGCCGGTACGTCGCCGGATCGCCGTCCGGCACCGCGTCCACGTCGACCCGTTCCCCCGTCGCCCGCTCCACCTCGGCGACCGCGTGCGCCATCGCCGACTGCATCCGCACGCCCAGCACGTCCAGCTTGAGCAGCCCGAGGTCCTCGACGTCGTCCTTGTCGAACTGGGCCATGGGCAGGCCCTCGCCGCTGGTCGGCATGACCGGCGTACGGGAGAGCAGGGAGGCGTCGGACAGGAGGACACCGCAGGGGTGCATGGCGACGCCGCGCGGGAGGGCGTCCAGGGCCTCGACCAGTTCCCAGAGCTTCCCGTACTTCTCCTTCTCCCCCGCCAGCCCCCTCAGCTCGGGCAGCTCCTCCAGCGCCGCGCGGGCGTCGCGGGCGCGGATGTGCGGGAAGGACTTGGCGACGCGGTCGATCTCGGCCGGGTCCATGGACAGCGCGGCGCCGACGTCGCGGATGGCGTGGCGCACCCGGTACGTCTCCGGCATCGCGACCGTGGCGACCCGTTCGGTGCCGAACCGGTCGATGATCGCGCGGTAGACCTCCAGGCGGCGCGCGGACTCCACGTCGATGTCGATGTCGGGCAGCACGACCCGTTCCTTGGACAGGAAGCGCTCCATCAGCAGCCCGTGCTCGACCGGGTCGGCGTGCGCGATGCCGAGGAGGTGGTTGACCAGCGAGCCCGCGCCGGAGCCGCGCGCCGCGACCCGGATGCCCATGTCCCGTACGTCGTCCACCACCTGGGCGACGGTGAGGAAGTAGGAGGCGAAGCCGTGGTGGGCGATGATGTCCAGCTCGTGGTGCATCCGCTCCCAGTACTGCCGGCGGTCGCGCCGCCGGTCGTAGCCGCGCAGCACCATCCCCGCCGCCGCCCGGGAGGCGAGCGCGCGCTGGGCGGTGCGGCGGCCGGCGCCGACGAGGTGCGGCTCGGGGAAGTGGACGGCGCCCATGCCGAGGTCGTCCTCGGGGTCGACCAGGCATGCGGCGGCCGTCTCCCGGGTCTGCTCCAGCAGACGGTGGGCGGCCTCGCGCCTCAGGCCCGCGGCCTCCACCACCCGCTCGGCGGCGTGCCGCATGGCACCGGCGTCCTTGAGCCAGGCCTCGCCGGAGTCCAGCTCCTTGGTCGCGTCGATCGGCACCAGGCGGCGGGCCGCGTCCAGCACGTCGGCGACCGGGCCCAGACCGGGGTCGGCGTACCGGACGGCGTTGCTCAGCACGGGGCGGACGCCCTGCTCGGCGGCGAAGCCGACGGTACGGGCGGCCAGGCGCAGGGAGCCGGGGCCGGTGCCCTTGCGGCCGTGCCAGACGGCCTCCAGGCGCAGGGCGTCGCCGTACACCTCCCGCCAGGGGGCGAGGAGCTTCGCCGCGCGGTCGGGGCGGCCGGCGGCGAGGGCGCGGCCGACGTCGGAGGCGGGGCCGAGCAGGACGGTCAGGCCGCCGGCGTGGTTGTCGGCCCAGGAGAGCAGGGGGGTGTCCGGCGCGGTGTGGGCGGCGGACACGAGCCGGCACAGGTCGGCCCAGCCGCGGGCACCGTCCCGGGCGAGGAAGGTCACCCGGGGGGCCGACTCGTCGACGAAGGCGCCTCCGCGCACGGGGGCGCGGCGCCGGTCCCGGCGTACGGAGGTCTCCGTGCGGTCGGTCTCGGGCGCGGGTGCCGCCACCGCCAGCTCCGCGCCGAACAGCGGACGGATGCCCGCCCGCGCGCAGGCCTTGGCGAAGCGGACCGCACCCGCGAGGGTGTCGCGGTCGGTGAGGGCGAGGGCGTCCATGCCCCGTTCGGCGGCACGCTCGGCCAGCCGCTCCGGGTGGGAGGCCCCGTACCGCAGGGAGAACCCGGAGACGGTGTGCAGATGCGTGAAACCCGGCACACGCACCTCCCGCACTGGTGAGCTCCGACGCCCTATCGAACGTCTGTTCCCAACTACCTCACCCCCACCATAGACCAATTTTCGAATGCGTGTGCGACATCCGTTCGGCCCCGCCCCACCTGCGCAAACGCCCGGAGACCCGGACTGTGGGGACATGTCACAGACCACCGGTGCCGACGCCCGGCACGGCTCCTTCCCCGGCGAGGTGAAGGACGCCGTCACCCCTCGGGCCACGCTGCTCGTGCTCGGTGTGATCGCCCTCCAGTTGCTGTTCATCGCCTCCTACGTGGGGGCGCTGCACGACCCGGAACCGAAGGACGTGCCCTTCGGCGTCGTCGCACCCCCGGCTGCGGCCGGGCAGGCGGTGGCCCGGCTGGAGCGGCTGCCCGGTTCGCCCCTGGACCCGCGCCCGGTGGCCGGCGAGGAGCGTGCCCGGAAGCAGATCATGGACCGGAAGATCGACGGCGCCCTGATCACGGACCCGGCCGGCAACAGGGACACGCTGCTCGTCGCCTCCGGCGGCGGCACCGTCCTCGCCACCACCCTGGAGCGCATCGTCACCGAGCTGGAGAAGGCCGAGGAGCGCACGGTGCGGACCGTCGACGTGGCCCCGGCCTCCCCGCAGGACTTCGACGGGCTGTCGTCCTTCTACCTGGTCGTGGGGTGGTGCGTCGGCGGCTATCTGTGCGCCTCGATCCTGGCGATCAGCACCGGCGCCCGGCCCGCGAACCCGCGCCGCGCGGCGATCCGGCTGATCGTGATGGCGCTGGTCTCGGCCGTCGGCGGCCTGGGCGGCGCGGTGATCACCGGCCCCGTTCTGGGCGCCCTGCCCGGCAGCGTGGCGGCCCTGTGGGGGCTCGGCGCCCTGGTCACCTTCGCCGTCGGCGCCGCCACGCTCGCGCTCCAGGGCGTCTTCGGGATCGTCGGCATCGGGCTGGCGATCCTGCTGGTGGTGATCGCGGGCAACCCGAGCGCGGGCGGTGCCTTCCCGCTGCCGATGCTGCCGCCGTTCTGGAAGGCGATCGGGCCGGCGCTGCCGCCGGGCGCGGGCACCTGGGCGGCACGCTCGATCGCGTACTTCGAGGGCAACGCCGCCACAGGCGCCCTGCTGGTGCTGTCGGCGTGGGCGCTCGCCGGGGTCGTGATCACGATGCTGGCGGCGGCACTGCGCCGCAAGCGGCGCGAGGCGGAGCTGCCCACCCAGGTCACCTGACCCCTTCGCACACACGCGGAAGTCCCGCCCCTCGCGCGCGGGGCGGGACTTCACTGAAGGCATCTGCTCAGGACTTCACCGAAGGCGTGTCCTCAGCCGATCTGCGTGCCGGTCGCCGACAGGGCCTCCGTCACCGGCTGGAAGAAGGTCTCCCCGCCCGAGGTGCAGTCGCCGCTGCCGCCGGAGGTGAGGCCGACCGCCTTGTCGCCCGAGAAGAGCGAACCGCCGCTGTCGCCGGGCTCGGCGCAGACGTCGGTCTGGATCAGGCCGTTGACGATGTCGCCGTTGCCGTAGTTCACCGTGGCGTCGAGGCCGGTGACCGTGCCGGAGTGCACCTGGGTCGTGGAGCCGCTGCGGGTGACCTCCATGCCGACGGTGGCCTCCGCGGCGCCCGAGATGGCCTGCGCGGAGCCGTCGTAGAGGTTCACCTCGCTCGGGTGGTCCACGTCGGCGGTGTACTTGACCAGGCCGTAGTCGTCGCCCGGGAAACTGGACGCCTCGTTCTCGCCGATCACGTTGCCCGAGGAGTCCGACCAGGTCGTGATCCCCTCGGTGCAGTGCCCGGCGGTCAGGAAGTACGGCTCGCCGCCCTTGGTCACGTTGAAGCCGAGCGAGCAGCGCCCGCCGTTTCCGGTGATGGCGTCGCCGCCCGCGACGAAGGGCTTGTACTCCCCCTCGGTGCGCTTGAGTTCGGCCTTGGCGCCGAGCCCGTCGACCACCTTCGTCAGCTTGGCCCACTCGGCCTTCGAGACCGTGCGGTCGGCGGTGACGACGACCTTGTTGGTGGTCGGGTCGGTCACCCAGGACGTGCCCGGGATGGTCGCGTCCTGCTTGAGGGTGGTGCGGGCGCTCTTCAGCTCGGCGAGCGAGTTCTCGACGATTCTCGCCTCGGCGCCGGCCTCTTCGACGGTCCGCGCGGCGGCCCGGTCGAGCACGTTGACCACGAGGCTCTTGGCCTTGGCGTCGTAGTACGTGCCCGCCGCGTCGGCGCCGAGGTCGCCGAGCAGCGTGGAAGCGAGCTTTCCGGCCGCCGCGACCGACAGGGTCTCGGGCTCGGAGGCCTTCGGGGGCTCGCTGGCGTTCGCACTCTGGAAGGTGACTCCCGCGACGACCAGTGCGGCGATTCCCGCACCTGCCGCGGCTGCCCGCCGCTTGGGTATGCGTCGGTGCTTCAACTCACGTCCTCCTGTGGGGGGTCGGCCCGGAGGTTGTGGGGACCTCACGAGCCGGAAGGCTGGTTGACGAGCGTTCACTCTTCCGAACCCCACAGGGTGCACACAAGGTCGACTTCAAGACGTGCGCACGACAACTCCAGGGCACCCACACGGTCTTCACCGTCCCCGCCCGCCCAGGCCGGTTCGCACTGCAAACACTACGAGCGAGTAACCCGTCACCGGACGGTGAGGTCTACTCCTGTCTTGAATTCGCCTCTTGGGCCCCGGAATCCGGCTCCGGCGACCGCCACCACCGTCTGCAGCAGCCGCAGTTGCAGCGCGGCCGGCCGCTCGGACATCTCCTTGGCCGCCTCGGCCGGCTTCTTCGACGCCTGCAGCTCGGCGTCGGCGTTGATGACCCGGGCCCGCCGTCCCGGTCGGCCTCGGCCTGCCGGGCCATCGACCGCTTCATGGTCTCGGGCAGCGACACGTCCTTGATCTCCACCCGGTCGATCGGAGCCTGCCGAGCCGGACCACCACGCCCCGCTCGTACTGTTTGACGACCCGCGCCGCCGCCATCACGTACACCGCTCCGACGGACGCGAGCGTCGCTCCCGCCACCACCAGCTCCTCGGCCATCACGGCCCCCAGGGTCCGAAGTGGGCGCATCGGGTGCTCTTTGTGCGCTCTTCAGACGGTAACTCCGGCATGCGGGCAAGGGAGAGCCCCCGCACGGCAGTTGCGTGCGGGGGCTCGTCGTGCCGCTGGCTGCGTCCGCTGGGTCTTGCTCGGAGGACGGCCTAGTAGACGCTGACGCCGTAGGCGCTCAGGGCCTCCGTGACGGGCTGGAAGAAGGTCGTGCCGCCGGAGGAGCAGTTGCCGCTGCCGCCGGAGGTCAGACCGTACGCGGTGCCGTTGCTGCCGTAGAGCGGGCCGCCGGAGTCGCCGGGCTCGGCGCAGACCGTGGTCTGGATCAGCCCGGAGACGATGTCGCCGCCGCCGTAGTTGACCGTGGCGTTGAGAGCGGTGACCCGGCCGCTGTGGGTGCCGGTCGTCGAGCCGTCGCGTATGACGGTGGTGCCCACGCTCGGGGTGGCCGCGCGGGTGATGTCCACGCCGTTCGCGGTGCCGGGCTTGCTCACGGACGTGTTGGTGTACCGCACGATGCCGTAGTCGTTGCCCGGGAAGCTGGAGCCGGCGGTGGAGCCGAGGACGGTGGTACGCCCGGAGTTGGAGTACCAGGTGCCCGCGCCGTCGGTGCAGTGACCGGCGGTCAGGAAGTATTCGGTGCCGTTGCTCGCACGGACGTTGAAGCCGAGGGAGCAGCGCCAGCTGCTCGCGTAGATGGCGTCGCCGCCCTGGATCAGCTTGCTGAACGTGCCGGGGGTGCGCTTGATCGTGAGCGCGCCGGCGTTGTCGCCGGCCTGCTTCTTGATCTTCGCTATCTCGGCCTGGGAGACCGTGCTGTCGACGGTGACGAGCACCCGGCCGGTCTTGCTGTCGACGGCCCAGGCGGTGCCCGGGACATCGGCCTCCAGCACCGAGCCGCTGGCGCTCCTGAGCTCGGCGGCGCTGAAGGTGCTGGGGGTGTCGGACGCGTTCGCGCTGGGGACCGCGATCGCGGCGGCGGCCATGAGTCCGGTGGTCACGGCGATCAGCCGGGTCCGTCTCGTGATACCGCTGCGGGGGGTGGTGCGCTTGATCCTCACTTGTCGTTCCTCCACAGGGGAAGTCGGGGGCCCAGTCGTGGGGTTGCCGGGCCCGTGAGGCGCAGCCAGAGACCACGGACCTCCGGATTCCGGAATCCGCCGTGCCCCTGACAAGCGCTGTGGGGGAGTATTCGGCCGAACGGCCGGTCGGCGCAAGAGTGCCTTTCGGCCGTCGGGCACATGAACGATCCGTGCGGGCTCCTTCCGGCCCGGCTCAGAGCAGTTGGCGCTCCCCCGCCTCGATCGCGGTGTCCAGTGTGTTCCCCGGCGGGGGGAACGGGCAGAGGAAGTGGTCGGCGAACGCGCACGGCGGCAACAGCGCACGGTTGAAGTCGACCGTCGTACGCCCCTCGGCGTCCGGCGCGGCCGGGCGCAGGAACCGGAAGCGGTAACTGGTGCTGCCGCTGGTGGAGTCGGCGAAGACGGCCCACAGCGAACCGTTCTCCTCGACGGTCACCTGGAGCGTCAGCTCACGCCCGGCCAGGGTGAACGCCAGCTCCCCGCCGAGGCCGAGACCGCGCTCGCGGCCGTCGGCGTTCGGCACGCGCACATTGCGCTGCCCGGTGTCGTACGGCGTGAAGCGTCCCGGCACCGACCAGCGCGGGTCGTACGGCGTGGCCGTGATGCCGCGGAACGCCCGCCGGGCCGGGGCCGCCGGGTCGTAGTCGCGCACGCCCCAGACGCCCTCGCGGACCAGGACGACCAGGCGCCGCTCGCCGTACGCCACCCGCGCTCCGCTCACCGGCCCCTGATCGGCCGTGAGCCGCGCCTGACCGGCGAAGGGCCGTCCGTCCACGGTCAGTCCGTCCGCCGCGGCGCCCGTCAGGACCACGGCGTCACCGTCGGCCGCCCAGCGCCCCGGGACGCCCGGGAGCCGGCCGTCCGGATGGTCCTCCAGCCAGTGCGTGCCCGTCAGCGCGAGCGGCCCGTAGGGCGCCGCCACCGTCGCGACACGCCGTTCGTGCCGGCGCTTCCAGTCTTCGGATGCGTCTGCCGTCATGGGATCGGCCTTTCCGGATCGGTTCGGCGGCACCGGGGCGGGCCCGAAGGTGCCGGAGGGGTCTCCCGGGCCGCGTTCATCACGCTCGCCCCGTCACGGGGTGCCGGTCGGCGGGGCGGCGCAGGCCCAGGTGGTCCCGGAGCGTGCTGCCCGGGTAGAAGGTGCGGAACAGGCCCCGGTGCTGGAGCAGGGACACGGTCCCGTTGACGAGCCGCTCCAGGTCGCGTCGCGGCTCGGCCGGCACCAGGTGGAAGCCGTCGACGGCGCCCTCCCGGTGCCAGGCGGCGATCAGGTCCGCGAGGCCGACCGGGCCGCCGCGGTACAGCGGGCCGCGCCGAGTGGCCCGGGGGCCGCCCCCGCCGTGGCCCGGGTCGGCCGCGTACTCGCCGTCCCCGAGGTCGATGCCGAGGCTCACCAGCACCCGAAGCCCGTCCGGGTCGCGGCCGTACTCCGCCGCGGACGCCCGCAGTCCGGCCCGCACCGCGGCGGCCTCGGCGGGACTCGCGGTCCGCACCAGCACGACGTCGGCGTACCGGGCGCCGGCCGGCCGGGCGGGCGGTTCGGTGGCGTCGAGCACGCGTACCGGACGGCCCTGCGCAGGGCCTGGCACGATCGAGGCGCCCTCCCGGCCGCCCCACAGCCGCGCCGCCGCGTCGGCGGCCGCGCCCTCGGTGGTGGACGCCCCGATCCGCCAGCCGGCCCGGCCGCGGCTGACCCGGTCGAGATCCGCCACGGCCGCCTGGACGTCGAAGGGCTCGCCCAAGGGCCCGGTGCAGGCGGTGGGGACGGTGGGCACCAGACCGACGCGGTGCGTGGCGGGCGCCACCCGGGACAGTACGGCGAGCGCCTCGGTGCCGGGACGGGCGGCGTCGTCGCCGAGGGTCACGAAGTCGAGTGCGCCGCGTTCGGCGAGCCGCGCCGGCTCCAGGCAGGGGACGCCCCCGTGGTCCGGGGAGTGGTCGAGGGCGGCGGCCAGGTGCAGCCGCCGTCCGTTCGGTGAGGTCATTGCGGAGAAGCCCTTTCCGACAGCTTCGGAGGTCCTCGGGTCACAGGACCTTGGAGAGGAACGCCCGGGTGCGCTCGTGCTGCGGGCGGTCCAGTACGTCACCGGGCGGCCCCTGCTCGACGATCCGCCCGTCGTCCATGAACACCACCGTGTCGGCGACCTCGCGGGCGAAGCCGATCTCGTGCGTGACGACGATCATGGTGGTGCCCTGCCGGGCCAGGTCCCTGATGACGTCCAGGACCTCGCCGACCAGTTCGGGGTCGAGCGCGGAGGTCGGCTCGTCGAAGAGCAGCACCCTCGGCTCCAGCGCGAGTGCCCGCGCGATGGCGACCCGTTGCCGCTGCCCGCCGGACAACTGCCCGGGGTAGGCGCCTGCCTTGTCGGCGAGGCCCACCCTCTCCAGCAGCCGGCGCGCCGCCTCGGCGGCCGCGCGGCGGGGACGTCCGAGCACGGAGACCGGTGCCTCGGTGATGTTCTCCAGCACGGTCAGGTGCGGGAAGAGATGGAAGTTCTGGAAGACGAAGCCGATCCGCGTGCGCTGCCTGAGCACCTCGCGCTCGGGCAGTTCGCGCAGCCGGTCGCCGGACCGCCGGTAGCCGATCAGCTCGCCGTCCACGCTGATCGTGCCCCGGTCGACCTTCTCCAGGTGGTTGACGGTGCGCAGCAGCGTCGACTTGCCGGAGCCGGAGGGGCCGAGGATCACGGTGACCTCGCCGGTGCGCACGGCGAGGTCGATGCCCTTGAGCACCTGGAGCGGACCGAAGGACTTGTGCACGGACCTGATGTCGACCATGACGCTCATCACGAGGACTCCTTGAGAAGTTGACGCCGGGCCGCCGCGGGGGCCTTCGGCGGCCCCAGGAACGCCAGCGCGGCCCGGGCGGTGGCGTCGTTCTGCCGGAACGCCGGTCCGCCGGTGCGGGGCCGGGTGAACGCGCCGGATCCGCGCGCGTCGGTGTGCGGCCCGAGCGCGAACCGCCGCGGGTGCGGCCGGCCGGCCCGGTCCAGCACCCGTCCGTCGGCCCGGTCCACGGCCAGCAGCCCGTCCGGGGTCGCGGCGGCCCCGTCGGCGTGCAGCGAGCGCAGCAGCGGGTCGCGGGCCCGCTCTACGGTGGGATGCGGCAGCCGCGCCTCGACCAGCGCCCGGGCCTCGACGACGGCACCGGGCACGGTGGCACCGGCGGCCCGGAAGACCCCGTCGGCGGCGCCGACCGTCATGCCGGCGCCCAGGAAGCGCAGGACGCCCGCCCGGGACAGCGCGAGCATCTGCCGCAGCCGGGGGCCGGGCGGGCCGGACGCCAGGTGGCTGAAGAAGCCGTGCCACCAGGGGCCGATGTCGCCGAGCCGGACGAGCTGCCCGTAGACGGAGAGCAGGGCGAGGAAGACCGCCAGGTCGGGGCTGTGCTCCGGGTCGTGACGGCGTCTGAGGTCGTCCTCGATGTACCGGCGCAGCCCGGCCTGCAGCTCCTCGGGGGAGCCGTACCTCACCCCGTCCAGCGGGCGGTCGAGCGCGGCGAGGTCGAGCCGGTCGGCGGGGTCGGGCACGGCGGAGGCGACGAGGGCGGCGCGCTCGGCCGGGCCGGCGGCCGCGTACTGCTCCTCGAAGGCGGCCCAGGCGCCGGACACCCGCTCGGGGTGGGCGGTGAACAGCCGGTGGTAGTGGGCGAAGCCCAGCTCCTTCTCCACCAGCGGCCACACGTCCCGGCGGAAGTCGAAGCCGTCCGGCCGGGCGAGCAGCGCGTCGGTCTCGGCGGGCCCGAGGAACCTCGGCAGCGGTGGCCGGACGCCGGTGAGGCCGTAGCCGATCTTGGAGTGGTACGGCACCCCGCGCCGCGAGCCGACGTACAGCACCGGCTCCCGCCCGGACGGGACGTATGCGTCCCCTTCGTACCGTCCGCCCCTGCCCTCGGTCAGCAGCACCATCAGGTCGACGAAGGCCAGCCCGAATCCGCGCACGAGGACCGGTTCCCCGGGGCGCAGCGCGGACAGGTCGCTGTCGGCCGTGAAGTCCGGCGGGAGGTGGACCAGGCCGTGGGCGCGGGCATACGCCGACAGCTCCCGTTGCTCCTCGTCGGGTTCGGCGTCGAGGTGGCCGAGGGTGAGGACGACCAGGTCGGCGAGGAGGGGAAGGGTCCGGCCCTCCAGCCACACCCGCTGGCGGCCTCGCGCGGGCCGTCGACCCGCACCGCACGCCTCGGGTGGTGGTGGACGGTGGTGCCGGGGGGCAGGCCGGCCACGGCACGCTCGTACACCCAGCGCAGGTACGCGCCCTGGACCCGGCGGCCGGCGAAGGTGCGGCCGTCCAGGCCCGCCCATTCGTGCAGGGTGGGGCCCGGCCGTACGGGTCCGGCCATCTCCACCGTCTCGTCGGTGAACATGGTGACGTCCTCGGCGTGCGAGTTCATCCACAGCAGCGGGGACTGCCGCTCGCGCCAGATGCGCCCGGCGCCCGGCGGGTGCGGGTCGACGAGGTGGATGTCGAGGCCGGAACCGGCGTACAGCTCCGGCGCGTTGGCGGCGATGCGCTCCAGCAGTCCCGTGCCCCGCGGTCCGGCGCCGACGATGACCAGGGAGTGCCGGGTCATCGGGTGCGCTCCGTGCCGCGCGCGTAGTGCTTCTCGACGTAGTACTGGCCGACGCCGAGCAGCGAGGTGACGACGGTGTACCAGACGGTGGCCACCATCAGCAGCGGGATGACCTGGTAGGTGCGGTGGTAGACGAGCTGCACCGAGTACAGCAGGTCCTGGACGGCGATGACGCTGACGATGGAGGTGCCCTTGAGGGTGCCGATCAGCATGTTGCCGGCGGGCGGCACGATGGAGCGCATGGCCTGCGGCAGGACGATCCGCCACCAGCGGCGCCGGCGGCTCAGGCCGAGCGCCTGCGCGGCCTCGATCTGCCCGCGGTCGACGGACAGGATGCCGCCGCGCACCACCTCGGCGGCGTAGGCGGCCTCGTGCAGGGTCAGACCGATGATCGCGACGGTGACCGGGCCGAGCAGGTCGACGGTCTTCACGCCGAAGATCTGCGGGTACAGGGCGCCGATGTTGAACCACAGCAGGAGCTGCACCAGGATCGGGATGGAGCGGAACAGCCACACGTAGCCCCAGCTCACCGCGCGCAGCACGGGGTTGGCGGAGAGGCGGAACGCGGCGAGCAGCGTGCCCAGGGCGAAGCCCAGGACCATGACGACGGCGGTCAGCCAGAGGGTGAGCCACAGTCCGCGCAGGACGGCGGTGGAGGTGAAGTAGTCGGCGACGACTCCCCACTGGAAGGCGTCGTTGCGCAGGACGGAGTTGGCTGCCAGGGCGAGCAGGAGGAGGACCGCGGCCGCGGCGGTCCACTGGCCGAAGCGGCGTTGCGGGACGATCCGCGGCGTGCCGGCCTTGTCCGGGGTCTCCGGGACGGCGGCATGCTGGGCGAGGGTGTCGGAGGACATGCGAAGGCTCCGTGACATCGGGTCAGTCGGACACGGTGGGTGGTGCCTTCACACGGCCGAGCCCCTCAGCAGGGCCGTGCGCCGAGAGTACGGGGCCGTTTCGGTCCGTTGTCAAGGCTGTCCACACTGTGAGCTGCTTGTCTCAAGTCGTTGACGCGGAACCGGATGCCTGTTCCACTTGGCCCATGCATCCGCAGCAGTGGCTGGTCACGCGCTCCCACATCGACTTCGGTCGCGTGTGGTCCTCTTCCTGTTGAGCCGACCCTCCCTGCCTGCCCTGACCTCCTGACTCCGTCGGGGCCTCTTCGGGTTTCGCCTCTCCCGTCCCGCCTTCACACGCACCGCTCCCCTCGCGCTGCCCTCATGCCTTCGCTCCCAGGAGACCGCTCACCATGCGTACGCCCACGCGCGCCCGAAAAAGACTCTTCGCCCCCTTTGCCCTGATCACCTCGGCGGCCCTGCTGCTCACCGCGTGCGGCTCCGGCGATCCCGCCGCGGACGTCGCGGGCGCGGCGGCCGGCTCCGACGCGCTCCCCACCACCGACGTCGTCTCCGGCGTCGGACGGAACGCGGCCGCCGCGAAGCTGCTGCCGCCCGGCACCGAGGAACTCACCCTCGCCGTCAGCGTCGGCGGCTCTCCGCCGGGTACCACCTACCTGCCCGACGGCAGGACGCTGACCGGCCAGGACGTCGACTTCGCCGACGCCGTCGCCAAGGCGCTCGACATCCGGCTGACCACGGAGAAGGCCTCCTTCGAGGCGATCCTGCCCGCCCTGGGCAGCGGCAAGTACGACGTCGGCGCCGGCAACTTCGGCGTGACCGAGGAACGCCGCAGGACCATCGACTTCGTCACCTACATCAACGACGGCCAGGGCTTCGCGGCCCGCGAGGACAGCGAGCTGTCGAAGGTCACCGACCTCACGCAGCTGTGCGGGCTGAACGTGGCGACCGGCGCCGGAACCACCTTCGAGGCCACGCTGGAGGAGAACGCGCACCTGTGCGCGGACGCCGGGAAGAAGCCGTACGAGGTGCAGACCTACAGCGAGCCCGGCGCACTCTGGTCCTCCCTCCAGCAGGGCCGCAGCGACGTCGTGATGTCCACCATCAACGGGCTGCGCTACGCGGTCGCCCACCAGCAGGGCCTGAAGTTCCTCAACGAGTTCCGCCGCCTGGACGTCGGCTTCGCCCTCAAGAAGGGCTCGAAGCTGGCGCCCGCCCTCCAGGCCGCGGTGAACGGGCTCATCGCCGATGGGACGTACGACAGGATCCTGCGGAAGTGGGGGACCACGGACTCCGCGATCGCGAAGTCCGAGATCTCACCTCCGGAGCTGAAGGACGGCAACTGAGGTCCTGCCGGACCGGCGCGGTCTCAGCTGCAGCCGCAGTCGCAGCCGTCGCACCCGCACCCGTCCTCTCCGCAGCAGTTGCTGCAGCAGTCGCAGCAACTGCAGCAGCCGTCGCACCCGCTGCAGTCGCAGTTGGCGCACTGGCCCTCCTTGCGCTCCCCGGTCCAGGGGTCGGAGTACGTGCCGCAGCACAGCTGGCACGTGCAGGCCAGCCCGAGCCACACGGCGCAGCCCGCGAGCAGTCCGCGCCGGTTGCGGCGCGGCGGCTCGGGCGGCATCGGCGCACCGGGTCCGCCCGGAGCGCCGGGCGGCGCGTACGGTCCGGCGCCGTGCGCGCAGGAGGGGGTGCCGAAGGCGCGGTCGACGGAAGTGCGCAGCTCGTGCACGAGCAGCCGGTGAGCCAGCCTGCCGTCGGTGAACTCCACCTCGCGCAGCGCGAGCCGCACCCCGTGCACGGCGTCGTCCGCCAGCCGCCGGGCCTCCGTGAGGGAGGTACCGGTGGCGGTGAGCGGGTTCCAGGCGCCTGACGCTGCGTCAGTCTCCAGGTCCTCCACGGCGTCCAGGAGGTGGGCGAGCCGGCCGAAGAGGCGTCCCGCCTCGGCGAGCGGTGCGGCGTTGTGCGGCCGGCCGGCGAGGTGCGCGGTGTGCGCGAAGGCGGCGGCGGTGGCCGTCTCGGTGGGCTCGGTGACGACGAGCACCGGCGTCCCCGGCCCGGCGAGCGCCTCGATGCCGGACTGCCGGTCCACGGCGTCCACCAGGACGGCGGTGTCGAACCCGACGGCCGTCCCGGCCCGGGCCCCGGCCGCGTCCCAGCCGGCGGCGACCCGGCGGGCCGCACGCGCCACCGGCCTGCGGGCCAGCAGCCCGTCCCCGTCGACGACGTGGTCGCGGACCTTCGCCGAGGCCAGCACCAGGGACACGGCCGCCGCGAGCCGCGCACCCTCGCCGTGGGCGACGGACGCGGTGCGCATCCCGCGCAGCGGGCAGGGGCCCGCCGTGCGCCGACCGGCACCGGCGCCGTCGGGTCCGGACTGAGCCTCCGTCAACACCGATATGAGCAGCCCGTCATAGTTCGTCACGAGCCGAGCGAACTGGCCGTGGTCCCCGCGCAACGCGAGGCACAGCCCGCACAGATGCGCCATCCACTGGCTCGTGAGACGCTCTCCGAGCCGGTGCCGGCAAGGCCTGACGATTCCGAACACGACACTCCCCCGTGGTTCGTACGACGCTTGAGCTGCGGCATCGTACCGGCCGACGCGTTCACCCGTACGCCTCGTCCCTCACCCGTCCGCCGGGAAGAATCATATTTCACTCACAGTCAGCAGCCGTTTGAGTAAGGACCCTTGGGACACACGGACTCTCGACGGATCCGCTGTGCACCAGTACCGTCACAAACCCCCCGCGCGGCGTCTGTTCACTTGGCGCGATGTCCGCATCATGGATGACCATAGGGATGCGGAAAGCACGAAAGACCGCTTGAGAGGAGGCGTCCATGGGATCGGTACGCAAGGCGAGTGCGTGGCTCGGCCTCGTCGACGACAACGATGACGAGCGCTACTACGACGACGACTACGCCGAGGGGAACGACTCCGGCGACGCCTGGGTCACGGACCCCCGGGTCAAGGTGGCCGCGGACTCGGCCGAGGACAAGGGCCGCCGCATCGCCACGGTCACCCCGGACAGCTTCCGGGACGCGCGTGCCATCGGCGAGCTGTTCCGGGAGGGGGTCCCGGTCATCGTGAACCTGACGGCGATGGAGCCCGGCGACGCCAAGCGTGTGGTCGACTTCGCGGCCGGGCTGATCTTCGGCCTGCGGGGTTCGATCGAGCGGGTGTCGACCCGCGTGTTCCTGCTGAGCCCGTCCGACACGCAGGTCATCAGCGGCGAGTCGGCCGCGCACCGGTCGGACGGATTCTTCAACCAGAGCTGAGGCAGGGCCGCGCACGCCGGCCCTGCCCCTCTCGCCGGTTCACCGGAAGGCGTCGATCCCGGTGAGCGCCTTGCCCAGCACGAGCTGGTGCATCTCGACGGTGCCCTCGTAGGTGAGCACCGATTCCAGGTTCGTCGCATGCCGCATCACGGGGTACTCCAGCGAGATCCCGTTGGCGCCGAGGATCGTCCGGGCCGTGCGGCAGATGTCGATGGCCTCGCGCACGTTGTTGAGCTTGCCGAAGCTGACCTGCTCGGGACGCAGGCGGCCGGCGTCCATGCGCCGCCCGAGGTGGTGGGCGAGCAGAATCCCCTTGTGCAGTTCGACCGCCATGTCGGCGAGCTTGGCCTGGGTCAGCTGGAAGCCGCCGATGGGCCGCCCGAACTGCTCCCGCGACTTCGCGTACTCCACGGCCGCCTCGAAGCAGCTGCGGGCCGCGCCCATCGCGCCCCAGACGATGCCGTAGCGGGCGTGGGTGAGACAGCTGAGCGGTCCGCGCAGACCGGCCGCCTCCGGCAGCACGGCGTCGGCGGGCAGCCGTACGTCGTCCAGGACCAGCTCGCTGGTGACGGAGGCGCGCAGGGACCACTTGTGCCTGATCTCGGGCGCGGAGAAACCGGGGGTGCCGGCCGGTACGACGAACCCGCGGATGCCGTCCTCGGTCCGCGCCCAGACGACGGCGACGCCGGCCACCGAGCCGTTGGTGATCCACATCTTGCGTCCGTTGAGGACCCAGTCTCCCCCGGCGTCGCGCTTGGCGTGGGTGCGCATGCCCGCCGGGTCGGAGCCGTGGTCGGGCTCGGTCAGCCCGAAGCAGCCGATGACCTCGCCGGAGGCCATGCGCGGCAGCCACGCCTGCTTCTGCTCCTCGCTGCCGAAGCGGTGGATGGCGTACATGGCGAGGGATCCCTGGACGGAGACCAGGGAGCGGATGCCCGAGTCGGCCGCCTCCAGCTCCAGACAGGCCAGCCCGTACTGCACCGCGCTCGCCCCGGCGCAGCCGTAGCCCTGCAGCGACATGCCGAGGGCACCGATGGCGCCGAGTTCCCGGGCGAGCTCCCGGACGCCGGGCAGCTCGCCCTTCTCGTACCAGTCGGCGACGTGCGGCAGCACGCGGTCCGCGGCCCAGTCCCGCACGGTGTCCCGGACCGCGAGGTCCTCCGGGTCCAGCAGGTCGTCGATGCCGAGGGGGTCGGCGGGATCGAACGGGGGCAACTTCGGGGACGCGGCCATGGAACCCTCCGGGACGTTAAAACTAGCATCGCTAGTCACGGCTTCACGCCGACGTTACGACGCACCGCGCCGCACGTCCACCATGCTTTCCCGCCCGCGCACCGCAAGCAGCCGGCGGCGGCGCACCCGCGCGGGTGACGTCCACCTCGGCGAACGGTGAACGGGTGGTGCGCGGGTGGGAGACCCGTCCGCTCACACCGAGACGCGGGACTCCACCGCGTCCCGCGGCGCGGGCACGGCGACCGCCTCGCACTGCATCACCCGTGGCAGCCGCAACGCCATCGCGGCCCCCAGCAGCAACAGCCCCGCACTCACGAGCAGCGTCACATGCAGCCCGTGCACGAACGCGTCCGCCGCCGCCCGCCGCAGCGCGGCCCCCGCGGGCCCGCCCAGCTGCGCGGCGACCTCGTAGGCCTCGCCCAGTGAATGCCCCGCCGCCGAGGACGCCGACGCCGGCACCCCGGGCACGTCCGCCAGCCCCGGCCCGTACGCCGCGTTCATCACGCTGCCCAGCAGCGCGATGCCGATCCCGGCGCCCAGCTGGTACGACGTCTCCCCGATCGCCGCCGCCCCGCCGGCCTGCGCCTGCGGCGCCTCGCTCAGCATCGACTCGTAGGCCCCGAACAGCGTCGTCTCCAGACCGAAGCCGAGCAGCACGAACCCGGTCAGCAGCAGCGCGCAGTGGTCCTCGCGGCCCATGGCCGTCAGCAGCACCACCGCCCCCGCCGTCAGGCAGAACCCGGCGCACACCATCCGGCGCGGCCCGAAGCGCCGCAGCATCCGCGCCCCGGCCAGGCCCGCCGCCATCGCCGCGAACGTCAGCGGCAGCAGCCGCAGCCCCGTCTGCAGCGGGGACAGTCCGAGCACCAGTTGCAGGTACTGCGCCGCGATCAGCTCCAGCCCCACCAGTGCCAGCATCGCCAGCACGATGCAGCCCACCGACGTGCTGAACGCCGGCCGCCGGAACATCCGCAGGTCCACCAGCGGATGCGTACGCCGCCGCTGCCGCCGTACGAAGGCGGCCAGCAGGGCGGCACCCACCAGCAGCGGGAGCACCGTGACGGCACTGGCCACGGGCTCGCCGCCGCCGAGCCGTTTCACGCCCAGTACCACCCCGAACAGCCCGGCCGCCGCCATCAGCGCGCCGGCCACGTCCCAGGGGCCCGCGCCGTCGCCCTTCGACTCGGGCAGCAGCAGCCGTCCCACCGGGAGGCTGACCAGCATGAGGGGGATGTTGACGAGGAAGACCGAGCCCCACCAGAAGTGCTCCAGCAGGAAGCCGCCGAGCAGGGGCCCGACCGCCGCGCCCACGGCGGCCACCGCGCTCCAGACGCCGATCGCGAGGGCCCGCTCCCGCCGGTCCGGGAAGACCTGCCGCAGGATCGACAGCGTCGCAGGCATGATCATCGCTCCGCCGACGCCGAGCAGGGCACGCGCCAGGATCAGCACCTGGGCGCCGTCGGCGAGGGCGGCCAGCGCGGAGGCGACGCCGAAGAGCCCGTATCCCAGCAGAAGGATCCGTCTGCGTCCCACCCGGTCACCCAGCGTGCCGAAGAGGATCAGCAGCGAGGCGCAGACGAGCGGGTAGACGTCGACGATCCAGAGCAGCTCGATCGCGCCGGGCCTCAGGTCCTCGGTGACGGCGGGGACCGCCACGTGCAGCACGGTCGCGTCGACGGCGACGAGCAGCAGGCTGACGCAGAGGACGACCAGGACCACCCAGCGGTTGGCACCGGCCCCGGCCGCCCGACGGCGCGGCGGTGCGGCAGCCGTGGTCGTCCCGGACATGTACGTACCTCCAAGATGTTCCCTCGCGTCCGGCGGGCGCGCGGGGTGGGGACTCCCCTGCGGCTCGGCCGGAGCGGAGCGGGTGCCTCCGGGCCGTGCGACGGAACGCGAGTGACTGGTCAGCGTACGCGAGTCCGAGACACACACACGTGGCGGGCCTCACACATCGCGGGTCAGGGCTGTGGCGTGCGCCACTGCCCGGTCCGCCCGCACGCCCCGGCCGGCCGGCGGGCCGCGGGGGCGGCAGATAATCGAGCCCGTGACCGATCTTGAAACGCGCGTGACGCCGGGCCGCCCCGGGGCCCTGCGCCGGGCCGCCCCGGCGCTCCTCGGCTACGCGGCCGTACGCGCCCTGGGCCTGCTCGCGCTGGCCGTGTGGAGCGCCGCGCGCGACAAGAGCGCGTACACACTGCTCACCGCCCGGTGGGACTCCCTCTGGTACACGAGGGTCGCCGAGCTGGGTTACGGCTACGAGGTGCGGCTGCCGGGCGGCGACGTGCACTCCAACCTCGCCTTCTTCCCGCTGCTGCCCTGGCTGGAGCGGCTGGGGGCGGCGGTGACCCCCCTGTCGCACGCCGACGCGGGCTTCGTCGTCGCCGTGCTCGCCTCGCTCGCGGCCGCCTGGGGGATCTTCGCGGTCGCCGACCACGTGTACGGCCGCCGGGCGGGTGTGTGCGCCGTGCTGCTGTGGGCCGTCCTGCCGGTCGGCATCGTGCAGTCGATGGCGTACAGCGAGTCGCTGTTCACCGCGCTCGCCGCCTGGTCGCTGTACGCGGTGCTGACCGGGCGCTGGGTGACGGCGGGGGCGCTGGCCGCGCTGGCCGGGCTGACCCGGCCGGTGGGACTGGCGGTGACGGCGGCGGTGTGGGCGGCCGGGATCACGGCATTCGTGCGAAACCGGAGCGCTGCCTCGCCGGACGGCGCCCGCGGGCCGGAAGGCGCCCCTGCCGGGGGCGCGCGACTCGTGCTCGGCCTCCTGCTCGCGCCTCTGGGCGCCGCCGGATACGTGCTCTGGGTCGGCCACCGCACCGGCAAGGGCCCGCTCGGCTACCTCGACGTCCAGGCAGGCTGGGGCAACGGCTTCGACGGGGGCGTGGCCTTCGCCCGTTTCGTCGCCGCGAAGTTCACGTCGTTCCCGTCCGCCCTGGCGGGCGTCGGGCTCGTCGTCGGGGTCGCCCTGCTCATCCGGCTGTACGCCGTGTGCGTACGGCAGCGCCAGCCGCTCGCGCTGCTGGTGTACTCCGGACTCGTCGCCGTCCTCGCCCTGTGCGCGTCGAGCTACTTCGGCTCCAAGCCACGCCTGCTGATGCCCGCCTTCCCCCTGCTGCTGCCCCTCGCCCTCGCCCTGGCCCGGCTGCGAACCTCCAGGTCAGCGCTGGTGGTGGGCGGCGTGGCGGTGGCATCGGCGGTGTACGGGGCCCTCTGGCTGAACGGCTCCGGTCCGCCCTGACCGGCCCGGGCGGCCGATGAGCGGGCGGAGAATTCCACACCAGCATTCGGTGAACGAATTCATAATCACGATAAAACCGCCGACCGGACTGATCAAAGGAATTGAAGTCCGCCGTCGGCCAGGATTACGGATTCCCTGGAAATGATCCGCCCGCTGAGAGGAATCCCACATCACATCGTCATCACAAAGCCCTTGAATCGGCCGGGTTCAGAGCTCACTCGCTGTAACGTCGATTGGGTGCGTACCGAACGGAACCTCACCCGTCTGGACCGGGTGTTCGCGAGACTGGACCGGGAGCCGGAACGACCGGCCCACCTGGATGTGCCGAAGATGAGCCGGCACAGGATCGCGCTGTTCGCCGCGACCCTCGCCTTCTACCTCGCGATCGTGTGGGCCGTGCTGATCACCTCGTGGCTCGTCCGGCTCGACTGGCAGGTCATGTTCTTCCGGCCGTACCAGCAGTGGCCGGAGATCCACGCGTTCGTCGACTACTACGTGGTGCTGGGCCAGCGCGGCCCCACCGCCGTGATGGTGGCGGCCTGGCTCGGCTGGCGCTCCTGGCGGCAGCACACGCTGCGGCCGCTGATCGCGCTCGGCGTCTCCCTGCTGCTGCTGAACGTCACCGTCGGTGCCGCCAAGATCGGCATGGGCCGGCTCGGACCGCACTACGCGACCACGATCGGCTCGAACGAGATGTGGCTCGGCGGCGATATATTTCCGAGCGGTCACACCGCCAACGCCGTGGTGACCTGGGGCATCCTGGCCTACCTGGCCTCGACGCCGAGGGCGCGCCGCTGGCTGTCCGCCCTGTCCGCGGTCGTCTCCCTCGGGGTCGGGATGTCGACCGTCTACCTCGGTACGCACTGGCTGAGCGATGTGCTCCTCGGCTGGGCCGCGGGGCTGCTGATCCTGCTGGCGCTGCCCTGGTTCGAACCGCTGATCAGCCGTGCCGAGTCCTGGATCCTCGGTCTGCGCGACCGCCTGTACGCCCGTCGCGGGCGCACGGAACCGGCACGCGTGCCGGCCGGCACGCCCGTGGCGGCCACGCCGCCGGCCTCCGAGCGGGAGGACGCCCCGGCGCTCGAGCCGGTCCCCGCGTCCCGCTCCCGGGCCCCGGCGTACCTGGCACCGGGCCCGCACACGGCCCGCTCGGAGCGCACCCCGGTCACTCCGGCCGGCAGCCGCCGGCCGCCGCACGCCGACCGGCATCCACGCAACACGGCCCCGGCCGCCCGGCACCTGTCGGGCGGCTGACCACGGACACGACGACGCGGGGCCGGTGCGCACAGCGCCCCGCGCGCACGACGGCGACGGCCCCGGCCCTCCGCACACGGAGGCCGGGGCCGTCGCCGTCACCCTGTGTCAGCCCTTCCACGCCCGCGCCACGCGGCCGTCCTTCACCTCGAAGTTCAGCCGGCCCACGCGGTACTCCATGGTGATGATCGCTCCGGGCGGCAAGGACCGCACCGTCGACCATCCCCGTTCGCGCGCGAGCCGTTCGGCCGCGCCGGAATCGAGGCCGACGTATGCGTCCGGACTGTCCTGGGGTTCGGCCGGAGGTGTCGGAATCGGTGCCATGCCGCCACGCTATGCCCTGCTCCTCGGAGGCGGAAGCCCAAGCCGGTAACCGATGTCACAGATACCTCTCCGGTCACACTTCTGTCACAGGACCAAGACATGTGTTTTGGTCGATCCACGTCACACGGACGGACGGTTCCGGTCAACTTCCACGAGCACCGGAGGGAAATTCCCGTGCACCGCGACCGCCCTTCGAATAAATGACGGAAAAGGCGTCGGTGCACTCCGGGCGCCATTTCACTACGAGCCCGAACGGGTTTGCGGGAAGCGAATGAAGGCACAGGAATTCCACGCCTCCGTCACAGGATCTCCTTGTGGGCGGCGGCCGTCTCCCCGGCCCGGGCCAGGGCGCGGGTGAGGCGGTCCCGGGCCGTCCTGATCTCCCCGATCAGCTCCGCCGGCTCCAGCACCTCGAACTCGAAGCCCAGCATCATCACGTGCACCACCATGACCTCCAGGCTCCCGGCGCCGGTGCGCAGGAGACAGCTGCCGGGGCCCTCCGGCTCCAGGACGCCGGCGATCGGTGAGATCTCCTCGGCCGCCTCCTCCAGCGGCACCAGCAGCCGGACGACGGCCTGCGTGGCGTACGCCCGGGTGGAGACGCCCTGCGAGACGTAGGCGGCCAGGTCCTCGGCGGGCGGCTCGCGCGGGACGAAACGCGGACCGTGCGGCGGCCTCGGCTCGATCCGGTCCACCCGGAAGGTGCGCCAGTCCGCGCGGTCGAGGTCGAAGGCGACCAGGTACCAGCGCCGCTCGGAGCACACCAGCCGGTACGGCTCGACGGTGCGGCGCGTGGCCGTGCCGTCGTGCCCGCGGTACTCGAAGCGCAGCCGCTCGGCGTCCCGGCACAGGTGCGCCAGCTCGGTCAGCACGGCCGGGTCGACCGCGGTGGGGCGGGCGGCGCGCATCATCGGCACGGTGAAGGTGTTCAGGGCGCTCACGCGCCGGCGCAGCCGGTCCGGCAGCACCTGTTCCAGCTTGGCGAGGGCCCGCACCGACGTCTCCCCGATGCCCTCGACGCCCTGTCCGGCCGCCGTGCGCAGTCCGACGGCGACCGCGACCGCCTCGTCGTCGTCCAGGAGCAGCGGCGGCAGCTCGGCGCCCGCGCCCAGCTGGTAGCCGCCGCCGGTGCCGGGGCTGGCGTTGACGGGGTAGCCCAGCTCGCGCAGCCGTTCCACGTCGCGGCGCACGGTGCGCGGGGAGACGCCGAGGCGGTCGGCGAGGTCGGGCCCGGACCATTCGCGGTGGGCCTGGAGGAGGGAGAGCAGGCGCAGCAGTCGTGCCGAGGTCTCGAGCATGGGACCGAGTGTGCCAGCAGTCGCGGACAGCTTCTGTCCGCGTTGGTCAGGGACGCGATGCGGTGACCGACACCGACAGATCGTTGTCCCGCGTGTAGTACGGCCCGGCCTCCACCGGGCCGTGCGGCGTCTCCACGCGGGCGCGTGGATAGGTGAGGACCGGGTTCTTGTCGGCGATGTCGTCCAGCAGCCGGGCGACGCGCACGGCCGGGCCCCGGGCGCCGGCGGGACGCAGCCACAGGTCCCATGTGCCCGGGGCCAGGGCGCCGTAGGCCACGGTGAGGCGGAACTCGTCCGCCCGCTCGGCCGTGACGTCCAGCCGGCGGGCCCGGTGGCCGCCGGTCCGGCAGCGCAGCTCGGCGTGGGCGCCGGGCGCGAGCTCGGTGCCGTACAAGCGCCCCTGCACGGTCACCCCGCTGTCGGTGAGGCCGAGGTCGCCCGCTTCGGCGTGCGGGGCGCGCAGCCAGCTGCGGACGGTCAGGTTGCCCTGCCGGGTGGCGTACGGGATGCGGACGGCCACGTGGCCGAGGAGGCCGCCCGGGGTGCGGTCCGCGAGGGAGCGCAGATCGGTGACGCCGGGTGCCAGGCGCCGAGGCGCGCCGTCGGCCACGCGCGCGTAGGCGTCCCAGCGGCCCTCCGGCAGGGCGACGCTGCTGGGCAGCGCGGCACGCAGCCGGCCCTCCGCCGCCGGGGCGAGCGGCAGGCTGACCTCGTCGTCCCCGTCACGGCGGCGCAGCACCAGGTGGGCCGCCGCGGTGTCCCCGTACGCGGCGACGTCGAAGGTCAGCCCGCCCGCGGAGTCGGCGATGCAGTCGGCACGCAGCGGGGCGGCCAGGGGGGCCGGCGACGTCATGCGGTGCGGTTCCTCCTCGGGCTTCTCGTCGTCCGTTCAGACCCGGAACCCGGGCTACTGGTTGTCCGTGTCCGATTGCGATGTGGTCACGGCTCGGCGGTCACGGCCGGTGGGACGGCAGCGGCACCTCGAAGCAGGCCCGGTCGATGTCGCCCTGGGAGACCCGGCCCCGGCGGTTCTCCCGGCCGACGGTGGGCAGCGGGCCACTCCCCCGTGTAGCCGTCGCCGCGGTCCACGAAACGGCCACCCGGCCGCCCTCGTCCCGCGGGCCCGGCTCGGAGACGGCCCCGGCCGCACGGGTGCCGTGGACGCGTTCGAGGCGGGGCACGGCCGCCGCCGCCGTGCCCTCGCGGGTGCGCGCGTGGCCGTGGATGCCGTAGAGGGGCGGGCCGGTGCCGCAGGCGGCGCCGGGAGGCCGGCCACCCACGTCGGCAGGGCACCCGCGCAGCCGAGGACCGCGGCGGCGATCGGGCCGACGCGCTGCTCGCCCGATCACCGCCCAGGGCGCCTGCGCACCCTCGCGATGTCCCGGGCCGTGCCGACACGCGCGCGGCACTCGTCGACGAGTGCGCGCGGGGATGTCGCCTCGGTCGCGGCCCGCGCGTACGAGCCGCTGTGCTCGCACGACGCGTGCGTGGTCGTCGCCGGGCGGTGGCCGCCGCACGCCGGTCCCGGCCCCGGCACCGCCTCCGTGTACGGACGGCGCCGCACCGCAGATGGCTGAGGGCCCTGTCCGGCCTGCCGGACAGGGCCCTCTCCAGGCCGGGGACGAACGGCTCAGACGTCGAGGCGCTGCCCCGGCACGATCACGTCGGGGTCGCCGCCGATGACGGCCTCGTTGGCGGCGAAGAGCCGCTGCCAGGTGGTGCCGTGCCGTTCGGCGATGCCGCTCAGGGTGTCGCCCGGGCGGACGGTGTAGTCACCGCGGGACGAGCCGCGTTCGGTGTGGCCGGACTGCCGCGCCGGCGCCTTCGACGGCTTCGCGGACGCGGACGGGGCAGCCCCTGTCGCCGCGGGGCCCGCCCCGGACGCGGCGGGTGCGCCGCCGGACGCCCCGGCCCGCGCCGAGCAGGTCGGCCACGCGCCCCAGCCCTGGGCCCGCTGGACCTTGGTCGCCACGGCGATCTGCTGGGATTTCGACGCCTGGTCGGCGGTCGGGGCGTAGGCGGTGCCGCCGTACGCGCGCCAGGTGGAGGCGGAGAACTGCAGCCCGCCGTAGTAGCCGTTGCCGGTGTTGATGTGCCAGTTGCCGCCGCTCTCGCACTGGGCGATGCGGTCCCACACCGCGCCGTCCGCCGCCGCGGCGCTGCCGGTCGCGGCCAGCAGTCCGAGGGGCGCGAGCAGTGCCGCCCCGGCGAGGACCGCCGTCGTACGGTTCCTGCGAACGTTGTCGCGAGTGGTATCGGCACATTCGGACATGTATTTCCCTCTCCACGGACCCGGGGTCCCCCAAGGCGGGGCGCGACCCCGCGCGTTGAACGCGGTCGTCGCGCTCCGCCCCGTCCGCCGGAGGCCCGTGGTGCGGGCCGGCTGTGCGGTTCGGCGGACGTACCCGAGCGGTGCTCGTTGCACACGGCGGAGGAATGTAGGGAGCGCCTCGTGCCGGGATCAACCAATCGCCCGTCACTCCAGGCCAGTTCACGGTTACCGGGGGTATCGACTACTTTCGGACACCCACTTCATTCGCCGATTTCAGGATTTGTCGACTCACCGATCCGACCACCTGTGACCCACTTCACCGGATCAACGTCCCTGATCTTCGGGCCAGTTGACGATGCGTGAGCGCTTCCGCCCGGCATGTGACCCTGTGCGTCGGATGGTTCGATTCCGTTCGCCGTGGGGCGTGACTCCCGCCACAGATCGCCCGTTGTCTTCTTCATGAGCCGGGGACCCACCCGGACCACGGGCCGGGAGCCACCCGGCCTCGCCACGTACCGCATCCCGAGGGAGCCACCCGTGCCGCGCATGCTCGACGTCAGCGACGAGGTACGCGCCGAGATCGGCGACGAAGAAGCCGATCGCCTGCTCGCCGGAGAGACCGCCCCGGGCAGTTACGACTGCACGTCCTGCCGCACCCCGGGCGACTCCGAGCAGGAGCGCACCAGCACCGTACTGTTCATCGGGGAGGAGACCGCCGTCCTCGCCTTCGCCCACGCCGGCTGCCTGCCCTCGCAGGTCGTCAAGGTCACCGAGGAACAGCTCCAGGGAGCCGTGAAGTCCATCAGCGGCGACACCTCCGGCCACGGCTCCGAGCAGGCCGCCCCCGAGCAGGCGGTGCTCGGCGTGACGAGCGGGCTGGTCCTGATCTCCGGCGAGCTGCACCCGGCGCTGGTGGTGGAGCCGACGGCGCCCATCGCGCGGCCCGGCACCAACGGGCCCGGCGACGACTTCCTGCCGCTGCTCATCGAGCAGGGCTTCATGCCGGTCGGTGACCTGTCCACCGCACCGGCCGTGCTGCACGGCTGGTCCGTGCTGCTCGCCATGGGCCGGCTGCACGCGGTGCTCCAGCCGGGGGCGAACGGCGGCCCGCAGGTGGCCTGGTGGCAGGCGCACCAGCCCCTCCAGGTCACCGAGGGCTGGCGCGCGGCGGCAGCCAAGCACCAGCAGGTGCTGATGTTCGCGGCGCCGGTCGGGACGATCGGCCGCCAGCCGCGGGAGGACCTGCTGCGGGACGCCCTGGACAAGGCGGCGACGAACGGCCGGCTGGTCGCGGCCGGGCTGCCCCTGGCGGGGACGTGACCACCCTCGGTGCGACCCCCTGACGGCGACCGTCCGGGCCGCATCCCTTCCGGCTCGGGGTCGTTTGGACATACGTGCACGCATACGACAATTCCCGCCGACACGGTGGCCCCTCGGCCACGCCGATCTACGACGCGCTCTACGCCGAGTACGTCAAGTCCTTCCGTTCACTGCCGGGTGATCGCAGCGGCGAGGAGGAACTGGGGTTCATCGCGTTCGGGAACATGACCCGCGGCCGGGGCGCGTACAGCGCCTACAGCGCGGGCGCCCACAGCGCCCGTATCGGCCAGCAGTCGCCCTGGCAGCGCGTCGGGTACCTCGGCCCGCACGGCACCGGGACACGGCACGTCCCGGCCGCGCTGCCACCGGCCCCGCGCAGGGGCGCCTGAACGGCACACGCACGAAGAGAGGGGCGGCCCCGCCGGGGCCGCCCCTCTCTTCGCTGCTCGCGCTACTTCTTCTTCGCGCCGCGCTTCTCGCGCACCCGCACCGAGATGTGGATCGGCGTCCCCTCGAAGCCGAACTCCTCGCGCAGCCGGCGCTCGATGAAGCGCCGGTAGCCGGCCTCGATGAAGCCGGAGGCGAAGAGCACGAACCGCGGGGGCTTGGTGCCCGCCTGCGTGCCGAACAGGATGCGGGGCTGCTTGCCGCCGCGCACCGGGTGCGGGTGGGCGGCGACCAGCTCGCCGAGGAAGGCGTTCAGCCGGCCCGTGGGGACCCGGGTCTCCCAGCCGGCCAGGGCGGTCTCGATCGCCGGGACCAGCTTCTCCATGTGCCGTCCGGTCTGCGCCGAGACGTTCACCCGCGGCGCCCACGCCACCTGGCCGAACTCGGTCTCGATCTCCCGCTCCAGGTAGTAGCGGCGCTCCTCGTCGAGGGTGTCCCACTTGTTGTAGGCGACGACGAGGGCGCGTCCCGCCTCGACGGCCATGGTGACGATCCGCTGGTCCTGGACCGAGATCGACTCCGAGGCGTCGATGAGGACGACGGCGACCTCCGCCTTCTCCACGGCGGCCGCGGTGCGCAGCGAGGCGTAGTAGTCGGCGCCCTGCTGCAGGTGGACGCGCTTGCGGATGCCCGCGGTGTCGACGAACTTCCAGGTCTTGCCGCCGAGTTCGATCAGCTCGTCGACCGGGTCGCGGGTGGTGCCGGCGAGTTCGTTGACGACGACGCGCTCCTCGCCCGCCACCTTGTTCAGCAGCGAGGACTTGCCGACGTTGGGCCGGCCGATCAGGGCGACGCGGCGCGGGCCGCCGACGGCGGTGCCGAAGGTCTGCGCCGGGGCCTCCGGAAGGGCCTCCAGGACCTTGTCCAGCATGTCGCCGGTGCCGCGGCCGTGCAGCGCGGAGACCGGGTACGGCTCACCCAGCCCCAGCGACCACAGGTAGGCCGCGTCGGCCTCGCCGCTCGGGCCGTCCACCTTGTTGGCGCACAGCACGACGGGCTTGCCGGCCTTGCGCAGCAGCCGGACGACCGCCTCGTCGGTGTCGGTGGCGCCGACCTTGGCGTCCACGACGAAGACGACCGCGTCGGCGGCCTCGATCGCGTACTCGGCCTGGGCGGCCACGGAGGCGTCGATGCCGAGGACGTCCTGCTCCCAGCCGCCGGTGTCGACGACCTTGAAGCGGCGGCCCGCCCACTCGGCCTCGTAGGTGACGCGGTCGCGGGTGACGCCGGGCTTGTCCTCGACGACCGCCTCGCGGCGGCCGATGATCCGGTTCACCAGGGTCGACTTGCCGACATTGGGGCGGCCGACGACGGCGAGGACGGGCAGCGGGCCGTGCCCGGCCGCCTCGATCGCGCCCTCGACCTCCTCGACGTCGAAGCCCTCTTCCGCGGCGAGCTCCATGAACTCCGCGTACTCGGCGTCGCCAAGCGCCCCGTGGTCGTGCTCCTCGCCCGAGCCCTCGGAGTGGATGTGGTCGTTCATGAAGTCCGTACCTCGTTCATCGTGGTGATCGGTGAAGCACCCCTGTACCGGGTGATCCACTACTCAAGTGTCGCCTAGCGGCCGGTCAGGCGCTTGGCGTTTTCCAGGTGCGCGGTGAGCTGCTTCTGGATGCGTTCGGTCGCCTCGTCCAGCGCCTTGCGCGTACGCCGTCCGCTGCCGTCGCCCGCCTCGAACGGGTCGCCGAAGACGACGTCGACGCGGGAGCGCAGCGGCGGCAGTCCCTTAATCAACCGTCCGCGCCGCTCGGAACTTCCCAGCACCGCCACCGGGACGATGGGGGCGCCGCTGCGGACCGCGAAATAGGCGAGCCCGGCGCGCAGCGAGGCGAAGTCGCCCTCGCCCCGGGTGCCCTCCGGGAAGATGCCCAGGACGCCGCCGCTCTCCAGCACCCCGAGGGCCTGGGCGATGGCGGTGCGGTCGGTGGAGTGCCGGTCCACCTTCAGCTGGCCGATGCCGGTCAGGAACCGTCCGAGGGGGCCGACGAACGCCTCCTTCTTGATCAGGAAGTGCGTCGGCCGGGGCGCCACGCCCATGACCATCGGGCCGTCGATGTTGTGCGAGTGGTTGACGGCGTAGATCACCGGGCCGGTCGTCGGCACCCGCCAGGCGCCGAGCACGCGCGGCCGCCACAGCCCGTACATCAGGCCGACGCCGATGCGCCGCCCGACCTCGGCACCCTGCTCGGACGGAACGGGGGGAAGACTCACTTCCCGGCCCGCTTCTCCTCGACGAGGGTGACGACGCACTCGATGACCTGCGGCAGCGTGAGGTCGGTGGTGTCCACCTCGACCGCGTCGTCCGCCTTGGCGAGCGGGGAGGTCTTGCGGCTCGAGTCGGCCGCGTCCCGCTTGATCAGGGCCTCGCGGGTGGCGTTGACGTCGGCGCCCTTGAGCTCTCCGTTGCGGCGGGCGGCGCGGGCCTCCGCCGAGGCGGTGAGGAAGATCTTCAGGTCGGCGTCCGGCAGCACGGTCGTACCGATGTCGCGGCCCTCGACGACGATGCCGGCCGGGGCGGAGGCGGCGATGCTGCGCTGCAGCTCGGTGATCCGGGAGCGCACCTCGGGGACGGCGCTGACCGCGCTGACCTTGGAGGTGACCTCCTGGGTGCGGATCGGGCCGGCGACGTCCACGCCGTCGACCGTGATGGTCGGGCGCGCCGGGTCGGTGCCGGAGACGATCTCGGGCTTGCCGGCCGCGGCGGCGACGGCGTGCGGGTCGTCTATGTCGATGCCGTTGGTCACCATCCACCACGTGATCGCCCGGTACTGGGCGCCGGTGTCCAGGTAGCTCAGGCCGAGCTGTGCGGCGACGGCCTTCGACGTGCTCGACTTGCCCGTGCCGGAGGGGCCGTCGATGGCGACAATCACGGCCGGGGCGGTCGGGGCGGCGCCGTTTTCCACGGGGGACACCTTCCTGGTGCGGTGCGGTGGGTGGTGTGCGGGGCGCGAACGTGCCCCGCACAAGGTTACTGGCTCTCCGGAACCCCTCCGACAGGCGTGGGCCCCCCGGGCTCACTGGCGGATCGCCCAGCCCCTCTCCCGCAGCGCCGCCGTGAGCACGGGGGCGGCCTTCGGCTCGACCATCAGCTGCACCAGACCGGCCTGCTGCCCGGTGGCGTGCTCGATCCGCACGTCCTCGATGTTGACGCCGGCCCGTCCCGCGTCCGCGAAGATGCGGGCCAGCTGGCCGGGCTGGTCGTCGATGAGGACGGCCACGGTCTCGTAGACCCGCGGGGCGGAGCCGTGCTTGCCGGGGACCCGCACCTGGCCGGCGTTCCCGCGCCGCAGCACCGCCTCGATGCCGGAGCTGCCCTCGCGGCGCTTGTCCTCGTCGGAGGACTGCAGGGCGCGCAGGGCCCGCACCGTCTCCTCCAGGTCGGCGGCGACGTCGCCGAGCAGGTCGGCGACCGGCCCCGGGTTGGCGGCGAGGATGTCGATCCACATGCGGGGATCGGAGGCGGCGATCCGGGTCACGTCCCGGATTCCCTGCCCGCACAGCCGTACGGCGGCCTCCTCGGCGTGCTCCAGACGCGCGGCGACCATGCTGGAGACCAGGTGCGGCATGTGGGAGACGAGGGCGACGGCGCGGTCGTGGGCGTCGGCGTCCATGACGACCGGCACCGCGCGGCAGTGCGAGATCAGCTCCAGGGCGAGGTTCAGCACCTCGGTGTCGGTGTCCCGGGTCGGGGTCAGCACCCAGGGGCGGCCCTCGAAGAGGTCGCCGGTGGCCGCCAGCGGGCCGGACTTCTCGCGGCCGGACATGGGGTGGGTGCCGATGTAACGGGAGAGGTCGAGCCCGCGGGCCTCCAGCTCGCGGCGCGGGCCGCCCTTGACGCTGGCCACGTCGATGTAGCCGCGGGCCGCGCCGCGTCCCATCGCGCCGGCGAGCACGTCGGCCACCAGGGCCGGCGGTGCGGCGACGATCGCGAGGTCGACGGGCCCGTCCGGCGCCTCGTCGGTGCCGGCGCCGAGCGCGGCGGCCGTGCGGGCCTGCTCGGGGTCGTGGTCGGCGAGGTGGACGGTGACGCCCCGCTGGGTCAGGGCGAGGGCGGCAGAGGTGCCGATGAGGCCGGTGCCGATGACGAGTGCGGTTCTCACTGGGCGATGTCCTTGCGCAGGGCGGCCGCGGCGCCGAGGTAGACGTGCGCGATGTCGGCGCGCGGCCGGTCCGACTCGATGTGGGCGAGGACGCGGACGACGCGCGGCATGGCGCCCTCGATGTCCAGTTCCTGGGCGCAGATCAGCGGGACGTCGGTGATCCCGAGCCCCCGGGCCGCGGCGGCCGGGAAGTCGCTGTGCAGGTCGGGGGTGGCCGTGAACCAGATGCTGATCAGGTCGTCGACGGTCAGCCCGTTGCGTTCCAGGATGGCGGTGAGCAGGGCCGCGACCTGCTCGTCCATGTGCCCGGCCTCGTCCCGTTCCAGTTGGACCGCGCCCCGGACCGCTCGTACCGCCACGGCGATGCTCCTTGCTGACGTGCTGATCGGCTCTTGGTCCGTCCAGCCTAGTCAGCCCGCGCGGCACCGGTGCGCGGCGCCCGCGTCCTGAGACGGTGACACGTCCCGCACCGCCGGGCAGCGTGTTTTGACCTGCTTGTCCGGGTTGCTTCCTCTTCGATGTCTTCGGTGTCAAGATGCTTGTTCCGGCACGGCTTCCCCTCCCCTCCCCTTCCCCACGTCTTTCTCGGAGTGACGAATGACCCCCAGCACGACGCGCCGTACGGTTCTCCTCTCGACGGGCGCGGCGGCGCTCGCCATGGGCTGCGGCGACGGCAACGGCGACGGCGGCACCGGCAGCGACACGGGCGGCGACGGCGGCGGCGACTCCGCGGCCACGAAGGCCCCCGCGGCCACGGACGCCCCCGCCGGGCGGGAGCTGGCGGCGACGAGCGACATCCCGGTCGGCGGCGGCAAGATCTTCGCGGACGAGCAGATCGTGGTGACCCAGCCGACGCAGGGCGACTTCAAGGCCTTCTCGGCCGTCTGCACCCACCAGGGCTGCACCGTCACGGAGGTGCGGGACGGCACCATCGACTGCGCCTGCCACAACAGCAGGTTCCGCATCGCCGACGGCTCGGTGGAGCAGGGCCCCGCCACCCAGCCGCTGTCCGAGCAGCGGATCACGGTGGACGGAAATTCGGTCCGCCTGGTGTGACGGGCCCGCGTACGCTCCGGGCATGCGCCCCGAGACCCTGGTACGCGACCACACGATCTACGCCTGTGTCATGGGTTCGCGTGCCTTCGGTCTGGCGACGGACGGCAGCGACACCGACCGCCGGGGCGTGTACCTCGCACCCACTCCCCTTTTCTGGCGGTTCGACAAGCCGCCGACGCATGTCGAGGGCCCGGCTCCGGAGCAGTTCAGCTGGGAGCTGGAACGCTTCTGCGGGCTGGCCCTGCGCGCCAACCCGAACATCCTGGAGTGCCTGCACTCCCCGCTCGTGGAGTACGCCGACGACACCGGCCGCGAGCTGCTCGACCTGCGCGGGGCGTTCCTGTCCCGCCGGGTCCACGAGACGTTCACGCGGTACGCCCACGGCCAGCGCCGCAAGCTGGACGCCGACGTGCGCACGCACGGCGCCCCGCGCTGGAAGCACGCGATGCACCTGCTGCGGCTGCTGACGAGCGCCCGCGACCTGCTGCGCACGGGCACGCTCACCGTCGACGTCGGCGACCGGCGCGAGGCGCTGCTCGCCGTGAAGCGGGGTGAGGTGCCCTGGTCGGAGGTCGGCTCCCGGATGGCCCGGCTGGAGGAGGAGGGCGAGGAGGCCGCCCGCCGCAGCCCGCTGCCAAAGGAGCCGGACCGGCGCCGCGTGGAGGACTTCCTCGTCCGCACCCGCCGCGCCTCAGCCCTCCAGCCGGGTCCGTACGACGAAGTCGTGCAGGGCGTCGTGGGCGGTGGGGGCGTCGGGCAGGGATGACGCCGCCTGCGCCTCGTCCAGCACGCCGTGCAGCCGCTCCACGTCGGCCCGCACGCGCGCGTGGTCGACGCCGGCCTCCCCGTGCTCGCGCTCCGCCTTGGCGGCGATCAGCTCCGGCAGGTAGGCCGGGGCGGCGTCGACCTCCCCGGCGAGCGTGGGCAGATGGGCCTGCACCTCGCCGCCGCGCATCAGGTGGATGCCGGTGAGCAGCACCCGGAAGGTGTACAGCAGCGGCTTGAGCTCGCCGCTCTTCTCGAACAGCCGCCACTGCGTGGTCGCGAAACCCCGGTAGTGGTGGGCGTGGTGACCGGTGAGGACGCCCGGCGCGAGCGCGGCCAGTTCCCGGTGCGCCTCGGTGGTGTGCACGACCAGCGGCGACAGCAGCTGCTCCAGCACGTAGCCGTTGCGCCGGAGCATCAGCCGTACGAACTTGCGCAGGTCGTGCGTGACGAGATCCATCTCGACACCGTCCCGGTCCCACATCCGGGACCTGGTCTCCTCCGGCTCGCGCAGGCCGACGAGGTCGGCGGCCGGCAGCAGGTGGACGCCGCGCAGGTCGACGTCCGAGTCGCGGGACGGGAAGCCGTACAGGTGGGCGCCGGAGACGGTGGCGAACAGCAGCGGGAAGGGCTGCTGCGCGACCACCGGGGCCAGGTCGATGTCCAGGGCGTCGGTCATGGCTCAGGCGTCCCAGAGCGCCCCGAGCGCCAGCAGGTCCCCCCGGTACTCGATCCGGTCGGCCCACGGGGCCGGCCAGGCGTCGGCGCCCAGGTACGCGCCCGCGAAGGCCCCCGCCAGGCAGGCGATGGAGTCGGAGTCGCCCGAGGTGCAGGCGGCGCGGCGCAGAGCCGTCAGGGGTTCGTCGACGAACAGCAGGAAGCACAGCAGCCCGGTCGCCAGGGCCTCCTCGGCGATCCAGCCCTCGCCGGTGACCAGGCACGGGTCGGTCTCGGGCGAGACGGTGCGCACGGCGTGCTGGAGGCGGTCGAGGACCGCAAGGCACTCGTCCCAGCCGCGGGCGATGAAGTGCTCGGGCGTGGGGTCCTGGGCGCGGGTCCACAGGTCGCCGAGCCAGCGCTCGTGGTAGCGGGCGCGGTTGTCGTAGGCGTACGACCGCAGCCGCCCGACCAGTCCGGTCGGGTCGGCGCCCTCGGCGAGCAGCCGTACGGCGTGCGCGGTGAGGTCGGAGGCGGCGAGTGCCGTCGGGTGTCCGTGGGTGAGCGCCGACTGCAACTGGGCGGCACCCGCGCGCTGTTCGTCGCTCAGTCCGGGGACGAGCCCGACCGGGGCGACCCGCATGTTGGCGCCGCAGCCCTTGGAGCCGATCTGGGAGGCGTCCTGCCAGGGCCGGCCGGGGGCCTCCAGGAGTTCGCAGGCCCTGATGCAGGTGTTGCCCGGTGCCCGGTTGTTCTCCGGCGACCGGTTCCAGGCGATGAACTCCTGCCGTACGGGCTCGGTCATCGCCTCGGGCGTGAGCACCCCCCGGTCCGTGACCGTCCGCAGCGCCCTTCCCAGCGCCAGCGTCATCTGCGTGTCGTCGGTGACGATCGCCGGCGTGGGCAGCTCCATCTCCCGCCACGGGCCGCACTTGGCGAGGATCGACGGGACGTCGCTGAACTCGGTGGGGAAGCCGAGCGCGTCCCCGAGGGCGAGTCCGGTGAGCGCCCCGGTGGCGGCGCGCTTGGTGACGGTGGTCGTGGTCATGCGGGGCGTCCTTCCCGGGACGGTCGGAGCAGGGGCGGGTTCAGGGCGGTGGCGGTGCCCGCGCGGTACAGGGCGGCGGGTTTGCCGCGGCCGCCGGTCAGGCGGGCGGCACCCGGCACCGGTTCGACGAAGCCGGGCGTGGCGAGGACCTTGCGGCGGAAGTTGGGCCGGTCCAGCGGCGTGCCCCACACGGCCTCGTAGACCTGCTGGAGCTCGCCGAGGGTGAACTCGGCCGGGCAGAAGGCGGTGGCCAGGCAGGTGTACTCCAGCTTGGCGCCGACGCGGGTCCGGGCGTCGGCCAGGATCCGGTCGTGGTCGAAGGCGAGGGGACCGGCCTTCTCGTACGGCACCCAGCGGGCCTCGGCCGCGTCGGTGCCGGCGTGCGGCTCGGGAGGGCCGGGCAGCAGCGCGGCGAACGCCACCGACACCACCCGCATCCGCGGGTCGCGGCCGGGCTCGCTGTAGGTGCGCAGCTGCTCCAGGTGCAGTCCGGTCACGTCCGCCAGGCCGGTCTCCTCGGCCAGCTCCCGGCGGGCGGCCGTCTCCGCCGACTCCTCCGGCAGCAGGAAGCCGCCGGGCAGTGCCCAGCGGCCCGCGTACGGCTCCTGCCCGCGCTCGACCAGCAGCACGTGCAGCGCGCCCGCGCGGAGTGTGAGGACGGCGAGGTCGACGGTGACGGCGAAGGGCTCGAAGGCGTGCTTGTCGTATCCGCGCACGATCGCCCACCCCCTTTAATAGTCAGTACGACTATAAAGAGGGCGGGCGACCGGAACAACCCTTCAGGGCCGCCTACAGGTCGACCTCCTGCATGAGCATCCCGACCTCGGTGTTGGACAGCCGGCGCAGCCAGCCCGACTTCTGGTCGCCCAGCGTGATCGGGCCGAAGGCGGTGCGCACCAGCTTGTCGACGGGGAAGCCCGCCTCTGCCAGCATCCGCCGCACGATGTGCTTGCGGCCCTCGTGGAGGGTGACCTCGACGAGGTAGTTCTTCCCGGTCTGCTCCACCACGCGGAAGTGGTCCGCGCGCGCGTACCCGTCCTCCAGCTGGATGCCGTCCTTCAGGCGCTTGCCGAGGTCGCGCGGGATCGGGCCCACGATGTGCGCGAGGTAGGTCTTCTTCACGCCGTACTTGGGGTGGGTCAGCCGGTGCGCCAGCTCGCCGTGGTTGGTGAGCAGGATGACGCCCTCGGTCTCGGTGTCCAGCCGGCCGACGTGGAAGAGCCGGGTCTCGCGGTTGGTGACGTAGTCACCGAGGCACTGGCGGCCCTCCGGATCCTCCATGGTGGACACCACGCCGGCGGGCTTGTTCAGCGAGAAGAACTGGTACGACTGCGTCGCCACGGTCAGGCCGTCGACCTTGACCTCGTCCTTCTCCGGGTCGACGCGCTTGCCCTGCTCGGTGACGATCTCGCCGTTCACCTCGACGCGCGCCTGGTCGATCAGCTCCTCGCAGGCGCGGCGGGAACCGTAGCCCGCGCGCGCGAGGACCTTCTGCAGCCGCTCGCCCTCCTGCTCGGCGCCCGGGAAGGTCTTGGGCAGCTTGATGTCCTTCTTGCCCGCGTACCGCTCGCGGTTGCGCTCCTCCGCCCGCGTCTCGTACTCGCGGGACCGGGCGGGGGCGGTACGTCCCCGCTGCTGGGGCTTCTTCGGACCGCCCTTGGCTCCGCCGCGGGCCGCGCCGCCGCGCCCGGACCTGGGCCCGTCGGGGGAGGCGCCGGGACCGACGTCGTAGCGGCGCTCCTCCGGGCGGGGCTTGCGGGGGCGGCCCTGCCCCTGCTTCTGGTCCCTGTTGTTGCCGGCGCCGCGGTAGTTACCGCGCCCGCCGCTCTTGCCGCTGCCGCTGCTTCGCATCAAAGTTCCGTCGTCGTCGTGTTCGTCGTGTTCGGCGTACTGGTCGTGCCCGCCGGGTGACCGTCGTCCGCGTCGGGCGCGTCCGGGTCGAACGACGGCACGCCCTCCTGGGTCTCGGCCTCGATCGCCTCCGCCTCCGGGAGGAAGGGCGCGAGCTCCGGGAGCTCGTCCAGACCGCGCAGGCCCATCCGCTCCAGGAAGTAGTTCGTCGTCACGTACAGGATCGCACCTGTTTCGGGTTCCGTGCCCGCCTCCTCCACCAGACCGCGCTGCAGGAGGGTGCGCATCACGCCGTCGCAGTTCACCCCGCGCACCGCCGAGACGCGGCTGCGGCTGACCGGCTGCCGGTAGGCGACCACCGCCAGGGTCTCCAGCGCGGCCTGGGTGAGGCGGGCCTGCTGGCCGTCCAGGACGAAGCCCTCGACGGCCGCGGCGTACTCGGGCCGGGTGTAGAAGCGCCAGCCGCCCGCGACGAGCCTGAGCTCGAAGCCCCGGCCCTGGACGGTGTACTCGTCGGCCAGCTCGCGCAGGGCGTCCGCGATCTGCCGCCGGGGCCGCTGGAGGACCTTCGCGAGGTGTTCCTCGGTCGCGGGTTCGTCCACGACCATGAGGACGGCTTCGAGCGCCGGCTTGAGGTCCAGGCCGGCGACGGCCCGCAGCCCCGCCGGAACCTCCGTGGTGTCGTCGCTCACGCCTTCTTCTCCTCCTCGGTCTCCTCGGCCGGCCGGTCGAACTCGTCGGTCACCATGGGCCCGGCCTCCGCGTCCCCGCCGGTCCAGCGCACCAGCAGCTCACCGAGCGCGGTCTCCTGCTCCAGGGCGACGGCCTTCTCCCGGTACAGCTCCAGCAGGGCCAGGAACCGCGCCACGACGGTCAGCGTGTCCTCGGTGTCCTCGACGAGGGCGCGGAAGCTCGCCTCGCCCAGGTCCTTCAGCCGCGCGACGACGATCCCGGCCTGTTCCTGCACGCTGACCAGCGGAGCGTGGATGTGCTCCACGTACACCTGCGGCTTGGGCCTGGGCTGCATCGCCTTGACGGCGAGCCTGGCGAATCCCTCGGCCCCGATGCTGATGACCACCTCGGGCAGCAGCTCGGCGTGGTGGGGTTCCAGGCCGACGGTACGAGGGTAGCGGCGGGCCTCCGCGTCCAGCCGCTCGCTGAAGATCTCCGCGATCCGCTTGTAGGCGCGGTACTGCAGCAGCCGCGCGAAGAGCAGGTCACGGGCCTCCAGCAGCGCCAGGTCGGCCTCGTCCTCCACCTCGGCGGCGGGCAGCAGCCGCGCCGCCTTCAGATCGAGCAGCGTGGCCGCCACGACCAGGAACTCGGTCGTCTCGTCGAGGTCCCACTCCGGCCCCATCGCCCGGATGTGCGCCATGAACTCGTCGGTCACCCGGGACAGGGCGACCTCGGTGACGTCCATCTTGTGCTTGGAGATCAGCTGCAACAGCAGATCGAAGGGCCCCTCGAAGTTGGCAAGCCGAACCTTGAAGACCCCGTCATCCGCTTCCCCACCACCGCCCGCCCGGCGCGCCTCGTCCGCCGCGGCAGCACCGGCAGCGCCGCCCTCGGTCTCGGGCTCAGGCTTGAGACCGGTCTCGGGCCCGAGGCGGGCCTTGAAGACTCCGTCATCCGCTTCCCCCGCACCGCCCGCCCGGTACGGCTCGTCCGTCACGGAAGCGCCGGGAGCGCTGCTCCCGGGCCCGTGCTCGGGCTCGGAAGGGGCTCGTGGCGGAACCCGGCGGGACGCGTCCTGTGGCGGGGCGTCGTACTGCTCGGAGCCGGTTCCTGCCACCGCGTCCGGCCGGGCGACGGCCGACGGGCCCGGCTCGCCGGGCGTCGCTTGCGGGGCGGCACCGCCCGGGCCCGGCTCACCCGGCGTCGCTTCCGAGGTGGCACCTTCCGGGACGGCACCGCCCTGACCCAGTTCGCCAGACGTCGCTTCCGGGTCCGGCTGGGGCTCCGGTGCGTGTGCCATCCGGGGAACGTCCCGGGAGTCCGGCTCGCCCTGCGGCCGTGGCCGGGGCGCCCCGGGCCCGGGGGCGTCCGGCCGCTCCCCGGCAGGCTCCGTGCCCACGGGCTCCGGAGCCTCGGACGGCCCGGCGGCGGCCGGCGGCATTCCCGGCCCCCTGCCCAGCGCACGCCGACGACCGGCGAGAGCACCGGAGCGGGGGGCGTCGTTCGAGGTCATGGCCCCGGAAGGCTACCGCTACCGCCCGCGCAGCCGTCGTACGAGGATGCTGGCGTCCCCGCGGGTCTCCAGGTCGGCGAGCACCACGGCGACCGCCTCGCGGACGATCCTGCCGCGGTCGACGGCGAGGCCGTGCTCGCCCCGGAGCACCAGACGGGCGTGCTCCAGGTCCATGAGCTCCTCGGCGGAGACGTACACGGTGATCTTCTCGTCGTGCCGCTCGCGCCCGCTGGGGCGGCGCGCGGCACCCCGCCCGCGCTTGCGGGGCTGGGCGGAGGCGGATCCGTCCTGCGCGCCCGTCCCGGCGCCGCCGCGCCGCGTGGAGCGCTCCGCGCCCCGGCTGCGCGACTCGCCGGCCGCGGCCGGCTCCGCGTCCGCCGCGACGTGCTCCGCGCCCTCGCCGTCACCGGCCTGCGCGGGCACCGACTGCGGCGCGTCCTCGGCGGCCGCCGGGTCGCTCTCCCCCGCCGGCGCCGGCACCCTGGCGTCGCCGCCGGCCGGTCGCCGCGGGGTGGACGCCTGCAGCGCCATACCCCCTGTCGTACGGAAGAGTTCGTCGGCCCCCGGCAGACTCACTCGGCGTGACACCGGGCGAGCACCTCCCTGGCGAGCTGGCGGTAGGCGGCGGCACCGACGGAGTTGGAGGCGTACGTGGTGATCGGCTCACCGGCGACCGTGGTCTCCGGGAAGCGGACCGTGCGCCCGATGACCGTGTGGTAGACGTGGTCGTCGAACGCCTCGACGACACGCGCGAGCACCTCACGGCTGTGCACCGTGCGCGAGTCGTACATCGTGGCGAGGATGCCGTCGAGCTCCAGGTCGGGGTTGAGCCGCTCCTGGACCTTCTCGATGGTCTCGGTCAGCAGCGCCACACCGCGCAGCGCGAAGAACTCGCACTCCAGCGGCACGATCACCTTGTGCGCGGCCGTCAGGGCGTTCACCGTGAGCAGGCCGAGCGAGGGCTGGCAGTCGATCACGATGTAGTCGTAGTCGTCCATCAGCGGCTTCAGCGCGCGCTGGAGCGTGGACTCGCGGGCGACCTCGCTGACGAGCTGGACCTCGGCCGCCGACAGGTCGATGTTGCTGGGCAGCAGGTCCATGTTGGGGACCGCGGTCTTCAGCAGCACCTCGTCGGCCGCCATGCCCCGCTCCATGAGCAGGTTGTAGACGGTGAGGTCGAGCTCCATCGGGTTGACGCCGAGACCGACGGACAGCGCGCCCTGCGGGTCGAAGTCGACGAGCAGCACCCGGCGCCCGTACTCGGCGAGCGCGGCACCCAGGTTGATGGTCGACGTCGTCTTGCCGACGCCGCCCTTCTGGTTGCACATCGCGATGATCTTGGCGGGGCCGTGGTCGGTCAGCGGGCCCGGGATCGGGAAGTACGGCAGCGGGCGTCCCGTCGGGCCGATGCGCTCGCGGCGCTGACGGGCCGCGTCGGGCGCGAGCGTGGCCGCGTACTCGGGATCGGGCTCGTACTCCGCGTCCGGGTCGTAGAAGTGCCCCTCGGGCAGTTCGTCGTAGTCGGCGAAGTGGTTGCGGGGCGCGCCACTTCCGTCGCCGGCCATGGCGTTCACGTGTTGGCCATCCATGCTCATGTGTGCTGTCTGAGTTGCCTGCGGACTCTGGTGGGCTGCGAAGGTGCGTACCGCGACGGAGCCGACAGCCTCGAGACGCCCGGGGCCGTGGGCCCGTGCAGGCATTCCTGGTTGACCACCCCCGGGAGTAAATGTCGACTCATTCACAAGTCGTCTTACCTCCTTGGTGACCAGGAAACTTCTAGACAGGTCAGCGTGGCACCATGCCGACGGTTGGCGACTCTATGGCGTGTCGGCGGTCCGCAGCAACACAATCCGCCGGACCCGGCCCGATGTGTCGGCAATGAAACATCCCCCTGTCAAGGGCGTACGGCCGTCGCACAGCAGGTTTCACCGGTGCGCGAATCGGTTGAAGCGTTACGTTCGAGGCGAGTTGACCGAGAATCGCAAAGTGACCATACACACATCCGGCCGGACCTTGTCGGGCAAGGTCCGGCCGGGCGTGCGGGGTTGACGGCGTCTGTTGACGTATCGCCTTTACCGGTTGATGACTTAGCCGATTTACCGGCCTGCGGCGGGTCAGCCGAGCAGCGAGGACAGCTCCACGTGCTCCAGGCCGTGGGCCTCGGCGACCTCCTTGTAAACCACCTTGCCGTCATGGGTGTTGAGACCCTTGGCGAGCGCGGGGTCGCGGCGCAGGGCGTCGGCCCAGCCGCGGTTGGCCAGCTCGACGATGTACGGCAGGGTCGCGTTGGTCAGCGCGTAGGTGGAGGTGTTGGGCACCGCGCCGGGCATGTTGGCGACGCAGTAGAAGACCGACTCGTGGACCTTGAAGGTCGGCTCGGCGTGCGTGGTCGGGTGGGAGTCCTCGAAGCAGCCGCCCTGGTCGATCGCGATGTCGACAAGGACACTTCCCGGCTTCATCCGGGACACCAGCTCGTTGCTGACCAGCTTGGGGGCCTTGGCGCCCGGGATCAGGACGGCGCCGATCACGAGGTCGGCCTCAAGGCAGGCCTTCTCCAGCTCGAAGGCGTTGGAGACGACGGTCTGGATCTTCGTACCGAAGATCTTGTCGGCCTCCTTCAGCTTGTTGATGTCCTTGTCGAGCAGGGTCACGTGGAAGCCCAGGCCGATGGCGATCTGCGCGGCGTTCCAGCCGGAGACGCCGCCGCCGATGACGACGGCCTTGCCGGCCAGCACACCGGGGACGCCGCCGGGCAGCACACCGCGGCCGCCGTTGGCGGCCATCAGGTGGTAGGCGCCGACCTGCGGGGCGAGCCGGCCCGCGACCTCGGACATCGGGGCGAGCAGGGGCAGCGCGCGGTTCGGCAGCTCGACCGTCTCGTAGGCGATCGCGGTGGTGCCGGACTGCAGGAGGGCGTCCGTGCACTCCTTGGACGCGGCCAGGTGCAGGTAGGTGAAGAGCGTCTGGTCCTTGCGGAGGCGGTGGTACTCCTCCGCGATGGGCTCCTTGACCTTCAGCAGCAGGTCGGCGGCGGCCCAGACCTCGTCGGCGGTGTCGAGTATCTGCGCACCGGCGGCGACGTACTCGTCGTTCGGGATCGAGGAGCCGACACCGGCGTCGCGCTCCACGACGACCTGGTGACCGTTGCGCACCAGCTCGTGGACGCCGGCGGGGGTGATGGCCACCCGGAACTCGTTGTTCTTGACCTCGCGGGGAATGCCGACCTTCACGTCGATCACGGTCCTTGACTCAGAGGATAGGGCTATTACAAGACATACCCGTACGTGCGTGGGCACACCGGGAGAGACCGCAGGAGAAGGTGCGGCAGAGCCAGTCTAATGAAGGTGTTCCCGCTGTCTAGCCTTTCAAAGCATCAATCTTCAGCGGGTGTGCTGCGGATTTCGCAGGTGTTAACGGGGTCCTCCCCCAACAATCGCTCTGCTGCGGCCCGGTGCAGCCCGGCCGCCGCGGGATCGCCGAGGTGGTCCAGCGTGTCGGCGAGGCGCAGGTGCAGCGCCGCCTGCAGCCGTACGTCATCGGCCCGGCGGGCCTGCTCGACCGCCTCCTCGCAGGTGCGCAGCGACTCCTCGGGCCGTCCGGCGTACTCCTGGACCCGGGCCAGCTCGCTCAACGCCCGTGCGTGTGCGGTCGCATCGCCGGTCCTGCGGTACCCGGCAATCGCGGCGCGCCAGCCCCGCACCGCCTCGCCGTAGCGGCCGGCGTAGGTGTGGGCGGTGGCGATCCGGCCGTAGATCCGGGCGGCGTCGGCGCGCTCGTCCCGGGCGAGCCGCTGGACGAGGGCGCGGCCGAACCAGTCGGCGGCCCGGTCGTAGTCGCCCAGCTCCAGATGGGCGCCGCCTACGGATTCCATCGCGCGGCCGGTCGCGTACGGGTCATTTGCTTCGCGTCCGGCGTCCAGCGCGGCCCGGTAGCGCACCAGCGCCTCGGCCGTACGGCCCGTGCGGGCGTCCAGGTCGCCCAGGTTCAGCAGGGCCGCGGCCTTCTCGCGGGGCAGCTCGCGGCGCTCGGCCACGTCGAGGACGAGCCGGTGGATCCCGTACAGGTCGGCAGCCGCCGCATGGGTGCCGAAGTGCGCCACCATGGCCCGCACGAGCTGGGACATCAGCCGCCGGGCGAGGGTGTCCAGCTCCCCGTCGGCGACCGCGAGGCGGGCCGCGGCCAGCAGGGCGGGGCGGCGGATGCGCAGCCAGTCGGCGGCGGCCCGGGGGGTGGGGAAGCGCAGGGCGCGCGGCATGCCGAGGAGCTTCTCGCGGGCCTGCGGGCTGTCGGTCTCGGTGATCGCCCGGCAGGACTGCAGCAGCCGCACGGTCCGCTCCAGCATGCGCGCGCGGGCGAGCTGCAGTTCGGCGGGCCGGTCGTGCGCCTCGGCGAGCGCCTCCAGCAGGGGGTGCAGACAGCCCGGCACCTCGTACTGCGGCAGCGGCGAGCCGACCGCGCGCAGCATGCCGAGGGCGACGAAGCCGTCCAGGGTGGTGCGGGCGCCCTCCACGGAGCAGCCGGCGAGCGCGGAGGCGGTGTGCGGGTCGACCAGGCCGGCCGGGGCGAGGGAGAGCAGCCGCAGCGTCCGGGCGGCCGGGCCGGGCAGGGACGCGTAGGCGAGCCGGAAGACGCGGCCGAGGGGTCCCGCCGCGTCACCGTCGCCGTGCAGCTGCCGGGCGAGGTCGGCGACGGCCGCCTTGGGGCGGGCGGCCAGCCAGCCGCCGGCCAGGGTCAGCGCGGCGGGCTGGGCCTGGCAGGCCTCGACCAGCTGCTCGGCGGCGCGGGGGTCGACGGTGATGCGGACCGAGCCGGCGTGCCGGGACAGCAGCCGTACGGCCGACTTGGTGTCCATGCCCCCGAGGGTGCACGGGCGGACGTCCGCGATACCGGTCAGCGGGCCCTCGGCGACGGCGACGACCAGGCAGTCCGGGCTGTCCGGGAGCAGGGCGTCGACCTGCTCGGCGTCGACGGCGTCGTCGAGCAGGAGCAGTGACCGGCGGTCGGCGAGGGCGGTGCGCAGCTCCTGGGTGAGGTCGTCCTCGCGGGCTCCGGGCGGAACGGTCCGCTCCAGCTCGGTGAGCAGTTCCCGGGCGAGGTCGGCGACGGGCACGCGCGTGCCGTCCGGCTCGCTCAGCCGGGCGCGCAGTACGCCGTCCGGGTAGCGGTCGGCGACCTGAGAGACGAGTTCCTCGGCGAGTGCGGTCCGGCCCGAGCCGGGCCGGCCGGCGATGAGCAGCACGCGCGCGCGGGGGGCCTTGCGGCCGGAGAGGGTGTCCAGCCCGGCGCGCTCGATGTCGGCGCGCAGCTCCTTCAGCTCCCGGGTGCGGCCGAGGAAACGACCCTCATCGAGCGCGTCGTCCGACAGCCGCACGCCGTCCGTGTCCACCGCCTGTTCCGTCACGGGCCACACTCCCGATCCCACCGCACGCCGGCGCCCGCCGGTACTCCGGTCCGGGCGTTTCCCGAGCCTAGTTCACGCTCTGCTACGTCCCGGGCGGAGCACGGCGGTCACGTCGCTCGATCGGATCAACCGATGGTCACACCGGAAATGACCCGAGTGGGCTCACGCCTCGAAGGGCCGTGCCGGCCACGGCGCCTCGGCGGGCCGCAGCGCGTCGAGGCCGTCGCCGTGCTGTGCGGCGACCAGCGAGAGCACGCCGACGACGAGGCAGTTGTTGTGCAGCTCGCCCGCGAGGACTCCGCGGACCAGGTCCTCGACCGGCACCCGCTCCAGCTCCATGTCGGCCTCTTCGTGCTCGACCTTGAAGCGCTCGCCCTCCGCCTCGGACAGGTTCCGGGCGAGGAAGATCCGTACGGCCTCGTCGCAGCCGCCGGGGGTGGTGTAGACGTCGGTCAGCACCCGCCAGTCCTCGGCCTTGACGTGCGCCTCCTCGTACAGCTCGCGCTGGGCGGCGTGCAGCGGGTTCTCGCCGGGCACGTCGAGCAGGCCGGCCGGGATCTCCCACAGCTTCTCGCGCACCGGGTGGCGGTACTGGCGGATGACCAGGACCCGGCCGGCGTCGTCGAGGGCGAGGACGGCCACGGAGCCGGGGTGGACCTGGTAGTCGCGGGTCACCACCGAGCCGTCGGGCATGACCACGTCGTCGGTGCGGACGGAGGTCTTGTTGCCCCGGAACGGGGTGCTCGTCGCCCGGATCTCCCACTCCTCGGGGGTGTCCTTGATCGTCATGCCCTGTCCTTCCAGACGTGCGCGAAAAGCCGGGGCACGCCCCGCTGAATGGGCGCGCCCCGGCCACCGTACAACTGGTGTGCTACTTCGACGTCTTCCGCTCGACCGCGGCCTTGACCAGCCCGGCGAACAGCGGGTGCGGGCGGGTGGGGCGCGAGCGCAGCTCCGGGTGCGCCTGGGTGGCGACCAGGTAGGGGTGGACGTCACGCGGGTACTCGACGTACTCCACGAGCTTGCCGTCCGGAGAGGTGCCCGAGAAGACGATGCCGGCCTTCTTCTCCAGCTCCGCGCGGTAGGCGTTGTTCACCTCGTAGCGGTGGCGGTGCCGCTCCTCGATGTACTCCTTGCCGTCGTAGACCTCGCGCACGATGGAGCCCTCGGCCAGCTTGGCCGGGTACATGCCGAGCCTCATCGTGCCACCCATGTCGCCCTCGCCGGCGACGATGTCCAGCTGCTCGGCCATGGTGGAGATCACCGGGTGGCCGGTGGCCGGGTCGAACTCGGTGGAGTTGGCGTCCGTGATGCCGGCCAGGTTGCGCGCGGCCTCGATCACGATGCACTGCAGGCCCAGGCACAGGCCCAGCAGCGGGACCTTGTTCTCGCGGGCGTACTTGATCGCGCCGACCTTGCCGAGCACACCGCGGTCGCCGAAGCCGCCCGGGATGCAGATGGCGTCGACGTCGCCGAGCTGCGCCTTGGCGCCGGCCGGGGTCTTGCAGTCGTCCGACGTGACCCACTTGATCTTCACGCGGGCCCGGTTGGCGAAGCCGCCCGCGCGCAGCGCCTCGGTGACCGACAGGTAGGCGTCGGGCAGGTCGATGTACTTGCCGACCAGGGCGAGGGTGACCTCGTGCTCGGGGTTGTGGACGCGGTCGAGCAGGTCGTCCCAGGTCGTCCAGTCCACGTCACGGAACGGCAGGTCCAGCTTGCGGACGACGTAGGCGTCCAGGCCCTCGGTGTGGACGACCTTCGGGATGTCGTAGATCGACCGGGCGTCGGGGCAGGCCACGACGGCGGCCTCGTCGACGTCGCACATCAGCGAGATCTTGCGCTTGATCGCGGTCGGCACCTCGCGGTCGCAGCGCAGCACGATCGCGTCCGGCTGGATGCCGATGTTGCGCAGGGCGGCGACCGAGTGCTGGGTCGGCTTGGTCTTGAGCTCGCCGGAGGGGCCGATGTAGGGAAGGAGGGAGATGTGCACCACGAAGACGTTGTCGCGGCCGACCTCGTGCCGGACCTGGCGGACGGTCTCCAGGAACGGCAGCGACTCGATGTCGCCGACCGTGCCGCCGACCTCGGTGATCACGACGTCCACCTCGTCCGTCGCCATGCGGCGGATGCGGTGCTTGATCTCGTTGGTGATGTGCGGGATGACCTGGACCGTGTCGCCCAGGTACTCGCCGCGCCGCTCCTTGGCGATCACCGTGGAGTACACCTGGCCGGTGGTGACGTTGGCCGAGCCGTCCAGGTCGCGGTCGAGGAAACGCTCGTAGTGGCCGATGTCCAGGTCGGTCTCGGCGCCGTCGTTGGTGACGAACACCTCACCGTGCTGGAAGGGGTTCATCGTGCCCGGGTCGACGTTCAGGTACGGGTCGAGCTTCTGCATCACCACGCGCAGGCCCCGGGCCTTGAGCAGCATGCCCAGGCTGGAGGCGGTCAGCCCCTTGCCGAGCGAGGAGGCGACACCCCCGGTGACGAAGATGTGCTTGGTCGTCGTGGATTTGGGCGGCATGGCCAAGAGGGGGCTCCCGTGGTCGCGGTCTGGGGTGCGGCGCGGCCGTCCGGCCCGGTCGTCCCGGGTTTTTGTCGGCGGCGCCGTCGCTGCGGTTCCGGGGTTTGTCTCCCACCGGTCCACGGGCTACCAGCGTATCAGCGCCGGAAGGTGATGGCTCCCGGCCACGCTCCGCGCACGCGCCGACACGCACGTGCACCGCTTACTGTTTTCTCACCCGGTGCTCACTCGTCCGGCGGACCCGCGTTGCCCGGAGCGGCACACAGATCATCTGTGTGCGTCGTATCCTGCTCGGACATTCACTGCCGAGCCGGCCCGGCGACACGGCACCACCCCTCGCCCGTCTGCACCGGAACAACAAGAGCTCGTCAGTTCGTTGAGCAAGAATTGTCGTTTGGCGTCACAACAGGGTGACTGCTTTGCTTCATCGCTCAACGACGCATCACAACCACCCCTTGACCGCACTAGCGACCGCCCCCACGCGGGGTGACGTGGCCGTTCGACTGGAGTTGCACGTGGCCGGGCGCATCGAAGACTACGCACTCATCGGAGACATGCAGACCGCTGCCCTGGTCTGCCGGGACGGCACGGTCGACTGGCTGTGCCTGCCCCGCTTCGACTCGCACGCCATCTTCGCCGGCCTGCTGGGCACCGAGGAGCACGGATTCTGGCGGCTCGGTCCCGCGTACGCCCCCGGCGAGAAGCCTCCCTCCGCCCACCGGCGGAACTACCGCGGCGACTCGCTGATCCTGGAGTCGGAGTGGGACACCCCGCGCGGCACGGTCCGAGTGACCGATTTCATGCCCCCGCGCGACGGGGCACCCCAGCTCATCCGGATCGTGGAGGGCCTCTCCGGCCGGGTGCCGATGCGCTCGGAGCTGCGGATGCGGTTCAGCTACGGCCGGGTGGTCCCGTGGGTGCACCGGCACGAGGGACGCACGGTGGCCGTCGCGGGCCCCGACTCCGTGTGGTTCGACACGGAGGCCGAGACCTACGGCAAGGCGCTCACCACGTACGCGGACTTCACGGTCGCACCGGGTGACCGGATCGCGTTCACCATCTCCTGGGAGCCCTCGCACAAGGAGCCGCCGCCGCTGCCGGAGCCGGAGCAGTCGCTGGAGGCGACGGAGGACTTCTGGCGGGAGTGGGTGGAGCACTGCACGTACCACGGTCCCTACCGCGAGGCCGTGGTCCGCTCCCTGATCACGCTGAAGGCCCTGACGTACGCCCCGACCGGCGGAATCGTCGCCGCGCCCACCACCTCCCTGCCTGAGGAGATCGGCGGCGTGCGCAACTGGGACTACCGCTACACCTGGCTGCGGGACGCGGCGATCACCCTGTCCTCGCTGCTGCGCACCGGCTACCGCGAGGAGGCCCGCGCCTGGCGCGAGTGGCTGCTGCGGGCGGTCGCCGGCGACCCGGAGAACCTGCAGATCATGTACGGCATCGCGGGCGAGCGCGAGCTGGGCGAGGCGGAGCTGGACTGGCTGCCCGGCTACGAGAACTCCGCCCCGGTGCGGGTCGGCAACGGCGCCGCGCACCAGCTCCAGCTGGACGTGTACGGCGAGGTCACCGAGGCCCTGCACCTCGGCCACATGACCGGCCTGGCACGCAGCGACTACGCCTCCCTGCTCCAGCTGAAGCTGATCCGCTACCTGGAGGACCACTGGCAGGAGCCGGACGAGGGCATCTGGGAGGTGCGCGGGCCGCGCCGCCACTTCGTGCACTCCAAGGTGATGGCCTGGGTCGCCGTCGACCGCACCATCAAGCTGATCGAGTCCGGTGACGCCGACGGCCCGCTGGAGCGCTGGAAGCAGCTGCGCGACGACATCCACCGGGACGTGTGCGAGAAGGGCTACGACAAGGAGCGCAACACCTTCACGCAGTCCTACGGCTCCCAGGAGCTGGACGCCTCGCTGCTGCTGATCCCGCAGATGGGCTTCCTGCCCCCGGACGACAAGCGGGTCATCGGCACGATCGAGGCGATCCAGCGGGAGCTGTCCACGCCGGACGGCTTCATCCTGCGCTACCCCACCGAGGGCCGGCACGCGGGCGTCGACGGCCTGCCCGGCGACGAGGGCGCCTTCCTGGCCTGCTCGTTCTGGATGGCCGACGACCTGGCGATGATCGGCCGGGTGGACGAGGCGAGGAAGCTCTTCGAGAAGCTGCTGTCCCTGCGCAACGACCTGGGCCTGCTGGCGGAGGAGTGGGACCCGCGCCTGCAACGCCAGGTCGGCAACTTCCCGCAGGCCTTCAGCCACGTCCCCCTGATCGACACGGCCCTGCGCCTGACGGCGAGCGGCGCGTACGCGGGCTGACGCACCCGACGCCCACAACACCCACCACCGCAGCTACGGCCAGCCGCCACAGCTCGCCGTAGCTGCGGGCAGACGCCGTAGCTCGCCGTAGCTGCGGGCAGACGCCGTAGCTCGCCGTAGCTGCGGGCAGTCGTGCCGCTGGGGCGGCACGGGTGGGCGCAGCGGCACCCCGGCAGCGCCGGGCCACGCGACCCACCCGACGGCCACCGTGACGCCGCGCGCACAGCAAACCGACGGCCACCATGACGCCCGGCGCACACCCCGAGGTACCGTCCGCTCCATGGACACCCCCAGCGCCCCCCAGCCCACGGGGATCACCGTGCAGCGCGCCCTCGAGCTCCCCGGCCTCCGCAGCGGCCTGCCCGAGATCCTCGCCGGCGCCGACCGCCTGCACCGCACCGTGCGCTGGGTGCACGCGGGCGAGGTCCCCAACATCGCCTCCCTCCTCAAGGGCGGCGAACTCCTGCTGACCACCGGCTACGGCCTCGGCACCCGGCCCGCCGAGCAGCGCGTGTTCGTCCGCACACTGGCCGAGCGCGGCATTGCGGCCCTCGTCGTGGAACTGGGCCCCCGCTTCGCCCGGCTGCCCGCCGCCCTCGTCGACACCGCCCGCGCGGCCGGGCTGCCGCTGGTCCAGCTGCACCGCGAGGTGCCGTTCGTGACCGTCACCGAGGAGATCCACACCGAGATCGTCAACGGCCACTACGCGCTCCTCCAGCGGGCCGAGGAGGTGCACCGCCGCTGCACCCAGGCCCTGCTGGGCGGCGGCGGGGTCCCGCAGGTGCTGGGGATCCTGGCCGACTTCGGCGACAACCCGGTCTTCCTGGAGACCGCCGACGGACGCCTCCTGTACGCCGCCGGGCCCGGACCCGAGGGCGCCGACCCGCTCCAGGTCTGGGAGGGACTGCGCGGCCCGCACAAGGACGCGCCGCCCCCGGCGGGCTCGGTCCTGGTGGACGTGCCCGGCGGCGGCCCCGGCACCGGCTCGGTACGCGCGCGCCTGGTCATGCTCCCCGTGCGCTCACCGCTGGCGCCGGTGCACCGGATGGCGGCGGAGCGGGCCGCCGGCATCCTCGCCGTGGTGCTGATGCAGGCACGGCAGGAGGAGGAGCTGGCGGCGCGCGGCCGCGGCGACTTCCTCACCGACCTCGCCGAGGGCCGGATCACGGCGGAGGACGCCCCGGCGCAGGCCCGCGTCCTGGGCTTCAAGCCGGGCGCGAGCCCGCTGCTGCCGGTGGTGATGCGGCTGGGTGACAGCCTCTCCCCCGCCGCCGGCGGCGGCTGGGCGGTGCTGGCGCGCGCGGTCGCGGAGGAGCTGGCCGCGGTCGGCGTTCCGGTCCTGCTGGGCGTACGGCCGGTGGAAGGGCGGGTGCCGCTCCTGCTCGGCCTGCGCTCGGAGTCGGAGCGGGCCGCGGTCGCGGACCGGGTCGCGGCGGCGCTGCGGGCGGGGGTGGAACGGGCCGGGATGCAGCGGCCGGGGGCCCAGCCGCCCGTCGTGGTCGTCGGGGTGGCCGGCGGCTGGGCGGCGGCGTCGGCGGGCCTCAGGCACGCCGCGGAGACGGCCACCGCGGCCCAGGGGCTCACCGACCGGCCGTGGTACGACGCCCGGCGCCTGGACATCGACCTGCTGCTGTGGCGGCTGCGCGACCACCCGGACCTGGCGGCGTTCGTCGACCGTGCGATCGGTCCGCTCCGGGACCACGACAACCGGTCCAGGCCGCCACTGCTGCCGACCCTGGAGACGTACCTGGCGCACGCGGGCCGCAAGGCGGAGACGGCACGCGAACTGCACCTCAACCGCCAGACGCTTTACAACCGCCTCGCCCGCATCGGCGAGTTGCTCGGCACGGACCTCGACGACCCGCAGACCGTGCTGGCGTTGAGCCTGGCGCTGCGCGCACGCAGGCACACGGGCTAACCGAGCAGTCCGGGCTGCGTCAACTCGTCGTAAACACAGAGCACTTGGGCGACCGTCTCGTCCTCGGTCGGCCAGGTGGCCGCCTGCCGTACGCCCCTGTCCTTGAGCAGTTCCCGCCGCTCGGGGTCGTCGAGCAGGCGGACGACGGCGTCGGCGAGCGCCTCGGCGTCCCCGTGCGGAACGAGTTCGGCGGCATCGCCCACGAGTTCGGGGATGCCGCCCACATCGCTCGCGACGAGGGGCACGCGCGCGTGGAGGGCCTCCTGGGCGAGGACCGAGCGCGACTCCCGGCGGCTCGGCAGCAGCGCCAGGTCGGCCGCCGCGAGCAGTTCGGTGACGTCGTCGCGGCGCCCGGCGAGCACCACCGGCAGTCCCTCGTCCTCGATCCGCCGCTGGAGTTCGGCGCGCATCGACCCCTCCCCGGCGACGACGACCAGCGGCACGGGGTCGAGGCTGCGCCACACCCGCGCGGCGTCGAGCAGCACGTCGTACCCGCGATGCCGCTCCAGGGAACCGACCGCGATCAGCAACGGGCGTCCGATGGCGCCGAGTTCGGCCCGGGCCTTGGGCCGCAGCCGGTCGGGGTCCTCCGGTGCGACCGGCCGGCGGGGGTGGCCGGGGAGAGCGACGGCGGCCAGCCTGGCGTCCCGCGCGCCCGTCCGCCTCGCCCGGTCGACCAGTTCCGAGGTGGCGCCGAGCACGACGGTGGCCGCCCGCATCACCCTCCGCTCCAGCAGCCGCAGCAGATGGGCGCGCGCCCCGTCGGCATGGACCCGGTCGTGCCAGGTGACGACGAGCGGGGTGCGGCGCCCGCCGAGGGCGAGCGCGGTGCGGAAGGAGGCGTGCAGCCCGTGCGCGTGCACGAGGTCGGCGTCCGCGCAGGCGGCCCGCAGCACGGCCAGCGAGCCGGGGTCGCTGCTGCGCGGCACGTGCACATGATGGGCTCCGGTGCCCGTGAAATCGTAGGTGCGCTCGGCCTCGACGGGGGCGCACACCGTGACCTTCACGCCCCGGGCGACGAGCCCCGCGGCCAGGGAGCGCACGTGCGCGCTGCTGCCCGCGTTGCCGCCGCCGAGCACCTGCACGGTGCGCAGCGACGACTGGCCGTGCGGTGAGTGGGTGCTCACGGGGGTCACGTGGCCGGGGCTCCTGGTTCGGCGTGGGCGGTCACGAAGAACGTAGCGAAGGTCGGGACGGTGGACATACACCGCACGGTTTCCTGCGCGTTACTCCGTCAAGGATGCCAGGACGTACGGGTGTTCCGGGAACGACGGACGCCACGAGCGCGTGACCTCCGGGACAACGAGACGGCGCCAATCACTCACACGAGTGAACGTGCCGACTCGCTCACCTTCTCCCCGTACACCGCCGCGGCCACGAGTGCGGCGGCGTGCGCCACCAGCCCCGTCCTGCCGTTGCCCGCCACCACGGCGACGCCCAGGGCCGCTCCGAGCGCGTGCGCCCCCGTGTCGCCGAGCATCGTGCGCTCGGCGAGGTCGCCGGGCAGCACGGCCGCGGCGGCTCCCATCGCGGTGGCGGCCGCCTCCGCGCCCGGGCCCACCCGCAGCAGACCCGGTGCCCCCAGCGCGAGCACCGTGGCGGCGGCCCGTCCGGGGCGTACGTCGACGAGGTTGACGAAGTGCGCGGCGCCGGCGATCACGACTCCGGCGAGCACCTTGTCCAGGGGCCGTTCCTTGAGCGCGGCGCCGGCCACGAGTCCGGCCGCGGAGATCCCGAGCAGCTTCACGGCCCCGCTGGTCACCTCGCCGCCGCGCAGCGCCGACAGATGCGCCCGGAAGCCCCGCCTCGGATCGCCGGCCCCCACCACGTCGTCGTAGGCCCCGCACGCTCCGGCGGCGAGCACGGCGAGCCCGGCGGCGGGCCGCACCCGCGCGGCGCCCACCGCGGCCGCCACGGCGGAGGCGGGCCCGGCGTGCAGGCCGACGGCCCGCCCGGCGTGGTTCTTCCGCTCCCAGAATTCCGGCCCGCCCGGCGCCTGTGCGCGCAGCGCGGTCAGGCCGGCGCGGGTCAGGGCGGCGGCGAGGGCGAGGGAGGAGCCGGTCCGGCGGGCACTCTTGATCATCCCGTCACCCTACGGGCCCGCCGGCCGCCCCTCTACGCGTCCGCCCGGGCCGTCGCGAGCAGTTCCTCGGCGTGTGCCCGGGCCGTCTCCGAGTCCTCCTGTCCGGCGAGCATCCGGGACAGCTCCCTGATCCGGTCCTCGCCCTCCAGCACCTTGACTCCGGACCGGGTCACCGACCCGTCGTTCGTCTTCTCCACCAGCAGCTGCCGGTCGGCGAAGGCGGCCACCTGCGGCAGGTGGGTGACGACGACGACCTGCGCGGTCTTCGCGAGCCGCGCCAGGCGCCGCCCGATCTCCACCGCCGCCTTGCCGCCCACACCGGCGTCGACCTCGTCGAAGAGGTACGTCGGCACCGGGTCCGTGCCCGCGAACACGACCTCCACGGCCAGCATCACGCGCGACAGCTCACCACCGGAGGCACCCTTGGCGATGGGCCGCGGCGGCGCGCCCGGATGCGGGGCGAGCAGCAGCTCGACCTCGTCGGCGCCCGACGGCCCGTACGCGACCGTCCGCCCGCCGACCTCCACGCCCTCGGGATCCTCGGTCTGCCGGATCGCGAACGACACGCGCGCGTGAGGCATGGCGAGCGAGGCCAGCTCGGCGGTCACCGCGGCGGCGAACCGCTCGGCGGCCTCCGTCCGCGCGTCCGTGAGCGCCTGCGCCAGTCCGCCCAGCTCCGTCCTGAGCGCGTCCCGCTCGGCGGTCAGCTCGGCGATCCGCTCGTCGTCGCCCTCCAGCTCGGTCAGCCGGGCGGCGCTCTGTTCGGCCCAGGCCAGCACGGCGGCGACGTCCTCGCCGTACTTGCGGGTCAGCCCCGTGATCGCGGCCCGCCGCTCCTCGACCGCCGCCAGCCGCAGCGGGTCGGCGTCCAGGTCGTCGGCGTATCCCGCGAGCTCGCCGGCCACGTCGCGCAGCAGGATCCCGACCTCGCCGATCCGGTCGGCCAGGCCCGCCAGCGCCGGATCGTGCGACCGTACGGCGTCCAGGGCGCGCTGGGCGCCGGCGACGAGCGTCGCCGCGTCCACGCCCTCGGGGTCCTCCGGGTCGCCCGCCAGCGCGGCGTGCGCGGCCGTGGCGGCGGACGCCAGCGCCTCGGCGTGGCCCAGCCGCTCCGCCTCCTCGGCCAGCTCCACGTCCTCGCCGGCGCGCGGCTCGACCGCCGCGATCTCGTCGAGGCCGTAGCGGAGCATGTCGGCCTCCTGCGCGCGTTCCCGCGCGCGCGTGGTGATCTCCTCCAGCTCCGTGGCGACGGCCCGCAGCCGCCGGTAGGCCCCGGCGTACTTGGCGAGCGGCACGGCGACCGCGTCGCCCGCGTACCGGTCGAGCGCCTGCCGCTGCCGGGTCAGCTTGAGCAGCCCCTGCTGGTCGGTCTGCCCGTGCACGGCCACCAGCTCGTCGGCCAGCTCGGCGAGCATCCCCACGGGCACGGACCGCCCGCCCAGATGCGCCCGCGACCTGCCCTCGGCGGACACGGTACGGCTGATCAGCAGGGCCCCGTCGTCGAGCTCGGCCCCGGCCTCCTCGGCCCGTACGACGGCCGCGGCGTCCGCGGGCACGGAGATCCGCCCCTCGACGACCGCGTTCTTGGCACCGATCCGCACCAGCGCCGGGTCCGCGCGCCCGCCGAGCAGCAGTCCCAGGCTGGTGACCACCATGGTCTTGCCCGCGCCCGTCTCACCGGTGACGGCGGTGAACCCGGGCGACAGCTCCACGACGGCGTCGTCGATGACTCCGAGCGACCGTATCCGCATCTCCTCCAACACGGACACGACCTTACGAGGTCCGGGCCGGGGAGTGCGACCGGCCCGCCCTTGTCACCCGGCCGAGTGGAAGCGCACCGTCAGGGGCGCGGGGCCGTGTCGATATGCGGCACCGCCACGTGGGCGCGACCAGCCACAGCACACCCGCACCCGCCGGCGCCGAGGAACCACCCCTTCGATACCGCTAGTGCGGCGCTCCCCGCCACCCCGAGACCGGCAACGCGAACTTGGCCACCAGCCGATCCGTGAAAGAAGCATGGTGCAGCCGGGCCAGCCGCACCGGCACGGCCCCCCGCCGCACCTCCACCCGCGCCCCCGGCGGCAGCTCGACGGTCCGCCGCCCGTCGCACCACAGCACACCCGGCGGCACATGAGGCAGCACCTCCACCGCGAGCACGGAATCCGGCGAGGTCACCAACGGCTTCGCGAAGAGCGCGTGCGCCGAGATCGGCACCATCAGCAGTGCCTCGACCTCCGGCCACACCACCGGTCCCCCGGCGGAGAAGGCGTACGCCGTCGACCCGGTCGGCGTCGACAGCACGATCCCGTCGCATCCGAACCCGGTCACCGGCCGCCCGTCGATGGCCAGCACGACCTCCAGCATCCGCTCGGCGGACACCTTCTGCACCGCCGCCTCGTTCAGCGCCCAGTCGGTGTGCACGATGTCGCCGTTGCGGTGCACGGTGACGTCGATGGTCATCCGTTCCTCGACCTCGTACGCCCGGCTCACCACCCGGTCGACGACCTTGTCGAGGTCGTCCCGCTCGGCCTCCGCGAGGAAACCGACCCTGCCCAGGTTGACGCCGAGCATCGGCACTCCGGAGGCCCGGGCGAACTCCGCGCCCCGCAGCAGCGTCCCGTCGCCGCCCAGCACGATCAGCAGCTCGCACCCGTCGAGGCACTGCGGAGTGGCCTCGCCCACCAGCTCCACCTCGTCCGGCAACGGCAGGTCCCGTGCCTCGGCCGCCAGGACGCGGACGCCGAGCCCGGCGCGCAGCAGCCCCTTGACCACGAGCTCGGCGCTGCGCACGGCCGCCGGGCGCCCGGTGTGGGCGAGCAGGAAAACAGTACGAGCTCGGTTCTGTGTCAACGCGGCCCCTCCGCCACTGCACGGTCAACGTCCGCCGGGTCCAGTTCGCCGGCCCCGGCCCGCAGCCACAGAAAGTACTCCACGTTGCCGGAGGGACCGGGCAGCGGACTGGCGGTGACCCCCTTCACGCCGAGCCCGAGCTCCCATGCCCTGCGGGCGACGCCCCGCACGGCCTCGGCCCGCAGCTGCGCACTGCGTACCACTCCCCCGCTGCCCAGCCGCTCCTTGCCCACCTCGAACTGCGGCTTCACCATCATCACCAGGTCGGCGTCCGGCCGCGTGCACCGCACCAGGGCGGGCAGCACCAGTCCGAGCGGGATGAAGGACAGATCCCCCACGACCAGGTCCACGGGCTCCCCATCGATCGCTTCGAGCGTCAACTCGCGTACGTTCGTACGGTCCTTGACGGTGACGCGTTCATCCTGCTGCAGGGACCAGGCGAGTTGTCCGTATCCGACGTCCACCGCGACGACGTGCGCGGCGCCCGCCCGCAGCAGTACGTCGGTGAACCCCCCGGTGGAGGCACCGGCGTCCAGCGCCCGGCGTCCCTCGACGACCAGGCCCTGCGGTACGAACGCCGCCAGGGCGCCGGCCAGCTTGTGGCCGCCGCGCGAGACGTAGTCGGGGTCGCTGTCGTCCTGGCTGACGACGATGGCCGCGGCGGTCTCCACCTGCGTGGCGGGCTTGGTCGCGACGGTCTTGCCGACGGTGACCCGCCCGGCGGCGATCAGCTGGCTGGCGTGCTCGCGTGAGCGCGCGAGCTTCCGGCGGACCAGCTCCGCGTCGAGACGGCGGCGTGCGACTCCTGCCACGTTCGGTTCAGCTCCCTTGTGCTTCTCAGGCGGGGGGCGCCGGAGGTCCCGGGCGGGCGTCGAGCGCGGTGAGCGCGTCGCGCAGCCCCCTGTGTACATCCTCGTACACCTCGACGTGCCCGTCCGTGGCCAGGTGGTCGGCGTCGGCCAGCCGGGCCAGCCGGGCGTCCACCTCGGCGTTGCCGGTGGGGGTGCGGGGCACGTGCAGCGGGGCGGGGGCGGCGGGATCGTGCGCCGGCTGCGCCTCCGCCCCGGCCTCCCGCGCCACGGGCTGCGGAACTGCGTCGCTCATGCCCCGACGCTACCCGAACCGCTGCGATACGGTCGGTCGCGATGGCGACGACTGAGGAGTGCCGCGCCGCACTCGAGAAGCTCTCGGACAACATGCAGGACGCCGAAGGCGACGTCCGGGCGGCCGCCGAACTGAACCGTTCGGTGAGCTGCCACATCACCGACCTGGACGTCACCTTCGCCGGACGCATGGCGGACGGCCGTATCGACGTGCGCGAGACCCTTGACGGGCCCCCGCGCGAGAAGGCCGAGATCCGGCTGGCCATGACCGGCGACGACCTGGTGGCCCTGGTCGACGGCGAGCTGAACTTCGCCAGGGCCTGGGGCTCGGGCCGGGTGCGGCTGGAGGCCGGCCTGCGCGACCTGTTCCGGCTCAGAAAGCTGCTGTAGCGTCCGGCCCCGGAGAGCCGCTGCGCCGTCCGGCGCGTACGGCTGCCGCACGCCCGCCCCGAACCACCGCCGCGCAGGCGTCCGGCCCCGGGAGAGCGCGCCGTGGCCTCCGGCCCGGACGGCTGCCGTACGGCCGGTCCGGACCACCGGCGTCCGGCGTCCGGCTCAGGAGGCTTCCGCGGCCACCTTCTCGGGCTCGGCGGCGCCGCGCCCGCGGGCCTTGCGCGCGGCAGGCACCACCAGCGGCGTACCCGTCTCCGGGTCGTCGATCACCTGGCAGCGCAGCCCGAAGACCTCCTCGACCAGCTCGGACGTGACGATGTCGTTCGGCGCGCCCTCGGCGATGACCTCCCCGCCGCGCAGGGCGATGAGGTGGGTGGCGTACCGGGCGGCGTGGTTGAGGTCGTGCAGGACGGCCACGAGGGTGCGGCCCTGCTCCTCGTGCAGCTCGGCGCACAGGTCGAGGACGTCGATCTGGTGCTGGATGTCCAGGTACGTCGTCGGCTCGTCGAGGAGCAGCAGCGGGGTCTGCTGGGCGAGCGCCATGGCGATCCACACGCGCTGCCGCTGACCGCCGGAGAGCTCGTCGACGTAGCGGTCGGCGAGTTCGGCGACGCCCGTCTGGGCCATCGACTCCTGGACGACCCGCTCGTCCTCGGTCGACCACTGGCGCAGCAGGCCCTGGTGCGGGTAGCGGCCGCGGCCGACCAGGTCGGCGACGGTGATGCCGTCGGGAGCGATCGACGACTGCGGCAGCAGGCCGAGGGTCCGGGCGACCTGCTTGGCGGGCATCGACTGGATGACCTCGCCGTCGAGGAGCACCCGGCCCTGGCTGGGCTTGAGCATCCGCGACAGGGCCCGCAGCAGGGTGGACTTGCCGCACGCGTTCGGGCCGACGATCACGGTGAAGGAGTTGTCGGGTATCTCCACCGACAGCTTCTCCGCGATGACGCGCTGGTCGTAGGCGAGGGTGACGTTCTCGGCGGACAGGCGGTTCACGATGCTCCTTTGGTTGTTCAGCCCGCTGCGGGTGCCGGCGCCGGCGCTCATATCCGGCCCGCCTTGCGCTCGGTGACGAGGAGCCACAGCAGGTAGACGCCGCCGAGGACACCGGTGACCACGCCCACGGGCAGCTGGTCGGCGCCGAAGGCCCGCTGGGAGATCCAGTCCGCGGTGACCAGGAGGGCGGCGCCCATGCACAGGGACGGCAGCAGGTTGGGTCCGGGCGAGCGGGTCAGGCGGCGGGCGAGCTGCGGCGCGGTGAGCGCGACGAAGCTGACCGGTCCCGCCGCGGCGGTGGCGGCGGCGGTGAGCAGCACGGCGGCCACCAGCAGCAGCATCCGTACCCGCTCGACGCGCACTCCGAGGGCGTAGGAGATGTCGTCGCCCATCTCCATCATCCGCAGCCCCCGGCCGTTGGCGAGGACGAGCGGCACCAGCACGGCGCACAGCGCGAGCAGCGGCCAGACCTGGTTCCAGTCACGCCCGTCGAGGGATCCGGTCATCCACACGACCGCGCGGGCGGCGTCGACGATGTCGGCCCGGGTGAGCAGATAGCCGTTGATCGCCGTGACGATCGCGGACATGCCGATGCCGACCAGAACCAGTCGGTAGCCGTGCACGCCCTGCTTCCAGGCGAGCAGGTAGATGCCGAGTCCGGTCACCAGGCCGCCCATCAGCGCCCCGAGGGTCACCTGCGTCGCGCCCCCGGAGAACAGCACGATCATCGTGAGCGCACCGGCCGTCGCGCCCTGCCCGAGACCCAGCACGTCCGGACTGCCCAGCGGATTGCGGGAGATGGCCTGGAACAGCGCACCGCCCAGTCCGAGCGAGGCGCCGACCAGGAGCCCCACCAGGACCCGCGGCAGCCGCAGTTCGTTGACGATGAACTCCTGGCTGGCGTTGCCCTCGCCGAACAGGGTCCTGAGCACATCGGCGGCCGGGATCTCGAAGTCGCCGGTGCCGATCAGCACGACGCTCGCGGCGAGCGCGGCGACCAGCAGCAGAACGACCACGACGAGGGTCCGCACGTCGAGGCGGACCGAGAGCCCTCCCGGGCTCCGCACAGCACGGTTGGTCTTCACAGCTGAGCCGTCCTCCGCCGTCGTACGAGGTAGATGAAGACCGGGCCGCCCAGGACCGCGGTGACGATGCCGACCTGGAGCTCCGCGGGCCGGGCGACGATCCTGCCGAGGACGTCCGCGCCGAGCAGCAGCACGGGCGACAGGATCGCCGCGTACGGCAGGATCCAGCGCAGGTCGGGCCCGGTGAAGGAGCGCACGACGTGCGGGACCATCAGGCCCACGAACACGATGGGGCCGCAGGCGGCGGTCGCGGCCCCGCACAGCACGGTCGCGGCGAGCATGGACAGCGCGCGCGTGCGGTTCAGGTTGGCGCCGAGCGCCTTGGCCGTGTCGTCGCCCATCTCCATGGCGTTGAGCGGCCGGGCGAGCGCCAGGGCGAGGACCGAGCCCACCACGAAGAACGGCAGCACCTCCCAGATGATCTCGTCGGTCGCCGAGGACAGCGAACCGACCGTCCAGAAGCGCATCCTGCCCAGCGCCGCGTCATCCATGATCATCACGGCCTGGAGGTAGCCGAAGAGCGCGGCGCTGATCGCCGTGCCGGCCAGCGCCAGCCGCACCGGCGTGGCGCCCCGGCTGCCGCCCAGGAACCACACCAGCGCACCGACCGCCGCCGCACCGAGGAAGGCGAACCACACATAGCCGGTCAGGGAAGTGACGCCGAGGAAGGTGATGGCCGTGACGACCGCCGCGGAGGCCCCGGCGTTGATGCCGAGCAGGCCGGGGTCGGCCAGCGGGTTCCGGGTGAGCGCCTGCAGCACGGCCCCGGACAGTCCGAGCGCGGCACCGGCGAGCAGACCGAGCACCGTCCTCGACAGGCGCTCGCCGACGACGACGTCGCCGAAGGTGCCCGAGTCGTGGAACAGACCGTGCCAGACCTGGTCCAGGGCCAGGTCCTTCGCACCGATCGCGATGCTCGCCAACGCGACGACCACCAGGACCGCCACGGAGACGAGCAACCCAACGGCACGTATCGCCCGGCGTTTCGGGGGCGCGGGGGCGGTCTCCGCGCGCTGTTCGGGGGGACTGTCGACCAACACGCAGTTAGGTTAGCCTACCCTGCCAACCGATCACGATCCCCAGGACGCGGCCCGGCAGGCCGGCCCCGCGGCGGGCTCCTTCCCCGCGACGGTGCCTCACAACCCCAGTCGCGCCAGCGTCTTCCCCGGGTCCAGCTCGCACCTGCCCTCCCCGGCCGCCGTCCAGGCCGCCGCGCACAGCGCCCGCAGCCCGTCCAGGGCCTCGCCGTCGCCCTCCAACTCCAGCCGCTCACGGCCGGCCGTCGCCGTCCAGCCACCGCAGCGGAACCCACCGTCCTCGTCCCCGGTGACCTCGGCCTGCCCGGCGAGCAGCCCGCGCAGATCGGCGTCGACGTACGTCGGCCGGTGCTGCGGCGGCGCGGCCAGCAACTGCGCCGCGTCGGTGACACCGGTCAGGACGAGCAGCGAGTCGACCTCCCCGTTGAACGCGCCCTCGATGTCCGTGTCCAGCCGGTCCCCCACCACCAGGGGCCGCCGGGCCCCGGTCCGCAGGATCGTCTCCCGGTGCATCGGAGGCAGCGGCTTCCCCGCGACCTGCGGCTCCGCCCCGGTGGCCGTCCGCACGACCTGCACCGCCGCGCCGTTGCCCGGAGCGATCCCGCGCGCGCTCGGGATCGTCAGGTCGGTGTTGGAGGCGTACCACGGCACGCCGCGCGCGATGGCGTAGCACGCCTCCGCGAACCGGCCCCACGGCAGCTCGGGCCCGCCGTACCCCTGCGCCACCGCCGCCGGATCGTCGTCCGCCGACTCCACCGGTTCCAGGCCGCGCTCGCGCAGCGCCACCCGCAGCCCCTCACCGCCGACCACCAGGACCCGGGCGCCCGCCGGCACCTGCTCGGCGATCAGCCGGGCCACCGCCTGCGCCGACGTGATGACGTCGTCCGCAACCGTCGGTATGCCCAGCTCGGTCAGGTGCGCCGCCACCGCGTCGGGCGTACGGAGCGCGTTGTTCGTGACGTACGCGAGCCGCATGCCGCCCGCGCGGGCCGTGGCCAGCGACTCGACCGCGTGGACGATCGCGTTCCCCCCGGCGTAGACCACGCCGTCCAGATCGAGCAGCGCCGTGTCGTACGCCTCGCTCAGTCCCCGCCCACTGCCCTCGGGCCTCGTCCTGACGCTCCGGCTCATTGCACATCGCTCCTCGTTCGACGCCTTTCCCCGATCATCCCCCATGCCACTGACACACGTACGATGCCGGGATGGACACTGCAGGTCACCCGGAAGCAACGGCGCGCCGGGGCCTGGAACTCACCCCGTTCCGAGGCCTCCGATACGACCCCCACCGGGTCGGCAGCCTTGCCGCCGTGACATCCCCGCCGTACGACGTCGTCGTCCGCCCCGACGGCCTGCTCCACCTCGAATCCGCCGACCCGTACAACATCGTCCGCCTGATCCTCCCCCAGGCCGCCACGCCGGAGGCCCGCAACGAGCAGGCCGCCCGCACGCTGCGGCGCTGGCTGTCCGAGGGCGTCCTGACCGCCGACCCCGAACCCTGCCTGTACGTCTACGAGCAGAGCGACGGCGACGGCCTGCTGCAACGCGGCATCATCGGCGCCCTGCGCGTGTCGGACCCCGCCGACCGGGTCGTCCTGCCGCACGAGGACGTCATGCCGCACGTCGTCGCCGACCGTGCCGCCCTCATGCGGGCCACCTCGGCGAACCTCGAACCCCTGCTGCTGACCTACCGCGGCAACGGCGACACGGCCGCCACGACCACCGTCGTGGAACGCGCCGCCGGCCTGCCACCGCTGCTGTCGACGACCACGGAGGACGGCTTCCGCCACCGCCTGTGGTCGGTCACCGATCCCGGCGACATGGCCGCCGTCCGGTCCGAACTGGAACAGCACCAGGCGCTCATCGCCGACGGCCACCACCGCTGGGCCACGTACCGCACGCTACGCGCCGAACACCCCTCCCCCAGCCCCTGGGACTACGGCCTCGTCCTCCTGGTCGACACGGCCCGCTACCCGCTCCGCGTCCGCGCCATCCACCGCCTCCTGCACGGCCTGCCGGTGAGCGACGCTCTGACCGCCCTGGAGGGCCGCTTCCGCGTCCGCCGCCTCGGGGCGCCCTTGGCCGAGGCCATGGACGCCCTCGCGGCCGCGGCCGGGGAGGGCAACGCCTTCCTGCTCGCCGGCGACGGCGCCTTCCACCTCGTCGACCGGCCGGACCCGGCACTACTGGCCCGCACGGTCCCCACCGACCGCCCGCAGGCGTGGCGCACGCTCGACGCGACGGTCCTGCACGCCACGCTCCTGGCCCACGTCTGGCGCGTTCCCGACGACTCCGCCGCGCACATCTCCTACATCCACGACACCGCCGCCACGGTCGAGAAGGCGGAACGCGACGGCGGCACGGCCGTCCTGTTGCACCCGGTCCGCGAGGACGTCGTCCGCGACCTGGCCCGGCAGGGCGTCACGATGCCCCGCAAGTCGACGTCGTTCGGACCGAAGCCGGCGTCGGGTCTGGTGCTGCGCGCACTGGACCTGTGAGGCGGTACGAGAACATGACGAAGGGGCGGGACCGCGCGGTCCCGCCCCTTCGTCATGCCGTCGGCGTCAGTCCCGGCCGCCGTCCTCGGCGGAGGGGTTCACCTCGCCGTTCTCGCCGTCGCCCTCGCTCTCGTCGAGGGCGTCCGTGAACTCCACACCGTCCAGCTCGGCGAGCCGGTCGGAGGCGTCGGTGCTGCCGTCCCGGTCGGACTCCACAGCCTTCGCGAACCACTCCCGCGCCTCCCGCTCCCGCCCGGCGGCCAGCAGCGCGTCCGCATAGGCGTACCGCAGCCGGGCGGTCCAGGGCTGTACGGAGTTGGAGGCCAGCTCGGGGCTCTGCAGGGTCACGATGGCCGCGTCCAGCTGCCCCATGTCACGCCGGGCGCCGGCCGCCACCAGCCGCATCTCGACCTGCCCGGCCTTGTCCAGCTTCTGCACCTCGGGGGCCCCGGCCATGTCCAGCGCCTTCTCCGGACGCCCGAGCCCGCGCTCGCAGTCGGCCATGACGGGCCACAGGTCCACGGTGCCGGTCATCCGCCGGGCCGCCCGGAACTCCGCGAGGGCCTCGCCGTACTTCTGGTTGGCGTACGCGGCGAACCCGCCGGCCTCGCGCACGGCGGCGACGCGCGACGCCAGCCGCAGCGCCACCTTGGAGTAGCCGTACGCCGCCTCGGGGTCCTCGTCGAGGAGCCGGGCGACCATCACCAGGTTCCTGGCGACGTCGTCCGCGAGCGTCTTCGGCAGGCTCTGCAGCTCCTGCCGTACGTCCTTGTCGATCTCTTCGCCGGTGACGTCCTCGGGGATCGGCAGCCGCTTGATCGGCTCGCGATCCCGGTCCCGCTCCTCGCGGAAGCGGCCGCCACCATGCCGGTCGTCACGCCCGCGGAACCCGCCGGGACGCCCGCCGCGGTCGTCGCGCCGGGGGCCACGCCCCCCGCGGTCGTCACGCCCACGGAAGCCACCGCGGTCGCCACGGTCGTCACGGCGGTCGTCGCGGCGGCCGTAGCCGCCGCGCTCGTCGGTGCGGCGGTCGTCACGCCGGGGGTAGCCGCCCCGCTCGACGCGCTCACCGCGGCTGTCGTCACGGCGGAACCCGCCGCGGTCACCGCGGTCACCGCGGTCGTCACGGCGGAAGGAGGGACGGTCGCCCCGGTCGTCACGCCGGAACCCACGGTCGCGATCGTCACGACGCGGTCCACGGTCACGGTCGTCACGCCGCCCGTACCCGCGGTCACCGTCACGCCGGTCGTCACGGCGGTCGTCACGCCTGTCATCGCGGCGGTCGTCACGGCGGTCGTCACGCCTGTCATCGCGGCGGAACCCACCGCGCTGCCCGCGCTCGTCGCCCCGGCGGTCGTCACGCCGGGGGTAGCCGCCCCGCTCGCCGCGCTCGCCGCGGTCGTCACGGCGGAAGGAAGGACGGTCACCCCGGTCGCCGCGGTCGTCACGGCGGAAGGAAGGACGGTCACCCCGGTCGCCGCGGTCGTCACGGCGGAAGGAAGGACGGTCTCCACGGTCGTCACGGCGCGGCCCTCGGTCACGGTCGTCACGCCGCCCGTATCCGCCCCCGCGGTTGTCGTCGCGGCGGAAGCCGCCACGGTCACCACCACGATCGCCGTCACGACGGCCGTAGCCGCCACGGTCGTTGTCGCGACGGAAGCCGCCGCGGTCCCCGCGGCGACCGCTCCGGTCACCCCGGTCACCACTGTCCCGTCGCCGCTGGTCGCGCTCCGGTCGGTCGTCGGGAGAGTTGGTGGACATCGGTGACTCCTGTCTTCGGTACCGCAAGTCAATTCTTGCGCAGCCGGCTGCCCGGTGCGCTTCGGAAAAACACAAAGGACCCCTGGTCCCAGCTGAACGCTGGTGACCAGGGGTCCTTCCAAAGATTGTTCGGCGGCGTCCTACTCTCCCACAGGGTCCCCCCTGCAGTACCATCGGCGCTGTAAGG
>NZ_JACVQF010000183.1 GCF_014534645.1 Streptomyces griseicoloratus
GGCGGCACGGGTGGGCGCAGCGGCACCCCGGCAGCGCCGGGCCGCGCGACCCACCCCCGGCCCGCACCCGCGCCGGGCGACGTCAGACGCCGGTCCAGCGCACCCGCGCCGGGCGACGTCAGACGCCGGTCCAGCGCACCTGCGCCGGGCAGCGAACGCCGGACCACCGCTCCGCCGGGCGACCGTGGCCCCCGGTTACAGCCGGCCCAGTACCTGCGCCAGCAGGGACCCCATCCGCGTCGCGGAGTCGCGGCCCGCCTGGAGGACCTCCTCGTGGTTCAGGGGCTCGCCCGTCATGCCGGCGGCGAGGTTGGTCACCAGGGAGATGCCCAGGACCTCGGCGCCCGCCTCGCGGGCCGCGATGGCCTCCAGGACCGTCGACATGCCCACCAGGTCCGCACCGATGACGCGGGCCATGCGGATCTCGGCCGGGGTCTCGTAGTGCGGGCCGGGGAACTGGGCGTAGACGCCCTCCTCCAGCGTGGGGTCGACCTCCTTGCACAGGGCGCGCAGGCGGGGGGAGTAGAGGTCGGTGAGGTCGACGAAGTTCGCGCCGACGATGGGGGAGGTCGCGGTGAGGTTGATGTGGTCGCTGATCAGGACCGGCTGACCGGGACGCATGCCCTCGCGCAGGCCGCCGCAGCCGTTGGTGAGGATCACGGTCTTCGCGCCGGCGGCGACGGCGGTGCGCACGCCGTGCGCGACCGCGGCCACGCCGTGGCCCTCGTAGTAGTGGGTGCGGCCCAGGAAGACGAGGGCGCGCTTGTCACCGATGGAGTACGAGCGGATCTTGCCGCCGTGCCCCTCCACCGCGGGCTTCGGGAAGCCCGGCAGGTCGGTGACCTGGAACTCGGCCTCGGGGGCGCCGAGGGCGTCCACGGCCGGTGCCCAGCCGGAGCCCATCACGAGGGCGACGTCGTGGGTCTCGGCGCCGGTGAGTTCACGCAGGCGGGCCGCGGCGGCGTCGGCGGCGGCGTAGGGGTCGCCCTGGATGTCGTCCGGAAGAAGAGATGCGTTCACGTCGACGAGAGTAGCCGGTCTTCGCCTACGCGCGTAGATGACAGAGCTCACGGGATGGGGATCGTTGCCTTGTCGTTTCCGACAAGCCGCCGGGGGCCGGACGGCGGCGCCGGTCAGCAGGGGCGCTTGCGGAGCTCCATGACGTAGTCGTGCGGTGCGCCCGCCGATTCGGCCGCGTCGGCGACCTCGCCCAGGTAGCGGGCGGAGGGGAGGCCGCCCTCGTAGGCGTTCAGGACGTACGTCCAGGCCCCTTCTTCACCGTCCAGGGTGTGGACCCGCACGCGCGTCCGGCGGTATATGTCCATGCCCACGCCCTCCCAGCGGTCCAGCGAGTCCTCGTCCATCGGGGCGATGTCGTAGAGGGCCACGAAGACCTGGGAGAGCGGGTCCTCGACGATGGTCGCGAGCGCGCCCTCCCAGCCCATGTGCTCGCCCCCGAAGGTCAGCCGCCACCCGTTCAGCCAGCCGGTGGCGCGCAGCGGCGAGTGGGGGGCGCGGCGGGTCATGAGCCGCGCGTCGAGGTTGCCGGCGTAAGCGGCGTAGAGCGACATGGGGAGAGGGTACGGCAGTGGTCCGGGCGTCACTCGTGCGACAGAGGTGCCCCCGGGCGGCTCCACGTTGAAGGGTGCGGGACAATGGAGTACGTGACTCGGATCGTGATCATCGGTGGCGGACCCGGCGGATACGAAGCGGCGCTGGTCGCCGCGCAGCTCGGTGCGGAGGTGACCGTCGTCGACTGCGACGGTCTGGGCGGGGCGTCGGTGCTGACCGACTGCGTGCCGTCGAAGACCCTGATCGCCACGGCCGAGGTGATGACCACCTTCGACTCCTCGTACGAGGAGCTGGGGATCATCGTCGCCGACGACACCCCGCACGTCGAGCAGGCCGCCCGGGTGGTCGGGGTGGACCTGGGCAAGGTCAACCGACGGGTCAAGCGGCTCGCCCTCGCCCAGTCGCACGACATCACCGCCTCCGTCACGCGCGCCGGCGCGCGCGTGGTGCGCGGGCGCGGCCGGCTGGAGGGTATGCAGGCCCTCGACGGGTCGCGGAAGGTCGTCGTGCGGGCCGCCGACGGGAGCGAGGAGACGCTCACCGCGGATGCCGTGCTGATCGCGACCGGCGGGCACCCGCGCGAGCTGCCCGATGCCCGTCCCGACGGCGAGCGCATCCTGAACTGGACGCAGGTGTACGACCTCGACGAGCTTCCCGAGGAGCTCATCGTCGTGGGTTCCGGTGTGACCGGTGCCGAGTTCGCCGGGGCCTACCAGGCGCTCGGGTCGCGCGTGACGCTGGTGTCGTCGCGGGACCGGGTGCTGCCCGGTGAGGACCCCGACGCCGCGGCCGTGCTGGAGGACGTCTTCCGGCGGCGCGGCATGAACGTCATGGCGCGGTCCCGGGCCCAGTCCGCCAAGCGGGTGGGTGACCGGGTGGAGGTGACCCTCGCCGACGGGCGGGTCATCACCGGGTCGCACTGTCTGATGGCCGTGGGCGCCATCCCCAACACGGAGGGGATGGGGCTGGAGGAGGCCGGGGTCCGGCTGCGCGACTCCGGGCACATCTGGACCGACAAGGTCTCCCGGACGACCGCTCCCGGCGTGTACGCGGCCGGTGACGTGACCGGTGTCTTCGCGCTGGCGTCGGTGGCGGCCATGCAGGGCCGGATCGCCATGTACCACTTCCTGGGCGACGCGGTCGCGCCGCTGAACCTGAAGACGGTCTCGTCCAACGTCTTCACCGACCCCGAGATCGCCACCGTGGGCTACTCGCAGGCCGACGTCGACGGTGGCAAGATCGACGCCCGCGTGGTGAAGCTGCCGCTGCTGCGCAACCCGCGCGCCAAGATGCAGGGCATCCGGGACGGCTTCGTCAAGATCTTCTGCCGGCCGGGCACCGGGATCGTGGTCGGCGGTGTCGTCGTGGCGCCGCGCGCCTCGGAACTCATCCACCCCATCTCGATCGCGGTCGACAACAACCTGACGGTGGAACAGATCGCGAACGCCTTCACGGTGTACCCCTCGCTTTCGGGGTCGATCGCCGAGGTGGCACGGCAGCTCCACACCCGCAAGGCCGGCGCCGAGGCCTGAGCCGGGCCGCGGCCGAAAGCCGCTCACCCGCGGTCACGCGGAGTCGCGGAGCATGCGGGGGGCATAGGCGGGGAGTGGGCGCGTATACCACTTCCTGCCCTGTCCTGCGAACAACTTCTGTTATTCGGCGCAAACCGCTGAAAGCAGACGGTCGTTGGGGTTACTGTCAGTTTCGTGTTCGCTGCAGAACGTCGCCAATTGATCCTCGAAATGGTGCGAGCGAACGGGGCCGTGTCGCTCCGTGAACTCGCCCGCGTCGTCCAGACCTCCGAAGTGACCGTACGGCGGGACGTGCGCGCACTGGAGGCAGAAGGACTCCTCGACCGCCGGCACGGCGGTGCGGTACTGCCGGGCGGGTTCACACGGGAGTCGGGATTTCCGCAGAAGTCCCATCTCGCGACCGCCGAGAAGACGGCCATCGCCGACCTTGCCGCGGGCTTGGTCGAAGAGGGCGAAGCCATCGTGGTGGGGGCGGGGACCACCACCCAGGAGCTGGCCCGCCGGCTCGCCCGGGTACCCGGTCTGACCGTCGTGACCAACTCGCTGCTCGTGGCTCAGGCCCTGGCCCACGCCAACCGGGTCGAGGTCGTGATGACCGGGGGAACCCTCCGGGGGTCCAACTACGCCCTGGTCGGGTCCGGGGCCGAGCAGTCCCTCCAGGGGCTGCGGGTCTCCAAGGCCTTCCTGTCGGGCAGTGGGCTGACGGCGGAGCGGGGCCTGTCCACCTCCAACATGCTGTCCGCGTCCGTCGACCGCGCGCTGGTGCAGGCCGCCGCCGAGGTCGTCGTCCTCGCCGACCACTCCAAGCTGGGCACGGACACCATGTTCCAGACCGTGCCCACGGACGTCATCACCCGCCTGGTCACGGACGACCCGCCCGCCCACGACGACCGCGCGGCCACCGAACTCCAGGCCCTCGCCGACCAGGGCGTGCAGATCGCCGTGGCCGGGGGGTCGGGGGCCACGGGTCCTTCGGGCTCCTCGGGCTCGGGGGGTGATGCCGTCCCGGCGCGTCAGCAGCGCCGGGACGTTCCTCTGCCCGGGCCGCGCCGTCAGGTCCCCGGCGCGGGGCTACGGACGGCGACGGCCCTGGGTGAGCAGAGCGGCGGGGCCGAACAGCGGGCCCGGGTCGCCGACCTGCGGCGCCGCTGAGGCCCGCCGCATCCCCATGTGACCCGGCCGGTCCCACGGTCCGTCGCGTCCCTACGGCAACGGGGCGCCCGGCGGACCACCGGGTGTGGTCCGCCGGGCGCCCCGGTCGCGTGCCGGTGTTCTCAGTCCTTGATCTCGCAGATGGCGGCGCCGGAGGTGATGGAGGCGCCGACCTCGGCGGTGAGGCCCTTGACGGTGCCGGACTTGTGGGCGTTGAGGGGCTGTTCCATCTTCATGGCCTCCAGGACGACGATGAGGTCGCCTTCCTGGACCTCTTGGCCCTCCTCGACGGCGATCTTGACGATGGTGCCCTGCATGGGCGAGGCGAGGGTGTCGCCGGAGGCGGCGGGGCCGGACTTGCGGGCGGCGCGGCGCTTGGGCTTGGCGCCGGCGGCGAGGCCGGTGCGGGCCAGGGACATGCCCAGCGACGAGGGCAGGGAGACCTCCAGGCGCTTGCCGCCGACCTCGACGACGACGGTCTCCCGGCCGGCTTCCTCGTCCGTCTCGGTGTCGGCGGGGGAGGCGAACGGCTTGATGTCGTTGACGAACTCGGTCTCGATCCAGCGGGTGTGGACCGTGAACGGCTCCGTGGAACCGGTCAGCTCGGGGGCGAAGGCCGGGTCGCGGACGACGGTGCGGTGGAAGGGGATGGCGGTGGCCATGCCCTCGACCTGGAACTCGTCCAGGGCGCGGGCGGCGCGCTGCAGGGCCTCGGCGCGGGTGCGGCCGGTGACGATGAGCTTGGCCAGCAGGGAGTCCCAGGCGGGGCCGATGACGCTGCCGGACTCGACGCCGGCGTCGAGGCGGACGCCGGGGCCGGCGGGCGGGTCGAAACGGGTGACCGTGCCGGGGGCGGGCAGGAAGTTACGGCCGGGGTCTTCGCCGTTGATGCGGAACTCGAAGGAGTGGCCGCGCAGCGGCGGGTCGTCGTAGCCGAGTTCTTCGCCGTCGGCGATGCGGAACATCTCGCGGACCAGGTCGATGCCGGAGACTTCCTCGGTGACCGGGTGTTCGACCTGGAGGCGGGTGTTGACCTCCAGGAAGGAGATGGTGCCGTCGTTGCCGACGAGGAACTCGACGGTGCCGGCGCCGACGTAGCCGGCCTCCTTCAGGATCGCCTTGGAGGCGGCGTAGAGCTCGTCGACCTGCGCCTCGGACAGGAACGGCGCGGGGGCCTCCTCGACCAGTTTCTGGTGGCGGCGCTGGAGGGAGCAGTCACGGGTGGAGACGACGACGACGTTGCCGTGGGTGTCGGCCAGGCACTGGGTCTCCACGTGGCGGGGCTTGTCGAGGTAGCGCTCGACGAAGCACTCGCCGCGGCCGAAGGCGGCGACCGCCTCGCGGACGGCGGAGTCGTACAGCTCCGGGACCTCTTCGAGGGTGCGGGCGACCTTGAGGCCGCGTCCGCCGCCGCCGAAGGCGGCCTTGATGGCGATGGGCAGGCCGTGTTCCTTGGCGAAGGCCACGACCTCGTCGGCGCCGGAGACCGGGTCGGGGGTGCCGGCGACCAGGGGGGCGCCGGCGCGCTGGGCGATGTGGCGGGCGGCGACCTTGTCGCCGAGGTCGCGGATGGCCTGCGGCGGGGGGCCGATCCAGATCAGGCCGGCGTCGAGGACGGCCTGGGCGAACTCGGCGTTCTCGGAGAGGAAGCCGTAGCC
>NZ_JACVQF010000184.1 GCF_014534645.1 Streptomyces griseicoloratus
AGGCCGATCGCCGAGTCGTACGAGTACCGGCCGCCGACCCAGTCCCAGAACTCGAACATGTTGGCCGTGTCGATGCCGAACTCGGCGACCTTCCCGGCGTTGGTCGACAGGGCGACGAAGTGCTTGGCGACGGCCGCCTCGTCGCCGAGGGCGTCCAGCAGCCAGGAGCGGGCCGAGGTGGCGTTGGTGATGGTCTCGATCGTCGTGAACGTCTTCGACGCGATGATGAACAGCGTCTCGGCCGGGTCCAGGTCGCGGGTGGCCTCGTGCAGGTCGGCGCCGTCGACGTTGGAGACGAAACGGACCGTCAGGTCGCGGTCGGTGTAGCTGCGCAGCACCTCGTAGGCCATGGCGGGGCCGAGGTCGGAGCCGCCGATGCCGACGTTGACGACGTTCCTGATGCGCTTGCCGGTGTGGCCCTTCCACTCCCCCGACCGGACCCGCTCGGCGAAGGCGGCCATCTTGTCGAGCACGGCGTGCACCGCGGGCACGACGTTCTCCCCGTCGACCTCGATCACCGCGTCCCGCGGGGCGCGCAGCGCGGTGTGCAGCACGGCCCGGTCCTCGGTGTTGTTGATCTTCTCGCCGCGGAACATGGCGTCGCGCAGCCCGAAGACGTCGGTGGCCGCGGCCAGCTCCCGCAGCAGCCGCAGGGTCTCGTCGGTGACGAGGTTCTTGGAGTAGTCGACGTACAGGTCGCCCACGCGCAGCGCGTAGCCGGTGCCGCGCTCCGGGTCGGCGGCGAACAGCTCGCGCAGCCGCACCTGGCCGAGCTCCTCACGGTGCTTGGCCAGCGCGGTCCATTCGGGCATCTGGTTGAGCCTGGTACGGCCGTCTGCGTTCATGTCGGACTTCAGCCTTCTTCCTTAGGTGTCCCAGCTGTCCCGGCTGTCCCAACCTAATTGATCAGCGGTGAAGAAGGCGGTCGAAACCGCTCCGGCCAGGCACCCTTCGGTGCCCGGCCGGACCGTCGACATCTAGATTTCGCCCCGCAGTTTGGCCAGCGCCTCGGCGAGGATCGCCTCGCCGTCCGCGTCGCTGCGGCGCTCGCGCACATACGCCAGATGCGTCTTGTAGGGCTCGGTGCGCGGCGGGTCCGGCGGATTGTCCCGGTCCTGCCCGGCGGGGAAGCCGCAGCGCGGGCAGTCCCAGGTTTCGGGGACCTGCGCGTCGCTGGCGAAGCTCGGCTGCGTCTCGTGTCCGTTGGAGCACCAGAAGGAGATGCGCAGACGCGGCGCGGACTCGCCGCGCTCGGCCTCGCCCATCGGCCCCGCCCCGACCCGGCTTCCCCGGATCGCGTTGCCACTTGCCACGGTCGTAACTCCCTGCGTGATGGTGCCGCAAAGCGAGTCGGCGTTTCGCTTCGCTGCGAGAGCGCCTCAGTCTACGTAAGGCCCAACGCGCGTCCAGTGGTTGGAGTTACAACCCCCCGCACTCAGACGCAAGCCCCATGATAGGCCGCGCTCACAGACGCGTACCGAACATGGGGCCTTACGTGCGCACGTGCGTGCCGACGGGCGACGCCGATCAGTTGTTCGCCTTCATCAGCAGAGCGAGCACGATGATGCACGCGAACCACAGCAGACCGATCACCACGGTGATCCGGTCGAGGTTGCGCTCGGCGACCGAGGAGCCGCCGACGGAGGACTGCATGCCGCCACCGAACATGTCGGAGAGGCCGCCGCCCTTCCCCTTGTGCATCAGCACCAGGAGCATCAGCAGCAGGCTGAAGACGATCAGGGCGATCGAGAACCCCAAAACCACGGCTGGACCAACTTCCTCGGATTCCGATGGACGACGGGGTCCAGCGAAAGTGCTGGACCCCGCAAGGGTACGACGTATCGCCGCTACCGCATACTCACTGATCGATCTACTGGTCGCGGAAGCGCACGATCTTGACGAACTCGTCGGCGTCCAGCGAGGCACCGCCGACCAGGGCGCCGTCGATGTCGGCCTGCGCCATGATCTCGGCGACGTTGCCCGCCTTCACGGAGCCGCCGTACTGGATGCGGACCTTGTCGGCGAGCTCCTGGGAGTACAGCTCGGCGATCTTGCCGCGGATGGCGGCGCAGACCTCCTGGGCGTCCTCGGCGCCGCAGACCTTGCCGGTGCCGATGGCCCACACCGGCTCGTAGGCGATCACGATCGTCTCGGCCTGCTCGGCCGGGAGGTCCTTCAGACCGCCCTCGACCTGGGCGAGGGTGTGGGTCACGTGGTTGCCCGCCTCGCGGACGTCCAGTTCCTCGCCGACGCACAGGATCGGGGTCAGGCCGTGCTTGTAGGCCGCCTTGACCTTGGCGTTGACCAGCTCGTCGGTCTCGCCGTGGTACTGCCGGCGCTCGGAGTGCCCGATCGCGACGAACGTGCACTTCAGCTTGGCCAGCATCGGGCCGGAGATCTCGCCGGTGTAGGCACCGCCGTCGTGGGCGGAGATGTCCTGGGCACCGTACTTGATCTTGAGCTTGTCCCCGTCGACCAGCGTCTGCACGGAGCGCAGGTCGGTGAAGGGCGGCAGGACGGCGACCTCGACGGCCTCGTAGTCCTTGTCCGCGAGGGCGAAGGCGAGCTTCTGGACGTGGGCGATGGCCTCCAGGTGGTTGAGGTTCATCTTCCAGTTGCCCGCCATCAGCGGCGTGCGAGTGGTCATGCGGGGTCAGTCCTCCAGTGCGGCGAGGCCGGGGAGCGTCTTGCCCTCGAGGTATTCGAGGGAGGCGCCGCCGCCGGTCGAGATGTGGCCGAATGCCTTTTCGTCGAAGCCGAGCGTACGCACGGCCGCGGCGGAGTCGCCGCCGCCGACCACGGTGAAGCCCGGGGCGTCGACGAGGGCCTGGGCGACCGCCTTGGTGCCCTCGGCGTAGTCGGGGTGCTCGAAGACGCCCATGGGGCCGTTCCAGAAGACGGTGGCCGCGTCGGCGAGCTTCGAGGCGTACAGCTTGCGGGTCTCGGGACCGATGTCCAGACCCTCCTGGTCGGCCGGGATGGCGTCCGCGGCGACGGTGGCGGGGTTGGCCGGAGCCTTCGTCTTCAGGTCCGGGAACTCGTCCGACACCAGGACGTCGACGGGGAGGACCAGCTCGACGCCGTTCTTCTCCGCGCGCTCCATGTACTCGGTGACGGCCGGGATCTGGTCCTCCTGGAGGAGGGAGATGCCGACCTCGTAGCCCTTGGCCTTGAGGAAGGTGTAGGCCATGCCGCCGCCGATGAGGAGCCGGTCGGCCTTGCCGAGCAGCTGGTCGATGACGGCGAGCTTGTCGGAGACCTTGGCGCCGCCGAGGGCGACCACGTAGGGGCGCTGGACGTCCTCGGTGAGCTTCTTCAGGACGCCGACCTCGGTGGCGATGAGGTACCCGGCGTAGTGCGGCAGGCGCTTCGGCAGGTCGAAGACCGAGGCGTGCTTGCGGTGCACGGCGCCGAAGCCGTCGCCGACGTAGACGTCGGCGAGAGCGGCGAGCCGGTCCGCGAAGGCGGCGCGCTCGGCGTCGTCCTTGGACGTCTCGCCGGCGTTGAAGCGCAGGTTCTCGATGACCGCGACCCGGCCGTCGGCGAGGCCGGCGACCGTGGACGTGGCGGACTCGCCGACCGTGTCGCCGGCGAAGGCGACCTCGGCGCCGAGGAGTTCGCCGAGCCGGGCGGCGGCCGGGGCGAGCGAGAAGGCCGGGTCGGGGGCGCCCTTGGGACGCCCGAGGTGCGAGGCGACGATCACGCGCGCGCCCGCGTCGGCCAGGGCCTTGACGGTGGGCACTACCGCGCGGATGCGGCCGTCGTCGGTGATGGTGGTGCCGTCCAGCGGCACGTTCAGGTCGGCGCGGACGAAGACACGCTTACCCGCGACGCCTTCGGAGAGGAGTTCGTCGATCGTCTTCATGCAGGGGCTCCAGGGGCTGTTGATCGCTCGTGATCCTACGAGGGCTGGTGGTGCTGGACGCGAGTCAGGGCTCGGACGGCGTGACCGTACGCCGTCCGAGCCCTGTCACCGCATCGAGGTGCCTGCTCCAGTCGATCAGAGCTGGTTGCCGACGAAGACCGTCAGGTCGACGAGGCGGTTGGAGTAGCCCCACTCGTTGTCGTACCAGCCGATGACCTTCACGTTCTTGCCCTCCTGGACCATGGTCAGGGAGGAGTCGAAAGTGCAGGACGCCGGGGCGTTGACGATGTCCGAGGAGACGATCGCGTCCTCGGTGTACTCCAGGATGCCCTTCAGCTCGCCCTCGGCGGCCTTCTGGAAGGCGGCGTTGACCTCTTCCTTGGTGACCTCGCGGGAGAGCTCGACCACCAGGTCGGTGACGGAGCCGGTGGGGACCGGGACGCGCATGGCCATGCCGTCCAGCTTGCCCTTGAGCTGCGGCAGCACCAGGGCGGTGGCCTTGGCGGCACCGGTGGTGGTCGGGATGATGTTCTCGGCGGCGGCGCGGGCGCGGCGCAGGTCCTTGTGCGGGAAGTCCAGGATGCGCTGGTCGTTCGTGTACGCGTGCACCGTCGTCATCAGGCCCTTGACGATGCCGAAGTTCTCGTCGAGGACCTTCGCCATCGGCGCCACGCAGTTGGTGGTGCAGGAGGCGTTCGAGATGACGTTGTGGTTCGCCGGGTCGTAGGTGTCCTGGTTGACACCCATGACGATGGTGACGTCCTCGTTCTTCGCCGGGGCGGAGATGATGACCTTCTTCGCGCCGCCGGCGATGTGCTTCTCGGCGTCTTCCTTCTTCGTGAAGATGCCGGTCGACTCGATCACGATGTCGACGCCCAGCTCGCCCCAGGGGATCTCGGCCGGGTTGCGCTCGGAGAGGACCTTGATGGTCTTGTCGCCGACGGTGATGGTGTCCTCGGTGTGCGAGACCTCCTGCTTGAGGCGGCCGAGGATGGTGTCGTACTTCAGCAGATGCGCGGTGGTCGCGGTGTCACCCAGGTCGTTGACAGCCACGATCTCGATGTCTGCACCCTGCTCCAGCAGCGCGCGGAAGTAGTTACGACCGATGCGGCCAAAGCCGTTGATGCCTACGCGGATCGTCACGAACCGATCTCCTCGTTGGTACGCCGGCCCGATGTGCCGGCGAGCTGTATTTGGGATGTCCCCGACCACCCCCGACCCTACCTCTCCGAGGCGTCGGGGGTGACATCGAGACGCCCCATACCCGGCACGGCGGTCCGTACCCGCCAGTAGGGGTACGGACCGCCCGGGCCACGGGGACCGATCACCCGATTTCGCTACGGCGCATCAGCCCCTTTTGACCGGGGACGTCACCCGTTCAGGGCGTTCAGCGCCTGCTTCATCAGCGCCGTCCGGTCGGCCGGCGCGGTGAGGTGTTCCAGTCCGAAACCGAGCAGCACGGTGTCGTCCGTGGTGACGGCTCCGTACGTCTGGAAGAGGGTGCCGGTGCGCGTCCAGTCCTTCAGCACGGCCGGGCTGCCCGGGGGCGGCCCGGACGCCCGCCAGGCGCCCAGCGACGTCTCGAAGCCCTCGGTCCCCGTCTCCGTGCCGGCGACGACGAGCGAGGCCTCGTCGGCGAGGACACCGCGTCCGCCGCTGCCGGGGTCGGTGACGTAGGCGATCGACACCTCGACGGACTTGCCGGCGTAGGCGCTCAGGTCGAACTCGACCTGCCGCCAGCCGCCGGAGGAGCCGGTGAGGCTGTTCCACTTCCCGGTGGTGCCGGTGGCGGTGCAGCCGTCGTCGGACAGGGTCAGGTAGTGCTTCAGCCAGGGGTGCTCGCCCACGTAGTAGCCGGCCCCGCACTCGGCGGGCACGGCGGTGCCGGTCGCGCCGCCCGCCTCGGGGAGCGTGGTCCAGTCGTCCGCGCCGGTGGTGTGCGCCTCGACCAGCGCGTGGTCGTAGCCGCGCTCGGTGTCCCACAGCAGCCGTGTGCGCAGCGTGGGCCGGTCCGAGGCGCTGACGCCGGTGAGGTCGACGGTGCGGGTGAGCCGCTTGTAGGCGTCGTCGGTGTGGACGGCGGCGGCCATGTACGAGCCGGCGTAGGGCCCGTACGGGTTGACCGTCCCGGCGAACCGGCCGGCGCCCGCGCTCGCGAACTGCGGGTAGGTGTCGACGGGCAGCTGGTCCGAGGTCACGCTGTAGGTGCCGGCCTTGTCCAGCGGGTTGCCGGGGGCGTCGCCGAGCGCGCCGCCGACGCCGCCGAGGCGGCCGGAGCCGGTGAAGGCGGTGGCTCCGGGGGTCGACGTGCGGGTGTAGGCGCCGAGGTAGTACTGGCTGAAGTCGTCGGACGGGTTGCCGCCGCCGAGGTCGACGCTGCCGCCGGCCTGCTCGCCCGCCTCGATCAGCTTGCCGCCCTCGTTGAGGTAGGCGCGGAGCTGGAGCTGGGTGGCGTTGCCGGGGGTGGCGGCGCCGGTGTAGTGGACGACGGTGTCGAAGTGGCCGAGGACGCCGAGTGCGTCGGGGGCGCCCTGTGCGGCGACGTCCCACACGGCGGCCCTCCTGCCGCTCGCCCTCAGCGTGTCCACGTACGTCTGCGCGTGGGTGGCCTCTGCGCCCTCCTCGGCGACGACGAGGACGTCCGCGCGGGGCCGCTCGGCGACCGTGTAGGTGAAGTGCTCGCTCTCGGTCCGCTTGCCGTCCTTCGTCCTGCCGGTGAACCAGACCTCGACCTCGTCGCCCGGACCGGCGTCCTCGACCTTCGCCCGGTACTCGTCGAAGTGGAGGTTGTCGTCGCCGCCGTACGTCTCGCCGCCCCGCCAGGCCCTGAGCTCCGTGCCGTGCGTACGGCCGCCGTCGACGCGGTACTTCAGCTCCTTGTCGCGCACGGACTTGCGTACGACGACCGAGACCTCCTGGTCGGCGCCGCGCGCGTACGACGTGTCGAACGCCGCCGGGGTGAAGTCGGCGGCCTCCAGGCCGACCGCGGAGGACGGCCGGTCGGGGTGGGCGGCGGACTCGGCGACGGAGAGCGCGAAGGGGACGTTCTTGGCGAACTCCTGCTGGATCAGTTTCTCGTCGTCCGGGAAGGTGAAGATCGACAGGCAGTCGGAGGCGTTCCAGGCGTCGTCCGGGTCCACGTCGGAGGCGGTCTGACAGGTCGACATCTCGGGCGTGAACATGGCCATGCCGTTGACGTTGGCCGCGTGGCCGTCCGCCTCGCCGTTGGTGGTGTACAGCTCCGAGGAGACCTGCGGGTGGTACCCGGGGATCGCCGGGTTGTCCGGGGTGCCGGCGAGCGCCTTGTAGAGGACGTCGTCCGGGGTGTCCGTGGCGACCTGCCAGCCGACGCCGTAGAGGATGAGTTCGGCGGCGGAGTGGTAGTTGATGCCGTACTGGAAGCCGATGCGCTTCTGGAAGGCGTCCAGGGCCTTGGTCTCGGGCTCGGAGTTCGGGCCCGAGCCGCGGTAGGTCTGGCTGGTGGGGTTGGGGGACGAGCCCTCGTCGTCGTAGCCCCACTTGTAGGCGAAGTTGCGGTTGAGGTCGACGCCGTCGCCGGTGCTGATGGCGCCGTCGCCGTTGACGTCGCGCAGGTTCTTGCGCCACAGGCGGTTGTCGGTGCTCTCGAACGTGTAGTCGTAGCCGTCGGGGTTGGCCGACAGGACGAACCACAGCTCGGTGGAGTCGACGATCTTCTTGATCCGCCGGTCCTTGCCGTAGTTGTCCAGGTAGTGGTGGAGCAGACGCCTCGTCATCTCCGGCGTGATCCACTCGCGTGCGTGCTGGTTGGACATGTAGAGGACGGCGGGCCGTGAACCGTCCCGGGTCTTCTTGGCGTTCTTGGTGAGCTTCAGCGCCAGGATGTCCTGGCCCCGGACCGTCTTGCCGATGGAGACGACCTTGGTGAGGCCGGGGTTCTCCTGCGCGGTGCGGACGATCTCCTCCTTGAGGCCGCCGCTGCCGCTGTACGGGCGGAACACGCCCTCGGCGGCCGCTGCGGCGCGCCGCTCGGCCGTGCCGGAGAGGGTGTGCTCGGTGAGGTCGACGCCCCGCTTCTCCAGCTTCCGCGCCTGCTGGTCGGTGAGGTAGACCTCGACGGTGGCGGTGCCCTTGTCGGGCACCTGCTCGCCGAGTTCGTGGCCGTCCTGGCCCGCGGCCAGCAGCAGGGGTACCTGCTCCCGGGTGACCTCGGCGCGGAAGACCTTCACTTCGTCCGGGTCCGCGGCGGCGGGGACCGCGGGTTGTGCCTGGGCGACGGGGACCAGACTCGCTCCGCCGATCAGGAGCGCGCCGACGGCGAGGATCGATCTCGCTCTATGTCTCATGAACCCCCCTTGAGGTGGTTCGCCACAGCAGCGAACAGGTTGCCAGGCTCATGACACTCCAAGATCGAGTCAAGAGCGCGGCAACGACACGAAAAGGCCGGTGCCGGTCACCCAAGTGGGCGCCGGCACCGGCGCTTTGGCCGTGTGCGGTCAGCCGGCGAGGTTGTCGGCCAGCTCCTCGCTGAGGTTGGCCTCCGTGCCGGGGATGCCGAGGTCGGAGGCGCGCTTGTCGGCCATGGCCAGCAGCCGGCGGATCCGGCCGGCCACGGCGTCCTTGGTCAGCGGCGGGTCGGCGAGCGCGCCCAGCTCCTCCAGCGAGGCCTGCTTGTGCTCCATGCGCAGCCGGCCGGCGGCGGCGAGGTGCTCGGGGACGTCGTCGCCGAGGATCTCCAGCGCGCGCTGCACCCGGGCACCGGCGGCCACGGCCGCGCGGGCCGAACGGCGCAGATTGGCGTCGTCGAAGTTGGCGAGGCGGTTGGCGGTGGCGCGGACCTCGCGCCGCATCCGCCGCTCCTCCCAGGCCAGCACGGACTCGTGGGCACCGAGCCGGGTGAGCAGCGCGCCGATCGCGTCGCCGTCGCGGACGACGACCCGGTCCACGCCCCGCACCTCGCGGGCCTTGGCGGCGATCGACAGCCGGCGGGCGGCGCCGACCAGGGCGAGCGCGGCCTCCGGGCCCGGGCAGGTCACCTCCAGGGAGGAGGAGCGGCCCGGCTCGGTGAGCGATCCGTGCGCCAGGAAGGCCCCGCGCCAGGCCGCCTCGGCGTCGCACGTGGCCCCCGAGACCACCTGCGGCGGCAGCCCGCGGATCGGCCGGCCCCGGCCGTCGACCAGGCCGGTCTGGCGGGCCAGCTGGTCACCGCCCGCGACCACCCGGACGACGTAACGCGAGCCGCGGCGCAGGCCGCCCGGCGCCATCACGATCAGTTCGGAGCTGTGGCCGAAGATCTCCAGGATGTCCCGCTTGAGGCGGCGGGCCGCCATCGCGGTGTCCAGCTCCGCCTCGATCACGATGCGCCCGCTCACCAGGTGGAGGCCGCCGGCGAACCGCAGGACGGCCGAGACCTCCGCCTTCCTGCAGCAGGTCCGGGTGACGGGGAGCCGGGAGATCTCATCCTTCACCGCTGCCGTCATCGCCATGGGCCGATCCTTCCATGCATCCGAAAAATACGGTCGTACGCGGCGGCCAGCAGCTCCGGGTCGTGTCTCGGGGTCCCGTCGGTCCGGGCCACCGGAGCCAGCTCGACCGCGGCCCCGAACCGCTTCGCGGCGTCGGTGAGCGAGTCACGGTCGGGCACGGCGGCCTCGTCGGCCAGCACCACGTCCAGGGCGAGTTTAGGGGCGTGTCGTCCCAAAACCTCCAAATGACGCTGCGGGGAGAAGCCCTCGGTTTCTCCGGGTTGTGGGGCGAGGTTCAGGGAGAGCACCCGGCGGGCCTTCGTCTCCATGAGCGCGTCCAGCAGGTCGGGCACGAGCAGGTGCGGGATCACCGAGGAGAACCAGGAGCCGGGGCCGAGCACCACCCAGTCGGCGTCCAGGACCGCGTCGACCGCCTCGGGGACGGCGGGCGGGTCGTTCGGCACGAGGTGCACGGACTGCACCTCGCCGGGGGTGAGCGCGACGGTCGCCTGGCCGCGGACGGTGTCGACGTCCTCCGGCCGGTCCGGGTCATGGCCCTTGACCAGGGCCTGGAGCTCCAGCGGTACGGCGGACATGGGCAGCACGCGCCCGTGCGCGCCGAGCAGCTTGCCGACCAGGTCCAGGGCCTGGACGTGGTCGCCGAGCTGCTCCCACAGGGCGACGATCAGCAGGTTGCCGACCGCGTGTTCGTGCAGGTCGCCCTTGGACTGGAAGCGGTGCTGGATGACGCGGGCCCAGGTCTGGCCCCAGTCGTCGTCGCCGCACAGCGCGGCCAGCGCCTTGCGCAGGTCGCCGGGCGGCAGGACGCCCAGCTCGTCGCGCAGGCGCCCGCTGGAGCCGCCGTCGTCGGCCACGGTGACGACGGCGGTGAGGTCGCCGGTGATCCGGCGCAGTGCGGCGAGCGAGGCGGACAGGCCCATGCCGCCGCCCAGCGCGACGACCTTGGGCTGGGTGCCCCGGCGGCGCGGCCTGCCACCGCGCGCCTGTTCGGGCCGGCCCGTGCGGAGGTCGGCGGATCTGCCGCCCCGCCCCTCGGGCACCACCCGGCGCAGCCTGCTCAGCCGCGGAGTACGTCGTGTCATTCCCGTCCCATGTCCCGGTGGACGACCACCGTCTCCACACCCTCGGCGGCGAGCCGGGCGGCGAGCTTCTCCGACATGGCGACGGAGCGATGCTTGCCGCCGGTGCAGCCGACGGCGATGGTCACATAGCGTTTGCCCTCACGACGGTAGCCCGCGGCAATCAGCTGCAGCAGCTCGGCATAGCGGTCGAGGAACTCCTTCGCACCGGGCTGGTTGAAGACGTACGCCGCCACCTCGTCGTTCAGGCCGGTGAACGGCCGCAGCTCCGGGACCCAGTGGGGGTTGGGCAGGAAGCGCATGTCCACGACCAGGTCGGCGTCGACCGGGAGGCCGTACTTGAAGCCGAAGGACATGACGGTGGCCCGCAGCTCGGGCTCCTCCTCGCCGGCGAACTGGGCGTCCATCTTGGCGCGCAGCTCGTGCACGTTGAGGCTGGAGGTGTCGATCACCAGGTCGGCGTCGCCCCTCAGCTCGCGCAGCAGTTCGCGCTCGGCGGCGATGCCGTCGACGATGCGTCCGTCGCCCTGCAGGGGGTGCGGGCGGCGGACCGACTCGAAGCGGCGCACCAGGGCCTCGTCGGAGGACTCCAGGAAGACGATGCGCCGGGTGACGCCGCGGGCGTCGAGGTCGGCGAGGGATTCGCGCAGATTATCGAAAAAGCGCCGGCCGCGGACGTCGACGACGACCGCGATCCGGGCGACGTTGCCCTGCGAGCGGGCGCCGAGCTCCACCATGGTGGGGATCAGCGCGGGAGGGAGGTTGTCGACGACGAACCAGCCGAGGTCCTCCAGACACTTCGCGGCCGTCGAGCGGCCGGCCCCGGACATGCCGGAGATGATCACCAGCTCGGGGATGGCCGTGTCGGGCACCCCGGCTGCTTCCTTGGGCGTACTCACCTGTGCTCCGTCGTCCTTGCGCCCGTCGGGGACCGCGCTCTGCGGGCCCGTGCCCTCGCCGGCCGTGCCGCCTGCCTGATCTCGTGCCGCTGTGGGTCGTGTTTCGTGGTCGGTCATCTCTCCTGCCCCCGTCGTTCTTCCGGGGCGCCCGCGGACACGGGCTCCCCCGGGGCGTCCGCCGTCGTCTCGGGCGCCCCGTCCTCGTCTTCCATGATCTCTCCGGTCGCCGTGTTCACGGCGGGCGCGGCCGGGGCCGCCTGGGCGAGGGCCGCGGCGATGGTCTCGGCCGTCTTGCGGCCTATGCCGGGTACCTCGCAGATCTGGTCGATCGTCGCCGACCGCAGCTTCTTCACCGAACCGAAGTGCTTGATCAGCGCCTGCTTGCGGGTCTCCCCCAGTCCGGGAACGTCGTCCAGGGGACTCGACCGGAACCGCTTGGCCCGCTTGGTGCGCTGGTAGGTGATCGCGAAGCGGTGGGCCTCGTCACGGACACGCTGCAGCAGGTACAGGCCCTCGCTGGTGCGCGGCAGGACCACCGGGTCGTCCTCGCCGGGCAGCCACACCTCCTCCAGGCGCTTGGCGAGACCGCACACCGCTATGTCGTCGATGCCCAGCTCGTCCAGGGCCCGCCGGGCCGCGGCCACCTGCGGCTGCCCGCCGTCGACGACGACGAGCTGCGGCGGGTACGCGAACCTCTTGGGGCGGCCGTCGTCGTCCTTGAGCGCCGGGACGTCCACCGGCTGCCGCGCGTCCGCCGGCTGCTGCGCGTGCCCCGGCTCCTCGCCGTCCGCCCACTCGCCGGTCCTCTCCTTCTCGGCGAGATAGCGCCGGAAGCGGCGGGTGATCACCTCGTGCATGGAACGGACGTCGTCCTGACCCCGGAAACCCTTGATCTGGAAGCGTCGGTATTCGCTCTTACGGGCCAGCCCGTCCTCGAAGACCACCATGGAGGCGACGACGTCGTCGCCCTGGAGGTGGGAGATGTCGTAGCACTCGATCCTGAGCGGGGCGCTGTCCAACTCCAGGGCGTCGGCGATCTCCTCCAGCGCGCGCGAGCGCGTGGTCAGGTCGGAGGCGCGCTTGGTCTTGTGCAGGGCCAGCGCCTGCTGGGCGTTGCGCTGCACGGTCTCCATGAGGGCCCGCTTGTCGCCGCGCTGCGGGATGCGCAGCGAGACGGCCGAGCCGCGGCGGCCGGTCAGCCACTGCTGGACGGGCTCCACCGGGTCGGGCAGGGCGGGGACGAGGACCTCCTTGGGGACGGCGTCGCCGGTCTCCTCGCCGTACAGCTGCTGGAGGGCGTGCTCGACGAGGGCACCGGTGGTGATCTCCTCCACCTTGTCGGTGACCCAGCCGCGCTGGCCGCGCACCCGGCCGCCGCGCACGTGGAAGATCTGGACGGCCGCTTCCAGCTCGTCCTCGGCGACGGCGATCAGATCGGCGTCGGTCGCGTCGGCGAGCACGACCGCGTTCTTCTCCATGGCCTTCTTCAGGGCCTCGATGTCGTCGCGCAGCCGGGCCGCCCGCTCGTACTCCATCTCCTCGGCCGCCTCGGTCATCCGCTTCTCCAGGCGGCGCAGGTAGGTGCCCGTGCGGCCGGCCATGAAGTCGCAGAACTCCTCCGCCAGCTCCCGGTGCTCCTCGGCGGAGACCCGCTCAACGCAGGGCGCCGAGCACTTGCCGATGTAGCCGAGCAGGCAGGGGCGGCCGGTGCGGGCGGCGTTCTTGAAGACGCCGGCCGAGCAGGTGCGCACCGGGAACACGCGCAGCAGCAGGTCGACCGTGTCGCGGATCGCCCACGCGTGCCCGTACGGCCCGAAGTAGCGCACGCCCTTCTTCTTGTGGCCGCGCATCACCTGGACGCGCGGGAACTGCTCGTTCATCGTCACCGCGAGGTAGGGGTAGCTCTTGTCGTCGCGGTACTTCACGTTGAACCGGGGGTCGTACTCCTTGATCCAGGAGTACTCCAGCTGCAGCGCCTCGACCTCCGTGGACACCACGGTCCACTCCACGGACGCGGCCGTGGTGACCATCGTGCGGGTGCGGGGGTGGAGGTTCGCCAGGTCCTGGAAGTAGTTCGCCAGGCGCTGGCGCAGGCTCTTCGCCTTTCCGACGTAGATCACCCGGCGGTGCTCGTCACGGAACCTGTACACCCCCGGGGAGTCCGGGATCTCACCCGGCCTGGGGCGGTAGCTGGAGGGGTCGGCCATGACTCACACCCTACTGGCGAGGACCGACACTCCGGCGAGGCTGTGGACGACCGGCCGCAAGCCTGTGGACGACCGCACGCCGACCCGTGGATCACCTTCCGTGCCCCTCCCGGAGACAGCCCGGTGCGTTCTCGGCCAGTACCGCGTCACCGCCGGGCGCGAGGTGTTGTCGGGGCTTGGTCAACACGCTTCAATGCGGGGGAACTCGGGGCCTGAACCGCGGCGTACGGATGTGAAGACGCGCCTGCGCCGCATCCGGGGCGGCCCCGACGGATCCGCGCCGACGGTCTGACCAGCCGTCGTGACCCCTCAGAGAAAGGCCCCTGCATGCCGCTCGCCACACAGCACGCGGACGTCGCCACCGCGGACCTGGACTCGGCCCTGCGCGGTGGCCCCTTCCACGTCGCCCTGCGCGCCGCGATCGCCGCTCGCGGACTGCCGTTGCAGCGTGTGCAGCACCATCTGTCGCGCCATGGGGTGAAGGTGGGCGTCACGAGTCTCAGCTACTGGCAGCAGGGCGCCCGTCGCCCCCGGCGCCCGGAGTCGCTGCGTGCCGTACGGGCCCTGGAGGAGATCCTCCGGCTCCCCGAGGAGTCGCTGATCCGCCTGCTCACCGAGGCTGACGGCCATCCGTCGGCGCAGCGGCCCGCGGCCCGCACCTACCGCTCCTGCATGGAGGCCTCGGGCGCTCTGGACCGGCTGCTGGCCGAGCTGGGTCACCCGGCGGACGGCGGGCTGCACACCCTCGGGCTCCACGAACGGGTCCGGATCGGGGCGCACCGCGAGCTGGCGGGGCGCGAGTCGCAGCACATCGTCCGCGCACACCGGGACGGCGTCGACCGCTTCGTCGCCGTCCACCACGGCGATCCCGGCTGCGCGCCCGCGCGGATGGCCGTCGAGGCTCTGGAGAACTGCCGTACGGGCCGCGTCCGCATGCACCACGACACCGGTGTGCTCGTGGCCGAGCTGCTCTTCGACCGACGGCTGCGGGCCGGCGAGACGTACCTCTTCCGCTACGGCGTCGAGGACGGCACCGCCGGCACGTCGCGCGAGTACGTGCGGGGGTTCGGGTCGGCGGGCGGGCAGTACGCGCTCCAGGTGTGCTTCGAGGCCGCCCTGCCGGCGCGCTGTCACCGGTTCACACAGCACTCCGTGGCGGCGCCGCGCGGCGGCCGGCAGGAGCTGCCCCTGAGCACGCTGCACCACTCGGTGCACCTCGTGGAGCCGCGGGTGCGGTCCGGGATCGTGGGGATCGCGTGGGAGTGGGAGTGAGCGGGCGCGCCTGACGGAGCGGACCGGGCGGGCCAGGGCGGGTCTGCTCCCGGGGACGAGACGCGCGGTCCCGGCGGAGGGGAATGCCACGCCCGTGACCGCCGCGAGTACGACGCCCGGGACCACGGGGGATGAGACGCCGGGACGGCGCCGGGGGGAAACGCCGGGACACCACGCACGGCCCGGAGGGGCGCGCGTGGCCCCGGCGGAACCGGACCACGGAAGACGGCACGCACGGCCCGGAGGGCGGTCGCGCGGGTCGGTCAGACGCCGGGGCCGGCGACGATGCGGCCCTGCTTCACCTCGACCGGCAGTTCGATGAGAGGCACGCTCGCCGGGGCGTGCAGCACCTCACCGGTGCGGGCGTCGAACTCGCTGCCGTGACAGGGGCACACGAGCTTCGTCCCCTCCAGCTTGTTGATGGGGCACCGCGCGTGCGTGCAGACCGTGCTGAACGCCTTCAGGGAGCCGTCCTCCGCCCGGCTGACCACCACGTTCTGGTCGCGGTAGAGCTTTGCCGCGCCCTTGGCGACCTCGCTGTCCGCGCCGAGGTCGACGGGCGCCGTCGGCCTGGCGGGCGCCGCGCCGTCGTCGCCCGGCGAGCAGGCGGCCAGCCCGAGTCCGGCGACGGGGGTGAGGGCCGTCGAGCGAAGGACGGTACGACGGCTCGGGGCGGAACGGCCGGGCATAGGGTCTCCACTGGTCAGGGGGTGTGCAGGGCGACGATATCCGGCGGCGGGGCCCGGCCGGCGGGGTGGGTCGGTGAGACGTAAACGCTTGCGCAAGCGTTTACGCCCGCCTCCGGATGGGATACGGTCCCGGCCGGACGCCCCCGCAGGCCGGGAGCGCGAGGCAGGGAGAGGGGCATCCGTTGGCGACGATGGCCGATGTGGCGCGGAGCGCCGGCGTCTCCGTGGCGACCGTCTCGCACGTGCTCAACAACACCCGGCCGGTGCTGCCCGAGACCCGCCGGGCGGTGCTGGACGCCGTGGAGGAGCTCGGCTACACGCCGAACGGCCTCGCCCGCTCGCTGGTGACGTCCCGCACCCGGTCGATCGGGCTCGCCGTGTCCGCGATCAGCAACCCCTACTTCACGGAGATCCTCCAGGGCGTCGAGGCCGGCGCCGTGGCGCACGGTTACGGCCTGCTCATCGCCGACCCGCACGACGATCCCGCCCACGAACGCAGGGTCGTCCAGCTGCTGCACGAGCGGCGCGTGGACGGCATGATCGTCGCGCCCTCCGCCGACCCGCGGGCGCTCGTCGCCTACCTGGAGCGCCATCGCGTACCGGCGGTGTTCCTCGACCGGGTCGTCGACGGCCCGGAGGACGGCGGCCCGCGCTTCGACCAGGTCTGCGCCGAGAGCACCGGACCGACCACCGCGCTGGTCACGCATCTCGCCGGGCTCGGCCACCGCCGGATCGGGCTGGTCGCGGGCCGGCCGGGGCTCAGCACGACACACGAGCGGATCACCGGGTACCGGCACGGCCTCGCGGCCGCCGGGCTGCCGTACGACGAACGGCTCGTGGCGCACGGCGACTCGGAGGCGGCCGGCGGCGCACGCGCCACGGCGGCCCTGCTGTCCCTGGCCGCACCGCCCACCGCGCTGATCACCGCCAACAACGCGATGACCATCGGCGCGCTGCGCACCCTGCGGGACCGGGACCTGTCCGTACCCGGCGACATCGCGCTGTGCTGCTTCGACGACTTCCCCTGGGCCGACCTCTTCTCGCCGCGCCTGACGGCGGTCGCGCAGCCCAGCAAGGAGCTCGGCGCCGAGGCCGTCCGGCTGCTGCTGGAACGCCTCGCCTCGCCGGACCGGCCGGCCCGGACCGTGCGACTGCCCTGCGTCTTCGCCCACCGCACCTCGTGCGGCTGCCCCGAAACGTCCGAACAGCCCGCCCACGAAAGGACCCTCCCGTGATCGTCGTCGCCGGTGAGGCACTGATCGACCTGGTACCGCAGGGCACGGGCGCCCTCGCCGCGCTGCGCCCGGCGCTCGGCGGCGGCCCGTACAACACGGCCGTGGCACTGGGCCGGCTCGGCTCCCCGACCGCCTTCTGCTCCCGGGTCTCGTCCGACGCCTTCGGCGAGGCCCTGCTGGACCGGCTGCGGGAGACCGGCGTGGACGTCTCGCCGGTGCAGCGCGGGACCGAGCCGACGACGCTCGCCGTGGCGAGTGTCGGCGCGGACGGCTCGGCCGCGTACTCCTTCTACGTGGAGGGGACGGCGGACCGGCTGTTCGCGCCGCCCGCGGCGCTGCCGCCGGGCACCGGGGCGGTCTCCTTCGGCACCTGCTCGCTGGTGCTGGAGCCGGGGGCGAGCGCGTACGAGGAGCTGATGCGCGAGACGTCCGCGCGGGGCGTGTTCACGGCGCTGGACCCGAACATCCGGCCCGGTTTGATCCCGGACCCGGACGCCTACCGGGCCCGGTTCAAGAGCTGGCTGCCGTCGGTGTCGCTGCTGAAGCTGTCCGCGGAGGACGCCGAGTGGCTCGGCGGCACGCCCCGGGAGTGGCTGGCGTCCGGCCCGGCCGCGGTCGTGGTGACCCGGGGCGGCGAGGGACTGACCGCCTTCACCCGCGACGGCGGCGAGTACTCCGTGCCGGGCGAGCGCGTCGACGTGGTCGACACGATCGGCGCGGGCGACACGGTGAACGCGGCCCTGCTGCACGGCCTCGCCGTGCGTGACGCGCTGAGCGAGCCGGCGCTGACGGCCCTGGGCGCGGACGGCTGGACGGGGCTGCTGCGTTTCGCGGCCCGTGCGGCGGCGGTCACCTGCTCGCGGGCCGGCGCGGAACCGCCGTACGCCCACGAGCTGGCCGGCTGACGCCGCTCGGCCCAGGGATCAGCCGGCGGGTCGTACGGCCCGCAGGGCGCCGGGGCCTCTCGGTCAGGCGGCGCAGCAGCATCCGGTCCTTCAGGGACAGGTTGAACGCGTCGGCGGCGAGGTGGCGAAGATCCAGCTCGACATGCGGTTCGTGGAGCCGGCGGACGCCTGAGCGCAGGGTGGCTCGGCGGGCGACGACACGGAGGCGCCGTGTCCCACGGGTCTTGTGGGACACGGCGCCTCCGTGTGCCGCCGGGCGGTGCCGATGGGGGCGGCGGCGTCCGAAGCCGGCCGCCGCAGCGCGGGCGGCCGCGAGCGGCCGCCCGGCTGGGTCAGGACTGCCGCGCCCGCGTCGTCTTCTTCGCGGCGGACTTCGTGGCCTTGGCCGCCTTCGCGGCGGTCTTGCCGGCCGCCGTGCCGGTGACCTTCTCGGTGGCGGTCTTCTTGGCCGTGGACCTGGCGGCCACCGTCTTGGCCGCCTTCTTCGCCGCCGCCTTGCGCGGGGCCTTCACCGCCACCGCGTCGCTGATCCGGTCGGCTCCGAGGATCTCCCGCAGGAACTTGCCTGTGTGGCTGGCCGGAACACCGGCGACCTCCTCCGGGGTGCCCTCGGCGACGACCAGGCCGCCGCCCGCGCCGCCCTCGGGCCCCATGTCGACGACCCAGTCGGCGGTCTTGATCACGTCGAGGTTGTGCTCGATGACGATGACCGTGTTGCCCTTGTCGACCAGGCCGCCCAGGACCGTCAGCAGCTTGCTGATGTCCTCGAAGTGCAGACCGGTGGTCGGCTCGTCCAGGACGTAGACCGTGCGTCCGGTGGAGCGGCGCTGCAGCTCGCTGGCGAGCTTCACGCGCTGGGCCTCACCGCCGGACAGGGTGGTCGCGGACTGCCCGAGCCGGACGTAGCCGAGGCCGACGTCCTTGAGCGTCTTCAGGTGCCGGGAGATCGCCGGGACCGCCTCGAAGAACTCCGTCGCCTCCTCGATCGGCATGTTCAGGACGTCGGCGATGGACTTGCCCTTGTAGTGGACCTCCAGGGTCTCCCGGTTGTACCGGGCGCCGTGGCAGACCTCGCACGGGACGTAGACGTCCGGGAGGAAGTTCATCTCGATCTTGATCGTGCCGTCGCCCGCGCAGTTCTCGCAGCGGCCGCCCTTGACGTTGAAGGAGAAGCGGCCCGGCATGTAGCCGCGGACCTTGGCCTCGGTGGTCTCGGCGAAGAGCTTGCGGATGTGGTCGAAGACGCCGGTGTACGTCGCCGGGTTCGACCGCGGGGTGCGGCCGATGGGCGACTGGTCGACGTGGACGACCTTGTCGACGAGGTCGTCGCCGTCCACGCGCGTGTGCCGTCCGGGGACGTTCCGCGCGCCGTTCAGCTCGCGGGCCAGGTGCGTGTACAGGATGTCGTTGACCAGCGTCGACTTGCCGGAGCCGGACACGCCGGTGACGGCCGTGAACACGCCCAGCGGGAAGGACACGTCGATGTCCTTCAGGTTGTTCTCCCGGGCGCCGTGCACCGTGAGCTGCCGGGACGGGTCGCGCGGGCGCCGGATGTCGGGCAGCGGGATGGCCTTCCTGCCCGACAGGTACAGGCCGGTCTGCGACTCGGCGTTGTCGAGCAGCTCCTTGAGGGAGCCGCTGTGCACCACCTTGCCGCCGTGCTCGCCGGCGCCGGGGCCGATGTCGACGATCCAGTCGGCGGTCTTGATGGTGTCCTCGTCGTGCTCGACGACGATGAGCGTGTTGCCCATGTCGCGGAGCCGGACCAGGGTCTCGATCAGCCGGTGGTTGTCGCGCTGGTGCAGGCCGATGGACGGCTCGTCGAGGACGTACAGGACGCCGACGAGTCCGGAGCCGATCTGGGTGGCCAGCCGGATGCGCTGGGCCTCGCCGCCGGAGAGCGTGCCGGCCGCGCGGTTGAGCGAGAGGTAGTCCAGGCCGACGTCGACCAGGAACCGCAGCCGCTCGTTGACCTCCTTCAGCACGCGCTCGGCGATCTTCTTGTCGCGGGCGGTGAGCTTCAGCTCGCCCAGGAAGTCCGCGCAGTCGCTGATGGACATCGCGGAGACCTCGGCGATCGACTTGCCCATGATCGTGACGGCCAGGACGATCGGCTTGAGCCGGGTGCCCGAACAGCTGGGGCAGGGCACCTCGCGCATGTAGCCCTCGAAGCGCTCGCGGCTGGCGTCGCTCTCGGCCTCGCTGTGCCGGCGCTTGACGAAGGGCACGGCGCCCTCGAAGGCCGTGGTGTACCGGCGCTCGCGCCCGTACCGGTTGCGGTAGCGGACCTCGACCTGGGTCTTGTGGCCGTGGAGCAGGGCCTTCTTGGCGCGCTGCGGCAGGCCCGCGAAGGGGATGTCCGTCCGGAAGCCCAGCGCGTCCGCGAGGGCGCCGATCAGGCGGCCGAAGTAGTCCTTGGTGTGGCCGTGCGACCAGGGGTGGATGGCGCCCTCGTCGAGGGACCTCTCCTCGTCCGGGACGATCAGCTCCGGGTCGACCTCCATGCGCGTGCCGATACCGGTGCAGTCGGGGCAGGCGCCGAAGGGCGAGTTGAAGGAGAAGGAGCGGGGCTCCAGCTCCTCGAAGGACAGGTCGTCGTACGGGCAGTACAGGTGCTCCGAGTACATGCGCTCGCGCTCGGGGTCGTCCTCGGGGAGGTCGACGAAGTCGAGCACGACCATGCCGCCGGACAGGCCGAGCGCGGTCTCCACGGAGTCGGTGAGCCGGCGCTTGGCGGAGTCCTTCACCGTGAGGCGGTCGACGACCACCTCGATGGTGTGCTTCTCCTGCTTCTTCAGGGTCGGCGGGGTGGAGAGCTGGATCGTCTCGCCGTCCACACGCGCGCGGGAGTAGCCCTTGGTCTGGAGGTCGGCGAAGAGGTCCACGAACTCGCCCTTGCGCTCGCGCACCAGCGGCGACAGCACCTGGAAGCGGCTGCCCTCCGGCAGCTCCAGGACCTTGTCGACGATGGCCTGCGGGGACTGGCGCGAGATCGGGCGGCCGCACTCGGGGCAGTGGGGCTTGCCGATGCGCGCGAAGAGCAGACGGAGGTAGTCGTAGACCTCGGTGATGGTGCCGACCGTGGAGCGCGGGTTGCGCGAGGTCGACTTCTGGTCGATGGAGACCGCCGGGGAGAGGCCCTCGATGAAGTCGACGTCCGGCTTGTCCATCTGGCCGAGGAACTGCCGGGCGTACGAGGAGAGCGACTCCACGTAGCGCCGCTGGCCCTCGGCGAAGATCGTGTCGAAGGCCAGGGAGGACTTGCCCGACCCGGACAGGCCCGTGAAGACGATGAGCGCGTCACGAGGCAGGTCGAGCGAGACGTTCTTCAGGTTGTGCTCGCGCGCGCCACGGACGATGAGACGGTCGGCCACGCCGGTCCGCACCTTTCTTGAGAGAAGTGACAGGGGCGGGGCCCCCGTCTTTCTCAGACTAGGGGGAGCCACTGACAACGCCGGTCGGATTCACCGGTTGTCAACAAACCCCGGCTTTCCAGCATGCCCGACGCCGCACCCGACCATATAGCACGTGCATTCGATTTACGGTCGCGGTCCGCCTTCTTCACCCGAACGTGTGGCGCGGTCTAGGGTCGGCACCATGATTGATCACGCCCATGACCTGGCGTCTGTACGTGAGGCGACCGACCGACTGCTCACCGCGGTCGGCAAACTGGACAACGTCTCCGTGACCCACCCGTCACGGCTTCCCGGCTGGACCCGCGGTCACGTCCTCGCCCATCTCGCCCGCAACGCGGACGCGCTCGTGAACGTCCTCGAAGGCCGTCCCATGTACGTCTCCGGCGAGGCCCGCGACGCCGACATCGAGCGGGACGCGCCGCGCCCCCTCGACGTCCACCTCTCCGACCTGCGCGAGAGCGCCGCCCGCTTCCAGGCGACGGGGGCCGCCCCGGCGGACTGGTCGCGCACGGTGGAGCTGCGCAACGGGGTCACCGACTCGGCGTCCCGGGTGCCCTTCCGGCGGTGGGTCGAGGTCGAGCTGCACCACGTGGACCTGGGGATCGGGTACGAGCTGGAGGATCTTCCGGCTCGGTTCACGGAACGCGAGATCGACTTCCTCGCGGAGCGGTTCCGCGGGCACGCGACCGTACCGCCGACCCGCCTGGCCACCGCCGACGGCCGGTCCTGGACCACCGGTGGCGGTGCCGGAGGGGGTCCGGTCGAGGTCGGGGGAACGGCCGCGGACCTGCTCGGCTGGCTCGCGGGACGGCGCGACGGATCCGCGCTCACCGTGACGGGCGGCACGCTGCCGGCGCTGCCGCCGTTGTAGCCGTCGGCCGCCGCCTGCGGACCCTTCCCGGCGCTAGGCTGGCCGCCATGACGTACAGCGGAGAGGTGAGGGTCGGCGGACCCGCCGACGTGCACGAGCTCAAGGATCTGATGATCACCAAGGTCGCGGTCGGCCCGATGGACAACAACGCCTATCTGCTGCGCTGCCGGGCCACCGACGAGCAGCTGCTGATCGACGCCGCCAACGACGCCGAGGCGCTGCTCGGCACGATCGGTGACGACGGCATCGCGTCCGTCGTCACCACGCACCGGCACGGCGACCACTGGCAGGCGCTCGCCGAGGTCGTCGCGGCCACCGGCGCCCGCACGTACGCGGGCCGGTTCGACGCCGAGGGCATCCCCGTGCGGACCGACGTCCTGGTGGACGACGGCGACACCATCCGGGTCGGGAACGTGGAGCTCACCGCGCGCCACCTGGTCGGGCACACCCCGGGCTCGATCGTCCTCGTCTACGACGACCCGCACGGCCACCCCCACGTGTTCACCGGGGACTGTCTCTTCCCCGGCGGCGTGGGCAACACGCACAAGGATCCGGAGGCGTTCGCGAGCCTGATCCACGACGTCGAGACGAAGATCTTCGACGTCCTCCCGGACGAGACATGGGTCTACCCCGGGCACGGCAACGACACCACCCTGGGCGCGGAGCGGCCGCATCTGCCGGAGTGGCACGCGCGGGGCTGGTGACCGCGGCCGGACACCGCCGGTGATCCGGCCGTCGTGACCGGGTGGCGCGGGGGCGCCGGGCCCCGCCTGCCCGGATGCCGGGGCGGACGACGGGCGGCGGGCCGCGGGCGTCCCGTCGCGCGCGCCCCGTGTGATGCGTTCACACGCACCGGCCTCGCACACGCGCTCCCGGCACTCCTGGCGACGCGGTCAACTGGAGTGCGCCCGCGCGGGGCCAGGGAACCTGCGCGGTACGGGCCGCCGGTCTTCGATCCCCGCCCTCGGCCGGCGGCCCCCGGCCTTGCTCAGGCGCCGGCCCGTCCGGCTCCGGCCAGCGCCGCGATCCTTTCCACGCCGAACACGTACCCCTGCACACCGCACCCCGCGATGACCCCGTCGGCGCGCTGCGACACGTAGGAGTGGTGCCGGAACGGCTCACGTCGGTGGATGTTGGAGATGTGGACCTCCACCACCGGAAGACCGTCACAGGTGTTGAGCGCATCCAGGATCGCGACGGAGGTGTGCGAGTAGGCAGCGGGGTTGATCACGATGCCGCAGTGGTTCAGCCGTGCCTCGTGGATCCAGTCGACGAGTTCGCCCTCGTGGTTGGACTGGCGGAAGTCCACCGTGCCGCCGTGCGCCGCCGCCGCCTTCACGCACAGGGCCTCGATGTCGGCGAGGGTGTCGGAGCCGTAGATCTCCGGCTGGCGCTGGCCGAGCAGGTTCAGGTTGGGGCCGTTGAGGATCATGATGGGGGCGTTGGCGAGGGTGCGGGGCACGGTTCCTCCGGTCCGTTCGGCGTGGGGCGGTCCGCGAGCGACCGCTGCTGGCACCCGGTTTATCACGGTGCGACGGCAGCCCTTCGGGCCCTACCCTCCCGGCATGACGACGATCTCGTACCCTCCCAAGCCCTCCCCCGGCGACCGCATAGCGGTGATCTCGCCCTCCTCCGGCCTGCCCGGGCTGTTCCCGCTCCCCTACGAGCTGGGCCTGGAGCGACTGCGCAAGGAGTACGGGCTGGAGCCGGTCGAGTACCCGGCGACCCGGAAGATGGGGGCGACGCCGCGCGAGCGCGCCGACGACATCCACGCGGCCTTCGCCGACCCGGACGTCCGCGCGGTGATCGCGACGATCGGCGGTGACGACCAGCTCACCGTACTGCCGCACCTGGACCGGGAGTTGATCCGGGCGAACCCGAAGCCCTTCTTCGGCATGAGCGACAACACCAGCCTTCTCGCCTACCTGTACAACACCGGGATCGTCGGGTACCACGGCGCGACCGTGATGTGTGAACTGGGCCGCCCGGGCGCCATGCACCCACAGACCGCGGACTCCCTGCGCGCGGCGCTGTTCAGCTCCGGTCCGTACGAACTGGCGCCCGCCGAGCGCTGGCGTGACGTCGACCGGGACTGGGCCGACCCGGCGACCTTCGACGCGGAGCCCGAGACCCGGCCCGGCAATGGCTGGACCTGGGTCAACCCCGACCGCGTGGTCGAAGGCCGCGGCTGGGGCGGCTGTCTGGAGATCCTCGGCTGGCTGCTGATGGCCGACCGCGAGATCGCCGATCCGGCGGAGTACGACGGCGGTGTGCTGCTCCTGGAGACCTCCGAGGAGATGCCGAGCGCCGCGGAGGTCTTCCGCACCCTGCGCAACATGGGCGAGCGCGGGCTGCTGCGCCGTTTCTCCGCGCTGTTGACGGGCCGTCCGAAGACCTGGTCGTTCGATCGCCCCAACGGTCCCGAGGAGGGCGCCCGTTACGCGGCGGAGCAGCGTGAGGCGGTGCTCCGTGCCATGCGGACCTACGCTCCGGACACGACGATCGTCTTCGATGTGGACTTCGGCCACACCGATCCCCAGGTCGTCATCCCCTACGGGGGGACGGTCCGCGTGGACGGCCCCGCCCGGCGCATCACCGTCACGTACTGACCCGCTCACCTCCGCACGCCCCCGTAACGAGCTGTCACTGTGGGTAGTTGACCCTGCGTGCACGATGTACGCGCTGTAAGGGCGCCCTCCATGCTGCGGCTCGCTGCCGCCTCACTCGCCGGGACGGCGATCGAGTTCTACGACTTCTTCGTCTACGGCACCGCGGCGGCGCTGGTGCTGGGGCCGCTGTTCTTCCCGACGTTCTCGCCGGTGGCCGGGACGCTGGCGGCCTTCGGCACCTTCGGCGTCGGCTTCGTGGCCCGCCCCCTCGGGTCGGTGCTCTTCGGCCACATCGGGGACCGGCACGGACGCCGTCCGGTCCTCGTCGCCTCGCTGCTGCTGACCGGCGCGTCGACGGTCGCGGTCGGCTGCGTACCGACCTACGACTCCATCGGCGTGGCCGCTCCCCTGCTGCTCGTCGCCCTGCGCTTCCTCCAGGGGCTGGGGCTCGGCGGCGAGTGGGGCGGGGCCGTGCTGCTGACCGCGGAGCACGCGCCCGCCGGCCGTCGCGGGCTGTGGTCGAGCTTCCCGCAGATCGGTCCCTCCGTCGGCTTCCTGCTCGCCAACGGTGTGGTGCTCGCCCTGTCGGCGTCGCTGTCCGAGGCGCAGTTCGCGCAGTGGGGCTGGCGGGTGCCGTTCTGGATGGCTGGGGTGCTGGCGCTGGCGGGGCTGTGGCTGCGGTCGTCGCTCACCGAGAGCCCCCGCTTCCTGGAGATCGACGACCACGCGCGCGTGCCGTTGGCCGAGGTGGTGCGCGACCACTGGCGGCTGGTCCTGCTGACCGCCGGGGCGCTGGCCATCGGGTACGCGATCTTCTACGCGGTGTCGACCTGGTCCCTGGCGTACGGCACGGAACGGCTCGGGGTGGACCGGGGTGTGATGCTCTCCTGCATCATGGCCGCGGTGGTGGTGAAGGGCGCGCTCACCCCGCTTGCGGCGCTGCTCGGCGACCGCTACGGCCGGCGGCCGCTGTGCCTGGCCGGGTGCGCGGCGGCCGTCCTGTGGATGTTCCCGATGGTCGCGCTCCTGGCGACCGGTGAGCCCCTGCCGATGTTCCTCGGCTTCCTGGGCGCGATGATCGCGTTCATCACCATGTTCGCGGTGATCGCCGCCTACCTCCCCGAGCTGTACGAGCCCCGGGTGCGCTGCACGGGCGCGGCGGTCGGCTACAACCTCGGCGGGGTCGTCGGGGGCGCGCTGACGCCGATCGCCGCGACGGCTCTGGCCGAGCAGGGCGGCAGGGTGCCCTGGGGCGTGGCCGCCTATCTGACGGCGGTGGGACTGCTCAGCCTCGGATGCTTCGCGCTGCTGCCGGAGACCCGTCCGGTTCCGGTCGCGGCGGCGGAGCCCGCCTCGGGATGAGGGGCGGCATGGGCGCGGCCGGGGGTCGGCGGCGGGTCAGGGATTGATGGCGAGTTCCAGGTAGGCCGCGAACAGCACCAGGTGGACGCCTCCCTGCAGGGGCGTGGCCCGGCCGGGCACGACCGTCAGGGAGGCGACCACCACGGTCAGGGCGAGCAGCACCATGTGGGTGGAGCCGAGGCCGAGGACCAGTGGCCCGGAGAGCCAGACGGAGGCCAGGGCGACCGCCGGGATGGTCAGGCCGATGCTGGCCATCGCCGAGCCGAGCGCGAGGTTCAGGCTGGTCTGCACGCGGTCGCGGCGGGCAGAGCGCAGCGCGGCGATGGTCTCGGGAAGCAGCACCAGCAGGGCGATGATCACACCGACGACGGCGTGGTGCAGCCCGGCGGCGTCCACTCCGTCCTCGATGGTGGGCGACACCCCCTTCGCGAGGCCCACCACGCCGATCAGGGCCAGGGCCAGCAGTACAAGACTGATGAGGGCCGTACGCAGGGACGGGGCTTCGGCGTGGGTCTCCACGGAGATCACCTGGCCCTGCCGGGTGATCGGCAGGAAGTAGTCGCGGTGCCGCACGGTCAGGGTCGCGATGAACAGGCCGTAGAGGATCAGCGAGGAGAGCGCGGCGAAGGTCAGCTGTATGGTCGAGAACTCCGGGCCCGGCTTGCTGGTGGTGAACGTCGGCAGGACGAGGCTGAGCGTCGACAGGGTCGCGACCGTCGCCAGGGCGGCGCCGGTGCCCTCCGGATTGAAGACGGCCGTGCCGTGCCGCAGCGAGGCGACGAGGAGGCTGAGTCCGACCACGCCGTTGCAGGTGATCATCACGGCTGCGAACACCGTGTCCCTGGCCAGGGTCGCGCTCTTGTCGCCGCCGTCCACCATCAGGGTCACGATGAGGGCGACCTCGATGACCGTGACGGCGACGGCGAGGACCAGGGAGCCGAACGGTTCGCCGACCCGGTGTGCGACCACCTCGGCGTGGTGCACGGCCGCCAGTACGGCCACCGCGAGGACGACCGTCATCAGCACGACGACCGCCCCGGGCAGATCCCGCCCCCAGGTGAGGACCAGGAGCACGACCGCGACCACGGGCATGACGGTCGTCCACTGCGCCAGGAGCGCCCTCGACCGAGTGATCATGCAGCGATGTTCGCAGAGGTGACCGGAGCTCGCACTCCGTCACGGGCGGCCGGGAGCACGCCCGGAGCACGCGCGCCGGGAGCGGCGGGCGGTCCATGTGCCGCTCGCCGCTCCCGGTGGGCTTGTGTTCCCGGCTCGGGTCGTACCGGTCGGGATCAGGCCTCGACGCTGTCCTTCGAGGCGCCCTCGCCGCCGGCCGCCGCTTCCGCCTCGGCCTGCTTCCGGGTGGCCCGGAGGCTGGTGATCGTGGTGACGATTAGGACGGAGCAGATCACGCCGAGCGAGACGGGGATGCTGATCTCGGGCACGTGGACCCCGGACTCGTGCAGCGCGTGCAGCACCAGCTTCACACCGATGAAGCCCAGGATGACCGACAGGCCGTAGGACAGGTGGACCAGCTTCTTCAGCAGGCCGCCGATGAGGAAGTACAGCTGACGCAGACCCATCAGGGCGAACGCGTTGGCCGTGAACACGATGTACGGGTCCTGGGTCAGGCCGAAGATCGCCGGGATCGAGTCGAGCGCGAAGAGCACGTCGGTGGTGCCGATCGCGAGCATGACCACCAGCATCGGGGTCATGACCCGCTTGCCGTTCTCCTCGATCCACAGCTTGGTGCCGTGGTAGCGGTCGGCGACGCCGAAGCGGCGCTCGGCGGTCTTGAGGAGCTTGTTCTCCTCCCACTCCTCGTCCTGCTCCTCGGCCCGGGCCTCCTGGATGAGCTTCCAGGCGGTCCAGATCAGGAAGGCGCCGAAGAGGTAGAACACCCAGGAGAAGCTGGCGAGGATCGCGGCACCGGCGGCGATGAAGACGGCCCGCAGGACCAGGGCTATCAGCACACCGATGAGGAGCACTCGCTGCTGGTACTGCGAGGGAACCGCGAACTTCGCCATGATCAGGACGAAGACGAAGAGGTTGTCCACACTGAGGGACTTCTCGGTGATGAAGCCCGCGAAGAACTCGCCGGCGGGCTGGCCGCCGCCGAAGACGAGCAGGCCGAAACCGAAGAGACAGGCGAGGAGGATCCAGACGCCGGTCCAGATTCCGGCTTCCTTGATCGATACGTCGTGCGGCTTGCGGCCGATGAAGAAATCGACCGCGATGAGGGCGGCGAGCCCCAGGATGGTCAGGACCCACAGGGTCGAGGAAACTTCCACTACGCCTCCGGCAGTACGTCACACGGCAGATGTCAGCGTCGTCGCTGCCGGAGGTCTCTTCCACCCGCGCATCCGGCGTGCTCGGCACGTCCGGAATCCGCGGGCCGACGCCCCGGGATCTGGCCTGATCCGTATTGACGGGTACGCCGCAGCAGACAGGGAGTACTCCCCTCCGTACGGAAGACAGTACCCCAATCACCAAGGAACGGTAAAGGGGAGGGTAAAGGACGAACCAAAGCCGCTGGTCAGTGGCGCTTTACACACGCTTGGCAAAAGCGCGCGGCGGTCACCGGTCCCACGAGCGGCGGGCCGCGGCGACCTGGGTGAGCACCTGCTGGAGCACCTGACTGCCGGGCGGCACGAGCGGCGGCTCGTACGTCCAGGCGTGCCCGACCCACGGGTCGGCGAGATGGTCGTCGGCCACCGGGGTGAGCCGCAGCAGCGAGCGCCACAGCGGGTCGAGCAGCGGACCGTACCCGGCGGACTCCTCACGGTCGGCGACCATCATCAGATGGACGCCGACGGCCGGACCCTCGTCCGCGAGGTAGCGCAGCTGGTTCACGGCCCGGTCGTCGAATCCGTGCGGGAAGTCGTTGACGACCAGGAGCTGCTGGGCCGTGTCGAGGCCGGGCGGGAGCGAGTCGGCGGCGCCGCCGCGCAGCGCCATCTGGACCAGGTCGACGCGCTGGGTGAGCCGGGCGAGGACGTCCGCCGTCCCCGCGGCGCCGAGAGCGGGCGGGGCGGCCAGCACTCCGGTCTGCACCAGCGGCGCGAGTGCCTGCGCTCCCGATCCGGCCGGGTCGATGACGTGCACCGTGAACTCGCCCGCCGGGTAGACGGCGAGCAGCCGGGCCGCGTGCGCGACCGCGGTCTCCAGAGCGAGGCGCCGCATGTCGTGGGAGTCGGCGAACGTATCGCCGGGCGAGCCGGAACGCCCGCTGTCGATCCACAGACCGCGCTCCAGCGGCAGCCGGACCAGCATGGGGATGCGTATCCGGTCGGCCTCGGGCAGGTGCAGGTCACCCAGCCGCAGCGCCATGGGGATCTCCATGGGCACCCGGTAGGCGTGCCACGCGGGGTTGTCCCAGCGCGCGTAGGCGGGCGGCAGGGCGGGTTCGACGACGTCGGCCTCGGCGATGAGCTGGGCGAGGTCCCGGTCGAACGCCTCCCTCGCCCGGGCCACGAGCTGACCGTGCCGGGCGCGGGCGGCCTCGCGGGCGGCGTCGCCCTGTCCGCCGATCCGGCTGCGCGGGTCGGACAGGACCTGGTCCAGCTCCTTCTCCATCCGGGACTCGGCGAAGTCCACGGCGCTGCGGTACGCGGCCGTGGTGCGGGCGAGGTCCTCGAACATGCCCCACACCTGGTTGTAGAGCCGCTCGTCCATGGACCAGCCGGTCGCGTCGCCCGCGACGGGCCGTGCGGGCTGCCCGGGCTCGGCGGGGGGCGCGGTGGGCGGAGGCGGCGGCGGAGCCGCGTTCTGCCGGCGGGGGTGGCTGTAGTCGATCGGCCCGCCGGAGCCGGCCGGGGACGGCTGGGAGGCGGGGTCGGCCGCACCGGGGCCGCCCGGGTACTCGGACTGGGGGCCGGGCCCGGCCGCGCCGTGGGGATCGTACGGGGATGCCGGCGGCACGGGGCCGGGGGCGCCCTGGGGTGCGGTGGCGCCGTGGTCCGGGCCGGGCGCGGGGGCGGCCGGCTGCGGGGAGCGGTCGCCGTCTGCCGTGCGCTGCGGGGGCGCGGGCACCGAACGGGCCAGGCCCCGGGCCACCGCTTCGTGAATGCTGCCGGCGAGCTGGTGGGCCTGGGGCAGGTCCTGGTCGGCGAGGAGTTCGGCGAGGCCGCCCGCGTATCCCTGTCCGACGGCGCGCACCTTCCAGGCGCCCTGGCGGCGGTAGAGCTCCAGGGCGACGACGGCGGACTCGGCCTCCAGGCCGGTGATGGTGTAGCTGGCGACCTCGGTGCCGTCGAGGCCGGTGACGGCGACGAACGGGGCGGCGACGGCGCCGAAGCGGACCGGGCCCCTCCCGTCGGCGGCGGGCAGGGCCAGCAGCACGCTGACGCGGTGCACGGCGTCCGGCACGGCCTCCAGGTCCACCGCGAGGCGATGGTCGGCGGCGGCCTGCTTGGAGACCTCCAGGCCCGGCAGGACGGGTGCGCCCGGGTGGGCCACCCACTCCACGCCATGGACCTTGCCGTTCTCGTCGCCGAGCGTGGCTCCGGCGACGACCGGCGTGCCGGCCGAGACCCGGATCTCCAGACGGGCCTGGGGAAGCGGGTGGTTCTGCCCCCGCACCAGCTCCGCCGTCATCGCCTGTCCCCCTGTGTCACTCGTGTCGTCTCGTGTGCCGCGTGCCGGTCCCCGCCCGGGGGACCGGCCGGTCCGTGCCGTCCTACAGGACCGGGAGGATCGCCGGCATCAGGTCCTCGAAGGTGCGGCCGTTGGCCGGGGTGCCGAGCGCGGTCATCGACCAGCCCTGGCCCGCGCGGTGCACCTTGGCCATGACCTGCGCCGTGAAGGCGCCGCCGCCGGCCAGCGTGTAGCGGGCGAGCTCCTGGCCGTTGGTCTCGTCGACCAGACGGCAGAAGGCGTTCTGCACCTCCTGGAAGGTCTGGCCCGTGAAGGAGTTCACGGTGAAGACGATCTGGTCGATGTGGACCGGGACGCGCTGCAGGTCGACGAGGATCGCCTCGTCGTCGCCGCCCTGGCCGACACCGCCGACGAGGTTGTCGCCGGTGTGGCGCACCGAGCCGTCGTCGCTCACCAGGTGGCGGAAGAAGACGACGTCGACCGGCCGCTTGTCCGCGAACAGGACGGCGGAGGCGTCGAGGTCGATCTCTCGGGTCCGGGAACCGAACAGGCCGCGCCGGGGAGCCGCCTGCCAGCCGAGACCCATGCGCACCGACGTCAGGCTGCCGCCGTCGTTCTTCTGCAGACTGATGGCCTGACCCTTGGTCATGTTGACGGTCACGCGCTGATTCCCCTCTCGAACTGTCCCCTGTTGCCGCGGCGCCCGCGGTTGACCCGAACACTACGCAGGGGCACCGACAGTGCCGTACCCAGGGCCGTACTTTGTGTCGGTCTTGCAACACAGCGCGTGCCCGCCCGGGCCGTCAGGCCAGGCCGGCCTCCTTCATCTGGCGCAGTTCCTTCTTCATCTCGGAGACCTCGTCGCGCAGCCGGGCCGCGATCTCGAACTGCAGGTCCGCGGCGGCCGCCCGCATGCGTGCGGTGAGTTCCTCGATCTGCTCGGCGAGTTCGGCGGCGGGGCGGTCGGTCGGCATCTTCTCCGCGGCCTTGCCCTTGGCTCCCTTGGCTCCCTTGGCCGCCTTGCCGCCCGCCGCCTTGCCGCCGAGGGCGGGCACGGGGGCCTTGGCGCCCTTGCCGTCCTTGGACTGGCGGTAGCCGGAGCCGAGCAGCTGCTCGGTGTCCACGTCCTCGCGGGCGATCTGCGCCACGATGTCGTTGATCTTCTTGCGGAGCGGCTGCGGGTCGATGCCGTTTGCCTTGTTGAACGCGATCTGCTTCTCGCGGCGGCGGTTGGTCTCCTCGATGGCCTTCTCCATCGCCGGGGTGATCTTGTCGGCGTACATGTGGACCTGGCCGGAGACGTTGCGCGCCGCGCGGCCGATGGTCTGGATCAGGGACGTGCCGGAGCGCAGGAAGCCCTCCTTGTCGGCGTCGAGGATCGCCACCAGGGAGACCTCGGGGAGGTCGAGGCCCTCCCTGAGCAGGTTGATGCCGACCAGGACGTCGTACTCACCGGCGCGCAGCTCCCTCAGCAGTTCGACGCGGCGCAGCGTGTCGACGTCGCTGTGGAGGTAGCGGACCTGGATGCCGAGTTCCAGGAAGTAGTCGGTGAGGTCCTCGGCCATCTTCTTGGTGAGCGTGGTGACCAGGACGCGCTCGTCCTTCTCGGTCCGCTTGCGGATCTCGTGCACCAGGTCGTCGATCTGGCCCTCGGTGGGCTTGACCACGACCTCCGGATCGACGAGGCCGGTGGGGCGGATGATCTGCTCGACGGCTCCGTCGGAGCGGGACAGCTCGTAGGTGCCGGGGGTCGCCGACAGGTACACGGTCTGCCCGATGCGCTCCTGGAACTCCTCCCACTTCAGCGGGCGGTTGTCGAGCGCGGAGGGCAGCCGGAAGCCGTGGTCGACCAGGGTCCGCTTGCGGGAGGCGTCGCCCTCGTACATGGCGCCGATCTGCGGCACGGTGACGTGCGACTCGTCGATGACGAGCAGGAAGTCGTCCGGGAAGTAGTCCAGCAGCGTGTTCGGCGGGGAGCCGGGCGAGCGGCCGTCGAAGTGCATCGAGTAGTTCTCGACTCCGGAGCAGGTGCCGATCTGGCGGAGCATCTCGATGTCGTACGTCGTGCGCATCCGCAGGCGCTGGGCCTCCAGGAGCTTGCCCTGCTTCTCCAGCTCGGCCAGGCGCTCGGCCAGCTCCTTCTCGATGTCGTTGACGGCCCGCTCCATGCGCTCGGGGCCCGCGACGTAGTGGGAGGCCGGGAAGACGTACAGCTGCTGGTCGTCGCTGATGATCTCGCCGGTGAGGGGGTGGAGCGTGGACAGGGCCTCGATCTCGTCGCCGAACATCTCGATGCGGACGGCCAGCTCCTCGTAGACCGGGAAGATCTCGATGGTGTCGCCGCGGACCCGGAAGGTGCCGCGGGCGAAGGCCATGTCGTTGCGCGTGTACTGGATGTCGACGAAGCGGCGCAGCAGCTCGTCCCGGTCGATCTCGTCGCCGACCCGGAGGGGGACCATGCGGTCCACGTACTCCTGCGGGGTGCCGAGGCCGTAGATGCAGGAGACGGAGGCGACCACGACGACGTCTCGGCGGGTGAGGAGCGAGTTGGTCGCGGAGTGGCGCAGCCGCTCCACCTCCTCGTTGATCGAGGAGTCCTTCTCGATGTAGGTGTCCGACTGCGGGACGTACGCCTCGGGCTGGTAGTAGTCGTAGTACGAGACGAAGTACTCCACGGCGTTGTTCGGCAGCAGCTCGCGGAACTCGTTGGCCAGCTGGGCGGCCAGCGTCTTGTTCGGCGCCATCACGAGCGTGGGGCGCTGGAGCTTCTCGATCATCCACGCGGTGGTGGCGGACTTGCCGGTGCCGGTGGCACCGAGCAGGACGACGTCCTTCTCGCCTGCTTCGATGCGCCGGGCGAGCTCGGCGATGGCCGCCGGCTGGTCGCCGCTCGGCTGGTAGGGGCTGACGACCTCGAAGGGCGCCACCGTGCGTTCGATCTGGGAAACGGGCCGCATGGGTTCCACCGTACGACCCCGCACTGACAACCGGTCCGGGTCAGCGGTTCTGCGGGGTGCGCGGACGCCGGCGGGCGAGCCTGCGGCGCGGGCGGAGCGGGGACTGGTGCACCGCCGGCCGGCGGGCCGGGCGCGGCACGACGGTGTGGGCGGGGATGCCCGGCTTGTCCTCGACGGGTGCCAGGGCCGGCTTCCCCGCCACCAGCAGCGGATCGAAGATCACGACGACGCCGGCGACGAGGAGGAAGGCGAGCGGGCCGATGAGCATCGGGGCGAGGAGTTCGGCGGGCGACTGGCCGGTGGCCGGCTCGGACGTGCCGTGGACGTGGACGTCCAGGGCCGCCATGCCCGTGTAGTGCATGCCGGTGACGGCGAGCCCCATCACCAGGCTCGCGCCCACGCTCCACAGGAAGCCGCGGACCTGTCCGGCGGCCCACAGGGCCGCGGTGGCCGCGGCCATGGCTATGACCACGGACACGGCCACGGTGAACGTGTTGTACTCCAGTTCTCCGTCCAGGCTCATGCCGGCCATGCCCAGGTAGTGCATGGACGCGATGCCCAGGCCGGTGATCGTGCCGCCGGTGAACAGGGCCGCTCCGCGGGCGCCCCGGTAGCCGACGATGAAGATCCCCACGCCCACCATCACGATCGCGAGGGCCAGGCTCGCGAACGTCATCGGCCCGTCGTAGCGGATCGGCGTGTGTTCGACCGTGAAGCCCATCATCGCGATGAAGTGCATGGTCCAGATGCCGGAGCCGATCGCCGCGGAGCCGAGGGCGAGCCACCCGGGACGCCAGGACCGGGCGACCAGCATGGACCTCGTGGTGCAGCGCAGGCCGAGGGCACCGCCCAGGCAGGCCATGAGGTAGGCCACCAGCGGTGTGACGAGTCCGTAGCTGAATCCGTCGACCGTGCCTTGCATGCGCGGCTACCCTTCCGCCCTGTTGCGTCCTGGAGTGTCCTGATGTGCGCCCCCTCCCAGGACCGCGGAGTGCGGTCAGGGTTGAGGCAGAGAGTATGACTGCCACCGGAATGGTCGAACGATTCTCCGGCAAAGAATCACGGCCCTGACGCAGTTGTGCGGCCCCGGTGAGCGGAGTTGAGCGACTCCATTCAGTCTGTGGCCATTCTGTACCCCTCTCCCGTTGACTCACTGCTGTCACAGTGGTGCTGTCCGTGATCGTTCGACGCGAGGAGTACGCATGCACGCGCGCACAGTTGCCGTCACGACCACCGCGCTGATGGCTGCCCTCCTGACCCCCGCCTCTCATGCCCGGACCGACGTCGGCGACGATCGGCCCGCGGTCATCGCCCACCGGGGGGCCTCCGCGTACGCGCCGGAGAACACGCTGGCCGCCGTCGACAAGGCCGCCGAGCTGGGCATCCGCTGGGTGGAGAACGACGTCCAGCGGACCCGGGACGGCGAACTCGTCGTGCTGCACGACGACAGCCTCCGGCGTACGACCGACGTCGAGGAGGTCTATCCCGACCGGGCGCCCTGGCTGGTGAAGGACTTCACCGCCGCCGAGATCGCGCGGCTGGACGCGGGGAGCTGGTTCGGCTCCGCCTACGCGGGCGCGCGCGTGCCGACGCTGGAGCAGTACGTCGAGCGCGTCGAGCGCCACGACCAGAAACTCCTGCTGGAGATCAAGAATCCCGAGCTGTACCCCGGCATCGAGCAGCAGACCCTGAAGGTCCTGTCCAACGAGGGCTGGCTGGACCGGCACCACGTGACCGGACGGCTGGTCGTGCAGAGCTTCAGCGCACAGAGCGTGCGGAACGTCCACAAACTGAAGCCGGCCGTCAGGACCGGGTTCCTCGGCACGCCGCCCGTGTCGGACCTGCCCGCGTACGCGGAGTTCACCGACCAGATCAACCCCTCCTACGGCACGCTGTCCCTGGGTTACGTCTCCTCCGTCCACGCGTTCACCGGGCCGCACGGCAAGCCCCTGCAGGTCTCCACCTGGACGGTCGACGACGCGGAAACGGCCCGGCGGGTCGCCGGGTACGGCGTCGACGGCATCATCACCAACAAGCCCGACGTGGTGCGGGACGCCCTGCGCGGCAAGGACGCCGGCGGCGAGTGATTCCGTCGCCTCCGCGGGGCGCCGCCGCGTCCGCCTCGGCGGGCGTTGTCAGTGGCGGGTCGTACGGTGGGGCGCATGGACAGCGATGGGCAGTACGAGCAGCGGATCGTGTGGACCGTCGTCGGCACGGACATCGGTCCGCTGCTGCTGGCCGCGACCCGCGAGGGCCTGGTCAACGTCGTGTTCCACGCCTCGGAGGCGGTGCGCGACCGGGCGCTCGGCCGGCTGGCGTCACGGCTGGGCGGGGAACCCGTCGAGGCCCCGGACTCCCCGTTGCTGGCGGAGGCGATACGGCAGGTGGAGTCGTACTTCGCGGGTGAGCGCCGCGCGTTCGACCTGCCGCTGGACTGGTCGCTGATCTCGGGCTTCAACCGGGAGGTGCTGCGGGAGCTGGCCTCCGGCGTCCCGTACGGCTCGGTCGTCGGCTACGGCGATCTCGCCGGACGGGTGGGTCAGCCGGGCGCCGCCCAGGCGGTGGGTGCGGCGATGGGCGCCAATCCGTTGCCGGTCGTCGTGCCGTGCCACCGGGTCCTGGAGAGCGACGGCGGCATCGGCGGGTTCGGGGGCGGCGTGGACACCAAGCGGAAGCTGCTCGCGCTGGAGGGCGTGCTGCCCGAGCCGTTGTTCTAGTTGTTTGTTCCAGCCGTGCCGTCCGGTGCCGTCCCCAGCGGCTGGTCATCGGCTAGTCGTAGTGCCGCGCCTCGAAGATGTTGCCGTCCGGGTCGGTGAAGTAGAAGCTGCGCCGGGCCAGGCCCCGGGCGCCGTAGGAGTCGTGCGAGAAGTCCGAGACGGGCACCGACCGCTCCTCCAGGCGGCTGCGCAGTGCGTCGAAGTCGTGCCGTGGCAGTGACAGGCAGATGTGGTTGACCGGGTGGCCCGCGCTCCCGGCCGCGCCGGGCACCATCCGCATGTGCTCGGCCAGGGAGTGCGGTGCGAGGTCGAGGATGGTCTCGTCGTTCAGGCGTACGGAGGGGAACGTCACGGTGCCCGCGGCGTACTCGGTGACCCTCAGCGGCTCCATCCCCACGGCCTTCTCGTAGAAGTCGGCCGCGGCGACCGGATCGCGCACCCAGAGGACGACGTGGTCGAGGCGTGCCGTGTTGTCCGTCATGTCCTCCAGGCTCCCGGCCCCTCCCCCGGGCCGCAAGGGTTTGGTCCGGTGTCCCGCCCGCCAGAGATGAGGAAGAAGCCGACGGACAGGAGGCAGGCGCGTGGTGCTGGTGGTGTCGGAAGAGGTGCGGGAGGCGATCGACGCGCGCCGTCCCGTGGTGGCCCTGGAGTCCACGATCATCGCGCACGGGTTGCCACGCCCGCGCAATCTGCTGGTGGCCCGGGAGCTGGAAGATGCGGTACGGCAGGAGGGCGCCGTACCGGCCACGATCGCCGTACTGGACGGGCGGCCGCACGTCGGCCTCGACAAGGAGCAGCTGGAGCGGGTCGCGAACGAGGACGGCATCCGCAAACTGGGGCACCGCGACCTGCCGCTCTCGGTGGCCTCCGGGGCGAGCGGGGCGACCACCGTGTCGGCGACCGCCCTGCTGGCCTCCCTGGCCGGGCTTCGCGTGTTCGCGACCGGCGGGCTCGGCGGGGTGCACCGGGAGTGGACGGTGACGCAGGACGAGTCGGCCGACCTGGGGCTGCTGGCCCGCACCCGGATCACGGTGGTGTGCGCGGGCGTGAAGTCCATCCTGGACGTGCCGGCCACGCTGCAGCGGCTGGAGACGCTGGGCGTCGCGGTGGCCGGTTACGGCACGGACCGGTTCCCCGGCTTCTACCTGTCCGACTCGGGACTTCCGGTCGACTGGACACTGCACACACCGGAGCAGGTCGCGTCGGTCATGCGGGCCCAGGACGCGCTCGGCGGACCCGCGTCGGCACTGGTCGTCGCCAACCCCGTGCCGCGGGAGGAGCAGCTCGATCCCGCGCTGCACGCGCGCGTGCTCGCCGACGCGCTGCGGGCGTGCGAGGAGCAGGGGGTGACGGGCCAGGCGGTCACTCCGTTCCTGCTCGACCATCTGGTCCGGCACACCGACGGCGCCTCGCTGAGCGCCAACCTGGCGGCGGTGCGCGGCAACGTACGGCTGGCCGCACGCATCGCGGCGGCCTGGACTCGGGCGTGACCACGGAACCGTGCGGCGCGCTGCTGGTGGCCGGCGACGTCGTCACGGACGTCGTCGCCCGCCACCGGGGGCCGCTCGCGGCAGGCACCGACACGGCCGCCTCGATCCGTCGGCTGCCCGGCGGGGCGGGCGCGAACGTGGCCTGCTGGGCGGCGCACGAGGGGTGCGCGGACGTGCGGCTGCTCGGGAGGGTCGGTACGGACGCGGCGGCCTGGCACGAGAGCGAGCTGACGGCCCACGGGGTGCGCCCCCTCCTCGCCGTCGACGCGGCGGCGCCGACGGGGACGGTGATCTGCCTGGTCGACGCCGGCGACTCGGCCGAGCGGACGTTCCTCACCGACAGCGGGGCATCGCTGTGTCTCGACCCCGGCGACTGGTCGGACGGGCTGCTCGACGGGGTGGCTTGGCTGCACCTCTCGGGCTACCTGCTGTTCTCCGAGCCGAGCCGGGCCCTGGTGGCGACCGCGCTGGGGGCGGCACGCGCGCGGGGAGTGCCGGTGAGCCTGGACCCGGCCTCGGCGGGGTTCCTGACGAAGCTCGGCGTCGACCGCTTCCTGTCCCTCGTCGAAGGGGTGGACGTCCTGCTGCCCAGCCGTGACGAGGCGTGTCTGCTCACCGGACTGCCCGATACGGCGGACGCCGCGGCGAAACTGAGTCGGCACGTTCCGCTGGTGGTCGCCAAGCAAGGCGCCGAGGGGGCGTTGGTGGCCCGCTCCGGCACCATGTGCGCACGTGTCCCGGCCGCCCCGGCGGTGCCCCTGGACAGCACGGGTGCCGGCGACGCCTTCACCGGTGCCTTCCTCGCCGCCCTGCTCGCGGGCGCGACACCGGAGGCCGCGGCGGAGAACGGGTGCCGGGCGGGGGCACTGGCGGTCGGCCTGGTGGGGGGCAGACCTCCTCAGGGCAGTTGACCTCTAGGGGCTGCTGCCCTGGCCGACGCAGAGGAGGCGGCAGTGGGCGCGGTCGGCTGCCGCCGGCTCCAGGAACTTGGAACTGCCCGTCCACAGCCGGGAACTAAGCGGAACCCCGCGTTTCCACAGGCTTGTCCGCCGCTCACGTCGAGCTGGCAGACTGGCGCGCCAGGGCGCGGGAAGCGCGGCGCGAGGGGACCCACGCAAGGAGATCCGGATGTCCATGGCAGGGAATCTGCGGAAGGTCACGGGCCTCGGCAGGGTCGGCGGCCTCCGCAAGGTGGCACGGCTGGCCCGCCGGCGCCCGCGCGTCGACCTGAGTCACCCCGCGCGCTCCCCGCTCGGCTCCTCGGTGGTGAACTGCGTGACCTACCGGGACGGTGTCCGTACTTCCGCGGGCGGCGATCCGGTCGACGCCGTGGAGCGGATGCGCAAGCGCGGTACGGGCTTCGTCTGGCTCGGTCTGCACGAGCCGACGGACCAGGAGTTCGCGGGCATCGCGGAGCTGTTCGACCTGCACCCGCTGGCGGTGGAGGACGCGATCGAGGCCCACCAGCGTCCGAAGGCCGAGCGGTACGGCGAGACGCTCTTCGCGGTCTTCAAGACGGTCTGCTACGTCGAACACGAGGAGCTCACCGCGACGAGCGAGGTGGTGAACACCGGCGAGATCATGGTGTTCCTCGGCCCCGACTTCGTGGTCACCGTGCGGCACGGCCGGCACGGCTCCCTGGGCCCGTTGCGCGAGGAGCTGGAGTCCGACCCCGAACAGCTCGCCAAGGGACCGTCGGCGGTGCTCCACGCGATCGCGGACCACGTGGTCGACGACTTCCTGACCGTCATCGACGCGGTGCAGGAGAACATCGACCAGGTCGAGACGGACGTGTTCGCGGAGAACGGCGCGCGGGTGGACCCGGGGCGAATCTACCAGCTCAAGCGCGAACTCCTCGAACTGAAGCGGGCGGTGGTGCCGCTCGGCCGGCCGCTCGAGGAGCTGGCCACCCGTCCGGTCCGGGCGGTCGACCCGGAGATACAGGCGTACTTCCGCGACGTCGCCGACCACCTGCTGCGGGCGACGGAGCAGATCGCCGCGTTCGACGAACTGCTCAACTCCATCCTCCAGGCGCACCTCGCCCAGGTCACGGTCGCGCAGAACGAGGACATGCGGAAGATCACGGCCTGGGCCGCGATCGTCGCCGTACCGACGATGGTCTGCGGTGTGTACGGCATGAACTTCGACCACATGCCGGAGCTGCGGTGGCGGTACGGCTACGGGCTGGTCATAGGCGTGATCTCGCTCGCCTGCCTGGCGCTGTACCGGGGCTTCCGGCGCAACGGCTGGCTCTGACGGGCCGGCGCCCCCGCGACGACGAGACGGCCCCCGGCGACGAGGCAGCCCGAAGACGCCGGCCGGCCCGGGACGCCCCGCCCGCGAACCGCTCAGGCCGGGAACGTGGCGATCCGACGGACGCCGGAGAGTGCGCGCATCAGCCGTTCCACGCCGGATGACGCGGGTCGTCGGACCGCACCAGGACGTCCGCGGTGCCGGAGGGGTCGGTCTCCTTCTGGTAGCGCTCGAAGGCGGGCAGGGTCCAGTGCTCCGCGTCGGGGGTGCGGCGGCGCAGCGCGCCCGGGGAGAGCAGGACGTGCACGCTGAGGTCGAAGGGGAACCAGTGGCGCAGGAGGAAGGGGCCGTGCATCAGCAGCACACCGCCCGGCGGAAGGGGGACATAGGAACTTCGGGTGGCGCGGTCGGTGGCCGGGTCCCACAGATCGGGCAGGACGCGTCCGTCCCCGCCGGGTTCGAGGGGACCGAAGACCTCTCGCCACAGGGCGGCGGTGTCGTACCAGCCCTGGTAGTAGGACTCCACGTCCTGGCGTCCGTACTCCAGCCGGACCGAAGCGGGACGCAGGAAGCCCTCCGTCGCCACGACCAGGGAGGGGCGGCCGCGTACGCGCAGCGCCTCGGAGACCCGTTCGGCGAGGTCGCCCGGGCGGGCGGCCGGGGCTCCGTCGAAGGCGACGCGCGGCCAGGCGCCGCCGTCGGCCGGCTCCAGGTCGAGCAGGCGCTCGGCGAGCAGGTCGCCGAGCCGGTCCCAGGTGATTGCCTCCAGTCGCACAGGGCCATGATGCGTCAGCGGCCGAGGAAGGGCGGAGGCAGGCCGCCCGTGGGTGATGTGCGCGGTGGACGCTCGCGCATGGTGCCGCGCTCCTCGGCCATGGCCACCGCGTCCGTGCGGGAGTTGACTTGCGTGATCGACGGTGGACGGTGCCGGGCAGCCCCCGGCTCGGCGGGTGGGAGCTGACGCGACATGATCGATGGGCCGTACTTCATCCTCACGGTGCTGGGCGTGCTCGGGACCGGTCTGGTGGCCGGGGTCTTCTGCGGCTTCTCGACGTTCGTCATGCGGGGGCTGGCCGCGCTGCCGCCCGCGCAGGGCGTGGCCGCGATGAACGCGATCAACACGGCCGCGGTGACGCCGGCCTTCATGATCCTGTTCCTGGGGACGGCGGTGCTGGCCGCGGTGATCGCCGTGGTGACGTTCGTGCGGTGGCCGGACGAGGGCGCGGTGGAGCTGCTGCTCGGCAGCGCGCTCCACCTGTTCGGGTCGTTCGGGGTCACCGCGGCCGCCAACGTGCCGCGCAACACGGCGCTGCTCCGTCTGGAGCCGGGCTCGGCGCAGGCGGCGGCCCACTGGCCCACGTACATACGCGAGTGGACTGCGTGGAACCACGTCCGCACGGTCGCGTCGGCCGCGGCGGCGGTGGCGTACGTGCTGGCCCTCGCCTGAGCCGGACCCCGCCCGGCCCGCGGCGGCAGGCCGGGGGGAGCCGGCGGAAGCCCGGGGAAAAGGCGGTGTACGGCGCTCTGCGTACGGGGCCGAGCGGACGTATCGTGACCGGAAGGGCGCCGCGCCGCCCGGCGACGCACGGCCCGTCCAGCCGAAGCACGCAAGGAAGACGGCCATGGCCGATCCCAAGGGATTCATGACCACGCCCCGCGAGGACTGGCCGCGCAGGCCGGTCGGGGAGCGGGTCCGGGACTGGAGCGAGGTCTACGTCCCGGGGGCGCTGCTGCCGATCATCAGCAGGCAGGCCGATCGCTGCATGGACTGCGGCATCCCCTTCTGCCACCACGCCTGCCCGCTCGGAAACCTGATCCCCGACTGGAACGACCTGGTCTCCCGGGAGGACTGGCGGGCGGCGAGCGACCGGCTGCACGCGACGAACAACTTCCCCGAGTTCACGGGCCGGTTGTGCCCGGCGCCCTGCGAGGCGGGGTGCGTCCTCGCGATCAACCAGCCCGCCGTCACCATCAAGAACGTCGAGTGCGCCATTGCCGACATGGCCTGGGAGGAGGGTTTCACTCCGCCGCGCCCGCCGGAGCGGCTGTCCGGCAGGACGGTGGCGGTGATCGGGTCGGGGCCCACGGGGCTGGCGGCGGCGCAGCAGCTGACCCGGGCCGGCCACACGGTCGCCGTCTACGAGCGGGACGACCGGATTGGCGGGCTGATGCGGTACGGCATCCCCGAGTTCAAGATGGAGAAGCGGCATCTGGAGCGGCGGATCGACCAGATGCGGGCCGAGGGGACGAAATTCCGTACCTCGACGTCGGTCGGGCGGGACGTCGACGCCGCCGAGCTGCGGGCACGCTACGACGCGGTGGTGATCGCCACGGGGGCGACGGCCTGGCGTGAACTTCCCGTTCCGGGCCGCGACTTGGCCGGCGTCCATCAGGCCATGGAGTATCTGCCGCTCGCCAACCGGGTGTGCGAGGGCGACCTGGAGGCCTCCCCGCTGTCCGCCGCCGGGAAGCACGTCGTCATCGTCGGCGGCGGCGACACGGGCGCGGACTGCCTGGGCACCGCGGTACGGGAGGGTGCGGCCTCCGTGACCCAGCTGGACATCTACGCCCAGCCCGGTGCGGAGCGCGACGAGGAGACCGACCCGTGGCCCACGTATCCGAGGCTGTACCGGCTGTCGGCCGCGCACGAGGAGGCGCGGCAGCTGCGGTCCGCGCCGGCGGCGGATGCGGACGCGCGCCTGTTCGCGGCGTCCACGCTCCGCTTCACCGGTGACGCGGCCGGGCATGTGCGCTCGCTGCACCTGGTCGGGGTGGACGCCGGGCGGCGTCCGCTTCCCGGCACCGAGCGGACGCTCCCCGCCGATCTCGTCCTGCTCGCCCTCGGCTTCTCGGGCCCCGACCGGGGGGACGGGCTCATCGATCAGCTGGGGCTGGAGCTGGGGCCGCGCGGCACGATCGCCCGGGCCGCGGACTTCTCGACCAACGTCCCCGGCGTGTTCGCCGCGGGGGACGCGGCTCGCGGCCAGTCACTGATCGTGTGGGCGATCGCGGAGGGCCGGGCGGTGGCGGCGGCCGTCGACCGCCGCCTGTCGGGCGGCAGCAGCCGTCTGCCGGCGCCGATCGGCCCGTACGACCGGCCGATGACCGCCGATGCCCGGGCGGCCGACAGGCCGGCCGATGAGGCGGCCGGCCGATGAGGTAGTCGATCGATGAGGTAGTCGAAATGAGGTAGTCGACTCACGAGGCGGCCGGCCGCACGCGGTGCCACGGCCGCCGTCGGACAAAAGTGATGCCCGTGGGCCGCCGGAGCCGGCCCACGGGCATCGCTCGGAATCCACCGGTCAGGGCTTGCGCGCCACCGCGCCGTATCCCGGAATGATCCCGTCCTCCTGCCCGGGAACCGGCTCGCCCAGCTCGGGGTGCCACTGGTGGGGTACCGCGATGCCGGGTTCGACGAGGTCGAGTCCGTCGAAGAAGCGGGCGAACTCCTCGCGCGAGCGCAGGGCGAGCGTGACGCCGGCGGCCTTGAGCTTCTCGGTGGCCGCCGCCGACTCCTCGGGCGTGAAGTCGGCCGTCGCGTGGGTCACCACCAAGTGGCTGCCGGAGGGCAGTTCGGACAGCAGCCGGCCCACCAGGTCGTGCGCGCCGTCCTCGTCGGAGACGAAGTGCAGCAGCGCGACCAGCGACAGCGCCACGGGCCGGCCGAAGTCCAGGACCTTCCTGGCGCCGTCCAGGATGGCGTCCGGGTCCCGCACGTCGGCCTGGAGGTATTCGGTCGCCCCCTCGGGCGTGCCGCGCAGCAGGGCCGCCGCGTGGGCCAGCACGATGGGGTCGTTGTCGCAGTAGACGACGCGGGCGTCGGGCGCGACCTGCTGGGCGACCTGGTGGAGGTTGGGCTCGGTCGGTATGCCGGTGCCGACATCGAGGAACTGCCGTACGCCATGCCCTGCCAGCCAGCGCGTGGCCCGGTGCATGAACGCGCGGTTGACCCGCGCCATCACCGGCACCCTCGGGTCGAGGGAGAGCATCTGACGGCCCATCTCCTCGTCGACCGGGTAGTTGTCCTTGCCGCCGAGATACCAGTCGTACATCCGCGCGGGGTGCGGCCTGCTCGTGTCGATCTCGACGGGGTGCTGCCCGCTCATAAGCGACTCCAGGGGGTCAAGTGCCCGCGGCAGAGGGTGATCGATTCAGTTATCGATTCAGTCAATTCGGTGCCATACAAGAGAAGTTACGGAAAGAACGGTGCTTAGAAACAAGATGCAACAGGTGGCACGTTTCAGGACAGCAGGAAGTCCGCCTCTCCCGCCTTCGCTCCTTCTATGAAGGCCGTCATCTCGGCGGATGTGTAGATCAGCGCCGGGCCGTCGGGGTCGGTGGACTGCCGTACGGCGATCCGGCCGTCGGCGAGTTTCATCGCCTCCAGGCAGTTGCCCCCGTTGCCGCCGCTCCATGGCTTGTGCCAGCCCTCGCTGCCGAGTTCACGGGCCGGCATGCCGTTGTAGATCCGCTCGCCGCGGGTCCGCGGTTTGGGCTGGGACGTGATGCGTTCCATTCACAGCTCCTTGCGGAGATCCCGGAGGATCTCCTTCGTGCGATGTGCCGTAGCGGCCTGCGCCGCCATGCGGTCCATGACCTCGAGGTGGGTCGCCACCTCGGCGCGCGCGTCGAGGTAGACGGCGCCGGTCAGGTACTCGCTGTAGACCATGTCCGGGAGTTCCGGCATGGCGAATCGGAACAGCACGAAGGGCCCGTACGTGCCGGGGTGCGGCCCGCTTGCGAACGGGGCGACCTGCAGCGTGACGTTGGGCAGCTTCGTGGCGTCGAGCAGTTTGTCGATCTGGGCACGCATCACCTCCGGACCGCCGACCTGGCGGCGCAGTGCGGTCTCGTCCATCACGACCCACAGCCGGGGCGCGTCCTCGCGGGTGAGCAGTTCCTGGCGTCGCATCCGCAGGTCGACATGGCGCTCGATGTCGTCGGGCCGGGTCTGGCCGATGGCGCCCGAACGCAGCACCCCGCGCGCGTAGTCCTCGGTCTGCAGCAGGCCGGGGACGAAGTGGGGCTCGTAGGAGCGGATCAGGCTGGCCGCGCCCTCCAGGCTGACGTACATGGAGAACCAGCCCGGCAGGATGTCGTGGAAACGCTGCCACCACCCGGGCTTGTTGGCGTCCTCGGCCAGCCGGACGAAGGCTTCGGCCTCCTCGTCGCCGACGCCGTAGGCCTTCAGCAGCAACTGGAGGTACGGGATCTTGAGCGCGACCTCGGCCGTCTCCATGCGGCGGACCGTGGCCGGGGCGACGCGCAGGATGCGGGCGGCTTCCTCGCGTTTGAGCCCGGCGCGTTCCCGCAGGTCCAGCAAGCGCCGGCCGAGGACGACCTGGCCGACCGTCGGCGCGGACCGCGGTTCGCTCAACGCTCCACCTCCTGAAGAGTCCTGGATCCGATCACGCCGGGCGGCCGGCCGCGACGGTGTGCGGACAGCCCGGCGGCGCCATTCGAAGACCGTCCGAAAGCCTGGGCAGACCTTGCGGTGATCTGAAGTGGCGCCGCTCGACGTGCTGTTGCGAGCAGTGTGCCACGCCCGCCCAGACCGTCACACAGCACTCTGCATTTTTCAGAGTGACACTTGCCAAGTTGTTCGCGGCGGGGCGATAGTGGCAAGCGTGATTCCGTCCGCGCCCTTAGGAACAGACGCCACCGCGGGCCCGCTGGGTCTGGGTGCCGCGATGGGAGCCGGCACCTCGGGGGTCCCCGCCGAGCGCCGGTTCCGTTTCGAGCTGGCCGCACATCCGGGCTCTCCAGCACAGGCCAGACGCCTGACACGGGCCCGCCTGACCGGCTGGTCGGTGTGCGAGGACACCTGCGACACCGCCGCCCTGGTGGTCTCCGAGCTGGTGACCAACGCGATCGTGCACACCGCGAGCCGGCACATAGTGTGCGAGTTGCACGACGGTGACGACCTGGTGCGCATAGCCGTGCGTGACGAGGGATGCGCGCCCGGTCAGCCCCACCCCACGGCCGGGCAGCAGCCCGAGGACGAGCACGGCAGGGGCCTGCTCCTCGTCGACGCCCTGTGCGATGCCTGGGGCGCCCATGAGCACGGTCCCGGACTGCTGGTCTGGGCCGAGCTGCCGCGCGGGGCCGATGTGCCACGCGGTCCGTCCGAGCCCCGCGACGACCTGGGCTGGGGCGCCCGCCCGAAGCCCGGCCCCTCTGACGGTACGGGCGAGGACGAGACACCGGGAAGCCACCGAGAGGTGCATCGCGGAACGGGGTCCGCATGGCTGTGAGGGCCGTCTCCGGCACCCGCCCGCTCGCCCTGGACACGCTGGTCCGCCTGCAGCGCGGACTGCGGGGTGCGGGAACCCTCCACAGGCTGCCCGTGCCGGACGGCATGACGGCCCCGCTCGGCTGCGACGCGGTGGCGGTGCCCGCCCGCTTCGGCCCGCTGGTGATGCCGCGGCTGCCGCGCGTCGGGTGCGTGTACGCCGACGAGGCGCACTGGTGGTGGATCGTTCCCTCCGACTCCGACTACGCGCTGGAGTGGCCCGCGCCCGCGCGGTACGCCACCGGCGCGGTCGTCCCGGACGCCCCCGGCGTCCCCGGCCTGATCCACCGCCCCGACGGCACGGTGCCGTACACCCCGCCCATCCCGCTGTACCTGGCCCTGTGCCGGCTGACGGGCACGACGCCGACGTGGTCGAGGCCGGTGAGCGCGTAGCGATACGGAGCAGGCGCACCGGGACCGGCCCACCGGCACGGGTCCGCCGACAGGGGCCCGCCGGCGCGGGCGCACCCGCCCGGGCGTACCGCCACAGACCGGACGCCGCCCAGGCGTACCGCCGCAGACCTGACCGCGCGGCCCCGGACGTACCGCCACCGACAGACCGCAGCCCCCGACGTACCACCACAGACCTGACAGCGGCCCCCGACGTACCACCACAGGCGCACCCACGGCCCAGACGACCGGCACAGGCAGGCCCCTGGGGCGGGCGCCCGACACCGGCGACCGCATCAAGCGGCCTGCTCAAGCGACCGACACGACACCCCCCGACCGACACCCCGCGACCGGCACCCGCGATCGCCACAGGCGATCCACACAAGCCTGCCCGTAGAGGTCCCCGACGGCGGCCGCGCGCCTCGGTCGCTCCCTCCAGGCGCTCCCTCCGGGCGCTCCCGCCCCACCTTCCACCCCGCACGCCCCTTACGGCCCGCCCCGGCCAGGCGTGCGCCCGCGCGCTTCGGCCTCCCCCGCCCGCGCCCTGCCCGGACGCCGCCCGCCCCCGCGATAGTGGCCGTTCGTCCACGTTCGCGGGAGGCCGACGGTGCGCAGGAAGCGCGGCATGGAACCGGTCGGGGTGTCGGAGTCGGAGCGGCTGCTCTTCGGCGGGCCGCTGCGCTACGACACGGGCTGGAACCAGCATGCGGAGGCGTTCCTGGAGCTGGGCTTCCGGGCCATGGTGACCCGGCTGCCGTCCCTGCTGGCGTCCAGCCTGCGGCTCGCCCGGCAGGCCGACGCCCGGGCCGCGCGCACCGTGCTGGCGGCCGAGGTGGGCCGGGGCGTGGCACAGGCGGTGAGCCTGCTGGCGGTGAACAGCGTGCTGGGCGGGCTGACGGCCACCGGCCCGATCGAGGAACGGCTGCGCGGAACCGTCCCCGCGCTGGTCACCGTGGCCGCCGTGATGATGGTCGCGGCACTGCTGCGGGCTGCTTCGACCTACGCCACCGGGCGGCTGGAGCCCAAGGTGGAGCGGGTGGCCACCGAGCAGTACCTGGAGCGGGCGGCGGCCGTGGAGCTGGCCGCGATCGAGGACCACGCCTTCCACAAGCTGCTGGACACCGCCCAGTACGGCGCCGCATCCGCCCGGCGCATGATCCAGTACGGCACGCGCGTGGTGAACGCGATGATCTCGCTGATCGCGGCGGCCGGCGTCCTGACCGTGCTGCACCCCGCGCTGCTGCCGCTGCTGGTGACCATGACGCTGCCGAGCGCCTGGAGCGCGCTGACCCTCGCCCGGCGCCGGTACGAGTCCTTCCACGCGTGGGTGCAGCACGAGCGGGCGGGGCGCCTGCTGGCGAGCCTGCTCATCGAACCGGCCGCGGCGCCCGAGATCCGGGTGCACGGCGTGGGCCCCTTCCTGTTGCGGCACTTCCGCGCGATGTCGGAGACCGCCGAGGCGGAGCAGGCCCGGCTCGCCCGGCTGGCGGCCCGTACGGGACTGGTCGCGGCGGCGTGGACGGGGCTCGCGACGGCGGCGACGTACGCGACGCTCGGCGGGCTGCTGCTGGGCGGCGCGATGGCCCTGTCGGTGGCGGGCACGGCCGTGATCGCGATCCGCACCGGGTCGCAGAGCCTCGGCACCCTCGTCGTGGAGGTCAACGCCCTGCACGAGGAGGCCCTGTTCGTCGGTGATCTGGAGCGGCTGCACGTGGAAGCGGCCGGCCGGGCCATCCCGGCGGGCGGCGCCGCACTGCCGGACGACCCCAAGGAGATCCGCTTCGAGAACGTCACGTTCCGCTACCCGGGCGAATCCACCCGTCCCGCCCTCGACGACGTCACCCTCACCCTCCCGCTGGGGCGGATCGTGGCGCTCGTCGGGGAGAACGGCTCCGGCAAGACGACGCTGGTCAAGCTGCTAGCCGGGCTGTACACGCCGGACCGGGGCCGCATCATGTGGGACGGCGTCGACGCGGCGACGGCGGACCGGCGCGCGCTCGCCGAGCGCATCGCGATGGTGGCGCAGGACTTCAAGCGCTGGCCGTTCACCGCGCGCGTGAACGTGGCCGTGGGCCGCTCCTCGGCGCCGCTCGGCGACGAACGCGTGGCCGAGGCGGTCGCCGAGGCCGGGGCCGAGGACCTGGTCGCGGATCTGCCGCGCGGCCTGGACACCCTGCTGGCCCGCAGTTTCAGCGGCGGCCACGAGCTGTCCGGCGGCCAGTGGCAGCGGATCGGGATCGCCCGGGCGGCGTACCGGCGTGGCCGCATCCTCATCGTGGACGAGCCGACGGCGGCCCTGGACGCCCGCGCCGAGCTGGAGGTCTTCGACAAGATCCGCGCCCTGGCCGGCAGCGGCCAGACGGTCGTCCTCATCACGCACCGGCTGGCGTCGGTGCGCCACGCGGACCTGGTACACGTTCTCGACCAGGGCCGGCTCGTGGAGTCGGGGACACCGGACGAGCTGCTCGCCACCGGCGGGCTCTACGCGGAGCTGTACTCCCTCCAGGCGGAGCAGTTCACCAAGGCGCCGGTGCCCGCCCCGAAGGCGGGCTGACCCCGCCGCTCGCCCCGCGCCTCACGCAGCCGCGTCCCCGGCAGTCTCGCTACTGCGGACGACGACGAGGAACATGTCCGTGGCGAGGTCCATGACGACCTCGGCGGGCAGGCCCTCCAGACGCCGCGCATGGGCGAACTCCTCCGCCGGCCAGGACCCGCGCGGCCCGCCGGCGGGAAAGCGTTCGAGCACCGTTCGCCCGTTCACCCTGCACCTCCATGTAGCGCTGTACTCGTAGAGTTAAACGCCAACCATGGGGCGAACGCCTCGGGAAGTGACGCCACTGAGACGTAGTTGACACCCGTTCACCGCAAAGTGTGAGCGGCGCCTCAGCCGTTCGGGCCCTCGGGTCACTCGGGGTGTCAGAAGTCGTACTCGTCGTGATACCGGACTCTCTCACTTCCCGCGGGCGCCCCGAGAGCCGACGCGCGCCCCTCGGGTTCTTCCCACGCCTCCTGCCGGCCCAGCGCGGTCAGGTCCAGGAGGCTGGTGGTCGAGCCGAGTCCGTCGAGGCCGCGCTCGTACGTCGAGTAGGTGTGGAAGACGCGATCGCGGTCCCGCAGGAAGCAGCTGAGGCCCGGCCGCTCGACGAGTTCGCCCTCGCGTTCGAGGGTCACCTCGAAGTCGGTGTTGAAGTCGCTGACGTAGGACGAGTACCAGGGCAGCGTCCAGCCCATCCGGGCCTTGAACGGCAGGATCTTCGGATACGGCGCCCGGGACACCGCGGCGAACGACGTGCCCCGTGCCTTAAGGTGCACCAGGTGCCCGATCTGGTCGAGGAACGCCGAGCAGCTGCGGCAGCCCGCGTCCCACTCGGGGGCGAACATGAAGTGGTAGACGACCAGCTGGTCCCGCCCCTCGAAGAGGTCGAGCAGCGTGGCCTTCCCGTCTCCGCCCTCGAAGACGTACTCCTTGTCGATCTCCACCATGGGCAGCCTGCGCCGCTCGGCGTTGAGGGCGTCACGCGCGCGTGTGGCCGCTTTCTCCTTGGCCAGTAAGGCCTCGCGTGCCGCGCGCCACTCCGCGCGCGAGACGATCTCGGGAAGCGACATGGGCTCCTCCTGTGCAACGGTCCGTCGGGGGTGGTGACCGACGGCAGGAGCGGAACTCATCGGCGGTTCGGCAAGATTTTTTTCCGGCGTCTCCGGGACGGTGCCGGATCAGGTGTCGTACGCCTGGATCCGGCGGCCGTGGCCGCGGTCGACCAGGGCGGGCAGCCGCTCCCCCAGTTCCTCCACCACGGCCGGGACGTCGAGGGTGAGCAGCTGCCGGTCCCGCATGAGGACCCGTCCGTCGACGATCGTCGTGCGCACGTCGGCGGAGCGCGCACTGTGCACGAGGGTGGCGGCGAGGTCGTGCACGGGCTGGGTGTGCGGGCCGGTGAGGTCGACGAGGACGATGTCGGCCCGCCGCCCCGGCGCGATGCTGCCGACCGTGTCACCCAGCCCGACCGCCCGGGCGCTCTGCAGGGTGGCGTGGTGGAGGGCCTGACGGGAGGTCAGCCAGCGCGGGTCGCCCTCGGTGGACTTCTGGATCAGGGAGGTGAGGGCCATGGACTCCCACACGTCGAGGGAGTTGTTCGAGGCGGCGCCGTCCGTGGCGAGTCCGACGGGGATCCCGATGTCCCGCAGGGCGCGCACGGGTGTGGTGGTGGGCCAGGCGAACTTCAGGTAGCCGCGCGGTGCGGTCGCGACGGCCGTACGGCCTCCCGCGCGCGCGAGGAGGGGCAGGTCGGACTCGACGATGCCGGTGCCGTGCGCGATGAGCACGTCGGTGTCGAGGATCCCGGTGCGCTCCAGGACCTCGATCGGGGTGACCCCGTGCCGGGCGAGGCTGGTGTCGGTCTGGTCGCGGTTCTCGGCGGCGTGCAGGTGCACCGGCAGGCCGTGGTCGCGGGCGAGGGCGGCGGTGGCGGCGAGGTCGGCCTCGTCCACGGTGTAGGGGGCGTGCGGGGCGAGGGCGGTCGTGATGCGCCCGCCTGCCGTGCCGCGGTGCCGCAGCGCGAACTCCAGGGACTGCTCCCGGCCTTGTGCTCCCTGGGAGGAGAAGTACGCCTGGCCCAGCAGCGCCCGCATCCCGCACTCGGCGACGACCGCGGCGACGGCGTCCATGGCGAAGTAGTGGTCCGCGAAGCAGGTCACGCCCCCGCGGATCATCTCGGCGCACGCGAGCCGGGCGCCCAGCTCCACGTCCCGCTCGGTGAGGTTGGACTCGACGGGCCAGACGACGTCGTTGAACCACTCCTCGGTGGGCAGGTCCTCCGCGAGGCCGCGCAGGGCGGCCATCGGCGCGTGCGTGTGGCAGTTGATCAGTCCGGGCAGGGCGGCCTGTCCGCGTGCGTCGATGCGTTCGGCGGCGGGGAGTCCGTCGACGGCGGCGGCGGTCGTCACGGAGTCGACGACCCCGTTCCGTACGACGACGGCCGCGTCCTCGGAGAAGCCGATGCCTTCCCGGTCGTCGTGGACGAGCACGGTGCAGCCGGTGATGACGAGATCGGCGGGGTGCGTCATGCCGCCAACGTACGGCAGCGCGAACCGCCCCGGCCGGCTATCCGGCGAGCGGCTGCCCGGGCAGGCGCGGCCGCCCCAGCCGCTCGCGCCGCTCGGCGAGTTCGTCCCGCAGTTCGGCCAGCCGCCTCACGTGCCGGGGCGTGAGCCGGCCGGTGTCGTCGAGGTGCACGGCGCAGGCGGTGGTGGTGTCGACGAGACGTTCGAGGACGGCCGCGACCTCGTCGGCGCCCGTGGAGTGCCGGGCCAGGGAGGGAAGTTCGGCGGCGGCGAGGGCGATGGCGGAGCGGGCCTCGGCGAGCGCGCGGTAGGCCTCCCTGCGCAGCGTCCAGCGGGTGGCCCGGTCGTCGGCCCCGTCCAGTACGTGGGTGAGGTAGGCGTGCGCGGCACCGCCAGCGGCGGCGAGCCGGGCGCGGACGCCGCCGCCGCGCTGCCCCGGCATCGGCAGGTGCCCGACGAGCAGCACGATCGCGCAGGCCAGCAGGGTCTCGCCGATGCGGCCGGCCGAGGCCTGGGGCTCTCCGCCGACCATGACCAGGGCGAGGACGAGGACGGTGACGACGGCGGTCTGCGCGGCGAAGTGCCGGGCGGCGACGGGGAGGAGGGCGCCGCTGACGGCGACGAGCGCGACGAGCCCTTCCGGCCGTGGCAGCACGGCGGCGAACCCGGCGAAGACCAGCGCCCCGAGCACGGTGCCGGCCGCCCGGCACAGCACCCGGGACGCGAGCGGCCCGAGGTCGGGCTTGACGAGGAAGACGGCGGTGGCGGGCAGCCAGTACCAGTGCTGGTGCTGCCCGTACCAGTGACCGTGGTGCAGGGCCTGGGCGACGGCGGCACTGGCCCCGAAGCAGAGGCCCACGCGCAGTCCGTACTCCCGCCCGCCGGCCCCCAGGACCGTGCGCAGCACGGCGCGCGGCGACCGCCTGCGGGTGTGCAGGTCGCCGCCCCCGCCCTGGTCGAAGGCCACGGCGGCGTGCAGCAGGGCGTCGTCGAGGGCGCGCAGGCCCGGGGCCGAGCGGTCGGGCGCGGGCAGCGGCCCGGTGTGGGTGCCGCCGCGTACGGCGGCGGCGAGCCGGCGGGGCCCCGCACCGGCCCGTGCGGGCACGGGCTCCCCCGCCCAGGCGAGCGCGGTCGCGGCCTCGGCGAGGGGCAGCGCGGCGGCGTACTGGGCGTGCAGCCGCCGTTCGGCCGCGGACGAGGCGTGGCGCCGCAGCCGGGGTCCGGACAACGCGTCCTGGGCGTGGTCGAGGGCGGCGGTGAGCGCGGCCCGGCGGGTGACGGCGTGCTCCGTGCCGGCCGCGTCGAGGAGCGCGGCGACGGCGTCGTACACGTCGGCGACGGCCGCCCGCTCCCCGTCGAACCGGAAGCCGAGCCGCAGGTCGCCGGTCAGCGAGCCGGGCGTGGGCAGGGCCAGCCGCAGCGCGAGCAGCCATCCGGCGCCGGCGAGGAAGGCCAGAACACGCTGCCACCCGGGGTCGGGCAGCGGCATCCCGGCCCCGACGGCGGTGGCGACCAGCAACTGCGTGCCGGTCGCGGAGGCCACGGGCCCGGCCGCGCTGACGGCACCGGCCGGCAGACCGATCGCGGTGAGGACGAGGGTCAGCGCCAGGGCTCCCAGGTGCTGCCCCGCGTACGTCCCGACGAGCAGCCCGGCCGCCCCCGCCAGCGCGGGCACGCCGATCCGCTTGACGGAGGCCCGCCTGCTGCCCGGCCGGTCGTTGATCCCGGCCAGCATCGCGGCGATGGCGGCGACGACACCGAGGGAGGCCCGCCCCGCGACCAGGGCGGCGACCAGCAGCGGCCCGGCGGCCAGCGCACCCCGCGTGACCGCGTTCCAGGGGACGGGCCCGCGTTGGGCACGCAGGGCGTGGGCGAGCCAGGGCGGAAGCGGGAGGGACACGGCACGCGCGAGGCGGGACACGGGGCTCGGCCTCCTGTCGTCTCGTCGAGGGCGGGGTGAGCCATCGGGCGACGGTGGCCGGGCTGTGGTGTGGACGGTGTCCACCGTAACGGGCGTTCTTGGAGGGGAGGGAACGGGCGTGTTTCCGGGGTGTGACGCCGGGCCGGAGATGTGTGGGCGCTCCTCATGGGCGCGTCCGCCACGGGGGCTCCGGCACGGACGCGTCCGGCTCGGGGCGCCTACGGCTGCCTGGCCGCCTCCACGGCCGCGCCGAGCATCCCCTCGGTCTCCGTGATCGCCCGGGTCAGCGCCTCGGGCTCCGGTGTCAGATTCGCCATCAGGGTGTCGACGGCGCCCAGGCCAGCGCGTTCGACCATGCGCTTCTCATTGGTGACCCACTCACCGCGTGCCGCCAGCACCGCGTGGGCCGCCTGTGTCGTGGCGAGGGCGATCGCGCCGGCGACCTGGGTGAGGGCGCCCTTGGGGGCGTGGCCGGCCTTGGCGTAGGCAAGGGTGGCCACGGCCGTGCCGTGCCAGCGTTCGGGGGCGGTGGCGCGCAGGGCGTCCGGGTAGGCGGGGCGGGGCAAGTCGCCGCGCAGGACCTCGTTGATCGCGAGTTCCGCGACGACCAGGTACGTCGGGATGCCCGCGAGGTGGAACATCAGCGGCTCGACGCCGAACCGTCCCGCCTGAGCCTCCGTCACCTCGTGTTCCACGACGTCGAGGTCGCGGTAGTGCACGTCGACCCGGCGTTCGTCGATCGTCAGCCAGGCACCGCCGTTGAAGACGCCGCCGCCCCACGCGCCGATCTCGGAGACCTCGCCCGGCCAGCCGACCGCACGGAGGTCGGCCGGGTCGAAGGCGCCCCGGTAGTAGATCGCCAGGTCCCAGTCGCTGTCGGGACGGTGGGTGCCCTGGGCCCGGGAGCCGCCGAGAGTGACCGCGCGGACGGTGGGCAGGGCGGCGAGACGGTCGGCGGTCGTGTCGAGGAAGACCTGGTCCGAGAGGGAGGGCACGGCTGCGGGCTCCTGGCGGTCGGGGGCTGGCCACGCAAGCCTACGCAGGCCCCGTGAGGGGTGATTGTCAGTGGCGGGCGTTATCAATGAAGCAGTCACGGAGCGTAGCCACGGTTGGACAGGGGGAGGTCGTGATGACGGCACCGGAGAGCCATGGCAGGCAGGGGCGCGAGTACATCTCGGCGGCCGGGCTGCGGGCCAGGGGCTGGACCGCCGGGCTGGTGCGCCGGCTGCTCGGTGAACCCGATCTGCTGCGTACCCGCCCGTACGGCGGCTCTGGCCCGCCGACTCGTCTGTATGCCGTCGAGCGGGTGGAGGCGGCGGAGCGCGACGCCGCGTTCCGGGCCGCGTCGGCGGCTGCCGCACGCCGGTCCGCGGCGGCCGACGCGACCGCTCGGCGCAGACGGCGGGTGCTGTCGGCTCGGATCCCGGCGCAGAAAGGAGCCCGGTCCGAGGGAGGAGTCCCGCCGCAGGCAGGAGGGCAGGCGGATGGGCCGTCGGGAAATTCGGATGCGGTGGTCGGTGGAGGAGCGGACGATCGGGGCGTCGGCCGCTCGCCGTCCCCACCGTCCCAGGAGCCGCCTTGATCCCGCGTGTCACCGTTCCCGGTCTCGTCGTCGTGCCCCAGGAGGTGCGTCCGTGAGCCGGGAGGTACCGGTCGTCCTGCGGCGGGCCACGGCCGCCGATGCCCGTGCCGCGGCCGACGTCTGGCTGCGCTCCTTCGCCGCCGCGCTGCCCACGGTCGTCAGGCCACGCTCGGACGACGAGGTACGCGCGTACTTCCGGGACGTCGTGGTGCCGTCGCGGGAGACCTGGGTCGCGGATGCGGCGGAGGCGGACGGCGACGGGGACAGGAACCGGGACGGGGACGGGATCGTCGGGGTGATGGTGCTCGACGGCGACGTGCTCTCGCAGCTGTATCTGGATCCCGGCCGGCGCGGGCGCGGCATCGGCGACCGGTTCGTCCGGCTCGCCAAGGAGCGCCGCCCTCGGGGGCTGAGCCTGTGGACCTTCCAGGTGAACAGGCCCGCCCACCGCTTCTACGAGCGGCACGGATTCGTCGCCGTGGAGTGGACGGACGGGCGTGGCAACGAGGAACGGGAGCCGGACGTGCGGTACGTCTGGCGTCCCTGATCCGGCGCCCGCCCTTGGTGGCTCGGCTCAGCCCACGTCTCCCCGGCGTGCGGCGTACTTGTCCGTCGCCGCGACGAGCAGCTCCGTCACACCCGGCGCGCTCGCGCTGTGCCCGGCCTCGTCCACGATCAGCAACTCGCTGCCGGGCCAGCCGTGGTGGAGCCGCCAGACGGTGCCGAGGAGGTTCCCCGGGTCGAGTCCGCCCTGGACCAGGGTGCCGGGGATGTCCTTCAGCAGCGGGGCGTCGCGCAGCACGACACCCTCGTCGTTGCCCTCTCCCAGGAAGTGGTCGTTGCCCCAGTAGTGCGTCACCATGCGCGCGAAGCCCATGCGGAACACCGGGTCCTCGTAGCGTGGCACCGAGCGGGGCGGGGCCGACGCGATGGCCGTCTCCCAGTCCGTCCAGGCGCGCGCCGCCCTCTCCCGCACCCGGGGATCGGGGGACTCCAGCAGACGGTTGTAGGCGGCGGCGAGGTTCCCGTCCCGTTCGTCCTCGGGGAGCGGGGCCAGGAACTGTGCGAACGCCTCCGGGAAGAGCTTCCCGAGCCCCTTGGTCATGAGCGTGACCTCGGGGTTCGAGCCGGTCGCGACCGCCGTCAGCACCAGCTCCGTCACGGCGTGGGGGTGGGTCTGGGCGTAACGCAGCCCGAGCACCGATCCCCAGGACACGCCCCACACCAGCCACCGCTCGATGCGCAGGTGCCGGCGCAGCAGCTCCAGGTCGGCCATGACGTGAGCCGTGGTGTTGACGCTCATGTCGGTGTCGTAGGCGCTCGCGTGCGGTGTCGAGCGGCCGCAGCCGCGCTGGTCGAGCAGCACGATCCGGTACGCGGCGGGGTCGAAGTAGCGCCGGAAGTTCGCGCTCGCGCCGGACCCGGGCCCTCCGTGGAGCACCACCGCGGGCTTGCCGGACGGATTGCCGCAGGTCTCCCAGTGGATCCGGTTGCCGTCTCCGACGTCGAGCATGCCGCGGTCGTACGGTTCGATCTCGGGATACAGGCTCATCCGGGCACGCTAACGGCCCTGCTGCGGTGCCGTCCCCCCGTTTTCGGCCGGCAGGCCGGCCGTCCGTGCCGCCTCGCCCAGCACCTCCCGGAGCATCGCGGGCGTGAGCCGGCCGGTGAAGGTGTTGCGCTGGCTGACGTGGAAGCAGCCGAAGAGGTCGAGTCCGTCGAGGCGGACCCGGGTGCCGTGCGCGAAGGCCGGCCGGGGTCTCGGCAGGCGCCATCCGGCCGCCGCGAACGCGGGCAGCGCGGCCTGCCAGCCGAAGGCGCCGAGGACGACCACGGCGCGCAGCGTCGGCCGCAGCAGCTTGAGCTCCTGGACGAGCCACGGCCGGCAGGTGTCGCGCTCCTCGGGCGTGGGCTTGTTGGCGGGCGGCGCACAGTGCACCGGCGCGGTGACGCGCACGCCGTACAGTTCCAGGCCGTCGTCGGCGCAGACCGCGGTGGGCTGCGATGCGAGGCCCACGTCGTACAGCGCCTGGTACAGCACGTCCCCGGAGCGGTCGCCGGTGAACATGCGGCCGGTGCGGTTCCCGCCGTGGGCCGCGGGAGCGAGGCCGACGATCAGCAGGCGGGCGTCCGGTGGGCCGAAGCCCGGCACCGGCCGGCCCCAGTAGGTCCAGTCGGCGAAGGCCGCCCGTTTGGTGGCGGCCACCTCCTCCCGCCAGGCGACCAGCCGCGGGCAGGCCCGGCACCCCGCGATCCGCTGGTCGAGTCCGGGGAGGCCGCTGGTGTCCATTCCTCCACCGTAAGACCAACCGTAAGACCACCGACCGGGCCGTCGGCTGCCTCTTCCCTCGGCCATCCGGCGCGCCTGAGGAGACCGGGGAGCTAAGGTCGGGGGCATGGCTTCCGAGCATGACCAGGACAGGGACGACCGGGTGAGCGGCCCACGGGGTTCCGCGGCCGGGGCGGCCGGGTCGAACCCCGCCGAGCAGGCCGCTGAGACGGCCGCCGGGCAGGCCGCTCCTCAGGCCACGGACCCGAAGATCGCCGCGGCCATCGCCGCCGCCGAGGCGGCCCGGCCGCAGCCGGGCGAGACCGTCCGCGTCGACAGCTGGATCTGGGCCGTCCGCCTGATCAAGACCCGCTCCCTCGGCGCCACCGCCTGCCGGGGCGGCCACGTCAGGGTCAACGGCGAGCGCGTGAAGCCCGCTCACTCCCTGCGCGTCGGCGACGAGGTGCGCCTGCGGCAGGAGGGCAGGGAGCGGATCGTCATCGTCAAGCGGCTGATCCGCAAGCGCGTCGGTGCCCCTGTGGCCGCCCAGTGCTACATCGACAACTCCCCGCCGCCACCGCCCCGCGAGGCGGTCGCCCCGGCCGGCATCCGCGACCGGGGCGCCGGCCGCCCGACCAAGCGCGACCGGCGTGAGCTGGAACGCCTGCGTGGTCTTGGCGGCCCGGGTGGACTGGGTGGCCTGGTTCAACCCGGCCACCCCGGGCAACCCGGACAACCGGCCCGCCGGAGCCGTCCGGGCCGCCCCGGCAGCTCCGCAGGAAGCTGAGGGCACCGGTCACGCGCGTCGGCGGACCAACCGGAGCAGCTCCGCGTTGTGCCGGCGGCGCGCCCAGGCGATCACGAGGAGCGGCACGATCAGGATGACGGGCGTCGCCGCGTTCTCCCCGTCGAAGACGGTGAGCTGGACGACGAACGCACCCACCAGCAGTGCGCTCAGCGCCATGGCCGCCACCGACTGCAGCACCGGGACCAGCAGGGCCACCGCCCCGGCCAGTTCGAGGATGCCGATGACGTACATGCCCGCGCTGCCCCAGCCCATCTCGTCGAAGGTCTCGGCCGCCGAGGAGTGGGCGATCAGCTTGGGCAGGGCGCTCGCTGTCCCGAAGAACACTGCGAGGAGGACTTGGACCCCGCGCAGCGCGATCCGGGCGCCCCGGCCACGGGGGGACGTGGCGGAAGCGGCGGCGCTGGTGGTCCGAGCGGCGGTCTGGGACATGGGGATCTCCTGGGGAAAGCGGTCCGTGCCGTGTCGCAGGTAGGACCGCCCCTCGCCCCCGAACTCATCGCTTCCCGCCGAGGACCTCGGTCACGGTTCCTAGCCCGCCGGCACGGCCCGCACCCATATCCGGTCCTCGGTCAGATACCGGTCCACCTTCAGGCCCGCCTCCGCGAGCGCCTCCTCGAACTGCTCCTTCGTCAGTGGCCGGGCCCGGAAGGTCTGGGTCCAGACCGCGTCCGGGAACTCGTACTCCGCGTGCACCGCGTGCACACCGTCTCCCACCGGTTCCGACGACACGATGCGTACGGTGAAACCGCTCGGGTCGACCCGCTCGCGCGGCAGGTCGGTGTGGTAGTCCTCGCCCTCCCGCTGGATCAGCACACAGCCGTCCTCCGCGACATGCCTGGCACACGTGCGCAGCAGCCCCCGCCGCACCTCGGCGTCCCCGGTGTGGACGAGGAACGAGGCCAGCATCACCACGTCGAACCTCTCGCCCAGGTCGAGGTCCTCGATGGCGCTGCGTATCGTCCGTGCGCCCCGGACGTGCTCCAGCATCTCGGCGGACTCGTCGACCGCCGTGACCGTGAACCCCCGCTCCAGCAGCGGACGGGTCACCCGGCCCACGCCGCTGCCCAGCTCCAGGATGTGCGCGCCCGCGGGCACGGCGCCGGCGACGATGTCCGGCTCGTCCCCCACCGGCAGCCGCGAGTAGAGCTCGACCGCGCAGCCGTCCGGGGTGATGGCTCCGGGTCCCGTCCCCTGGTGTCCCTCTCGCATTTTCAGCTCCATGCCCGTCCAACGGGCCGTCCCCGCACGCCCGTTCCCACCCGAGCCCGATTCACCCGACCGAGTGAACGCCCGTCGGCCTGGTTCAGAGGAGTACGTTTCCCACAGGAGGGGTTGTCGAGTCCATCGAGTCCCACGGGAGGGGTGAACGAGGAAGCGGTGATCCCCCGATGCGTACGGGAAGTGAACCGGCGACCGCGCGCAGTGCCCTGCGGGCACGTTTCTGGCTGTGCGTGTGGGGGCTGGCCTGGGCGGTCTTCGGGACCACCGCCTTCGCGCTCGCCGGGCGGCCCGGCTGGGCCGCCGCCTGCGGCGCGCTGTGGCTGGTGGTCACGATCGACATGGCCGTGATCCTCCGGCACATGCGCCAGGGCCCGCATTACCAGCCCGGCCCGGGCATCCCGCCGTACCGGCCGCCGCGGAACCGGCCGTAGACCTCCACGCCCGGCCGCCGCGCACCCGGCCGTAGACCCCCGCACCCGGCCGCCACGCACCCGGCCGTAGACCCGTGCCCGGCCATGCCGGGCCACGCCGGCACGGCACGGCGATCAGGAGTCGAACCGGGCCTGCTCCAGGTACTGCGGGTTGGGGTCGAGGGCGGCCGCCAGGCGGAAGTGGCGCCGGGCCTGGTCGGGGCGGCCCTGGCGTTCGTAGGTGCGGGCGAGTGCGAAATGGGCGAAGGCGTTGTCCGGCTCGCGTTCCAGCACGACGGTGAACTCCAGCTCGGCCGGTCTCAGCTGTGCCGCCGCGAAGAAGGCACGCGCACGCAGCAGGCGCGCGGCGGTGTTCTCCGGGTGCGCGGCGATGACTCCGTCGAGCAGCTTCACCGCGCCCCGCGGGTCCCGCGCCGCGAGCAGTTGCTCGGCGGCACGGAAGTCGATGACATCCGTCTCCGGAGTACGTCCGGTCGAACCGCTGGTCTCGGGCACGGCTAGAGTCCTTCCCTCACTGGCAGGTTTCAACGCCCGCGCGTGGGGGGCTATTCCTGCGGCGACAGGCAGTGAGGTGCTCAGTGTGACCCGTGTGCCCTGCGGGTCAGTTCCGCCCAGACCTCCTTCACGCGGCGCCGCAGCTCCTCCAGCGGTACGTCGTTGTCGATGACGATGTCCGCGATCTCCCGGCGCTGTTCGCGGGTCGCCTGGGCGGCCATGCGCGCGCGTGCGTCCTGCTCGGTCATGCCGCGCAGCCGTACGAGCCGGTCGAGCTGGGTGGCGGGGTCGGCGTCCACGACGATCACGAGGTCGTACAGCGGTGCCAGGCCGTTCTCGGTGAGGAGCGGGACGTCGTGGACCACGACGGCGTCCTCGGCCGCGGCCTCTTCGAGCTCGCGGGAGCGGGCACGGACCAGGGGGTGCACGATCGAGTTCAGCACGGCCAGTTTCTCGGGGTCGGCGAAGACGATCGAGCCCAGTCTGGGCCGGTCGAGGCTGCCGTCCTCGGCGAGCACTTCCTCGCCGAACGCCGCCACGACCGCGGCGAGCCCGTCGGTTCCCGGCGCGACGACCTCGCGGGCGATCCGGTCCGCGTCGATCAGTACGGCGCCGCACTCGACGAGCAGCCGTGACACCTCGCTCTTGCCGGCGCCGATCCCGCCGGTCAGGCCCACCTTCAGCATGAGCGGAAGCTTAGGGCCTGGCGGTGGCGAGGCGTCCGGGTGGGCGCCTCGCGGATGTCAGGCCTCGCCTTCGCGCTCCGCGAGGAAGCGCTCGAACTCACGTCCGATCTCGTCCGCGGACGGGATCTCGACCGGTTCGGCGAGCATGTTGCCCCGGGTCTCGGCGCCCGCGGCGGCGTCGTACTGGTGCTCCAGGCCCTGGACGAGCGCGGTCAGTTCCTCGTCGCCCTCCCGGACCTGCCGGTCGATCTCCGTCTGGGTGCGGTGGGCGTCCGTCCGCAGGGAGTGCGCGACGCCGGGCAGGACCAGTCCGGTGGCCGCCGTGATGGCCTCCAGGGCGGTCAGGGCCGCGTCCGGGTACGGGGAGCGGGCGATGTAGTGCGGCACGTGTGCGGCGATGCCGAGCACGTCGTGTCCGGCCTGCAGGAGCCGGTACTCGACCAGCGCCTCCGCGCTGCCGGGCACCTGGGCCTCGTCGAAGGGGCTGCGGTGGCCCGGGACGAGGTCGGTGCGGTTGCCGTGCGGGGTGATGCCGACGGGGCGGGTGTGCGGGACGCCCATGGGGATGCCGTGGAAGTTGACGGACAGGCGCACGCCGAGCCGCTCCACGATCTGCCGTACGGCCGCGGCGAAGCGCTCCCACTCGACGTCCGGCTCCGGGCCGGACAGCAGCAGGAAGGGCGCTCCGGTGGTGTCCTGGACGATCCGCACCTCGATGGCGGGTTCCTCGTAGCCGGTCCAGGTGTCGCGCTGGAAGGTCAGCAGCGGCCGACGGGCCCGGTAGTCCACGAGCCGGTCGTGGTCGAACCGGGCGACGACCTGGTGGGGCAGCGACTGGAGCAACTGGTCGACGATCTGGTCGCCGGTCTCGCCGGCGTCGATGTACCCGTCGAAGTGGTAGAGCATGACCAGGCCGGCCGACTCCTGGGCGAGCGCCATGTCGACGACGGCCAGGCCCTTCGGCTCCCATGCGTACAAACCCTGCGGATCAAGCACAGTGACCGCTCCCCTCCTCGTTGTCGCTACTCACAACACGTGTGCCGACCGGGGCATTCCCGCGCGGGCCCCGGTTCAGCCTTCCGGTGATCACCCTCCCGGACCGCCGGCCGACGTCCCCCGACCGGTCGGCCTCCCGGGACCCGCCGCCCGCGGACACGCCGAGGGCCCGCACCCCGGGAAGGGTGCGGGCCCTCGGTTCACGAGCTACCGCTCGATGAGGAGCTCCTGCTCAGCGTGCGCTCAGCTCTGGCCGCCGGCCAGCTTCTCGCGCAGCGCGGCCAGCGCCTCGTCCGACGCCAGGGCGCCGGACTGGTCGCCGCCCTCGGAGGAGTACGAACCGCCGGTCGCGGCCGGAGCGGCGGCCTCGCCACCCTCGGCAGCGGCCTGGGCGTCCGCCTCGCGGGACTTGATGACCTGCGCCTGGTGCTGCTCGAAGCGCTGCTGCGCCTCGGCGTACTGGCGCTCCCACTCCTCGCGCTGCTTCTCGTAGCCCTCGAGCCAGTCGTTGGTCTCGGGGTCGAAGCCCTCGGGGTAGATGTAGTTGCCCTGGTCGTCGTAGGACGCGGCCATGCCGTACAGGGTCGGGTCGAACTCGACGGCCGTCGGGTCGGCGCCGAAGGACTCGTTGGCCTGCTTCAGGGACAGCGAGATCCGGCGACGCTCGAGGTCGATGTCGATGACCTTGACGAAGATCTCGTCGTTGACCTGGACGACCTGCTCCGGGATCTCCACGTGGCGCTCGGCCAGCTCGGAGATGTGGACCAGACCCTCGATGCCCTCGTCCACGCGGACGAACGCACCGAACGGAACCAGCTTCGTGACCTTGCCGGGCACGACCTGGCCGATCTGGTGGGTGCGGGCGAACTGCTGCCACGGGTCTTCCTGGGTCGCCTTCAGCGACAGGGAGACGCGCTCGCGGTCCATGTCGACGTCGAGGACCTCGACGGTGACCTCCTGGCCCACCTCGACGACCTCGGACGGGTGGTCGATGTGCTTCCAGGACAGCTCGGAGACGTGGACCAGACCGTCGACGCCACCCAGGTCCACGAAGGCACCGAAGTTGACGATCGAGGAGACCACACCGGAACGGACCTGACCCTTCTGGAGGGTCGTGAGGAACGTCTGGCGGACCTCGGACTGGGTCTGCTCCAGCCAGGCACGGCGGGACAGGACCACGTTGTTGCGGTTCTTGTCCAGCTCGATGATCTTCGCCTCGAGCTCCTTGCCGACGTACGGCTGGAGGTCGCGGACACGGCGCATCTCGACCAGGGAGGCCGGCAGGAAGCCGCGGAGGCCGATGTCGAGGATGAGACCACCCTTGACGACCTCGATGACGGTACCGGTGACGATGCCGTCCTCTTCCTTGATCTTCTCGATGGTGCCCCAGGCACGCTCGTACTGGGCGCGCTTCTTCGAGAGGATCAGGCGGCCTTCCTTGTCCTCCTTCTGGAGGACCAGGGCCTCGATCTCGTCGCCCACGGCGACGACCTCGTTCGGGTCGACGTCGTGCTTGATCGAGAGCTCGCGGCTCGGGATGACACCTTCGGTCTTGTAACCGATGTCGAGCAGGACCTCGTCCCGGTCGACCTTCACGATGACGCCGTCGACGATGTCGCCGTCGTTGAAGTACTTGATCGTCTCGTCGATCGCTGCGAGGAAGGCTTCCTCGTTACCGATGTCGTTGACCGCTACCTGCGGGGTGGTGGCGGTGGTCTCGGTGCTGCTCGTCATGTGGGAAAGGGCTCCGGTACGGACATTGAAGTCGTAGGTACTGCTTACGCCGGGAGCCCGTTTCGCTCTGCAGAAGCCGGACAGCCAAGGAAGCGCCCCACCGATCACCGGTGTTGCGCCTCGACAACCGAGGGGACATACAACAGATGCGAGCGCAGCCTGCTACGTCTGAGGTGCGCAGGCCCGCAGCGCAACTTGTAGCATACGGGGGCAGCCGGGCAGGGTCAATGCGCGAAGCCGCACACCCGGGGCGGATCGCCGCATTCCCGGCACAAAAGCCGTCCCCCGAGGCCACGCGGGCCCCTCGGCGTCCCTTCCGCGACACCCGGGAACCGGCTGTACGGAGAGCCCGCAGACTAGTACGAGGGAGCCGGTCATCCAAGAGCCCGAAACGTCCGCGCACGAAGCCCACGAACCGGAGGCCACCCGGCGTGCCGCCGGGGTCACGGAGAGCGCCCGGGCCAACCGGGGCTGGTGGGACCGCAACGCGGACGAGTACCAGACCGAGCACGGCACCTTCCTCGGCGACGACCGCTTCGTGTGGTGTCCCGAGGGCCTGGACGAGGTGGAGGCCGAGCTGCTCGGCCCCACGGAGGAGCTGAAGGGCAAGGACGTCCTGGAGATCGGCGCCGGCGCCGCCCAGTGCTCGCGCTGGCTGCTCCGCCAGGGCGCCCGTCCGGTGGCCCTGGACCTGTCGCACCGTCAGCTCCAGCACGCGCTGCGCATCGGCGGCTCCTTCCCTCTGGTGCAGGCGGACGCCGCGGTGCTGCCCTTCGCGGACGGCTCCTTCGACCTGGCCTGCTCGGCGTACGGGGCGCTGCCCTTCGTCGCCGACCCGCGGCTGGTGCTGCGCGAGGTGCGGCGGGTGCTGCGGCCCGGGGGCCGCTTCGTCTTCTCCGTCACGCATCCCATCCGCTGGGCCTTCCCGGACGAGCCGGGCCCCGAGGGGCTGTCGGTGTCCGCCTCCTACTTCGACCGTACGCCGTACGTCGAGCAGGACGAGGAGGGCCTCGCGGTCTACGTCGAGCACCACCGGACGCTCGGCGACCGGGTCAGGGACGTCGTGACGTCTGGGTTCCGGCTGGTGGATCTCGTGGAGCCGGAGTGGCCGGACTGGAACACCTCCGAGTGGGGCGGGTGGTCACCGCTGCGCGGGCATCTCATCCCCGGGACGGCGATCTTCGTGTGCGAGCGGGACTGAGTCCCCTCCGCGCACGTTTCTTCCGTGACACGTCCGCGCACGCGCCATGCGTCCGCGCACGCGCGCGTGAAGGGCCGTTCCTCCGGCGTACGACACTGGGGACGTGATCCGTTTCGACGCTCTGGACGCCCTGCCCGTACGCGGTGCGCTGCCCGCTCTGCACGATGCCCTGGAGGAGCACGGCACCGCCGTTCTGGTCGCGCCGCCCGGCACCGGCAAGACCACGCTGGTGCCGCTCGCGCTGGCGGGGCTGCTGGGGGAGGGACCCGCCCGGCGCGTGGTCGTGGCCGAGCCGCGGCGGATCGCGGCGCGGGCGGCGGCCCGCCGGATGGCGTGGCTGCTGGGCGAGAAGCCCGGTGAGAGCGTCGGCCACACTGTCCGCGGTGAGCGGGTCGTCGGACGGCACACGCGCGTGGAGGTCGTCACGACCGGTGTGCTCCTGCAGCGCCTGCAGCGGGACCAGGAGCTGGCCGGTGTGGACGTCGTGATCCTGGACGAGTGCCACGAGCGGCATCTGGACGCGGACACGACGGCGGCGTTCCTGTGGGACGTGCGGCAGGCGCTGCGGCCGGAGCTGCGGCTGGTGGCGGCGTCGGCGACGACGGACGCGGAGGGCTGGGCGCGGCTTCTGGGCGGGGCGCCGGTGGTCGAGGCGCAGGGTGTGTCGCACCCGGTGGAGGTGGTCTGGGCGCCCCCGGCGCGGACGGTGCGGCCGCCGCACGGGATGCGGGTGGACCCGGCACTGCTCGCGCACGTCGCGTCGGTGGTGCGCCGGGCGCTGGCCGAGCGCGACGGGGACGTGCTGTGTTTCCTGCCGGGCGTCGGGGAGATCGCCCGGGTCGCGGGGCAGCTCGGGGATCTCGGTGACGTCGAGGTGCTCCAGGTGCACGGGCGGGCGCCGGCCGCCGTCCAGGACGCGGTGCTGGCTCCCGGGCAGCGGCGCCGGGTGGTGCTGGCGACCTCGGTGGCCGAGTCCTCGCTGACGGTGCCGGGCGTGCGGGTGGTGGTGGACGCCGGGCTGGCGCGGGAGCCGCGGGTGGACCACGCCCGTGGGCTGAGCGCGCTGACGACGGTACGGGCCTCGCGGGCGGCGGCGCGGCAGCGGGCCGGGCGTGCGGGGCGCGAGGCGCCGGGGGCGGTGTACCGGTGCTGGGCGGAGGCCGAGGACGCCCGTCTGCCGCGTTTCCCGGCTCCGGAGATCAAGGTGGCCGACCTGACGGCGTTCGCGCTCCAGGCGGCCTGCTGGGGCGATCCCGACGCGTCCGGGCTGGCGTTGCTGGATCCGCCGCCGGGCGGGGCGATGGCGGCGGCGCGGTCGGTGCTGGCGGCCGTGGGGGCGGTGGACCCCGCCGGACGGGCCACGGAACGCGGGGTGCGGCTGGCACGGCTGGGGCTGCACCCCCGGCTGGGGCGGGCGCTGCTCGACGCGGGCGCCCCGGCCGCGGCGGCCGAGGTGGTCGCGCTGCTCGGCGAGGAGCCGCCGCGGGAGTACGGGGACGATCTCGCCGCCGCGCTGCGGACCGCCCGGCGCGGGGGTGACGCGTATGGCACTCGGTGGCGGACCGAGCTCCGGCGGCTGCGGGCCGCGGCGCAGGAGCCGGCGCAGCGGTCGGCGCAGCGGTCGGCGCAGGAGCCGGCGCAGGAGTCCGAGGCGCTCACGGAGGACCGTCTCGTGGGGCTCGTGGCCGCCCTCGCCTTTCCGGAGCGGGTGGCCAGGAAGGACGGCGGTTCGTACCTCATGGCCTCCGGCACCCGGGCGGAGCTGTCCGAGGGGTCGGCGCTGCGCGGTGCGCCATGGATCGCGGTCGCCGTGGCCGACCGGCCCGTCGGCAAGGGGCACGCGCGCGTGCAGCTCGGGGCGGTCGTCGACGAGGCGACGGCCCGGCTCGCAGCGGGGGCGCTGCTGGAGGAGCGGGACGAGGTGCACTGGGCGGACGGCGATGTCGTGGCCCGGCGTGTCGAGCGGCTGGGGGCCGTGGAACTGGCGGTGCGGCCGCTGACCGGTGCCGACCCCGGCCTCGTACGGGGCGCGCTGGTGGAGGGCTTGCGGCAGGAGGGGTTCGGGCTGCTGCGCTGGTCGGCGGATGCGCAGGTGCTGCGCGAGCGGCTCGCCTTCCTGCGCCTGCACCTCGGTGAGCCCTGGCCCGATGTCTCCGACGACGCGCTCCACGCGCGCGTGGACGAGTGGCTGGAGCCCGAGCTGGGCCGGGCCCGGCGGCGGGCCGACCTGGCACGGATCGACGCCGGGCAGGCGCTGGCGCGGCTGCTGCCCTGGGCGTCCGGCGAGGCGTCGAGGCTCGACGAACTGGCCCCGGAGCGGATCACCGTACCCAGCGGGTCCAGGATCCGTATCGACTACGGCGACCCCGAGCGGCCGGTCCTGGCGGTGAAGCTGCAGGAGATGTTCGGGCTGCAGCGGTCGCCCGAGATCGCCGGGGTGCCGCTGCTGGTCCATCTCCTCTCCCCCGCCGGCCGGCCGGCCGCCGTCACCGCCGACCTGGCCTCCTTCTGGAAGGACGGCTACAAGGGCGTACGGGCGGAGCTGCGCGGCCGGTATCCGAAGCACCCGTGGCCCGAGGACCCGGCCACCGCCGAGCCCACGCGGCACACCAAAGCGCGGCTGGGGCGGTGACCCGATCCGGTCCGGGGCCTGACCCGGTCCGGATCGGGACCGGATCGGACCGGGTCCGGACCGGAGTCCGCAGGGGCCCGCGGAGGGCTACGCCTCGGGCTCGGTGGACGGGCTCGGGGAAGCCTCGGGCGAGGAGCCGGTGGACGGGCTCGGCGACGGCTCGGGCTCGGCCACCTTCAGCTGGACGTCGAGCGTGGCGCCGCCCGCGGTGGTGAGCCGCAGCACGAACGTGCCGGCGGTGCCGTCCGCGTACAGCTTGGGCAGCGTCAGCAGGCCGCCGGCGTCCGTCCGCAGGCCGCTCAGGGTGCGTACGGCCTTGCCGTCGGCGTCCTTGAAGTAGGGGCCCTCGTCGTTCTGGGCCGGGTCGGTCGCCGACTTGACCAGCGTGGCGGTGACGGCGACCTTGTCCGCGACGGCGCCCTTATACGTGGCCTTCACCTGGACCTGGTTCGCGAACTCGCCGCCCGGGGTGCAGGTGAGCGCGGCGTCGTCGGTGCGGGCGATGGCGTCGGCGACGCGCTCGGTGACGGTCGCCCGGTAGTCGAGCCCGGGGACCGTGCGGCCGACGACGGTGGCACGGACCGTGAACGCGCCGGTCTTCTCCCCGGCTCGCAGTGCGGGCGCGACGGCCACGCCGGAGCTGTTGGTGGTGACCGCGGCGACGGTCTCCCCGCCGGCGAACGTGGCGTCCGTGTCGCCGAGGATGGTGAACCGGATGCGCACCTTGCCGACGGCCTTGCCGGCCTCGGTCTCGGCGCGGGTGCCGATCCTCTCGGTGAACGTGTCGCCCGCGGTCGCGGTGAGCCCCGCGGTGCCGGCGTTCTCCAGGTGGTGCACCGTGTCGGTGGGCGTGGGGGCGGTCGTCGGGGGTTGCGAGGCGGGCGGGTTGGGTGTCGGGGACCCGGGGCCGCCGGGGGTGGATGGGTCGGTGGGCTTCCCGGGGCCGGGCGTCGACGTGCCCGGCGTCTGCGGCTGGGTCGAGCCCCCGGAGCCGCCGTTCGAGCCGGGGCCGGAGCCTGTGCCCGAGCCCGTGCCCGGTGACGGACTGGGGCCGGTGCCGGTGGAGTCGTCGCTGCGCCCGACGGGCAGCGTGCCGGTGCCGTCGGGGATCTCGTGGGTGCCCCTGCGGTAGTACTCCAGCCAGGACAGGACCGTGTGCAGGTAGTCCTGCGAGTTGTTGTAGCTGAGGATGGCGCGCTTGAGGTCGGCCGGGACGGACAGGTCCCAGCCGTTGCGGCACAGGTAGTGGCCGGCGGCGAGCGCGGCGTCGTAGATGTTGTTGGGGTCTTCCTTGCCGTCGCCGTTGCCGTCGCGGCCCGCCCAGGCCCAGGTGGACGGGATGAACTGCATGGGGCCGACGGCGTTGTCGTAGCTGCTGTTGCCGTCGTAGACGCCGTTGTCGGTGTCCTTGATGAGCGCGAAGCCGTTGCCGTCGAGCTGCGGGCCGATGATCGGGCTGAGCGTCGTGCCGTCGGCGCTGACGCGGCCGCCGCGGGCCTGACCCGACTCCACCTTGCCGATGGCGGCGAGGAGTTGCCAGGGCAGGTTGCAGCCCGGCTTGGCCGTGCGCAGCGCCGCCTCGGCCTTCTTGTAGGCGTCGAGGACGGTCGCGGGGATGCCCGCCTCGGCCGGGCCCTGGGTGACGGGAGTGCCGACGGTCGGCGCGGGGCTCGGGCTGTTGAGCGGCGGCAGGTCCGTGTAGTAGGGCGAGTTGCCGGTGGCGCTGTCGTCGGAGGGCGAGTCGGGCGTCGGCACGGAGTCGGCGGTGGTCCGTCTGCCCTGGTCGTCGGCCGTGACGTCGGGAGCCTGGGACGCGGACAGGGCCGCGACCGCGACCGCTGCCACGGTGGTGGTGACCGCCCCCTTGCGCAGCCTCCTGCCGAAATGCGCCGCCATAGAGTGAACCCCTCCCGTGGACGCCGCGCGTCCGTCTCCGTCTGTTGTGCTCGCCCTGTTGTGACGATCGGCCGGCACCGAGGGTTGCACCGCAACTTTCCGCGCGCCGTGCTCGTCTGTTCGACCGAAACGGTGCCGCAGGCGACCCTACGACAACTTGCTTTGCACGGGCACCCGTTCGTGCCCGATTTTCACCAGTTGGCCATGTGAGGAGCCGCGTTGCCTTTCACCCTCAGTCATGCCGCCGCCGTGCTGCCCGCCGTACGCACGGACGGGACCGGTCGGGGCCGGCTGGTACCGGCCGTGCTGGTCGCGGGCTCCTTCGCACCCGACATGACCTATTACGCGGCGAGTTTCCTGTCCGGGGCGATGGAGTTCGGGGACGTCACGCACTCCTTCGCGGGTGTGTTCACCGTCGATGTGCTCGTCGCCTGGGCGCTGGTGGGGCTGTGGCTGCTGGTGCGCGAGCCGCTGGTGGCCCTGCTGCCGCGGGGCCGGCGCGGGCGGGCCGCCGCACTGCTGCGCTGCGGTGCGCCACGCGCGCGCGTGGTGCCGTCGCTCGTGGCGCGGTGGTACGTGTCGGCGGTTCTGGGCGCGCTGACGCACGTGGTGTGGGACGCGTTCACCCATCTCGACCGGTGGGGGATGCGGGTGTTCCCCGTTCTGGGCCGGGAGATCGCCGGCTCACCGCTGTACTGGTACCTGCAGTACGGCGGTTCCGCGGTGGCCGCCGTGGTGATCGCCGTGTTCCTGGCGCGGGCGCTGCGCCGGGCGCCCCGGGCCGAACCGCCGGGGCTCCCGGTGCTGTCGGTGCGGGACCGGTGGTGGGCCGGGGGCGTGCTCGGCGGTTGCGCGGTCGCCGGGGCGCTGCAGCGGGCGACCCGGTGGTGGGACTACTGGGGGGCCACCGCGAAGCCGTGGGAGTTGATCCCGACGGTGTGTTTCGGGGCCGGCGCGGGGCTGGTCCCCGGGCTGCTGCTGTACGCCGTGGCGGTCAGGGCGCGGCGTCCGGCCGGGGGCCCCGGTGGCCGGGAAGACGTCGGTGCGGAGTCGGGCCGCCGCCCTGTCGTGCGCTGAGGGTGTCGGCGGTCGCGACGAACACGGTGAAGGTGTGTGCGGGGCGGGTCTGCGGCAGCAGGCTGAGGACGAGCGCCAGGTAGCCGCGGGCCAGCTCGGCCCACAGGCGCCAGGCGGGCGTCTCGCGTGGGGCTGCGGGGACCGGACGGCGGTGGGCGAGCCTGCGGCGCAGGCCGGCCGCCGTGCGGCGCAGGGCGGCCGCGAGGGGGGTGGGGATGCGGGCGGTGCTTGCGCCCGGCGCGAAGACCGGGACCGGCAGGAGGGGCACGCAGGCGCGTCCGTCGGTGCTTGCCCGCGCCGGTGCCGTCCGGTGGTGGAGCATGCGTATACCCATGCCCGCATCCTCACGGGAGACGGGAACGGGGGCTTTCTCGCGGGGTCCACCTGAGTGACGGGCCCTCCGGGGGCGGGACCGGAGGCGGTGCGGCGGGGGTGAGTGCGGCTGCCCGGCGAACGCGCGTACGGCTCCCCGGAGAGGGCGCGTGCGACTGCCGGGCGAGGGCACGTGCGGCTGCCCGCCGGGGGTGGGTGCGGCTCCCCGGCGAAGGCACCTGCGGCTCCCCGGCAGGGGGCGTGCGGCTCCCCGGCGAGGGTGGGTGCGGCTGTCCGGAGAGGGCGCATGCGACTGCCGGGCGGGGGCGCGTGCGACTACCGGGCGAGGGCGCGTGCGACTACCGGGCGAGGGCATGTGCAGCTCCCCAGCGAAGGCACGTGCGGCTCCCCGGCGGGGGCGTGCGCCGCCCGCCCTGTCGTCCCGTGAGTGCGTCCCGGTCCTCCCGTGAGTGCGGCCCGCCCACCGGCCGCGGGAGCGGAGGAGGGCGCACCCCCGTCTCCGCTCCCGGCGTCCGTGTCGGCCGTACCGTCGGCGGTCAGTGCGCCGCCGACTCCCAGTCCGGGCCCGCGCCCACCGAGACGCCCAGCGGGACCCGGAGCCGGACCGCGTCCGCCATCTCGCGCCGGACGAGCTCCTCCGCCGCCGCCCGCTCGCCGGGGGCGATCTCCAGGACGATTTCGTCGTGGACCTGGAGGAGCATGCGGGACTTGAGACCGGCCTCGCGCAGCGCCTTGTCCACGTTGAGCATGGCGATCTTGACGATGTCGGCCGCCGTGCCCTGGATCGGAGCGTTCAGGGCCATGCGCTCGGCCGCCTCGCGGCGCTGGCGGTTGTCGCTGTTGAGGTCGGGCAGATAGCGGCGGCGGCCGAAGAGCGTCGCGGTGTAACCCGTCGCCCGTGCCTCGTCGACCACCCGGCGCAGATAGTCCCGTACGCCGCCGAACCGCTCGAAGTAGGCGTCCATCAGGCCGCGGGCCTCGGCCGCCTCGATGTTCAGCTGCTGGGAGAGGCCGAAGGCCGACAGCCCGTAGGCCAGGCCGTAGGACATGGCCTTGATCTTGCGGCGCATCTCCGCGTCGACCGCGGCCGGCTCCACGGAGAACACCTGCGCGGCGGCGGTGGTGTGCAGGTCCTCGCCGGAGGTGAACGCCTCGATCAGGCCCTCGTCCTCGGAGAGGTGGGCCATCACGCGCAGTTCGATCTGGCTGTAGTCGGCCGTCATCAGGGACTCGTACCCCTCGCCGACGACGAAGCCCCGGCGGATCGCGCGGCCCTCGTCGGTGCGCACCGGGATGTTCTGCAGGTTCGGGTCCGTGGAGGACAGGCGGCCGGTGGCGGCGACCGTCTGGTTGAACGTGGTGTGGATTCGGCCGTCGGCGGCGATCGTCTTGATCAGGCCCTCGACGGTGACCCGCAGCTTCGCCTGCTCGCGGTGGCGGAGCATGATCACCGGCAGCTCGTTGTCCGTCTGGGCCGCCAGCCAGGCCAGGGCGTCGGCGTCCGTGGTGTAGCCGGTCTTGGTCTTCTTGGTCTTCGGGAGGTTCAGCTCGCCGAAGAGGACCTCCTGGAGCTGCTTGGGCGAGCCGAGGTTGAACTCGCGTCCGGCCGCCGCGTGCGCCTCCTTCACGGCCTGCTGCACGGCGCCCGCGAACATCTGCTCCATGGCCTGGAGGTGGTCGCGGTCGGCCGCGATGCCGTGCCGCTCCATGCGGGCCAGCAGCGCGGACGTGGGCAGCTCCATGTCGCGCAGCAGGTCCGCCGCGCCGACGTCCTCCAGGCGGCTCTCGAACACCTCGCCCAGGTCGAGGACCGCGCGGGCCTGCACCATCAGCGCCTCGGCCTCGGCTCCGTCGTCCGCGCCGAAGGCCAGCTGGCCGTCGGCCGCGGCGGCGGGGGCCAGCTCGCGGTGCAGGTACTCCAGGGACAGCGCGTCCAGGTCGAACGAACGGCGGCCCGGCTTGACCAGGTAGGCGGCGAGCGCAGTGTCCATGGTGACGCCGGCGACGCTCCAGCCGTGCTCGGCGAAGACCCGCATCGCGCCCTTGGCGTTGTGGAAGGTCTTCGGCCGGTCCCCGTCGGACAGCCATGCCGCGAACGCCGTCTCGTCGGCCTCGTCCAGCTGGGACGGGTCGAACCAGGCGGCCTTCCCGTCGGGCGCGGCGAGCGCGACCTCGGCGACGGATCCGGTGCCCAGCGCCCAGGTGTCGACCGTGGCGACGCCGAGGGGCTGCGCGGCGTGCTCGGCAAGCCAGCCCGCGAGCTCGCCCGTGCCCAGCACCGTGCCGTCCAGCTCGACGCCGTCCACCACCACCGGCGTGGCCTCGGCCTCCTCGGCGCCGGGGTCGACGGCGAAGAGGCGCTCGCGCAGGGAGGGGTTGCGGATCTCCAGGGTGTCCAGGATCACCGCGACGCCCTTGCGGTCGTACGCGGTGCGCTCCAGGTCGGTGACGGTCTTGGGGAGTTCCACCCGCCGCTCCAGCTCGGTGAGCCGGCGGTTGAGCTTGACCGATTCCAGGTGGTCGCGGAGGTTCTGCCCGGCCTTGCCCTTGACCTCGTCGACGCGCTCGACCAGCTCGGCGAACGACCCGAACTGGTTGATCCACTTCGCGGCGGTCTTCTCGCCGACGCCCGGGATGCCCGGCAGGTTGTCCGACGGGTCGCCGCGCAGCGCCGCGAAGTCGGGGTACTGCGCGGGCGTCAGCCCGTACTTCTCGAAGACCTTCTCCGGGGTGAACCGGGTCAGCTCCGAGACGCCCTTCGTCGGGTAGAGCACCGTGGTGTGCTCGCTGACCAGCTGGAAGGAGTCCCGGTCGCCGGTGACGATCAGCACCTCGAAGCCCTCGGCCTCGGCCTGGGTGGCGAGCGTGGCGATCACGTCGTCGGCCTCGAAGCCCTCGACGGCGAAGCGGGTGACGCTCATGGCGTCCAGCAGCTCGCCGATCAGCTCGACCTGGCCCTTGAACTCGTCCGGGGTCTTGGAGCGGTTCGCCTTGTACTCCGTGAACTCCTCGGAGCGCCAGGTCTTGCGGGAGACGTCGAACGCCACCGCGAAGTGTGTGGGCGCCTCGTCACGCAGCGTGTTGGCCAGCATCGACGCGAAGCCGTAGATCGCGTTGGTCGGCTGGCCCGTCGCGGTCGTGAAGTTCTCCGCGGGCAGCGCGAAGAACGCGCGGTACGCCAGCGAGTGCCCGTCCATGAGCATCAGGCGCGGGCGGCCGCCGCCGGGGGTGCTGTCGGTCTTCTTCGATGCTGTCTCTGCCACGCCCTCGATCCTGCCACGCCCCACTGACACTCGGCCCCGCCCTCGCGCTGCCGCGCCGCCCTGGCCCGGTACCGCGGCGCGGCACGGGCGGCCCGCGGCAGCACCCGGCGGCCCGGGACGGCACGTACCCCGGCCGCCGGCCGGCCGCTCTCCCGCCGCCTTCGGCGCAGGCGTTGCTCCCGCCGCCGGTCCTCTCCCGGCCGCCCCCGGTGTCGGCGGGGCGTGCGAGGATCGGAGACGTACCTCACACGCGTACGCGAAGGAGCGCACGATGGCCACCAAGCCGCCCAAGAGTGATCCGGTTCAGGATGCGCCCCAGGTCGCCGAGCCGAAGCACGCCGCGGCGGGCCTGCCGGCCATCGGCCACACCCTGCGCGCCGCGCAGCGGCAGATGGGTGTGAAGCGGACCGCGCTGACCCTGCTGAGCGTCAACCAGAAGGACGGCTTCGACTGCCCGGGCTGTGCCTGGCCGGAGCCGGAGCACCGGCACAGGGCGGAGTTCTGCGAGAACGGGGCGAAGGCCGTGGCCGAGGAGGCCACCCTGCGCCGGGTCACCCCGGAGTTCTTCGCCGCGCACCCCGTGGCCGACCTCGCGACCCGCAGCGGCTACTGGCTGGGCCAGCAGGGACGCCTCACGCACCCGGTGTACCTGCCGGAGGGCGGCCAGCACTACGAGCCGGTCACCTGGGAGCGCGCCTTCGACATCGTCGCCGAGGAGATCGCCGCGCTCGGCTCCCCGGACGAGGCGGTCTTCTACACCTCGGGGCGCACCAGCAACGAGGCCGCGTTCCTCTACCAGCTCTTCGCCCGCGAGCTGGGCACCAACAACCTCCCGGACTGCTCGAACATGTGCCACGAGTCGTCCGGCTCGGCCCTGTCCGAGACCATCGGCATCGGCAAGGGCAGCGTCCTGCTGGAGGACCTGTACAAGGCCGACCTGATCATCGTGGCCGGCCAGAACCCGGGCACCAACCACCCGCGCATGCTCTCCGCCCTGGAGGAGGCCAAGGCGAACGGCGCGCGGATCATCAGCGTCAACCCGCTGCCCGAGGCCGGCCTGGAGCGCTTCAAGAACCCGCAGACCCCCAAGGGGCTCACCACCGGGGCCGCGCTGACCGACCTGTTCCTGCAGATCCGCCTGGGCGGCGACCAGGCCCTGTTCCGGCTCCTCAACAAGCTGATCATCGAGACCGAGGGCGCGGTCGACGAGACGTTCGTCCGCGAACACACCCACGGCTACGAGGAGTTCGCCGCGGCCGCCCGCGCCGCCGACTGGGACGAGACCCTGAGGGCGACCGGTCTCACGCGCGCGGAGATCGAGCAGGCGCTGCGCATGGTCCTCGCCTCCAGGCGCACCATCGTGTGCTGGGCGATGGGCCTGACCCAGCACAAGCACTCCGTGCCGACCATCCGGGAGGTCGTGAACTTCCTGCTCCTGCGCGGCAACATCGGCCGTCCGGGCGCGGGCGTCTGCCCGGTGCGCGGCCACTCCAACGTGCAGGGCGACCGCACGATGGGCATCTTCGAGCGCCCCGCCCCGGCCTTCCTGGACGCCCTGGAGAAGGAGTTCGGCTTCGCCCCGCCGCGCGAGCACGGCTACGACGTCGTACGGGCCATCCGCGCGCTGCGTGACGGCGAGGCGAAGGTCTTCTTCGCCATGGGCGGCAACTTCGTGGCCGCGTCCCCCGACACGGAGGTCACCGAGGCGGCCATGCGCCGGGCCCGCCTCACCGTGCACGTGTCGACGAAGCTCAACCGCTCGCACGCCGTCACGGGCGCGCGGGCGCTCATCCTGCCGACGCTCGGACGGACGGAGCGCGACCTCCAGGGCGGCGGCGAGCAGTTCGTCACCGTCGAGGACTCCATGGGCATGGTGCACGCCTCGCGCGGCCGGCTGGATCCCGCGAGCCGGCACCTGCTGTCGGAACCGGCCATCGTGTGCCGGCTGGCACGCCGGGTGCTCGGCGCGGACAGCAAGGTGCCGTGGGAGGAGTTCGAGAAGGACTACGCGACGATCCGCGACCGCATCGCGCGCGTGATCCCCGGCTTCGAGGACTTCAACGCGCGCGTGGCCCGCCCCGGCGGCTTCGCGCTCCCGCACGCCCCGCGCGACGAGCGCCGCTTCCCGACGGCCACCGGCAAGGCCAACTTCACCGCCGCGCCCGTGGAGTACCCCGAGCTGCCCGAGGGACGGCTGCTGCTGCAGACCCTGCGCTCGCACGACCAGTACAACACCACGGTCTACGGCCTGGACGACCGCTACCGCGGTATCAGGAACGGCCGCCGGGTCGTCCTGGTCAACCCCGAGGACGCCCGGGAACTGAAGGTCGCGGACGGCTCCTACGTCGACCTGGTCAGCGAGTGGACGGACGGTGTGGAGCGGCGGGCTCCCGGCTTCCGCGTCGTGCACTACCCGACGGCCCGGGGGTGCGCGGCCGCGTACTACCCGGAGACCAACGTCCTGGTGCCGCTGGACGCCACCGCGGACACCAGCAACACACCGGCCAGCAAGTCCGTCGTGGTCCGTCTGGAACAATCGGCGACCGACTGAGCGTTTGCTCAGTCGTGCCGGCCGGCCGTTCGGAGCCGGCCGGCACAGCGGACACACGGACCAGACAGACGGATCAGGACGAACGGAGCCGGCCCATGGGCGAGCAGCAGCAGGTGCAGTTCCCGCAGGAGGTCATCGACGAGTACGCCGCGCTCGGCGTCGACCTGCCCGCGCTGTTCTCCGCGGGACACCTCGGCACGCGGATGGGCGTGCAGATAGTCGAGGCGTCGGCCGAGCGCGTCGTCGGCACGATGCCCGTGGAGGGCAACACCCAGCCGTACGGGCTGCTGCACGGCGGGGCCTCGGCGGTGCTGGCCGAGACGCTGGGGTCGGTCGGGTCGATGCTGCACGGCGGCAGTTCCAAGATCGCGGTCGGCGTCGACCTCAACTGCACCCACCACCGCGGTGTGCGCTCCGGGCTGGTCACCGGGGTGGCCACGCCGGTGCACCGGGGCCGGTCCACGGCGACGTACGAGATCGTCATCACCGACGAGGCGGACAAGCGGGTGTGCACCGCGCGGCTGACCTGCCTGCTGCGGGACGTGAACCCGAAGGACGCGGAGCGCGTGGGCGGCGCGGGCTGAGCCCGCCCGGCGGTGTGGTGCGGGACGCGCGGCGGCCCCGCCCCGCACCGCCATGGCCCCTCACCGACGGGCGAGCCGGATCACCGCCGCCGCCGTCGCCATTGCCGTCACCCACGCCGCCTCCGCCACGGGCCACTGCCGGCGAGGAGTCGGGTACGCGACCCGTCCGGCAGCGGGCCGCAGAGGCGCCCGACGGTCGTACCCGCGGCGGCCACCTACCCTTGGGGCCTCTCCAGCGGTCGGCATGGCATCCCGCGCGGGGCTGCGGACGCCGCAACACGGCCCGTCAGAAAACAGCAACGCACCGGTGCGGCCCGTCAAGTGACGGGCCATGAGGTGTGCGGGGGCCACCTCGGCCCGGTATCGCCGCGATGACCCGTCCGCCTTGCCGCGGCGATGAGCGCAGCCCGCCCCGGCCTTCCCCACCGCTCCACCCCGCCCACCCCATCCATCCGGGCGATCTTGATCCACTTCTTCGAAACCGCAGGCCGCAGCGCTGAATCAACAATCCGGAACGCCGGATTCAAGATCGAAGTCTCGCCGGAATCCCGTATTCCGGTGGCCATTACACGAATATACCGGCCTCGCGCACCTCTATCCGCCGCCTCCATGCCACACCCCCCTTTCCGGACAAAGGAGGGCCCCGCCACAAGATCCATCACAAGTTCACCGCCACCCGAGCGGGGCGGAATACGGGAAACGGCGAGATGCGCCGAACCTCTTTCCCAGACGTAACTCTACGTAATCCGCACGCAATGCCGACGCACGGCTTCGCCCCCGCGGCACGGCAGACACAGGCCCACCACCAGGCCCCGCCGGTCACCCCGCCAGCAAAATCAGGTCATCACCAAAAGCGCCGATACACCTGAACACACTCTCGCCGAGTCCTGCGGTTTCTCATCATCCGGACAGGGCAAACCGGCGAGAATTCCGCCCTTCCCCCCACTCAGTACCGCTCTGCAATACGTCGTGTCATAACAAGAGCGTCACAGCCTTGGCCAGACCCTCCTCCGCGTTCCCCACACGCGCTTAGAGTCACGGCCAGTCACCGCGCCGCCCGATTCTCATTTCGGCCCAGCGCTCGACTCGGCCGTTTCCACCGGGAAGCGACCGTTAGGGGAAAGGACTGGATCGTGCGTCAACGTTCGCTCATCGCCCTCACCGCGGCTCTCGCGGCGGGATCGCTCACCCTGACCGCATGCGGGTCGCGCGACGACAGCAGCAACGGCAGTGGCGGCGGTGACAAGACCACTGTTGTGATCGGCATCGACGCTCCGCTGACCGGCGACCTCTCGGCCCTCGGCCTCGGCATGCGCAACTCCGCCGACCTCGCGGTGAAGACCGCCAACAAGAAGGAGTACGTCAAGGGCATCGAGTTCAAGCTCGAGCCCCTCGACGACCAGGCCCAGCCCTCCGTCGGCCAGCAGAACGCCCAGAAGTACATCAGCAACAAGGACGTCCTCGGCGTCGTCGGCCCGCTGAACTCCAGCGTCTCCCAGCAGATGCAGAAGCCGTTCAACGACGCCGGCCTGGTCCAGGTGTCCCCGGCCAACACCGGTACCGAACTGACCCAGGGCGACGGCTGGAAGACCGGCAACTCGGTCCGCCAGTTCAAGACCTTCTTCCGCACCGCCACCACCGACGAGGTCCAGGGCGCCTTCGCCGCCGACTACCTCTACAACAAGGCCGGCAAGAAGAAGGTCTACCTGATCGACGACCAGAAGACCTACGGCGCCGGCCTCGCCGCCTCCTTCAAGACGAACTTCACCAGGCTCGGCGGCAAGATCGTCGGCAACGACCACATCAACCCCGAGGACCGCGACTTCAACGCCGTCGTCGCCAAGATCAAGAAGACCGGCGCCGAAGCCCTCTACTACGGCGGCGAGTACCCCGCCGCCGCCCCCCTGAGCCAGCAGCTCAAGGACAGCGGCCAGAACATCCCGCTCATGGGCGGCGACGGCATCTACTCCGCCGAGTTCCCGAAGCTGAACAAGAAGGCCGAGAACGACCTCGCCACCTCCGTCGGCAAGCCCGTCGAGCAGCTCCCCTCCGCCAAGGAGTTCATCGCGAACTACAAGGCCGAGAACTACGAGGACGCGTACGAGGCCTACGGCGGCCTCACCTACGACGCCACCTGGTCCATCATCGAGGCCATCAAGCTGGCGGTCGACGGCAACGACGGCAAGCTCCCCTCGGACGCCCGCAAGGCCGTCCTGGACGCCATGAGCAAGGTCAAGTTCCAGGGCGTCACCGGCACCATCTCCTTCGACGAGTTCGGTGACACCACGAACACCCTGATGACCGCCTACAAGGTCAAGAACAACGCCTGGGCGCCGGAGTACAGCGCCTCCCCCAAGTTGGACTGAGCAAGGGGACGGACACAACACCCCTCACACATTGATCCAGGCCGCGCGGGAGCGCCCACCAGCGCTCCCGCGCGGCGCCGTATCCGAACCACTCCACGGAGGCCCTGCGGTGAACGAACTGCCGCAACAGCTGGCCAATGGACTCATCCTCGGCGCGATGTACGGACTCATCGCGATCGGCTACACGATGGTCTACGGCATCGTCCAGCTCATCAACTTCGCCCACGGCGAGATCTTCATGGTCGGGGGCTTCGGGGCCCTCACCGTCTTCCTCATACTCCCCGACGGTTTCGCCCTCGGCGCCGCCGTCCCCCTCATGATCCTCGGCGGCGTCGTCGTCTCGGTCGCCTTCGCCACCGCGGCGGAACGCTTCGCCTACCGGCCCCTGCGCGGCGCACCACGGCTGGCACCGCTGATCACCGCCATCGGCCTGTCCATCGTCCTCCAGCAGATCGTGTGGATGTGGTACCCCGAGGCGAAGAAGGACCGCTCCTTCCCGCAGTTCCACGGCGAGCCCATCGACCTCTTCGGCACCACGATCCAGCGCGGTGACCTGTTCGTCCTCATCGCCGCCCCGCTCTGCATGGTCGCCCTCGGCCTCTTCGTGTCCAAGACCCGCTCCGGCCGCGGCATGCAGGCCACCGCGCAGGACCCCGACACGGCCAAGCTCATGGGCGTCAACACCGACCGCATCATCGTCATGGCCTTCGCCATCGGTGCCGCCTTCGCCGCGATCGCCGCCGTCGCCTACGGCCTGAAGAACGGCCAGGTCGGCTTCCGCATGGGCTTCCTGATGGGCCTCAAGGCCTTCACCGCCGCCGTGCTCGGCGGCATCGGCAACATCTACGGCGCCATGCTCGGCGGCATCGTCCTCGGCGTCGCCGAGGCCCTCGCCACCGGCTACATCGGCAACATCCCCGGCATGGACCTCTTCGGCGGCGGCGCCTGGAAGGACGTATGGGCGTTCAGCCTGCTCATCCTCGTCCTGCTCTTCAGGCCACAGGGCCTGCTCGGCGAACGCGTCGCGGATCGGGCGTGATACCCATGACCACCAAGACTCCCACCGACAAGACCACGGACACCACCGAGGCGACCGCCACCACCACCCCGGTCGTCCCCCTGCCCCCCGCCGTGGCCCGCGCGACCACCGTCGCCGGCTCGGCCGTCGCCCTCATCGGCACCTTCCTCGCCTGGACCTGGACCGACGAGTTCCCCGGCAACCTCACCGTCACCGGCTACCCCGGCGGCCTGCAGGTCCTCACCCTCGTCGGAGCCGCCGTCACCCTGCTGTTCGCCCTCTCCGGCTACGGCATCAAGGGACTTCGCTGGCTCACCCCCGGCGGCACCAACAGCCCCGTCCTGCTGAGCGCCCTCGGCGTCCTCGGCACCACCGGCTACACCCTGGGCGCCATCAGCCAGGAACTCGGCGGCCTCGTCAACCTCGAACCCGGGGCGTGGGTCTCCGGCATCGGAGCCCTCGTCGCCGTCCTCGGCGCCCTCGGCCTCCCCGCCGACCAGCCCTACGGCGCGGACGAACCCACCCCGGGTCTCTGGGGCCGGATCCGCCACTCCCTCACCGCCCCCGAACCCGGCCGCGCCAGGGAACTCCCCTCCTGGGCCGAGATCCTGATCATCGCCGCCGGCTTCGGCGTCGGCCTGTACGTCTTCGCGTACGGCATCGGCACCGAGTACTCCGAACTCTTCATCGGCTTCCTCGTCACCGCCGCGTTCGGATTCACCGCCGTCACCCGCGCAGGGCTGCTCAAGCGGCTCTCCGCCCTCACCGCCAAGCACCGCAACGTCACCCTCACGGCCGCCTTCGTAGCGGCGATCTGCTTCCCCTTCACCCAGAGCAACGACCAGTTCGCCCTCATCGGCGCGAACATCCTGATCTTCGCCACCGTCGCCCTGGGCCTGAACGTCGTGGTCGGCCTCGCCGGCCTCCTCGACCTCGGCTACGTCGCCTTCCTCGGCGTCGGCGCCTACGCCGCCGCCCTGGTCTCCGGCTCACCGCAGTCGAGCATCGGCGTCCACTTCCCGTTCTGGGCGGCCGTCCTCACCGGCGCCGTCGCCTCGCTGGTCTTCGGCGTCGTGATCGGCGCGCCGACCCTGCGCCTGCGCGGCGACTACCTCGCCATCGTGACGCTCGGCTTCGGTGAGATCTTCCGCATCACCATGAACAACCTGAACGGCAACAGCGGACCCGACGTCACCAACGGCTCCAACGGCATCCCGAACATCCCCGACCTGGAGGTCTTCGGCTTCAACCTCGGAGTGCCGCACGACGTCCTCGGCCACGAGCTCACCCGCTCCGGCAACTACTACCTCCTGATGCTGCTGTTCACGGCCATCGTCGTACTGGTCTTCCGCCGCTCCGCGGAGTCCCGTATCGGCCGCGCCTGGGTCGCCATCCGCGAGGACGAGACCGCCGCCACCGCCATGGGCATCAACGGCTTCCGCCTCAAGCTCCTCGCCTTCGCCCTCGGTGCCTGCCTCGCCGGTCTCGCCGGCACCGTGCAGGCCCACGTGTCCTACAGCGTCACCCCCGAGCAGTACCAGTTCGCCGGCTCCGTGCCGCCCAACTCGGCCTTCCTGCTCGCCGCCGTCATCCTCGGCGGCATGGGCACCATCAGCGGCCCCCTCATCGGCGCCGCACTGCTCTACCTCATCCCGGCGAAGCTCCAGTTCATGGCGGAATACCAGCTGCTCCTCTTCGGCGCCGCGCTCATGCTCCTCATGCGCTTCCGCCCCGAAGGACTGGTCGCCGACCGCAGGAAGCAGCTCGAGTTCCACGAAACCGGACAGCTCGACGTACCGGACGACAAGCCGCTCCCCGACGGCGCGACCGGCGTCGCCAAGGCAGGGGCGTGACCATCATGACCACCACCGCACCCACCACCACGACCGTCCTCGACGCCAGCAACGTCACCATGCGCTTCGGCGGCCTCACCGCCGTGCGCTCCGTCGACCTCACCGTCAACAGCGGCGAGATCGTCGGCCTCATCGGTCCCAACGGCGCCGGGAAGACCACCTTCTTCAACTGCCTCACCGGCCTGTACGTCCCCACCGAGGGCAAGGTGGAGTACAAGGGCACCGTCCTGCCACCCAAGCCGCACCTGGTCACCCAGGCCGGCATCGCGCGCACGTTCCAGAACATCCGGCTCTTCGCCAACATGACCGTCCTGGAGAACGTCCTCGTCGGACGGCACACCCGCACCAAGGAGGGCCTCTGGTCAGCCCTGCTGCGCCTGCCCGGCTTCAAGAAGGCCGAAGAGGCCTCCCGTGAACGCGCCATGGAACTCCTGGAGTTCACCGGACTCGCCGCCAAGGCCGACCACCTCGCCCGCAACCTGCCGTACGGCGAACAGCGCAAGCTGGAGATCGCCCGCGCCCTCGCCAGCGAGCCCGGCCTGCTCCTCCTCGACGAGCCCACCGCAGGCATGAACCCGCAGGAGACCCGCGCCGCCGAAGAACTGATCTTCGCCATCCGCGACAAGGGCATCGCCGTCCTCGTCATCGAGCACGACATCCGATTCATCATGAACCTCTGCGACCGCGTCGCCGTACTCGTCCAGGGCGAGAAGATCGTCGAAGGGCCCGCCGACGTCGTCCAGGCCGACGAACGCGTCATCGCCGCCTACCTCGGCACTCCCTTCGAAGGCGCACCCGGCCAGGACGAGGCCGCCGAGGTCGAGGCCGCGGAGGCCGGGGCCGCCGAGGCGCACAGCACCACAGAAGGGGACGACAAGTGACCGCACTGCTGGAGGTCGAGGACCTCAGGGTCGCCTACGGCAAGATCGAAGCCGTCAAGGGCATCTCCTTCACGGTCGACGCGGGCCAGGTCGTCACCCTCATCGGCACCAACGGAGCCGGCAAGACCACCACCCTCAGGACACTGTCCGGACTGCTCCAGCCGGTCTCCGGCCACATCCGGTTCGACGGACAGTCACTGAAGAAGGTCCCCGCTCACAAGATCGTCTCGCTGGGGCTCGCCCACTCCCCCGAGGGGCGGCACATCTTCCCCCGCATGACCATCGAGGACAACCTCCGTCTCGGCGCCTACCTCCGCAACGACAAGGAAGGCATCGAGAAGGACATCCAGCGCGCCTACGACCTCTTCCCCATCCTCGGGGAACGCCACAAGCAGGCCGCAGGCACCCTCTCCGGCGGCGAACAGCAGATGCTCGCCATGGGGCGGGCACTGATGTCCCGGCCCAAACTGCTCATGCTCGACGAGCCCTCCATGGGACTCTCACCGATCATGATGCAGAAGATCATGTCGACCATCGCCGAACTGAAATCCCAGGGCACCACCATCCTGCTCATCGAGCAGAACGCCCAAGCCGCGCTCTCCCTCGCCGACCACGGCTACGTCATGGAGGTCGGCAACATCGTCCTGTCCGGCACCGGCCAGGACCTGCTGCACGACGAGTCGGTCCGCAAGGCCTACCTCGGCGAGGACTGACACCCGCGCCGGACCCGGCACAAGAAGGCCGCCGCCTCCCCCGGAGGCGGCGGCCTTCCGGCGTACGGCTACTCCGGCTCCGCGGCGCGCCGCCTCGGCTCCTCCGCCTCCCGGTCCCGGTCGGGCCCGAAGCACAGCAGGTCAGCGGCCGCCTCCCGCAGCAACCCGGCGTCGTCCGGACGCTGGAGGCAGGCCAGGCGGTAGGCGAGACCGCGGGCCCACGCCGGCAGAGCCGCCCAGTCCTCGGCGAGGACCTCCCTCAGCATCGCCCGGATCTCGTCCGCACCCGCGAAGGTGACCTCCTCGACGAACTCCCCGACGGCTTCCCGGACCCGCCGGCTCCCGGCACCGGCCTCGTCGAGCGCCCTGCCGAGGTTCCTGGCCGCGAGGGACAGTCCGGGCGCCTCCGTCCCCTCCGCAGGAACTCCCTCCCCTGATCGACCGGCCGACATCACCAGTCCCCGTAGTCCTCCACCAGGGTGCCGATCAGCGCGAGCAGCGCGTCGGCCCGGTGCCGGTCCTCACGCTGGGCGCGCAGGGCCTCGTCCCCGGCCCGCAGCCGGGCCAGGGCGGCCGGATCACCGTCCGCCACCTCGTCGAACACCGGCCGGCCGACCAGGTCCAGGCACTCGCCGAGCAGCCGGCGGGTGGCCTCGGACGGCGGGGCGGGGTCGGGGTCGGCGAACCCGGTGGTCAGGTACCGGGCAGGATCGGTCAGGCTCCAGCCGGCGACAGTGCCGTGCCGGACGAGGAGCGTCACGTCGGGGGCGATGCCGATGCGGGCCTCCGGCGGCCCGTCGAGGGCGCCGGGATCGCGCAGACAGACCAGCACCTCGTCCCCGGGAGCACGGCACAGCACCGTGCACATCTCCAGCCGGAAGTCCCGGACCTCGTCCGCACGGACTCCGCCCGGGCGCACCGCGGGCACGACGGGCACGCGGGCGGAGGTCTCGGAATCGGCCCACGCGTACGGCATCCGGAACTCGGCCCCGACCAGCTGCCGGCTGTCCCGGTCGAACCCGAGAACGTCAGAGGCGTCCCACAGCCACTCCCGGCTGCCGAAGGTGGCCGCGAGGAACCGCTCACGTTCCTGTCTGTCCGCATGACCCGCGACGTCCACGGAATCGCCCGTGAAACGGGGTGTGACGGGCAGCGGGTCGCCCGTCGCCGTCGCGGTCCAGTCGCCGATGGTGATGCTCATGGGGGAGGGCGCCGCGAGTGGCGGCACTACGGCATGTGCCCTTCCTCGACCACCTCTTCGGCCTCCTCCAGCGCGTCGGCGGCCACTTTGCGCAGCTCTCCCCCGAGCGTCGCAACGGACTCACGCAGGAAGCCGACCACCTCGTCGGAGGAATCGGCCAGTTGGGGAATCAGATAGCAGACCTCACGGAAGTACTCGGCGTCCGACCCGTCCGCGTGGCTCAGCAACTGGGGCAGCGCCGCCAGGATCTCGCTCCTGCAGTAGTCCGTGACATCGACGGACCCGTCCTCCAGCCCGGCGCGCACACCGGCGTTCCGGGCGTTCAGGATCGACTCCAGGAGGCTCACGGCCTGCGGCGTCAGCGGCGTGCCCGCCCGGGCCAGGCCCGTCAGCGCGTCGACGCAGGGCGCGGCGGCACTGTACAGATGCCCCTGGTTGGCGACCTCGCAGTACAGCAGCCGGCCGGCGCGGGACCGCTCGTCGGGGTCCTGCCCGACGAGGCGCTCCAGATGCGCCGCGAGCCCGGCCGCCGGAACGCTCAGCGTCTCCAGGGAGTCCCAGTCCCAGGTCCGCGAAAAGATCACTGCAGGTCACTCTCCCACGTCGTTCCCGGTGCGAACTGCTCGCGCGACGTGCGGCCCTCGCACCGCACACACACCGCTTCCGGCACCCGTTTCAGAGGCCTCAGGGGCACGCTGTAGATGATATCTTCCGGCCTCGCCCCCTTACGGACGAGTTCGTCCCGGACCAGATCCTCCGCACAGAAGTCCCCGGCCCCGGTCTTCTTCAGGCCCACCGCGACCTCACCGGTGCGCACGTCGACGCCCGCCGACCCCATGGCGTACTCCCTGATCTTGCTGCGGGACATCGTCTCGTGCATCTCGTCCAGCTTGTCGGAGAGCGCCTGGTTGGCCCTCTGCGACGCCTCCTCGTAACTGAGCCGCCGGGGATACGGCGAGAGACCGAGCGGGTCCCCGGCGCTGTACGGGTTGTCGACGTACGTCACCGGGTTCGGCGCCGGATCGATCCCCAGCGGGTCGGGGGCCGTGTACCGGCCGGTCTCCGGGTCGTAGTGCCGGAAGAGGTTGTAGTGCAGCCCGGTCTCGGGGTCGTAGTACTGGCCCGGGAAGCGCAGCGGGGTGTAGGCCGTACTGGACCGCGCCCAGGCGGTGGTGCCCCAGAGCGTGGTGCGGGTACGCCAGACGATCTCGCCTGTCTCGTCGACCAGTTCGGTGGGGGCACCGATCAGGTCTGTGGCGATGGCGAAGAAGCGCCGGTCGACCTCCTCCTGACGGGCGTCCGGTGTGAGGATGCGTTCCGTCTGGGCGATGGGCACGAGACCGCGATGGTCCCAGGTGAGGACCACCGCGTTCGGCACGTCCTCGGCGACCGTGGTCTGTTCGCACAGGGTCATGCCGTCCCAGCTGAACCGGACCTCCTCCACGACCGATTCGCCGTCGGCCGCCAGCCGCTGCTTGGCGGTGCGGCGGCCCAGCGGGTCGTAGCGGTAGCGCCACCGGGTGCCGTCCGGGGTGGTCACCGCCGTGAGGCGGTCCTCGGCGTCCCACTCGTAGCGCCAGGTGTCGGGCCTGCGCGACAGACGGGTCTTCTGGCGCAGGACGACCCGGCCGAGCGCGTCGTGCTCGAAGCGGACGTTGCCGGCCCGGGCGATCGTCGTGCCCGAGTAGACACGCGGGCCTGTGGCCTCGTGGCCCGGGTGGGACGACGGCCAGGACGCCTCGGTCTGGTTGCCGGAGGCGTCGTAGGCGTACCGCTCGGTCCAGCCCCGCGCATGGACGGCGGTGACCCTGCCGAGCGGGTCCAGGTCGAAGCTGCGGGTGCCCGACAGCCGGTCCTCGACCGAGGTGAGATGACCGTCGGCGCGATAGGCGTAGGTGCGGCTGTTGAGGGTGCGCTCCCCCGCGGTGAGGTGCTGCGCGGCCAGCCGCCCGGCCTCGTCCCAGGCCGAGGACAGGGCGAGGAAACCGCCGAAGACGCGCTCCAGCTCCCGCCCGGCCTCGTCGTGGGTGAACGAGATCTCCTGTTCCCCGGCCCTCACCCGCTCCGGACGCCCGGCGGCGTCATAGGCGTACGTGGTGACCAGGCCGGTCGGCGTGACCCGGCGCACCCGGTGGCCGGCGGCGTCGTAGGCCAGGTCCATGGCCCTGCCGTCGACGAGTTCGGTCTTGAGCAGGCCACGCCGGTCGTAGCGGCGGACCAGCTCGCCGTCCGGACCCGACGCCTGGACCAGGCGCCCCGCCCGGTCGTACAGATAGGAGGTGACCCGGCCCCCGGCGTCCTTGCGGACCATCCGGCCCAGCTCGTCGTACTCGTACGCGATGGTGCCGCCGAGCTGGTCGGACCGGGCGACGAGCTGCCCCGCGGCGTCCAGGCGGTAGGTGACCGTGCGGTCGTCGAAGTCCGTCTCGGAAACCAGCCGCCCGGCGGCGTCGTACTCATAAGTCCACGTCAACCCCTGCGGTGCGGTCACCCGGGTGAGCCGCAGCCCGGCGTCGTGCTCGAACTCGTAGCGGGCACCATCGGGCCCGGTGCGCGCGGCGAGCAGGTCGAAGTGGGTGTACTCGAACCGGGAGACACCACCGGCCGGATCGGTCCGGGACAGGCAGTTGCCCTCGCCGTCGTACGTCCACGACTCCCGGGAACCGTCGGGACCGATCCGGCCGGCGAGCAGGCCGTCCGGAGTCCACGACAGGCGGGTGACACCCCCGGCGGGGTCCGTGACGCACACCTCCCGGCCGAGCGCGTCCCGCTCGATGCGGGTGACACCCCCGGCGGGGTCGGTGACCTCCACGGGCCGCCCGGCGCCGTCGCACCGCACGGTCGTGGTGGCACCCAGGGGATCGGTGACCGAGACCAGCCGGCCGGCGCCGTCGTACGCCAGGCGCGTGGTGTTCCCGGCCGGGTCGGTGACAGCGGTCCGGTTGCCCCGCTCGTCGAACTCCTGCAGCCAGCGAGCACCGTCCGGCCCGCGAAGCTCGGTCGGCAGCCCCAACGCCCCCCGTGTCGCACGGAGTTCACTGCCGTCGGGATGCGTGACGGTGACCAGCCGGCCGTCCTCGTCGTGCGCGAAGACGGTCGTCCGGCCGAGCGGGTCCGTACGGGACAGCAGGCTGCCCCGGGTGTCGTAGGCGTAGCGGGTGGTGTTCCCCAGCGGATCGGTGGTGGCGATCACCCGGCAGCGGCCGTCGATGCGGTGCCGCGTCACCGCGCCGTCCGCCGTGGTCAGCGTCGTCGTGCGGTGGCCGGTCTCCGGGTCCGGGTCCGTGTAGGCCAGCGTGATCTGGACGTGCCCGGCCTCACCGCCCTCGGCCACGACACGGTCGCGGTCGTCGTACGTGTAGTCGTAACGGCTGCCGTTGGAGTCGATCCACGCCGTGACACGGCGCCGGTCGTCGTAGGCGAAGGTGGTCGTGGCACCCGAGGGTTTCGTGACGGCCGTGAGGTTGCCGTCCTCGTAGCCGTACGACATCAGCGGCAGGTCGGAGCCGTCCTCCCCCGCCCCCGCCAGCGACAGCGCCGTGACCAGGCCGTCCGCACACGTCACCGTCACCTGATGTCCCGCCGAGTGGACCAGGGCCAGCGGCAGGCCGTCCTCGGCCCGGTCGACGTCGACGGTGTGACCGTTGCGTTCGGTGACGGACACCAGCCAGGCGGTTCCGTCGCCGCCGGGTTCGCTCCCGAGCGGGGCGGCGAAACGGCGGACCACACCCGTGTGGGTGTCGGTGACCGTGTAATCGCCGTCGGCGCCACGGGCCAGCAGCATCCGTCCCGCACCCGACACGGGGCGCGTCGACGCACCGGGCACCGGATGCGGATACGGGATCAGCAGACCGTCGGCGGTCACGTGGACGACACCGACCGGGTCGACCAGAAGGCGCTCGTCCACCGTGGAGATCCACGACGGGCCGAAGAACCGGCCCGCCGTGCAGCCGGACTCGGTACGCCGGGTGAACGCCAGCGGCAGGATGCCGGGAATCTCCACATCCGTCTGCGGCAGGAACATACGGCCCGAGGCGAGGTCCACCGGGTCCGTGCCATCGGTGGTGCGCTCACCGTCCGGACGGTTGTGCGTGCCCTCCGGCGCATCGTCGACCAGCTTGCGCACCCGCGCGGCATCGGCGGCGTCCGCGGCGACACGCACCCCCTTCACCGCCGCACCGCCACCACCCGTGGCCACGGTCAACGCCAGGTCGGGAATCAGCCGGCCGAACCCCTCCGACGGGTCCTTCATGAAGTCGCTGACCATCTGCCTGCCCGTACCGACCGGGTCGTTGGCCGCCACCACCAGCCCCGCCGCCAGACTGTTGAGAGAGGTGGCGTACTCGGCCGGGTGCGTGATGTTGTACGGATCCATCGGATTGACACTGCGGACGAAGTTCACCAGCCCCGCGGTGCCCTTGATGATCCCGCCGCCGACATGGTCACCCATGATCTGCAGCTCCTGCACACCGTCACCGAGCTGCTCGGCGTACGACGGCTTCTCCGGCGCCTTGTCACGAGCCGCACGGACCGCACTCCGGGCCGTCTCCGCAGCGGTGTTGCGCTGCTTCCGCGCCTCCGCCAGCAGATCCTGCGCCTCCTGCATCAACTTCTTGCCCGGATCGTCGAACGTCGGAGCCGGACACGGCGGCAACGTGGACGGATCCCGCTTGTCCGGGGCCTGCGCGTTGTACCGCTCCACCGCCTTGTTGTAGTCGTCGATCTTCTTGCGGTGGGCGTCCGCCGCCTCCTCCGACGCCTTGACGCCCTCCTTCCACTTGTCGATCGCCGCCTGGGCCTGGCCCTGCGCCCACTCGACGGTCCCGGCGAACGCCTCCAGCGCGGCAGCCGCCTCCCCACAGGCGTCGGCACCCTTGAACCACTTCGGCGGCTGAGACCCCACGACGGTCCGCAGCGTGTCGGCCGCCTTGCCCTTGAGCTCGGAGGAATCCAGCCCCTTCAAACCGTCACCGACGTCGTCGAACGACTTCTGGAACGCCCGCAACCGCTCCGCGGTCGAACGAAGCTTCGACGCGCTGCCGTAGACGAGCTTCGTCTTGTCCTCGGTCTGACCGAGATCCATCTCGTCGACCTCGGCACCCATCCGGTTCGCGACCGAACGGGACTGCTCCCGCACCCAGTCGGCACCGGACTCCCAGCCGACGTCGTCCAGCCGGTCCGCCGTCCAGTTGCCCGCGTCCTCGACCCGGTTGCCGACCCACTCGACACCGTCCTCGACCGCGTTCTCCACCGAGTCCGGCGTGATGTCACTGATGAAACCGCCGATACCCACGCTCAACTCCCCCCGGACTCACCCTGCTGGGCCTCTTGCTGCGCCTGCCGGGCGCGCTCCTCGGGCGACGGGCCGAAGGTGTCGTCCAGCGCCTGGTTCCACTGGTCGTCGGAGATGCCGAGCATCCCGTTGATCATCTCCGACCGCTGCCCGCCCTGGCCCTCGGTGAGCACGGTCCGGCCGGTGTCCTTCCACGTCTGCGAGATGTCCTGCTGCGCCTGCTGGAACGACTGAGCACTCCAGTCCGGGTCCAGCGCGTCGGGCGTGAAGACATCGCCCCAGTCCTGCTGGGTGATCTCCTCCTCGGACGCATGCGGGTTGCCGCCCATCACGGCGTTCACCCCCACCTTCAACGCGCCCTCGACGTACTGGTCGTGCTCCCACTGCGTGCCGGCGGCCAGGCCCAGACGGTTGGCGATCTCGCTCGCGTCGTGGACCAGGGCACGCACGCCCCACTCCCAGCGCTCGCAGAAGTCCTCGAAGTCCGTCGACAGACCGTGGTGACCGGCCTCCATGCCGGTCATCGCCAGCTCGGAGAAACCCTTGCCCATGACCGAACCGGTGGCGTCCCCGATCTCACCGAGCTGGTCGATCGTGCCGCCCAGCCCCTGGGTGAACTTCGCCACGGCGGCCTTGTCGAACCGCAGGTCGGGCCCGTCACCGCTCATGCCCGGCCCCCCTCTGCGACCGCACCGACGTCGACCGCGGCCCCGTCCGGCACGATGCCGGACACCGGCGGGAAGAACATCGACCCGTCCTCGGTGGCGATGTCCACGGCCAGACCGGCGGGCCCCTCCATCGCCGGCACCACCTCGTCGACGATGCGGGCGCCGAGCAGCGCGGCGTACTCCACGGACCGGTCGCCCGGCCCGTGGTGTACGGCGAAGCGGGCCAGCGCCGCCTCGTCGGTGAAGGCACAGACCCAGCGGACGCCGCCCGAACTCACCGTCCACAGACCGCCGTCGGCCAACGGGACCAGCAGGGTCGACCTGCGCATCTCGCCCACCAGAGCGCACGGGTCGCCAACACCCGCCCGTCGTTCGGCAATTCGCTCGGCGAGCACCGTCCTTGTCTGTTCCACGGCTCCTCCCCCGTCCCAGGTGCTGATGGAACCCTAGGGGAGGACGCGTACGGCGGGGCAGACGGTTCTCGTGCAGGAACCGTGAGCGTACGACGAGGCCCGCGCCCCCCGTGGCCGGGGAACGCGGGCCTCACCCATGCCTCGCGGGGCCGTCAGCCCTTGGACGCCTTCTTCTCCTCGGCGTCCTGGATGACCGCCTGGGCCACCTGCTGCATCGACATGCGCCGGTCCATCGACGTCTTCTGGATCCACCGGAACGCGGCCGGCTCCGTCAGCCCGTACTCGGTCTGCAGCACGGACTTCGCCCGGTCCACCAGCTTCCGCGTCTCCAGCCGCTGCGAGAGGTCCGCGACCTCCTTCTCCAGCGCCTTCAGCTCCGTGAACCGCGAGACGGCCATCTCGATCGCCGGAACGACGTCACTCTTGCTGAACGGCTTCACCAGGTACGCCATCGCCCCGGCGTCCCGGGCCCGCTCCACCAGGTCGCGCTGCGAGAACGCGGTCAGCATCAGCACCGGCGCGATGCTCTCCTCGGCGATCTTCTCGGCCGCGGAGATGCCGTCCAGCTTCGGCATCTTCACGTCCATGATCACCAGGTCCGGCCGGTGCTCACGGGCCAGCTCGACGGCCTGCTCCCCGTCCCCGGCCTCGCCCACGACGGAGTAGCCCTCCTCCTCCAGCATCTCTTTGAGATCCAGCCGGATGAGCGCCTCGTCCTCGGCGATGACGACGCGGGTCGTCAGCGGAGGCACGTGCGACTTGTCGTCTTCGGGCACGTCTACGGGCTGGGGCGACTCGGGGGCGGTCACGTGGCGCTCCTTGTTCCGGGGCAGGCGGTACTGCTCTCAAGAGCCTACCTAGCTGCGGCTGACTAGGGTGAACCGGTACACTCCTACGGGCTGGCCGGCCGGGTTGGCGGAATGGCAGACGCTGATGTCTCAAACACATCTGTCCGAAAGGGCGTGCGGGTTCGAATCCCGCACCCGGCACCCCTAAAGCGGAGACTCACATTCTCGTGAACCTCCGCTTTTTTCTGCGCGTCGTCACCGCCGGTGACAGACCGTGGTCGAATGAACTTTCACGGCACTGACATGCGACAGAAGGCACTCACACTGCTGCGCGACGGCGCGAAGAACGCGGATGTGGCGCGCAAACTGAATGTTCCGGCGGGCACGATCAGCTACTGGAAGCACATGGACCGGGCCAAGCGGGGCGAGTGTCCAGGAAAGCATGATCCGAGCTGCCCCAGGTGCCATGGGCGGGAACTGGAGGAGCCCGCCTACAGCTACTTACTGGGGCTCTACCTCGGCGATGGCCACATCAGTCACTACTCCGGGCACCGTGTACCGAACCTCATGATCACCTGCGCCGAGTCCTGGCCCGGGCTCATGGACGACTGCGAACGGGCCATGCGCGCGGTCTTCCCCGACAACTCGGTCTGCCGTGTCCGCAAGACAGGCTGCCGCAACGTGAAGGTCTACTCGAAGCACCTGCACTGCCTCTTCCCTCAGCACGGCCTGGGCAAGAAGCACAACCGCGCCATTGCCCTCGAAGCCTGGCAGCAGGAGATCGTCGACGCCCACCCCTGGGAGTTCATCCGCGGCCTGATTCACTCCGACGGCTGCCGGATCACCAACTGGACCACCCGACTGGTGGGTGGCTTGCGCAAGCGGTACGAGTATCCGCGGTACCTCTTCGCCAACAAGTCGGACGACATCCGGAAGCTTTTCACGGACACACTCGACAAGGTCGGCGTCGAGTGGACGACTCTCGCACGCGGCAGCGACCCCTTCAACATCTCCGTCGCCCGCAAAGCCTCCGTAGCTCTCATGGACGACCACGTGGGCCCCAAGTACTGACCCGGGGCCCGTGGCGCGCAGGTCCCGTCCTCAGTCCTCGCCGATGCGGTGGACGCGGACCAGGTTGGTGGTGCCGGAGACGCCCGGCGGGGAGCCTGCCGTGATGATCACGACGTCGCCCTTCCGGCAGCGGCCGTACTCGGTCAGCAGTTCGTCCACCTGGTCGACCATCGCGTCCGTGGAGTCGACGTGCGGGCCGAGGAAGGTCTCCACGCCCCAGGTGAGGTTGAGCTGGGAGCGCGTCGCCGGTTCGGGGGTGAAGGCGAGCAGCGGGATGGGTGACCGGTAGCGGGAGAGGCGGCGGGCGGTGTCGCCGGACTGGGTGAAGGCGACCAGGAACTTCGCGCCGAGGAAGTCGCCGATCTCCGCCGCCGCGCGGGCGACCGCGCCACCCTGGGTGCGGGGCTTGTTGCGTTCGGTGAGCGGGGGCAGGCCGCGGGCGAGGAGGTCCTCCTCGGACGCCTCCACGATGCGGGCCATCGTCCGGACCGTCTCGATCGCGTGCTTGCCGACGCTGGTCTCGCCGGAGAGCATGACCGCGTCCGTTCCGTCGATGACCGCGTTGGCCACGTCGGACGCCTCGGCGCGGGTCGGGCGGGAGTTGTCGATCATCGAGTCGAGCATCTGGGTCGCGACGATGACCGGCTTGGCGTTGCGCCTGGCGAGTTTGATGGCGCGCTTCTGGACGACCGGGACCAGTTCGAGGGGCATTTCGACGCCGAGGTCGCCTCGGGCGACCATGATGCCGTCGAAGGCGGCGACGATGTCGTCGATGTTCTCGACGGCCTGGGGTTTTTCGATCTTGGCGATGACGGGGAGCCGGCGGCCCTCCTCGTCCATGATCCGGTGGACGTCGAGGATGTCGCGTCCGCTGCGGACGAAGGAGAGGGCGATGACGTCGAAGCCGGTGCGCAGGGCCCAGCGCAGGTCGTCCTCGTCCTTCTTGGAGAGGGCGGGTACGGAGACGGCGACGCCGGGGAGGTTGAGGCCCTTGTGGTCGGAGACCATGCCGCCCTCGACGACCTCGGTGTGGACGCGGGGGCCGTCGATGCCGGTGACTTGCAGGGCGACTCTGCCGTCGTCGACGAGGATGCGTTCGCCGGGGGTGACGTCGGCGGCGAGGCCGGGGTAGGTGGTGCTGCAGCCGGCGCGGTCGCCTTCGACGCCTTCCTCGACGGTGATGGTGAAGGTGTCGCCGCGTTCGAGGAGTACGGGTCCTTCGGTGAAGCGGCCGAGGCGGATCTTCGGGCCCTGAAGGTCGGCGAGGGCGCCGACGCTGTGGCCGGTTTCGTCGGACGCTTTTCGGACGTGGCGGTAGCGCGCTTCGTGTTCGGCGTGCGTGCCGTGGCTGAAATTGAAGCGGGCGATGTCCATTCCCGCGTCGACCAGGGCTTTGATCTGATCGTACGAGTCGGTGGCGGGCCCAAGAGTACAGACGATCTTTGCTCGGCGCATGGGTCGAGCCTATGACTTACCAGCCGGTAGCGAATTGGCTGCGCATGACGACTCAACCACCTTTGAGTAAAGGGTTATTGACAACCGCTGAATTGTGCGACGAGGTGCTCTGATGAGCATTCGGGGCCCACTGGTCATCAGATCGCAACCTGGTTGGTCTGTTGACACACGGCATGCTCAGGACAGAATCTACGCGCGTTGTTGATCGTGCGTCGCCGAGGAGAGCCAGCCATGCCGTTGAACCGCCGGAAGTTTCTGAAGAGGTCCGCCGTGACGGGGGCGGGGGTCGCGATGGCCGGCGCGGCGGCTGCTCCGGCGGCCGGCGCGGCACCGGCGGACCGGGGGCACGGGCGCCCGGCCAAGCGGTACGCGCTGACGGTGATGGGCACGACCGACCTGCACGGGCACGTCTTCAACTGGGACTACTTCAAGGACGCGGAGTACGCGGACGCGGCGGGCAACGCCCAGGGTCTGGCCCGTATCTCGACGCTGGTGAACCAGGTCCGCGAGGAGAAGGGCCGCGGCAACACGCTGCTGCTGGACGCCGGCGACACGATCCAGGGCACGCCTTTGACGTACTACTACGCCAAGGTGGACCCGATCACGGCCGAGAACGGTCCGGTGCACCCGATGGCGCAGGCCATGAACGCCATCGGCTATGACGCGGTGGCGCTCGGCAACCACGAGTTCAACTACGGCATCGAGACGCTGCGGAAGTTCGAGGAGCAGTGCCGTTTCCCGCTGCTGGGTGCGAACGCGGTGGACGCGAAGACGCTGAAGCCCGCCTTTCCGCCGTACTTCATGAAGACGTTCCGGGTGAAGGGCGCTCCGCCGGTCAAGGTGGCCGTGCTCGGTCTGACGAACCCCGGCATCGCGATCTGGGACAAGGCGTACGTGCAGGGGAAGCTGGCGTTCCCCGGCCTGGAGGAGCAGGCGGCCAAGTGGGTGCCGAAGCTGCGCTCGATGGGTGCGGACGTGGTGGTGGTGTCGGCGCACTCGGGTTCGTCGGGCACGTCGTCGTACGGTGACCAGGTCCCGTACGTGGAGAACGCGGCGGCGAACGTGGCCCGGCAGGTGCCGGGGATCGACGCCGTCCTCGTCGGGCACGCGCACGTGGAGATCCCGGAGCTGAGGGTCACCAACGAGGAGACCGGGAAGACGGTCGTGCTGTCGGAGCCGCTGTGCTACGCCGAGCGGCTGACGCTGTTCGACTTCGAGCTGGTCTTCGAGCGGGGCCGCTGGCAGGTGGAGTCGGTCAGGGCGTCGCTGCGGAACTCGGCCGCGGTGGAGGACGACCCGCGGATCACCAGGCTGCTGTCGGACGAGCACGCGAAGGTGGTGGCGTACGTCAACCAGGTGGTGGGGACGGCGACGGAGACGCTGACGACGGTGGAGGCGCGGTTCAAGGACGCGCCGATCATCGATCTGATCACCAAGGTGCAGGAGGACGTGGTCAGGGAGGCGCTGGCGGGTACGGAGTACGCGTCGCTGCCGGTGCTGGCGCAGGCGTCGCCGTTCTCGCGCACGTCGGAGATCCCGGCGGGCGATGTGACGATCCGGGATCTGTCGAGCCTGTACGTGTACGACAACACGCTGGTGGCGAAGCTGATGACGGGTGCGCAGGTGCGGGCGTACCTGGAGTACTCGGCGGAGTACTACGTGCAGACCGCGGCCGGCGCGCCGGTGGATGTGGACCGGCTGACGAACGCGAACGGCCGCCCGGACTACAACTACGACTACGTGTCGGGGCTGACGTACGAGATCGACATCGCGCAGGCGCCGGGTTCGCGGATCAGGAACCTGTCCTTCGGGGGTGCTCCGCTGGACGACGCGCAGCAGTTCGTGCTGGCGGTGAACAACTACCGCGCCAATGGCGGCGGTGCGTTCCCGCATGTGGCGTCGGCGAAGGAGCTGTGGTCGGAGTCGACGGAGATCCGGACGCGGATCGCGGAGTGGGCGACGGCGAAGGGTGTGCTGGACCCGAAGGACTTCGCGTCGGTGGGCTGGCGGCTGACGCGCGACGGGAAGCCGGTGTTCTAGCCGCCGTCCGGGTGCCCCGCGACCGGCGAGCGGGGCGCCCGGAGGACCGGGACGACGTGCCGCTACCGGTTGTCGGCCAGGGGGACCAGTGACCTCGCGGTCTCCCTGACCGCGGGGGCTGCGTCGTGGCCTGCCAGGCCGAACGTCGTGAACGCCGTGCGGCGTGGCAGTGGGTAGGGCCGGCGGCCCGTCAGGTCGTTCAGGATCGTCGCGCTGCGCCAGGCGGCGAGGCCGAGGTCCGGGGTGCCGATGCCGTGGGTGTGGGTCTCGGCGTTCTGGACGTAGACCGTGCCGGTGACGGAGGGGTCGAGGAGCAGGCGGTAGCGGTCGTCGACGCGGGGGCGTTCGCGGCTGTCGCGGCGGATGTAGGGGGCGAGGCCGGCGAGGATGCGGCCGAGGGGGCGTTCGCGGTAGCCGGTGGCGAGGACGACGGCGTCCGTGGTGAGGCGGGTGCGGGTGTTCTGCTGGGTGTGTTCCAGGTGCAGTTCGATCTTGGTCGTGGCGATGCGTCCGGCGGTGCGGACGTGGACGCCGGGGGTGAGGACGGTGTCGGGCCAGCCGCCGTCGAGGGTGCGGCGGTAGAGCTCGTCGTGGATGGCGGCGGCGGTGTCGGCGTCGATGCCCTTGTGGAGCTGCCACTGTGCGGTGACGAGTCGGTCGCGGACGGGTTCGGGCAGGGCGTGGAAGTAGCGGGTGTAGTCGGGGGTGAAGTGCTCCAGGCCGAGTTTGGAGTACTCCATGGGGGCGAAGGCTTCGGTGCGGCCGAGCCAGTGGAGCCGTTCGCGGCCGGCGGGGCGGTGGCGGAGCAGGTCGAGGAAGATCTCCGCACCCGATTGGCCGGTGCCGATGACGGTGACGTGTCCGGCGGCCAGGAGTGCGTCGCGGTGGCCGAGGTAGTCGGCGGAGTGGATGACGGGGACGCCGGGGGCGTCGGCGAGGGGCTTGAGCGGGTCGGGGACGTGGGGTTCGGTGCCGATGCCGAGGACGAGGTTCCGGGTGTGGGTGCGGCCGAGGGCTTCGGCTTCCCCGTCGGCGTCGAGCTGGGTGTAGTCGACTTCGAAGAGGTGGCGTTCGGGGTTCCAGCGGACGGCGTCGACCTGGTGGCCGAAGCGGAGGGTGGGGAGGTTCTCGGCGACCCAGCGGCAGTAGGCGTCGTACTCGGCGCGCTGGAGGTGGAAGCGCTCGGCGAAGTAGAAGGGGAAGAGCCGGTCGTGGGCGCGTAGGTAGCTGAGGAAGGTCCAGGGGCTGGTGGGGTCGGCGAGGGTGACGAGGTCGGCGAGGAAGGGGACCTGGACGCGGGCGCCGTCGATGAGGACGCCGGGGTGCCAGTGGAAGGCGGGGCGCTGGTCGTAGAAGGCGGTGTCGAGGCCGGTGAGGGGGGCGGCGAGTGCGGCGAGGGAGAGGTTGAAGGGGCCGATGCCGATGCCGACGAGGTCGCGGGGGGTGCCGGTCTCGTGGTGTGGGGGGTGCGGCGCGGGGGTCATCGGGGGGTGTTTCCTTCCACGTGGTGCACGAGGCGCAGGAGGGCGGCCAGGTCGTCGGGCCTGGTGTGGGGGTTGAGGAGGGTGGCCTTGAGCCAGAGCCGGCCGTCGGCGCGGGCACGGCCGAGGGCGGCGCGGCCGGTGGTGAGGAGGGTGCGGCGGATGCGGGCGACGGTGTCGTCGGTGGCGCCGGTGGGGCGGAACAGGACGGTGCTGATGGTGGGCGGGGCGTGGAGTTCGAGGCCGGGGTGGTCGGTGACGAGTTCGGCGAGCTGCTGGGCGAGGGCGCAGACCTGGTCGACGAGGGCGCCGAGGCCGTCGCGGCCGAGGGTCTTGAGGGTGACGGCGGTCTTGAGGATGTCGGGGCGGCGGCTGGTGCGCGGGGAGCGGCCGAGGAGGTCGGGGAGTCCGGCTTCGGTGTCGTCGTCGGCGTTGAGGTAGTCGGCGCGGTGGTGCAGTGGGGTGAGGTCGGCTGCGTCCTTGACGGTGAGGAGGCCGGCGGCGATGGGCTGCCAGCCGAGTTTGTGCAGGTCGAGGGCGACGGTGTGGGCGGTGTCGAGGCCGGTGAGTTTCGGGCGGTGCCGTCCGGAGAACAGCAGGCCCCCTCCGTAGGCGGCGTCGATGTGGAGGCGGGCCGCGTGGGCGGCGCAGCGGTCGGCGATCTCGGGCAGGGGGTCGATGAGTCCGGCGTCGGTGGTGCCGGCGGTGGCGGCGACGAGGTGGGGGCCGGGGGTGCGGGTGAGGGCTTCGTCGAGGGCGGCGGGGTCGAGGGTGCCGGCGGGGGCGGGGACCGTGACGGGTTCGGGGAGTCCGAGGAGCCAGGCGGCGCGGGGCAGGGAGTGGTGGGCGTTCGTGCCGTGCACGAGGCGCACGGTCCTGCCGTGTGCCTCACGGGCGAGCAGCAGGGCGAGTTGGTTGGATTCGGTGCCGCCGGTGGTGACGAGGGCGTCGGCGGCGCCGGTCTCGTGGGCGAGGGCGCGGGTGACGAGGGCTTCGAGGGCGGTGGCGGCGGGCGCCTGGTCCCAGGAGTCGAGGGAGGGGTTGAGGGCGCTCGCGGCGAGGTCCGCGGCGGCCGCGACGGCGAGGGCCGGGCCGTGCAGGTGGGCGGCGCACAGGGGGTGGGCGGGGTCGGCGGCGCCTTCGGCGAGGGCGGTGACGAGGGTGCGCAGGGCGTCGGGGTCGCCGGTGTCGGGCAGGACGTCGCCTACGGCTTCTCGTACCCGGGCGGTGACGGTGTCGGGGCCGCCGGCGGGCAGTGGGCCGCCTCGGGTGGCCGTGCCGGTGCGCAGTGCGTCGAGCACGGTGCCGAGCAAGGGCCGCAGGGCGTCGGGCCCGTGGGGGCCTGAGGCGAGGGGCGGCATGCCCATGGGCTGTCCTCCGGGCGCGGAGACGGGGGCTCCAGCTTGTACGCGGATGCGTGCTTGCGCCCGAAAAGCCCAACGATCAGAACCCGAAAGGGGGTACTGCCGTACGGGGAAGGCGTGTCGGTGTCGCTCTGCGGGGTGCGGCCGGTCCCCGGTGGGAGGTCACCGGGGGCCGGCCGTGGTGCCGTGTCGGCCGGGGCGTGCCGTGTCAGCCGGCCGTGTGGGCCTCCCGTACGCGCAGGGCGCGCGCGAGGTCGTCGAGCTGGTCGACGAGCTTGCGGCGCAGTGCGGGGATCGGGTCGGCGTCGGCGAGGCATTCCCGGCCGAGGCGCAGGTTGTCGGCGTCGACGGCGTGGGCGGGGAAGGCCCAGCGGCCGGCGGCGTCGGCGATGGCGGGGCCGCGGCGGGCGGCGACGGCGACGGCCTCGGTGTAGTAGCGCGGTACGTAGTCGCGTACGAGGTCGGCCTGTTCGGGCTGCCAGAAGCCCTGGGCGGTGGCGGTGAACAGGTAGTTCGAGAGGTCGTCGCGGGCGAACATGGCTTCCCAGGCGCGGGCCTTGGCCTCGGGGTCGGGCAGCGCGGCGCGGCAGCGGGCGGCGCCCTCCTGGCCGGTGGCGCTGGGGTCGCGCTCGAGTTCCGCGGCGATGGCGGCCTCGTCGGTGGCGCCGAGGACGGCGAGGCGGGTGAGGACGCGCCAGCGCAGTTCGGGGTCGAGTTCGGGGCCGCCGGGGACGGTGCCGTCGGCGAGCCAGGCGGCGATGGTGTCGGGGTGGGCGACGGTGTCGATGCGGTGGCGTACGGCGATCAGGCGCAGGCCGGGGTGGTCGCCGTCCTCGGTGCGCCGGATGAGGTCGCGGCACAGCTCGGTGAGGGTGGCGAGGGCGGCGGGGCGCCCGCCGGGGGTGAGGTAGCGGTCGGCGACGTGGACGGTGGCGAAGGCGAGGACGCCCTGGACCAGGGCGAGGTCGGTCTCCGCGGGCAGGTGGGCGGCGGCGGTGGCCAGGTAGTCGGCCGGGGCGAGTTCGCCGTCGCGGACCATGTCGCGCAGCGCGTTCCACACGACGGCGCGGGTGAGGGCGTCGGGGATGCCGGACAGACCGCGCAGAACGGTTTCCAGGGAGGTCTCGTCGAAGCGGATCTTGGCGTAGGTCAGGTCCAGGTCGTTGGGGACGACCAGGGCGGGGCGGGTGCCGGGGCGCGGCTCGGGGGCCGTGTCCCGGGGGACGTCGGTCTCGTAGCGTTCCCGCAGGACGAGGCTGCGGCCGTCGCTGAGGTCGCGGTCGTACACGCCGACGGTGACGCGGTGGGGGCGGTCGCCGTCGCGGTCGAGGGCGAGGGCCCACTGGCCGGGGCGGGAGTCGACGGACGCGGTGAGGGTGTCGACGCCGGTGGTGCGCAGCCAGGCGTCGGCCCAGGCGTGGACGTCGCGTTCGGTGGCGGCGGCGAGGGAGTCGATGAAGTCGGCGAGGGTGGCGTTGGCGAACCGGTGCCGCTTGAAGTGGATGTTGATGCCGGCGAGGAAGTCCTTCTCGCCGAGCCAGGCGACGAGCTGGCGCAGGGCGGAGGCGCCCTTGGCGTAGGAGATGCCGTCGAAGTTGAGGAGGGCGGAGGCGGTGTCCTCGACGTTCTCGGGGGCGACGGGGTGGGTGGAGGGCCGCTGGTCGGCGTCGTAGCCCCAGGCCTTGCGGGAGACGCCGAAGTCGGTCCAGGTGTCGGTGAAGCGGGTGGCCTCGGCGGTGGTCTGGTAGCCCATGTACTCGGCGAAGGACTCGTTGAGCCAGATGTCGTCCCACCACCTGAGGGTGACGAGGTCGCCGAACCACATGTGGGCCATCTCGTGGGCGATGACCATGGCGCGGGTCTGCCGTTCGGTGTCGGTGACGGCGGAGCGGAAGACGAACTCGTCGCGGAAGGTGACGAGTCCGGGGTTCTCCATGGCGCCGGCGTTGAACTCGGGGACGAACGCCTGGTCGTAGGAGTCGAAGGGGTAGGGCTCCTCGAACTTCTCGTGGTAGCGGTCGAAGCAGGCCCGGGTGACGTCGAGGAGTTCGTCGGCGTCGGCGTCGAGGTGGGGGGCGAGGGAGCGGCGGCAGTGGATGCCGAAGGGCAGGCCTCGGTGCTCGGTGCGCACGGAGTGCCAGGGGCCGGCGGCGACGGCGACGAGGTAGGTGGAGATCAGGGGGGTGGTGGCGGCCTTCCAGCGGCCGTCGCCGGTGTGTTCGGTGATGCCGTTGGCGAGGACGGTCCAGCCCTGGGGCGCGGTGACGGTGAGGTCGAAGACGGCCTTGAGGTCGGGCTGGTCGAAGGCGGCGAAGACGCGCTGGACGTCGTCCAGGAACAGCTGGGTGTAGACGTAGGTCTCGCCGTCGGTGGGGTCGGTGAAGCGGTGCATGCCCTCGCCGGTGCGGGAGTAGCGCATGGTCGCGTCGACGCGGAGTTCGTGCTCGCCGGGGGTGAGGTTCTTCAGCGGCAGCCGGTTCTCGTCCAGGGTCTCGGGGTCGAGGGGGTGTCCGTCGAGGGTGACGGCGCGCAGCTCGGCGGGCTTGACCTCGACGAAGGTGTCCGTGGCGTCCGTCTCGCCGCGGACGGTGAACCGGATGACGGTGCGGGAGTCGAAGGTCTCGTCGCCACCGGTGAGATCGAGGTCGATCGTGTAGTGGTGGACGTCGAGGAGCTGGGCACGGGTCTGCGCTTCGTCGCGCGTCAGTACGGACATGCAGGACATGCTGCCTGATGCGGTCGGCACGGCACAGGGGCGGTTCGGGTACGCGGATTATGTCCGGCCCTTTTCGAGGTCGTCGCACTCCCCGGCGCGCGCCCCCCGGGGTGGCGGGAGCGGGGCGTGGTCGCGGGGAGGGGCGTCGGGGTGGGGCAGCGCGGGGCTCGGGCGGTGCCCGTCGGCCCCGGTGTGCTCCCGGAGCCGGGCGCGCAGTTCGCGTACCTCGGTCTCCAGGGCGAGGTGGCGCTGGTGGGTGTCGTAGAGGTAGCGGACCTTGGTGCGCAGCGCCCAGGGGTCGACGGGTTGCGTGACGACGTCGGCGACGCCGAGGGCGAAGGCGGTGGAGCTGAGGGCGAGGTCCGGGCCGAAGCCGGTGAGGAGGATCACCGGTATGCGCTGGGTCTGCCGCAGGCGGCGCATGTAGCGCACGACGTCCAGTCCGCCGCCCTGGGGCATGCGCACGTCCAGCAGGAGCAGGCCGACGTGGCCGCGGAGCGCCTGTTTGAGTGCCTGGTCGCCGCTGGTGGCCCGGCCGACGCGGTAGCCGAGCGGGGCGAGGGCGCTCTCCAGGGCGTAGAGGGTGTCTTCGTGGTCGTCGACGATGAGGATCCCGGCGTCCGGGGGCATGACCGACCTCCCTCCCCTCGTGGACGGCTCAGCTGCGTCCAGGGAGCCGGCGGACGGTGCCCGCCGGCCGGCAGGGGATGTACGTGGCAGCATGCCCCGTGGACGCGCCGGTGTCACTCCCCCGGGGCGGTCTGCCGGGCCATGCCGGGGGCCGTGCCGTTGCCGGTGTCCTCGGCGATGCGCTCGTGGTGGCGGATGACCTCGGCGATGATGAAGTTGAGGAACTTCTCGGCGAATCCCGGGTCGAGCTTGGCGCTTTCGGCGAGTGCGCGCAGTCGGGCGATCTGCTTGGCCTCGCGGGCCGGGTCGGCGGGCGGCAACTGGTGCCGGGCTTTGAGGTGGCCGACCTGCTGGGTGCATTTGAAGCGCTCGGCGAGCATGTGGACGACGGCCGCGTCGATGTTGTCGATGCTGTCGCGCAGCCGGCTCAGCTCCTCGCTGACGGCGGGGTCGACGGCACCGGTGCCGGTGTTGCTGGTGGTCATGGGGGCTCACCCTACGGTGCGTGCCGTCGGCCGGGGCCGGCCGTCTCAGCCTTCGGCCGGGATCGCGCGGCGGGGTGGCGGTTCCGGCCCGTCGGCGCGGGCCGGGGTCCGGCGCTGCCCGTACAGTGGAAGACGGGTTCAGGCGTCTTGGGGGTTCAGGCGTGGCGAACGGCGGACCGGTCGAGCACGGATTCCCGCATCTGCAGACGGTGCGGGAGGCCGTCACCGCGCTGTACAAGCGGTTGTCGTACGACACGATCCAGACGTTCTCGGTCAGTGTGGCGCCGGCCGACGTGGCGTTCTGCGACACCGACGACCTGTATCTGGGGGCCCAGCGCGTGGCCCGTGAGCTGGTGCGGCACTACCGTCTCCCGGACGCCCGGCTGATCGTCTCCTTCCGGGAGATGACGCACGCGGCGAATGTCGAACTGGCCGCCGGGCCGGAGTACTTCGTCGAGCTGAACGACCGCTTCCGCACCCATCGCCGGGACATCGGCGCGGCCCTCGCGCACGAGGTGATGCACGTGTACCTGCACCGGCTGGGCCTGTCCTTCCCCGGCACGCGGGACAACGAGATCCTCACGGACACGGCGGCGACGTACCTGGGCGCCGGGTGGCTGCTGCTGGACGCCTACCGGGAGGACTCGGCGTCGTCGCAGAAGCTCGGGTATCTGACCCCGGAGGAGTTCGGTTACGTGCTGGCCAAGCGGGCGGTGCTCTTCGGTGAGGACCCCTCGGTGTGGTTCACCAGTCCGCAGGCCTACTCGGCGTACGTGAGGGGCAGGGCGCGGGCGCGCCGGGACGAGGAGCAGCCGCCGCTCACGGCGGCGGGCTGGGCGGGGCGCCGCCGTTACGCCCGGGACCGCCGCCATGCCCAGGACCGGCACGAGTCCGGCGCCCGGGCGGACGTCCCGTACTCCTTCACGCCGGACGCGCGCGGGCCGCTGCGGGTGTCGTTCCCCTGCCCGACCTGCCACCAGCGGATCAGGGTGCCGGTACGGGGGCGGGTGCGGGCGCGGTGCGGGCTGTGCCGGACGGTGCTGGAGTGTGACACGTAGCGTGTCCCGGCCTTGATTCCTGCACCCGGCGTGGGTGCGGGCGTCGCCGAGGGCTGCCGCCCCCGGGCCCCCGCTTCCGGCCTGAACGGCCTCGTCCTCAAGCGCCGGACGGGCTGAAGTGTCCTGACCCGGCGCCGACCATGCCGAGCCACGCCTCAGCCCTCGTGTCCCCTCACCGCCCGGCGGGGCAGGGCCGCGCACAGGGCCGCGCAGGTCACGAAGCCGCCGACGATCCAGGGCATCGCCGCGCCCAGGGCCTCGGTCGGCCCGTCGGCCGTGTGGCGGAAGAAGACGGTGCCGACCACGGCCGCGCCCAGCGCGCCGCCGAACTGCTGGGCCGTGGAGAAGATCCCGGACGCCCCGCCGGCCAGCTCGGCCGGCACCGCCGACAGCACCACGTTGACCAGCGGCACCACCAGGAAGCCCAGCCCGGCCCCGGCGATCACCAGCCCCGGCACCAGCGGCCAGGCCCCGGTGTGCGCGTCGGCGGAGTCGGCGACCGCCGACCACACCCAGCCGAAGCCGCCCGCCATCATCAGCGCGCCGGCTCCGAGCACCAGCCGCCCGTGGCGCACCGCGAGGGCGTCGGCGGCCGGGGCGGTCAGGAAGCCGCCGGCCGAGAAGGCGACGGTGACCACACCGGCCTGCATCGGGGTGTAGCCCTGGCCGCCCTGCAGCCAGAGGGCGAAGACCAGGAAGAAGCCCTGCATGCCGAGGGAGAACAGGAGCTGGACCAGGACGCCGACGGAGAACGCGGGCAGCCGGAAGGCCCGGACCGGCAGCAGCGGTACCGTCACGGCGCCCTGCCTGCGCGCCTCGAACAGGCCGAGCCCGGCGACCGCCGACGCCCCGGCGGCGAGGCACAGCCAGCCCCACAGGGGCCAGCCGTTCTCCTGGCCCTGCACCAGCGGCAGCACGACGGCCACGAGACCGGCCGCCAGCACCAGGCTGCCCAGCACGTCGGGGCGCCCGGCCGACCGCTCCTTCGTCGCCGGTACGAGGACCACCGCCGCCACCAGGGTCAGTGCGGCGACCGGCACGTTGACCAGGAACACCGACCGCCAGCCCCAGCCGAACAGGTCGGCGTCCGTCAGCAGCCCGCCCAGCAGCAGCCCGACGGCCGAGGCGAACCCGGCGACCGCGCCGTACATCCCGAAGGCGGCCCCGCGTTCCTTGCCCTGGAAGAGGGTGCGGAAGGAACCCAGCACCTGCGGCATGAGCACCGCGGCCGTCACGCCCTGCACGGCCCTGGCGGCGATCAGTTGCCCGGGTGACTGGGCGATGCCGCAGCCGAGGCTGGCCAGCCCGAACCCGGCGGTTCCGGCGAGGAACAGGCCCCGGCGTCCGAAGCGGTCCCCGAGGTGGCCGGAGACGATCAGCGTGGCGGCGAAGCCCAGCAGGTAGGCGGAGACCAGCCACTGCAGCGCGCTCTCGGAGGCGTGCAGGTCCCGGCCGATGGACGGGATGGCGACGTTCACGATCGTCACGTCCAGGAGGTCCATCAGGGCGGCTGTCGTCATCACGGCGGCGGCGGCCCAGCGACGGGGGTACGGCTCGGCGGCCCGGGTCGGCGGCGAGGGCAGGGTGGTGGACACGGTCGCTCCTCCGGCGTGGCTCGGCGTGGCACCGAGATTTATTTCGTTCGGTCGAACGAAAGACTTGCATCCGGACGCATCTGATCACAAGTCCTTAGTTCGACCGAACGAAGTATTTGCTAGCCTGCCGCCATGGACAGCGAGCACCGGGAGAAGGACGGCGAGAGGGCCGGGGTACTGCGGCGGCTCATGGCCGCCGGCCGGGCGAACAGCGCCGTCACGGTCATGTTCCACTCCGCGGTCGCCGCCAAGCAGGGGCTGAACGCCACCGAGGAGAAGACCCTCGACTACCTGGAGCGCCGGGGTCCGCTCACCGCGAAGGACCTCGCGGAGCTGACCGGCCTGGCCCCCGCCTCGGTCACCGGCCTCGTCGACCGGCTGGAGGCCAAGGGGTTCGTCCGCAGGGTCAAGCACCCCACGGACAAGCGCCGGGTGCTCGTCGAGCTCGACCAGGAAAAGATCGCCGAGTTCGCCGTGTTCTTCGAGGACTGGGCCCGGGACGTCGCGGCGGCCTGCGAGGAGTTCAGCACGCCGGAGCTGGAGACCGTGATCCGCTTCCTGACCGTCATGACGGAGCGTCAGCAGCGCGCCTCCGCCCGGCTGTCGGAGTCGTAGCCGCTCCCGCGCCCGCGCGACACGGACGACCGAGCCCCCGGCGCGGGGCCGCGGCCGCCGCGCGGCCGGCGCTCAGGACTGCCGCACGATGCCCTGGGCGCGTGCGGCCACCAGCCACTTGGGGAACTCCCCCACCAGGCGGTCGTACAGCTCGGCGTCGGACACCTGCTGCGGGTCGCGGCCCGCGTGGAAGAACCCGGCGTTGTCGACGATGCGCTTGGCCGGCACGGCCAGTTCGTCGAGCTTGCGCAGGTACTCGAACTGCCGGCTGCCCGGGTCGCCGAAGCCGACGAACTGCCAGAACAGCGGAAGCCGCGCCGCCTTGCACAGATACCGCTCCGCGGCGAGCCGGTTGACGGGGCCGCCGTCGGTCTGGAAGACCACCAGGGCGGGATGGCGCGCGCCGCTGTCCAGGTAGTGGTCGATGACCGCGTCCATGGCCAGGTGGTAGCTGGTCTTGCCCATGTGCCCGAGGCCCGCCACGATCCGCTCGATCCGCCCCTGGTGGTCGGCGAGCGCGATCTCGGTGACGGCGTCGACGTCCGTGGAGAAGAACACCACCGGCACGGTGCCGTCGTCGTCGAGGTGCGCGGACAGCCCGAGCACCCGGTCGGCGAGCGCCTGCACGCTGCCGTCCTTGTAGTACGGCTTCATCGACCCGGAGTAGTCCACGACGAGGTACACCGCTGCCCGCAGCCCGTCGAGCCCGTGCCTGGTCAGCGACACCCCGGCGCTCTTGTACAGGCTGACCAGTGCGGGCGCGGTCTCCTGCACCTTGGCGAGACTGATGGCGGCCATGCGTGATTCCCCCTCGGTGTGCCGGGCGCGGGGCACCCGTGGCTGCCGAGGTTACGGCACGTCGGCCCCCCGCCTCTCAGCCCGCTCACAGATGTTCGCTATTTTGTTCGCCGCCGACCCCAACGGCTCACCGTCCGCCCCGTCCCCGAGGAGCCGGCCGTGGATTCCGAGTCCACCGTCACCACCTGCTACCGCCATCCCGAGGTGGAGTGCCACGTCCGCTGCACCCGCTGCGACCGGTACATCTGCCCGGACTGCATGCGCGAGGCGGCCGTGGGGCACCACTGCCCGGAGTGCGTGAAGGAGGGGGCGCGGTCCGTCCGGCAGGCCCGGACGATCGTCGGCGGCCGGGTCTCGGCGACGCCCGTGGTGACGTACGTCCTGATCGCGCTCAACGTCCTCGCGTACGTGGCGGAGCTGGTGCGCCCCGAGATCGTGGACCGGTTCTCGATGGTCACCGCCAGGCTGGTCGGGCCGGACGGCGGCTTCTACGTCTACCAGGACGTGTACCCGGCGGGCTTCCACGCCGACGGCGTCGTCGCCGGCGAGTGGGACCGGCTGATCACGAGCGCCTTCCTCCATCTGGAGCCCACCGAGGGCACGTTCGGGATCCTGCACATCGTGATGAACATGGCCGCGCTGTGGCAGCTCGGCCGGGTCGTCGAGCCGATGCTCGGCCGGGTCCGCTACGCCGTCCTGTACCTGCTGTCCGCGCTCGGCGGTTCGGTGCTCGAACTGCTGCTGGCCGACGCCGGACAGCCCTCCGTCGGCGCGTCCGGCGCGATCTTCGGACTCGGGGCCGCCTACTACGTCCTCGCCCGCCGCCTCGGCGCCGACATGGCCCCGGTCAACCGCTTCATGGCGTTCCTGCTGCTGTGGCTGCTGATCTCCGCCGGGCTGACCTCCTGGCAGGGCCACCTCGGCGGGCTGCTGGCGGGCGGCGTGGTGACCCTGGCGTTCGCCTACGCGCCCCGGGACGGGCGCCGGGCGGCCGTGCAGGCGGGGGCGTGCGCGGGGCTGGTGGTGCTGCTGGCGGTGACGGCGGCGATCAAGGTGTCGGAACTGACGGGTGGAGGTATCCCCCAGTGAAACGTGCCGGTGTGCTGCTCCTGGCGGCCGTCCCCGTGATCGCCACGGGGGTGTACTTCGTCATGCCGACGGACTCGGCCGACGCCCCGGTCGCGCCGCCCGCGGCCACCGCCCAGTCCTCCCGCGAGGACGCCAAGGACCGGGCCGAGCAGGAGCGGGAGGCGGACGACGCGCTCATCGCCGATCTGCCGCCGGGGCTCGCCGATCCGGCCAAGAAGGAGCTGGCCCAGCAGCTGGTCTCCAGCGCCGAGAACTCGACGACCAGGTGGCGCACCTCGTACGGGACGATCGAGGACCTCGGCGACGGGTGCGGCTACACGGCGGGCATCATCGGCTTCTGCACCGGCACCCACGACCTGCTGATGCTGGTCGAGCGCTACACGAAGGCGCATCCGGACAACGGCCTGGCGGCGTACCTGCCCGCCCTGCGCGAGGTGGACGGCACCGACTCCCACGAGGGCCTGGACCCCGGCTTCACGGCCGCGTGGCAGGCGGAGGCCGAGGTGCCGGAGTTCCGCAAGGCGCAGGAGCAGGAGCGCGACCGCGTCTACTTCGAGCCGGCGGTCCGCCTCGCCAAGCTGGACGGCCTCGGCACACTGGGCCAGTTCGTCTACTTCGACGCGATGGTCTTCCACGGGCCCGACACGGACGCCGAGGGCTTCTACGGGCTGCGCGAGCAGGCCATGAAGAAGGCGAAAACACCGGGCCAGGGCGGTTCCGAGAAGGCCTATCTGGAGGCGTTCCTGGACGTCCGCCGTGACGCCATGCGGGCCAAGCGCCCGGGCATCGACACCTCCCGCGTGGACACCGCGCAGCGCCGGTTCCTGCGGGCGGGGAACCTGGACCTGGACACGCCGCTGGTGTGGGAGATGTACGGGGACACCTACCGGCTGCCGTAGGCGGACATGCGACGGCGCCTGCCCCTTCGTCCGGTCGGGGACGGGGCAGGCGCCATCAGTGTTCCGTACGCCGTTGTACGGGACGTTCTTCGGTTGTTCCGTCCGTCAGACCGTCAGGGCGCGGTCGGTCGGACGGATCGGCGCCGGCAGGTCGCTGGCACCCGTCAGGTACCGGTCGGCGCCACGGGCGGCCGAGCGGCCCTCCGCGATCGCCCAGACGATGAGCGACTGCCCGCGGCCGGCGTCACCGGCGACGAACACACCCGGCACGTTGGTCTGGAAGTCGGCGTCGCGGGCGATGTTACCCCGTTCGTCGAGTTCCAGGCCGAACTGCTCGACCAGGCCGTTCTCCCGGTCGGTGCCGGTGAAGCCCATGGCCAGGGTCACCAGCTGGGCCGGGATCTTGCGCTCGGTGCCCGGCTTCGGCGTGAGCTTGCCGTCGACGAACTCGACCTCGGTCATGTGCAGCCACTGCACGTTGCCGTCCTCGTCGCCCTCGAAGTGGGTGGTGGAGACGGAGTAGACCCGCTCGCCGCCCTCCTCGTGGGCCGAGGTGACCTTGTACAGCATCGGGAAGGTCGGCCACGGCTGGGAGACCGGGTTCCGCTCCTCGCCCGGCCGGGGCATGATCTCCAGCTGGGTGACGGAGGCCGCGCCCTGGCGGTGGGCGGTGCCCACGCAGTCGGCGCCGGTGTCGCCGCCGCCGATGACGACGACGTGCTTGCCCTCGGCCGAGATCGGGGAGGTGACGTAGTCGCCCTCCTGGACCTTGTTGGCCAGCGGCAGGTACTCCATGGCCTGGTGGATGCCCTTGAGCTCGCGGCCGGGGACCGGCAGGTCGCGGGCGGTGGTGGCACCGACGGCCAGGACCACGGCGTCGTACCGCTTCTTCAGGTCGGTCGCCTTCACGTCGCGGCCGATCTCGACGCCGGTGCGGAAGCGGGTGCCCTCCGCGCGCATCTGCTCGATACGGCGGTTGATGTGCCGCTTCTCCATCTTGAACTCGGGGATGCCGTACCGGAGGAGACCTCCGACGCGGTCCGCGCGCTCGTAGACGGCGACGGTGTGGCCGGCCCGGGTCAGCTGCTGGGCGGCGGCGAGACCGGCCGGGCCCGAGCCGACGACCGCGACCGTCTTGCCGGACAGGCGCTCCGGGATCTGCGGGGCGACGTCCCCGGTCTCCCACGCCTTGTCGATGATCGAGACCTCGACGTTCTTGATGGTGACCGGCGGCTGGTTGATGCCGAGCACGCACGCCGACTCGCACGGAGCCGGGCACAGGCGGCCGGTGAACTCCGGGAAGTTGTTCGTGGCGTGCAGGCGCTCGGAGGCGGCCTGCCAGTCCTCGCGGTAGGCGTAGTCGTTCCACTCGGGGATCAGGTTCCCCAGCGGACAGCCGTTGTGGCAGAACGGGATGCCGCAGTCCATGCAGCGGCTGGCCTGCTTGCTGATGATCGGCAGCAGGGAGCCGGGGACGTAGACCTCGTTCCAGTCCTTGACGCGCTCCTCGACCGGACGCGACTTGGCGACCTCGCGGCCGTGGTTCAGAAAGCCCTTCGGGTCAGCCATTGATCGCCGCCTCCATCATCTTCTCGGTGATCTCGGACTCGGAGAGACCGGCTCGCTCGGCGGCGTCCTTGGCGGCGAGCACTGCCTTGTACGTGCTGGGGATGATCTTGCTGAAGCGCTGCACGGAGACGGACCACTCGGCGAGCAGCTTCTCGGCGACCGTGGACCCGGTCTCCTCGGCGTGGCGGCGCACCACGTCGTGCAGCCAGTCCTTGTCGGCGTCGTCCAGCGCCTCGATGGAGCCGACGTTGCCGGCGTTGACGTTGTCGCGGTCGAGGTCGATGACGTACGCGATGCCGCCGGACATGCCGGCCGCGAAGTTGCGCCCGGTCTCGCCGAGGACGACCGCGTGACCGCCGGTCATGTACTCGCAGCCGTGGTCGCCCACGCCCTCGGAGACGACCAGCGCGCCGGAGTTGCGGACGCAGAAGCGCTCGCCGACCTTGCCGCGCAGGAACATCTCGCCGCCGGTGGCGCCGTAGCCGATGGTGTTGCCGGCGATGGTCGAGTACTCGGCGAGGTGGTCGGCGCCCCGGTCGGGGCGGACGACGATCCGGCCGCCGGACAGGCCCTTGCCGACGTAGTCGTTGGCGTCGCCCTCCAGGCGCAGCGTGACGCCGCGCGGGACGAACGCGCCGAAGGACTGGCCGGCGGAGCCGGTGAAGGTGATGTCGATGGTGTCGTCGGGCAGGCCCGCGCCACCGAACTTCTTCGTCACCTCGTGGCCGAGCATGGTGCCGACCGTGCGGTTGATGTTGCGGATCGCGACCTGGGCGCGCACGGGCTGCGCCTCGGTGGCGTCGCCCGCGGCGAGGGCGTCGGCGGCAAGCTTGATCAGCTCGTTGTCGAGCGCCTTCTCCAGGCCGTGGTCCTGGCCGACGATCTGGTGGCGGACCGCGCCCTCGGGCAGCTCGGGCACGTGGAACAGCGGCTCCAGGTCCAGGCCCTGCGCCTTCCAGTGGTTCACGGCGCGGGTGACGTCGAGGGCCTCGGCGTGGCCGACGGCCTCCTCGATGGAACGGAAGCCCAGCTCGGCGAGGATCTCGCGGACCTCCTCGGCGATGAACTGGAAAAAGTTCACGACGTACTCGGCCTTGCCGGAGAACCGGTCCCGCAGGGTCGGGTTCTGGGTGGCGATGCCGACCGGGCAGGTGTCCAGGTGGCAGACGCGCATCATGACGCAGCCGGAGACGACGAGCGGCGCGGTCGCGAAACCGAACTCCTCGGCGCCGAGCAGCGCGGCGATGACCACGTCACGGCCGGTCTTGAGCTGGCCGTCGGTCTGGACGACGATCCGGTCGCGCAGGCCGTTGAGCAGCAGGGTCTGCTGGGTCTCGGCGAGGCCCAGCTCCCAGGGGCCGCCGGCGTGCTTGAGGGACGTCAGCGGGGAGGCACCCGTGCCACCGTCGTGGCCGGAGATCAGCACCACGTCGGCGTGCGCCTTGGACACACCGGCCGCGACCGTGCCGACGCCGACCTCGGAGACCAGCTTGACGTGAATGCGCGCCTGCGGGTTGGCGTTCTTCAGGTCGTGGATCAGCTGGGCCAGGTCCTCGATGGAGTAGATGTCGTGGTGCGGCGGCGGGGAGATCAGGCCCACGCCGGGGGTGCTGTGCCGGGTCTTGGCGACCCAGGGGTACACCTTGTGGCCGGGCAGCTGGCCGCCCTCGCCGGGCTTGGCGCCCTGGGCCATCTTGATCTGGATGTCGTCCGCGTTGACCAGGTACTCGCTGGTGACGCCGAAGCGGCCGGAGGCAACCTGCTTGATCGACGACCGGCGGGCCGGGTCGTACAGGCGCTCCGGGTCCTCGCCGCCCTCGCCGGTGTTGGACTTGCCGCCGAGCTGGTTCATGGCGATGGCGAGGGTCTCGTGCGCCTCCTTGGAGATGGAGCCGTACGACATGGCGCCGGTGGAGAAGCGCTTGACGATCTCGCTGACCGGCTCGACCTCGTCGATGGAGATCGGCTGCCGGTCGGACTTGAAGCCGAAGAGCCCGCGGAGCGTCATGAGGCGCTCGGACTGCTCGTTCACCCGCTCGGTGTACTTCTTGAAGATGTCGTAACGGCCCGAGCGCGTGGAGTGCTGGAGGCGGAAGACCGTCTCCGGGTCGAACAGGTGCGGCTCGCCCTCGCGGCGCCACTGGTACTCGCCGCCGATCTCCAGCGCGCGGTGCGCCGGGGCGATGCCGGAGGCGGGGTACGCCTTGGCGTGGCGGGCGGCGACCTCCTTGGCGATCACGTCGATGCCGACGCCGCCGATCTTGGTGGCGGTGCCGTTGAAGTACTTCTCGACGAAGGTCTCGTCGAGGCCGACGGCCTCGAAGACCTGGGCGCCGCGGTAGGAGGCGACGGTCGAGATGCCCATCTTGGACATGACCTTCAGCACGCCCTTGCCGAGGGCGTGGATGAGGTTGCGGATGGCCTGCTCGGGCTCGATGCCCGGCAGGAAGGTGCCCGCGCGGACCAGGTCCTCGACGGACTCCATCGCCAGGTAGGGGTTGACCGCGGCGGCGCCGTAGCCGATGAGCAGGGCGACGTGGTGGACCTCGCGGACGTCGCCGGCCTCGACCAGCAGGCCCACCTGGGTGCGCTGCTTGGTGCGGATGAGGTGGTGGTGGACGGCCGCGGTGAGCAGCAGCGACGGGATCGGCGCGTGCTCGGCGTCCGAGTGGCGGTCGGACAGGACGATCAGCCGGGCGCCGTTCTCGATGGCGGCGTCGGCCTCGGCGCAGATCTCCTCGATGCGGGCGGCCAGCGCGTCGCCGCCGCCGTGCACCCGGTACAGGCCGGACAGGGTCGCGGCCTTGAAGCCGGGCATGTCGCCGTCGGCGTTGATGTGGATGAGCTTGGCCAGCTCGTCGTTGTCGATGACCGGGAAGGGCAGGACGACGCTGCGGCAGGACGCGGCCGACGGGTCCAGCAGGTTGCCCTGCGGGCCCAGCGAGCTGCGCAGGGAGGTGACCAGTTCCTCGCGGATGGCGTCCAGCGGCGGGTTGGTGACCTGCGCGAAGAGCTGGGTGAAGTAGTCGAAGAGCAGGCGCGGACGCTCGGAGAGCGCGGCGATGGGCGAGTCGGTGCCCATCGAGCCGATCGGCTCGGCGCCGGACTTGGCCATCGGCGCCAGGATGACGCGCAGCTCCTCCTCGGTGTACCCGAAGGTCTGCTGGCGGCGGGTGACCGAGGCGTGGGTGTGGACGATGTGCTCGCGCTCGGGCAGGTCGCCCAGCTCGATCTCACCGGCCTCCAGCCACTCGGCGTAGGGCTGCTCGGCGGCGAGCTGCGCCTTGATCTCGTCGTCCTCGATGATGCGGTGCTCGGCGGTGTCCACGAGGAACATGCGGCCGGGCTGGAGGCGGCCCTTGCGGACGACCTTCGCGGGGTCGATGTCGAGGACGCCGACCTCGGAGCCGAGGACGACGAGGCCGTCGTCGGTGACCCAGTAGCGGCCGGGACGCAGGCCGTTGCGGTCGAGGACCGCGCCGACCTGGGTGCCGTCGGTGAAGGTGACGCAGGCCGGGCCGTCCCAGGGCTCCATCATCGTGGAGTGGAACTGGTAGAAGGCGCGCCGGGCCGGGTCCATGGAGTCGTGGTTCTCCCACGCCTCCGGGATCATCATCAGCACGGAGTGCGGCAGGGAACGCCCGCCCAGGTGCAGCAGCTCCAGGACCTCGTCGAAGGAGGCGGAGTCGGAGGCGTCGGGCGTGCAGACCGGGAAGATCCGCTCCAGCGACCTGCCGTCGGAGCCGAACAGGTCGGAGACCAGCTGGGACTCGCGGGCGCGCATCCAGTTGCGGTTGCCCTTGACCGTGTTGATCTCGCCGTTGTGCGCGACGAACCGGTACGGGTGGGCGAGCGGCCACGACGGGAAGGTGTTCGTGGAGAACCGGGAGTGCACGAGCGCGATCGCGGAGGCGAAGCGGCGGTCGGACAGGTCCGGGAAGAAGGGCTCCAGCTGGCCGGTGGTCAGCATGCCCTTGTAGACGATGGTCCGCGCGGACAGCGACGGGAAGTAGACGCCGGCCTCGCGCTCGGCGCGCTTGCGCAGCACGAAGGACTTGCGGTCCAGGGCGATGCCCTGCGACGCACCGTCCGTCACGAAGATCTGGCGGAAGACCGGCATGGTCGAGCGGGCGGTGGCGCCGAGCAGCTCGGGGGCGACCGGGACCTCGCGCCAGCCGAGGACGGTCAGGCCCTCCTCGGTCGCGATCGTCTCGATCCGCGAGACGGCGTCCTCGGTGCCGTCCCCCGGGAGGAAGGCGATGCCGACGGCGTAGGCGCCCGCCTCGGGCAGTTCGAATCCGGCCACCTCGCGGAAGAAGGCGTCGGGCACCTGGGAGAGGATGCCGGCGCCGTCGCCCGAGTCGGGCTCGGAGCCGGTGGCCCCGCGGTGCTCCAGGTTGCGCAGCACGGTGAGGGCCTGGTCGACCAGGGTGTGGGACGCCTCGCCGGTGAGGGTGGCGACGAAGCCGACGCCGCAGGCGTCGTGCTCGTTGCGGGGGTCGTACATACCCTGCGCAGCAGGGCGAGCATCCATGAACGACCAGTTCTGGCCATTCGCGGAGTGCTGGGACGGCTGGCGCGGCGTACGCATCGGCTCTCCCGTCGTCGTCATGTGGCATGTGGCAAGTGCCGAGGGACGACGTTGGCCCTCTGCGTGGTGCGAAATTTCGTGCAGGTTACATGATGGAGCGGTTCTCGGGAACCGGATACTCCGTTCCAACATGCGGACACCGGGGGGTGGCGGCGGGGATACCGCGCCCGGCGGTGGAAGCTATGGGGACCGTGCGAACAGATCGTGTCCGTCGGCCCGAAAAGGGGGCGGAGAGAGCTCCGTCGCTCACTCCACGCGTGCGCGGCGGGCTTCGTTGCCCACAGCGCTTACGGCTCATGCCCGGTGGTCACGCGCTCGAAACCAGCGAGTAACGGCTACTTATGCGGTCCGACGCATAAGTGCGACCCCCGTCATCCTACGGCCGTTCCGAACAGACTGCCCAGGGCGTACGTCACACCGGCCGCCGCGCCACCCAGGGCGAGCTGCCGCAGTCCGCTGAACCACCAGGTGCGCGCCGTCACCTTGGCCACCACCGCACCGCACAGGAACAGCCCGGCCAGCGCCAGCAGCACCGCGGGCCACAGCGCACCGGCACCGAGCAGGAACGGCAGCACGGGCAGCAGGGCGCCCAGCGCGAAGGAGCCGAACGACGACACGGCCGCGACCATCGGCGAGGGCAGGTCGCCGGGGTCGATGCCCAGCTCCTCACGGGCGTGTATCTCCAGGGCCTGCTCGGGGTCGCGGGACAGCTGCCGGGCGACCTCGCGCGCGAGAGAGGGCTCGACGCCCCGCGCCTCGTAGAGCGCGGCCAGCTCCGCCTCCTCGTCCTGCGGGTGCTTCTTCAGCTCCCGGCGCTCGACGTCCAGCTCGGCCTCGACCAGCTCGCGCTGCGAGGCGACCGAGGTGTACTCGCCGGCGGCCATGGAGAAGGCGCCGGCGGCCAGGCCCGCGAGGCCGCTCAGCACGACGGTGTGCTGACTCGCCGTACCGCCGGCGACGCCGGTCATCAGGGCGAGGTTGGAGACCAGGCCGTCCATCGCGCCGAAGACGGCGGGGCGCAGCCAGCCGCCGTTCACATCCCGGTGCGTGTGGTTGTCCCGGTGCGCCTCGTGCAGCGCCGCCTCGGTTTCGATGATGGCCATGAGGGTCCCCCAGCAAGCTTGTTTGGACGAGTTCTACTTTTCGACAACACCAAATCTACGTCGCGCATTTCCGTCGCGCCAGCAAGGAAAGGCTGGGCTTACCTGCGCTTTTGTCTTCTGGCGCTCATTCGTGGATGCGGCCGCACATATGTCGACCGGGTGATGCTGGGGCCGGTGAGGCTGCGGCACACACCGCACCGGGGACAGTTCCGCAAAGGGCTCCGCGCCTTCAGGGGCGCCCCCGAAAGGAGAGTCCGCATGGCATCGACCGCCTGCACTCCCCCGGTCCCCGCGCCCGGGCACGCCGCCGAACTCCGCGACCGGGCGCGCGGCGCGCTGCTCGGCCTGGCCGTCGGCGACGCGCTCGGGGCACCGGCGGAGAACATGAAGCCCTCCGAGATCCGCGCCCGCTGGGGCCGCATCACCGGCTACGTGGCCGAGCACCCCTCCGGCACCGACGACACCGAGTACGCGATCTTCTCGGGCCTCCTGCTGGCCCGGCACGGCTCTGCGCTCACCCCGGCCCATGTGGAGGCGGCCTGGCACGAGTGGATCGCGGACCGGGAGGAGGGCCCGTTCCGGGGTGCGGGCTTCAGCGAGCGGGGCACGCTGGAGAACCTGCGCCGGGGGCTCGCCGCCCCCATCTCCGCCCAGCACCGCCACGCCTGGAGCGACGGCCTGGCCATGCGCGCCGCGCCCTACGGGGTCTTCGCGGCGGGCCGTCCCGCCGAGGCGGCCCGGCTGGTGGCGATCGACGGTTCGGTCAGTCACGACGGCGAGGGCATCTACGGCGGCCAGGCGGTGGCGGCGGGGGTCGCGGCGGCGATGGCCGGGGCGCCGGCCGTGGCGGTGGTGGCCGCCGCCCTGGCCGTCGTCCCGGACGACTCCTGGACGGCACGTTGTCTGCGCCGGGCGATGACGGCGGCCCACCGTGGCGAACGTGCCGTCCGCTCGGCGGTGGTCATCGGCGGCTACCCCTGGACCGACCTTGCCCCCGAGGCCGTGGCTCTCGCCTTCGGCGCGTACGCGGCGGCCGACGGCGACTTCACGGACGCCGTCCTGACGGCCGTGAACATGGGCCGTGACGCCGACACGACGGCGGCGGTGGCGGGCGCCCTGGCCGGGGCGACGCGGGGCGCCTCCGCCATCCCGCCGGACTGGGCGGCGGCGATCGGCCCGGCCCGCGGAACCTGCCTGCCGGCGATGGCCGGACACCACGTCCTGGAGGTGGCGGACCTGCTGACACCGGACGGCGGGAGGGCGACACGGCAGACCACGCGGAGCACCCTGGGCCGGGCCCTCCTGCGCGACGACCGCCCGGCGGGCACCGGCGCCCCCGGACGGCGCGGCGGCCCCGCACGGGGTGACGGCCCCGTACGGGGCGGCGGTCCACTGCGGCACACCGGCCCGCTACCGTCCGGCGGCCGGCCCAAGGGCCTCGTACCGGGCGGCAGCGCCGGACGACACGACAGTCTCGCACCGGCGGGCTCCCCCGGCAGGCACGACAGTCACCCACCGGACGGCTCCCTCGGCAGGTGCCACAGTCATGCCACGGACGGCGCCCCCGGCAGGCGTGACGGTGACGCACCGGACAGCGCCCCCGACAAGCACGACACTCACGCAGCGGACAGCTCGCCCGGACGGCACGAAAGTCACCCACCGGACGGCTCCCCCGGCAGGCACCACAGCGACGAAGCAGACGGCAGCCTCGGTGAGCACGGCAGTCACGTACCTGGCGGCTCGCCCGGACGGCACGGCGGCAACGCAGCAGACGGCAACCCCGGACGGCGCGACGGCGGGGGGCGGGGAGCCGCGGTCGCGCCGGAAGCCGGACCCGCAGGGGACGACGAGGTGGCGGAGGTGCGGCCATGAGCAGGACCCGTCCCCCGGGCGAGGAGCCGGTGACCACGGCGTACGCCGCGCCGCCCGGCGCGCCGAAGCATCCCGTGGCCGCCGGGAGCGGTCAGCGGCCCGGCCCCGAGTGCGTCTCCCCGGCGCGGGAAGCGGCGCCGTCCGACCGGATCGAGGGGCTGCTCCTCGGGCTGGCCGCGGGCGACGCCGCCGGCTGGCCGGCCGCCCGCCACCGGGCCGCCCGGATGCCGGAATGGACCCGGCGCCTCACCCGCGAACTGGACACCTTCGCCGAGCAGAACGCGACCACCACGCTCCCCGTGCCCATCGCCCTGAACCAGCCCCCGGAGCCGCTGCGCCTCGGCCCGTCCGACGACGCCGAATGGGCGGCGTTCGCCGCGGAGGCCCTGCTGCGGGCCGGGGACGACGAAGCGCTCGGGGACCTGAGCCGGGAACGCCGGACCCGCGCCGCCATCGACCTCACCTGGAACGCCGTCGCCAGCGAAGTGGCCGCGGCGGCCGAACGCGCCCCCGAGGTCGAGTCGGCGGTGCTGCCCCTGCGCGCCCGGATCTCCGTCCGGGCCGGGCTCGGCAACCTCGCCACCGGCCTGCGCCCGCCCGCCACCGGCCACGACAATCCGCACTACTTCGACGACGCGGCCTGCGTGCGGGCCTGCGTCCTCGCCGTCGCCCACCGCGGCGACCCGCGGGGCGCCGCCGACCTCGCCGAGTTCGACGCCCGCTACACCCAGGACGGCGACGGCGTGCACGGCGCCCGGGCCATGGCGGCGGCGCTGGCCCGCGCCCTCGACGGTGCGGACGTGGACGCCTGCGTGACAGCCGCGCTCGCCGAGCTGCCCGGCGAGACCGAGATCGGCCGCAACGCCCGGCAGGCGCTGGCACTGGCGGCGCGGGCCGACAGCGCCTTCGCTCTCGGCCCGCTGCTGGAGCACCAGATCGTCGACCACGTCTACAGCTACGGCATCGCCGCCGCCGAGACGGTCCCGGTCGCCCTCGCCCTCGCCACCGCCGCCCGCGGCCGGCTCGCCGAGGCGGTGCCGGCCGCGGCCTGTCTGTCCCGGGTCGCGGACTCCGCTCCGGCGCTGGCGGGCGCCCTCACCGGCGCGCTCGGCGGCGGCGCGTCGGTCCCCGCGTCCTGGCGGGACGCCTGCCGCACGCTCCCCGGCTGCGTACTGCCCCGGCTCACCGGCACGGACCTGGTGGAACTCGCCGGGCTCCTGCAAGCCACGCAACCGTCCCGGCCAGGAGGATGATGCGGTCCATGACACCCCAAACAGGAGAAAACCGGACGGCCGGCCTGGAGGAGCGGATCACCGGAGCCCTCGTCGGCGCGGCCGTCGGCGACGCCCTCGGCGGCCCCGTCGAGGGCTACTCCCCCGAGCAGATCACCGAGCGGCACGGCGGCCGGATCCACGGCGTCGTCGGCCCCTGGAACGGCGACGCCTGGCGGACCGCCCGGCCCATCGCCCCGTACCACAAGGGCGACGGGCACGTCACCGACGACACCCTGATGACCCATGCGCTGGTCCGGATGTACGCCACGGTCCGCGACCACCTCGACGCCTACGCGGTCGCCGAGCACCTGGTCCCGGACCTGATGAACACCCCGCGCTGGATCCCCGAGCTGGAGGCCGAGGCGCTGCCGCTCCAGCGGATCTTCCTCGCGGAGAAGTGGCTCGTGGCCCGGCTGCACTACGGCCACGCCGACCCGCGCGAGGCGGGCGTCGGCAACATCGTCAACTGCGGTGCGGCCATGTACATGGCCCCGGTCGGCCTGGTCAACGCGGCCAACCCGGCGGGCGCGTACGCCGAGGCGCTGGACGTCGCGGGCGCGCACCAGTCGTCGTACGGCCGTGAGGCGGCCGGCGTCCTCGCGGCGGGCGTGGCCGCGGCGTGCGCGCCCGGCGCGAGCCCGGACTCGGTGGTGGCGGCCTGCCTGTCCCTGGCGAAGGACGGCACACGGGCCGCGATCGAGCAGGTCTGCGAAGTGGCCGCCCGCCACACCGACTTCGAGAGCGCCCTGCGCCCCCTGCGGGAGGCGGTGGCCCCCTACGACACGGTGGGCCCCGACTACCGCTCCCCCTCCCTGGCCGCCCGCCGCCCGTCCCGGCTGCACGCGATCGAGGAACTTCCCGTCGCCCTCGGCATGCTGCTGGTCTCCGGCGGCGACTTCCGGCACGCGGTCCTCGGCGCGGTGAACTACGGCCGCGACTGCGACTCCATCGCCACGATGGCGGGCGCGCTGGCCGGGGCCCTGGGCGCACCGGTCCCGGAGGACTGGGCGAAGACGGTCGCGGAGGCCAGCCGACTGGACCTGTGGCAGCCGGCGGCGGCGCTCACCGAGGTGACCCGGGAGATCTTCGAACGGGACGTACGACGGCGGCGCGCGCACGAGGAGGCGTTCGCCGGCATCGGCGGGACGAGCGGGGGGACCAGATGCTCCGACTGACCTGGGTCCAGCCCGAGGACCTGATCGGCCACGAACTGCGCCAGGCCGCCCAGGACGGCCGCGACCCGTCGGCGATCGCGGCCCGCTGGCGCGCGGCGGGCGGCTGCGACGCGCCCGCCCGGTCGGGCGCCTCCCCGGAACCGGCCTCCCCCTACCTGCGCCTGCTGGCGGAGGACCTGCTGGACGAACTGGCGGAACTCCCCGGCGAACTGGCCGCCACCGAACCGACGGACCTCGACCGGATCAAGGACCTGTGCCCCGACTGGCCGGACCGCCGGCCCGTGCACAGCCGGACCGCGCACGGCGACGGGCAGGCGTACCGGACGCGGCTGGAGGCCGCCTGGCTGGGCCGGGCCGCCGGCTGCCTGCTCGGCAAGCCCGTGGAGAAGCTGCCCCTGAGAGGCATCCGCCTCCTCGCACAGGCCGCCGGCAACTGGCCCCTGAAGACCTACTTCACCGCCCACGGCGTCCCCGCGGACCTCCTGACGGCCTACCCCTGGAACCGCCGCTCCGCGTCGAACTCCCTCGCCGAGAACATCGACGGCATGCCCGAGGACGACGACCTCAACTACTGCCTCCTCAACCTCCTGCTCCTCGGGCGCCACGGCAGGGCCTTCACCACCGCCGACGCGGCCCGCCTGTGGCTGGACGAACTCCCCGCCGGCCGCGCCTTCACCGCCGAGCGCGTCGCCTACCGCAACCTCCTCTCCGGCCTGGAACCCCCGCACACCGCCCGGCACCGCAACCCCTTCCGGGAGTGGATCGGCGCCCTGATCCGCGCCGACGTGCACGGCTGGACCAACCCCGGCGACCCGGCCGCCGCGGCCGAACAGGCGTACCGGGACGCGACTCTCACCCACACCGCCAACGGCGTCTACGCGGCGATGTTCGCGGCCGCGGTCCTCGCCACCGCCGCCACCGGCAGCCACGACGTCCACGCCTGTCTGCGCACCGGCCTCACCGTCGTCCCGCCCGGCTCCCGTCTCGCCCGGGCCGTCCGCCACGCCGTCGAACTCGCCGGGGCGCACGACGACTTCGACACCGTCGTGGACGAACTCCACGCCACGCACTCCCCCACCCACCACTGGGTCCACGCGGTGCCCAACACCGCGCTGATCGCCGCCGCCCTCACCCACGCGGACGGCGACTTCACCGGCTCCATCCGCCGTGCCGTCTCCGGCGGCTGGGACACGGACTCCGTCGGCGCCACCGCCGGCAGCGTCGCCGGGCTCCTCGCCGGCAGCCCCGGCGCCCTGCCCCACCACTGGACGGCGCCGCTGAAGAACCGTCTCTCCACCTCCGTCGCGGAGTTCGACGGAACCGGCTTCGACACCCTCGCCCACCTCACCCACCGGGAGGCCACCCGCCCATGACCGCCCCCTCCGCGCGTCCCGCGCCCCTGACCGGTCTGCGCGTCCTGGACCTCGCCACCCTCTTCGCGGGCCCCATCGCGGCCACCATGCTCGGCGACTTCGGTGCCGAGGTCGTCAAGGTCGAGCACCCCACCCGGCCCGACCCCTCCCGGGGCCACGGCCCGTCGAAGGACGGGGTGGGCCTGTGGTGGAAGGTGCTGGGCCGCAACAAGCGGGCGATCACCCTGGACCTGTCCAGGCCCGCCGGGCGGACCACCCTGCTCCGGCTCGCCGCGACCGCGGACGTGATCGTCGAGAACTTCCGCCCGGGGACCCTGGAGCGGTGGGACCTGGGCTGGGACGAGCTGTCCGCCGTCAATCCCCGGCTGGTACTGGCCCGGGTCACCGGCTTCGGCCAGTTCGGCCCCTACGCGCACCGCCCCGGCTTCGGCACCCTCGCCGAGGCGATGAGCGGCTTCGCCGCCATGACCGGCGAACCGGACGGACCCCCGACCCTGCCGCCCTTCGGTCTCGCCGACTCGATCGCCGGTCTGGCGACGGCGTACGCGGTGATGACGGCGCTCGCCGCCCGCGAGCGCACCGGCGAGGGCCAGGTCGTCGACATGGCGATCATCGAGCCGATGCTGATGGTGCTCGGTCCGCAGCCGCTCTGGTACGACCAGCTCGGCCACGTCCAGCCCCGCACCGGCAACCGCTCCCAGAACAACGCCCCGCGCAACACCTACCGCACCGCCGACGGCACCTGGGTCGCGGTGTCGACCTCGGCCCAGTCGGTGGCCGAACGCGTGATGCGCCTGGTCGGCCGCCCGGAACTGACCGACGAGCCGTGGTTCGCCACGGGTGCCGGCCGGGCCCGCCACGCGGACGTCCTGGACGAGGCGGTCGGCGACTGGATCGCCCGGCACACCCGGGCCGAGGTCCTGGCCGCCTTCGAGGAGGCCGAGGCCGCGGTGGCGCCCGTGCAGGACGTACGGGACGTGATGGCCGATCCGCAGTACCGGGCCCTGGACACCGTCACCACGGTCGACGATCCGGAGCTGGGCCCGCTGCGCATGCAGAACGTGCTGTTCCGGCTGTCCGCCACCCCCGGCGCGATCCGCTGGGCGGGCCGTCCGCACGGCGCGGACACCGAGGAGGTCCTCACCGAGCTGGGCCTGACCCCGGCGGACGTGAAGGGACTCCGCGAGGAGGGCGTCGTATGACAGCACCCCCGCTGACCTGGCTGTACGCCCCCGGGGACCGCCCGCGCGTGGTCGCCGGGGCGCTGGCCGCCGGTGCCGACGTCGTCGTGATCGACCTGGAGGACGCGGTCGCCCCCGACCGCAAGGACTACGCCCGTGACGCCACCGCCGAGCTGCTGACCGATCCGCAGCCCGTCCCGGTCCACGTCCGCGTGAACGCCCTGGACGGCCCGCTCGCCGCCGCGGACCTCGCGGCGGTGGCCGCGCTGCCGGGACTGTCCGGGCTGCGGCTGCCCAAGGTGACGTCCGCCGAGCAGATCACCGGCGTCGCCGAGGCCACCGCCGGCCCGCCCCTGTACGCGCTGCTGGAGACGGCCCTGGGCGTGGAGCGGGCGTACGGCATCGCCGCGTCCCATCCGTCGTTGCGCGGTGTCTTCCTCGGCGAGGCGGACCTCCGGGCCGACCTGGGGGTACGCGACGACACCGGACTCGACTGGTCCCGCTCCCGCGTGGTCGTGGCCGCGCGGGCGGCGGGTCTGGCGCCGCCCGCGCAGTCGGTGCATCCCGACACCCGGGACCTGGAGGGCCTGGCGGCCTCCTGCGCCCACGGCCGGGCCCTGGGCTTCCTCGGCCGTGCCGCCATCCACCCCCGTCAGCTGCCGATCATCGAGCGGGCCTATCTGCCGACCGAGCGGGAGCTGGAGGAGGCGGAGACGATTCTCAAGGCGGCCACGGCGCAGCCGGGCGCCCAGGCGCTGCCGGACGGCCGGTTCATCGACGCGGCGGTGGTGGCGGCGGCCCGGCGCACCCTGTCACTGGCCCGGCGCCCCTCGGTCCCCTGACCTGCGCCCCGGCACACGCGAGGGCGCCCGGAACATCCTCCGGGCGCCCTCGGTGGCGTGTGTGAGGCCGGGCGTCAGCTCTTCTTGGCCGACTCGGCGCCGTCCTTCACGTCGTCCTTGCCCTGTCCTTCGTCCTTGCCCTGTGTGCCGTCCCCGGCGTCGTCCGCGGCCTTCGGTTCGCCCTCGCCGTCCGAGTCCGTGCCGGACTTCGCCGCATCGTCCCCGGTCGCCTCACCGGACGCCGCCGCGGCCGGTTCGACCACGGCCTCCCGGCCCGGCCGCATCCGCGCGGAGAGCACGATGTACGTCACGGCGAGCAGGAACATGATCAGGGCGGTCCAGTTGTTCAGCCGGAGGCCCAGGATGTGGTGGGCGTCGTCGACGCGCAGGTACTCGGTCCAGAAGCGGCCCGCGCAGTACGCGGCGACGTACAGCGCGAACGCCCGGCCGTGGCCCAGCTGGAAGCGGCGGTCGGCCCAGATCACGAGCAGCGCGACACCGATGCACCACAGCGACTCGTACAGGAACGTCGGGTGGTAGGTGCCCGGTACCCGCCCGTCCGCCGAGGAGGTGATCTCCACGGCCCACGGCAGGTCGGTGGCCCGGCCGTACAGCTCCTGGTTGAACCAGTTGCCCCAGCGGCCGATGGCCTGGGCGAAGGCGATGCCGGGGGCGACGGCGTCGGCGTAGGCCGGCATCGGGATGCCCCGGCGCCGGGCGCCGATCCAGGCGCCCAGGGCTCCGAGGGCGATGGCGCCCCAGATGCCGAGGCCGCCCTCCCAGATCTTGAAGGCGTCCACCCAGTCACGGCCCTCGCTGAAGTACAGCTCGTAGTCCGTGATCACGTGGTAGAGCCGGCCGCCGACCAGGCCGAAGGGAACGGCCCAGACCGCGATGTCGGCCACCGTGCCGGCCCGCCCGCCGCGGGCGATCCAGCGCTTGTTGCCGAGCCAGACGGCAACGAAGACGCCGATGATGATGCAGAACGCGTAGCCGCGCAGCGGGATGGGACCGAGGTACAGCACCCCGCGCGACGGGCTGGGAATGAAGGCAAGTTCCATGGCAGGGTCGACGCTACCGTGTCGGACGCGACCCGCGCCGGGTGGCCCGGCTACGGGTCCGTAACGGGCGGGCGTGCGCCGGGCCCTACTTGTTGGCGTCCTGCACGAGTTGCTTCAGCTTGGCCGGGGTCATCGAGCGGTCCTGGTAGATGTTCCTGCCGTCCAGCAGCACGGTCGGCGTGCCGCTGAAGTCGCCGGTCGTGAACGCCTTGTTGGACTTCTCGACCCAGCTGTCGTGCGTGCCGTTCTTCACGCACTCCTGGAACGCGGGCGTGTCCAGGCCGTCCACCTTGCCCGCCAGCTCGATCAGCCTGCCGGTGTCGGCGAAGGCGTCGTCGGGCTCCGGCGGCTGGTTGTCGTACAGCACGTCGTGGTACGCCGGGAACTTGCCGGCGTCCTGGGCGCAGGCCGCGGCGTTGGCCGCCTTGGCGGAGCCGCTGCCGCCCATGTTGCCGTCGATGATCGTCGCCAGGCGGTACTCGGTCCTGAGCTGTCCCTTGCGGGTGAGCTCGTGGATCGTGTCGCGGTACGCCAGCTCGAAGGCCTTGCAGGCCGGGCAGCGGAAGTCCTCCCAGATGGTGAGCGTCGACTTGGCGCTCTCCTTGCCGACCGGGATCGCGAGGCTGTCCTTGCCCTGTGCGCCCGAGGGCGCGACGACCGGGCCCGCCGACTCGTCGTCGTCCTTGCCCGCGTTCGCCGCGATCACGCCGATCACCGCCGCCAGTCCCAGCACGCAGACCACCGACGCGCCCACGATCAGCGCGCGCCGGCGCTTGTCCCGGGCCTTCTGCTTCTCACGCTCGACCGCCAGCCGCTCCCGGGCGGTGCGCTTTCCCTCACGGTTCTTCTCGCTCACACCCCGCAGAACGAACCGGGGAGGCGCACCGCGCCTCCCCGGTCCCAGGTCCACCCGTACGAGGGAAACCCATATGCCGTTCCCGGTGGTCACACCTGCCGGCGTACGCCCTTCGCCAGGTCGGCGGCGAGCGCGCGGACGCCCTCGACCCCGGCGGCGTGGTCGGGGGCGTCCAGCATCCGCTTGACGAACGCGGAGCCGACGATCACGCCGTCGGCGAAGCGGGCGACCTCGGCGGCCTGTACGGCGTCGGAGACGCCGAGTCCGACGCAGACCGGGGTGTCGGTGGTGGCGCGGGTACGGCGCACCAGGTCCTCGGCCTGCGAGCTGACCGTCTCCCGGGTGCCGGTGACACCCATGAGGGAGGCGGCGTAGACGAAGCCGCTGCCGGCCGCGGTGATCTCGGCGAGCCGTTCGTCCTTGCTGCTGGGCGCGACCACGAAGACGGTGGCGAGCCCGTGCTTGTCGGCGTGCTCCCTCCACAGCGCCGACTCCTGGACGGGCAGGTCGGGCAGGATGCACCCGGCGCCGCCCGCCTCGGCCAGCTCGGCGGTGAAGCGCTCCACGCCGTAGCGGTCGATCGGGTTCCAGTACGTCATGACGAGGATCGGCTTGCCGGTGGCCTCGTACGCCTCGCGCACCGTGCGCATGACGTCGGCGATCTTCACTCCGCCGCGCAGGGCGATGTCGTCGGCGGTCTGGATGACCGGGCCGTCCAGCACCGGGTCGCTGTGCGGCAGACCGACCTCGACGACGTCGGCGCCGCCGTCCAGGGCGGCCTTGACCGCCTCGATGCCGCCGTCCACGGTCGGGAACCCGGCCGGGAGGTAGGCGATGAGGGCGGAGCGGCCCTCGGCCCTCGCCGCGGCGAGGGTGTCGTTCAGCAGCTGCACGTTCCCGCTCACTTGGCGTCCCCCTCGATCTCGGCGGTGGTGCCGGCCTCGTCGGCGGCGACCTCGGCGTCGGTGTCGTACAGGCCGAAGTAGCGGGCGGCGGTGTCCATGTCCTTGTCGCCTCGGCCGGACAGGTTGACGACGATCAGCCCGTCCTTGCCCAGCTCCCTGCCGACCTCCAGGGCGCCGGCCAGGGCGTGGGCGGACTCGATGGCCGGGATGATGCCCTCGGTGCGCGACAACAGGCGCAGCGCCTGCATGGCGGCGTCGTCGGTGACCGCGCGGTACTCGCCGCGGCCGGAGTCCTTGAGGTAGGAGTGCTCGGGGCCGATGCCGGGGTAGTCGAGGCCGGCCGAGATCGAGTAGGGCTCGGTGATCTGGCCCTCGTCGTCCTGGAGGACGTAGGACCGGGAGCCGTGCAGGATGCCGGGCTCGCCCGCGGTCAGGGTGGCCGCGTGCTCGCCGGTCTCGATGCCGTGGCCCGCGGGCTCGCAGCCGATGAGGCGGACACCCTCGTCGGGGATGAAGGCGTGGAAGAGGCCGATGGCGTTGGAGCCGCCGCCGACGCAGGCGATGGCGGCGTCGGGCAGGCGTCCGGCGCGCTCCAGGAGCTGGCGGCGGGCCTCGACGCCGATGACGCGGTGGAAGTCGCGGACCATGGCCGGGAAGGGGTGGGGGCCGGCGACGGTGCCGAACAGGTAGTGGGTGCGGTCGACGTTGGCGACCCAGTCGCGGAAGGCCTCGTTGATGGCGTCCTTCAGCGTGCGGCTGCCGGACTTCACGGCGATGACCTCGGCGCCGAGCATGCGCATCCGGGCCACGTTGAGGGCCTGCCGCCGGGTGTCGATCTCACCCATGTAGATCGTGCAGTCCAGGCCGAACAGCGCGCAGGCCGTCGCGGTCGCGACGCCGTGCTGGCCGGCGCCGGTCTCGGCGATGACGCGGGTCTTGCCCATGCGCTTGGTGAGCAGGGCCTGGCCGAGCACGTTGTTGATCTTGTGCGAGCCGGTGTGGTTCAGGTCCTCCCGCTTGAGGAAGACCCGGGCACCGCCGGCGTGCTCGGCGAACCGGGGCACCTCGGTGAGGGCGCTCGGGCGGCCGGTGTAGTTGGCCAGGAGGTCGTCGAGCTCGCGGGCGAACTCGGGGTCGGCCTTGGCCTTGTCGTACTCGACGGCCACCTCGTCGACGGCGGCGACGAGGGCCTCCGGGATGAACTTGCCGCCGAACGGGCCGAAGTAGCCTTCGGCGCTGGGGATCTGACCCTCTGGGTCGGGGATGAAGAACTGGCTGGGCATGCGTGAACCTCACGGTGAGTGTCGTTGGGGACTAATCGCCGTGGGGGCGGGGTCTGTCAGTCGGCTGCGAGCCCGTTGTGGCTGGTCGCGCCCGCGCGACGGAGTCGCATATTCAATACAGCCCCGCGCCCCTGCAAGCAGGGCGCTGCCATCGACGGCCGTTCACCTGCCCAGGTTCGTCACCGATGACGTACCTCACCCGGCGGCCGTGCACCCGGCGTGCGGGCGCGCGGCAGCCTCGGGGCCGGCAGCCGCGCGCGAGGCGGGCGTACGGGTCCCGGGTCGTCAGGGTGATGGGGAGCGTCATCGGCGCCAAGCCTACCGGGGTCAGCCTCTGCCGTGGCGCAGTGCCGGGTGTTCGCCGGCCGCGACCAGGTCGGAGACGGCCGTCTTCGGGTCGCGGCCGGTGACCAGGGACTCGCCGACCAGGACGGCGTCGGCGCCCTCGTTGGCGTAGGCGATGAGGTCGTGGGGGCCGCGGACGCCGGACTCGGCGACCTTGACGATGCCGGCCGGGATCTCCGGGGCGACCCGCTCGAAGGTGCCGCGGTCGACCTCCAGCGTCTTCAGGTTGCGGGCGTTGACACCGATGACCTTGGCGCCGGCGTCCACCGCGCGCTCGACCTCTTCCTCGTCGTGCACCTCGACGAGCGGGGTGAGCCCGATGGACTCGGCCCGCTCGATCAGCGACTCCAGGGCCGGCTGGTCGAGGGCCGCGACGATCAGCAGTGCCAGGTCGGCGCCGTAGGCGCGGGCCTCCCACAGCTGGTACGAGGTGACGATGAAGTCCTTGCGCAGTACGGGGATGTCCACGCGTGCGCGGACCGCCTCCAGGTCGGCCAGCGAGCCGCCGAAGCGGCGCTGTTCGGTGAGGACGGAGATGACGGCAGCACCCCCGGCCTCGTAGTCCGCGGCGAGTCCGGCCGGGTCGGCGATGGCCGCCAGCGCGCCCTTGGAGGGGCTGGACCGCTTGACCTCGCAGATCACCTTGACGCCGTCGCCGCGCAGTGCGGTCACGCCGTCCTTGGCGGGGCGAGCCTTGGCCGCGCGCTCCTTGAGCTCGTCGAGGCTGACGCGCGCCTGCCGCTCCGCGAGGTCGGCACGGACTCCGTCGATGATCTCGTCGAGCACACTCACGCGAGCGGCCCCCTTCCTGACGGCGGAATCTGTGGTCACTGCGATGGTATCCGGAGGAGGGCCCGGGTCTCGCATCCGGTTGACGGCGGTCCCACTACCTGGACATTCGACGGGTGATCAAGGCAGCAGCCAGCCACCGAACGGCAGGTTCCGGACAACGGTGAAGAGCAGCAGCAACGCCCCCAGCGTCCACAGGTGCACGGGTCCGAGGTCGATGCGGAGCGGCCGGCCGCGTGCCGCGCGGACCACCCAGACGGTCCACAGCACCGCGAAGCCCAGGAAGCCGGCGACGGCCGGCGCGTTGGCGTGCAGCGCGGTCAGGACGTCGCCGTGGACGAAGGCGTGGGCGCTGCGCAGGCCCCCGCAGCCGGGGCAGTAGATGCCGGTGAAGCGCAGCAGCGGGCATACGGGGTAGTGGCCGGGCTCGTTGGGGTCCACGCGCCCCACGTACGCGAAGGCACCGGCGACGGCCGCGAGCACTCCGGCCGGGACGGCCAGCCGGCCCGCGAGGACCGCGGCGGTCGGGCGGGTCGGGCCGGTCGGCGCGGCCGAGCCGGTCGGGCCGGTCGGCGGGGGTGTGGTCGTGCTGTACGGCGGCGGCTTCCGGCTCTGGGCGTCCACGCCCCGCATTCTGCCCCGCACGGGCCGTACCCGCACGTGAGGGGCGGACCCGGCACCCGTGTGCCGGATCCGCCCCTCGGGAAGCGGGGTGGGCGACCGCCCTACCGGGTCAGCCCTCGACGCCGGCCGGCTGGCGCTTGTCGGCGACCTGGTGGACGGGGTGGACGTGCTTCGGCTGGCCGAGGCCCATCATCCGCATGATGCCGCCGACGACGGCGCCGAGGAGCGTGATGGCCATGCCGGCCCAGAAGCCCACCGGCTGCGCCATCACCATGAACGCGCCCGCGACGCAGAAACCGATGAAGGCGATGATGACACCGGTCCAGGCGGCCGGGGTGTGACCGTGGCTGCTGCCCGCCATTGCTTGCTCCTCGTTGCTGTGTACGTGTCTGAGCAGGACGCTCGCGCCCATTGTCCCGCACGCGTGCGCGTCCGGTGATCGGGGGTGGTCCCCGCGTGCCCGCGGCGGTGTCCGGTGTGTGCCGGTGACCGGGTGCCCGCCCGTACGGGGCCGAATCCCACGCGCGAGCGGGAGGTTCAGGCGCCGGTCGGGTCCTCGCCCCGGTCGAGGGCCTTCCAGAGGTCCTCGGGGCGGTCGGGGTCGGCGGCCGCCTGCGCCGTGCGGCGCGGACGGGCGGCACCCCGCTCGTAGCGGCCGGACATCGCGGGCCACTGCCGGCCGTAGCGCAGGGCCAGCAGTCCGGCCAGCAGGAGCAGGACGCCGCCCACGGCGGCGACGTAGGGCCAGGCGGTGTGCGAGAGGGCGTCCACGGTGGCCGAGGTGTCGCCGGCGGCCTTGGCGGCCTTGTCGTCGAGCGCGGAGCTGTCGGTGGCGCCCAGCAGGGCGGCGGCGACGGTGCCGGCACCGCACAGCGCGAGCAGGGCGGCGACGGCGAACCGCCCGGCGCGGCGGACGGCGAAGACGGCGACGAGGGCGGCGAGGCCCACTATGGCGAGCGCCGCGGGGACGCCGGTGACGTCGCTGCCCTTGGCGGTCAGGGGGAACGCGCCGCCGGCCACCGTCGCGGTGCCCTCCGACCACTCCTGCCGGGTGGCGAGCAGGGCGACGGCCGCGCCGAGAGCACCGCAGAGGAGGGCGAGGGCGAGGCTCCGGCGGCCGGCCCGGGCGGGCCCTGCGGCTTGGCTACGGGGGTGAGGAACAGCAGTCACGTACTCCACTATCGCCCGAACCCCGGGCGAACCGTCACCCGGGGTTCGGTAAGGGGACGTGAGAAGCGCCCTATCGACCCAGCCGGTTGGCGGTGTGCACCGCCCGCAGCACGGCCGCCGCCTTGTTGCGGCACTCGGTGTCCTCGGCGACCGGGTCGGAGTCGGCGACGACGCCCGCGCCCGCCTGGACGTAGGCGGTGCCGTCGCGCAGCAGGGCCGTGCGGATGGCGATCGCCGTGTCGGAGTCGCCCGCGAAGTCGAGGTAGCCGACGCAGCCGCCGTACAGACCGCGCCGGGACGGCTCCAGTTCGTCGATGATCTGCAGGGCGCGCGGCTTCGGGGCGCCCGAGAGCGTGCCGGCCGGGAAGCAGGCGGTGAGGACGTCGAAGGCGGTCCGGCCCGGGGCGACGCGTCCGGTCACCGTCGAGACGATGTGCATGACGTGCGAGTACCGCTCGACGGACATGAAGTCGACGACCTCGACCGAGCCGGGCTCGCAGACCCGCCCCAGGTCGTTGCGGCCCAGGTCGACCAGCATGAGGTGCTCGGCGCGCTCCTTGGGGTCGGCGAGCAGTTCCTCGGCGAGGGCCTGGTCCTCCTGCGGGGTGGCGCCGCGGGGCCGGGTGCCGGCGATGGGGTGGACCATGGCCCGCCCGTCCTCGACCTTGACCAGCGCCTCGGGGGACGATCCGACGACGTCGAAGCCGTCGAAGCGGAACAGGTACATGTACGGGGACGGGTTGGTGGCCCTGAGGACCCGGTACACGTCCAGCGCGCTCGCCGTGCACGGCGTCTCGAACCGCTGCGAGGGCACGACCTGGAAGGCCTCGCCCGCGCGGATGCGCTCCTTGATGTCCTCGACGGCCTCCTGGAAGTCGGGGCCGCCCCACAGCGCGGTGTACTCGGGCAGCTCGGAGGGCGGCAGCGCGGCCGGGGGCTGGGCGACGGCGCGCGTGAGGTCGGCCTCCATGGCGTCCAGGCGGGCCACGGCGTCGGCGTACGCCTCGTCGACGCCCGTCTCCAGGTCGTTGTGGTTGATCGCGTTGGCGATCAGCAGGACGGAGCCCTCCCAGTGGTCCATGACGGCGAGGTCGCTGGTGAGCAGCATGGTCAGCTCGGGGAGCTTCAGGTCGTCCCGCTCGCCGGGGCCGACCTTCTCCAGGCGGCGCACGATGTCGTAGCCGAGGTAGCCGACCATGCCGCCGGTGAAGGGGGGCAGGCCGAGGTCGTGGGCGAGGTCGCGGGGGGTGTGCAGGGCCTCGACGGTGGCGCGCAGGGCGGCGAGCGGGTCGCCGCCGGTGGGGACGCCGACGGGCGGGGTGCCCAGCCAGTGCGCCCGCCCGTCGCGCTCGGTGAGGGTGGCGGCACTGCGGACGCCGACGAAGGAGTAGCGGGACCAGGAGCGCCCGTTCTCCGCGGACTCCAGCAGGAAGGTGCCGGGGCGCTCGGCGGCGAGCTTGCGGTAGAGCGCGACCGGGGTGTCGCCGTCGGCGAGGAGCTTGCGGGTGACCGGGATGACCCGGCGGTCGGTGGCGAGCTTGCGGAAGGTGTCGAGGTCCATGGCGGCCGACCCTACTGATCCGCGGCGGACGCGGGGGAGCCCGCGCCGTCCTTGAGGAGCACGTCGGCGTCGAAGCAGGTGCGGGCGCCGGTGTGGCAGGCGGCGCCGACCTGGTCGACCTTGACCAGGACGGTGTCGGCGTCGCAGTCCAGGGCGACGGACTTCACCCACTGGACGTGTCCGGAGGTGTCGCCCTTGACCCAGTACTCCCGGCGGCTGCGCGACCAGTACGTGCAGCGGCCGGTGGTGAGTGTGCGGTGCAGAGCCTCGTCGTCCATCCAGCCGAGCATCAGCACCTCCCCCGTGTCGTACTGCTGGGCGATGGCGGGCAGGAGGCCGTCGGCGCTGCGCTTGAGGCGGGCGGCGATCTCCGGGTCGAGCGGGCTGGGCCGCCGGGGGGAGCTGCTGGTCATGACGCCCATTGTGCCGCGCCCGAGGCCCCCTCCCGGGCACTGTCCACTGGGCGGACCCGGGGAGCGGTCGTAGGCTGACTCCATGTCGACATTCGCCAAGCGTGAACGACTTCTGCTCGCCGACCTGTTGGAGACGGCGGGCCCGGACGCCCCCACGCTGTGCGAGGGCTGGCGTACCCGGGACCTCGCCGCCCACGTGGTGGTGCGCGAGCGCCGGCCGGACGCCGCCGGGGGCACCCTGATCAAACAGCTGGCGTCCCGGCTGGACCGGGTGATGGACGAGTACGGCGCCAAGCCGTACGAGGAGCTGATCCAGCTCATCCGCACCGGTCCGCCGCGCTTCTCGCCGTTCTCGCTCAAGCAGATCGACGAGGCGGCGAACACGGTGGAGTTCTACGTCCACGCGGAGGACGTCCGCCGCGCCCAGCCCGACTGGACGCCGCGCGAGCTGGACCCGGTGTTCCAGGACACCCTGTGGTCCCGGCTGGAGCGGACCGCCCGCCTGATGGGGCGCGGCATCCCGACCGGTCTGGTGCTGCGCCGGCCGAACGGCCAGACGGCGGTCGCCCACCGCGGCACGCCGGTGGTGACGGCGACGGGCGAGCCGTCCGAGCTGCTGCTGTTCGCCTACGGCCGGCAGAGCGCCGCGAAGGTGGAGCTGGAGGGCGAGAAGGAGGCGATCGCCCAGCTGCACGAGACGAAGCGGCTCGGCATCTGAGGGGCTACCTGACGGGGTGCCCCGCCCCCCGCAGCGTCTCCTTGACCTGGCCGATGCGCAGGTCGCCGAAGTGGAAGACGGAGGCCGCGAGGACCGCGTCCGCGCCCGCCGCGACGGCCGGCGGGAAGTCGGCGAGCCTGCCGGCTCCGCCGGAGGCGATGACCGGGACGCTCACGTGCTTGCGGACCGCCGCGATCATCTCCAGGTCGTAGCCGTCCTTGGTGCCGTCCGCGTCCATGGAGTTCAGCAGGATCTCGCCGGCGCCCAGCTCGGCGGCGCGGTGCGCCCACTCCACCGCGTCGATGCCGGTGCCGCGCCGGCCGCCGTGGGTGGTCACCTCGAAGGTGCCCGCGTCGGTGCGGCGCGCGTCGACGGACAGGACGAGGACCTGCCGGCCGAAGCGTTCGGCGATCTCCCGGATGAGGTCGGGGCGGGCGATGGCGGCGGTGTTGACGCCGACCTTGTCCGCGCCCGCCCGCAGCAGCTTGTCCACGTCCTCGGCGGTGCGCACGCCGCCGCCGACGGTCAGCGGGATGAACACCTGTTCGGCGGTGCGGCGCACCACGTCGTAGGTCGTCTCGCGGTCGCCCGACGAGGCGGTGATGTCCAGGAACGTCAGCTCGTCGGCGCCCTCGGCGTCGTACACCTTGGCCATCTCGACGGGGTCGCCCGCGTCGCGCAGGTTCTGGAAGTTGACGCCCTTGACGACCCGGCCGTTGTCCACGTCCAGGCAGGGGATGACTCGGACCGCCAGGGTCATGACTCCACGGCTCCTCTGAATGCTTCTATTTCCACCGACACCAGGACCCGGGAGTCCATGAAGCCCTCCACGATCAGGAGGGTCGTGACCGGGCGCACGGCGTCGAACAGCTCCTTGTGGGCCCGGCCCGCCTCGTCGACGTCCCGGGAGTGTGCCAGGTACACACGGGTACGGATCACGGACTCGATGCCGAGCCCGAACTCGCCGATCGCCTCGATCGCGGTGGCGAAGGCCACCTTGGCCTGCTCGTACGGGTCGCCCTCCCCGTAGAGTACGTCGCCCTTGAAGGAGGTCGTGCCCCCGACCAGGACGCGGTCGCCCGCCGCGACGGCGCGTGCGGAGCCGAAGATCTCCTCCCAGGGGCTTCCGCTCTGCACGCGCCGTACGGACGTCATGACGACACGGCCTCCAGGGCCTCTTCCAGGGTGAACGCCTTCGCGTACAGCGCCTTGCCGACGATGGCGCCCTCGACGCCGAGGGGGACGAGGCCCGCGAGGGCCCGCAGGTCGTCCAGGGACGACACGCCGCCGGAGGCGACCACCGGGCGGTCGGTGGCCGCGCAGACGTTCTTCAGCAGCTCCAGGTTCGGGCCCTGGAGCGTGCCGTCCTTGGCGATGTCGGTGACCACGTACCGGGCGCAGCCCTCCTTGTTCAGGCGGTCCAGCGTCTCGTAGAGGTCGCCGCCGTCGCGGGTCCAGCCGCGGCCGCGGAGCGTGGTGCCCCGGACGTCCAGGCCGACCGCGATCTTGTCGCCGTGCTCGGCGATGACCTTGGCGACCCACTCGGGGGTCTCCAGGGCGGCGGTGCCGAGGTTGACGCGGGTGCAGCCGGTGGCGAGGGCGGCGGCGAGGGTGTCGTCGTCGCGGATGCCGCCGGACAGCTCCACCTTGATGTCCATGGCCTTCGCGACCTCGGCGATCAGCTCGCGGTTGTCCCCGGTGCCGAACGCGGCGTCGAGGTCGACCAGGTGCAGCCACTCGGCGCCGGCGCGCTGCCAGGCGAGGGCGGCCTCCAGCGGGGAGCCGTAGGAGGTCTCGGTGCCGGACTCACCGTGCACGAGGCGCACGGCCTGGCCGTCGCGGACGTCGACGGCGGGGAGGAGTTCGAGCTTGCTCATCTCTACAGGGTCTCGATCCAGTTGGTGAGGAGCTGGGCTCCGGCGTCGCCGGACTTCTCGGGGTGGAACTGCGTGGCCCACAGGGCGCCGTTCTCCACGGCGGCCACGAAGGGCTTGCCGTGCGTGGACCAGGTGACCCTGGGGGCGGCGAACGCCGGGTTGTGGGTCTCCAGGGTCCAGTCGTGGACGGCGTAGGAGTGCACGAAGTAGAAGCGGGCGTCCGGGTCCAGGCCGGCGAAGAGCTGCGAGTCGGCCGGTGCCTCGACCGTGTTCCAGCCCATGTGGGGCACGACGTCGGCCTGGAGCGGTTCGACCGTGCCGGGCCACTCGTCCAGGCCCTCCGCCTCCACGCCGTGCTCGATGCCGCGCGCGAAGAGGATCTGCATGCCGACGCAGATGCCCATGACCGGGCGTCCGCCGGACAGCCGGCGGTCGACGACCCAGTCGCCGCGGGCGGCCTTCAGGCCGTCCATGCAGGCGGCGAAGGCGCCGACGCCGGGCACCAGCAGCCCGTCGGCGTTCATGGCCTTGTCGAAGTCACGGGTGATCTCGACGTCGGCTCCCACGCGCGCGAGGGCGCGCTCGGCGGAGCGGACGTTGCCGAAGCCGTAGTCGAAGACGACGACCCGCTTGGCGGTGGCGCTCAATTCCACACCTCCAGCCTCAGGACACCCGCGAGCAGACACATCCCGGCGCCGATGGAGAGCAGCACGATGAGGCCCGCGGGCATCTTCTGCTTCGCGAAGGAGATGATCCCGCCGATGAGGAAGAGACCGACGACGATCAGTGCGGTGGACGTACCGTTCATGGCGTTTACAGCGCACCCTTCGTGGAGGGCAGGATGCCGGCCGCGCGCGGGTCGCGCTCCGAGGCGTAGCGCAGCGCCCGGGCGAGCGCCTTGAACTGGCACTCCACGATGTGGTGCGCGTTGCGCCCGTAGGGCACGTGCACGTGCAGAGCGATCTGCGCCTGGGCGACGAAGGACTCCAGGATGTGCCGGGTCATCGTGGTGTCGTACTCGCCGATCATCGGCGCCATCTTCTCGGGCTCGGTGTGCACGAGGTAGGGGCGGCCGGACAGGTCGACGGTGACCTGGGCGAGGGACTCGTCCAGCGGGACCGTGCAGTTGCCGAAGCGGTAGATGCCCACCTTGTCGCCGAGGGCCTGCTTGAAGGCGGCGCCCAGCGCGAGGGCGGTGTCCTCGATGGTGTGGTGGGAGTCGATGTGCAGGTCGCCGTCGGTCTTCACGGTCAGGTCGAACAGACCGTGCCGGCCGAGCTGGTCGAGCATGTGGTCGTAGAAGCCGACGCCGGTGGCGATGTCGGTCTTGCCGGTGCCGTCGAGGTCGATCTCGACGAGGACCGAGGTCTCCTTGGTGGTGCGCTCCACGCGCCCGACGCGGCTCATCCGCTCTGCTCCTGTTCCTTCTTCAGTTCGCGTACCGCATCGAGGAACGCGTCGTTCTCCTCCGGGGTGCCGGCGGTCACCCGCAGCCATCCCGGTACGCCGTTGTCCCGGACCAGGACGCCCCGGTCGAGGATCTTCCGCCACGCGGCCCGGGAGTCCTCGAACCGTCCGAACTGGACGAAGTTCGCGTCGGACTCGGTCACCTCGTAGCCGGCCGCGCGCAGTTCGGCGACGAGCCGGTCCCGCTCGGCCTTCAGCTGCTCGACGTACTTCAGCAGCGTGCCGGTGTGCTCCAGGGCGGCCAGGGCCGTCGCCTGGGTCACGGCGGACAGGTGGTACGGCAGCCGTACGAGCTGGACGGCGTCGACGACGGCCGGGTGCGCGGCGAGGTAGCCGAGGCGCAGGCCGGCCGCGCCGAACGCCTTCGACATCGTGCGGGAGACGACCAGGTTCGGGCGGTCCTCCAGCAGCGGCAGCAGCGAGTCGCCGTGGCTGAACTCGATGTACGCCTCGTCCACGACCACCATCGACGGCTTCGCCGCCTGCGCGGCCTCGTACAGCGCGAGGACCGTCTCGGGCGGGACCGCGTTGCCGGTGGGGTTGTTGGGGGTGGTGATGAAGACAACGTCCGGGCGGTGCTCGGCGACGGCCTTCTCGGCGGCCGGCACGTCGATCGTGAAGTCCTCGTTGCGGGGGCCGGAGATCCAGCCCGTGCCGGTGCCGCGCGCGATGAGGGCGTGCATCGAGTACGACGGCTCGAAGCCGATCGCCGTGCGGCCCGGACCGCCGAAGGTCTGCAGCAACTGCTGGATGACCTCGTTGGAGCCGTTGGCCGCCCAGACGTTGGCGAGACCGACCTCGTACCCGCAGGTGCCGGTCAGGTACTCGGCGAGTTTGGTGCGCAGTTCGACCGCGTCCCGGTCGGGGTAGCGGTTGAGGCCGCGGGCGGCCTCGCGGACCCGCTCGGCGATCCGTTCGACCAGCGGCTCGGGCAGCGGGTAGGGGTTCTCGTTGGTGTTCAGCCGTACGGGCACGTCCAGCTGGGGCGCACCGTAGGGGGACTTGCCGCGCAGCTCGTCCCGTACGGGAAGGTCGTCGATGCGTACGTCGGTCACTTGCCCTCGGGAACCTTCCAGTCGAACCGTGCCTTGATCGCCGCGCCGTGCGCGGGCAGGTCCTCGGCCTCCGCCAGCGTCACCACGTGGTGCGCGACCTCGGCGAGCGCGTCCCGCGTGTAGTCGACGATGTGGATGCCGCGCAGGAAGGACTGCACGGACAGGCCCGAGGAGTGGCAGGCGCAGCCGCCGGTGGGCAGGACGTGGTTGGACCCGGCCGCGTAGTCGCCCAGCGAGACGGGCGCCCAGGGGCCCACGAAGATCGCGCCGGCGTTCTTCACCCGCTCGGCGACCGCCGCCGCGTCGGCCGTCTGGATCTCCAGGTGCTCCGCGCCGTAGGCGTCGACCACGCGCAGGCCCTCGTCCAGGCCGTCGACCAGCACGATCGCGGACTGGCGGCCGGCGAGCGCCGGGCGGATCCGGTCCTCGACGTGCCTGGTGGCCTCCACCTGCGGCACGAGCTCCTTCTCGACCGCGTCCGCGAGCTCCACGGAGTCGGTGACCAGGACGGCCGCCGCCAGCGGGTCGTGCTCGGCCTGGCTGATCAGGTCGGAGGCGACGTGCACCGGGTCGGCGGTGGCGTCGGCCAGGATCGCGATCTCGGTCGGGCCGGCCTCGGCGTCGATGCCGATCCTGCCGGTGAAGTAGCGCTTGGCGGCGGCGACCCAGATGTTGCCGGGGCCGGTGACCATGTTGGCGGGCGCGCAGGACTCGGTGCCGTACGCGAACATCGCGACGGCGGTGGCGCCGCCGGCCGCGTACACCTCGTCGACGCCGAGCAGGGCGCAGGCGGCGAGGATCGTCGGGTGCGGCAGGCCGCCGAACTCGGCCTGGGCCGGGGAGGCGAGCGCGATCGACTCGACGCCGGCCTCCTGCGCGGGCACGACGTTCATGACCACGGACGACGGGTAGACCGACCGTCCGCCGGGCGCGTACAGACCGACCCGCTCCACCGGCATCCACTTCTCGGTGACCGAGCCGCCGGGCACGACCTGCGTGGTGTGGGTCGCGCGGCGCTGCTCGCGGTGGACCAGGCGGGCGCGGCGGATGGACTCCTCCAGGGCCGCGCGCACGGCCGGGTCGAGTTCGTCCAGCGCGCGCGTGAGCGCGGCGGCCGGCACCCGGATCTGGTCGAGCCTGACGCCGTCGAACTGCTCGGCGAAGTCGATCAGCGCCGCGTCGCCACGATGATGCACGGCTTCGCAGATCGGACGCACCTTCTCCAGGGCGGCCGCAACGTCGAAGTCGGCTCGGGGCAGCAGGTCGCGCAGGGCGGGGCCCTCGGGGAGGGCGTCGCCGCGCAGATCGATTCGGGAGATCACGGAACCAATTCTCTCAGACCCGCGTCGCAGACCGTCCGCGCGTATCAATGGCTGATACAGACCGCGGACGGATCATCACGGGAATCCGGAAGATCTTCCTCACGTTCAGTGTTCGGAGCGTGACGGAGCGGGCATGAACGGTCGTACGAAGGTACTGACTGGAGAGTAGCCGGGGAGGGGGGTGAAGAACCGTGACCGAGGGGGCCGGCCGCCGTGCCGGGGAACTGCCGGACGACCTGACCGCGGCGGAGGCCGGCATGTGGCAGGCGTTCCGCAGCGGCAGTGTGTACGACCTGCGCACCGGTGACACGGTCGCCGACGATCCGCACGGCGGCCACCCCTGGGGGCCGGAGCGGACCGTGCGGGCCCGCATCGTGTGCTGGCTGCTCCTGGACGGGCCGCCCGCGCTCGCGGGCCGCGTGTCCTCGCTCAAGCTCGTCGGCGTGCAGATCAGCGGCACGATGGATCTCGCCGGGGGCACGGTGGTGCCGTACGTGGAGCTGCAGGCCTGCCGCTTCGAGCACGAGGTCCTGCTGCCGGAGGCCCGCTTCACGACCGCCCGGCTGGTGGACTGCTCGGTGCCGCGGCTGGAGGCGGCCCGGCTGCACACCGAGGGCGATCTGCATCTGCCGCGCTGCCGCTTCCTCGGCGGGGTGCGGCTGACCGACGCCCGCATAGGCACCGACCTGCTGCTCAACCAGGCGATCGTGCACCGGGACCGCAGCGGCCGTTCCATCGCCGCCGACGGCATGACCGTCGGACAGGACCTGCAGGCCGAGATGCTGGAGTCGTACGGCGAGGTGAGCCTGCGCGGCGCCCAGGTCGGCGTCTCGCTGAGCCTGCGCGGCGCCCGGCTGCTCAACCCGTACACGCGGCACGCGCTGAACGCCCCCCAGCTGACCGTGGAGCGCACGCTGTACCTGACTCCGGCGGGCCTGGGCAGCCCGCTGCTGCGGGGCACGACCCCGGCGCAGGGGACGCGGATCCAGCGCTTCGAGTGCGAGGGCGGCGTCCGGCTGGACGACGGGCGGTTCGGCGACGCCGTCGACTTCGAGCAGGCCCGGTTCACCCTCACCGACGACCAGGAGCTGTCGCTGCGCCGGGTGCAGGCGCCCGAGCTGCGGTTCCTCGGCGAGCGCCCGGCGCGCGGCCGGGTGGTGCTGTCCGGGGCCCGGATCGTCAACCTGATGGACCGGGCGGACAGCTGGCCCGGTCCGGGGCGGCTGCACATGGGCGGCTTCTCCTACGAGAACCTCGTGCCCCGGGGGCCGTTCCCGCTGGAGAAGCGGCTGCGGTGGGTGGCGGCGGCGACCGCCGAGTACAACCCGGAGCCGTACGAGCGGCTGGCCGCCGTGCTGCGGGCGGGCGGCGAGGACGAGGACGCCCGGGAGGTGCTGCTCGCCAAGCAGCGCCGGCGCCGCGAGAGCCTGCCGCTCGCCGCGAAGCTGGTGGGGTACGCGCAGGACTGGACGGTCGCCTACGGCTACCGGCCGGGGCGGGCCGCGGTGTGGATGGCGGTGCTGTGGGCGGCGGGCTCGTTCGCCTTCGCCCACGCCGAGCCGCCGCCGCTGAAGAACGGCGAGCACCCGGACTGGAACCCCGCCCTGTTCGCCCTCGACCTGCTCCTGCCGGTCATCGACCTGGGCCAGGTGGGCTTCTGGCAGCTGCGCGACGGCTGGCAGTGGCTGGCGGCGGCGATGGTCCTGCTCGGCTGGATCCTGGCGACGACGGTCGCGGCGGGCGCGACACGCCTCCTGCGCAGGAGCTGACCGGCGGGGCAGGCGGACCTGGGCGGCGCGCCGCTCGCCCCGAGCAGGCGGCGCGCGGTTGTGACGACCGGGGGGCTGATCCCGCCGCCGCGTGCGCGAGCCGGACGGACGCCTTCGCGGCCTGGGCGCGGCGGCGGACGGGTCGGACCCGGTCCGATTCCGCGCGTCGCCTGCCGAGCCGGCGTGCGGTGACCGGTGCGGGCCGTACCCGCGACTGGGCCGAGCAGACCCATCGCGCTCAGCCCCGCGACCCGGTGCCGTCGCGCGGCGCCCGTCGGCGGGCCCGGCGGCACGGCAGTGGGCCGAGGACGGCGGTCGGCGGCGTGGGCCGGAGACGGTGCGGCTTCCCAGGTTGTCCGGCCTGCCGGCGGCCCGGGTGCGGCGGTGCGGAGGGGGTGGGCCCGGGTACCGGTCGGCGGGAGGGTTGGGCCGGTCGGGTGGGAGGGGTGGCCGGGCGCACAACCATCGCGGGGTGCCGGCTGTCTTCTCTCCGCAGGTCGGAAAGCGCGGCGCCCGTCACGGCGCGAAGGAGGCACCATGGCTCTGCTGCCCGCGTTCCTCCGCACGGCCCGGGCCGGCCGCCGCGTGCCGCGCCCCGCCGCCCGGCCGGCCGCCGACGACGAGGTGCTGCTCGACGCGCCCGACGACCGTCTCGGCCCGGCTCTGGTCGCGGCGGCGCACGGCGAGTACGCCCCCGTGGCCGCTCTGCTGGCCGCCACCCGGGAGAACGCCGAGTGGGAGCACCGGGACCGCTACGCGACCCGGCTGGCGGCCTTCGCACGCTCCCGTTCCGGGTGGCTGGACGACTGGCGCGCCGCCCGGCCGGACGACCCCGACGCCCTGCTGGTCGGGGTCCGGCTCATGGTGGACCGCTGCTGGGACTCGCCGGTCCGCGCCGAGCTGCTGCGCCAGGCGGGCCCGGCGGTCACGGCGGCCGCCGAGGGCAGCGGTCCCGACCCGGTGCCGTGGCGGATCGCGCTGGACACCGCACGCGGCGCGCGCACCGGGCACGCCGAGTTCGAGCGGCTGTGGGCCGAGGCGGTCCGCCGCTCGCCGCACCACTACGGCTGCCACGTCGCCGCCCTGGACTACCTGGCCGCCGCTTCGCCCCGCGCCCACCGCGAGTGCCTGGACTTCGCCGAGACGGCCGCGCAGGACGCGCCCGAGGACGCCCTCGTGCGGGCACTGCCCGTGCGGGCGGCCTTCGCGTGTCTGACGGCGGGCGGGGGCACCACGGTGGACCGCGCACGGCTGGACGCCGCCGCCGACCTGGCCATCGCCCACGCGGCCGGATACCCGGCGGCCGACCCGTGGGCGGCCGAGCTGCGCAATCTGCTGACGTACGTCCTGGTGCGCCTGGAGCGCCCGCGGGACGCGGCCGAGCAGCTGCGGCTGACCGGCCCGTACGTCACGTCGTTCCCCTGGGACCGGGACGGGGACGATCCGCTCGGGCGGTTCCTCCAGGTCCGCGACGGCGTCCGCGCGGCGGTGGCCGGCGGCCGGGGCTGACGTGTTCCGGCCATCCAGGAAGTGGGCGGGGAGGTCGCGTCCGCCCCGGCGGCCATTAGGCTTCTGCGTCGTGACCACCGTCCGGCTCCCCCTCTTCCCCCTGAACTCGGTGCTGTTCCCGGGGCTGGTGCTCCCGCTCAGCGTCTTCGAGGAGCGCTATCGCGCCATGATGCGCGAGTTGCTGAAGACCCCCGAGGACGAGCCGCGCCGGTTCGCCGTCGTGGCGATCCGCGACGGCCACGAGGTCGCGCCGAGCGCCCCCGGCATGCCGGATCCGACCGCGGTGCCCGAGCGCGGGGCCGCCGCCGGTTTCGGTTCCGATCCGGCCCGGGCCTTCCACAAGGTGGGCTGCATCGCGGACGCGGCGACCATCCGGGAGCGGGCCGACGGCACCTTCGAGGTGCTGGCGACCGGCACGACCCGGGTACGGCTGCTGTCGGTGGACGCCTCGGGCCCGTTCCTGACGGCCGAGCTGGAGACGCTGCCCGAGGAGCCGGGCGACGAGGCGGGGGCCCTCGCCGAGGGCGTGCTGCGGTCCTTCCGGCAGTACCAGAAGCGGCTGGCGGGGGCGCGGGAGCGGTCGCTGGCGACCGGCGCCGACCTGCCGGACGAGCCCGGCGTCGTCTCCTACCTGGTGGCGGCCGCGATGATGCTGGACGTCCCGACCAAGCAGCGCCTGCTCCAGGCGCCGGACACCGCGTCCCGGCTGCGCGACGAGCTGAAACTCCTTCGCACCGAGACGGCCATCATCCGTACGCTGCCGTCGTTGCCGGCGTCGGAGCTGACGCGCGGCCCGACGAGTTTCAACTGACGCACGATCACTGTCGAGGTACTGGCCGGCATGGCGAAGAAGGCGAAGAAGCAGCAGCAGTCGGGAGGCACGCCGGCGACGGTGGCGCTCACGGCGGCCGGGGTGGCGTACACGATCCATTCCTACGACCACGACCCCGCCCACCCGTCCTACGGCGAGGAGGCGGCCGAGGCGATGGGCGTCTCGCCGGACCGCGTCTTCAAGACGCTCGTGGCGGACGTCGACGGCGCGCTGACGGTCGCGGTGGTCCCGGTGGCGGGCCAGCTGGACCTGAAGGCGCTGGCGGCGGCGGTGGGCGGCAAGCGGGCGGCGATGGCCGACCCGGCCCTGGCCGAGCGCACCACCGGCTACGTCCGCGGCGGCATCTCCCCCCTCGGCCAGCGCAAGCGGCTCCCGACGGTGCTGGACGCGTCGGCCTCCGCCCACGACACGATCTGCGTCTCGGCCGGCCGCCGGGGACTGGAGGTCGAGCTCTCCCCCGACGACCTGGCCAAGCTGACGGACGCGGTCGTCGCTCCCGTCGGCCGTGCGTGACCCCTCGACGGGCGGCCCTTTCTCGGTTAAGCAGAAGGGGCATGTCGAAGCGAACACGCAAGCGCCGGTGGCGCACGAAGAAGGGCCGCGCGAACCACGGCCGGCGGCCCGCCTAGGGCCTGTCCGGCACGTTCCCCTCGTCCGCCCGCGGGGCGGGCCCGGCGGCGTCCGGTGCGCGCGATCGCAAGGCGCCGGAACGCCCTCGACGGGGGTCCCCCCACGCCGTTCAGGCGGTGGGGGGTGCGTGCGTGCCAGGCGTCGCCGGGCAGGCGGGAATTTGTCGGGCAGGCCCTGGGGTGCCGGTGCCCCGTCCGCCGGTGACAGGCGTCAGGCTGCGCGGGTGTCCCGCGGCAAGGTGGCCACGTCTGCCGTCGCACGCCCACCGGGGTGACGGCGAGGCGCGAGCGGCGCCGGCCAGGGCACGGGGCGCGGCCCGCCTGGGCGCGGGTGCGTGGCCCGGCGGGGCGTTCGGGCCGGGCTCCGTGGGCGGTCGGTCGCCGTACGCGGCGGGACCTACGCGGACTTCCCCCCGTACGGTCCCTGCTGATGCTGCGGGTACTGCGGGTACGGGTCCGGGTCCCGGGGTCCGAACAGCCCCGTCAGGCCCAGGTGGACCACCAGCGCCGACACCGGCCACGCGAGCAGCGCGCCCTTCGCGCCGAGCTTCAGCGGCGCCGAGAACGTCACGCCCTTGCCCGCCTCCCGGGCGTGCGCGATCACGTCCTGCGTGGGACCGAGCCACACCCCGGCCCGCCAGGCCAGCAGCGATCCGAGCAGCCCGCCGACGCCGAGGGCCACCACCAGCGGCACGCCGCCGCGCCGCCGCAGCAGGAAGACCACCAGCCCGCTCAGCGCTCCGAACGCCAGCGCGAGCAGCGTGAACGTTCCGTCGACGCCGACCGCCTGCTCGCCCTCGGAGTCCTTCAGGTAGACGACCCAGTTCCCGTCGATCATGTCACCGACCAGCGGCACGCTCGGCGCCAGCCGCCACCACAGCACACCCAGCAGGACCCCTGAGAGCGCCACCGCCACCACGGTCACGGCGGCCTGGCGCAGTTCGGTCATCATCCCGGAACCGTCCTGTTCACGCTGGGGCCGGTACGCGGTTCCGACCGCGTGCGCACCGACGGGGGGCGGCACCGGCCCGCCCTGGTACGACGAGTGTTCGTGCGGTGGCGGAGGCGGAGTCAGAGGTGCGGTCACCCCGCCATCGTGCCAAACGCGTCCCCGAGGCGCGTCACCGGACGGCGGCTCGGCGGTACGCCCAGGTGGCCACGGCCAGCGAGACCACGCCGACCGCCCCGCACACGGCGAGGTCGCCGAGGACGAAGGCCCAGTCCGGCCGCTCGGCGAACGTGCGCGCGAAAGCCTCCACGCCGTACGTCGACGGCAGCAGGTCCCGTGCCAGGCGCACCGCCTCCGGCATCCGCTCGGCCGGCAGCACCCCCAGCAGCAGCGCCGCCGACATGCCCAGCTGGCCGAGCAGCGTCGCCAGCTCGGGCCGCGGCGCGAGCAGGCCCAGCGCGGCGCCCAGCCCGGCGAGCGCGGCGCCCGCCAGCGGGATCACCGCCACCAGCACCCACAGATGGGTCAGGGGCAGCCCGAACAGCAGACACCCGAACACCGCGGTCACCACGGTCCCCGGCACGGTGAAGGACGCGTACGCGCCGGCCGCGCCCAGTACCACCGCGGCCGGCGGCACGGGCAGCGTCGCGTAGTGGTCGAGCCCGCCGCTCGCGCGCAGCTGGCCGAAGTACTGGGCCAGCAGGTTCAGCGCGACGAAGGCCACGACGAGGACCGCCGACCCGGCGACCACGGCCCGCGCCTCGCCGCCGCCGTCCACGACCCCGCGCATCAGGATCATGATGCCGATGGACTGGAAGGTGGCCACGAACAGCAGCGGGATCCGCGCGACCCGCGCCCGGGACAGCTGCGCCCGGTAGACGGCCGCCAGGGAGGGCCACAGCCGCGCCCGGGGGCCCAGCTCGGCCGCTCCGGCGGCGCCGTTCTCCTCGACGGCCAGGGCACCGCCCGGCAGGACATCGGCGGGTACGACACTCACGTCGTGCTGCTCCCCTTCACCAGTCTTCGCAGCGGCCGTCTTCACCGCGGCGCTCGTCCCGTCCGGTACGGACGCGGCGGTCCCCGGTCTCACCGCTTCGGTGCTCACGCCCTCACCAGCCCCTGCCGCGCGGCACCGCCCAGCGCCAGGTACACGTCCTCCAGGCTGGGCGTGGCCAGGGTGAAGTCGTCCAGGGCGGCGAAGGCGGCCCCGCCGGTGACGGTGGCGACGACCGCGCGGGCCTCCTCGGGCGCGAGCCGCAGTGTCCAGCGGCGTCCCGACTCGGCGGCCCGGTCGCGCAGCGCGGCGACCTCCGGGACGCCGAGCGGCGCGGACTCGCGCCACACCAGGTCGACGCGGACCTCGCCCGCGACCTTCTCCTTGAGCCCGGACGGCGTGTCGCAGGCGATCACGCGTCCCCGGTCGAGGACGGCGACCCGGTCGAGCACGGTCTCGGCCTCGATCACGTTGTGGGTGACGAGCAGCACGGTCGTGCCGCGCTCGGCCCGCCGCCGGTCGACGGCGGCCCACACGGCGCGCCGTGCCACCGGGTCCATGCCGGTGGTCGGCTCGTCGAGGACGAGCAGCGGGCGCTCCCCCACGAGCGCGGCCGCGAAGCAGGCCAGGCGGCGCTGTCCGCCGGAGAGCTTCTTCAGCGGGCGTCCGGCGATCGGGGTGAGGCCCAGCTCGTCGAGGACGGCGTCGCGCTCGGCGCGCGCCTCGCGGGCGTCGAGGCCGCGCAGCCGCCCGGTGGTCTCGGCGGCTAGGGACACGGTCAGCTCGTCCAGCGCGCTCGACTCCTGGCCGAGATAGGCGAGGATCCGCGCGGCCCGCTCCGGGTGGCGCACGATGTCGTGCCCGAGGATCCCGACGCTGCCGCCGTCGGGCCGCATCAGCCCGGTGAGCTGCCGTACGAGGGTGGACTTGCCGGCGCCGTTCGGTCCGAGCAGTCCGAAGATCTCGCCGCGGCGGATGTCCAGCGTGACGTCGTCGGTCGCCCGTACCTCGGGCGTGGCCGGGACGCCGCGCCTGCCGCGTACCGCCGGATAGGTCTTGGTCAGTCCGCGCACCACGCACACGACGTCGCCACCGTGCCGAAATGCCTGTGCCGCGCGCTCACTCACAAGGGACGAGACTACGGGGTCCGTAACTCCGCTCCGTCCCCGGGTCGGCCCATAAGAGTCGATTCATCCGGGGACTCACTCGCCCGCGGGGGCGCGGTCGGTCGCCGTCCGCAGGTCGATCTCCCGCCAGAACCCGGCCCGGATCGCGTACCGGTCGTGCTCGTCGATCTGGTCGTCCTTGTGGGCCAGCAGGCCGAAGCGGGCGGCGTAGCGCAGCAGCTCGCCGTCGACGCGGTGCGGGATGCGGGGGTACATGGCCGAGAGTTTCTGCAGGTGGCTCTGGTCGCCCAGGCGTTCCACCCAGCGGCGGGCGAAGACCTGCCCCACCTCGTAGGGATCGCCGCCGACCGTGGTGATGTCCTCCTCGCGGTCGGCCCACCGCTGCTCGGCCGTGGTGAGCTGGGCGAGGGTCGGCATCGAGGCGGCCTCGGGGGGCTCGGCGGCGGGCCGGTCGACCCAGCCCTTGTCGGAGGACCAGCGCAGGGTGGCGGTCGGCGGGTGCGGGGCGGGCTGGGCGCCGGGGGCGCGCAGGGCGGCGAGGTCCTTGGGGGTGGGGACGCCCTTGGCCGGCGGGACGCGCTCCCCCGCGCCGTTGCGGGTGGCGGCGGGGACCGTGGGGTGGGCCGGTTCCTCGGCCGGTCCGGGCCGCTCGGCGGCGGCGGTGAGGGCGGACTCGGGCAGCGGCGCCGAGAGGATCGCGGCGATCTCGGGCCGGGGCGCGGGCGGTGGCGCGCAGATGCCGCCGAGTTCCTTGGCGCGTACGGCCTTGGTGATCCACGTACGGTCCAGGACGCGTCGCTCGTCGGCCTCGGCGACCAGGTCCTCGGACTGGTTGTAGTCGCCGTCGGCGGCCTGCACGGCCCACAGGTGGACGGCGACGCCGTGTTCCTTGGCGGCCATCATGCCCGGCAGCAGATCGCCGTCGCCGGTGACCAGGACGACGTCGGAGCAGGCGCGGTTGCGGGCCAGTTCGGTCAGCTCGGCGTGCATGGCGGCGTCCACGCCCTTCTGGGCCCAGCGGCCGTCGCTGCGGGTGAGCGCGCCCAGGCGGACGGTGACCCGGGGCATCACGCGCAGCCTGCGGTGCTCGGGCTGCGGGACGCGGTCGGGGGCGCCGTCGAACCAGTAGATGCGCAGCAGCGGCTGCTGCGTGTCGGACTCGGCGCGTTCGCGCAGCCCCTGGATGAGGGCGGCGTGATCGACGGTGATGCGGGAGCGCGACGGCTCCCCGGCGAGGAGACTGGCGGCGGCCCCCAGCAGATACCCGGCGTCCACCAGGACGATGCAGCGGTCCACGCGATCCACCCTCTTTCCGGGAGGTTTGCTTCGGGCTTCCTTCGAGTCTGCCCGACCACGCGGTGGTTAACGGCCCGAACTCGATCTTCGGCGTGGCGTTTCGGGGCCGCGCGCTCCAATGAGCCTTGTCACACACGGTAATTAGCCGACATGCGTTCTTTATCGGCTTATGTGAATCTGGTCCCGGCCCTGGCCCCTAGATCCCCCACAGGAGGCACACCATGGCCAAGAACAAGAACAACCGTGACCGTAAGCAGTCCCAGGCCCAGCGCAGCCCGCAGACGGCGGACGCGGCGGTGCTGGAGCGGGAGGAAGAGCACGCCCCGCACATGGCTCCCGGCGAGATCGCCTCCCGTAAGCGGCAGAAGCGTTTCGGCCACAACTGACATCGGCGCGGCCGGCATCCGCGCCGGACATCCGCGGGCCGGGCCGCCGAGGCCCGGGAACATACGAGGGGCGCACCCACGCGGGGTGCGCCCCTTGACCGTCGGGTCCGCTCAGCCCGCCAGGCAGGACGGGCCCAACAGCACCTTCAGGTCGCCGAACAGGGCCGGGTCGGGCTTCACCCGGTGCCGGTCCAGGCGCAGCACCGTCGTCCTGGTCGGCCCCTGGAGCTTGATGCGGACCTCGCTGTCGCCCTTGTGGTGCGTGAGGATCTCGCCGAGCCGGCTGACCATGGGCGGGGTGACCCGGGTCGCCGGGATGGTGAGCACCACGGGCGCGTTGGTGCCGGCGTTGGACAGGTCCGGGATCATCAGCTCCATCGCGACGAGCCGCGGCACGTCCTCCCGCTTGTCGAGACGGCCCTTGACGAACACGACGGCGTCCTCGACGAGTTGGGTGGACACCAGCTGGTAGGTCGCCGGGAAGAACATGCACTCGATGGAGCCGGCCAGGTCCTCCACGGTGGCGATGGCCCAGGCGTTGCCCTGCTTGGTCATCTTGCGCTGCAGGCCGGAGATGATGCCGCCGATCGTGACGACCGCGCCGTCGCCGAAGTCGCCTCCGGTGAGCTGGGAGATGCCCGCGTCGGCCTTGTCGGACAGCACGTGCTCCAGGCCGAAGAGCGGGTGGTCGGAGACGTACAGGCCGAGCATCTCCCGCTCCTGGGCGAGGAGATAGGTCTTGTCCCACTCCTCGTCGCTGAAGGTGACGTCGAGGCCGAAGCCGGGCTCGTCGTTCTGCTCGTCGCCCATGCCGCCGAAGAGGTCGAACTGGCCCTCGGCCTCCTTGCGCTTGACCGCGACCACGTTGTCGATCATCGGCTCGTACTGCGCGGTGAGGCCCTTGCGGGTGTGCCCCATCTCGTCGAAGGCGCCGGCCTTGATCAGCGACTCCGTGGTCCGCTTGTTGCAGACGACCGCCTCCACCTTGTCCAGGTAGTCGGGGAAGGAGGTGTACTTCCCCTTGGCCTTGCGGCACCTGATGATCGACTCGACGACGTTCGTACCGACGTTGCGCACGGCGGAGAGGCCGAAGAGGATCACGTCGTCGCCCTGCGCGGCGAAGTTCGCCTCCGACTCGTTGACGTTCGGCGGGAGCACGCGGATGCCCATGCGGCGGCACTCGTTGAGGTAGACGGCCGACTTGTCCTTGTCGTCCTTGACCGACGTGAGCAGCGCGGCCATGTACTCGGCGGGGTGGTTCGCCTTCAGGTACGCGGTCCAGTACGACACCAGTCCGTAGGCGGCCGAGTGCGCCTTGTTGAAGGCGTAGCCGGCGAAGGGGACCAGCACGTCCCACAGGGCCTGGATGGCCTCGTCGCTGTAGCCGTTCTTCCGGGCGCCGGCCTGGAAGATGACGAAGTTCTTCTCCAGCTCCTCGGGCTTCTTCTTGCCCATCACGCGGCGGAGGATGTCGGCCTCGCCGAGCGAGTAGCCGGCGATGATCTGGGCGGCCTTCTGCACCTGCTCCTGGTAGACGATCAGGCCGTAGGTGACGTCCAGGACCTCCTTGAGCGGCTCCTCCAGCTCCGGGTGGATCGGCGTGATCTCCTGCTGGCCGTTCTTGCGCAGGGCGTAGTTGATGTGCGAGTTCATGCCCATCGGGCCCGGCCGGTACAGGGCCGAGACGGCGGAGATGTCCTCGAAGTTGTCGGGCTTCATCATGCGCAGCAGGGAGCGCATGGGGCCGCCGTCGAACTGGAAGACGCCGAGGGTGTCGCCGCGCTGGAGCAGCTCGAAGGTCGTCGGGTCGTCGAGCGGGAGGCTCAGAAGATCGATGTCGATCCCCTTGTTGGCCTTCACCATCTTGACGGCGTCGTCCATGATCGTGAGGTTGCGCAGGCCCAGGAAGTCCATCTTCAGCAGGCCGAGCGACTCGCAGCTCGGGTAGTCCCACTGCGTGATGGTCACGCCGTCGGTGTGCCGGACCCAGACGGGGACGTGCTCGGTGATGGTCTCGCTGGACATGATCACGCCGGCGGCGTGCACGCCCATCTGCCGCACCAGGCCCTCGACGCCGCGGGCGGTGTCGATGACCTTCTTCACGTCCGGCTCGTTCTCGTACATCCCGCGGACCTCGCCCGCCTCCGAGTAGCGGGGGTGCTCGGGGTCGGTGATGCCGGAGAGCGGGATGCCCTTGCCGAGGACGTCGGCGGGCATGGCCTTGGTGATCCGGTCGCCCATCGCGTACGGGTAGCCCAGCACCCGCGCGGAGTCCTTGATCGCGTTCTTGGCCTTGATGGTGCCGTAGGTGCCGATCATGGCGACCTTGTCGGCGCCGTACTTCTCCGTCACGTACCTGATCACCTCGACGCGCCGGCGCTCGTCGAAGTCGATGTCGACGTCGGGCATCGAGATGCGCTCGGGGTTGAGGAACCGCTCGAAGATCAGGCCGTGCGGGATCGGGTCGAGGTCGGTGATGCCCATGGCGTAGGCGACGATCGAGCCGGCCGCGGAGCCTCGGCCGGGGCCGACCGCGATGCCCTGCTTCTTGGCCCACATGATGAAGTCGGCGACGACGAGGAAGTAGCCGGGGAAGCCCATCGAGATGATGGTGTCCATCTCGTACTCGGCCTGCTTCTGGCGGTCCTCGGGGATGCCGCCGGGGTAGCGGCGCTCCATGCCGCGGCGGACCTCCTCCTTGAACCAGGTGACCTCGGTGTACCCCTCGGGAATGTCGAACTTGGGCATGAGGTCGCGCTTCTCGAACATGCCCTCGGTGTCGACCATCTCGGCGACCAGGAGCGTGTTGGCGCAGCCCTCCTGCCAGGCGTCCGAGGAGTCGATGGCGTACATCTCCTCGGTCGACTTCAGGTAGTAGCCGGTGCCGTCGAACTTGAAGCGGTCCGGGTCGGAGAGGTTCTTGCCGGTCTGGATGCACAGCAGGGCGTCGTGGGCGCTCGCCTCGTGCGCGTAGGTGTAGTGCGAGTCGTTGGTGACCAGCGGCGGGATGCCGAGCTTCCTGCCGATCTCCAGCAGACCCTCGCGGACCCGGTGCTCGATGTCGATGCCGTGGTCCATCAGCTCCAGGAAGTAGCGGTCCTTGCCGAAGATGTCCTGGTAGTCGGCGGCCGCCTTGAGGGCCTCGTCGAAGTGGCCGAGGCGCAGCCTGGTCTGGACCTCTCCGGAGGGACAGCCGGTGGAGGCGACGATGCCCTCGGACCACTGGGCGATGGTCTCCTTGTCCATCCGGGGCCACTTCTGCAGCCAGCCCTCGGCGTAGGCGTCGGAGGAGAGCCGGAAGAGGTTGTGCAGGCCGGTCTTGTTCACGGCCCACATCGTCTTGTGGGTGTAGCCACCCGAACCGGAGACGTCGTCCCGCTTCTGGTGCGGCTGGCCCCAAAGGATCTTGCGCTTGTTGCGGCGCGACTCCGGGGCGACATACGCCTCGATCCCGATGATCGGGGTGATTCCGGCCTTTTTCGCGGAGTGGAAGAAGTCGTACGCCCCGTGGAGGTTGCCGTGGTCGGACATGGCGATGTGGGTCATGCCCATCTCGTTGCACGCGTTGAACATGTCCTTCAGCCGCGCGGCACCGTCCAGCAGCGAGTACTGGGTGTGGACGTGCAGGTGCGTGAACGGCGGCTTGGACACGTTCGGCCTCCTCGGAAAACGGTGGGCGACGGGCTGCGGACAGTCCGGGGGGTCAGCGTCGAAGTCTATGCCTCGCCACTGACACTCCGAGGGCTTCCCCGCGTACCTTCGTGCGGGGGCCCGCGTCTCGGGCGGGACCCCGGGAAACGGGCACTCGTACGTCCCCTCGAACGTTCACCGGGATGGACGATCCGCTCCAATTGTCACGCACCACCCGCACCAGGAGGCACCCAGCGATGTCGGTTCCGCAGCTCACCGATGAGCACCGCGGCGAGGAGATCCTCGCCGTCTTCGACACCGCCTTCGGCGAGCTCCTGGCCGCCGACCCGGCCGCGTTCCGCGTGAAGTTCCGGAAGATGGCGGCCTCGGCCTTCGCGTTCTACCGGGGCACGGCGTGCCTCTTCTACCACGACCTGGAGACGGACAAGCGGGGCGGACCGTACCTCGACGACCGCACGTCCCGGGTGTGGATCCACGGCGATCTGCACGCGGAGAACTTCGGCACGTACATGGACTCCACCGGCCGGCTGATCTTCAACGTCAACGACTTCGACGAGGCCTACGTCGGCCCCTTCACCTGGGACCTGAAGCGCTTCGCGGCGTCCGTCGCGCTGATCGGGTACGCGAAGGCGCTCAGCGACGAGCAGATCACCGAGCTGGTGCGGGTGTACGCGGGCGCGTACCGCGAGCGCATCCACGCCCTGGCGACCGGCGCCAAGAGCGACGAGGTGCCGCCGTTCACGCTGGACACCGCCGAGGGGCCGCTGCTGGGCGCGCTGCGCGTGGCCCGCTCACTGACCCGCTTCGGCCTGCTGGAGTCGATGACGGAGATCCGCGACTTCGAGCGCCGCTTCGCCCCCGGCGGCGGCTCCATCGAGCTCGACGCGGCCACCCGCTACAAGGTGCTGGCGGCCTTCGACGGGTACCTGGAGACGCTCCCCGAGTCGTCCCTGACCCGCCCGGACTCCTACCGCGTGAAGGACGTCGTCGGCCGCCGCGGCATCGGCATCGGCTCGGCCGGCCTGCCGTCGTACAACATCCTCCTGGAGGGCAACAGCGACGCCCTGGAGAACGACGTCGTGATCTACATCAAGCAGGCCCAGACCCCGGCCGTCTCCCGGCACGTCACGGACCAGGCGATCCGCGACTACTTCCAGCACGAGGGACACCGCACGGTGATCTCCCAGCGCGCCCTGCAGGCGCACGCCGACCCGTGGCTGGGCTGGACCGAGCTGGACGGCGCGGGCCAGCTGGTCGCCGAGGTCTCGCCGTACGCCGTCGACCTGGACTGGGGCGACATCGACGACCCGGAGGAGATCGCCGAGGTCGTCGCCGACCTGGGCCGGGCGACGGCCACGATGCACTCGGCGGCGGACGACCAGTCCGGCGAGTCCCTGGTGCCGTTCTCCACGGAGCGGGCCATCGACGCGGCGATCGCCGCCGACGAGGACGGCTTCGCCCCCCTGCTGGTCGACTTCGCGCACTCCTACGGCGCACGCGCGCGTGCCGACCACCAGATCTTCGTCGACCTCTTCCGCAACGGCCGGATCCCAGGGCTGTGACCCCGGGCTCTCACAGCCACCCTTTAGGGTTCCTTTACCGGAGCCCGTGACACACTCTCCTATCGCCATGGACATATCCGGAACCCCGATCAGAGCCGTACGCGCGGCGCTGTTCACGGCACTCGTCGTGACGCTCAGCACCGCGTCGCACGTCCTGCTGTCCGGGGTCCCGCTGCCGCTGAGCACGGTCGCCGCGGTCACCGCCGCCGTGTTCCTGATCGCCTACGCCCTGGCGGGCCGCGAGCGCGGCTTCGGGCGGATCGCCGCCCTGCTGATCCCCCTGGAGCTGGCGGCCGACACGGTGTTCACCACCGGCCAGCACGTCTGCTACGGCCGGGCCGGCGGCCCGGTCGCGGGCCCGCTGGCCTCGGTCGGTCTCGACGTCCTGTGCGGCGACGGCACCGGCGTGGGCGCCGGCACCCCGCTGACCCGGATGACCGGCGCCGACACCGACCGGCTGGCGGCCGCGCTGGCCCACGCCGATCCCGCGACCTCCTGGCTGCTGCTGGGCGCGCACATCGGCGTCGGCCTGCTGGCGGCGGCCTGGCTGCGCCGCGGCGAGCGGGCGCTGGTCCAGCTGCTGCGGGCCGTGGCCGCCACGGCGTCGACGGCGGTCCGGCCGCTGCTGCTCGCCGTCGCGGCCGTGGCCGTACGGCGGCCCCCGGAGGTCCGCCGCCCGACCCGGCCGCTCGGCCGCACCGCCACCGTTCGCCAGCGGATCCTCGCGCACTCCCTGGGACGGCGCGGACCGCCGTGCTCGGTCGCCTTCGCGTGACCCCTCCCAAGAGCACCAGCAGTCCCCCATACGTTTCCCGCACACCCACGTGTGCGCGTCCCCACGGAGATCGACACCATGAGCAAGCGGAACAGCCAGGCGGCGAAGACGGCGGCCCGTGAGCGGCTGCGCCTGGAGCGCGAGCGCCAGGCCAAGCGCGACAAGGTCAGGCGGCAGATCATCGTCGCCTGCTCCATCGTCGGCGTCCTGGCGGTGGCCGGCGGCATCGGCTACGCGGTCGTCCAGAGCAACGAGCCCTCGGGCTGGGACAAGGCCGCCGAGGCCAAGGTGGTCGCCCCGGCCAACACCTCGGGCAAGAACGGCACGACGGTCACCGTCGGCGACTCCAAGACCGACAACGTGGTCCACCTCTACGAGGACCCGCGCTGCCCGGCCTGCGCCTCCTTCGAGCAGACCGTCGGCGAGACCGTCAACAAGGGCATGGAGGACGGCGACTACAAGCTCTCCTTCACGCTCGGCACCTTCCTCGACGGCAATCTCGGCGGCGAGGGCTCCAAGAACGCGCTCAGCGCGCTCGGTGCCGCGCTGAACGTCAGCCCCGAGGCGTTCCTCGACTACAAGGCGGCGCTCTACTCCGCCGAGTACCACCCCGAGGAGTCGTCCGACGAGTTCGCGAAGGACGACTACCTGATCAAGGTGGCGAACACGGTCGACGCCCTGAAGAACAACAAGAAGTTCCAGGACGCCGTGGAGAAGGGCACCTACGACGCCTGGGCGATGAAGATGAGCGAGTCCTTCGACAAGACCGAGGACGTCCAGTCGACCCCGACCATCAAGATCAACGACAAGGTGATCGAGAACCCGGGCACCGTCGCCGACTGGGAGAAGGCGCTCAAGGACGCCGGCGTCACCAAGTGACCTCCGCGTGACCGCCGTCGGGCGGTGACGCCCCACGGAAGCACGGCGAAAGAGCGGGCGAACTTTTTTCGAGTTCGCCCGCTCTTGGTCATACCGATCAGTAACCTGATCGGCCGTGACCAGTCGATACAGATCATCCGAGAACGCCTCCACGGCCAACTCCCTCCCGCCCAGCCGCCGTACGGTCGTCAAGGCCGCGGCGGCCGGCGCCGTTCTGGCGGCTCCGCTCACCGCCGCCCCGCCCGCCGGCGCGGCCGACGCCGCCCCCGCCTTCCTGCACGGGGTCGCCTCCGGCGATCCGCTGCCCGACGGCGTCCTGCTGTGGACCCGGGTGACGCCCACGCCCGAGGCGATACCGGGCTCGGGCACGGGCCCCGACACCGAGGTGAGCTGGGTCGTCGCCACGGACCGGGCGTTCACGAACATCGTGGCCAAGGGTTCCGTCACCGCGACCGCCGCCTTTGACCACACCGTCAAGGCGGACGTCCGGGGCCTCGCCCCCGCCACCGACTACTGGTTCCGCTTCTTCGCCGGCGGCACCGACTCACCCGCCGCGCGCACCCGCACCGCCCCCGCGGCCGACGCGGCCGTCGAGGGCCTGCGCTTCGGCGTCGTCTCCTGCGCCAACTGGGAGGCCGGCCACTTCGCCGCGTACCGCCATCTCGCGGCCCGCGGGGACCTGGACGCCTGGCTCCACCTGGGCGACTACATCTACGAGTACGGCACCGGCGAGTACGGCACCCGCGACACGGTCGTACGCCCGCATGCGCCCGCCCACGAGATCGTCACCCTCGCCGACTACCGCATCCGGCACGCCCGCTACAAGACCGACCCCGACCTCCAGGCGCTGCACGCGGCGGCCCCGGTCGTCGCGATCTGGGACGACCACGAGATCGCCAACGACACCTGGTCGGGCGGAGCCGAGAACCACACGGAGGGCGCGGAGGGCGCCTGGGCGGCGCGTCAGGCGGCCGCCAAACAGGCGTACTTCGAGTGGATGCCGGTGCGCCCGGCGATCGCCGGCACCACCTACCGGCGGCTGCGCTTCGGCAAGCTGGCCGACCTGTCGCTGCTCGACCTGCGGTCCTACCGCTCGCAGCAGGCCGCCCTCGGCAACGGCGAGGTCGACGACCCGGACCGCACGCTCACCGGCCGCGCCCAGCTCGACTGGCTCAAGGCCGGGCTGTCGGCGTCCGACACCACCTGGCGGCTGGTCGGCAACCCGGTGATGATCGCGCCGTTCGCGATCGGCTCGCTCTCCGCCGAGCTGCTGAAGCCGCTCGCCGAGCTGCTGGGCCTGCCCAGGGAGGGCCTCGCCCTCAACACCGACCAGTGGGACGGCTACACCGACGACCGGCGCGAGCTGCTGGCCCATCTGCGCGCGAACGGCATCCGCAACACGGTGTTCCTGACCGGCGACATCCACATGGCCTGGGCCAACGACGTGCCGGTCAGCGCCGGTACCTATCCGCTGTCCGCCTCGGCCGCCACGGAGTTCGTCGTCACCTCGGTGACCTCCGACAACCTCGACGACATCCTGAAGGTCCGCGAGGGCACGGTCTCCGCGGTCGCCGCGCCGCTGATCCGCGCGGCCAACCGGCACGTCCACTGGGTCGACACGGACCGGCACGGCTACGGCGTGCTGGACATCACCGCCGACCGGGCGCAGATGGACTACTACGTGCTGTCCGACCGCACCGAGGCGGACGCGGCCTCCTCCTGGGCGCGGTCGTACCGGACCCGCAGCGGCACGCAGAAGGTCGAGCGCGTCCACGACCCTGTGTGACAGCTGTGACGAAGGGGCGATTTTCAGCCAACCGCAGTGACTGCCTGCACTGTTAAGGCGAGATGACATCGCCCCCGACTCCATTACGGCGGGTGGTGCGAGCCGTGACCCGAACCCGGACACACCACCCGCCCCGGTCACGGCATTCGTTACGCCGAGATCTCGGACTCCGGACAGGCCATCGGTTCATCTCCCCAATTCCCCAGGTTTGCCGGGAATTTGATTGGGCCTGATCACTGCTCTTCGCGACTGGGCATGTCCACGTAATCTCCGGGCGGCGGCCAGGAAGACCCCTGCGCCCCTCTCCCCACCGCATCCGCTAGGAGCCAGCATGCGTGCGCTTGCCCGGATATCTCCCTCGACGCGCAGACGTGTTCTCGCCACCGCCGTCGTGGCCGGAACCCTGATGCTCACCCCGCTGTCGGCGCCCATGGGCGTCGCGGCGGCCGGCGCCCCCACCGCCGCCGAGTGCGTCGAGGACACCCACGCGGACGCCCACGCCTCCGCCCGCGAGGCCCGCCCCGGGTCCGGCGAGCACGCCGCCGAGCCCAACGAGGTGAGCGCGGCCAAGGCCCAGGCCATGGACGCCGATCTGCGCAAGAAGCTCGACAAGCTGCGGGACGCCGGCCGCAGCCTCGCGCCCACCGCCACCGCGACCATCCCGGTCTACTTCCACGTCATCCACGACGGCGCGGCCGGCCAGCTGGACTCGGCCGACATCACCGCCCAGATGAACGTGCTGAACGCCGCGTTCGCCGGCCAGGGCACCGGAAACGTCGACTCGGGCTTCCAGTTCACGCTGGCCGGCACCGACTACACGGACAACGCCGCCTGGTACAACGTCTCCTCCGGCTCGGCCGAGGAGAAGGCGATGAAGTCCGCGCTGCGCAAGGGCGGCGCGAACGCGCTGAACATCTACACCGCCAACCTCGGTGGCGGCCTCCTCGGCTGGGCCACCTTCCCCAGCTCCTACAACTCCAGCCCGTCCATGGACGGCGTGGTCATCCTGGACGCCTCGCTGCCGGGCGGCTCGGCCGCGAACTACAACCAGGGCGACACCGCGACCCACGAGGTCGGCCACTGGCTGGGGCTATACCACACCTTCCAGGGCGGCTGCAACGGCAACGGCGACTACGTCGAGGACACCCCGGCCGAGAAGAGCCCCGCCTACGAGTGCCCCGAGGGCCGGGACACCTGCACCCGCAAGGCGGGCGCCGACCCGATCCACAACTTCATGGACTACACGTACGACGCCTGCATGTACCAGTTCAGCTCGGGCCAGGTGACGCGCATGCAGCAGAGCTGGGCCGCGTACCGCGCCGCGGGCTGAGCCGTCTAGCCGAGCGACTCCAGGAAGCCGAGCGCCACCCGCCAGGTGGCCTCGGCGGCCTCCTCGTCGTAGTCCGGCAGGCCGGGGTCGGTGTAGAGGTGGCCGGCCCCGGCGTATCTGTACACCTCCACGTCGGCGCCGGCCCGGCCCATCTGCAGGTACCAGGCGCTGAGCCAGTCGTCCGTCTCGAACGGGTCCGGCTCGGCGACGTGCAGCTGCACCGGCAGGTCGTCCACCGCGGCGTTGGGGGCGATGTCCGAGGTGCCGTGCAGCAGGAGCAGTCCGCGCGCCTGGTGGTCGCCGAGGGCGAGGGTCTGGGCGACCGAGGCGCCGAGGGAGAAACCGGCGTACACCAGCCCGCGTTCGGAATACGGCGCGACGGCCAGGACCGCCCGCTTCAGCAGCTCCTCCTTGCCGATCTCCTCCTTGTGGGCCATGCCCTCCTCGACCGTGTCGAACGTGCGGCCCTCGAAGAGGTCCGGTGTCCACACCTGGTGGCCGGCGTCGCGCAGCCGGTCGGCGGCCTGCCGCACCGCGGGCCTAAGGCCATAGGTCGAATGAAAGAGCACGATGTTCATGGGGCCATGGTGCCAGCCGGGTGTGACAACGCGACCGACCGGCCGTACCCGGGACCGCCGCGAAGTCACATGTTCATGACCCGGCGGCTCCGGTTACGTTCGTGGGCATGGAGAACATACTCCGCCCGCTGGTCGTGGTCGGCGGCTCCGTCTGCCTGACGCTGCTCATCGGCTGGGCGACCGACCTGCTGCTGCGCAAGGCCGACCAACGCCACCACGAGACGCCCCTGTGGGGGCTGCTGCGCCGTGCTCGCGTCCCGTACCAGCTCGTGCTGTGCGCGGCGCTGCTGAGAGGGTCGTACGTCGAGGCCCGGCTGCTGCCGGACCACCGGGTCGGCATCGGGCGGACCCTGACGCTGGTGCTGATCGGCGCGGCGGCCTGGCTGGTGATCCGGATCGCCGCGGCGGTCGTCGAGACGACCTACTCCCGCTACGCCCAGGCCCGCGCCCAGCGGGACCCGGCCCGGGTGCGGCGCGTGCGCACCCAGGTGTCGCTCATCATGCGGGTGGTCTCGGCGGTCGTCGGTGTCGTCGCCGCGGCGTCCATGCTGCTGACGTTCCCGGCGATGCGCGCGGCGGGCGCCTCGCTGCTGGCCTCGGCCGGTGTCCTCGGCATCGTGGCCGGCATCGCCGCGCAGTCCACGCTCGGCAACATGTTCGCGGGGCTGCAGATCGCCTTCGGCGACATGGTGCGCATCGGCGACACGGTCGTGGTGGACGGCGAGTGGGGCACGGTCGAGGAGATCACGCTGACGTTCCTGACCGTGCGCACCTGGGACGAGCGCCGGATCACCATGCCGGTGTCGTACTTCACCTCCAAGCCGTTCGAGAACTGGTCGCGCGGCACCCCGCAGATGACCGGCATCGTCTACTGGCACCTGGACCACACCGCTCCGCTGGACGCGATGCGCGAGCGGCTGCGCGACATCCTGCGCGAGTGCCCGGCCTGGGACGGCCGCGCCCACAACCTGTCGGTCACCGACACCACCCCGAACACCATGCAGGTGCGGGCCCTGGTCACGGCGAAGGACGCGGACGACATCTGGACGGTACGGGTCGAGGTGCGCGAGCAGATGATCCGCTGGCTGGCCGAGGAGCACCCGTACGCGCTGCCGCGGGTCAACACCGCGGACGCGGTCCCGCCGCCCGGCCGCGGCGACGTCCGTCGGCCCCGCCCCGCCTCCGACGCCGCCGCGCACCGCCTCCCCGACCAGCCGACGAGGGGCCTGTGAGGACACCGGCAGCCCGGCGACGGGCGTGGCGGGCGAAGGGTCAGCGCAGGCTGCGTACGTCGAGATGGCGCAGTACGCGGTCCACGATCTCCGGGTCGGCGCCGGGTTCGCTGCGCGCCGCCAGCACCTCGTGCCGGGCGGCGCTCAGCATCTCGGCCTGGATGCGCCGGATCCGCTTCAGCCGCCGGACCCGCTGCTCGTGGGCCTCGCGCCGCTCCTCGTCGCCGATCTCCGGGCTGATCCGCACCCCGATGTCGAAGGCCCGCCGCAGCATCTGCTCGGACAGCTCCTCCGGCAGTTCCTCGACCGCCTCGATCTCCCTCAGCCGCCGTTTCGCCGCCTTCGCGGCCCGCACGGCCAGCTCCCGCTCGAACTCCTTCTCCCGCTCGGTGTCCGCCCGCACCCCGAGCCGGTTCACCAGCCACGGCAGGGTCAGCCCCTGCACCAGCAGCGTCCCCATGATCACGCCGAAGGCGACGAAGATGATCTCTTCGCGGTTGGGGAAGGGGGAGCCGTCGTCCGTCCTCAGCGGGATCGCGAGCGCCAGCGCCACCGAGGCGACGCCGCGCATGCCCGCCCACCACATGACGACGGTCTCCCGCCAGCTCGTCGGGATGTCCTCGTCGTGGTCCCGCTGGGCGTGCAGGCGCTGGGTGAGCCAGGTGGCCGGCAGCAGCCACACCAGCCGTACGAGGACGACCACGACCAACACCACGGCGGCCCAGCCCAGCAGCTCGCTCCACCGCCCGGAGGCCGTGCGGATCGCGTTGTGCAGCTCCAGCCCGATCAGTCCGAACGCGACCCCGGTGACCAGCGTGTCGACCACGTCCCAGACGGTGTGCCCGGCGAGCCGGGTCATCACGTCGTCGGCGCCGACGGCGTACTCGGCGAGGAACATCGCGGTGGTGAGCACGGCGAGCACCCCCGAGCCGTGCAGTTCCTCGGCCAGGACGTACGACGCGTACGGCACCAGCAGCGTCAGCCCGATCTGCAGGGTGGCGTCTCCCAGCAGGTCCAGCAGCTTGTAGGCGCCCCAGCCGAGCGCGAGCCCCACGGCGACCGCGACGACGGCGGACAGCACCAGTTCCAGCCCGGCCTTCCACGGCGAGAAGGTGCCGCCGACCGCGGCGGCGATGGCCACGTGATACAGGACGATGGCCGTCACGTCGTTGAACAGCCCCTCGCCCTCCAGGATGGACACCAGCCGGCGCGGCAGCCCCAGCTGCCCGGCGACGGCGGTCGCCGCGACCGGGTCGGGCGGTGCCACCAGCGCCCCGAGGGCGAAGGCGGCGGCGAGCGGCAGCCCCGGCACGATCGCGTGCGCCACGGTGGCCACGCACGCCATGGTGACGAAGACCAGCGCGACCGCGAGCAGGAAGATCGGGCGCTTGTTGGCCGCGAACTGCCGCCAGGACGTCCGGCGCACGGCCGCGTACAGCAGCGGCGGCAGCAGCGCCGGCAGGATGAGGTCGGGCGGGATGTCGACGTTGGGCACGAACTCGAGCAGCGCCAGGACGATCCCGAGCACCGTCATCAGCACCGGCGCCGGGAGCCCGAGCCGGTCCCCGACCGGGACGCTGATCAGGGCCCCGAGCAACAGCACGAACAGCAGAGCCAACTGGTCCACGGTCAGCGCTCCGGTGGGTCTCGGCGTTCACACGGGCAGTTCCCACCCTGCCACGCGGACGGCCCCACCAGCCCGTACGGCGGCCTCGGCTACAGAGCGCGCCGCATCGCGCGGTGCGGTATCCCCGCGTCGGGGAACTCCGGCCCGTACGCCTCGTACCCCAGCCGCTCGTAGAAGCCCAGCGCGTGCGTCTGGGCGTGCAGGTCCACCGCCGTGAGCCCGCGCGCGCGTGCCGCCTCCTCGACGGCCCGCACCAGCGCGGCCCCCACGCCCAGTCCGCGGGCCGCCCGGGTCACCGCGAGCCGCCCGAGGGAGCCCACGGCCGGGTCGCCGCCGGTCTTCGCCGCGGCGGACGCGCCGTGCAGCAGCCGCCCGGTGCCCAGCGGTACGCCGTCCTCCCGGACCGCGAGGACGTGCACGGCGACGGCGTCGTAGGCGTCGTACTCGATGTCCTCGGGGACCCGCTGCTCGACGACGAAGACGTCCTTGCGCACCGCGAAGCACGCCTCCCGGTCGGCGGGGTCCTCGGCGATGCGCACCTGGTACGACGGCACGTGCGCGGGAGCGCTCATGCGTAGGTCTCCTCGCGGACCCGGTCCAGGGCGTGCTGCAGGTCATCCGGGTAGTCGCTGGCGTACTCGACCCAGTCGCCGCTGCCGGGGTGCTCGAAGCCGAGCCGTACGGCGTGCAGCCACTGGCGCGTGATGCGCAGGCGCTTGGCGAGCGTCGGGTCGGCGCCGTAGGTCAGGTCGCCGACGCAGGGGTGGCGGTGGGCGGCCATGTGGACGCGGATCTGGTGCGTGCGGCCGGTCTCCAGCTTCACGTCGAGCAGGGAGGCCGCGCGGAACGCCTCGACGAGGTCGTAGTGCGTGACGGAGGGCTTGCCGTCGGCGGTGACCGCCCACTTGTAGTCGTGGTTCGGGTGGCGGCCGATGGGCGCGTCGATGGTGCCGCTGGTCGGGTCGGGGTGGCCCTGCACGAGCGTGTGGTAGCGCTTGTCGACCGTGCGCTCCTTGAACTGGCGCTTGAGCGAGGTGTACGCGCGCTCCGACTTGGCCACCACCATCAGCCCGGAGGTGCCCACGTCGAGGCGGTGCACGATGCCCTGGCGCTCGGCGGCGCCGGAGGTCGAGATGCGGTACCCGGCGGCGGCGAGGCCGCCGATGACGGTCGGACCGCTCCAGCCGGGCGACGGGTGGGCGGCGACCCCGACCGGCTTGACGATCACGACCACGTCCTCGTCGTCGTGCACGATCTCCATGCCCTCGACCGGCTCGGCGACCACCTGCACCGGCGCGGGCGCCTGCGGCATCTCGACCTCCAGCCAGGCCCCGCCGCGCACCCGCTCGGACTTGCCGACCACCGACCCGTCGACCAGCACCTTGCCCGCCGCGGCCAGCTCGGCGGCCTTGGTGCGGGAGAAGCCGAACATGCGGGAGATGGCGGCGTCGACGCGCTCGCCCTCCAGGCCGTCGGGTACGGGCAGGGTGCGGATCTCGGGAAGCGTGCTCACCCGTCGAGTATGCCGGACGGGTCCGGCAAGCCCGTACGGCGGTCTGCGGCGCTCAGTCCTTGTGCACGGTCCCGTCCGGGTCCAGACCGCGGAAGGACAGCAGCACGATCAGGATGCCGCCGCAGACGATCGCCGAGTCCGCGAGGTTGAAGACCGCGAAGTGCTTGGGCGCGATGAAGTCGACGACGGCGCCCTCGAAGACGCCGGGCGAGCGGAAGATCCGGTCGGTGAGGTTGCCGAGCGCGCCGCCGAGCAGCAGGCCGAGCGCGATCGCCCACGGCAGGCTGTACAGCTTGCGCGCCAGGCGGGCGATCACGACGATCACGACCGCCGCGATCACCGTGAAGATCACGGTGAAGGCCTCGCCGAAGCCGAAGGCCGCGCCGGCGTTGCGGATCGCCTCGAACCGGAGCCAGTCCCCGACGACCTCGATGGGCTCGTGGTGCTCCAGCTTGGCGACCACGATCATCTTGCTGACCAGGTCGAGGAGGTACGCGAACGCGGCGACCGCGAACAGGACGGCGATCCGGCGCCTGCCCCGGGGCCGGTCGGCCGGGCCCTGCGTCTCCTGCGGGACCTCCGCCTGCTCCGGGCCCGCTGCCTGCCCGGCGTCGGGCCGCTCCTGCCCGTCCCCCGCCGCGTCCGGGGTGTCCGGAGTACCGATGATGCGCTCCGCCTCTGCCACGTGAGTCCCTCGACCTAGGTACCTGACTGAGGACGAGGGTACGGCACACCTCCCCCGCCCCACGTGCGCAGGACGCACACGGTGACGGATCAGTACCGGCGCTCCTGCTTCTGCTTGCACTCGACGCACAGGGTGGCCCGGGGGAACGCCTGCATGCGGGCCTTGCCGATGGGTTTGCCGCAGTTCTCGCACAGGCCGTAGGTGCCGGCGTCGAGGCGTTCCAGGGCGCGCTCGGTCTGGATGAGCATCTCGCGCGCGTTGGCGGCCAGCGCCAGCTCGTGCTCGCGTGTGATGTTCTTGGTGCCGGTGTCCGCCTCGTCGTGGCCGGCACCGTCACCGGAGTCCCGCATCAGGCCCTGGAGCGACTGCTCGGAGGTGCTGAGCTCGGTGCGCAGGCGGTCCACCTCGGACTGCAGCTCACCGCGCGCCTCCTCGACCTCTTCCGGGGTCCAGGGGTCCTCACCGGGGCGCACCGCGAGATCGCCGGGCTCCGCCGCGACGCCCCGTGCCTTCGGAACGGCGGACGTGGCCGCCGTGGCCGTGCCAGGAGTCTTCTTCGCAACCACTGCTGTGGCTCCCGTCTGCTCCGCGGCCTGAGCCGCGCCCGCCTTCTTGGCCGTGCTGTTCCTGACCGCGCGGCTCGTGGTGTCCCGGGCCGCGCCCCCTGGGGAGGCGCCCTCCGCCACACCGCCCTGCCTGCCGGCACCCTTCTTGGCCACGCTCCTGCCGGCACCGCTCTTCCCGGCGACGCCCTCCTTCGCGCCGCTCCTGTCGACGACGCCCTGCCCGGCACCGCTCCTGCCGCCGACCACACCCTCTTCGGCGGCCCTCTTCCGGGCGACGTCCTGCTTGCCGCCGGCCTTCCCGGCGGCGCCCTGCCGCTTGGCGGCGTTCCCGTCCGCGGCGCCCTTCGCGGTGCCGAGCGGCTCGGCGGGACCCTCCGTGGCCGCCTGCGCCGATGTCCGCCCGGTGCTCGTCCCCTTCTTCGCCGTCGCCGCCTTCTTCGCCGCGCCGCGGGTGTTCTTCTTCCCGCCCACGCCCTTGGCCGCACCGCCGGAGGCATTCGCGGACCTGCCGGACGCCGACTGCTGTACGGCGGTCTTCTTCGCCACCATGGCCGCGGCCCCTTCACATTTTGTGATCTTGCGCGCGAATCGTGCTGGGACGATAAATCGACTCGAGTCCCACGGCAACGGGGCACGCCGCCCGATTCGCCCGCCCCGCGCTCACCGCGCGACGAGCATGCATCCGTTGTGCCCAGCTCCCCGCCGGGTAATCCGCCGGGCTCGCACCGGCCCCGGCCTGCCGGGAGGTGGACGATCGGCCGCGCCGTTCGGGTCGGCCGGGGCGATACGGCTGCCCCGCCGCGCCCCGCTCGGAAACCGGTCGGCCGCCGTCCGTGCGGCGCCGTACACTGGGCGGAGCGAAAAGCGTGGATGGGGACGAGTAGCGGCGTACGCAGCCCAGAGCGACCCGGGGACGGTGGGAGCCCGGGGGCGAGCGCGACGTGAAGATCACCCCGGAGCCGCCGGAAGAAAGCCGTGGAGGACCAGCCAGGGCGAGTAGAACCGGCCTCGCGACCCCAATGAGGGGGCTCACCGGTGCACAGGACGCACCGGGGGCCAAGGAGGGTGGTACCGCGGGAGCGCGCCGCACACAGCGGCGTACGGAGCCATACGGCTCCGCGGCTCTCGTCCCTCCGACGGAAGGCAGCACGTCCGCCGGAGGAAGATCGATGACGCAGTACCGCCAGGTGCCCGCCCAGGTCGACCTGCCCGCGCTCGAGCACGCGGTGCTCGACTTCTGGCGCGAGCAGAAGATCTTTGCCAAGAGCCTGGAGCAGTCCGAGGGCCGCCCCGAATGGGTGTTCTACGAGGGCCCGCCCACCGCCAACGGCATGCCGGGCGCCCACCACATCGAGGCCCGCGTCTTCAAGGACGTCTTCCCCCGCTTCCGCACCATGCGTGGCTACCACGTGGCCCGCAAGGCCGGCTGGGACTGCCACGGCCTCCCGGTGGAGCTGGCGGTGGAGAAGGAGCTGGGCTTCTCCGGCAAGCAGGACATCGAGGCGTACGGCATCGCCGAGTTCAACGCCAAGTGCCGCGAGTCGGTGACCCGCCACACCGACGCCTTCGCCGAGCTGACCACCCGCATGGGCTACTGGGTCGACCTCGACGACGCCTACCGGACCATGGACCCCGAGTACGTGGAGTCCGTCTGGTGGTCCCTGAAGGAGATCTTCAACAAGGGTCTGCTGGTCCAGGACCATCGCGTCGCCCCCTGGTGCCCCCGCTGCGGCACCGGCCTGTCCGACCACGAGCTGGCGCAGGGCTACGAGACGGTCGTCGACCCGTCCGTCTACGTCCGCTTCCCGCTCACCTCCGGCCCGCTGGCCGGCGAGGCCGCGCTCCTGGTGTGGACGACCACCCCCTGGACCCTCGTCTCCAACACGGCGGTCGCCGCGCACCCCGAGGTCACCTACGTCGTCGCGACGAACGGCGAGGAGAAGCTGGTCGTCGCCGAGCCGCTGGTCGGCAAGGCCCTCGGCGAGGGCTGGGAGAGCACCGGCCAAACCTTCACCGGCGCCGAGATGGAGCGCTGGACGTACCGGCGCCCGTTCGAGCTGATCGAGTTCCCGGCCGAGGCCCACTTCGTCGTCAACGCCGACTACGTCACCACCGAGGACGGCACGGGCCTGGTCCACCAGTCCCCCGCCTTCGGTGAGGACGACCTCAAGGTCTGCCGCTCCTACGGCCTGCCCGTCGTCAACCCGGTCCGCCCGGACGGCACCTTCGAGGAGGACGTCCCGCTGGTCGGCGGCGCCTTCTTCAAGAAGGCCGACGAGAAGCTGACGGAGGACCTGGACACCCGGGGCCTGCTGTTCAAGCACATCCCCTACGAGCACAGCTACCCGCACTGCTGGCGCTGCCACACCGCGCTGCTGTACTACGCACAGCCGTCCTGGTACATCCGCACCACGGCGATCAAGGACCGTCTCCTGGCGGAGAACGAGAAGACCAACTGGTTCCCGGACTCGGTCAAGCACGGCCGGTACGGCGACTGGCTGAACAACAACATCGACTGGGCGCTGTCCCGCAACCGCTACTGGGGCACCCCGCTGCCGATCTGGCGCTGCGAGGACGACCACCTCACGGTCGTCGGCTCCCGCGCCGAGCTCACCGGGCTGACGGGCACGGACCAGTCGGAGCTGGACCCGCACCGCCCGTACATCGACGAGGTCACCTTCGCCTGCCCGACCTGCGCCAAGACGGCCACGCGCGTGCCGGAGGTGATCGACGCCTGGTACGACTCGGGCTCGATGCCGTTCGCGCAGTGGGGCTACCCGTACAAGAACAAGGAACTCTTCGAGTCCCGCTACCCGGCGCAGTTCATCAGCGAGGCCATCGACCAGACCCGCGGCTGGTTCTACACCCTGATGGCCGTCGGCACGCTCGTCTTCGACAAGTCGTCCTACGAGAACGTCGTCTGCCTCGGCCACATCCTCGCCGAGGACGGCCGGAAGATGTCCAAGCACCTGGGCAACATCCTGCAGCCGATCCCGCTGATGGACCAGCACGGCGCCGACGCGGTCCGCTGGTTCATGGCGGCCGGCGGCTCCCCGTGGGCGGCCCGCCGCGTCGGCCACGGCACCATCCAGGAGGTCGTCCGCAAGACGCTCCTCACCTACTGGAACACCGTCGCCTTCCAGGCCCTGTACGCCCGCACCACGGGCTGGGCGCCGAGTGAGGCCGACCCGGCCCCGGCCGACCGTCCGCTGCTGGACCGCTGGCTGCTGTCCGAGCTGCACGCGCTCACCGACCAGGTGACCCAGGCGCTGGAGGGCTACGACACCCAGCGCGCCGGCAAGCTGCTGTCCGCGTTCGTCGACGACCTGTCGAACTGGTACGTGCGCCGCTCCCGCCGCCGCTTCTGGCAGGGCGACAAGGCGGCGCTGCGCACGCTGCACGAGGTCGTCGAGACGGTCACCAAGCTCATGGCCCCGCTGACCCCGTTCATCACCGAGCGGGTCTGGCAGGACCTGATCGTGCCGGTCACGCCCGGCGCCCCGGAGTCGGTCCACCTCTCCTCCTGGCCGGAGGCGGACCTCTCGGCGATCGACCCGGAGCTGTCGAAGCAGATGGTCCTGGTCCGCCGCCTGGTCGAGCTGGGCCGGGCCACGCGCGCGGAGTCCGGCGTCAAGACCCGCCAGCCGCTGAAGCGCGCGCTGATCGCGGCGGCCGGCTTCGACGCGCTCTCGCCCGAGCTGCACACGCAGATCACGGAGGAGCTGAACGTCGAGTCGCTGGCGTCGCTCAGCGAGGTCGGCGGCTCCCTGGTCGACACGACCGCGAAGGCCAACTTCCGCGCGCTGGGCAAGCGGTTCGGCAAGCGCGTCCAGGACGTGGCGAAGGCCGTCGCGGCCGCGGACGCCGCCGCGCTGTCCCTCGCGCTGCGCGAGGGCACGGCCACGGTGGAGGTCGACGGCGAGACGATCACCCTCGCTCCCGACGAGGTGATCATCACGGAGACGCCGCGCGAGGGCTGGTCGGTCGCCTCCGACTCGGGCGCCACGGTCGCCCTGGACCTGGAGATCACGGAGGAGCTGCGCCGCGCGGGCCTGGCCCGGGACGCGATCCGCCTGATCCAGGAGGCCCGCAAGAACAGCGGCCTCGACGTCGCCGACCGGATCGCCCTGCGCTGGTCGGCCACGGACGAGGCGACCGTCGCCGCCCTGACCGAGCACGCCGGCCTGATCGCCGACGAGGTCCTGGCCACGGACTTCGCCCAGGGCGAGGCGGACGACACGTACGGGGACCCGTTCACGGACGAGGCCCTGACCCTGACGTTCCGCCTCCGCAAGGCATAACCGAGCCACGCCCACACGAGGGCCCGGTTCCCCCACGGGAACCGGGCCCTCTCGGCAACACGGACAGACCCGCACCACCACGCCCACGGACAGCCGCCCACCACCACAGCCACGAGCAGCCGCACCGCCGCAGCCGCGGGCTATCGGTGCCGCAGTAGCTGCGGGCAGACGCGCCGCCGCAGCCGCAGGCAGACACCCACCGCCGCAGCCGCGCAGACGCCCACCGCCGCAGCTGCCGGCAGACGCGCACCGCCCGTAGCTGCGGGCAGTCGTGCCTCCCCCAGTGCCTGAACGGCCTGGGAGGTACCCCCAGGGCGGCACGGGTGGGCGCTGGGGGTACCCCCTCTGGGGGAGGCACCCCGTCAGCGCCGGGCCGCGCGGCCCACCCCCGCCCCGCACCAGCGCCGAGCACAGCTAAAGGCGGGCCCCGGGTCAGAAACCCGGGGCCCGCCCTGAACGCTGCCGACGGCTACGCCGTACTACCGTTCGTCAACCCGTCAGTTGTCGTCCTCGTCGATCAGGAAGCCCCGCATCGGCGACGGCGCCTGCCCCATCGGCGACGGCCCCTGCGGCCGCACCGGAGCCATCGGCTGGGTCATCGCCGGCGACATCTGCTGCTGACCGCCGTAGGACGGCCCCGACGTGCTCGGACCGCTGCCCATCGACTGGTTGCCGCCGTACGACGGGGCACTCGCGCCGGCCGGAGCCATCGAGGGCGCCGGGGACGGCGGGAGGGAGGCCGTCGCGGGCGTGCGCGGCGGAGCGAGCGAGTCGTCGGCCTGGGTCTCCAGCTGACGCAGCTGCGACTCCAGGTACGACTTCAGTCGCGTACGGTACTCGCGCTCGAAGCCGCGCAGGTCCTCGACCTTGCGCTCCAGCGTGGCGCGGGCGGACTCCAGGGAGCCCATCGCGACGCGGTGCTTCTCCTGCGCGTCCCGCTCCAGGGCGTCCGCCTTGGCACGGGCGTCCCGCTCCAGACCCTCGGCCCGCGAACGCGCCTCGCCGACGATCTTGTTGGCCTCGGAACGCGCCTCGGCGATCGCCTGGTCGGCGGTCTGCTGGGCCAGCGACAGAACGCGCGCGGCGCTGTCGCCACCGGGGCCCTGACCGGGCAGGCCGGGACCACCCGGACCGCCGGGGCCCTGCGGGCCGCCCATGGGGCCGCCCATCGGACCGGGACCCATCTGGCCCTGCATCGGACCCGGGCCCTGGCCCATCGGCCCCGGACCCTGGCCCATCGGACCGGGACCCTGCGGGCCACCCTGACCGCCGGGACCGGCGGGCAGCTGCGGGGCACCGCTCGGCAGCTGGGGCGGACCACCCATGGGGCCACCCATCTGCTGCTGCGGCGGGCCCGATATGCCGGCGGGCACCGGAGCGCCGGGACCTCGCATGCCCTGCTGAGGCATACCGCCCTGCTGCTGCTGATCCTGCGGCTGCTCCGGAGGCTTGCGCATGTTCTGCTGGTTCTGCGCGGCCGCGCGCGTGGCGGCGGCCAGCTTGGCGCGCAGGTCCTCGTTCTCACGGAGCAGTCGGGTCAGTTCGGCTTCGACCTCGTCGAGGAAGGCATCGACCTCGTCCTCGTCATAGCCTTCTCGGAGGCGGACGGTCGTGAACTGCTTGTTCCGCACGTCCTCGGGGGTCAACGGCATCTCTTCACCTCAACGTTGTCGTCGGCATTCGGCAAGCCCGTATCTCTCTCATCGCTCACAGCCGGCTCACGATCGAGATCAGGATGTAGACGATGATCATCAGTACGAAGAAGGACAGGTCGAGCGCCACGCCCCCGAGACGCAGCGGCGGGATGAACCGCCGCAGAAGCTTCAGCGGTGGATCGGTGACAGTGTAGGTGGCCTCCAGAACGACCACCATCGCCTTGCCGGGTTGCCACGAGCGGGCGAACTGGAAGACGTAGTCCATGACCAACCGGAAGATGAGCACGATGAGGAAGCACATCAGCGCGATGTAGACGACATCCAGGACCACGCTCATGACCTGTGCTTCCCTCTCCCCTGATCCATGCTCTCACCGGTGGTGCGTCTCAGCTCTGGTTGAAGAACCCGCCCTCTGCGATGCGGGCCTTGTCCTCCGCCGTGACATCGACGTTAGCAGGAGACAGCAGGAACACCTTCTGCGTCACCCGCTCGATACTGCCGTGAAGACCAAACACCAAACCCGCGGCAAAGTCGACAAGTCGCTTCGCATCTGTGTCATCCATCTCAGTGAGATTCATGATCACCGGAGTGCCCTCACGGAAGTGTTCCCCGATGGTACGGGCCTCGTTGTAGGTCCGTGGGTGAAGCGTGGTGATCCGGTAGGGCTCTCGTTCCGACACGACCTTGGGCATGATGACCGGTGCGCTCTTTTCCAGGCTTGCGCGTTCTTGTGTGATGGACGCCACGGGCGCGATGCGCGCCGGACGCCCCGATTCCGCGGCGAGCGAAGCGGAGCGGGACACCGGCTCGCGCGGCGCGGGCGGCTGGACGACTCGTACCTCTTCGTCCCGTTGAGGCTGATGTGAACCGTGCGACTGATGTGACGGTTCGTGCCGCCTGTGATCCCGCTCGGGTTCCGGGTCCAGTTCCGGTTCGAAGTCGTCGTCGGGGTCGAACCCCCGGCCGTCGTACCCATCGTCCTCCACGAGGCCGAGGTAGACCGCCATCTTGCGCATCGCGCCGGCCATGCTCTGAGTCCTCCGCTCTGTGGTGGATCGGCTGACGACTGCCAAGTGCCCGCGATCCACGGGGTCGTTGCGTCCGCCTTTCGACGGTAATGACCATATTTTCTACTGTGGTCCGACTTCTTGGCGACGTTACCCGAGCCTGGGGCGGACTCCGAGTACCGCGGTACCGACGCGCACATGTGTCGCTCCGGCGGCCACGGCCTCCTCGAGGTCCGCGCTCATCCCTGCGGAGACCATGTTCGCAGCCGGATGGGCTCGGCGCAGGTAGGTCGACAAATCCATGAGGCGCTCGAACGCGGCCCGTTGGCGCCCGGCGTACTCCCCCGTGAGCGGGGCGACGGTCATCAGTCCGTCGAGCCGCAGGCCCGGCGCCCCGGCGACGAGGTCGGCCAACTCTTCGATTCCCGCGGGCGCCACGCCGCCGCGCTCACCCCGCCCGCTCTCCCCGGCGTCGAGCGCGACCTGGATGAGGCAGCCCACCTCGCGGCCGGCCCGCACCGCCTCCTTCGACAGAGCTGTGACGAGCTTGGAACGGTCGACGGACTGCACGACATCGGCATAACCGACCACAGATCGCACCTTGTTGGTCTGCAACTGTCCGACGAAGTGCCAGGAAAGGGGCAGATCCGAGCAAGCCGCGGCCTTGGGAGCCGCGTCCTGGTCGCGGTTCTCGGCGACGTGGCGCACGCCGAGTTCCGAGAGAATTCGCACATCGTTCGCCGGATAGGTCTTGGTGACCACGATCAGGGTGACTTCGTCACGCTCGCGTCCGGCGGCCGCGCACGCGGCGGCGATGCGCTCCTCCACCTTCGCCAGATTTCCGGCGAGTTCATCCTTACGGTCCGTCATGTCCCATCAGTCCAGCCAGACATAGCCCGCGAGCCGCCCGGTGGAGCGGTCGCGACGGTACGAGAAGTGGTCCTTCGACTCCCGGGTGCACACCGGCGACTGCGCCCGGTCGCACACCCCGAGCCGTTCGAGCTGCGCGTGCACGCCGGCGCTCACATCGACCGCCGGTGTGCCCCAGCTCGTCTCCGCGTACGCCGCCGGTTCGGCCGCGGCGACCTCGGCACGCATCTCCTCCGGCACCTCGTAGCACCGGCCGCACACGGCGGGACCGGTGCGGGCGACGATCCGGGCAGGGTCGGCGCCGAGTTCCGTCATGGCCCGTACGGCGGCGGGGACGACCCCGGCGACCATGCCGGGCCGGCCCGCGTGGGCCGCGGCGGCGACCCCCGCGACGGGGTCGGCGAGCAGCACCGGCACGCAGTCCGCGGTCAGGACGGCGAGGGCGAGCCCCCGCTCGGCGGTGACGATCGCGTCGACCCGCGGGACCGGCCGGTCCCCCCAGGGACCGTCGACCACCGCCACGTCGGCCCCGTGCACCTGGTTCATCCAGACCACCCGGGCGGGGTCCAGCCCCAGCGACTTCGCCGCCAGTTCCCGGTTGGCCGTGACGGCGGCGGGGTCGTCGCCGACGGCGCCGCCGAGGTTGAGCTCCTCGTACGGAACGGCGCTCACTCCGCCCCACCGGTCGGTGAAGCCGAAGTGCGCGCCGTTCACGGTGTCGCGCTGTCCTATCACTTCAGGAAGTCCGGCACGTCCAGTTCCTCGGCCGCGCTGTCCGTGTAGGTCCTCGACGGCGGGACCGGCGGCGGGGTGACCGGCGGCAGGTCGCTCACCGGCTCCGGCGCGGCCGGCTCGGGCTCCTCCTTCGGCTTGACGCTGCCGAGGGAGCCGAAGGACGGGCGGCTCTCGGGCTGCCGCACCGGCGCGGGCTCCTCGCGCTTGGGGGCGGTGGAGCCGAGGACGTTGTCCCGCTGCTTGGCGGGGGGCTGGCCGCCGTCGAAGCCGGCCGCGATCACGGTGACCCGGACCTCGTCGCCGAGGGCGTCGTCGATGACCGCGCCGAAGATGATGTTGGCCTCGGGGTGGGCGGCCTCGCTGACCAGCTGGGCGGCCTCGTTGATCTCGAAGAGACCGAGGTCGGAGCCGCCGGAGATGGAGAGCAGCACGCCGCGGGCGCCGTCGATGGACGCCTCCAGCAGCGGCGAGGAGATCGCCATCTCGGCCGCGGCCACCGCGCGGTCGTCACCGCGGGCGGAGCCGATGCCCATGAGGGCCGAACCGGCCTCGGACATGACCGACTTGACGTCGGCGAAGTCGAGGTTGATCAGGCCGGGCGTGGTGATGAGGTCGGTGATGCCCTGGACACCGGAGAGCAGCACCTGGTCGGCGGACTTGAACGCGTCGAGCACGCTGACCTGGCGGTCCGAGATGGACAGCAGCCGGTCGTTGGGGATGACGATGAGGGTGTCGACCTCTTCACGGAGCTCGGCGATGCCGTCCTCGGCCTGGTTCGCCCGGCGCCGTCCCTCGAAGGTGAACGGGCGGGTGACCACGCCGATGGTGAGGGCACCCAGCGAGCGGGCGATGTTGGCCACGACGGGCGCGCCGCCGGTGCCGGTGCCGCCGCCTTCACCGGCCGTCACGAAGACCATGTCGGCCCCCTTGAGGACCTCCTCGATCTCCTCGCGGTGGTCCTCGGCGGCCTTGCGGCCGACGGCCGGGTTCGCTCCGGCGCCGAGTCCGCGGGTGAGTTCACGGCCGACGTCCAGCTTGACGTCGGCGTCGCTCATCAACAGAGCTTGCGCGTCGGTGTTGATGGCGATGAACTCGACGCCCTTGAGACCGACCTCGATCATCCGGTTGATGGCATTGACACCACCGCCGCCGACACCGATGACTTTGATGACTGCGAGGTAGTTCTGCGGTGCTGCCACGTCGAAGGCCTCTCGCCTCGAGTTACGTGTCGTCGAATCACCGTGACGCGCTGCGCCCAGAGACCCGACGACTGATGCCGAATGGGACGGTCCGTATCGCCGACCCGAACCCTAACCCTGAAGTTTAGGGTTACCAGTGTGTCCGTTCCTTGGAGTCTTCTGAACAGGACACTAAGTCGACAAGTGGCGCGCGTTCAACGAACACGCCGAACCTCCCGTTTTTCTTTTCACCCTATGTGATCAGCCGTAGCGCTGCCCAACCAGGGTGCTGGCCTGCGCGGATGCGCGTCAACTCCCCGACGATGCCGGGGCGGTGGGAACGCTCACGTCGAAGTGCCGCGCATCGGGAGCCGCTTTCATCAGCGCGGTGAGCGCACCGGCCTTCTCCTCGCCCTGCTCGGCGCTCCCCCACACCACGGTCCGCCCACCGCTCAACTCCAGCGAGATGTCGTCGTACGAACGGACCTTGACGACCCGGGTGTCCCGGGCGACGGCATCCGGAATACGACCGGCCACCCGTACCGCCTCGCGCACCAGACGGTCCTCGCCGAAGCGGCGCAGACTCGCGGCGGCCGAGCCGGAACGGGCGGGCTCCAATTTCAATGCGGGCACACCTTTCGGAGCGCGAGAAACCGTGGCGAATCGGACACCTTCATCGTCCACTTCGATGAACTTTCCGCCCTTTTGCACAATCAGAACCGGAGTACGCTCCGTCACTTTCAGCCCGATTCCGTGCGGCCAGGACCGGACCACGTCCACGGAGTCGACGCGGAGCAATTTCCCGCCGAGCCGCGCCTCGATCGCGTCCGTGTCGACGGAAATCAGCGGCGCCCCGACGGGCACGTCGGCGGCCTCGCGCACCTCGGCGGGCGTCAGGACGCGCGTCCCGGAGACCGACACGCGTTCCACGCGCAGCCAGGACGAGCCGTACAGCAGCCAGAGGGTCCCGGCTCCCAGGAGCACCAGGACGAGGGCCGGGACGGCGATCCGGCGAAGGCGCACCGGGCCGAGGCGCCGCACCGGGGGCGGGCCGGACGACTCCTGCCGGCGTTCACCGCGCTGCGCGGCGGTCGTCGGTCCGGCCACGATCCCTGCCCTCCGTCACATGTCCCTAGCGGTGCGCACGGGCGGCGATCGCCTCGTACACCATGCCGACGAGCAGGTCGTCGGCGTCCCGGCGGCCGAACTCGGCGGCGGCGCGGGACATCTCGTACAGCCGGTGCGGATCGGCGAGCACGGGCAGGACGTTGTGCTGCACCCACTCGGGCGTCAGGTCCGCGTCGTCGACCAGCAGGCCGCCGCCGGCCTTGACCACCGGCTGGGCGTTGAGCCGCTGTTCGCCGTTGCCGATGGGCAGCGGGACGTAGGCGGCCGGGAGTCCGACGGCGGAGAGTTCGGCGACGGTCATCGCGCCCGCGCGGCAGAGCATCATGTCGGCGGCGGCGTACGCGAGGTCCATCCGGTCCAGGTAACTTACCGGCCTGTAGGGGGGCATTCCCGGCATCTGGTGCACCTGCGGCAGTTCGTTCTTCGGGCCGACCGCGTGCAGGATCTGGATTCCGGCCTGCTGGAGCCAGGGCGCGACCTGCTGGACCACCTCGTTGAGGCGGCGGGCGCCCTGCGAGCCGCCGGAGACCAGCAGCGTGGGCAGGTTGGGGTCGAGCCCGAACATCGCGCGGGCCTCGGGGCGCGCGGCGGCCCGGTCGAGGGTGGCGATGGAGCGGCGCAGCGGGATGCCGATGTAGCGGGAGTTGCGCAGCTTGCTGTCGGGCGTGGAGACGGCGACCTGGCTGGCGTAGCGCGAGCCGATCTTGTTGGCCAGCCCCGGGCGCGCGTTGGCCTCGTGGATGACGATCGGCACTCCGAGCCGCTTGGCCGCGAGGTAGCCGGGCAGGGCCACGTAGCCGCCGAAGCCGACCACGCAGTCGGCCTTGGTGCGCTCCAGGATCTGCTCGGTCGCCTTGATGGTGCCCCGCAGCCGGCCCGGGACGGTGATCAGCTCGGGCGTGGGCTTGCGCGGCAGCGGTACGGCCGGGATCAGCGCCAGCTCGTAACCGCGCTCGGGCACGAGTCGGGTCTCCAGGCCGCGTTCCGTGCCCAGGGCCGTGATCCCCACGGTCGGATCCTGCCTGCGCAGGGCGTCCGCGAGGGCGAGCGCGGGCTCGATGTGGCCCGCGGTTCCTCCGCCGGCGAGTACGACATGCACCGAAATTCACCGCTCTCCGGACGAGCGCGCCGCCGAGGCGCGCCGTCGCATCGTGTTCCAACCCCGAGGGCTCCGCTTCGACCCGGAACCCCCGGCTCCCCGCTTTCTACCAAAGCGAGGTTGCCGCATCGCAAGCGCCGCCCGCGCAGCGGGCTCGTCGCGCGCGAAGGCGATCAGCAGCCCGATGGCGAACATGGTCGGCAGCAGGGCGGATCCCCCGTAGGAGAACAGCGGGAGGGGGACGCCGGCGATCGGCAGCAGTCCGAGGACCGCGCCGATGTTGATCACGGCCTGGGCCGTGATCCAGGTGGTCACGCCTCCCGCGGCGTACCTCACGAAGGGGTCCTCCGTGCGTCCGGCCACGCGGATACCCGCATAGCCTAGAGCCGCGAAGAGGGCGAGCACCGACAGCGTCCCCGCCAGGCCCAGTTCCTCACCGGTGACGGCGAAGATGAAGTCGGTGTGCGCTTCGGGTAGTTGGCCCCATTTTTCCACACTCGCACCGAGGCCGGAACCGAACAGTCCGCCCGAGGCGAGGGCATAGATGCCGTGCGCCGCCTGCCAGCAGGAATCACCCGGACCGGGGTCGGTCTCACCGAGGCAGGCGAGCCGGGCCATGCGGTTGGGGCTGGTCTTGATGAGGATCACACCGAGCAGCGCGGCGATCGACAGCACGCCGGTGAACATCCGCGTGGGCGCGCCCGCAAGCCACAGCAGGCCGAACAGGATCGCCGTCAGGATGATCGCCGTACCCATGTCGCCGCCCAGCATGATCAGCCCGAGCAGCATGAAGGCGACCGGCACCAGCGGCACCAGCATGTGCTTCCACTGGGTCAGCAGCCTCCTGTCCTGCTTGCGGGCGAGCAGGTCGGCGCCCCACAGCACCAGGGCGAGCTTGCCGAACTCGCTGGGCTGGAGCTGGAAGGGTCCCCCGACGGAGATCCAGTTCTGGTTGCCGTTGACCGACATCCCTATCCCCGGCACCTGCACCAGGGCCATGAGGAAGACGGCGCCCGCGAGGATCGGGTAGGCCAGCGCGCGGTGCAGCTTCACCGGCATGCGCATGGCGGCGATCATCAGCCCGGCGCCGATCAGGGCGGCCAGGAACTGCTTGCGGAAGAAGTACGACCCCGACAGGGACAGCTGGAGCGCGGTGATCTGGGAGGCCGAGTAGACCATCACCAGGCCGAGCCCGGTGATCAGCAGGCTGCCGCCGAGGATCAGGTAGTACGCGGTCAGCGGCCGGTCCCAGGCGCGGCGCAGGCGCGTGTACAGACGCAGGACCGGGTTCTCCCGCGGCGGCCTCGGCGCGGAGATCCGTCCGACGCTCCGCTGCACGGGCGGACGCCCGGTACGGCTACCGGGCATCGCAGCCTCCGCCGTACGTCGGCCTGGACCGTCCCACGCGTCCCTCCCATGGTCGCCCGGCGCAGGCGGCCGGTCAGGCTCCGAGTTCGCGAACGGCCTCCGCGAACGCGTCACCGCGCTTGTTGTAGTTGGTGAACATGTCCATGGAAGCGCAGGCCGGGGCCAGCAGCACGGTGTCACCGGGCCGCGCGAGCCGCTGCGCCTCCTGGACGGCCTGGAGCATCGCCCCAGTGTCGGTCCGGTCGAGGTCGACGACGGGTACTTCCGGGGCGTGTCGCGCGAGGGCCTCGCGGATCAGCGCGCGATCGGCGCCGATCAGCACGGCTCCGCGCAGTCGCTTCGCCGCCCCCGCGACCAGTTCGTCGAAGGTGGCGCCCTTGGCGAGCCCGCCCGCGATCCACACGATCGACTCGTAGGCCGCCAACGACGCCTCGGCGGCGTGGGTGTTGGTGGCCTTGGAGTCGTCGACGTACGCCACCCCGTCCACGTCGGCCACGTGCGCGATGCGGTGGGCGTCCGGGGTGAAGGCCCGCAGCCCGTCGCGCACGGCCGCCGCGGACACCCCGAAGGCGCGGGCGAGGGCCGCCGCCGCAAGGGCGTTGGCGATGTTGTGCGGGGCCGGCGGGTTGACGTCGGAGACCTCGGCCAGCTCCTGGGCGTTCTTCTGCCGGTCCTCGACGAAGGCGCGGTCGACCAGGATGCCCTCCACGACGCCGAGTTGGGAGGGGGCCGGCGTGCCGAGGGTGAAGCCGATGGCCCGGCAGCCCTCCTCCACGTCGGCCTCGCGCACCAGGTCCTCGGTGGCCTTGTCGGCGACGTTGTAGACGCAGGCGACGCGGTTGCCCTCGTAGATGCGGCCCTTGTCGGCGGCGTACGCCTCCATGGAGCCGTGCCAGTCGAGGTGGTCGGGGGCGAGGTTCAGCACCGCCGCGGAGTGCGCGCGCAGGGACGGCGCCCAGTGGAGCTGGTAGCTGGACAGCTCCACGGCCAGCACGTCGTACTTCTCCTCGCCGAGCACCGCGTCGAGGAGCGAGACCCCGATGTTGCCCACGGCGGCGGTGCGCAGGCCCGCCGCCCGGAGGATGGAGGCGAGCATCTGGACGGTGGTGGTCTTGCCGTTGGTGCCGGTGACCGCGAGCCACGGGGCGGCGTCGGGGCCGCGCAGCCGCCAGGCCAGCTCCACGTCGCCCCAGACGGGGACGCCGGCCCGCCCGGCCGCCGCGAACAGCGGCTTGTCCGGCTTCCAGCCGGGCGCCGTGACGATCAGTTCGGTGCCCTCGGGGAGGCCCGCGGCGGAGCCGCTGTCGGATGCTGTGCCGTCACCGAGGCGCACGGTGACGCCGAGCGCCTCCAGCTCGGCCACCTGCGCCCGGGCGCGCTCGTCCGCGCCGTCGTTGACGACCGTGACGTGCGCGCCGAGGCCGTGCAGGACCTTGGCCGCCGGGAGGCCCGAGACGCCGAGTCCGGCGACGGTGACGTGCTTGCCCCGCAGTTCCGAGAGCGCCGATGAGGTCACTTTTCCGCTGCCCATCCCGCGTAGAAGAGGCCAAGTCCGACAATTACACAGATACCCTGAATGATCCAGAAGCGGACCACGACAAGGACCTCTGACCAGCCTTTGAGTTCGAAGTGGTGCTGGAGTGGCGCCATCCGGAAGACGCGCTTGCCGGTGAGGCGGAAGGAGCCGACCTGGATGACCACCGACATGGTGATCAGGACGAACAGACCGCCGAGGATGGCGAGGAGCAGCTCGGTGCGCGAGCAGATCGCCAGACCCGCGAGGACGCCGCCGAGCGCGAGCGAACCGGTGTCGCCCATGAAGATCTTGGCCGGCGAGGTGTTCCACCACAGGAAGCCGAGGCAGGCGCCCATCAGCGCGGAGGCCACCACCGCCAGGTCGAGGGGGTCGCGCACCTCGTAGCAGGCGCCCGGGTTGGTGAGGGTCAGCGCGTTGGCGCAGGACTCCTGGAACTGCCAGACGCCGATGAAGGTGTAGGCGCCGAAGACGAGGACCGAGGCGCCGGTGGCGAGGCCGTCCAGGCCGTCGGTCAGGTTCACGCCGTTCGACATCGCGAGGATCATGAACAGCGCCCAGACGACGAACAGCACCGGGCCGATGGTCCAGCCGAAGTCCGTGATGAACGACAGCTTGGTGGAGGCCGGCGTGTTGCCGCGGTTGTCCGCGAACTGCAGCGCGAGCACCGCGAAGGCGATACCGACGATCAGCTGGCCGGCCATCTTCGCCTTGGCCCGCAGGCCCAGCGAACGCCGCTTGACGATCTTGATGTAGTCGTCGAGGAAGCCCACCAGGCCCATGCCGACCATGAGGCCGAGCACCAGCAGGCCGGAGAAGGTCGGCGCCGCGTCGGCCTCCGGGTCCAGGTAGCTCGTGATCACCTTGGCCAGGAAGTACGCCGCGACCGTCGCCAGGATGAAGGCGATGCCGCCCATGGTCGGCGTACCGCGCTTGCTGGCGTGCTCGCGCGGGCCGTCGTCGCGGATGTACTGGCCGTAGCCCTTGCGGGCCAGCAGCTTGATCAGCAGCGGGGTGCCGACCAGCGTGAGGAAGAGGCCGATGACTCCCGCGAACAGGATCTGCTTCATCATCGGGCGGCAACCTCACCCTCGGCGCCGGTCTCCAGCAGCGCCGTGGCGACGCTCTCCAGACCCACCGAACGGGACGCCTTCACGAGCACGACGTCCCCCGGGCGCAACTCGCTGCGCAACAGGTCGACCGCCGCCTGTGCGTCGGACACGTGCACCGACTCCTCACCCCACGAACCCTCGTTGTATGCGCCCAGTTGCAGCCAGGCGGCTTCCCTGCCACCGACCGCGACGAGCTTGCTGACGTTGAGCCGGACGGCGAGCCGTCCGACCGCGTCGTGCTCGGCGAGCGCCTCGTCCCCGAGCTCGGCCATCTTGCCGAGCACCGCCCACGTACGGCGTCCCTTGCCCATGGCCACCAGCGCGCGCAGAGCGGCCTTCATGGACTCGGGGTTCGCGTTGTAGGCGTCGTTGACGACCGTCACGCCGTCCGGGCGCTCGGTGACCTCCATCCGCCAGCGGGAGAGGGAGCCCGCCTCGGAGAGCGCGGTGGCGATCTCGTCTGCGGACATGCCCAACTCGTGGGCGACGGCGGCCGCGGCGAGCGCGTTCGACACGTGGTGCTCACCGTACAGGCGCATGGTCACATCACTTGCACCGGAGGGTGTGTGAAGCCTGAAGGAGGGCTGTCCGCTGTCCGTGAGTCGCACGTTCTCGGCGGACACGTCCGCTTCGTCGGACTCTCCGAAAAGGATCACCTTCGCCTTCGTTCGGGAGGCCATGGCCCGGACGTACGGGTCGTCCGCGTTGAGGATCGCGGTCCCGCCCTCCTCCGCCGCCGGAAGGGCCTCCACGAGTTCGCCCTTGGCCTGCGCGATCTGCTCCCGGCCGCCGAACTCGCCGATGTGGGCGGAGCCGACGTTGAGCACCAGGCCGATCTTCGGCGGGGTCAGTCCGGTCAGGTACCGGATGTGGCCGATGCCGCGGGCGCCCATCTCCAGCACGAGGAACTTCGTCTCCTCGGTGGCCGTGAGAGCGGTGAGCGGCAGCCCGATCTCGTTGTTGAGCGAGCCCGGCGTGAACACCGTCGGCGCCTTGCGCTGCAGGACCTGGGCGATCAGGTCCTTGGTGCTGGTCTTGCCGGCGGATCCGGTGAGGGCCACGAGGGTGGCCCCGAGGCGGTGCACGACATGGCGGGCGAGGGCGCCGAGCGCGGCCTGCACGTCCTCCACGACGATCGCGGGCACGCCGACGGGGCGGGAGCCGAGCACGGCCACCGCGCCGGCCTCGACGACCGCCGACGCGAAGTCGTGGCCGTCCGCCCGCTCGCCCACGAAGGCGACGAAGAGGCTGCCGGGTCCCGCCTCGCGGGAGTCCCGGACGACCGGTCCGGTCACCTCGGCGGACGGATCCGGTATGTCGTGCATCTGCCCGCCGACGACTTCTGCGATCTCGGCGAGAGAGAGGGCGATCACAAGTTCATCCCTGGGTCTTCTGGATAGCTTCGCGAAGCACCTGGCGGTCGTCGAAGGGACGGACCACCCCGGCGATGTCCTGCCCCTGCTCGTGGCCCTTGCCCGCCACCAGTACGGTGTCGCCGGGCTCGGCCCGGGCGACGGCCGCGGCGACGGCGGCGGCCCGGTCCTCGAAGACCTGGACCTCGCCGCGCTCGTGCGCGGGCACGGACGCCGCGCCCTGGAGCATGGTGGCGAGGATCGCGAGGGGATCCTCGGAGCGGGGGTTGTCGGAGGTCAGTACGGCCGTGTCGGCGAGCCGGGCCGCGGCGGCGCCCATGGGGGCGCGCTTGGTGGTGTCGCGGTCGCCGCCGCAGCCGAGGACGACGTGCAGCTTGCCCTCGGTGACCTTGCGGAGGGCCTTGAGGACGGATTCGACCGCGTCGGTCTTGTGGGCGTAGTCGACCACCGCGAGATACGGCTGCCCGGCGTCCACGCGCTCCAGCCGGCCCGGCACGCCCGGTACGGCGGCGACACCGTCGGCGGCGGCCTGCGGATCGAGGCCGGCGGCGGCGAGGGCGGCGATCGCGGCGAGGGTGTTCGCCACGTTGAAGGGACCCGGCAGCGGGGATTTCGCGGCGATCCGCTCGCCCTTGGGGCCGATCACGGTGAACGTCGAGTCCAGCGGTCCGACCCGGACGTCCTCGGCGCGCCAGTCGGCGTCCGGGTGGCCCTCGGCGGAGTAGGTGACGACCGGGACCGTGGCCTCGTTCGCCAGCCGGCGGCCGTACTCGTCGTCGGTGTTCACCACACCGAGCCTGCTGCGGGCCGGCGTGAACAGCTGCGCCTTGGCCTGGAAGTAGTCCTCCATGCCGGAGTGGAACTCCATGTGCTCCGGGCTGAGGTTGGTGAAGACCGCGACGTCGAAGACGCAGCCGTCGACCCGGCCGAGCACGAGGGCGTGGCTGGAGACCTCCATGGCGACCGCCTCGGTGCCGCGTTCGCGCATGACCGCGAACAGGGCCTGGAGGTCGGTGGCCTCGGGCGTGGTGCGCTCGGACTTGATGCGCTCGTCGCCGATGCGCATCTCGACGGTGCCGATGAGGCCGGTGGACTTCGCCGTCCGCAGACCGCCCTCGACGAGGTAGGCGGTGGTGGTCTTGCCGGAGGTGCCGGTGATGCCGATCTGGAGCAGGTCCCGGCCGGGCCGGCCGTAGATCGTGGCTGCCAGCTCGCCCATCCGGCCGCGCGGGTCGTCGACGACGAGCACGGGCAGACCGGTGGCGGCGGCGCGCTCCGCGCCGGACGGGTCGGTCAGCACGGCGGCGGCGCCGAGGCCGGCGGCCTGGGTGACGAAGTCGGCGCCGTGGGCGCGGGCTCCGGGGAGGGCGGCGTACAGGTCGCCGGGGCGGACCGCACGCGAGTCATGGGTGATGCCCGTGACCCCGGCGGTGCTCTCCGGCGCGGTGACACCCAGCTGACCGGCGAGTTCCGCCAGGGGTGTGGCGGAGACCTGCACCGGCCGGGGCGGTCCCGGGTATGTCACGGGTTGGCCCTTCTGGGTGGTTTGGGACTGATCAGGCTGTGGCACGGCGGTGAGCGTACCGGGCGTACCCGCTTCCGGGCGAAGTGAGGTGCGGGGGGCGCTCTGGTTCCCGGGATCCGGGGTGATCGTTGTCACGGGTGGTTCCTGGTGGCTCGGTGCTGGTTCGGTACTGATCAGGGTTTGAAGGTGACCGGCAGGTTCGCGGCCTTGGCCCCGGTCGGGGGGACCTGGAGGGTCTTGAGTGCGAACTCCATGACCTGCTTGTGGATGGGACCGCAGATCTGGCCGCCGAAGTAGCTGCCCGCGGTGGCGTTCTGGATGGCGCAGTAGACGGTGACACGGGGCTTGTCGGCGGGGGCGAAGCCGGCGAACGACGAGGTGTAGCCGTGGTACTTGCCGGTGGCCGGATCCACGCGGTTGGCCGTGCCCGTCTTGCCCGCCACCCGGTAGCCGGGGATGCGGGCCTTGGTGCCGGTGCCCTCTTCGTCGTCCACCACGGACTCCAGCATCTCGGAGAGCGTCTTCGCGGTCTTCTCGCTGATCACACGGGTCTTCTTGGGTTCCGGTGCGGGCGTGAAGCGTCCGTCGGCCCCCTTCGTGCCGCGGACGAGCGTGGGTTCGACGCGGACGCCGCCGTTGGCGATCGTCGAGTAGACGGACGCCGCCTGGAGGGCGTTCACGGACACGCCCTGGCCGAAAGGAATCGTGTACTGCTGCGAGGTCGACCACTGGTCGGGGGGCGCCAGGATGCCCTTGGTCTCGCCGGGGAAGCCGAGCCCGCTGTAGCCGCCGAGGCCGAACTTGCGCAGGTACGAGTAGAGGACCTGGTTGGCCTCCTTCTGGGTCCTGCCCAGCTCGCCGGTGGCCATGATGGTGCCGATGTTGCTGGACTTGGCGAGCACGCCGTTGAGCGTGAGGTACCAGGTGGGGTGGTCGACGTCGTCCTTGAAGAGCCGGTCGCCGCGCTTGAGCCGGTTGGGGACGGTGAGGTGGGTCATCGGCGTGGCGACGTTCTCCTCCAGCACGGCCGCCATCGACAGCACCTTGGCGGTGGAGCCCGGCTCGAAGGCGTCCTGGAGGGCCGCGTTGCCGAGCGCCTTCGGGTCGGCGTGGGCCACGTCGCCCGGGTCGAAGCCCGGTGAGTTGGCCATGGCGAGGATCTCGCCGGTGGCCGTGTCCTGGACGATGACGTAGCCGCCGTCCGCCTTGGACTTCTCCACCTGCTCGGTGATGGCGTCCTGCGCGGCCCACTGGATGTCCCGGTCGATGGTGAGCTCGACGTCGCTGCCGGGCACGGCGGGCGTCTCGGTGGAGCCCGCGGTGGGCACCTGCCGTCCGCCCGACTGGGCGTAGCGGATCTTGCCGTCCTCGCCGGCCAGGGTCTTCTCCAGCTGCCGCTCCAGGCCACCGCCGCCCTCTCCCTCGGCGTTGACCCAGCCCAGGATCGCGGCGGCGAGGTCGCCGTTGGGGTACACGCGTTTGCTGCTGGGGTCGGCGAAGACGCCCGCGAGGACGTTGACCGTGGAACCGTCGGTCTCCGCCTTCTCGGCCAGGGCGGACTTCAGGTCCTTGATCTGGTTCCAGACCTGCGGGGTCTTGGCGCGGGCCAGACGGACGTAGCGCAGTTCCCTGTTCTTCGGGCGGAGCTTGCCGGCCAGCGCCTCCTGGCTCTCGCCGAGGATCGGTGAGAGCAGCGCCGCCGCCTGCTCGGGTCCGTCGCCGACGCCGAGCCGTTCGCGGGTGAACATCGTGGGGTCGGCCGTGATGTCGTAGGCGTCCACAGTGGTCGCGAGGGCCACACCGTTGCGGTCGGTGATGCCGCCGCGCTCGGCGGGCAGGGTGTGGACCACGTACCGGTTCTGCTCGGCCTTGGCGGTGTACGTGCCGGCGTCGACGGCCTGGACCTGGAGCAGCCGTACGACGAACGCGACCAGCACCAGGGTCAGCGCCAGGCCGATCATGCGCAGGCGTGGGCGGGGGCTGCCCAGCTTGATGACGCGGGGCGGGGCCGGCCGGGGCGGGCCCGGGCGGCGGGGAGGGCGGGCGCCGGGTCCCGGCTGCCGCCGTCCGCCGGGACGGACGGGCCGCGCGGGTCCGGGCACGCGGCGGCGCGGTTCCCTGTCGGACACTTCCGTCACCTGCCGGGGGTCGGGGTCGGGATCGTGGAGGGCGTGGCCGTCGTGGGCGCTGCGGTGGGGGCCGGGGCGGGCTGCGTGGTGGGGGGCGCGGTGGCGGGGGGTGCCGTGAGCGCTTCGGGGGCGATGACCAGAGGGGTCGCCCCGGAGGCGGACGCCGGGCTCGGGACACCCTTGACGGTGCCGTCGGGGCCGAGGAAGGCGGGGTCGCCGCCGGGCACCATGCCCAGCTCGCGGGCCCGGCGCTGGAGGGCCCGGGGGGCGGAGTAGGCGTCGATGTCCCGCTGGAGGGCCTGCTCCTCGTCCGTGAGGTTCTTGGTCTCCTCCTTCAGGTCGTCCAGCTGGAAGGAGCCCTCGCTCAGGGCGGAGTTCAGCACCAGGAGCCCGATGAGGCCGCCGCCGAGGAGCAGGACCACGAGGAGGACGAAGGGGGCGCGGGCGGCCTGTCCGCGTCCGCCGCCCGGCGGGAACAGCCGGGCGAGCCGAGCGGCCCTCCCCTTGAGTTCGGGTTTCCCGCTCACTCGCCCTCCCTCGGCCCTGCCGACGCGCCGGCACCCCGCCTGGCCTGGCTCACTCGACGTCCTCCCTGATGCGCTGGGCACCGCGCAGCCGTGCCGGTGCCGCCCGCCGGTTCTCGGCGATCTCCTCCTCGGTGGGAAGTTCGGCACCGCGCGTGAGCAGCTTGAGCCGGGGCGCGTAGCGTTCGGGGACGACCGGCAGTCCCGGCGGTGCCGTGTTCGCGGCGCCGGCCGCGAACACCTGCTTGACCAGCCGGTCCTCCAGGGAGTGGTACGACAGCACGGCGATCCGCCCGCCCACGGCGAGCGTCTTGACGGCGGCCGGGATCGCCCGCTCCAGCACGGCCAGTTCGCCGTTGACCTCGATGCGCAGGGCCTGGAAGGTGCGCTTGGCCGGGTTGCCGCCGGTGCGCTTGGCGGCCTGCGGGAGCGCGGCGCGGATCAGCTCGACGAGCCGGGCGCTGGTGGTGAAGGGCTCCTTCTCGCGCTCGCGCACGATCGCGGAGACGATCCGCTTGGCCTGCTTCTCCTCCCCGTACGCCCTCAGGATCCGCACCAGTTCGCCCGGCGGGTAGGTGTTGAGGACCTCGGCGGCGCTGATGCCCGTCGTCTGGTCCATGCGCATGTCCAGCGGGGCGTCCTGGGCGTAGGCGAAGCCGCGGCCGGCCTCGTCGAGCTGCATGGAGGAGACGCCGAGGTCGAACAGGACGCCCTGCACGCGCGGGATGCCCAGCCGGTCGAGGACCTCGGGCAGCTCGTCGTAGACGGCGTGCACCAGGGTGGCGCGCTCCCCGTGGCGGGCGAGCCGCTCGCCGGACAGGCGCAGGGCCTCCTTGTCCCGGTCGAGGGCGACGAGCCGCGCCTCGGGGAAGCGCTCCAGCAGTGCCTCGCTGTGTCCTCCCAGGCCCAGCGTGCAGTCGACGACCACGGCCCCCGGCTCTTCAAGGGCAGGCGCCAGCAGGTCCAGGCACCGCTGGAGCATCACCGGGACGTGTCGACTCTGGCTCAAGTGGGGCGGCCTCTCGGTCCGGCGCGGCGTGTACGTACCGCCGGGTCCCCGCCCGCTCGTGAAGGGGAGGTCTGCCGGCGCCGGAAGCGTCAGCCGACCAGGAGCGGGAGGAGGCCGAGCCGTACGTACGCGCCGCGCACGTGGGGAGCCCTGGCGGAGCATCGTCCAGGTCTCCGGGAAATTCAGTCCAGCGGGGGGAGCCTCGCCTCCCGCTTCGCGTCACTTTAGTCCACCCTGTCGCCCGGTCAATCAACCGGCCTGCGCGTCGCGGGCGCCGGCGCGCGGCGACCGGCACCGCGCGGCACGTCACCCGTGCGGGTGCACCCGTATGGTCCTGTGGGTTGGCTCACAACAAGCGGTGATGGCGTTCTTTGTCCTGTCTCACGACGGGCCTGCCGGACGAGTGACCAGTAACGTCATGGATATGACGACTTCTGCATCGGTTCCCGCGGGCTCCGAGTCCCCCATAGCCGGAGACGGCACGGTCACCGACCGGCTCGTCGAGGCGAACGCGCGCTATGCCGCCGCGTTCACCGATCCCGGGATGGACGCCCGCCCCGTCCGGCACGTCGCCGTCGTGGCCTGCATGGACGCGCGTCTCGACCTGCACGCGGCGCTCGGCCTCAACCTGGGCGACTGCCACACCATCCGCAACGCGGGCGGCGTCGTCACCGACGACGTGATCCGCTCCCTCACCATCAGCCAGCGCGCCCTCGGCACCCGCAGCGTGGTCCTCATCCACCACACCGGCTGCGGCCTGGAGTCCCTCACCGAGGAGTTCCGGCACGAGCTGGAGATGGAGGTCGGCCAGCGCCCCTCCTGGGCGGTGGAGTCCTTCCGGGACGTCGACCAGGACGTGCGCCAGTCGATGAAGCGGGTGCGGACCTCGCCGTTCCTGCTGCACACCGACGACGTGCGCGGCTTCGTCTTCGACGTGAAGACGGGTCTCCTGCGCGAGGTCGACCCCGCCTGACCGGCGGTGCCCGTCCTGCCGGTTCCCGCCGCCGAAGCACCGCAAAGGACGTAAGGCCCGACATATCGCGGCCAGTTGTCCACAGGCGAGTGACACGAATCGGTAACGGCAGCAAGAATGCGGGGAAGCGGGCGTCGCGCGGAACTTTTTCCGCGTGGTGTCCGTGATTCGGGGTGGGCCGGTCCGCAGCGCAGTGCATCGGTCCGGAAAGCTGGGGTATCCCCCGCTCCTCGGGGAGCGCGGGGAAGGGCCGAGGAGGGCCGGGTGACGACCTATGACGATCGAGCGAGCCTCACTGATCTGACCGCTGTGGTCGAGCGCGTGCGCGGTTCGGTGGAGGGCGTGATCGAGGGCAAGCCCGAGGTCGTACGGCTCTCGCTGACCGTGCTGCTCGCCGAGGGACACCTGCTGATCGAGGACGTCCCCGGAGTCGGCAAGACCATGCTGGCCAAGGCGCTGGCACGGTCCATCGACTGTTCCGTGCGGCGTATCCAGTTCACGCCCGACCTGCTGCCCTCGGACATCACCGGGGTGTCCATCTGGGACCAGCAGCGCCGGGACTTCGAGTTCAAGCCGGGTGCGATCTTCGCGCAGGTGGTGATCGGCGACGAGATCAACCGCGCCTCGCCGAAGACGCAGTCGGCGCTGCTGGAGTCGATGGAGGAGCGCCAGGTCACCATCGACGGACAGACCTACGAACTGCCGAGCCCGTTCATGGTGGTGGCGACGCAGAACCCGGTCGAGATGGAGGGCACCTACCCGCTGCCGGAGGCCCAGCGCGACCGCTTCATGGCCCGTGTCTCCATCGGTTACCCCAGTCCGGACGCCGAGCTGCAGATGCTCGACGTGCACGGCGGGGTGAGCCCGCTGGACGACCTGCAGCCGGTGGCGCACGCGCACGAGATCCTGAAGCTGATCGAGGCGGTCCGCGGCGTGCACGTCGCCGACCCGGTCCGGCGGTACGCGGTCGACCTGGTCGCCGCCACGCGCACCCACCCGGACCTCAGACTCGGCGCCTCGCCGCGCGCGACGCTGCATCTGCTGCGCGCGGCGAAGGCGTCCGCCGCCCTGAGCGGCCGGGAGTACGCGCTGCCGGACGACGTGCAGGCCCTCGCCGTCGCCGTCCTGGCCCACCGGCTGCTGCCCACCGCCCAGGCCCAGCTCAACCGCCGCACCGCCGAACAGGTCGTCCAGGAGATCCTGCAGCGCACCCCGGTTCCCGCCGCGCCCCAGCAGCAGACCGGCTTCGGGGTGCACCACGGTGCGTCGGCGTACGGCCAGCAGCCGCCGCGGAGGCTGTGATGGACGCCGGGGGGACGGGCAGGGCGGAGGAGGACCGGGGCGAGAAGAGCGGCATCCGCACCGCCCTGGCCGGCCTGACCACCCGCGGACGGTCCTTCCTGGCGGCCGGTGTCGCCGCCGCCGTCTGCGCGTACGTCCTCGGGCAGAGCGACCTGCTCCGCGTCGGGCTGCTGCTCAGCGTGCTGCCCCTGCTGTGCGCGACGGTGCTCTACCGCACCCGCTACCGGGTCGCGGGCAGCCGCCGGCTGTCTCCGGCGCGGGTCCCCGCGAGCAGCGAGGCCCGCGTCCATCTGCGCGTCGACAACGTCTCACGGCTGCCCACGGGACTGCTGATGCTCCAGGACCGGGTGCCCTATGTGCTCGGTCCGCGTCCCCGCTTCGTGCTCGACCGGGTCGAGCCGGGCGGTCGCCGCGAGGTGTCCTACCGGGTCCGCTCCGACCTGCGGGGCCGCTATCCGCTGGGCCCGCTGCAGCTGCGGCTGACCGACCCGTTCGGGATGTGCGAGCTGACCAGGTCTTTTTCGACGTACGACACGCTGACCGTGATCCCGCGCGTGGAGGCGCTGCCTCCGGTGCGGCTGAGCGGCGAGGCGAAGGGGTACGGCGACGGGCGGCAGCGCTCGCTGGCGCTGGCGGGCGAGGACGACGTGATCCCGCGCGGGTACCGCCACGGCGACGACCTGCGCCGCGTGCACTGGCGGTCCACCGCGCGCTACGGCGAGCTGATGGTGCGCCGCGAGGAGCAGCCGCAGCGCGCCCGCTGCACGGTGCTCCTGGACACCCGGGGCCTGGCCTACGAGGGCGCGGGCCCCGACTCCGCGTTCGAGTGGGCCGTCTCGGGCGCGGCGTCGGTGCTGGTGCACATGCTGGAGCGGGGCTTCTCCGTCCGGCTGCTCACGGACACCGGCAATGCGGTGCCCGGCGAGGGCGCCGACGGATTCGCGGGCGCCAGCCAGGAGACGGCGGACGCGGCCGGTCTGATGATGGACACCCTGGCGGTGATCGACCACTCCGACGGCACGGGCCTGTCCCGGGCGTACGACGTGCTGCGCGGGGGGAACGAGGGGCTGCTGGTGGCGTTCTTCGGCGACCTGGACGAGGAACAGGCGACGGTGGCCGCCAAGATGCGGCAGCGCAGCGGGGGCGCGGTCGCGTTCGTCCTGGACAGCGAGACCTGGCTGCGGGAACCGGCCGACGTGCCCGGCCCGTTGGAAGGAAGCGGGGAGCGGCTGCGGATGCTGCGCGAGGCGGGCTGGACGGCCGTGAGCGTGCCGCGGGGCGCCTCCCTGGAGGAGTTGTGGCGGCTGGCGGACCGCGAGCGCACCGGACTCGCGGCGGCGACCGGTGGGGAGGGCACGCGATGAGCGGGCGGGCACGACTCGCACGGTGGGCACGGGCGGCCACGCCCACGCGACACCGGCGGCAACCGCACCACGAACGCACCGGCCCCACCACGACCACCGGCCGGGAGGGCACGCGATGAGCGGGCGGGCACGACTTGCGCTGTGCGCATGGGCGGCCACGCTGATGGCGGCGTGTGCGCTGCTGCCGCTGGTCGATCCGGCCACCTGGATCCTGCAGGCCGCGTTCCTGCTGGCGGTCCAGAGCGGGGTGGGCGCGGCGACCCGCAGGGTGCCGCTGGCCCGGCCGCTGACCATCGCCGCCCAGGCCCTGGTCACCCTGGTACTGCTGACCCTGGTCTTCGCCCGGCAGCAGGCCCTCGCCGGGCTGATCCCCGGCCCGCAGGCCTTCCAGCGCTTCGCCGACCTGCTGCGACAGGGCTCCGACGACATAGCGCGGTACGCGATCCCGGCGCCCCTGGAGTCCGACGGCATCCGGCTGATGCTCGTCGGCGGCGTCCTGGTGATCGGGCTTCTGGTGGACACCCTCGCGGTGACCTTCCGCAGCGCCGCCCCGGCCGGGCTGCCGCTGCTCGCGCTGTACTCGGTGGCCGCGGGGCTGTCCGAGGGCGGCACCGACTGGCTGTGGTTCCTGGTGGCGGCGGCCGGCTATCTCATGCTGCTCCTGGCCGAGGGACGCGACCGGCTCTCCCAGTGGGGCCGGGTCTTCGGCGGGGCGCCGCGCACCCCGGGCGGGGAGCCGAGCGGCGCCGTGGCCCCTGCCCGCACCGGCCGCCGCATCGGCGCGTTCGCCCTGGGCATCGCCCTGGTCGTGCCGCTCGCCCTCCCCGCGATGGACGGCGGGCTGCTGGACGGCGCCAGGACGGGCGGGGGCGCCGGCTCCGGAGGCGGCGGCACGATCTCCGCGGTGAACCCGCTGGTCTCCCTGCGCGACAGTCTCAACGTCGACGAGGACCGCCAGGTCCTGTCCGTGGAGACCGATTCGGAGGACATCTCGAACCTCTACCTGCGGATCGTCTCCCTGGACGACTTCGACGGCACCACCTGGAAGCCGTCCAAGCGGCACATCACCGCCGTGCCGGACGGCACGTTCCCGCTCCCGACCGGTCTCGGTCCGGACGTCAGGCGCACGGAGACCGAGGCCACGATCAGGGCCGCCGACTGGTACGCCCAGGACTGGCTGCCCATGCCCTACCCGCCCAGCGGCGTACGGATCGGCGGCAACTGGCGTTACGAACCCGTCGGCATGACCCTGGTCGGCGACCACGGCCAGAACACGCGCGGGCTGACGTACCAGGTGCGGAGCCTGGACGTGCGGCCGACGGCCGAGCAGCTCGCCGCGGCCCCGGAGCCGCCGGCGGCCCTCAGGCGCGAGTACACCGAGCTGCCGGACTCGCTGCCGGCGGTGGTGTCCAGGACCGCCCGCCAGGTCACCGCGGGCGCGGCGAACCCCTACGAACAGGCGGTCGAGCTCCAGGAGTACTTCTCGCTCAACGGCGGTTTCGAGTACGACACGCAGGTGGAGGTCGGCAGCGGCTCGCAGGCGATCGCCCGTTTCCTCAAGGACAAGCAGGGCTTCTGCATCCACTTCTCCTTCGCCATGGCGGCGATGGCCCGTTCCCTGGACATACCGGCCCGGGTCGCGGTCGGTTTCGCGCCGGGCTCCCCGCAGGCGGACGGCTCGGTGTCGGTGGGACTGCGGGACGCGCACGCCTGGCCCGAGCTGTACTTCGAGGGCGTGGGCTGGACCCGTTTCGAGCCGACGCCGACCCGGGGCTCGATCCCGTCGTACACGCTGACGGACACACCGGGCAGCGCGGTCCCGGATCCCGACGTGCCGTCCCGGAACGCGTCGTCGGAGCCCTCGGCCGCCCCCTCGGCGAGCCAGAGCTGCACGGCGGAGGAGAAGAAGCTGGAGGCCTGCGAGAGCGAGTCGGCACTGGCCGTTCCGTCCTCGGGGGGCGGCGGACCGAAGTGGTACGTGTTCCTGGCCTGGGCCGTCGGCGGGCTCGCGGTGCTGCTGATCCCGTCGGCGCCGATGCTGTGGCGGGTGCGCGCCCGGTCGGTACGGCTGGGGGCACACGGCCGCTCCGAGGCGGACGCGGTGCCGCACACCCTCGCGGTGTGGCAGGAGCTGGCCGACACGGCGTGGGACTTCGGGATCGCGCCGGAGGAGTCGCGGACTCCGCGCAGGGCCGCGGCCCGGATCGTCCGGCTCGGGCAGCTCGATCCGACGGCGTCGGCGGCGGTGCACCGGGTCGCGGACGCCGTGGAACAGGTCCTCTACGCCCCCCGGCCACGCCCGACGGCGGGCCTGGCGGAGGACGTCCACCGTGCGACCGCCGGGCTGCGTGCCACGGCAAGCCGCGGCACGAGACTGCGCGCGCGCTTCGCGCCGCGCTCGGCCGTGCGGGTGGCCTGGGCCGCATCGGCCCGGTGGAGCGCCCTCAAGCAGCGGGCCTCGGCGGCCCGGCCGACGCTGCGGAAGCCGTCGGGGCAGCAGGGCTGAGCGGGGACGGTGGCGCAGGGCCCGGCCGGGCCGGCGCCACCGTCCCGCAGGGCCCATCCGGTGCCACCGCCCCGCAGGGCTTCTCGGCGGCGTGATGGTTCCGTGAGGGGTGGGCTGCCCGGGACATGTTCGGGTTGCTGCCCGGGGGCGGGCACGAGCCGGAACAGCCACGAACCGGAGCGGGCGCGCACGAGCCGGAACATGGACGAGGCCGGGGCATGGACGAGGGGGTGACCACCCTGCCGGTGGTCACCCCCTCACTGGTGTTCTGGGGAGCGGCTGCTCGCCGGGCTATTGACCGCCTTGCTGTTCATCCCGGCGCCGCTGCCAGCGCTCCTCGATCCGGTCCATAACGGAACGCTTCTGCCGTCCCTGACGACGGGCCTGCGGTCCGGCACCGGGAGCGGCCTGCTCACCGGGCTTGGGGGCCTTGCGCCAGCCGGTCACGGCGAGGACCGCGCAGCCGAGCATGACGAGGAATCCCACCACGCTGAGCCAGACCTGCTTGGCGACCATACCGGCCATGAGGAGCGCAATACCTACGAGGAAGCCCGCGACCGCCTGGTAGACCCGTCGCCGGGTGTACGTACGCAGCCCGCTTCCCTCGAGCGCTGTCGCGAACTTGGGATCTTCGGCGTACAGCGCTCGCTCCATCTGCTCGAGCATGCGCTGCTCGTGCTCCGAGAGCGGCACGGAGTCCTCCTCATCGTGCAGTCGCCGGGGCGACCCGGGGGGTCCCTTCAGGATAGGCAGGGAATCGCCCCCGTGAAACCCGCCCCTCTACGCCAATTGGCCAACCGGACTCCGTCATGGACGCGCCGGCTCGCTGAGGTTCCCATTCCCCGGCGGCCGACCGGTCATGCCGGGCGGTCTCCCTCGATCATACGGCGCCGGACCCCCGTTCGGGGGGCCTGTGGCGTACTCCATCTGCGGCCGCGCCGCTGATCAGCGGCGTACCACAGGAGGCTGCTCAGGCCGCTGTGGTCCCCTTGGTCTCACCGAGCACGTGGAGCTGCGTGGCCACCGAGTGGAAGGCCGCGAGCTCGGCCGCCGCGGCCTCCAGCTTCAGCAGGGCGTCCAGGGCGCCGGGCTCGGTGTCCACGAGCACGCCGGGAACGAGGTCGGCGAAGACCCGTACCCCGTGCACGGCGGCGACCCTGAGGCCCGCGCCCTCGACCAGGCCGGTGAGCTGTTCGGCGGTGAAACGGCGCGGCACGGGGTCCCCGGTGCCCCAGCGGCCGTTCGGGTCGTCGAGGGCCCGCCGGGCCTCGGTGAAGTGGCCGGCGAGGGCCCGCGCGAGCACCGCGCCGCCCAGGCCGGCGGCGAGCAGGCTGAGGACGCCCTCGGTGCGCAGGGCGGCGACCGCGTTGCGCACGCCCTCGGCGGGGTCGTCCACGTACTCCAGCACCCCGTGGCACAGCACCACGTCGTAGCCGCCGCGCTCGACCACGTCGAAGAGGCCGTGGGCGTCGCCCTGGACGCCCCGCACCCGGTCGGCGACGTCGGCCTCGGCGGCCCGGCGCTCCAGCGCGAACAGCGCGTTGGGGCTCGGGTCGACGACGGTCACGCGGTGCCCGAGGCGGGCCGCCGGCACGGCGAAGTTGCCGCTGCCGCCCCCGGTGTCGAGGACGTCCAGCGCCTGGCGACCCGTGGCCTTGACCCGGCGGTCGAGGGCGTCCTTGAGGACCTCCCAGACCACGGCGGTACGGAGGGAAGCGCGGGGGCGCATCGGGTCCGACACGGCAGTTTGACTCCTCGGCGCGGCACCGCCTCGATGCGGCGGAGCGAACGGTGCGCCTCCCCGGCCGCGAGCGCGGGAGGGAAGGCTTCAGGCCCTCCCCACCCTATTGCCTCCGGGGCCCGGCCCGGCCACTCCGGTACCGCACGGGCTGCGTCCGGGGGCGCCGGGGTCCTCAGCCCGCGTCCGGCATGTCACGGCCCGTGCCGTCGCCCGCCGGGCGGTCCCCTTCCGGGCGCGGCTGCGGCAGCACCGGCTGGAGGACGAGCATCCGCTCCACGATGCGCAGGAACATCGCCACGTCCCGTATCAGGTCGTCGGCGTCCCGGCTGCCGGCCGCGCCCTCGATGCCCGCCTCGGCCAGGGCGCGGCGCCGGGCGCCGGAGGCGAACAGCGCGCTCCAGTCGGCGAGCTCGGGCGCGATCTCGGGGAGCACGTCCCAGGCACTCCTGATGCGGGCCCGGGCCCGCGGGGTGGTCTCGGGGCGGCCGCGCGCGGCGAGCACGGCGGCGGCGGTGCGCAGGGCGGCGAGGTGGGCCGTCGCGTAGCGCTCGTTCGGCGTGGGCAGGACGGTGGCCTCTTCCAGGCCGGCGCGGGCCTGGGCGAGCAGGTCGAGGGCGGCGGGCGGGGCCGTGGTCCGGCGGAGCACCGGGTGCACGTCGCTCGCCGGGCCGGTCAGTGAGGGGGCAGGGCCGGTTGCGCTGCGCCGGCGGGCGGCGGCTGCGGACGAGTGGGCCATGACGATCCTCCTGTCGTCTCCGTGACGGCACGCCCTGCTACGGGGTGCCGTATGTGCCCATCGTGAGGTATGCCACTGACAATCCGTTCTGACCTGGGCTTTTGCTTCGATCGAAGGTTCGGGCTAGGTTTTGCACTGACCAGTCAGTTCAAAAGCGTGGATGCAGTGACCAGGGGGTGAGGTGCCGTGGAGGGTCCGACCGGGCTCGGTGTGACGGCCCACGACTTCGGACTCAAGGGGCCGCGTGGCTGGGCGTTCCGCGGCATCTCCGTCGACGCCGGACCCGGCGCGCTGATCGCGGTCAGGGGGCCGTCCGGATCGGGCCGCACCTGTCTGCTGCTCGCGCTCACCGGCCGGATGAAACCGACCGAGGGGACGGCCACCGTGGGAGGCCGGGCCCTGCCCCGGCAGATGTCCGCGGTGCGGCGGACAAGCGCCCTCGCGCACGTCCCGGGCGTCACCGACCTCGACCCGGCCCTGACCGTCGGCGAGCACCTGCGCGAGCGGGCGCTGCTGCAGCGCCGGTTCGGCGACTCGGTGCGCGGGCTGCTGCGCCCGCGCGGGGAGCGGGCGGCGCAGACGAGGCTGCGGATCGACACGGCGCTGGCCGCGGCCGGCCTCGACCGGGAGGCGCTGCCCAAGGGCTCCCGCACGGCCGTGCGGGACCTGGAACGCACCGAGGCGCTGCGCCTGTCGATCGCCCTGGCGCTGATCGGCCGCCCGGGCCTGCTCGGCGTCGACGACACCGACCTGAAGCTCTCGGCCGCCGAACGGGCCGGGATCTGGTCGCTGCTGGCGTCGATCGCCGACTCGGGCACGACGGTCCTGGCGGTGTGCAGCGAGGCGCCGGAGGGTGCGGTGGTCGTCTCCACCGGGCCGGACGACAGGGACGGCGCCGGCCGCGAAGAGGACGAAGAGGAAGAAGACGCGGAGGACGAAGAGAAGGGGGCGGCCGATGCGCTCGCCGAGGCTGGCCGCGCTTGAGCTCAGGCGCTTCGGGCGCGGGAGGCTGCCGCGTGCCGCACTGGTCGCGCTGCTGGTGCTGCCCCTGCTGTACGGCGCGCTGTACCTGTGGTCGTTCTGGGATCCGTACGGCCGTCTGGACCGCATCCCCGTGGCGCTCGTCAACGATGACAAGGGGGCGAACGCGGGCGGCGAGAAGCTCACCGCGGGCGACGACATCACCGAGGGCCTGCGCGAGAGCGAGGTCTTCGACTGGCACGAGGTGAGTGCCGCCGAGGCCCGCCGGGGCGTGGAGGACGGCACCTACTACCTGTCCCTCACCATGCCCGCCGACTTCAGCCGGCGCATCGCCTCCAGCGCCGGCGACTCCCCCGAGACCGGCGCCCTCCAGGTGCGCACGAACGACGCGAACAACTACATCGTCGGGCAGATCTCCCGGACGGTGTTCGGCGAGGTGCGCGAGGCCGCGTCCAGCAAGGCGTCGAGGTCGTTCCTGGACCGGATCTTCGTCTCCTTCTCCGACATCCACGGCGAGACCGTGAAGGCCGCGAAGGGCGCCGACGACCTCAAGGGCGGCATCGGCAAGGCGAAGAAGGGGTCCAAGGACCTCGCCGACGGTCTCAAGGACGCCGAGGACGGCAGCGGCAAGCTGTCCAAGGGCCTGAAGAAGCTCGACAAGGGCGCCGGCGACCTGGAGGAGGGCTCGAAGCAGGTCTCCGAGGGCACGCAAGCCCTCGCGGACAAGGTCAACGGGACCGCCGGAAAGGTGGGGCCGTTCCTGGAGGACAACGAGAAGACCATCGGCGACACGGCCCAGCTCGTCGCCGACTCCTCCGGGGCGATCCGCGACCACCTGGAGACGCTGGTCAGGACGGCCCCGACCGCCGCGAAGGGCGCCCACGCGGCCTCCGACACGCTCAGCGGCATCCACCGGGCGCGGTGCGAGGACCCGGCGCTGCCCGACCCCGCCTGCGCCGACCTGAAGAAGGCAAAGGACAGCGCCGCCGACGTGGCGGTGATCGCGGACGACGTCAACACCCTCGTCGCCGACCAGGACGGCGACCTGAAGAAGCTCGACGAGAACCTCGCCGCCCTCCAGAAGCAGGCCCAGGCCCTCGCCGACCGCGCGCCGAACCTCTCGGAGGACCTCGACGACGCCGTCACGAAGATCAACGAGCTGAACGAGGGCGCCGGAAAGGTCGCCGCCGGAGCCAGGAAGCTGCACAAGGGGCTCGGTACGGCCAAGACCGGCGCGGTGGACCTGGACGAGGGCGTCGGCCGGCTCAGGACGGGCGCGGACGATCTGAACGGAGGCATGTTCAAGCTCGTCGACGGCTCCTCGAAGCTCGCCGGCGGACTGCACGACGGCGCCGGGCGGATCCCCGACTACGACGAGCAGGAGCGCGACCGGCGGACGGGCGTGATGGCCGACCCGGTCCGGCTGGTCTCCGAGTCCCTGCACCAGGCACCCAACTACGGCACCGGATTCGCCCCGTACTTCATCCCGCTCTCCTTGTGGGTGGGCGCGATGGTGGCCTACATGCTGATCGCCCCGATGAACCGGCGTGCGCTCGCCGCGGGCGCCTCCGCCTGGCGGATCGCGCTGGCGGGCTGGCTGCCGGTGGTGGCGATCGGGGTGCTCCAGACGGTGGCCCTGATGTCGGTGCTCCACTGGGCGGTCGGCCTGCAGATGGCCCGGGCGGCCGGGACGGTGGGCTTCCTCTTCCTGGTGACGGCGTGCTTCACGGCCATCGTGCAGTGGCTGAACGCCCGCTTCGGGGCGGCCGGCCGGATCCTGGTCCTCGCCCTGCTCATGCTCCAGCTGACGTCGGCGGGCGGCACCTACCCGGTGCAGACCAGCCCGGGCTTCTTCAACGCCCTCCACCCCTTCCTCCCGATGAGCTACGTCGTCGAGGCGCTCAGGAGGCTCATCACGGGCGGCGGTCTGGAACCGGTGTGGCACGCGTGCGTGGTGCTGGCGGCGTTCACCGCGGCCGCCCTGGCGCTGACCGCACTGTCGGCGCGCCGGCGCCAGGTGTGGACGCTCGACCGGCTGCACCCGGAGCTGACCCTGTGAGACCTGCGGTGACGACCCCCGGAAGGGTTCCTGTGACAATCGGGACCATGGAAAGCAGCAGCGCCGCCCCGCAGGGCAGCAGCCGTCGCGAGGCCACCCGGCAGAAGCTCTACGAGGCGGCCGTCACCCTCATCGCCGAGCAGGGTTTCTCCGCCACCACCGTGGACGAGATCGCCGAACGGGCCGGGGTCGCGAAGGGCACGGTCTACTACAACTTCGCCAGCAAGTCCGTCCTGTTCGAGGAGCTGCTGCGGCACGGCGTCGGTCTGCTGACCGCATCCCTGCGGGAGGCCGCCGAGCGAACGGCACGGGAGGGCCGCGGCCGGGTCGACGCCCTGGACGCGATGATCCGCGCGGGGCTGGTCTTCATCGACCGCTACCCGGCCTTCACCCAGCTGTACGTGGCGGAGCTGTGGCGCACCAACCGGGCCTGGCAGTCCACGCTGCTGGTGGTCCGGCAGGAGGCCGTCGCGGTGGTGGAGGGGGTGCTGCGCGAGGGCGTGGACAGCGGTGAGTTCAGCGAGGAGATCGACGTGCCGCTGACCGCCGCCGCCCTGGTCGGCATGGTGCTGGTGGCGGCGCTGGACTGGAAGTCGTTCCAGCCGGAACGCTCCCTCGACGACGTGCACGCGGCCCTGTCCCGGCTGCTCCAGGGGCGGGTGAGCGGCCGCCCCTGAGGCCCGGCCGCACAGGAAGGCGCCGGTCCGTGGTGGCCGCGTCCCCCGCGGGCCACCGCCGGACCGGCGCCTCCTCCTGCTCCCCCGTACGTCCCCCCGTCGGAACCCCCGTTCTCGGTCGTTCCCCCGGGTTCCCCCGTCCTCGCTCCCGCCGGCAGCGGCCGGCGGAAGGAGCGGATCGCGGGCCGGCCCCGTTCCGGCGCCCCGTGTCGCCGGTGCCGCGGCCGTGCCCCTCTCCGTGCCTCCACTCTCTCGTTCCCCCAGGTGGGGCCCCATCCGCGCGCGTACTCATCTCCCCGGCTAGGTACGGATACTCAGTCCTGCGCACGCAAGCCCAACGCCCGGCGACCGCGACCGGTCACGTGCGCGCCCGCCGCCGTACTCAGCGCCCGTAAGGTGTGCGGCCGCGCTCGTGAGGAGACCGTGGGGGCGCCGGCCGGCGCCGCCCCTCGGCCCGGATTGTCGGTGGCGGCCGATAAAGTCCCTGGCATGGCACGGATTGCGGTGATCGGCGCCGGGATGGGCGCGATGGCGGCCGCCGCCCGGCTGGCCGTCGCGGGCCACCGGGTGGTGGTGTACGAGCGGACGGAGACGTACGGCGGGGCGCTGCGCCGCTTCGAGCGGGACGGCTTCTCGTTCGACACCGGCCCCGCCCTGCTGCCGCTGCCCGCGGTCTGGCGCGATCTGTTCGTCAAGACCGGCAAGGAGCCGCTGGAGCGGTGTGTCGAGCTGGTCCAGGTCGACCCGTCGTCGCGGCACGTCTTCGCGGACGGCACGCGGTTCTCCCTGCCGAACGCCTCGCGCGCGGGCGTCGTCGCCGCCCTCGACGAGGCGCTCGGCTCGTCCGCCGGGCAGCGCTGGGGGGACTTCCTGGTGCGGGCCCGGGAGGCCTGGGACCGGACCCGCCGGCCGCTGCTGGAGGAGCCGCTGTGGCCGGACTGGCGGGTGCTCGGCGAGCGCGAGCCCTATCCCGCGGTCCCGTACAAGCGGCTGCTGCGCACCCGCCGGGCCGTCACCCTCGCCGAGGTTGGCGCCCTGGAGCTGAAGGACGCCCGCCTCGCCGCCCTCCTGGAGAGCCACGCGCTCGCGCACGGCCTCGATCCCCGCTCCGCCCCGGCCAGCGCCGCCGTACTGCCGTACATGGAGCACGCCTTCGGCACCTGGTACGTGCGCGGCGGTCTGCGGGAACTGGCGCGGGCGGTGTACGACCGGTGCCGGGAGCGCAGGGTCGAGTTCCGCTTCGGCACGCAGATCACGGGAATCGTGGAGAAGGACGGCCGGGCCGCCGGCGTGCGGCTGGCCGACGGCACGGTGGACGAGGCCGGGTTCGTGGTCGCCGGTGTCGCGCCCGGTGTGCTGGACCGCCTCGCCGGCGGGGCGGCGGTGCGGGGCGAGGGGGAGGTCCCGCCGCAGCGCGGGGCGGCGAGCCGGCTCACGGTGCTGCTGGCGCTCCGGGGCGCCCGCCCAAAGGGCACGGCTCACCGCACGGTGGTGCACGCGGAGGACCGCGAGGCCGAGTTGGAGTCCCTGTTCGGCGCGGTGCCCCGTGTGGCCGCGCGGCCCACGGTCACCGTGCTGCGGCCCGGCGACCCGGAGTCGGTCCCGGACGCGGACCACGAGGCGGTGACGCTCACCTCGGTGGTGCCCTCGGGGACCGGGGCGGACGCCGAGGCGCACGCCGAGCACGTGATCGCGGTCGCCGGGCGGGAGATACCGGACCTGCGCGACCGTCTCCTGTGGCACGAGGTGTGCACCCCGGCCGACGTCGAGGAGGCGACCGGCGCGGAGGGCGGAGCGGTACCGGCGCCCGCGCTGGCGGCGGCCGGCGGTCGCCTGCTGCACCCGGCGAACGTCACGCGTACGGGCGGTCTGTTCACGGTGGGCGGCTGGTCGCATCCCGGCGGCGGTCTGCCGCACGCGGGCATGTCGGGCGCGCTGGTCGCCGGACTGATCGTGGAGGGGCCCGGGTTCCGGGGCTCCCAGTGAGCGCCCGGCCGCCGGGCGGTCCCCCGAGGCGTCAGAAGCGGTACTGCTCGTCGTAACCCTGGCCCTGCGGCTGGCCGTTGCCCTGCTGCGGGTACGTCTGCTCCGGCGGGAGGGCGCCGCCGTACGGGTCGTCGGTGCTGCGCTGCTGCGGCACCCACACACCGCCGGGCGGGGTCTCGCCGTAGCCGCCGGTGGCGTACTGGTCCTGGGCGTAGCCCTGTTGGCCGTAGACCTGCTGGCCGGTGGCGTCGTAACCGGTGCCGTACGCGGCTTGGCCGTAGGTGTGCGTGCCGATGTACGGGTCGGAGTAGGCGGCGTACTGCTGCTGGCCCCCGTCGTAGCCGTAACCCTGCTGGCCGTAGCCGGAGTAGTCGTAGGCGTGGGACGGGTCGGCGGTCGGCGCGGCGGGCACCTGCCCGTCCTGTCCGCCGTAACCGGAGTCGCCGTACACGCCGTAGGAGCCCGTGTCGTCCGGCATGGGCTGCGGCTCGTAGACGGCGGTGGTCTCCGCGGCCGTGGGATCGGCGGGGCGGGCGGGGGTGAAGACGTCGTCGCGGTCGTAGTCGCCGTGGCCGTACGCGAGGCTGTCGTGGCCCGGGGCGCGGTGGTCGGGGCCGGGGTCGGCCGCCTCCAGCCCGGAGACCTCCAACGTCGGTTCCTGGCGGCCCGGTTCGGGCCGGCGGCGCCTGCTGAGGCCCGCCGGGGCGGAGACCGCCCAGCCGGCCGCGAAGCCGCGGCGGAACGACAGCGTGACGTAGGTCTGGCCGACGGCGAAGGCCGCCGCGCCGAGTCCGATGACGATGACGGACGGGATCAGCACGCCGACCACGACGCCGAGGAAGCCGGCGAAGGCGAGCAGCCGCCAGCGCAGGCGCGCCTTGTACTGCAGCAGCACCTCACCGAGCAGCCACAGTGCGACGACGCCGAACGCGATGTAGAGGACCGTCCAGCCCATGTACGCCCCTCTCCCAGTGGCCGCTACGCAGTGTGTCGTAAGTATGTGCGGCAGGTCTAGGCCTGCGGTGGGTGGTGCAGGCCCAGGTTCTCGTAGATTTCCAGCGTCGCCGTGGAGTTGTTGAGCGTGATGAAGTGCAGTCCGGGCACACCTTCGGCCAGCAGCCGCGCGCAGAACTCCGTGGCGAACTCGATGCCAATGGAGCGTACAGCCGTCGGATCGTCCTTTGCTGTGAGGATCCGCTCTTTCAGCTCGGCAGGGAACGCGGCGTTGCTGAGCTTCGGCAACCTCTCCAGCATCTTCACACTGGTCACCGGCATGACCTCGGGGATCACCGGGGTCTCGCACCCGGCCGCGGCGACCCTGTCGCGCAGCCGCAGGTACGACTCCGGCTGGAAGAACATCTGCGTGATCGCGTAGTCGGCGCCCGCGCGGCACTTGTCGACGAAGTGCGCCACGTCGGTGTCCCAGTCGACGGAGCGCGGATGCATCTCCGGGAAGGCGGCCACGCCGACGCAGAAGTCGCCGGACTCCTTGATGAGTTCGACGAGTTCGGCCGCGTAGGTCAGGCCCTGCGGGTGCGGGATCCAGTCGCCCATGGGGTCGCCGGGCGGGTCGCCGCGCACGGCCAGCATGTTGCGGATACCGGCGTCGGCGTACTGGCCGATGATGTTGCGCAGCTCCGCGATGGAGTGGTTGACCGCGGTGAGGTGTGCGACGGGGGTGAGCGTGGTGTCGGCGACGATCTGCTCGGTCTCCCTGACCGTGCCCGCGCGGGTGGAACCGCCGGCGCCGTAGGTCACGGAGACGAAGTCCGGGGCGACCGCCTCCACCCGCCTCAGCGCGCTCCACAGGTTCCTCTCGCCCTTGGGCGTCTTCGGCGCCGAGAACTCGAACGAGTACGTCGTTTTGCCGGTGGCGAGGATGTCGCGCACGGTGCGTGCGCGATCAGTCCTGGTGGATGCGGTTCCGAGGGCCATACGGGCAGGTTAGCCAGGGGGCGTCGGTCCCCCAACCGGAGGCGGGGTATTTGTCCGGATTATCTGTTTGTTGTCCACCCCTTGGACACATGCCCGAGGCACCCGGCCGGAGCGGCCGGGGCTAGGCCTGCCGCAGCCGCTTCGCGAACTCCGCCGCCGCCGCGCCGGGGTCGTCCGCGGCGGTGATCGCGCGGACCACGACGACCCGGCGGGCGCCGGCCTCCAGGACCTGGTCGAGGTTGCCGAGGTCGATGCCGCCGATGGCGAACCAGGGGCGGTCGGTGCCCAGCGAAGCCGTGTACCGGACGAGGTCCAGGCCGGGTGCGTGACGGCCCGGCTTGGTGGGGGTGGGCCAGCACGGGCCCGTGCAGAAGTAGTCCACGCCCTCCTGGACGGCGGCGGCGGCCGCCTCGGACTCGGCGTGCGTGGAACGGCCGACGAGGACGCCGTCGCCGAGGATCGCCCGGGCCGCGGGCACCGGGAGGTCGCCCTGGCCGAGGTGCAGCACGTCGGAGCGGGCGGCGTGGGCGACGTCCGCCCGGTCGTTGACCGCGAGCAGCTTGCCGTGGCGCGCGCAGGCGTCGGCGAATACCGCCAGGTGCTCCAGCTCCTCCGCCGCCTCCATGCCCTTGTCGCGCAGCTGCACGATGTCGACGCCGCCGGCCAGCACGGCGTCCAGGAACTCGGGCAGGTCGCCCTGCTCCTTGCGGGCGTCGGTGCACAGGTAGAGCCGGGCGTCGGCGAGCCGGGCGCGTGCGGTGTCGGTCATCAGGTGGGTCCCCCCAGGTCGGTGACGTACGGGGTGTCCCCCGCCGTCGCGGCGTACGGGCCGCCGTGCAACGGCCCCTTGTGGCGGACGGGCCGCCGTGGCGGATGAGCGGGTCGCGGCATACGGCCGCCCGCAGCGGGTGGACCGGCCGGCCACGGCCGAACGGCCCACAGCGGCAAACCGCCCACGCGGCGAACGGACCGCCTCGCGAACCGTCGCCGCAGCGAACCGGCCGCCGTGACGGACAACCCGCCGTGGCGGACCGGCACCGCAGCGCCACCGTCGCCCGGGCAGGCAACCCGCCGGCGCACCGGTGCGGCAGCCATCCCGCCACCACCTTGACAGACGGCCCACCGTGGCGGACCAGCCGCCGTGGCGAACGGGCGCCCTCGCGCACCGGCACCGCAGCGGACCGGCCGCCGCAGCGCACCCGCCGCCCGGGCAGCAGTCGCCCCGGCGCACGGCCCGCCGAGCGGAGCCGTCGCCGTGGCAGACGGGCACATCGGCGAACGGGCGCGAGGCCCGATCCGTCGTGGCGGCCGGTGCCGGTGCGGGCCGCGGCGGCGCGGGCGGAGTGGGGCTTCGTGGCCCGCGCGCCGGGCGGTGTGTCAGGTCAGACGGCGAGCGCCTGGGCGCGGCGCTTCACCTCCGTGCCGCGGTTCTCGCTCAGCGCCTGCGCGGGGGTTCCGGGCAGGGACGGGTCGGGCGTGAAGAGCCACTCCAGCATTTCCTCGACCGTGAAGCCGTCGTCCCGCAGGAGCGTCAGAGTGCCGGTCAGGCCCTTGACGACCTTGTCCCCGTCGATGAACGCGGCAGGGACGTGCAGCGCGCGGTTCTCACCGCGGCGTACGGCGATGAGCTGGCCCTCCTTGACCAGCTGCCGTACACGGGTCACCTCGACGCCCATCATCTCGGCGATGTCGGGGAGGGTGAGCCAGGCAGGGACGAGAGCATCGATCTTCGTGTCAATCTCGGTCACGTCTCCAGCCTGCCATCCCGCACCGACAGTCGGAAGCCGGACCCGTCCGGGCAGGTCGGACGCGTCGCGCCCGGCCGCTACGCCGTGGCCGCCTTCAGCGGCCTGGCCGGATCGGCCAGCAGCCGCGGGTCCATCGCCGTACCGGCCTCGATCAGGCGTCTGCCCTGGGCCAGATCCCGGGGGCGGCCCACCGCCAGCAGGGCGACCAGGCGGTGGTCGCGCAGCCAGCAGACGCTCCAGGCGGGGCCGGCGGGATCCCCGCGCCACAGGATGGTGTCGGCGGACGTGTGGTGCCCGGCGTACTGGACGAAACGGCCGAACTGCTCCGACCAGAAGTACGGCACGGGGTCGTAGACCGCCGGGGCCACGCCGGCGGCGGCGCCGACGATGTTCGCGGCGACCGTGCGCGGGCCCTGGAGGGCGTTGTCCCAGTGGTGCACGAGCAGCCGCTCGCCGTAGCGGCCGGAGGGGAAGGACGCGCAGTCGCCGACGGCGTACACGTCCGGCGCGGAGGTGCGCAGGCGGTCGTCGGCGAGGACCTCGCCGTGGGCGCCCAGCTCGATGCCGGAGCCGGCGAGCCAGGCGGTGGCGGGCCGGGCACCGATGCCGACGACGACCGCACCGGCGGGGAGCCGCGAGCCGTCGTCCAGGACGACCTCGCCGGGTTCACCGGGCTCGACGCGCTCCACGCGCGCGTGGGTGCGCAGCACGGCACCGGCATCGGCGTACCAGGCCCTCATCGGGGCGGCGACCTCGGGGGGCAGCGCCCCGGCGAGGGGCCGGTCGGCGGCCTCCACGACGGTCACCGCGCAGCCCGCCTCGCGCGCGACGGTGGCGAACTCGGCGCCGATCCAGCCCGCCCCGACGACCACGATGTCGTGCTGCCGGGCGAGGACCGGGCGCAGCCGCTCGGCGTCGTCCAGGGTGCGCAGCAGATGGACGCCCGGGACGCCCTCGGTGCCGGGCAGCCGAATCGGTTCCGCGCCCGTGGCGAGGACGAGGACGTCGTAGGGCACGGGCCCGGCGGAGGTGTCGAGGACGCGCGCGTCGGGGCGCACGCCGAGCGCCTCGCAGCCGAGCCGCAGGTCGATGCCGAGCGCCTCGAAGTCGACCTCGAAGGCGGATCCCTCGGCCGTGCCGAGCAGCACCGCCTTGGAGAGCGGGGGCCGGTCGTACGGCTGGTGGGGCTCGGCGCCGATCAGTGTCACGGTGCCCGTGAAACCCTGCTCCCGCAGGGCGACCGCGGTCTGCACGCCGGCCATGCCCGCGCCGACCACGACCACGCGCCGGCCGGCGGGCTCCGCCCGTTCCTGCGTCTGCTCGCTCACCTGATCACCATAGACACCTGACGAATCACCGGTCAGCAAGCGCGTTCAGTGAACTGCTCCACACCGCGCGGCAGCGCCGTCACTCGGCGATCTCCTCGACGACGCTCGTGCCGCGGCCCGGCTGCGACTCCCACTCCCAGGTCTCCTCCAGGCGCACCCGCCCGTCCGGCAGGTCGACGACCGTCGACACGCAGTGCCCCGACGACGTGCTGCCGTCGGTCTTCAGCTGCACGTACCGGAAGTCGAGCCGGTCGCCGTCCCTGGTGCCCACGAGCCGGCCGCGGACCACGTCCCCGCCCTCGTACTCGGCCCAGATCGCGCCGTCCTGCTCGTGGTAGGCGAACCGGGTGCGCGTGCCCACCTGGCCGGGTGCCTGGTCGGCGACGGGGGCGAGGACGAGACCGTCGAGTGAACGTGCCACGGGCGGAGGCTCCCTTACTGAGACGTACGGCGTCGGGCTAGGGTGGCCAACGTAAAGCACTCGCGGGAGCCCGGACGCACCGGGCTGAGAGGGAGGCTGGCGGCCTCCGACCGTACGAACCTGATCCGGGTCATGCCGGCGAAGGGAGGGGCTGGACGCCCATGTCGTCTCCACCGTCGTCACCGCGTACGTCGGACGTCCTCGTCGTGGGGGGCGGGATCATCGGTCTGGTCACGGCCTGGCGGGCCGCGCAGCACGGGCTCGCCACCGCCGTCGTGGACCCCGAACCGGGCGGCGGGGCCGCCCAGGTGGCGGCCGGGATGCTCGCCGCCGTCACGGAACTGCACTACGGCGAGCAGACCCTGCTCGCCCTGAACCTCGCCTCCGCCCGCCGCTACCCGGACTTTGCGGCCGAGCTGACGGACCTGACGGGCCACGACCTCGGCTACCGCCGGTGCGGCACCCTCGCCGTCGCCCTGGACGCCGACGACCGGGCCCACCTGCGGGAACTGCACGCGCTGCAACAGCGCTCGGGCCTGGAGTCCGAGTGGCTGGCGGGGCGTGAGTGCCGGCGCCTGGAGCCGATGCTCGCGCCCGGCGTGCGCGGGGGGCTCAGGGTGGACGGCGACCACCAGATCGACCCCCGGCGCCTCGCCCGCGCGCTCGTGGCCGCCTGTGAGCGCTCCGGCGTCGTCCTCCACCGGACGCGGGCCGGCCGGCTCACCGTCGCCGGGGGCCGGGCCACCGGGGTCGTGACGGCCGACGGCACCGCGCTGGCGGCCGGGCAGGTGGTCCTGGCCGCGGGCAGCCTGAGCGGGCGGCTCGCGGGCGTCCCCAAGGACGTGCTGCCTCCGGTGCGGCCGGTCAAGGGGCAGGTGCTGCGGCTGACGATGCCCCGGTCGCACGGTCCGCTGCTGAGCCGGACCGTGCGTGCCGTGGTGCGCGGCAACCCGGTCTACCTGGTGCCCAGGGAGAGCGGCGAACTCGTCGTCGGGGCCACCAGCGAGGAGCTGGGCTGGGACACGACGGTGACCGCGGGCGGCGTGTACGAGCTGCTGCGCGACGCCCACGAACTGGTGCCCGGCATCACGGAGCTGCCCCTGACCGAGACCCGGGCAGGACTGCGCCCCGGCTCCCCGGACAACGCGCCGCTGCTCGGTCCGACCGGGCTGCCGGGGCTGCTGCTGGCCACCGGGCACTACCGCAACGGCGTGCTGCTGACACCGGTCACCGGCGACGTCATGGCGCACGTCCTGACCACCGGCGAACTCCCCGACGAGGCCCGCCCGTTCACCCCCCGGCGCTTCGGCGCCGCCGCCGCACTCATGGAGCAGCCCGCATGAACGTCTCCGTCAACGGGGAGCCGCGCGAGGTGGCCCCCGGCACGGCCCTGGACGACCTGGTGAGGACCCTCACCACGGCCCCGTCCGGCGTGGCCGCCGCCCTGAACGAGACCGTCGTCCCGCGCGCGCAGTGGTCCGCCACCGCGCTGGCCGACGGCGACCGCGTCGAAGTCCTCACCGCCGTCCAAGGAGGCTGACCCCATGGCCGACGATCCGTTTGTCCTCGGCGGTACGTCCTTCACGTCCCGTCTGATCATGGGTACGGGCGGCGCGCCCAGCCTGGACGTGCTGGAGCGGTCGCTGGCCGCCTCCGGGACGGAGCTGACGACCGTCGCGATGCGGCGCGTGAACCCCTCGGTGCACGGTTCGGTGCTGTCCGTCCTGGAGCGGCTCGGCATCCGGGTGCTGCCGAACACGGCGGGCTGCTTCACCGCCGGGGAGGCGGTGCTCACCGCCCGCCTCGCGCGCGAGGCGCTCGGCACGGACCTGGTCAAGCTGGAGGTCATCGCCGACGAGCGCACGCTGCTGCCGGACCCGATCGAGCTGCTGGACGCGGCGGAGACGCTGGTCGACGACGGGTTCACCGTGCTGCCGTACACGAACGACGACCCGGTGCTGGCGCGGAAGCTGGAGGACGTCGGGTGTGCCGCGATCATGCCGCTCGGCTCGCCGATCGGCTCGGGGCTCGGCATCCGCAATCCGCACAACTTCCAGCTGATCGTGGAGCACGCGCGCGTGCCGGTGATCCTGGACGCCGGGGCCGGTACGGCGTCGGACGCGGCGCTGGCGATGGAGCTGGGGTGCGCGGGTGTGATGCTCGCCTCGGCGGTGACGCGGGCGCAGGAGCCGGTGCTCATGGCGGAGGCCATGCGGCATGCCGTGGAGGCGGGGCGGCTGGCCCGGCTCGCGGGGCGGATTCCCCGGCGCCACTTCGCCGAGGCGTCCTCTCCTGCGGAGGGCTTGGCGGTACTGGATCCTGAGCGGCCCGCTTTCCAGTAGCCCTGCGCTGTGCCGCCGTTGGGTCTCCCACCCGCGCACCACCCGTTTCCAGTCGGCCAAGAGGTGGGCCTCGCCCGTGGGAGTTCCACGCCGTCGGCGGCCGCCCGGCCGCGCCCGGGCGTGGGAAGCGTCACAGGTCCGCTGCAGTAGCCGTCCGATCCCCGTCGTGGACGCGGCGTGTCGGCGGTGGCTCGTACACTCACCTGCGTGGACACGACCCTTCAGGACCCTCTGGTCGGGCAGGTGCTCGACGGCCGGTACCGCGTCGACGCGCGGATCGCGGTCGGCGGGATGGCCACGGTCTACCGGGCCGTGGACACCCGCCTGGACCGCGTGCTCGCGCTGAAGGTGATGCACCCGACGCTCGCGGCCGACGCCACGTTCGTCGAGCGGTTCATCCGCGAGGCGAAGTCGGTGGCCCGCCTCGACCACCCCAATGTCGTACAGGTGTTCGACCAAGGGGCCGACGGGGCGTACGTGTACCTGGCCATGGAGTACGTCTCGGGCTGCACCCTGCGCGACGTGCTGCGCGAGCGCGGGGCGCTGCGGCCGCGGGCGGCGCTGGACATCCTGGAGCCGGTGCTGGCCGCGCTCGGTGCCGCGCACCGGGCCGGGTTCGTGCACCGGGACATGAAACCGGAGAACGTGCTGATAGGGGACGACGGCCGGGTCAAGGTCGCCGACTTCGGGCTGGTCCGCGCCGTGGACACGGTGACCAGCACCACCGGGGCGGTCCTCGGCACCGTCTCCTACCTCGCCCCCGAGCAGATCGAGCAGGGCACCGCGGACCCGAGGGTCGACGTCTACGCGTGCGGCGTCGTGCTGTACGAGATGCTGACCGGCGGCAAGCCGCACGAGGGGGACTCCCCCGCCCAGGTGCTCTACAAGCACCTCCACGAGGACGTGCCGCCGCCCTCGGCCGCCGTCCCGGACCTGGCGTACGAACTGGACGAGCTGGTCGCCTCGGCGACCGCGCGCAACCCGGAGGTCCGTCCGCACGACGCCGTGGCGCTGCTCGCGCGGGCCCGTACGGCACGCGGGGCCCTGAGCGCCGGGCAGCTGGACGCGGTGCCGCCGCAGGCGCTCAGCGCGGAGCACGACAACGCCGAGGACCGCACGAGCGTGATCCCGCGCGCGCTGACGATGCCCCGGCCGCTCCCCGTGAACGAGGACGGCGAGGACCCCGCGGACGGGGTGCACCGCACCAGCAGGCTGGACACCCCGCCGCCGTCGCGCCGCCGGCCGGTGCTGCGGCGCGGCCCGCTGGCGGTCGTCGTGGCCGTCCTGCTGGTGCTCGGCGCCGGTACGGGCATCTGGTACATCAACTCCGGCCAGTTCACCAAGGTGCCGCCGCTGCTGTCCAAGACCGAGGCGCAGGCCCGGGACCGGCTGGCGGACGCCGGGCTGGACGTCGGCAAGGTCCGCCACACCTACAGCGACACGGTCGAGCGCGGCAGGGTCGTCAGCACCGACCCCGGGGCGGGCGCCCGCATCCGCAGGAACGACTCCGTGTCCTTCACGATCTCCGACGGCCCCGAGACCGTGAAGGTCACGGACGTGGGGAGTTACAAGCTGGACCGGGCACGGACCCTGCTGGAGCAGGACGGGCTGGAGCCGGGCATGGTGACCCGGGCGTTCGACGAGGACGTACCGAAGGGCTTCGTGATCTCCACCGAGCCGGCGGCGGGCACGAAGGTGCACGCGGGCTCGGCGGTCGCCCTCGTCGTCAGCAAGGGCGCCCCGGTGGACGTGCCCGACGTCACCGGTGACGACCTGGCGGACGCGCGGGCCGAGCTGACGGAGGCCGGCCTGAAGGTGAAGGTCGCGGCCGAGCGGGTCAACTCCGAGTACGACGCCGGCCGGGTCGCCCGGCAGACTCCGAACGCCGGCGGCCGGGCCGCCGAGGGCGACACGGTCACGCTCACGGTGTCGAAGGGCCCGGAGATGGTCGAGGTCCCGGACGTGGTCGGTGACAAGGTGGACGACGCGAAGCGCAAGCTCCGGGACGCCGGTTTCGAGGTGGACGAGGACCGCGGTCTGCTCGGACTGTTCGGCGACACCGTCGACGGCCAGTCCGTGGACGGCGGGGACACGGCACCCAAGGGTTCGACGATCACCATCAGGATCCGGTGACCGCGGGCACGGTCCGGGCGCATGACACCCTTGACGGGTGAACAGTCAACAGTCCGCCCTCCCCCGCAACCCCGTCGGCGGCCACGTCCCCGTGGCCGGCGGCCTGCACTCCGTGGGCCTGTCGTACGCGCACGAGCTGAAGGCCGAGGCCGTGCAGGTCTTCGTCGCCAACCCGCGCGGCTGGGCCACGCCGGCCGGCAACCCGCAGCAGGACGAGGCGTTCCGCGCGGCCTGCGCGGCCGGGTCGATCCCCGCCTACGTGCACGCCCCGTACCTGATCAACTTCGGTTCGCACACGGAGGCGACGGTGGAGCAGTCGGTCCGGTCGCTGCGGCACTCGCTGCGCCGGGGCCGGGCGATCGGGGCGCTCGGGGTGGTCGTGCACACCGGCAGCGCGACCGGCGGACGGGAGCGGTCGGTGGCGCTGAAGCAGGTGCGGGAGCACATGCTGCCGCTGCTCGACGAGCTCACCCACGACGACGACCCGTACCTGCTGCTGGAGTCGACCGCCGGCCAGGGCGCCTCCCTGTGCTCACGGACCTGGGACTTCGGGCCGTACTTCGAGGCGCTGGACGCCCACCCGAAGCTGGGCGTGTGCCTGGACACCTGCCACATCTTCGCCGCGGGCCACGACCTGACCGGCCCGTCCGGCATGCACCAGACCCTGGACCTGCTGGTGGACACGGTCGGCGAGGGCCGGCTGAAGCTGGTCCACGCCAATGACTCCAAGGACGTGGCCGGCGCCCACAAGGACCGCCACGAGAACATCGGCGCGGGTCACATAGGGGAGGACCCGTTCCGGGCGCTGATGACCCACCCCGCGACGGAGGGCGTTCCGCTGATCATCGAGACGCCGGGCGGCAAGGAGGGGCACGCGGCGGACGTGGAGCGGCTGAAGAAGCTGCGCGACGGCTGAGGGCCGGGGCCGGGAGGCGTCAGAGCTCGGGGCCGTCCCCGGGCTCCTCCTGGTAGGAGTAGCGCTGTTCCTTCCAGGGGTCGCCGATGTTGTGGTAGCCGCGCTCCTCCCAGAAGCCACGGCGGTCGGCGGTCATGTACTCGATGCCGCGGACCCACTTGGGGCCCTTCCACGCGTACAGATGGGGGACGACGAGCCGGAGCGGGAAGCCGTGCTCGGCCGTCAGCAGCTCGCCGTCCTTGTGGGTGGCGAAGAGGGTGCGCTCGGCGGCGAAGTCGGAAAGCCGCAGGTTGGAGCTGAATCCGTACTCCGCCCACACCATCACGTGGGTGACGGCGGGCGCGGGCGGGGCGATGCCGAGGATCGTGCGGGCCGGGATGCCGCCCCACTCGGCACCGAGCATGCTGAACTTGGTGACGCAGTGCAGATCGGCCACGACCGTGGTGTACGGCAGGGCGGTGAACTCCTCATGGCTCCAGCGGTGCTTCTCGCCGTCGGCGGTGGCGCCGAAGACCCGGAACTCCCACCGCTCGGGCCGGAACTTGGGGACCGGTCCGTAGTGCGTGACCGGCCAGCCGCGCTGCAGTCGCTGCCCCGGCGGAAGCTCGAACCGCGGCGCCCCTCCCGTACCGCCTTCTCCCGATTCGTGTTCCACCGGCTGACCCATGCCTTCCATCCTGACAGACCCGGACCGATGTCCTTGACCGGCCCCGCTCGCATTCGGACAAACAGGCACAACTCCGACTGAGCATGGACTTACTTACTAAGTGAAGACTTACTGGACGATCTTCGCCGCCGGTGCCATCATGCGGCGCAACCCGCCAGTTCCCGTTGGAAGGAGCCTCACGCGATGCAGGGCGACCCCGAGGTCATCGAATTCCTCAACGAGCAGCTGACCGCCGAGCTCACCGCGATCAACCAGTACTTCCTGCACTCGAAGCTGCAGGACCACAAGGGGTGGACGAAGCTCGCGAAGTACACGCGCGCCGAGTCCTTCGACGAGATGCGGCACGCCGAGCTGCTCACCGACCGCATCCTGCTCCTCGACGGCCTGCCCAACTACCAGCGGCTCTTCCACGTGCGGGTCGGTCAGACCGTGACCGAGATGTTCCAGGCCGACCGGGAGATCGAGGTGGAGGCGATCGACCGGCTGCGCCGCGGCGTGGAGGTGATGCGCAACAAGAACGACATCACGTCCGCCAACATCTTCGAGGCGATCCTCGCCGACGAGGAGCACCACATCGACTACCTGGAGACCCAGCTGGACCTGATCGAGAAGCTGGGCGAGTCGCTGTACCTGTCGACGGTCATCGAGCAGTCCCAGCCGGACGCGTCAGGACCGGGGACGAGCGGGTTCTCGACCCACTAGGCCGCTTCGGGCAGACCGGCGGCGCGGGGCAGCTCGGACAGGGCCGCCTCACCCTTGTCGATCAGCTGCCGGCGGGGACAGGCGCCGCGGCCGAGCAGCGCCTGGATGCGGCGGACGCAGCCGCCGCAGTCGGTACCGGCCTTGCAGGCCGAGGCGATCTGCCGGGGCGTGCAGGCGCCGGCCTCCGCGTGAGACTTCACCTGTTCCTCGGTCACACCGAAGCAGCTGCAGACGAACACGCGGTTCACCTCCCGACTGGGGATCATGGTCGTGCCGTACCGACTGACCGGAGGGCCCGACTGATCGGTGAGGCAAACCTAACCTTACCCATCCCTCAGGTTCCGGAAAAGTGCCAGGGGCGCGGATCGGATGTGATCCGCGCCCCAGTGCGCATCGCCGTGACGGGCGGGCCCGTCACTGGTCCCGGTACATCTCCGCGACCAGGAAGGCCAGGTCGAGCGACTGGCTGCGGTTGAGCCGCGGGTCGCAGGCCGTCTCGTAACGCTGGTGCAGGTCGTCGACGAAGATCTCGTCGCCGCCGCCCACGCACTCGGTGACGTCGTCGCCGGTCAGCTCCACGTGGATGCCGCCCGGGTGGGTGCCGAGCGCCTTGTGGACCTCGAAGAAGCCCTTGACCTCGTCCAGCACGTCGTCGAAGCGGCGGGTCTTGTGCCCGGAGGCCGCCTCGAAGGTGTTGCCGTGCATCGGGTCGGTCACCCAGGCCACGGTGGCGCCCGAGGCGGTGACCTTCTCGACCAGCTCCGGAAGCTTGTCCCGGATCTTGTCGGCGCCCATGCGGACGATGAAGGTCAGCCGGCCCGGCTCGCGCTCCGGGTCCAGGCGCTCGATGTACTGCAGCGCCTCCTCGGCCGTCGTCGTCGGGCCGAGCTTGATGCCGATCGGGTTGCGGATCTTCGAGGCGAACTCGATGTGCGCGTGGTCCAGCTGCCGGGTGCGCTCGCCGATCCACACCATGTGGCCCGAGACGTCGTACAGCTGCCCGGTGCGCGAGTCGACGCGGGTGAGCGCGGACTCGTAGTCGAGCAGCAGCGCCTCGTGCGAGGCGTAGAACTCGACGGTCTTGAACTCCTCCGGGTCCGTGCCGCAGGCCCGCATGAAGTTCAGCGCGTTGTCGATCTCCCGGGCGAGCTGCTCGTAGCGCTGGCCGGACGGGGACGACTTCACGAAGTCCTGGTTCCAGGCGTGCACCTGGCGCAGGTCGGCGTAGCCGCCGGTGGTGAAGGCGCGCACCAGGTTCAGCGTGGAGGCCGACGCGTGGTACATGCGCTTCAGCCGCTCGGGGTCCGGGACGCGGGCCGCTTCGGTGAACTCGAAGCCGTTGACGGAGTCGCCGCGGTAGGTCGGCAGGGTGACGCCGTCACGGGTCTCGGTGGGCTTGGAGCGCGGCTTGGAGTACTGGCCGGCGATCCGGCCGACCTTCACCACGGGCACCGATGCCGCGTAGGTGAGCACGGCGCCCATCTGGAGCAGCGTCTTGAGCTTGTTGCGGATGTGGTCCGCGGACACCGCGTCGAAGGCCTCGGCGCAGTCGCCGCCCTGGAGGAGGAACGCCTCTCCCTTGGCGACGGCCGCCATCCGGGCGCGCAGCTGGTCGCACTCGCCCGCGAAGACGAGCGGCGGATACGACTCGAGGTCCGCGATCACTGCGCGCAGAGCCTCGGGGTCGGGGTACTCGGGCTGCTGCGCCGCGGGCAGGTCTCGCCAGGTGTTGCCAGCGCTCGCGCTGGTCTTAGCGTTCACGGTCACGACCTCAACATTACGGGGTCGCACCACGGGTCCCCGCCGAGTGCCCAGGTAATGAGACACGGGGCACGCCCTGCGGACTCCGGAACACCGGCGACACCCCGCGGGCATGCGGTAGGCTGCGCCGCATGTTCGCGCATTCGACCCAGAACTGGTGGTGGACCGCTTCTCCGGCGGCCCACTGACTGCGCGTACGCAAGACTTCGCGAAGGCCGCCCGAGGGGCGGCCTTCGGTGTTTTCGCGACCAGGGGCCGTTCCTCTCACCGACAGACGAGAAGGACGGACCCATGCCACTGCCCGACCTGCGCGACCTGCCCGCCGACCCCCGCCCGTTCGCCCTGCTGCGCCGCCGCACCCCCGGCCGCGACGACGACACGGTGGAGCTGCTGCTCGGCCCGGTCACGGCGCGCGACTCCCTCGCCGGCCTGCCCGACGAGGGACTGGCGCTCGTCCCCTTCCGCCAGATCCGCGAGCGCGGCTTCGACGTCCGCGACGACGGCACGCCGCTGCTGGTCCTGACCCCCGAGGAGCGGTACGAGATCCCGCTCGCCGAGGCCCTGGACCGGCTGCCCTCCCACGACGTCCGCGTCGAGGGCGGCGGGTTCGACGTCGGCGACGAGGAGTACGCGCGGATCGTCGGCCGGGTGCTGGACGAGGAGATCGGGCGGGGCGAGGGCGCGAACTTCGTGATCCGGCGGACCTACCAGGGAGCGATTCCGGGGTTCGGGCGGGCCGACGCGCTCGCGCTGTTCCGGCGGCTGCTGGAGGGCGAGCGGGGCGCGTACTGGACGTTCGTGGTGCACACCGGGGAGCGGACGCTGGTCGGCGCGAGTCCCGAGGTGCACGTGCGGATGTCCGGCGGGACCGTGGTGATGAACCCGATCAGCGGGACCTACCGCTATCCCGCCGAGGGGCCGACCCCGGAGCACCTGCTGCGTTTCCTCGCCGACGGCAAGGAGATCGAGGAGCTGTCGATGGTGGTCGACGAGGAGCTCAAGATGATGTGCACCGTCGGCGACATGGGCGGTGTGGTCGTCGGGCCCCGGCTGAAGGAGATGGCACACCTCGCGCACACCGAGTACGAGCTGCGCGGCCGGTCCTCGCTGGACGTGCGGGAGGTGCTGAGGGAGACCATGTTCGCGGCGACGGTCACCGGCTCGCCGGTGCAGAACGCCTGCCGGGTCATCGAACGGCACGAGGTCGGCGGGCGCGGCTACTACGCGGGAGCGCTGGCCCTGCTCGGCCGGGACGCGGGCGGTGCGCAGACCCTCGACTCCCCCATCCTCATCCGCACCGCCGACATCGACGCGCGCGGCCGGCTGCGGGTGCCGGTCGGCGCCACGCTGGTGCGGGGCTCGGACCCGGCCGGCGAGGTCGCGGAGACCCACGCCAAGGCGGCGGGAGTGCTGGCCGCCCTCGGCGTACGCCCGTCCCGGCCGCGTGCGGAGGCCGGGCGGCCGAAGCTGGCCGACGACCCGCGGGTGCGCGCGGCACTGGACGGGCGCCGCGCCTCGCTGGCCCCGTTCTGGCTGCGGATGCAGGAGCCGTCGCAGGCGCTCGAGGGCCACGCCCTGGTCGTCGACGCGGAGGACACCTTCACGGCGATGCTCGCGCACGTGCTGCGCGCCGGCGGGCTGGAGGTCACCGTGCGCCGGTACGACGAGCCGGGGCTCCGGGAGGCGGTGCTCGGGCACGAGGGCGGCCCGGTGGTGCTGGGGCCCGGCCCCGGCGACCCGTGCGACACGGCCGATCCCAAGATGCGCTTCCTGCGCGCCCTGACCGCCGAGGTGATCAGGGGCGGCCGGCACGGTGTCCTGGGCGTGTGCCTGGGGCACGAGCTGATCGCGGCGGAGCTGGGGCTGGAGATCGTCCGCAAGGAGGTGCCGTACCAGGGGGCGCAGACGCGGATCGAGCTGTTCGGGCGGCCGGAGACCGTCGGCTTCTACAACAGCTTCGTGGCGCACTGCGACGACGACGCCGCCCAGGAGCTGGCCGCGCACGGCGTGGAGGTGAGCCGCTCGGCGGGCGGCGAGGTGCACGCGCTGCGCGGGCCCGGTTTCGCCGGGCTGCAGTTCCACCCGGAGTCGGTGCTGACGCTGGACGGCGCGGCGATCGTGCGGCAGCTGGTGGGTCAGCTGCGCGGGACGAGCACGTTCTCCGAGCGGCGGCCGTCCAGGTAGTCCGTGACGTTGCGCACCGTGGCGTCGACGATCTGGCCGACGGCGTCCTCGGTGTAGTACGCCTGGTGCGAGGTGACCAGGACGTTCGGGAAGGTGACGAGGCGGGCCAGGGTGTCGTCCGTGATGGCCTCCAGGGACTTGTCGAGGAAGAACAGGCCCGCCTCCGCCTCGTACACGTCCAGGCCCACGCCGGTGAAGCGGCCGGCGCGCAGCTCCTCGACGAGGGCGGCGGTGTCGATCAGGCCGCCGCGGCTGGAGTTGACCAGGATCGCGTCGTCCCGCATCGTCTTCAGGGCGCCGGCGTCGATGAGGTGACGGGTGTCGGGCATCAGCGGGACGTGCAGGGTGACCAGGTCGGACTCGGCGAGCAGCTCTTCCTTGGGCACGTAGCGCATGCCGAGTTCCATGCAGACGGGGTTCTCGGCCACGTCCCAGCCGAGCAGCCGCATGCCGAAGCCGCGGGCGATCCGGGCGAACGCCTCGCCGATCCTGCCGGTGCCGAGGACGCCCGCGGTCCGGCCGTGCATGTCCCGGCCCATCAGTCCCTGCAGGCGGAAGTCGAAGTCGCGGGTGCGGTTGGAGGCCCGCACGATCCGGCGGTTGACGGCCATGGCCAGGGCCCAGGCGAACTCGGCGACCGCGTAGGGCGAGTAGTACGAGACGCGGGCGACGGTCATGCCGAGGCGCTCGGCCGTGTCCAGGTCGATGTTGTTGAAGCCCGTGGAGCGCTGGGCGACCATGCGGGTGCCGCCGGCCGCGAGGATCTCCAGGACGTCCGCGCCGAGGTCGGCGTTGACGCTGGACGAGATGATCTCGTGGCCGGCCGCGATGGGAGCGGTGTCCGCGCTCAGGAAGACGTCCAGGCAGTGGACCTCGTACCGGCCGCGGAAAGCCTTCTCGATCAGGGGCTGCTCGTCGGCTTGCACTCCGAAGGCGAGGATCTCCACGGCCGCTCCCGCGTCGCTGGGCTTTCGGCCGAATATACGGCGCGGCATCCGGCGGTGCCGGTCAGCCGAAGAACACCCCGGCCTCCGCGTACAGCTTCGGGTCGACGGTCTTCAGCCGTGCGGTGGCCTCGGCGATCGGGACCCGGACGATGTCCGTGCCGCGCAGCGCGACCATGGTGCCGAAGTCGCCGTCGCGGACGCTGTCGATGGCGTGCAGGCCGAAGCGGGTGGCGAGCCAGCGGTCGAACGCGCTGGGCGTGCCGCCGCGCTGCACATGGCCGAGGACGGTCGTCCGGGCCTCCTTGCCGGTGTGCTGCTCGATCTCCTTCGCCAGCCACTCCCCCACCCCGGACAGCCGCACGTGCCCGAAGGAGTCCCGTGACCGGTCCTTGAGCACCATGTCGCCGTCCTTCGGCATCGCCCCCTCGGCGACGACCACGATCGGGGCGTAAGACGCCCGGAACCGTGAGGTCACCCAGGCGCACACCTGCTCGGTGTCGAAGCGCTGCTCGGGGATGAGGATGACGTTGGCGCCGCCGGCCAGGCCCGAGTGGAGCGCGATCCAGCCGGCGTGCCGGCCCATGACCTCCACGACCAGGACCCGCATGTGCGACTCGGCGGTGGTGTGCAGCCGGTCGATGGCCTCGGTGGCGATGCCGACGGCGGTGTCGAAGCCGAAGGTGTAGTCCGTGGCGGACAGGTCGTTGTCGATGGTCTTGGGCACGCCGACGCAGGGCACGCCGTACTCGTCCGCGAGGCGGGTGGCGACGCCGAGGGTGTCCTCGCCGCCGATCGTGATCAGGGCCTCGACGTCGAGTTTGGCGAGGTTGTCCTTGATGCGCCGGATGCCGTTCTCGTGCCGGAGCGGATTGGTGCGCGAGGAGCCGAGGACGGTGCCGCCGCGGGGCAGGATGCCCCGGACGGCCGGGATGTCGAGGCGGACGGTGTCGCCGTCAAGGGGACCGCGCCAGCCGTCCCGGAAGCCGACGAAGTCGTAGCCGTACTCCTGCACGCCCTTGCGGACGATGGCCCGGATGACGGCGTTGAGCCCGGGACAGTCGCCGCCTCCGGTCAGTACTCCGACCTTCATCGCGTAATCCCCTTGCCACGGTGGGTGGTTCAGGCCACCGCCACTGTCCCGCGCGGGGTCACGCGTCGTCCAGACCCCGTTCTATCGCGTACCGCACCAGCTCGACGCGGTTGTGCAGCTGGAGCTTGCCGAGGGTGTTCTGCACGTGGTTCTGCACGGTGCGGTGGGAGATGACCAGGCGTTCGGCGATCTGCTTGTAGCTCAGGCCCTTGGCGACCAGGCGCAGCACCTCGGTCTCGCGGTCGGTGAGGCGGGGCGCCCCCGGCTCGCCGGTGTCCTGGGCCGGGGCCGGTTCGGAGGCGAGGCGGCGGTACTCGCCGAGGACCAGTCCGGCCAGGCCGGGGGTGAAGACCGGGTCGCCGGCGGCCGTGCTGCGCACGGCGTCCTGCAGCTCCTGGGTGGAGGCCGACTTCAGCAGATAGCCGGTCGCGCCGGACTTCACCGCCTCCAGCACGTCGGCGTGCTCCCCGCTCGCCGACAGCACGAGGACGCGCACGGTCGGGTCGGCGCCGACGACCTCCTTGCAGACCTGCACGCCGGGCTTGCCGGGCAGGTTGAGGTCGAGCACGAGGACGTCGGGCGCGGCGGCGCGGGCCCGGCGCACGGCCTGGTCGCCGTCGCCGGCGGTGGCGACCACCTCGAAGCCGGACTCGGCCAGGTCCCGGGCGACGGCGTCGCGCCACATGGGGTGGTCGTCGACCACCATGACCCTGATCGGACCCTGCTGTTCGCTCATCGTCTGCCGCCTTCCCCCGTGATCTGCCGGGTCTGCTTCGGTGCCGTCAGTTCGACCTCCGTGCCCTGGCCCGGCACCGAGATCAGTTCGGCCGTGCCGCCGAGGTCGCGCAGGCGTCCCCGGATCGACAGGGCCACTCCGAGCCGGCCCTCCCCCTCGGCCTCGGCGAGCCGGCCCTCGGGGATGCCGGGTCCGTCGTCCCGTACGGTGACGATCACCTGGTCGGGCTCGTCCTCGACCAGGATCCACGCGCGCGCGTGCTCACCGGCGTGCCGGCGGACGTTGTCCAGGGCGGCCCCGACGGCGGCGGCGACCTCCCGCGCGGCGACCGGGGCCAGCAGCACCGGCGCCCCCGGTTCGGCGAGGCTCACGCGCGCACCGGCGTACGGGGCGAGCAGGGAACGCAGGTCGACCGGGCCGTCGCCGGGCTCGTCCGCCGGTTCGTCCACCGCCCGTACGACCGCTCCCTCGGCCGCGTCCTCCGACACCCGGGAGACGGGCACCAGGCCGCCGGAGACCAGGGTGCGCAGCGCCACCTCCTGCTCGCCCGCCATCCGGCCCAGCTCGGCCGCCTCGCCACCGATGACGGCCCCGCGCCGCTGCACCATCGCCAGCACTTGCAGGACGCTGTCGTGGATGTCCCGGGCGAGCCGTTCCCGCTCCCTCGTGGCCGCCTCGATCTCCAGGGCACGGGCGAGGGTGCGCTCGGAGGCGCGGGCGACCTCGACGACGTAGCCGATGGCGATGGAGGCGACCCAGACGAGGATCACGTTGTGGACGGTGTCGCGGGCGGGGCTGCCGCGCTCGATCAGGTTGGCGACGGCGACGAGCGTGGAGGCGAGGGCCGCCCAGCGCCAGCCGCCCTTGACCGCGAAGGCGAGGACGGAACCGGCGGTCCATATCGACGGCATGGTCGGGCCGCCGTCCATGACCCGCTCATGGGCGTCGGCGACCGGGGTGAGCAGGATGCCGGTGAGCGCGATGGTCAGGTCGACGGCGAGGAAGCGCTTGGTGCAGCGGGCCGCGCTCGCGACCCTGGGGAGGGTGGCGAGCGTCCACACGGACAGCACGGCGAAGTAGGCGACGGCGATCCAGGGCCGGGTGAACTCGTGGTAGGCGGTGGCGAAGAGGCCGATCGCGTACAGCATGGTGAGCACGCGGTAGGCGGTGAGCGCACGCCACAGCGGCTGCTCGACCGACATCCTCATGACTCTCTCGCGCCTGGCCATGCTCCCCCCTCGTCCGGCCGTCCGCCCCCGGTCCCCTCCGTCCGGCCGCTCCTGCCCCCGTCAGGGCTCGGAGCGCTGCTCGCCGGGCCGGTCCCGCTCGGCCGCCTTCTCCTTCGCGGCCTGTTCCTTCTCCGCCTGTGCGAGCGCGGCCCTCGCGGCCCTGCCCGCCTCCTTCTCCGCCTTCGCCGCCTCCGCGATCTGCCGCTTCATGGCGGTCGCGTACATGTCGACGTACTCCTGGCCGGAGAGCTTCATGATCTCGTACATGACCTCGTCGGTCACCGCGCGCAGGACGAACCGGTCGTGCTCCATGCCCTGGTAGCGGGTGAAGTCCAGGGGCTCGCCGATGCGGATGCCGGGCCGCATCAGCTTCGGCACCACCTTGCCGGGCGGCTGGATCTTCTCCGTGTCGATCATGGCGACGGGGATGACGGGCGCGCCGGTGGCCAGTGCCACGCGCGCGAGGCCGCCCGGCTTGCCGCGGTAGAGGCGGCCGTCGGGCGAGCGGGTGCCCTCGGGGTAGATGCCGAACAGCTCCCCGCGCTCCAGGACCTCGATGCCGCTCTTGATGGCGGCCTCGCCCGCGCCGCGCGCACCGGAGCGGTCCACCGGGAGCTGGCCGACGCCCTTGAAGAACGCGGCGGTCAGCCGGCCCTTGATCCCGGGGGTGTTGAAGTACTCGGCCTTGGCGATGAAGGTCACCTTGCGGTCGAGGACGGCCGGCAGGAAGAACGAGTCGGAGAACGACAGGTGGTTGCTCGCCAGAATGGCGGGGCCCTCGGCCGGGACGTGCTCCAGGCCCTCCACCCAGGGCCGGAAGGCAAGCTTCAGCGAACCCCCGACGGTGACCTTCATCGCGCCGTACAACAACCGAGTGCCTCCTGTGTCTCTGAGTCAGACCCTATCCCGGAGGACCGCCAATGGCGCCGACGGCCCTGGTCGGTGTCAGTGCGGTCGCGTACGGTGAAGTACCTGCGACCGACGCAGTGCCCGCAGACGACGTGCCAGCCCCTTCACGAACAGGAGACCGAAAGGTGCCGGTCCTCCCTGGAGCCGAGCCGTTCCGCCATGAGGGCGGGGAGGCCGGCGTCCTCCTCTGTCACGGCTTCACCGGTTCCCCGCAGTCGCTGCGCCCCTGGGCGGAGCACCTCGCCGAGCGCGGTCTGACCGTCTCGCTGCCGCTGCTGCCCGGGCACGGCACGCGCTGGGAGGACCTGCAGGTCACCGCCTGGCAGGACTGGTACGCGGAGGTGGACCGCGAGCTGCGCGCCCTGCGCGGGCGCTGCCGGCAGGTGTTCGTGGCCGGGCTGTCCATGGGCGGCGCCCTGGCGCTGCGGCTGGCGGCCAGGCACGGCGACGCGGTCTCCGGTGTGGTGGTCGTCAACCCCGCGAACAAGGTGCACGGCCTGTCCGCGTACGCCCTGCCGATGGCCCGGCACCTCGTCCGGACGACGAAGGGCATCGCCAGCGACATCGCCAAGCCGGGCGCCGCGGAACTCGGCTACGACCGGGTGCCGCTGCACGCGGCCCACTCCCTGCGCAACTTCTTCCGGCGCGTCGACGGTGAGCTGCCGCAGGTCACGCAGCCGCTGCTGCTCCTGCGCAGCCCGCAGGACCAGGTGGTGCCGCCGGCCGACTCCGCCCGCATCCTCGGCCGGGTCTCGTCGACGGACGTGACGGAGGTCCTGCTGGAACAGAGTTACCACGTGGCGACGTTGGATCACGACGCGGACCGGATCCATCAGGAGAGCGTCTCCTTCATCGGGCGGCTGACGCCCGGTCCGCTCATGGAGCCCGGCCTCGGCAAGGAAGGGACGGTCGCAGGTGGCTGAGCACGACGCCGACCGCGAGGACCGCGAGAACCGGGAGCAGCGCGACCCGGACGAGCAGAACGTGCCCTTCGACGAGGAGGCCGCCTGGGCCGCGATCGTCGCCGGGTACGGGGAGGAGCCGCCGGACCCGCCGGGCGCCAAGCCGTTCAAGTCGGTGGAGGACCTGGCGCTCCTGGAGGCCGAGACGAACGAGGACGGGCCCGGCGAGGAGCGCCCGGAGGGGAAGGGGGCCGGGGACGCGCCCGCCCCGGCCCGGCCGCTCGGCAGTTCCGTGGCGTTCGCCCCCGGGGTGGGCGGCCCGCGCGACTACGCCCCGTCCGAGCCCTCCGACGACGACTTCGACGAGGACGACGAGGGCCACTTCGTGCCGCCCGAGCCGCCGCCGCTGCCCGAGGGCGACACCACCGCCAGGTTCGCCTGGCTGGGGGTCCTCGGCGGCCCCGTCCTGTTGCTGCTGGCGATCCTGCTGGGCTGGGACATGACCTGGTGGCTGACGACCCTGTGCATCGGCGGCTTCCTCGGCGGCTTCGCCACGCTGGTGATGCGGATGCGCCCCGGCGACGAGGACGACGACGACCCGGGCCGGGGCGCGGTGGTCTGAGCCCCGGGCCAGGGCCTGTCGTCCGGATCGGGCCCTAGGCGGCGGGGATTCTGAGGGCGGCCAGGACCGGAAGGTGGTCGGTGGCCGCCCTCAGGTCCGTCTCCGTCACCCCGGGGTGACCGACGGGGACCCCGCAGCCCAGCACCTCGACGCCCTTGGTGACGAAGAGCGCGTCGATGCGCTGGTGCGGGTCGGCCGGCGTCGAGGTGTGCTCGCCGCCCCAGGGAGCGGTGGTCCGGCAGTCCCGCAGTTCCTCGGCGAGCCGGCGGAAGGTCGGGCCGCCAGGGCGCTCGTTCAGGTCGCCGCCCGCGACCGCGTGCTCCACGCCCATCGCGGCCAGCCGGTCCAGGAGCATGCCGCCCTGCTCGTACCGCTCGTCCTTCTGCAGCGACAGATGGCAGCTCAGGACGCCGAGCCGGGCACCGCCGAAGCGGACGACGGCGGTGGCGAAGCCACGGCGGTGCAGGCCGGGGGTGAGCGGCAGCAGCACGTCCTCCGTGCGCTCGACGGTGGCCCGCAGGGAGCACAGCAGCGCCGGTCCGGCGGCCGTGGCACCCCCCGAGAGGATCACCAGCCCGGAGGCGGCGGCCAGCCGCGCGAGCTTCTTGCGCCAGCGGAAGAAGCGCGGCGCCTCCTGCACGAGGACCAGATCCGGGGCGCAGGCGGCGATCACCCGGGCCAGGGCGCCGGTGTCGTCGCGCATCGAGCGGATGTTGTAGCTGAGGACGCGGATGACGGCGGAACCGTCGGGTTCGGTCCGGGAGTCGGGAAGCAGCGGGGCCGGCGTCGTCTCCATGCCGATCAAGATACGCCCGCGCCCGCCGGCCCCGTGGGGGCGGCGGGCGCGGGCGTACGGAGAGGCTGCGCGGGCGCTCGTCACATGATGGGGTCGGGCTCCCGGGCCAGGTCGGCCGCGCCCACCAGGCCGGCCTTGTTGCCGAGCTGGGCGGCGATCACGTCGGCGACCGGACGCCAGTTGCCACCGACCAGCCAGCGCTTGTACGAGGTGCGGATCGGGTCGAGGACCAGGTCACCCTCGTCCGACAGGCCGCCGCCGACGATGAAGGCGGACGGGTCGAAGAGGGAGGCCAGGTCGGCGAGGCCGGCACCCGCCCAGCGGGCCAGCTCGCGGTAGGAGTCCACGGCGACCGGGTCGCCCTGGCGGGCGGCCATGGAGATGTGCTTGCCCTCGATGCCGTCCGGAGTGCCGTCGCCGAGGCCGAGCAGCACCTCGGCGCGCTCCGGGGTGGCGTTGGCGCGCTGCTTGGCGTAGCGCACGAGGGCGCGGCCGGAGGCGTACTGCTCCCAGCAGCCCTGCGAGCCGCAGCCGCACAGCAGGCCGTCCGGGACCATGCGGATGTGGCCGAACTCGGCGGCCACGCCGAAGTGGCCGCGGCGCAGCTTGTTGCCGATGATGATGCCGCCGCCGAGGCCGGTGCCGAGCGTGATGCAGATGACGTTGCGGTGGCCCTTGCCGGCGCCGAACTTGTACTCGCCCCAGGCCGCCGCGTTGGCGTCGTTCTCCACGACGACGGGGAGGCCGACCCGGGCCTCGACCTTCTCCTTCAGCGGCTCGTTGCGCCAGTCGATGTTGGGCGCGAAGTACACCGTCGAGCGCTGGCGGTTGACGTATCCGGCGGCACCGATGCCCACGCCGACGATCTCGTGCCCCGCGCGTGCGCCCTCCACCGCCGAGGCGATGGCGTCCACGATGGCCTCGGGCGTGGTGGGGGTCGGCACCTTGAAGGTCGAGAGGATGTTGCCTTCCTCGTCGACCACGCCGGCCGCGATCTTCGTGCCGCCGATGTCGACGCCGATGGTGAGTCCCATGAATCCCTCAGTTTCGGTCGAGCCCCGCTACGGCCAACCGTACCCGAGGCCCCGCGAGGGACGTCAGTCCAAGTCGATGCGCTGGCCGGGGCCGGTGCCCTCGTCGCCGTCGTCGTGGTCGTCGTCCAGGTCGCGCGCATCGCGCGGCTCGGTGTGCGAAGTGGTCCAGCGGCGCTCCTGGTTCTGGACCGCGGAGCGGTAGGCGGCGAGCAGTTCGCCGCCGGCCGCCGCGAGGTGGTCGAAGACCTCGGGGTTGCGCTCGATGACGGGTTCGACGGCGGCCTTGGCCTGCTGGACGACCTGCCGGACCATCTGCTGGGCGGCGGGCCCGGCGACCGCGCCGAAGAGCGGGGTCTGCAGGCCGGACAGCTTCTCCGCGACGGTGTCGACGAGCCGGCGCAGTTCCTCGGCGGCCGAGCCCGGGGGCGGACCGTACTGGGTGCGCCGGCGGGCCTTCTCCGCCTCCAGGTCCTCGGCACAGGCCGTGGCCCAGGCGTCGGCGTCGGTCGCCCGCACCTCGTCGACCGCGTCGTCGCGAGCGGACTCGGACGGGGGGAGCTCTTCGCTCATGACGGACTCCTGACTACGGTTCGTCCCTCCGACGTTACCCGAACGAGGCCGGGCCGTTCAGCGGGTCCGGGGCCACAGCCGCGGGTCGGGCGCGAACCGGACGCTCAGCTCGCCGTCGCGCAGGGCGGCCCCGTCGACGGTGCAGCGGCGCAGCGCGGAGGGCAGCGGCACGATCCGGCGGAACGTCCCGGCGCTGACGACGAGTTCGTCACCGCGCCGGACGAGGTCGAGTTCGTCGCGTATGGCGCCGGGCAGCGGGATGTGCCAGACCAGCACGCCGTCCTCGGCCAGCCGGTCGGTGACGGGCCACTGCACCGGGGGCTCGGCGGGGCCGGCGCCCGGCACGTCCAGGGCCAGGAGGTCGTCCGCGCCGCGCGGGTCGCGCCCGAGGTGGGCCACGGTGCGCACGTCGTGGGTGCCCTGCCACTCCTCCAGGGTCTTGCGCTGCTGGGCGACGGGACCGGCGAGCCAGCTGTCCGCGGGGGCGTCCTCGGGCAGGACCCGGTTGGCGACCAGCAGGTCGGTGCGCAGGCCGCGCAGGGCGAGGCCGAGCGCGGTCGTGCGCACGGCGTCGGCACCGGCCGGACCGGGCTCGGCGACCAGCCGTACGACGGTGTTCGGGTCGGCGACGACGGCCTCGGCGGCGGCGAGTTCCAGGTCCCAGCGGGCGGCGGCCTCGTACAGCGACTCGGCGGGCAGGGGGACGCCGGCGAGCCGGCCGAGGACGGGGCGCAGGGCGCGGGCCGCCTGCCGCTCGGGCGGGAGCAGGCGGCGCAGGTAGCGGCGCAGTTCCTCGGGCAGGGCGAGCAGGGCGAGGGCGCGTGGGGCGGGCGGGAGGTCGACGACGAGGAGTTCGTGGACGCCGTCGCCCTCGGCGAGGGCGGCGTCGCGCAGGGCGCGCAGCAGGGCGAGTTCCTCGGCGCCGGGCAGGGGGGTGAGTTCCTCGGGGTCGAGGCGGGCGGCGCCGAGCAGGTCGAGGGCGGAGGCGGCGCGGTCCTGGAGGGCGGCCAGGTCGTCCCGGAACCCCTGGGCCGCGTCGGGCCGCCGGACGGTGAGGTTCGGCTCGACGGGGGCCGGGGCCGGTCCCGTGGCCGTCCCGAGCACGGCGCCGAGCGTGTCGTCGCGGTCGGCGCCGAGGAGCAGGGTGCGGGTGCCCGCACGGGCGGCGGCGAGCGCGGTGGCGGCCGCGACGGTCGTGCGACCGCTGCCGCCGGGGCCCGTGATCAGGATGGTGCGCATGAGGCTGAACGGTACCTGCGCGGACCGGTCGTCGACCGCCGTCGCTCCTCGGCGGGCCGTCCGCGACGGACCGCGGTCGGGTGTGCCGCGACCGAAGCCGTGCGCGGCGCGCCACGGAACGCGCCGGCGCGTCCGCGTCGCCGGTTCCCTCCGACGCCCGCCCCCGTGACCTCGGTGCCCGCCGGGGCGGCTACTTCGCCCCGGACTCCACGCGCTTCTTCAGCCCCGCCAGCGCCCGGTCGATGATGACCTTCTCGGCCTTCCGCTTGATCATGCCGAGCATCGGGATCTTGACGTCGACCGTGAGCCGGTAGGTGACCTCGGTGCCCGTTCCGGCCGGCCTGAGCAGGTAGGAGCCGTCGAGCGAGCGCAGCATCTGCGACTTCACCAGCGTCCAGGACACCTCGTGCGCACCGGTCCAGGTGTACGCCAGGGTCTGGTCGTCCTTGATGGCCCCGGCGTCCATGACGAGGCGGACCTGCTCGGCGCGGCCCTGCTCGTCGGCCGCGAGGACCTCCGCCTCCTTCACCTCTCCGGTCCAGTCCGGGTAGCGGGCGAAGTCGGCGATCACCTCCATGACGTCGGCCGGTGCCGCCTCGATCGTGATGCTCGAGCTGGTGTGTTCCGCCATCGCCGTGGCTCCTCCAGATGCGGGCCGGTACTGAGGTCGTCGTGCGCACGTGTGTGCAGCGTGAAGGCTACCGCGCACCGGCACGGCCGATGTCACCCCCTACCTGCGCAACTCCGGCCAACTCCGGCCACCAGCCCGCGCCCTCACCACTCCAGCGCCCACGGCCGCCCGGTCGAGGCGAAGTGGCCGACGTTCACGCACTCGGTGGCCCCGATCCGCATCCGGCGCACCAGCGGCTGGTGCACGTGTCCGAACAGCGCGTAGCGGGGCCGGGTGCGCCGGATCGCGTCCAGCAGCGCGCGGCTGCCCCGTTCGAAGCGCCGTGCCACCGTGTCGTAGACCAGTTCGGGCACCTCCGGCGGGATGTGCGTGCACAGCACGTCCACCTCGCCGACGGCCTCGATCTTCGCGGCGTACTCCTCGTCGCTGATCTCGTACGGCGTCCGCATCGGGGTGCGCAGGCCCCCGCCGACGAAGCCGAAGACCCGTCCACCGATCTCCGCCCGCTGCCCGTCGAGCACGGTCGTGCCGGGGCCGGCGTACTCCTGCCACAGGGGCGGCATGTCGACATTGCCGTAGGTGGCGTACGTCGGTGTGGGGAACGCGGCGAACAGCTCGGCGTACTGCTTGCGCACGGCCTTCTCGATCAGTGCGGCCCTGTCCCCGTCGACGCCCGCCCACAGCCGGGCCCCGAACTCCCGCGCCTCGGCGAAGCGGCGGGCGGTGCGCAGCGCGACGATGCGGTCGGCGTTGGCGACGCCGAAGAGGTCGGGGAAGATGCCGCGCGAGTGGTCGGCGTAGTCGAGGAAGAGGACGAGGTCCCCCAGGCAGATGAGGGCGTCGGCGCCCTCGCCGGCCCGGGCCAGGTCACGGGCGTTGCCGTGGACGTCGCTGACCACGTGGACACGCGTTGTCGGGTTGCCGGCCGGTGTGGATGCCATGACGATCAAGCGTAAGTGTGTGCGCCATCCGTGAACAGTGGCGGCCGGGCCTGCGGTTACTGGCTGGTCGGTTGAGGTGTCGACTACTGTGCGCAAAGCAAACCCCATCCGTGTGACGCAGCGAACATCTCGCGGGGACCCCCTGTCGGAGAGGCCATACCGGCGGGTAACGTCCGGGCAGTCCAGTCGTGCTCAGGTTTTCAACATGTGAATTCCGCATGTGGATCCGCGAGCACTTGCCCGAGCCATGGACCGCACCGTCGCATCACACAACGTCGTGGCGCCGGCGCCCTATGAGGAGCAGCAGTCTTGCGCGAGTTCAGCCTTCCGGCTTTGTACGAGGTCCCTGCGGACGGCAATCTGACCGACATCGTCCGCAGAAACGCCGCGCAGCATCCCGACGTCGCCGTCATCGCCCGCAAGGTGGGCGGCGCCTGGCAGGACGTCACCGCCCGGGCCTTCCTCGCCGAGGTGCACGCCGCCGCCAAGGGCCTGATCGCGGCCGGCGTCCAGCCGGGCGACCGGGTCGGCCTGATGTCCCGGACCCGTTACGAGTGGACGCTGCTGGACTTCGCGATCTGGAGCGCGGGCGCGGTCACCGTGCCGGTGTACGAGACCAGCTCGCCGGAGCAGGTGCAGTGGATCCTCAACGACTCGGGCGCGACCGCCTGCGTCGTGGAGTCGGCCGGGCACGCCGCCGCCGTCGAGTCGGTACGCGAGCAGCTGCCCGCGCTCAAGCACGTCTGGCAGATCGAGGCCGGGGCCGTGGACGAGCTGGGGCGTCTCGGGCAGGACGTCACCGACGAGACGGTCGAGGAGCGCAGCTCGATCGCGAAGGCCGACGACCCGGCGACCATCGTCTACACCTCCGGCACGACCGGCCGGCCCAAGGGCTGTGTGCTCACCCACCGCAGCTTCTTCGCCGAGTGCGGCAACGTCGTCGAGCGGCTGCGCCCGCTGTTCCGCACGGGTGAGTGCTCCGTCCTCCTCTTCCTCCCCCTCGCGCACGTCTTCGGGCGGCTGGTCCAGGTCGCGCCGATGATCGCGCCGATCAAGCTGGGCTGCGTCCCCGACATCAAGAACCTCACCGACGAGCTGGCCGCGTTCCGGCCGACGCTGATCCTCGGCGTGCCGCGCGTCTTCGAGAAGGTGTACAACTCGGCGCGGGCCAAGGCGCAGGCCGACGGCAAGGGGAAGATCTTCGACAAGGCCGCCGACACGGCGATCGCCTACAGCAAGGCGCTGGACACCCCCTCGGGCCCGTCGCTCGGCCTGAGGATCAAGCACAAGGTCTTCGACAAGCTCGTCTACGGCAAGCTGCGCGCGGTCCTCGGCGGGCGCGGCGAGTACGCCATCTCCGGCGGCGCCCCGCTGGGCGAGCGGCTCGGCCACTTCTTCCGCGGCATCGGCTTCACGGTGCTGGAGGGCTACGGCCTGACCGAGTCCTGCGCGGCGACCGCGTTCAACCCGTGGGACCGGCAGAAGATCGGCACGGTCGGCCAGCCGCTGCCGGGCTCGGTGGTGCGCATCGCGGACGACGGGGAGGTGCTGCTGCACGGCGAGCACCTGTTCAAGGAGTACTGGAACAACCCGGGGGCGACCGCGGAGGCGCTGGCCGACGGCTGGTTCCACACCGGTGACATCGGCACCCTCGACGAGGACGGCTACCTGCGCATCACCGGCCGCAAGAAGGAGATCCTCGTCACCGCGGGCGGCAAGAACGTCGCCCCGGCCGTGATCGAGGACCGCATCCGGGCGCACGCCCTGGTCGCGGAGTGCATGGTGGTCGGCGACGGGCGGCCGTTCGTGGGCGCGCTGGTCACGCTCGACGAGGAGTTCCTGGGCCGCTGGGCCGCCGACCACGGCAAGCCGGCCGGCTCCACCGCGGCGTCGCTGCGCGAGGACCCCGACCTGCTGGCCGCGATCCAGGCGGCGATCGACGACGGCAACGCGGCGGTGTCGAAGGCGGAGTCGGTGCGCAAGTTCCGCGTCCTGTCGGCCCAGTTCACGGAGGACTCGGGCCACCTGACACCGTCGCTGAAGCTGAAGCGGAGCGTGGTGGCCAAGGACTACGCGGACGAGATCGAGGCGATCTACCAGAAGTAACCCCACGCAGGGCGGCCTGTCGTAGCCGTCGCAGCTGCGGGCAGTCGTGCCTCCCCCAGTGCCTGAACGGCCTGGGAGGTACCCCCAGGGCGGCACGGGTGGGCGCTGGGGGTACCCCCTCTGGGGGAGGCACCACGCAAGCGCCGGGCCGCGCGCCCCACCCCCGGCCCGCCCCCACGCCGGGCAACGGCAAACGCCGGGCCACCGCACCCAGCCGGCCGGCCGGCCAGGTCACAGCAGCGTCTTCAGCCGCTCCGCCAGCAGGTCCCAGCGCCACTTCTCCTCGACCCAGGCCCGCCCCCGCTCCCCCATCCGCCGCCGCAGCTCGGCGTCGCCGAGGAGGGTGACGATCCGGTCGGCGGCCTGCTCGGCCGAGCCACCGCGCACCACCCAGCCGGTCTCGCCGTCGAGCACCGCGTCGGGCGCACCGCCGGAGTCGCCGGCGACCACGGGCAGCCCGGTCGCGGAGGCCTCCAGGTAGACGATGCCGAGTCCCTCCACGTCGAGTCCGCCCCGCCGGGTCCGGCACGGCATCGCGAAGACGTCCCCGGCGCCGTAGTGGGCGGGCAGCTCGGACCAGGGCACCGCGCCGGTGAAGCGGACGGAGCCGGCGACCCCGGTCTCCCGCGCCAGCCGGCGCAGGTCCTGCTCGTAGGGTCCGCCGCCGACGATCAGCAGCACGGCGTCCGGCTCGGCCGCCAGGATGCGCGGCATGGCCCGGATCAGCGTGTCCTGCCCCTTGCGCGGCACGAGCCGCGAGACGCACACCACCACCGGCCGCTCGGTCAGCCCGAGCGCCGCCCGCACCTCGTCGCCGCCCGAGTCGGGGTGGAAGGTCTTCTCGTCGACGCCGGGCGGCAGCTGCACCATCCGCGCGGCGGCCTCCGGCGTCAGCGCCCCGGCGATCCGCGAGCGCGTGTACTCGCCGAGGTGGGTGATCGTGTCCGTCGACTCGCCGATCCGGCGCAGCAGCTGCCGGGCGGCGGGCAGCTGGGCCCATCCGGCCTCGTGCCCGTGGGTGGTGGCCACGATCCGCTCGGCGCCCGCCCTCCTCAGCGCCGGCGCCATCAGCCCGAGGGGCGCCGCCGCCCCGAACCACACCGAGGTGCACCCGTGCTCCCGCAGCAGGGACACGGCCCGCCGGGTCGCCCCGGGCGTCGGCAGCAGCATCGTCGTACGGTCGCGTACGACGGTGAAGGGCTGCTCGGCGTCGAAGTCGGCGGTGGCCTCCAGGCCCTCCCGGCTCCGCTTCCAGGTGGAGGCGTAGACGACCACCCGCTCCGGGTCCAGCCGCAGCGCCATGTTGTGCAGGAACGCCTGGATGCCGCCCGGCCGGGGCGGGAAGTCATTGGTCACGATCAAGGTCTTGCGCATCGCCGCCGACCCTACCGAACGGGCCCCTCTCGTCGGGGCCCGGCCGCGTCTGTGGCCGACACACAGCTGTCCGGGACATCATGGCCCCACCGGCACGACACGCGGACGGGCAGGGAGCAGGTGAAGACGACGGACGCGAAACGGTCCCCGGCCGCCCTGCTGCCGGCGGCCTGGGGCGCGACGCGGCTGATGCTGCTGCTGTTCGTGTTCAAGGTGTACGTCTTCCCGGGCCCGGACGTCACCAGCGACGTGTCCGTCATCTACCGGGACTGGTACGAGGTCCTGCGCACCGGAACGTTCCCGCTGGACGACGTCACCTGGCAGTACCCGCCCGCCGCGGCCCTCGCCGTCCTCTCCCCCGCGCTGCTGCCCTTCCTCTCCTACGCGACGGCCTTCTTCGTCCTGGCCTGCGCCGCCGACCTCGCCGTGCTCCTCCTGCTGCGGTACGCGGGCCGCCGCCCCGGCCGGTCGGAGCGCGGCGCCTGGGTGTGGGTGGCGGGCGTCCCGCTGCTCGGGCCGACGGTGTACGCCCGCTACGACGTGATGGTCACCGCCGTCGCGGTGGCCGCGCTGCTCGCCGCCGCCCGGCACCCCCGGGCGGCGGGGGCGCTGGCGGCGTTCGGGGCGCTGCTGAAGGTGTGGCCCGCGCTGGTGCTCCTCGGTGTGCGCGGGCGCAGGGCCTGGGCCGCCGCCGCGGTGACCGGCGCGGTGGTGGCGGGCCTGTTCGCCCTGGCCATGCCCGGGGCGTTCGCGTTCCTGACCTTCCAGCGCGACCGGGGCACCGAGGTGGAGTCGCTGGGCGCGCTCGTCCTGCACGTCGCCCGGCACCACGGCTGGGACGGCCAGGTGCTGCTCAACTACGGCTCCGTCGAGTTCCTCGGCCCGTACGTGGGGGCGGTCAGCACGGCCGCCCTGGCGCTCACCGTGACGGCGTTCGGCTGGCTGCTGCTGTGGCGGCTGCGCGGTTCGCGGTTCGAGGCGCACACGGCCGCGGACGCGGCGTTCGTGGCGGTGCTGATGTTCACGGTCACGAGCCGGGTGATCAGCCCCCAGTACATGGTGTGGCTGGTCGGCCTCGCGGCCGTCTGCCTGTGCTTCCGGGCGGACCGGATGGGCGTGCCCGTCGCCCTGGTGCTGGCGGCGAGCCTGGTGACGGTGCTGGAGTTCCCCGTCTGGTTCGGGCACGTCGTCGCCAGTGACGCGCTCGGCGTCACCCTCCTGTTCGTCCGCAACGGCCTGCTGGTGGCCGCCGCGCTCCTCGCGGCCCGCGTGCTGTGGCGCCAGACGGTGCCGCGCCGGGCGCCCGCCCCGCGGCCGTCCGCGCAGGCCGCCCGTGCCGACGGGGCTCCCCTGTCCTCCTGAGCGTCAGGGCAGCTGGTCCCGCAGGTAGTCCCGCCACCGCGCCGTGAACTCCTCCGGCGTGGTCCCGAGCACCTTCGTCATCGCCTCCTCCACGGCCCCCTCGCGGCCGTCGTGGGCGCCCACGGCCCGGTAGAAGTCGTCCAGCCGGTCCTCGCCCCAGTGGTCGGCGATCATCCGGCAGGCCGTCCAGCCGCCCTCGTAGGCACGTGCCAGCTCGGCCCCGTCGCCGGTGAAGGCGAAGTCCTCGTCCGTCGGCAGCGCCCGCGGGACGCGGCCCTCGGACACCGCGCGGGACAGCTCGGGGGCGGCCTGCGCCGGGGTGCGGCCGCTGTCGCGGTAGCCGACCCAGTCGGCGTACCCCTCGGACAGCCACAGCGGAGTGGCCGCGGTGGTCGCGGCGCGGGTGGCGACATGGGTGGTCTCGTGGGTCAGCACGACCTGCTTGCCGAGGCCGCCGAGCAGCCCGTAGGCGTCCGGGTTGACGATGATCCGGTCCGCGGGGGCGTCCCGGGCGCCGCCGGTCTCCCCGGTGGTGACCGCCGCTATCCCGCGGTAGGAGGAGGCGGGCGAGCCGAGCAGCCCCGCCATCCCCTCCAGCGACCGTGGTACGAGCACGACGACGCGGCGGGCCCAGTCTCCGTCCCAGGCGTCCGACACGGCCGGTACCGCCTGGTCCGCCAGGTCCGCGAAGCGGCGCAGCGACCCGGTGGACTGCCCGACGCCGAGGACCAGGCTGTGGACGCCGCGGACGACCCGTACCGCGCCCTGGTCCCAGGGCTGCTGGGCGGACTTCTCGCCGGGCCGGTCGGAGTCGACGCGCCACCGCCCGTCCTCCTCCCGGCTCAGTCGCAGGGTGCGGCCGGTGGTGACGGGTCCCTTGTCATGGCCCTCGATGCGGTAGCGCAGGTCGACGTCGGCGGTGGCGGTGTCGCCGGAGCGGTCGAGGTCCCTGACGCGGTAGGACCAGTCGGCCAGCGGCACCGCGCGCAGGTTGCCGAAACCGGCCCGTGTGCCCGTGCGCGCGTAGGCGGCCTCGTCGTGGCCGAGGACGGCGGCGGCACGCAGGTCCAGCACCCGCTGCACCTCGGCCCGGGCGGAGTCGGCGCCGGTTTGGCCGCCGCAGGCCACCAGGGAGACGAGCAGCAGGCACAGCGCCACCACCGAGGATCCCGACACCCGCCCACGACCAGCCACCTCACCGATCGTACGGGGGGAGGGCCGCGCGGGTCAGAGGTCAGACCCTGGTGACCGACGAGACCGGCATCATCCCCACCGGGTCGTAGCGCACCGGGGCGCCGGGGTAGGGCGCGTGGATCACCTGGCCGTTGCCCGCGTACATGCCGATGTGGCTGGCGTCGTCCCGGTAGGCGACCAGGTCGCCGGGCCGCGCCTCGGACAGCGGGATCTGCCGGCCGGCGTACCGCTGCTCCTGCGAGGTGCGCGGCAGGGCGACCCCGGCCTGGGCGTACGACCACTGGGTCAGGCCCGAGCAGTCGAAGCCGCCGGGGCCGTTGGCGCCCCAGATGTAGGGCCTGCCGAGGGCGGAGCGGGCGGCGGCGAAGGCGGCCGCCGCGCGTGCGGAGGCGGCGGAGGCGGCGGAAGCGGCGGGCGTGCCGGGCAGCTCGGAGCGGTCCGAGCGGGAGGCGCGGCCGTACGCCTCGCGCCGGTCGTCCGGGAGGGTGTTGAGCAGCCGGCGGGCCTTGGCGAGCTTCTTCTCCACGGTCTTCTTGTGGGCGGCGACGGCCTTGCGGGCCTTCTCCAGCTCGCCGAGTTTCCGGGCGGCCTCGGCCCGGTCCCGGGCGAGGTCGCGCATGGCCTGCTGGAGCTCCCTGAGCTCACCGGCCTGGTGGGTGCTGATCCGGTCGAGCACGGAGGCCTTGTCGAGGTAGTCCTCCGGGTCGGCGGACAGCAGCAGCGCCAGCGACGGGTCGAGGCCGCCGGCGCGGTACTGGGCGCCGGCCAGCGACCCGAGCGCGTCCCGCATGGTGTTGATGCGCTCCTGCTGCCGGGCGACGGCGTCCTGCGCGGTGCCGACCTGCCTGCGCAGGGCGTCGGTGCGCTCTTCGGCCTTGTTGTACGCCTCGGTCGCCTTCTCGGCCTCCTCGTAGAGGCGGTCCACCTCGGCACGGGTGTCGTCGTGCGGCGCGGCGGCGGCGGGTACGGCGCCCAGGACCGCGGCGGCGAGGGAGACGAAACCGGCGGCGGCGCCGGCACCGCGCGCGAACCCGGATGGTGCAAGGCGGCGATGGGACCCCACGGGAAGCCGCACTCCTTCCGCTGGCGGACGGGGAAACGCGGCAGACAGTAGCCCGGCGGCGGCACGCCCACCAACGGCCGGGAAGGGGCGCGCAACGCGGCGCCCCGCCGATGACGCAGGTCAGCGGCGGGGCGGGGAGTCGTACGGCCTTGTTGTGATTCGCCCGATCGGGCGGCACGGCGAGTGGTGCCGCGCCCGGACCCGGGCGGTCCGGGTCAGACCCGGACGCCGAACATGAACGGGCCGCCGATGGTGTTCATCGACTCGTACCGGACGACCGTGCCGGTGCGCGGGGCGTGCAGCACCTGGCCGTTGCCGGCGTAGAGGCCGACGTGGTGCAGGTCGTTGAAGAAGAAGACCAGGTCGCCGACCTTCAGGTCGCTCATCGAGTAGATGCGCGTGCCGTAGTTGGCCTGGGCCTCGGAGGTGCGCGGGATGCCGACGCCGGCCTGGCCGTAGGCCCAGGAGGTCAGGCCCGAGCAGTCGAAGGAGGACGGGCCGGTGGCGCCGTAGACGTAGGGCGTGCCTATCTTGCTCTGGGCGGCGGCGAAGGCGGCGCCGGCCCGGCCGGAGGCGGACGCGGTGGAGCCGGACAGCACCTCGCGCTCGCTGCTGCGGGTGGCGCGCTGTTCCTCTTCGGCGAGGGCGGCCTTCTCCTGCGCGGTGAGCGTGTTGAGCAGCTTCTGCGCGGAGGCCAGCTTGCCCTGGACCTCCTTCTTCTTCTTGCCCAGCTCGGTGCGGGTGGAGGCGAGGTCCTTGAGCTTCTCGGACGCCTCGGTGCGCTGCTGGGCGAGGTCGCGCTGCTTCTCCTGGATCTTCTTCAGCGCCTCGACCTGCTGGCCGCTGAGCTGGTCGAGCGTGGATGCCTTGTCGAGGTAGTCGTCCGGGTCGGCGGAGAGGAAGAGCTGGAGCGAGGGGTCGATGCCGCCGGAGCGGTACTGGGCGCTGGCCATCGAACCGAGGCCGTCGCGCAGCTCGTTGAGCTCCTCCTGGCCGCGGGCGACGTTGTCCTGGATGGTGGAGATCTCCTTCTGGAGCTTCTCCTGCTTCTCCTTGGCCCCGTTGTACTTCTCGGTGGCCTGCTCCGCCTCTTCGTAGAGCTTGTCGACCTTGGCCTTGACCTCGTCCTTGTTCGGCTTCTCGCTCGGTGCCGCGTTGGCGGCCTGCGAGCTGAGGACGACGGCGGCGGCGGCAGCGGTGGTGAGCACGGTCACACGCGCGCGGCTCGGCTGCTTGGGACGACGGTGGGACGCCACGGAGACGAGCTCCTTCTCGAGAGTGATCACCCGTTCGCGGGTTCGAAGGCAGACCCTAGTGACCCACTCGTGATCAGTTCAAATCCTCCACCGAAAAATCCCGTCACTCACCGCATTCTTTGCCATCAACTCACGTGCAGTGATGCCAACTTGACGCTACGTTGCGTAGCGACTCCGTCAATTCGGGCATAGAGCCTGTACGTTGCGGTTGGGGCGGATGTGAACCAGGGGTCAGGAAAGCCGCTTGAGGAGGACCGCGGACGCCACCGGCCTCGCCCCCGCCCGGGCCACCCCGTCGGCCACCTCGCGGTCGGTGGAGACGACGATGACCGGCCGGCCGGGCGGCTCGGCGCGCACCAGCTGGCGGATCAACTCATCGGCCGTGACGCCGGGTTTGGAGAACAGCACCCGCACGCCGCGCGGCGGCGCGAGCAGCACCGGCGCCGCCAGTTCGGCCCCGTCGAAGACACAGGTCGTCTCGGCGCCGGTCTGCGCGGCCAGCTGCGAGAGCTGGCCGAGCAGCCTGAGCCGCTGCTTCTCCAGCGGCATCTGCGGATAGCCGGTCTTGGTGACGTTGTAGCCGTCGACGACCAGGTGCGCCTGGGGCAGGGCGAGCAACTGGTCGAGGATGGCGGGATCGTTCTCGGACAGCGCCCGGGCGGCGATGTCCTTCGGTGTCATGCGGCCGGGTTCGACCGCGTCCACGGTCTCCGCGGGCCGCACGGACACCGGCGGCAGCGCCAGCTCCCGGCGCAGCCCCTGGGTCGCGTCGAGCAGGGTGTCCAGGAGCAGCCGTACGCGCATGTCCTCGACGCTGCGGCCCTCGCGGGCGGCCCTGCGCGTGGCCTCCAGGGCGGCCTCCGCCTCACCGAGCCGGGCCTTCAGGCGCCGGGTCTCGCTCTCGGCGGCCGACACCTGGAGCTGGCCCTCGGCGCGCACGGCCTCCATCTCGGCGTGCACCTTGCGCAGCGCCGCCTCGCCGCGCTTGACGTCGCTGAGGGCGGAGCGCAGCTTGCGGTGCAGCGACTCGGCCTCCTTCTTGGCCGTCTCCAGCTCGCCGCGCAGCCGCTCGGTCTCGGACCTGGTGTGCTCCCGGGCCCGGGCCAGCTCCTCGCGCAGCCGCTCCAGCTCTGCCCGGCTCTCCTCGTCGGCCCGCTCGGCGTCGGCGCGCTGGGCCTCCTCGCCGGCGGCGGTCACCAGCTTCACCCAGCCGTGCGGCCGCAGTACGTAGGCCGCGGCCGCCACGTCGAGCGGGTCCGCGGCCGGGGGCGGGGAGCCGGAGTCGAGGGCGCCGGCCAGTTCCGGCTGGGTCTCTCTGAACTTCTCGCCGATGCGCTGCCGGAACAGCGGATCGGTCTCCAGGGCGGCGGCCATGGCGTTGCCCGCGAACCTGGCCCGGCGACTCGGGGTGAACCGGGCGTACTGCCTCAGCTGCGCGGGCAGTTCGCCGGGGGTGAGTCCGCCGAAGCCGTCGGACACTATCTGCACGACCTTGCGGCGCACGCCGTCGGGCAGCGGCCGGTCGAGCACCTCAGCGGCGCCGTCGGCCGGCCCCCCGCCGTGTGTCTCCACCATCCGTCACCCCACTACCTCTGCACGATCCCGGTACGGTACGGGACCGGCTGCGCGCCGGCCCGCTCCGGTCAGGAGTCGGCACCCGGCCTGTCCACCAGTTCGACCTGGTCCACCGCGTTGCACCAGCGGCACCGCACCGACTCGATCGTCTCACTGAGCACCTCGCGCTCCTCGACCTTCGGCTCACCGGCCAGATCGAGGTGGACGTACTCGACGACCTTCGACGCGCGGGTCACGTCGAAGCGGGTCAGGTTGCCGCAGAGGGTGCAGCGCCACCGGGTCGTGGCGGTCGGCAGGGGAACCGTCATCGTGACTGTCCGCTCTCTTCCAGTGTCGGTGACGCGCCGGACTCCCCGGTGCGTATGGCACGTAACCCTACGGCCTGGCGGGTACCCGCCGCCCGTCCGTCCACGGCGGCGAGGCGACCTGGGCGGTTGCGTCCCGTTACGTCATGCTCTGTGTCCATGATCCGCAACTGGAGCACGGCAGCCGCCAGGACGGCCGCGGCACTCGGCAGGGCCCGCACCGGCCGCGGCCCGGCGGCGCCGGTGACGTACGGACTGATCGTCCTGTGCTGCGTGCTGTTCCTGGTCAGCCCGGCGGCGGGCCTGAATCCGGCGTACGGTTCCGGCGACGCACTGCTCGCCGAGCAGCGCGCCTACTTCCGGCGCTGGGGCGTGATCCCCGCAGACCTGTTCGAGGACTCCCCCGGGGCCGCCCTCACGCCGGTCACGGCCCTGTTCATCCACGGCAGCTGGGTGCACCTCCTCGGCAACATGCTCTTCCTCTACGTCTTCGGCGCGCTGACCGAGGAGCGGATGGGCCGCGTCCAGTTCGCCCTGTTCTACCTCGGCTGCGGCTATCTGGCGCTGCTCGGCTACGCGGCGGCCAACGCCGGGTCCCAGGAGTCGCTGGTGGGCGCCTCCGGGGCGATCTCGGCGGTTCTCGGCGCCTTCCTCTTCCTGCTTCCCCGGGCCCGGGTCACCAGTCTGCTGCCCTTCCTGTTCTTCCTGCCGCTGCGCTTCCCGGCCTGGCTGGTGCTGCCCTTCTGGGCGTCCCTGCAGTGGCTGGCGGCGCGACGGGCCGGCGACGGGCCGGGGGTGGCCTACCTCGCGCACCTGGTGGGCTTCGGGCTGGGCTTCGTCTTCGCCTGGGTGCGGTTCGGACGTGGGACTAGAGTGAGGAGCGCCCCAGCGACGGCCCCCGAGGGAGAGAACCAGCCGTGATCACCGCGATCGTCCTCATCAAGACCAGCGTGGACCGGATCCCCGAGATCGCGGAGCAGATCGCCGCGCTGGAGAACGTCAGCGAGGTGTTCTCCGTCACCGGCACCTACGACCTGATCGCCATGGTGCGGGTGAAGCAGCACGAGGACCTGGCGGAGGTCATTCCCGGCCGGATCAGCAAGATCCCGGGCGTGGAGGGCACGGACACGCACGTGGCGTTCCGTACCTACTCGCAGCACGACCTGGAGGCCGCGTTCGCGATCGGCCTGGACAACTAGGTCCCGGGGTCCTCGCGCCGGGCCCCGCGGCCCGCGGATGAAGAGTTCTTCATCCGGCGCTCATCGGCGCCGCCGGGTGCCGGGCGCAGGATCGAGGGCATGGTCTTTTCCCGCCGGATGGCGGCCCTGGCCGCCGTCGTGTTGATCCCCCTCGGCATCGCGGCGACCAGTTTCGCCCTCACCGACAGTCCCCAGGAGCCCAAGGTCCCCGCCAAGGTGGAGCTGGAGAGCGGCTCCCCCACGCCTGCGCCCGCCTCCACCCGGCCCGAACCGACGCCCACCCCCCGCGACCAGGTGGTGTCCCGGCCACCGGTGACCGACAGCCCCCCGGATGACGACGATGACGACGACCGCGGCCGGAGCACCGGGGACGACGGTCCCGCCGACGACGCAGCCGGCGACGACGGCTGACCGTGACCGCCTGCGGATATCGGCCAGGGTCCGCATCCTGCTCTGGCTGCTGCTCGTGATGGCGGTCGCGCTCGCCTCGGTGGCCGCGACCACCCGCTCGATCCTGCTGCGCGACACCGACCAGCGGATCAACGGGCTGCTCACGCAGGAGGCCGGGGAGTTCGCCAACTTCGAGGAGCAGGGCTTCGACCCGGAGACCGGCCGCCCGTTCACCGACCCGGGCCGGCTGCTGCGGGTCTTCCTGGAGCGGCAGTACGCCGACCTGGACGAGGAACTGATCGGCCTGGTGGGCAGGCAGGGCACCGTCCCGACGCAGATCATCCAGCAGCGCGAGATCCCCGTCGCCCTGCCCCTGCACAAGGACGCCGACGCCCGGCGCCGCATCTTCGGCTCGCCCGACACCACGGGCACCCTGCACCGCCCGGAGGGGGAGATCCGCTGGGCCAAGGTCGCCGTGGCCCGGTACGGCGGCGAGCCGGAGGCCGCGTTCGTCGTCGCCTTCCACCCGGGGCGGGAGAAGGCGCGCGCGGACGAGGTGTTCCGCGTCCTGCTCGCCATCTCCGGGGTCGCCCTGCTGATGACGACCGGTATCGCCTGGGTGGTCGCGGGCCGCATCCTCAAGCCGGTACGGCTGGTGCGCACCACCGCCGCCCAGCTCACCGAGCAGGACCTGACCCGGCGCATCCCGGTGCACGGCCACGACGACGTGGCCGCCCTCGCCGAGACGTTCAACGCCATGCTCGACCGTCTGGAACGCGCCTTCGCCACCCAGCGCCGGTTCGTCGACGACGCGAGCCACGAACTGCGCACCCCCATCACCATCGTGCGCGGCCACCTGGAGCTGATGGGCGACGACCCGGCCGAGCGGGAGGAGACCGTCCGCCTGGTCACCGACGAACTGGACCGGATGAGCCGCATCGTCGAGGACCTGCTGCTGCTCGCCAAGGCCGAACGCCCCGACTTCGTCAGCCCCGAGCCGGTCCAGCTCGCCGAACTCACCGCCGACGTCTACGTCAAGGCCCGCACCCTCGGCGAGCGGGACTGGCGGCTCGCCGAAGTCGCGGACCGCGAGGTGCTGTTGGACCCCCAGCGCATCACGCAGGCCATGGTGCAGCTCGCGCAGAACGCCGTGCAGCACACCGCCCCCGGCCAGACCATCCGCATCGGCTCCCGCGCCGACGGCCCGCGCATCGAGCTGTACGTCGCCGACTCCGGGCCGGGTGTCCAGCCGCAGGACGCCGAGGTCATCTTCGAGCGGTTCCGGCGCGGCACCGCCCGGCGCGGGGTGCGCGGCTCGGGCGCCGGGCTCGGGCTGTCCATCGTCAAGGCGATCGCGGAGGGCCACGGCGGACGGGTCGGGCTGCGCGACACCGAGGGCGGCGGCGCCACCTTCGTACTGACACTGGACTGATTCCGGAAGAGGCACGTCCATGAACCGCATCCTCATCGTGGAGGACGAGGAGCGCATCGCCTCCTTCGTCGAGAAGGGCCTGCGCGCCAACGGCTTCACCACCACCGTCGTCACCGACGGCGACGCCGCCTACGAGTACGCCCTGACCGGCGGCTTCGACCTGGTCGTCCTGGACATCGGGCTGCCCGGCCGGGACGGTTTCACGGTCCTGCGCGAGCTGCGCGAGGCCCGGGTGACGACCCCGGTGATCGTGCTGACCGCGCGGGACTCCGTCCGGGACACGGTGGCCGGCCTGGAGGGCGGCGCCGACGACTGGATGACCAAGCCGTTCCGCTTCGAGGAACTGCTCGCCCGGGTACGGCTCAGGCTGCGCACGGCCGCCCGGGCACCGGAGGTGACGGTGCTCAGGTCCGGCGACCTCACCCTGGACCTGCGCACCCGTCGGGCCCGGGCCGGAGGCCGCACGGTGGATCTGACGGCCCGTGAATTCGTGCTGCTGGAGCTGTTCCTGAGGCATCCGGGACAGGTCCTGTCCCGCGAGCAGATCCTGTCCCACGTGTGGGGCTACGACTTCGACCCCGGGTCCAACATCGTGGACGTGTACGTGCGGGCGCTGCGCAAGAAGCTGGGGCCGCACCAGGTGGAGACGGTGCGCGGCATGGGATACCGGCTGCCCTCGTGAAATTTCCTTCATGTCCGGCTCATTGAGGGCTCACGGCCCGGGTGAACCCTCGATGGCGTGACGTTGAATCCCCGACTCGCCGTGGCCCTGTGCGCGGCGCTCTCCCTGTGCGCGCTGCTGGCGGTCCCCGCCAACTTCCCCGGGCTGAGCGGCGACGCGCGCCTGACCCTCGCCGTGTTCGCGCTGGCGACCTGCGCCTGGATCGGTACCCCGGTCGACGACACGTACATCGCGCTCGGCGCCGGACTCGCACTGACCGCGACCGGCGTCATCAGCAGCGACACCCTCTTCGGCACCCTCGGCGACTCCACCGTGTGGCTGCTGATCTGCGCCTTCGTCCTGGCCGCCGCGGTGGCCCGCACCGGGCTCGCCGGACGGGCGGCGGCGTTCCTGGTGGGCGGGGCGCGCAGCGTACGGCAGTTGGTCCACCTGACCACGGCCGCGCTGGTCGTCACGGCGTTCGCGGTGCCCGCCACCTCCGGCCGGGCCGCGCTCGCCCTGCCGGTGTTCCTCGCCCTCGCCAAGGCCCTCGCCGACCGGAAGCGACTGGTCGTGATGCTGGCGCTGCTCTTCCCGACCGTGATCCTGCTGTCGGCGGTGGCGACCCTGATCGGCGCGGGCGCGCACCTGATCACCGTGTCGGTGCTGTGGGAGGCGACCGGGGACCGGATCGGCTTCACCCAGTGGCTGCTGCTGGGCCTGCCGCTGGCGGTGGCGTCCTCCCACCTGGCCGCCGAGGCCGTGCTGTGGACGACGACCCGGCGGGCGGACCGCAGGGGCCCGGTGCGCATCACCGCCGAGGAGATACAGCGGCACAGCGACAGTCCCGTCACCGGCCCCTGGACCCAGGCGGAGAAACGCTGCGCCCTGCTGCTGGCCACGGTCGTCGTCCTGTGGTGCAGCGAGCCGCTGCACCGGGTGCCGCCCGCGGTGGTGGCGCTGATCGGCGCGGTCGTCGCCTCCTCCCCCGCGCTGGGCACCGTCCGGCTGAAGGACGCGCTGAAGACCGTCCCCTGGTCGCTGCTGCTGTTCATGGCGGCGACGATGGCCATGGGCGTCGCCCTCGCCGACTCCGGCGCGGCGAAGTGGCTGGTGTCCGGGCTGCCCGCGGACGTCTCCCCGGCCGTGTTCCTCACCGTCGTGGTCGTCGTCAGCACCGCGGCCCACCTGGTGCTGCAGTCCCGCTCGGCCCGCTCCTCGGTGCTGGTCCCGCTGGTGATCGCCGCGGCCGTGGGCGCCGGGGTCAACCCGGTGGCGGCCGCGCTCGCCTCCACCGCCGCCGCCGGCTTCTGCCACACGCTCCCGGCCTCCGCCAAGCCCGTCACGCTCTTCGCGGACATCCCCGGGACCCCCACCTACACCCCGCGCGACCTGCTGCGCCTGTCCGCCGTACTGGCGCCGCTGACCGCCGCGCTCGTCCTGCTCTTCGCCGCCGCCGTCTGGCCGCTGCTCGGCGTTCCCGTGACCCGTTGAGGAGTCCTGCCATGCTGAACCGTGTCGTCGTAGCCCCCAGCGGCTTCAAGGAGTCCCTGTCCGCCCAGGCGGCCGCCGACGCCATCGCGGCGGGCGTGCGCCGCGTCCTGCCCGACGCCGAGATCGACCGGATCCCGCTGGTGGACGGCGGCGAGGGCACGGCCACCGCGCTGGCCGCCGCGACCGGCGGGCGGCTGGTCGCGCTGGCCGCCACCGGTCCCGTCGGCGAACCGGTCGGCACGCACTTCGCCCTGCTCGGCGCCGGGGACACGGCGGTGGTGGAGATGGCCGCGGTCGCGGGCCTCGCCCTGGTGCCGCGCTCCCTGCGCGACCCGGGCGCCACGACGACGTACGGCGTCGGCGAACTGATCCGCGCCGCACTCGACACCGGGGTGCGCCGCATCCTGGTCGGCTGCGGCGACTCCGGCACGTCCGACGGCGGCGCGGGGGCGCTCCAGGCGCTCGGCGCCCGGCTGCTGGACGCGGACGGCTTCGAACTCCCCCGCGGCGGACGGGAGCTGGTCCGGCTCGCGCGCATCGACCCGTCCGGACTGGACGCCCGGCTGGCGGACGTGGAACTGCTCGTCGCCTGCAACCCCTACAACGTGCTGTGCGGCGAGCGGGGCGTGGCCCGGGTGTTCGGCCCGCAGAAGGGGGCGACCCCGGCGCAGGTCGAGCAGTTGTCGTACGGCCTGGAGAACTGGGCCCGCGTCCTGACCCGCGACCTCCGCGTCACCGGCACCGACCTGTGCCACGGCCCCGGAACCGGGGCCTCCGGCGGTCTGGGCTCGGGGCTCGCCGCCCTCGGCGCCCGGCTGCTGCCCCGCTTCGACGTACTGCTGGACCACCTCGACCTGGACGCCCGCCTGGCCCGCGCCGACCTGGTGCTCACCGCCGAGGGCGCGCTGGACCGGCAGACCCCGCGCGGCAAGGTGCCGGCCGAGGTGGCCCGGCGCGCCAAGCTGCACGGCCGCCCGGTCCTGGCCCTCGCGGGCACGCTCGGCGAGGGCGCGCACGACGTACCGGGCGTGGACGCCTGCCACGGCATCCTGCCGGCGCCGATGGCCCTCGCGGAGGCCCTGGTGCGCGCGGCCGAACTGCTCACCGACGCCACGGAACGCGCCCTGAGGATGGTGCTGCTGGGCGCCCGGCTACCGGTTCACGCCGAGGTGTCCGGCACGCAACGCCCGTCCTCGGTGCGGTAGTTCCACCGGGCGCCGTCCCGTACGAGTTCCTTCACCGCGGTCAGGAAGCGCTCCACGTGCTCGTCCGGGGTGCCCGCGCCGAAGCTCACGCGGATCGCGTTGAGGGACTTCTCCCCCGGGGCCGCCTCGGGGGCACCGCACTCGCCCTGGCTCTGCGGGTCGCTGCCGAGGAGGGTGCGCACCAGCGGGTGGGCGCAGAACAGGCCGTCGCGCACGCCGATGCCGTACTCGGCGGAGAGCGCGGCGGCGAAGTGGGAGCTGTTCCAGCCGTCCACGACGAAGGAGATCACGCCGACGCGGGGGGCGTCGTCGCCGAAGAGGGACAGCACCCGCACCTCGGGCACCTCGGCGAGTCCGTCGCGCACCTTGCCGATCAGGTACCGTTCCCGGGCGACGAGGGTGTCGAACCCGGCCTCGGTGAGGGCCTTGCAGGCGGAGGCGATGGCGTAGGCGCCGATGACGTTGGGCGAGCCGGCCTCGTGGCGGGCGGCGCTGTCGTGCCACTCCACGTCCACTGCGCCGTCGGCGCGCCGGGTGACCCGGCGGCTGGCGCCGCCGCCCGCGAGGTACGGCTCGGCCTCGCGCAGCCAGTCGGCGCGGCCGGCGAGGACGCCGGAGCCGAAGGGGGCGTACAGCTTGTGCCCGGAGAAGGCGACCCAGTCGACGTCCAGGTCGCTCACGCTCACGGGGTGGTGCGGGGCGAGCTGGGCGGCGTCCAGCACGATCCGGGCGCCGTGCGCGTGGGCGGCGGCGGCCAGCTCGCGCACCGGCCACAGCTCGCCGGTGACGTTGGAGGCGCCGGTGACGCAGACGAGGGCGGGGCCGTAGGGGTCGCGGGCGGCGAGGGCGCGCTCCAGCGTGTCGACGGCCTGGGCCGGGCTGCTCGGGGCGTCGAGGTAGGTGACCTGTGCGTCCCTCCAGGGCAGCAGCGAGGCGTGGTGCTCGGTCTCGAAGACGAAGACCCGGCAGCCGGCCGGCAGGGCGCCGGCGAGCAGGTTGAGCGAGTCGGTGGTGGACCGGGTGAACACCACCTGGTCACCCTCGCGGCAGTCGAGGAACTGGGCGACCGTCTTCCGGGCGTTCTCGAACAGGTCCGTCGACAGCTGCGAGAGGTACCCGGCACCGCGGTGCACGCTGCCGTAGTACGGGGCGTAGGCGGCCACGTCGTCCCAGACCCGCTGCAGCGCGGGCGCGCTGGCGGCGTAGTCGAGCGCGGCGTAGGCGACCTCCCCGCCGGTGACGAGCGGAACGGTGACATCCCGCCCCAGAACGGGCAGCGGGGCACAAACGGACTGATCGGCGGCAGCGGTGGAGACGGACATGGCTGAACTCCCGTGAAGTCAGGAAATCACCACACGAGCACAAACGGCTCAAGCATGGGAAAAGGTGAAAGGGGTATGCGCAGGCGGGGCTCTGCGGCCTAGGGCCTGTCCTTCGGCTCGGCCCGGGGCCGCGGGGCCTGGCACGCACATCTGCCGCGTTGTCGTCGGTCGCCGACGCTCCGCGTCGACTCCCTCCTCCGCCTTGCAGCTGCACGCACCAGGCCCCGCTCACCGGGACTGTCCAGGCACCGCTTGTCGGTGTCGGGCCGATCCGAAGGACAGGCCCTAACGCATTCGCTGATTCACGGAAGGCTCCCTCGAACGACCAGGACCCCTGGCCCCGTGCTCCTTCAGGAGCGCGTGAGGGGTCCGCGCTTGCCGTGGACCTTGCTGTCCACGGCCTGGTCTTCACCCGGGGCACCCCGCCACGGACGGAGGGTTGCCGGACAGTCGGCCGGGGCCGAATGACTGTCACTCATGACCTGCACAGGAACGTACGGGAAAAGATCGGCGTCCCGCAACCCGAGTCCGCATCGCGGGACGCTCCTCACACCGGTTCGCTCAGGCGTGGCTCGCGGCCACCCAGCGCTCCAGGACGCGCCTGGCCGCGCCCGAGTCGATCGACTCCGCGGCCTTGTCCATCCCGGCCCGGATCCGGTCGGTCAGCGGCCCGTCGCCGGCCTCCAGGGCCACCAGGGCGGCCGCCGCGTTCAGCAGCACCGCGTCCCGCACCGGCCCCCTCTCGCCGTTCAGCAGGCGCCGGGCGACGTCGGCGTTGTAGGAGGCGTCGGCGCCGCGCAGTGCCTCCACCGGCACCAGCTCCAGGCCGACGTCCCGCGGGTCGAAGGCCTCCTCGGAGACCTTGCCGTCCCGCACGACCCACACCCGGGAGGTGGACGTCGTGGTCAGCTCGTCCAGGCCGTCATCACCCCGGAACACCAGGGAGGAGTTGCCGCGCTCGGCGAACACCCCGGCGATGATCGGGGCCATCCGGGGGTCGGCGACGCCGACGGCCTGGGCCTTCACCTTCGCCGGGTTGGTCAGCGGGCCCAGGAAGTTGAACACGGTCCGCACACCGAGCTGGCCCCGGGCCGCCGCCACATGGCGCAGCGCCGGGTGGAACTTCACCGCGAAGCAGAAGGTGATCCCGGCCTCCTCCGCCACTTCCGCCACGCGCTTCGGTGTCAGCTCCAGGTTGACGCCGAGCTTCTCCAGCACGTCGGAGGCCCCGGACGCCGAGGACGCGGCGCGGCTGCCGTGCTTGACGACCTTCGCGCCCGTGCCGGCGATGACGATCGCCGACATGGTGGAGATGTTGACGGTCTTGGCACCGTCGCCGCCGGTGCCGACGATGTCGACGGTCCGGCCGGGCACCTCGATGACGTGCGCGTGCTCGTACATCGAGCGGACGCAGCCGGAGATCTCCTCCACCGTCTCGCCCTTGGCCCGCAGGGCCGTCGCGAACCCGGCGATCTGCACGTCCGTCGCCTCGCCGCGCATGATCAGGTCCATCGCCCAGGCGGTGTCGTCGGCGGTGAGGTCGCGGCCGTCCAGCAGGCCGTTCAGCAGGGCGGGCCAGGAGCGGCCCGCCGCGGTGTTGCCTCCAGCGGGGGTCACAGCGCTCATCAGCCGCTCCTGGGTCGTAGAGAAGTCAGTCAGTCAGGACTGCCTCCACCCTATCCAGCCCAGGGCACGGCGAAGGGCCCCGTCCGCAGACCGGACGGGGCCCTTCGACCGTGGTGTGGCGACGTGGTGATCAGTGGTGGCCGTGGCCGCTCGTGATCTCCCTGTACTCCTCGACGGTCGGCTTCGGGATCTGGTTCCCCTCGCCGTAGTACGCGTTGCTGAGCTTGGCGCGGAGCTTCTCGGAGCTCTTCGCCTTGCGCTCGACGCCGTTCTCGTCGACGGTCGGGCCGATCTCGGCCGGCTTGTACTGCTCGTGCGCGGTGAGCGTGTACATGTGCTCCTGGCTGAGCGGCTCGTGCACCTCGATGAACTCACCGTGCGGCAGGCGCTTGATGATGCCCGACTCGCGGCCGTGCAGCACCTTGTCCTTGTCCCGGCGCTGCAGGCCGAGGCAGATCCGCTTGGTGACGATGAACGCGATGACGGGGCCGGCGAAGAACCCGATGCGGACGAACCAGGTGACCGCGTTGATCGACAGGTGGAAGTGGGTCGCGACGATGTCGTTGCCACCACCGATCAGCATGATCATGTACGCGGTGATCCACGCGACACCGAACGCCGTCCGGGTCGGGGCGTTGCGCGGCCGGTCCAGGATGTGGTGCTCGCGCTTGTCGCCGGTCACCCAGGACTCGATGAACGGGTAGACGGCGATCAACGCGAGGAACAGACCGAAGATCACCAGCGGGATGAACACACCCAGGACGAGCGTGTGACCCCAGAGGTTGATCTCCCAGCCCGGCATGGCGCGGACCAGACCCTCGGCGAAGCCCATGTACCAGTCGGGCTGGGCGCCGGTGGACACCTGGTCGGCCCGGTACGGGCCGAGGGCCCAGATCGGGTTGACGGTCGCGATGCCGGCGATGAGGGCGATGACACCGAAGACCAGGAAGAAGAAGCCTCCGGCCTTCGCCATGTACACCGGCAGCAGCGGCATGCCGACGACGTTCTTGTTGGTCCGTCCGGGACCCGCGAACTGCGTGTGCTTGTGGTAGAAGACCAGGATCAGGTGGCCGACCACCAGACCGAGCATGATGCCCGGCAGCAGCAGGATGTGGATCGAGTAGAACCGCGCGACGAAGTCGTCGCCGGGGAACTCTCCGCCGAACAGGAACATCGAGATGTACGTGCCGACGATCGGCACGGACAGGATCGCGCCCTGCGTGAAGCGGACACCGGTGCCGGAGAGCAGGTCGTCCGGGAGCGAGTAACCGGTGAAGCCGGTGAACATGCCCAGGACGAACAGCAGGAAGCCGAACAGCCAGTTGATCTCGCGCGGCTTGCGGAACGCGCCGGTGAAGAAGACGCGCATCATGTGCACGAACATGCCGGCGAGGAAGATGATCGCCGCCCAGTGGTGGATCTGCCGGATCAGCAGACCGCCGCGCACGTCGAAGCTGATCTCCAGCGTCGACTTGTAGGCCTCACTCATCAGCTGGCCCTGCATGGGCACGTAGCTGCCGTGGTACTCCACCTCGTTCATCGACGGGTGGAAGAACAGCGTCAGGTACACACCCGTGAGGATGATGATGATGAAGCTGTAGAGGCAGATCTCACCCAGCATGAAGGACCAGTGGTCCGGGAAGATCTTGCGCATGTTGGCCTTGGCCAGGGAGTAGATCCCGAGCCGGCCGTCGGCCCAGTCGGCGACGCGTTCGCCGGCCGGTGCCTTCCCGCGTGAGCGGGAATCGGTGTTCGCTGTAGTGCTCATCCGCGCTCCCAGAATGCAGGACCGACGGGCTCTTCGAAGTCGCCGAGCGCTTCGAGGTAGCCCTCGTCGTTCACGCCGATGCGGAGCTGCGGCAGGGCGTGACCGGCGGGACCGAAGATCACTCGGGCGCCGTCGGAGAGGTCGAAGGTGGACTGGTGGCAGGGGCACAGCACGTGGTGCGTCTGCTGCTCGTACAGGGAGATCGGGCAGCCGACGTGGGTGCAGATCTTCGAGTACGCCACGATGCCCTCGTGCGACCACTCGAGCTCGCGCTTGTCCTTGATGTTCTCCGGCTGGATCCGGACGATCATCAGGGCGGCCTTGGCGATCTCGTTCTGGAAGCCGTGGTCGTGCTCCTCCAGGCCCTCGGGCTTGGCGAAGGTCAGCGAGCCGACGGCGACGTCCGAGGGACGCAGCGGCTCGTTGGTGTTCATGTTGACGAGCAGCTTGCCCTTGGACCACAGGGTGTGGCGCAGCTTCTCCTCGGGCAGCGGACCGAGGTCGCGCAGCAGGACGACACCGGAGAGCGGCACCAGCGTCAGCGCACCGAACATGGTGGTGCGGATCAGCTTGCGCCGGCCGATGGCGGACTCCTTGGCGCCCTGCTTGAAGTCGGCGAAGACCTTCTCGCGCACCTCGGGGGACGCCTCGATCGGGTGCCGCTCGTCGGCGACCTCCACGTCGGACATCAGGGTGCGCGCCCAGTGGACCGCGCCGGCGCCGATGGTGAACAGGGCGATGCCGAGCGTCACGCCGAGCGCGAAGTTCAGCGCGCTGATGTGGCCGAGCGGCCAGATGTAGACCGACTTGTCGACGTCGATCGCCACGAACGAGGCGATGAAGCCGATGGTGGCCAGCATCGACACCGTGAACAGCAGGGCGACCGTGCGCTCGGACCGCTTGGCGGCCCGCTCGTCGATGTCCTGGATCCGGTGCTCGTGGGGCGGGAGGCCCGGGTCGGCGAACGGGTGCTTCTCGTCCGCGACGCCTACCGCGCCGTGCGCGGCGCCCTGCTCAGCGGGCAGGTTCTCTTCTGGAATGTCTTGGCTACTCATGACTTCTTGGCCTTTGCGGTCCGAGCGGCGACCCACACGGCGACGGCGATGCAGGCGCCGAGACCGAAGATCCAGCCGAACAGGCCCTCGCTGACGGGACCGAGTCCGCCCAGGCTCAGGCCGCCGGGGCTCTCGGTCTCCTCACCGTTGACCGCGTCCAGGTACGCGATGATGTCCTTCTTGTTCTCCTCCGACAGCGTGGTGTCGGGGAAGGAGGGCATGTTCTGCGGGCCGGTCTGCATGGCCTCGTAGATGTGCTTGGGGTCGACGTCCTCGAGGGTCGGGGCGAACTTGCCGTGCGTCAGCGCTCCGCCCTTACCGGTGAAGTTGTGGCACTGCGCGCAGTTGGTGCGGAACAGCTCGCCGCCCTCGGCGATGTCCGCGCCCTCCGGGCCGTACTGCTCCTCCGTCGGGATGACCGGACCGGCGCCCAGCGAGGCGACGTAGGCCGCCAGCTGGTCGATCTCGGCCTGGGAGTAGATGACCTTCTTGCGCGGGACCTGGGCGCCCGGCTGCTGAGCCGGCATACGGCCGGTGCCCACCTGGAAGTCGACGGCCGCGGCGCCCACGCCGACCAGGCTCGGGCCGTCGGTGGTGCCCTGACCGCCGGTGCCGTGGCAGCTGGCGCAGCCGACGGCGTAGAGCTTCTTGCCCTCGTCGATGGCGAGGGACTGGGCGGTTTCATCGGCCTGCGCCTTGTCCGCGGGTGCGAACGCGGCGTACAGCCCCCCGGTGCATGCCAGCGCGAGGAGTAGGACGACGAGCGCCGCCAGCGGATGGCGTCGTCGTGCGGAGAGCTTTTTCACGGATTACCCCGGTGTCAGGATCTTCTGCGTCGATGCTTCTGGGATTGCGCGGGTGCGTGCCGCGACTACTTGATCATGTAGATCGTGGCGAAGAGGCCGATCCAGACGACATCGACGAAGTGCCAGTAGTAGGACACGACGATGGCGGCGGTCGCCTGCTCGTGGGTGAACCTCCGGGCCGCGTAGGTACGGCCGAGGACCAGCAGGAAGGCGATGAGACCGCCCGTCACGTGCAGGCCGTGGAAGCCGGTGGTCAGGTAGAAGACCGAGCCGTACGGGTCGGACGAGAGCGACAGGCCCTCGTGCTTGACCAGCTCGGTGTACTCGAAGACCTGACCGCCGATGAAGATCGCACCCATGACGAAGGTGACGATGAACCACATCCGGAGCTTCTTCACGTCACCGCGCTCGGCGGCGAACACGCCGAGCTGGCAGGTGAGGGAGGAGAGCACCAGGATGGTGGTGTTCGTCGCGGAGAACGGGAAGTTCAGCGCGTCGGCCTTCTCGGACCAGAAGTCCGGGCCGGTCACCGATCGCAGGGTGAAGTACATCGCGAAGAGGGCCGCGAAGAACATCAGCTCGGAACTCAGCCAGATGATGGTTCCGACACTGGTGAGGTTCGGCCGATTGACCGACGGGTGCGCGTGCCCGGTTTCTACTGTCGTTGCTGTCGCCACGACCGACATTATGTCGGTCGCTTATCCCGCCCTCACTCCGGGGGGTGCCGTTCGGAGTGTCCGCACCGTCCGCAGGGCCCGTATGGCCCATCGAACAGCACGTCGAAGGCGTGTTCCGACCGGTGTTGACGGGGTGTTTGAGGGAGTAGCATCCGGCGCAACGGGCTACGACAGTCTTCACTGCGTATCGGAGGAAGCATGCAGCCGACCGCCACGGTGCTGGTCTACAGCGACGACTCCAACACCCGCGAACAGGTGCGGCTCGCCACCGGCCGCCGGCCGGCTCCGGACGCGCCCGTGGTCGAGTTCGTGGAGTGCGCGACCCCGGCCGCCGTCGTCAGGGAGCTGGACAAGGGCGGGATCGACGTCTGCGTCCTGGACGGCGAGGCCGTGCCCATGGGCGGCATGGGGGTGTGCCGCCAGATCAAGGACGAGGTCTTCCGGTGCCCGCCGGTGCTGCTGCTCATCGGACGGCCGCAGGACGCCTGGCTGGCCACGTGGAGCCGCGCGGACGCGGCCGTGACGCTGCCGGTGGAGCCCGTCGAGTTCGCCGCCGCGCTGGCGTCCCTGCTGCGGCAGAGGAGGCTGCAGAGCGCCTAGGGGCCCTGTTCCTCACGCCGCCGCCGGCCGCAGCCTCGCCGTGTCCTGGAGCGGGGCTTCGGGGCTGCCCACGAGGGCGCTGCCCTGGCGCCACTTCGCCCAGTCCAGGTTCCAGTCGCCGAAGCCGTTGCCGAACGGTTCCATGGTCTTGCCGCCGGAGTTGACGACCTGGACGATGTCGCCCACGCGGACGGTGCCGAAGAACCACTGGGCGTTGGCGGTGCTCATGCCGACGCAGCCGTGGCTGACGTTGGCGGAGCCCTGGGAGCCGACCGACCAGGGGGCGGCGTGCACGTACTCGCCGCTCCAGGTGACCCTGGTGGCGAAGTGCACGTCCATGTCGTACGACTCCGCGGAGCCCTCGGCGATGCCGACGGTGCTGCTGCGCATGCGCACGGTGGACTCCTTGCCCAGGACGACCTTGACGCCGTTGCGGGTCTCGAAGCCGGGCTTGCCGGTGGTGACGGGGATCTTCTTGATCTCCACGCCGTTGCGCAGGACCGTCATCGTGTGCGAGGCGGCGTCGGTGAGGGCGACGATGCTGTCCCCCGTGGTGATCTTCAGGGGCTTGGCCGCGCCGCCCCACAGCCGCTCGCCGATCTTGATGCCCTCCAGGTTGCTGCGGACCTCCACGGTGGCGTGGGCGGGCCAGTACTGCCGGGGGCGGTAGTGCAGCTTCTTGTCGTCCACCCAGTGCCAGGCGCCCTCCACCGCGGGGGTGGAGTCGACCTTCAGCGCGCGCTCCACGACGGCGCGCTGCGCCGCGTCCTTCACCGGCTGGCTCAGCTCGGCCGTGAGGGGCTGCCCGACGCCGTACTGGCCGGCCTCGGGGCCGAAGGTGACGCCCAGGGTCTTCTTGGCGCTGGGCCTGCCGGTCTCGAAGGTGAGGATCTTGCGGCCGGGCGCCCCGTCACCGTCCTCGGTGCTCACCCGCAGGGTGTAGCGGGCGTCGGCGGCCAGCGGTGAGGTGCTGTGCCAGCGGGCTCCGTCGGCGGAGAGTTCGCCCGCCACGTGGCGTCCTGCGCCGTCCACGGCCGTGACGTCCGTGATGCGCCCGGCGGTGCCCTGGGCGACGACTTCGAGGGGCTGGTCGGGGTCGGCCTTCTTCCCCTCGTCCGTGGGTCCGTTGAAGGTGATCTGGTCCGCCGCGTCGTACGGCGTGGCGGCGAGCGGATTGTCGTCGCCGCTGCATGCGACGCCGGTCGCGCCGAGGGCGACCATCAGCAGAGTGCAGCCGACGACGGTGTGCCCCCGCACCGGGAAGTGAACCCTGTTGCTCATGCCCTCACGCTAGGGAGCGGCGTCAAGAGCGGCGCGTTGAGTCATCCGAACGGGTGATGGACGTGTGCCATGCGAAGGGGCCCGGACCCTCCCTCAGGAGTGTCCGGGCCCCGAAGCGCTCGGCATGTGCTACTGGGTGCGGTTCTCACCGCGGTAGTACTCGAAGACCCAGCCCCACAGACCGATCAGGACCAGCGGCGCCGAGAAGTACATCAGCCACCAGCCGATCGCGATGCTCAGGAAGGCGAACGCGCCACCGATGCCGAGGGACAGCGGCTGCCAGCTGTGCGGGCTGAAGAACCCGACCTCGCCGGCGTCGTCCGCGACGTCCGCCTCCTTGTTGTCCTGCGCACCGGCGTCCACCCGCCGGGCCGTGAAGCCCAGGTAGAAGCCGATCATGATGGCCAGGCCGAAGGCCAGGAAGAGGGCCGTGGTACCGGCCGGCTCCTTCGACCACACGCCGTAGACGACCGCCATGGCGAGGAGGAAGACGCTCAGCCAGATGAAAATCTTGCCCTGGATCTTCACTTGCCGGCCTCCTTGCCGCCAGCGAGGGCCTTCTCACCGTGGCCGACGTTCTCCAGCTGGTCGATCGCGGAGACCTCGGGGTGGTGCAGGTCGAAGGCGGGGGATTCACTCCGGATGCGCGGCAGCGTGAGGAAGTTGTGCCGCGGCGGCGGGCAGGAGGTCGCCCACTCCAGCGAACGGCCGTAGCCCCACGGGTCGTCCACGCCGACCGGCTTGCCGTACTTGGCCGTCTTCCAGACGTTGTAGAAGAACGGCAGGATCGACATGCCGAGCAGGAACGAGGCGATCGTCGAGATCGTGTTCAGGGCGGTGAAGCCGTCGGCCGCCAGGTAGTCGGCGTACCGGCGCGGCATGCCCTCGGCACCCAGCCAGTGCTGGACGAGGAAGGTGCCGTGGAAGCCGATGAACAGCGTCCAGAAGGTGATCTTGCCCAGGCGCTCGTCGAGCATCTTGCCCGTCCACTTCGGCCACCAGAAGTGGAAGCCGGCGAACATCGCGAACACCACCGTGCCGAACACCACGTAGTGGAAGTGCGCCACCACGAAGTAGGAGTCCGAGACGTGGAAGTCCATCGGCGGCGAGGCCAGGATGACACCGGTCAGACCACCGAAGAGGAAGGTGATCAGGAAGCCGGTGGACCAGAGCATCGGGGTCTCGAAGCTCAGCGAGCCCTTCCACATGGTGCCGATCCAGTTGAAGAACTTCACACCGGTCGGGACCGCGATCAGGAAGGTCATGAAGGAGAAGAACGGCAGCAGCACGCCGCCCGTGACGTACATGTGGTGGGCCCACACCGTCACCGACAGACCGGCGATGGCGATCGTCGCGCCGACCAGGCCCATGTAGCCGAAGATCGGCTTGCGCGAGAACACCGGGATGATCTCACTGACGATGCCGAAGAACGGCAGCGCGATGATGTACACCTCTGGGTGTCCGAAGAACCAGAAGAGGTGCTGCCACAGCAGGGCTCCGCCGTTGGCCGAGTCGAAGATGTGCGCGCCGAACTTGCGGTCCGCCTCCAGCGCGAACAGGGCCGCGGCCAGGACCGGGAAGGCCAGCAGGACCAGCACACCGGTCAGCAGCACGTTCCAGGTGAAGATCGGCATGCGGAACATGGTCATGCCGGGGGCACGCATGCAGATGATCGTGGTGATGAAGTTGACCGAGCCGAGGATGGTGCCGAAGCCGGAGAAGGCCAGACCCATGATCCACAGGTCACCGCCGATGCCCGGCGAGTGCACCGCGTCGGACAGCGGCGAGTAGGCGAACCAGCCGAAGTCGGCCGCGCCCTGCGGGGTCAGGAACCCGCCCACCGCGATCAGCGAGCCGAACAGGTACAGCCAGTAGGCGAACATGTTCAGCCGGGGGAAGGCCACGTCCGGCGCGCCGATCTGCAGCGGCATGATCCAGTTCGCGAAGCCGGCGAACAGCGGCGTCGCGAACATCAGCAGCATGACCGTGCCGTGCATCGTGAACGCCTGGTTGAACTGCTCGTTCGACATGATCTGCAGGCCCGGCCGGGCCAGCTCGGCGCGCATGAACAGCGCCATCACGCCACCGATGCAGAAGAACGCGAACGACGTGATCAGGTACAGCGTGCCGATCGTCTTGTGGTCGGTGGTGGTCAGCCACTTGACGACGACTTCGCCACGCCTCTGGCGCCGGACCGGCAGCTCATCCTGGTAGTGGGATCCTGCTGCCGCGGCACCCTGGGGTTCGTTGAGGATGCTCACAGGTTGTTCGTCTCCCGGTTCTTCTCGTGGCTCGTCTGCGCGATGCCGGCGGGAACGTAACCGGTCTGCCCCTTCTTCGCGAGGTCCTTGAGGTGCTGCTCATAGCGCTCAGGGGAGACGACCTTGACGTTGAACAGCATCCGGGAGTGGTCGACGCCGCAGAGTTCGGCGCACTTGCCCAGGAAGGTGCCCTCCTTGTTGGGGGTCACCTCGAAGGCGTTGGTGTGGCCCGGGATGACGTCCTGCTTCATCAGGAACGGCACCACCCAGAAGGAGTGGATGACGTCCCGCGAGGTCAGGACGAAGCGGACCCGCTTGCCCTCGGGCAGCCACAGCGTGGGGCCCGGGTTCTTGGTCTGCGGGTTCTCGGTGCCCGGGATACCGCAGTCGTAGACGCCGCCGGCGTTCGCCGGGAAGTCGTCCTTGTACCGGTCGGGGATCGCGGCCAGTTCCTTGGACGTCTTGGCGTCACCGGAGGAACCCTCGACGCCCTCGACGTAGTTGAAGCACCAGCTCCACTGGAAACCGACCACGTTGACCGTGACGTCGGGCTTCTTTTCGAGCTTCAGGAGCTCGGACTCGTCGCGCGCGGTGAAGTAGAAGAGCACCGAGACGATGACGAGCGGGACCACGGTGTACAGCGCCTCGAGGGGCATGTTGTACCGGGTCTGCGGAGGAACCTCGACCTTGGTGCGGCTGCGCCGGTGGAAGAAAGCACTCCACAGGATCAGGCCCCACACCAGCACGCCGACGGCGAGCGCGGCAGCCCAGGAGCCCTGCCACAGGGAGAGGATCCGCGGAGCCTCTTCCGTGGTCGGGGTGGGCATACCGAGGCGGGGGAAGTCCTCGTATGTGCAACCGGTGGCGGTCGCCAGGACCAGGCCCGCGGTCAGTGCCTGCAGCAGCTTCCGCCGCATCGGGCGCCGCGGCGAGCGGTCGGAGCCGTTGGGACTCACGTAGCGCCTTCCCGAGAGTCTCGCCCGCGCTGGTTGGCTGCGGCCTTCTCGCTGGTCGGTCGCCGCCCTGCGTCGGGCAGGGGTTTGATGTTTATGCGGACCAAACCCTAGCCGACGCCCTCCGGGGGGTCGCGGGGAGGGTGGCATACGCGCCGCGGGTCACCCTGACGGGGCGGAACGAGGCGCCTACCGGGGCGGTTCCGCGGGCCGTTCGGCGACTGACGGTCCGTCGTGCGTTGCCCGCGCCCGCGCGGCGCGGCCGCACATCGGCACAGCCCCGCGCCCCTTCGGGGCGCTCCCCTGCCGGACGTCTTAGCGTTGCTGTGTGTCCTACTTCGATGCTGCTTCCGCCGCCCCTCTTCATCCTGTGGCCCGGCAGGCTCTGTCGGCCTCCCTGGACGAAGGGTGGGCCGATCCCGCACGTCTGCACCGAGAGGGCCGTCGGGCCCGGCTGCTGCTGGACGCGGCCCGGGAGGCCGCGGCCGAGGCGGTGGGCTGCCGCCCGGACGAGCTGGTCTTCACCCCGTCGGGCACGCACGCGGTGCACGCCGGGGTCGCGGGTGCGCTGGCCGGCCGCCGACGCGCCGGGCGTCACCTGATCGTGTCAGCGGTCGAGCACTCCTCCGTGTTGCACGCGGCCGAGACGCACGAGGCCGACGGCGGGTCGGTCACCCGGGTGGCGGTGGACCGTTCGGGTGCCGTGGACCCGTCGGCGTACGCGGCGGCCCTGCGGGAGGACACCGCGCTGGCCTGTCTGCAGTCGGCCAACCACGAGGTGGGCACCGAGCAGCCGGTGGCCGCCGTGGCCGAGAACTGCCGGGCGGCGGGGGTGCCGCTGCTGGTGGACGCGGCCCAGTCGCTGGGCTGGGGCCGGGTGGCGGGCGACTGGTCACTGCTGGCGGCGAGCGCGCACAAGTGGGGCGGTCCGCCGGGGGTCGGTCTGCTCGTCGTCCGCAAGGGCGTGCGGTTCGCGCCCCAGGGGCCGTCGGACGACCGGGAGTCGGGCCGGGCGCCGGGCTTCGAGAACCTTCCGGCGATCGTGGCCGCGGTGGCGTCGCTGCGGGCGGTGCGGGCCGAGGCGGCCGAGGAGGCGGCGCGGCTGCGGGAGCTGACGGACCGGATCCGGGCGCGGGTGCCCGCCGTGGTGCCGGACGTGGAGGTGGTCGGCGATCCGGTGCGCCGGCTGCCCGGCATCGTCACCTTCTCGTGTCTCTATGTCGACGGGGAGACATTGCTGCACGAGCTGGACCGCGCGGGCTTCTCGGTCTCCTCCGGGTCGTCGTGCACGAGCAGCACCCTGATCCCGAGCCACGTCCTGAAGGCGATGGGGGTGCTCAGCGAGGGCAACGTCCGGGTGTCGCTGCCGCCGGGGACGCCCGCCGAGGACGTCGAGCGGTTCCTGCGGGTGCTGCCGGACGCGGTGGCGGCGGTGCGGGAGAGGCTGGGGGCGCCGGCGGCCGCGCGGACCGCCCCGGAGTCCGGGACCGACCTCGTCGTCGACGCGACCGGCCGGCGCTGCCCCATTCCGGTGATCGAGCTGGCCAAGGTGATCGGCGACGTGCCCGTCGGCGGCACGGTCCGCGTCCTGTCGGACGACGAGGCGGCGCGGCTGGACATCCCGGCCTGGTGCGAGATGCGCGGACAGGAGTACGTGGGTGAGGAACCGGCGGACCGGGGTACGGCCTACGTGGTCCGCCGGGTCTCCTGACCGGTCGCTCAGCCGAGGTGCTTCTGCACCTCGGTGGCGGCCTCGTCGCCGTACGCCTTGGTGAAGCGCTCCATGAAGTGGGCGCGGCGCAGCTGGTACTCCTGGGTGCCGACCGTCTCGATGACGAGGGTGGCGAGCATGCAGCCGACCTGGGCGGCGCGCTCCAGGGAGACGCCCCAGGCGAGGCCGGAGAGGAAGCCGGCGCGGAAGGCGTCGCCGACGCCGGTGGGGTCGGCCTTGCGCTCCTCGTCCGGGCAGCCGACCTCGATGGTCTCCTCGCCGGCCCGTTCGATGCGCACGCCCCGGGCGCCGAGGGTGGTGACGCGGTGGCCGACGCGGGACAGGATCTCGGCGTCCGTCCAGCCCGTCTTGGACTCGATGAGCCCCTTCTCGTACTCGTTGGAGAAGAGGTAGGTCGCCCCGTCCAGCAGTATCCGGATCTCGTCGCCGTCCATGCGGGCGATCTGCTGGGAGAAGTCGGCGGCGAAGGGGATGTTCCGGGAGCGGCACTCCTCGGTGTGCCGGAGCATCGCCTCGGGGTCGTCGGCGCCGATGGAGACCAGGTCGAGGCCGCCGACCCGGTCGGCGACGGTCTTCAGCTCGATCAGGCGGGCCTCGCTCATCGCGCCCGTGTAGAAGGAGCCGATCTGGTTGTGGTCGGCGTCGGTGGTGCACACGAAGCGGGCGGTGTGCAGGGTCTCGGAGATGCGCACCGAGCCCGTGTCGACGCCGTGCCGGTCCAGCCAGGCGCGGTACTCGTCGAAGTCCGAGCCCGCGGCGCCGACCAGGATCGGCCGGGTGCCGAGCTGGCCCATGCCGAAGGCGATGTTCGCGGCGACGCCGCCGCGGCGCACGTCGAGCTTGTCGACCAGGAAGGAGAGCGAGACCGTGTGCAGTTGGTCCGCGACGAGCTGGTCGGCGAAGCGGCCGGGGAAGGTCATGAGGTGGTCGGTGGCGATGGAGCCGGTGACTGCGATGCGCACGGCGTGGACTCTCTCCTGGGGGGAGGGTGGGTTGACACCTCACGCTACCCGGGAGCGCCCGCGCATCGAAGCAGGCGAAACTACCCGATAGTAGAACTTTCGCCGCAGGCCGGGACGTGCCTACGGTTCCGTTATGAGCGAGCTCGAGAGCGTCCCCCCGACCGCCCCGACCGCCCCGGGCGCCCCGGCCGACCTGGAGGGCGACCTGGCGTCGCTGCGCGGTGACTGCGCCCGGATGGCCGCGCGGTGGTCCACCCCCGAGCGGGCCGCCTCCCGCCCCGTCGCGCCGTCGCTGATCCACGGCGTGACCGTGCCGCGGACGTCGGCCCGGCTGCTGGAGGCGATGTCGGACTACGGCGACTGAGGCCGCCGTCCGGGTGACGCCCGCCTCTGGGGAACCGGATGCTCCCCCACCGCGTCCCATCGCTGTCCCCAGTAACAGCCGAAGGAGCGATGCGGTGAACACCGAGCGACCCGACAACGACGACACCACCGCCGCCGACGCGGCCTCCGGTACGTCCGAAGGGGTCGGCGCGGACGAGTCCCACGGCACGGACGGGCGAACCGCAGCGCACGGGGCCCGGGGCCCGGGTGGGGCCACAGGCGCCGGTGATGACTCGGTGGCCGGCCAGGCAGGAGGGGCCGGTGAGGCCTCGGCAGCCGGCGAGCCAGTAGGGGCCGGTGAGGCCTCGGCAGCCGGCGAGGCTACAGGGGCGGGTAAGTCCTCGGCAGCCGGCGAGGCACCAGGGGCCGGTAAGACCTCGGCAGCCCGCGAGCCAGTAGCGGCAGGTGAGGCCACGGCCGCAGGCAAGGCGCCAGGGGCCGCCAAGACCTCAGCCGCCGATGAGGCCGGTGGTGGGGGGTCGGGTCGGCGGCGTTCCCCGGTGCTCGTCGCCGCCTGTGTGGCCGCGGCCGTGCTGATCGTCGGGGGCGGCGGGGCGTACCTGGCCTCGACCGTCTCCGGCGGCCAGGACGGCGGTACGGCGTCCGGGGCCCGGGGCGACGGCACTCCCCCGCCGCTCGCGCTCGACGGCTACACGGCGCCCTCCGAGGACGGCACGAAGAACGGCATCGCGCCCGGTGAGCCCGACCCGTACGGCGTCACCTACCGCGCCGACGGCCCGCTCCCGAAGGGACCCGGCTCGGCGCCGGTGTACCGGACGACGGGCGAGGTCACCCGCGAGGAGGTGGTCCGCCTGGCCGAGGCGCTCGGTGTCGAGGGGGCGCCGGTGGCGCAGGGCGAGGACTGGAGGGCCGGGAACGCCGCGGACGGTTCCGGGCCGCTGCTCCGGGTGGACCGGCAGGCGCCGGGCAGCTGGACCTTCCAGCGGTACACGCCCGGCACGGACGACTGCGGGAGGGGTCCCGCGTGCAAGTCCCCGGCCGCCGACGGTACGCCGGTGAGCGAGGAGGCCGCGAAGAAGGCCGCGGCGCCGGTGCTGAAGGCGGTGGGGCAGGACGCCGCCAAGCTCGACGCGAGCCAGGTCATGGGCTCCCAGCGGGCCGTGAACGCCGATCCCGAGGTCGGCGGTCTGCCCACCTACGGCTGGACCACCGGAGTGACGGTGGACGCGCGGGGCGAGGTGGTCGGCGGCAGCGGCCTGCTGAAGACGCCGGTGAAGGGCGACACGTATCCCGTCCTGGACGCCGCGAAGACGCTGGGCCTGATGAACGCGCCGGGCAGCGACCCCCGCGCCGGCATCGGCGGCTGCGCGAGCCCCGTACCGCACCAGGACCGCGCGGACGAGGCGCCGTGCGGGCCGTCGGGGCCGGCGCGGGTGCCGGAGAAGGAGACGATCACGGTCGAGCGGGCGGTGTTCGGGCTGGCCGCGCATCCGGTGCGGGGACGGCAGACGCTGGTGCCGTCCTGGCTCTTCGAGGTGCGGGCGCCGGGCGCGCAGGACGCCTTCACGGTGACGTATCCGGCGGTCGAACCGGCGTACCTGACGTCCACGGCCCCCCGCACCCCCTCCGACGAGCCGGACTCGGGGCCGGCCCGGCCGCGGGACGTCCAGGTGAGCGGCTACTCGGCCGAGGGCACGGAGCTGACGGTGTACTTCACCGGCGGGGTGTGCGCCGACTACGCGGCGAGGGCGGCCGAGGGCGCGGACGAGGTGACGGTCACGGTGACGGAGACCCCGCACCCGGACAAGGTCTGCATCCTGATCGCCAAGGAGTACCAGCAGACGGTGCGCCTCGACGAGCCGCTCGGCGACCGGCAGGTCGTGGGGTCGGACGGCAAGGGGATCCCGCTGCACAAGCCGGGCGCCCGGCTGCCCGCGCCGCCCGGGAACCGGTAGCGGCCCCCCGGACGCGGCGGACGGGGCGGGCACGCATGAGGGCGGCGGCCCGGGGAGGAACCCCGGGCCGCCGCCCTCACACCGTGCCGGGAACCGCGTCGCGGTCCCCGCCCAGCCGGCTCAGCTGAAGGAGTCGCCGCAGGCGCAGGAACCGGTCGCGTTCGGGTTGTCGATCGTGAAGCCCTGCTTCTCGATCGTGTCCACGAAGTCGATGGTGGCGCCACCCAGGTAGGGAGCGCTCATGCGGTCGGTGACGACCTTGACCCCGCCGAAGTCCTTCTCCACGTCGCCGTCGAGGGACCGCTCGTCGAAGAAGAGCTGGTAGCGCAGGCCGGAGCAGCCGCCGGGCTGGACGGCGACGCGCAGCGCCAGGTCGTCTCGGCCTTCCTGGTCGAGCAGGGCCTTGACCTTGGCCGCGGCGGCGTCGGTCAGGATGATGCCGTCGGTGACGGTGGTGGTCTCGTCCGATACGGACATCTACATCTCTCCCGGGTTGTACGGAGACTGCTTGCCGACGGTTGCAACCGGCGGGACCGCGGATTCATTCCGGGTCGGGCCCGGGTCTTTCTCCCCGGCCTGTTCCCTCATGCTCGCACATGGCCCGGGAGGCGGACAGCGGCTCGGGCTCCGGGATTCACGTCACATCGACACAATGGACATCGTCAAACTGACGTGAACCAGTTATGATATATAGCGTCAGTTCGACGAAAAGTAGAAAGGGTGCGTGTCGTGACCACCGCCCAAGCCCAGGAGCTCGACGTACAGCCGACGCCCCTCGCCCTGCTGCTCCTCGGCCGTGAGGCCGACCCGACGAGCGAGCGCGGTGTGGAGTGCCCCGGCGACCTGCCCTCTCCTTCGGACCCGGACCTGGTCGAGCGCGCCCGCGCCGCCAAGGAGAAGCTCGGGGACAAGGTCTTCGTGCTCGGTCACCACTACCAGCGCGACGAGGTCATCCAGTTCGCCGACGTCACGGGTGACTCCTTCAAGCTGGCCCGGGACGCCGCCGCGCGCCCGGAGGCCGAGTACATCGTCTTCTGCGGCGTGCACTTCATGGCGGAGTCCGCCGACATCCTGACCTCCGACGACCAGAAGGTCGTCCTGCCCGACCTGGCGGCCGGCTGCTCCATGGCCGACATGGCCACGGCCGAGCAGGTCGCCGAGTGCTGGGACGTGCTGACCGAGGCGGGCATCGCCGAGCAGGTCGTTCCGGTGTCGTACATGAACTCCTCCGCCGACATCAAGGCCTTCACGGGCAAGCACGGCGGCACGATCTGTACGTCGTCGAACGCCAAGCGCGCCCTGGACTGGGCCTTCGAGCAGGGTGAGAAGGTCCTCTTCCTGCCCGACCAGCACCTCGGCCGCAACACCGCGGTGCGGGACATGGGCATGAGCCTGGAGGACTGCGTCGTCTACAACCCGCACAAGCCGAACGGCGGGCTGACGGCGGAGGAGCTGCGCGCCGCGAAGATGATCCTGTGGCGGGGTCACTGCTCGGTGCACGGCCGCTTCAGCCTCGACTCGGTCGACGACGTGCGCCGGCGCATCCCGGGCGTGAACGTCCTGGTGCACCCCGAGTGCAAGCACGAGGTCGTCGCCGCGGCCGACTACGTCGGCTCGACCGAGTACATCATCAAGACCCTGGAGGCGGCCCCGGCCGGCTCCAAGTGGGCCATCGGCACGGAGCTGAACCTGGTCCGCCGGCTGGCGAACCGTTTCGCGCCCGAGGGCAAGGAGATCGTCTTTCTCGACAAGACGGTCTGCTTCTGCTCGACGATGAACCGCATCGACCTGCCGCACCTGGTCTGGGCGCTGGAGTCGCTGGCCGAGGGCAACCTCGTCAACCGCATCGAGGTCGACAAGGAGACCGAGGCGTTCGCGAAGCTGGCGCTGGAGCGGATGCTGGCGCTGCCGTAACGGTTCACCACGGTTCATGACGAAGGCCCACCCGACAGCCGGGTGGGCCTTCGCCGTCTCAGCGCATCAGACCTTGGCCGGCTCCGGCTCGTCCGGGGACGTCGCCTGCGGCGGGACGCCGCCGCCCTTCTTCGCCGCCCGCTTCTTCGCGCGCCGCTCCTTGCGCAGCTCCAGCATCGCGTAGAGCGTCGGGACCAGCAGCAGGGTCAGCAGGGTCGAGGTGATCAGACCGCCGATCACGACCACCGCCAGCGGCTGGGCGATGAAGCCGCCCTCGCCGGTGATGCCCAGCGCCATCGGCAGCAGGGCGAAGATGGTCGCCAGGGCCGTCATCAGGATCGGCCGCAGACGGTGCCGGCCGCCCTCGACGACCGCCTCGACGACTCCGTACCCCTGCTTGCGGTACTGGTTGATCAGGTCGATCAGCACGATCGCGTTGGTGACCACGATGCCGATCAGCATCAGCATGCCGATCATCGCGGGCACGCCCATCGGGGTGCCGGTCGCCACCAGCAGGCCGATCGCGCCGGTCGCCGCGAACGGGATGGACACCAGCAGGATCAGCGGCTGGGCCAGCGAGCGGAACGTCCCGACCAGCAGCATGAACACGATCGCGACCGCCGCGAGCATGGCCAGGCCCAGGTTCACGAACGCCTCGTCCTGGTCGGCGGTGACACCGCCGATCTCGGCCGTGGCGCCGGCCGGCAGGTCCAGCGCGTTGATCTTCGACTGGAGGTCCGTGCTCACCGCGCCGGTGTTGTCACCGGTCGGCTTCGCCGTGATGGTCGCCGCGCGCTGGCCGTCGATGCGGGTCATCGACACCGGGCCGTCCACCAGCTCGACGGTCGCGATGTCGCCGAGCTTCACCGGGCCCAGGCGCAGCGCCTTCAGCTCGGCCAGCGTCTCGGCGGGCTTCGCCGACCTGATGACGACGTCGCGCTCGGTGTCGTCCAGGACCGCCTTGGCGGCCGGGGTGCCGCGGACGGCCTGGGCGACGGCCGCACCGAGGGTCTGGTCGTTGAAACCGGCCTCCGCGGCGCGGGAGGTGGCCTTGACCGAGATGCGCGGCACGCTCTGCGCCAGGTCGCTGGTGACGTCGGTGACGTCGTCGATCCCGGCGACCGTCTTGCGGACCTGCTCCGAGGCCGTGCGCAGCACCTCGGGGTCGGACGCCTTCACGACCACGCTCAGGTCCTGGCTGCCGAAGCCGTCACCGGCGGCCACCGTGGTGGTGCCGATGCCCTCCAGCTTCTCCAGGCCCTCCTCGATGTGGTCCTGGACGTCCTCGTAGGACGCCGAGTCCTCCAGCATCACCTGGTAGCTGGCCTGGTTGGTGTCCGTGCCGCCGCCGAAGGCCGCCATGAAGCCGGACGAGCCGACCGTCACCTGGTAGTCCTTGACGCCGTCGGTCCCGGCGATCAGCTTCTCGACCTTCTTCGCCTGGACGTCGGTCGCCGCCAGGCTGGTGCCCGGCTTCAGCTCCTGCTTGACGCTGAGGACCTTCTGCTCGCCCTGGTCGAAGAAGTTGGTCTTCAGCAGCGGCGCCATGCCGAAGGTGCCGATGAGCACGACGACCGCGATGGCCACGCTGGTGAGGCGGCGGCGGGTGGCGAAGCGCAGGACGGGGACGTAGATGCGCTGCAGGCGGCTCTTGGCCTCCTTCTCCTCGGCCAGGCGACGGGCCTCCTCGGCGTCCTCCGGGGTGCCCTTCGGGGGGCGCAGGAACCAGTACGACAGGACCGGCACGACCGTCAGCGACACCAGCAGGGACGCCAGCAGTGCGGCGGTGACGGTCAGGCTGAAGGAGCCGAACAGCTCGCCGACCATGCCGCCGACCAGGCCGATCGGCAGGAACACGGCCACCGTGGTGAGCGTGGAGGAGGTCACCGCGCCGGCGACCTCGCGGACCGCCTTGAGGATGGCCTCCTGGCGCTCCTCGCCGTAGCCGAGGTGGCGCTTGATGTTCTCCAGGACCACGATCGAGTCGTCGACGACACGGCCGATGGCGATCGTCAGCGCGCCGAGCGTCAGCATGTTCAGTGACAGGTCCCGGGTCCACAGCACGATCAGCGCGAGCACCACCGACAGCGGGATGGAGACCGCGGTGACGAGGGTGGAGCGGATCGAGGCGAGGAAGACCAGGATCACCAGGACGGCGAAGAGCAGACCGAGCGCGCCCTCCGTGGTCAGGCCCTCGATGGCCTTCGACACGGCCGGGCCCTGGTCGCTGACGACGGTGAGCGTGGCGCCGGAGCCGAGCTGCTCGCGCAGCTCGGGGAGCTTGTCCTCGACGGCCTTCGAGATGGCGACCGCGCTGCCGTCGTGGTCCATCGTGACGGCGACCGCGAGGCTCGGCCTGCCGTTGGTGCGGGTGAGGGAGTCGGCCTTGGCCTCCTCCTCCTCGACCGTGGCGACGTCACCGAGGCGCACCGGCTTGTCGACGCCCTCGCCGGTGATCATGAGGTCCTGGATCTGCTTCACCGAGGTGTAGCCGCCGCCGACCTGGACGGTGCGGTTGGCGCCGTCCTCGTCGAAGGAGCCCGCCGGCAGGGTCGCGCCGCCCGCCTGCAGCGCCTGGGCGAGGGTCTGCGGCGCCACACCGGCCTTCGCCAGCTTCGCGTCGTCGGGGGTGACCGTGACCTGGAGGTCCCGCACGCCGTCGACCACGACCTGCGCGACGCCGTCGATGTCCTTCAGCTCCGACACGACCGTCCGGTCGAGCTGGTCGGCCAGGGCCTGCTGGTCCTTGTCGGAGGTGACGGCGAGGACGACGGTCGGGATGTCGTCCGTCGACCCGGAGATGACCTGCGGGTCCACGTCCTCCGGGAGCTGGGCACGGGCCCGGTTGACGGCCTGCTGGACGTCGGCGACGAGCTGCTGCGTGCCGTTGCCGTAGTCGAAGGACGCCATGATCACGGCGTTGCCCTCGCTCGCCGTGGACGTGATGCCCGAAATGCCGTCGACGGCCTCGAGGCTGTCCTCGATCGGCTCGACGACCTGCTTCTCGACCACGTCCGGCGAGGCACCCTGGTACGGCGCCAGCACGGACACCATGGGGAGTTCGATGGTGGGCAGCAGCTGCTGCTTGAGCTGGGGGATCGCGATCGCCCCGAAGACGAGCGCGACGATCGACATCAGCCCTATCAGGGCCCGTTGCGCGAGGCTGAATCTCGACAGCCAGGACATGGGTCAGGGTCTCTCTTCTGTGGCCTGAGCGGAGGAAGGGCGGCAGACGTGAGCGCCCACCTCAACACCCTGAGCCATCGGCGACGGTGATTCCGTAGGCCGCAGGTCCATTTCCTTATCCGGCGCATACTCCCGGCGCAGTACGCCCGGGTGGAGGTCACTCCACCCTTGGACGTACCAGCCCCGACTCGTACGCGATCACCACCAGCTGCGCCCGGTCGCGTGCGCCCAGCTTGGCCATGGCGCGGTTGACGTGGGTCTTCACGGTCAGCGGGCTGACCTCCAGCCGCTCGGCGATCTCGTCGTTGGAGTGGCCCGCGGCGACCTGCACCAGCACCTCGCGCTCCCGGCCGGTCAGGGTGTCCAGCCGCTCGGCGCGGACGGGATCGCGGTCCGCGTCCGCCGTGCCCTCCTGGGCGAGGAAGCGGGCGATCAGCCCCTTGGTGGCGGCCGGGGACAGCAGCGCCTCCCCGCCGGCCGCCACCCGGATGGCGTTCAGCAGCTCGTCGGGCTCGGAGCCCTTGCCGAGGAAGCCGGAGGCACCCGCCCGCAGCGACTGCACGACGTAGTCGTCGACCTCGAAGGTGGTCAGTATGACGACGCGAACCTGGGCGAGGGCCGGGTCGGCGCCGATCATCCGGGTGGCGGCGAGGCCGTCCGTGCCGGGCATCCGGATGTCCATCAGCACCACGTCGGCCCGCTGCTCCTTGGCCAGCCGCACCGCCTCCGCGCCGTCGGACGCCTCGCCCACCACCTCCATGTCGGGCTCGGAGTCGACGAGCACCCGGAAGGCACTGCGCAGCAGGGCCTGGTCGTCGGCGAGCAGGACACGGATCGTCATACGGGGGCCTCCGGGGTCCTCGTCAGGCGCGGCCGCGATGGTCGACCGGCATCTTGACGGGCAGGATCGCATGGACGCGGAAGCCGCCCCCGTACCGGGGACCGGTGGTGAGGGTGCCGCGCACGGCGGTGACGCGCTCGCGCATGCCCAGCAGCCCGTGCCCGCCGCCGGCGGCGGGGGCCTCGTGCTCGCCGGTGCCGTCGTCGAGCACGGTGATCTCGATGTTCGGGCCCACGCGGACGACGCTGACCTCGGCCTTCGCCTCAGGCCCCGCGTGCTTTTGCACATTGGTCAGGGCCTCCTGGATGACGCGGTAGGCGGCCAGGTCGACGGCGGTGGGCAGGGCGGTGCCCTGGTCGGCGCGGGCCACCTCGACGTGGAGTCCGGCGTTGCGGAAGGTGCCGGCGAGTTCGTCCAGGCGGTCCAGGCCGGGGGCGGGCTCGGTCGGGGCCTCCGGGTCGTCGGACTGGCGGAGCAGGCCGACGGTGGCGCGCAGCTCGTTGAGCGCGGAGCGGCTGGCCTCCCGGACGTGACCGAGGGCCTCCTTGGCCTGGTCGGGCCGCTTGTCCATGACGTGGGCGGCGACCCCGGCCTGCACGTTGACCAGGGCGATGTGGTGGGCGACGACGTCGTGCAGGTCGCGGGCGATGCGCAGCCGCTCCTCGGCGACGCGGCGGCGGGCCTCCTCCTCGCGGGTGCGCTCGGCCCGCTCGGCGCGCTCGCGGATGGCGTGCACGAAGGCCCGGCGGCTGCGGACGGCGTCCCCGGCGGTGGCACCGATGCCGGTCCAGGCGAAGACGGCGAGGTTGTCCTGGGCGTACCAGGGCAGCGGGCCGGCCAGCATGGCGGCGCCGGTGAGCACGGCCATGGTGAGCAGCCCGACCCGCCAGGTGGTGGGGCGGTCGGTGGTGGCGGCGACGGTGTACAGGGCGACGACGGCCGACATGACGACCGGGGCGCGGGGGTCGCCGGTGACGAACTCGACGACGGAGACGACGCCGGTGAGCGCGAGGACCGTCATGGGGGCGCGACGGCGCAGGACGAGCGCGGCGGCGCCGAGCGCCATCAGGAGCAGGCTGAGCGGGTCGGGGGTGCGGACGCCCCAGGTGACGCCGTCGGGACCGTGCGGGTCCGCGAAGGAACCGGCCACCATGCACACCAGGACGGCCACGGCGAGGGCCGCGTCCAGCGCGAGGGGGTGGGCGGCGAACCGGCATCGGGCCCGCGCGATAGTGCTCACGCGTGTTTACGGTAGCGGGGGCGGGCGTCGCTTTGTACGGCACCCGGCGTCCAGGTGACCGCCGGCCCGGACTGCCTCGTCCTCAAGCTCCCCCCACTCTCGGCTTCGCTCGAGCGGGGGACCCCCACGACGCGCTGGAACACCTCACGTCCCCGGGATCAGGCCGTCGTCGCTCAGCATGTCCCGGACCTCCTCCAGGGTGGCGTCGGGGGTGGGGAGGATGAGGTCCGAGGGTTCCAGGGAGTCGTCCGGCACCGGCTCGCCCAGTTCGTGGACCTTGGCCAGCAGTGCCTGGAGGGTGGCGCGGAAGCCCGGCCCGTCGCCCTTCTCCATCTCGGCGAGGAGCTCGTCGTCGAGCTCGTTCAGGTCGGCGAGGCGGGCGTCGGGCAGCCTCACCTGCCCCTCCCCCATGATCCGTACGATCACGTCGCCTCCCGGTGGGCTACTGCTTGTCGAAGCGCGGGGTGTCCTGCGGCTGCTGCTGGGACTGCCCCTGGCCGCTGCCGCCCTCGATGGCCTGCTGGCCACCGCTGCTTCCGCCGGCCAGCTCGGCCTTCATCCGCTGCAGTTCCAGCTCTACATCCGTACCACCGGAGAGCCGGTCCAGCTCGGCCTGGATGTCGTCCTTGTGCATGCCGGAGGGGTCGTCCAGGGCGCCGGAGGCGAGCAGTTCGTCGATGGCTCCGGCCCGGGCCTGGAGCTGTGCCGTCTTGTCCTCGGCGCGCTGGATCGCGAGGCCGACGTCGCCCATCTCCTCGGAGATGCCGGAGAACGCCTCCCCGATGCGGGTCTGCGCCTGGGCCGCGGTGTAGGTGGCCTTGATGGTCTCCTTCTTCGTACGGAAGGCGTCCACCTTGGCCTGGAGACGCTGGGCCGCCAGGGTGAGCTTCTCCTCCTCGCCCTGGAGCGTGGCGTGCTGGGTCTCCAGGTCGGTCACCTGCTGCTGGAGCGCGGCGCGCCGGGACAGCGCCTCGCGGGCCAGGTCCTCACGTCCCAGCGCGAGGGCCTTGCGGCCCTGGTCCTCCAGCTTGGAGGACTGGGACTGGAGCTGGTTGAGCTGGAGCTCCAGGCGCTTGCGGCTGGTCGCCACGTCGGCGACGCCGCGGCGCACCTTCTGGAGCAGCTCCAGCTGCTTCTGGTACGAGTAATCGAGGGTCTCGCGCGGGTCCTCGGCCCGGTCAAGGGCCTTGTTGGCCTTCGCGCGGAAGATCATCCCCATACGCTTCATGACACCGCTCATGGGCTTCGCGCGCCCCCTTCTGACCGACTCCAGCTCCAGCGACTGCAACAGAACCCACAGTACGGGCCCTGCATCCATTACCGCACTGTTCGGGGACGGATGCGCTCATCCCCAAGGACGACTGCGTACGTTCCTGATCCGGCGTAGGGAGTAGGTGCTTCCCGGGGTCGTCTTCCGGAGCCGGTGTCGGCGGCTGTACGCAACGTCCCCTCTGTCCACTTAGAGACGACCGGCGTTGCCGGATCGTTCCCCACCGGGCTGGGGTCCACACCCCCCTACCCCGTACCCTTGGGTTTTGTGTTCCGTAGCCGTGCCAAGGATGAGAAGGCCGCGGCCGCCGACAAGGCGCCGCCGACCGACTCCAAGCAGCCCCGCGACCCGCAGGCCCCCAAGGGCAGGCCCACGCCCAAGCGCAGTGAGGCCCAGTCCCAGCGCCGCAGCGTCGCCAACACGCCGATGACGCGCAAGGAGGCCGCCAGGCGTCAGCGCGAGGAGCGCCGGACCGCGCTGGAGCGGCAGCGCCAGGCCCTGGCCAGCGGCGACGAGCGGTATCTGCCGGCCCGTGACAAGGGCCCGGTCCGCCGGTTCGCCCGCGACTTCATCGACTCGCGGTTCAACATCGCGGAGTACTTCCTGCCGATGGCCGTGGTCATCCTCGTGCTGAGCATGATCCGGGTGGCCTCGCTGCAGAACGTCGCGCTGCTGCTGTGGCTGGTCGTGATCGTGCTGATCGTGCTCGACTCGATCGTCACCGGCTTCCGGCTCAAGAAGCGCCTCGCCGAGCGCTTCCCCGACGACAACAAGCGGGGCGCGGTCGCCTACGCGCTGATGCGCTCCCTCCAGATGCGCCGGCTCCGGCTGCCCAAGCCGCAGGTCAAGCGCGGGGAGAGGCCCTGAGCACGACACCGTTCACCGGGGACCCGGCGGACGCCTGGCTGGACGGCCTGGGTGATCTGCGGGACGTCGTCCGGCAGGAGCTGGTGGCCCGGCAGCTGGACGAGCAGATAGCCGGCCGGTTTCCGGTCGGCCGGCGGCTGCGGGTGCTCGACGTCGGCATGGGTCCGGGCACACAGGCGCTGCGCCTGGCCAGGGCCGGGCACCAGGTGACCGGCCTGGAGCAGGACCCCGTGTTGATCGCCACGGCCCGGCGGGCCCTGGCCGGCCAGCCGGAGGGCATCCGGGAGCGGATGCGGATCATCGAGGGCGACGGCCGGGACACCGGTGTGCACTTCCTGCCGGGCAGCTTCGACGTCGTGCTGTGCCACGGTGTGCTCATGCACGTCGAGGAGCCCGACCCGCTGCTGGCCGGGCTGGCCCGGATGCTCGCCCCGGGCGGACTGCTGTCGCTGCTCGTGCGCAACGGCGACGCGCTCGCGATGCGGCCGGGACTGCACGGCGAGTGGGCCGCGGCCCTGGCCGCCTTCGACTCCGCCGCCTGCCTCCCCCGTTCCCGGACGGAATCGGACGCGGCGGTTCCCGCCCGCCTCGGCCCCGAGGTCCGCGCGGACCGGCGGGCCGCGCTGACGGCCAAGCTCGCGGGCATCGGCGCCCCGCTGCACACCTGGTACGGCGTCCGGGTCTTCACGGACACGGCGGCCGACGGGGCCGCGGTCCCGGACGACGTCGAGACACTGCTGGCGGTCGAGGAGCGGGCCGGGCGCACGGACCCCTACCGGGGGGTCGCGGCGCTGCTCCACCTGTGCGGGGTGCGCGGCTGAAGCCCGTTCGGGTGCTCACCGCAAGCCGCGGGCCCGCCCCGCGGCGAGACTCGGGGCATGGACGTACGCCGCATTCGCCTGCCACGGCTCCTCGGCCTCGCCGCCCTGCCGGCCTGCTCCCTGCTGCTCGTCACCGGCTGCACGGGGTCCGGCTCCGGGGCGGCGGACCGCGACGAACAGGAGAGCGCCACCACACGCGCCGCCGCGGCGGCGCGCGACCTCCAGGACGACTACCAGCGGGTGATCAGGGACGTGCTGCCGTCGGTCGTGCAGATCCAGGCCGGCGGCGACCTCGGCTCGGGGGTCGTGTACGACGACAAGGGCCACGTCGTCACCAACGCGCACGTCGTCGGGGACCGGAAGACCTTCCAGGTGACGACCGCCCACAGCGAGGACCCCGTGGCCGCCCGGCTGGTCTACTCGTATCCCGAGCAGGACCTCGCGGTCATCAGGCTGGAGAAGAGGCCCGAGGGGCTGAGGACGGCCTCCTTCGGGGACTCCGCGAAGGTCGAGGTCGGGCAGATCGTGCTGGCGATGGGCTCGCCGCTCGGACTGTCGTCGAGCGTGACGCAGGGCATCGTCTCGGCGACCGGACGGACCGTCACCGAACCCGGCACCGGCGGGGGCACGGGCGCGACGATCGGGAACATGGTGCAGACGTCGGCGGCCATCAACCCCGGCAACAGCGGGGGTGCCCTGGTCGGCCTCGACGGGCGGGTCGTCGGCATCCCCACGCTCGCCGCGACCGATCCCGGCCTCGGCGACAGCGCGGCGCCCGGCATCGGGTTCGCGATCCCGGCGTCGACGGTGAAGACGATCGCCGACCAGATCGTCGAGGAGGGCAGGGTCACCGACTCGGGCCGGGCGGCCCTCGGCATCACCGGCCGTACCGTCGTGGACGCCGACTTCCGGCCGGCCGGCGTGGCCGTCGTGGAGGTGAGCAGCGGCGGGGCCGCCGACAGGGCGGGCATCGAGGCCGGGGACGTCATCACCGGTCTGGGTGACCGGGACATCACCACGATCACCTCGCTGGCCGAGGCGCTGGCGTCGATGCAGCCCGGCGACCGGACGAAGGTGACGTTCACCCGCAACGACGACAAGCGGACCGTGGACGTGACGCTGGGCGAGCAGTGAGCCGGCCCAGGGCGCGGGCCGGCCGCAACCGGCCCCCGCCCCTGCCTGCCGGTCAGGCCTCTTCGGCGTGCAGGCTCATCGGCCCGTAGATCTCCGTGGAGTCCTCGAACAGCCGCACCTGGTCGGCGCCGCCCTCCTGGAGGGCCTTCCAGTGCTCCCCGATCCAGGACTCGGCGTCCCCTTGGGTGGTGAACTCCTCGGGCTGCACCGCGGGCTGGACCTCCGTCCCGCCGGCCGTCTCGAACCGCCACGTCCATGCCGCCATGTACGCCTCCAAGATGTGAGCACGTGCAGTGCGGAAGCCGGATCCCGGTCCGGTTCCCGGTCGCAGCCTATGCGCTGTGCCGGGCGCGCCGTAGAAGGCCGCCGCGGAAGGCGGGGTGCGGACGGCGCCCCTCGGCGGGTCTCGGACGCGCAGGTCGCGGGGCGACCGGCGAAAATCGGTGCGTGGACGTGACTCTGCTCGGTACCGGTGCCCCCGCGGGACTTCCCCGCCCCGACTGCCCCTGCGCGGCCTGTGCCGCCGCCCAGGGAGAGAACGCGCGCGCGGCGACCGCGCTGCTGGTGGACGGGGCGCTGCTGCTCGACCTGACGCCGGGTGCCGCGTTCGCGGCCGCGCGGGCCGGGCGCTCGCTGGGCGGCGTACGGCAGGTGCTGCTCTCCCACCCGCACGACGGGCCGGCGGTCGAGGTGCCGGCCGGGCTGCCGCAGCCGGGGCGGGTGCCGGACGGGCGTGAACTGGCCCTGCTGACCGGGCACCGGGTGCGGGCGCTGGCGTTGGACGCGCCGGGCACCGGGTACGCCGTGACCGGTCCCGACGGGCAGCGGCTGCTGTATCTGCCGCCGGGTGGCGCGCCGGCCGGGCTGGAGGAGCCCGCCGAGCCCTACGACATGGTCCTCGCGGACGTCGTGGGCCGGCCGGACGCGCTGGCGAAGCTGCGGGCCGTGGGTGCGGCGGGGCCGACGACCGACGTGGTCGCCGTCCATCTCGACCACGACGTGCCGCCGGGGCCGGAGCTGCGGCGGCGGCTGGCCGCGGCGGGGGCACGGGCGGTGCCGGACGGGACGACGCTGGTGGTGGGCGCCTACGAGGACGTACCGGACGTGCCGCGGCGGACGCTGGTGCTGGGCGGGGCGCGGTCGGGGAAGTCGGTGGAGGCCGAACGGCGCCTGGAGTCCTTCCCCGACGTGCTGTACGTGGCGACCGGCGGGACCCGCGGCGGCGACACCGAATGGGCGGAGCGGGTCGCGGCGCACCGGGAGCGGCGGCCCGGCTCCTGGCGCACCGCCGAGACGTGCGACCTGGTGCCGCTGCTGAAGGAGGACGGGCCTCCGCTGCTGATCGACTGCCTGTCGCTGTGGCTGACGGACGCGATGGACGCCGTCGGGGCGTGGGACGACGCGGAGTGGGCCGACGGCGGGGAGCGGGCCCTCAGGGACCGGGTGCGGGAGCTGACGGAGGCGGTGCGCGGCACGCGGCGCACCCTCGTCGCCGTGTCCAACGAGGTCGGCTCGGGGATCGTGCCGGCCACGGCGTCGGGCCGCCGGTACCGCGACGAACTGGGCCGGCTGAACGCGGCGTTCGCCGCCGAGTGCGAGCAGGTGCTGCTGGTGGTGGCCGGCCAGGCGCTGGTGCTACGGGGCTGACGGCTCCTTGCGCGCGACGACGCGGCGCGATCCCGGGCGGGTGAGGACCGTGCAGCCCCTCGCCTCCAGTTCGGCGCGCAGACCGGCCGGACGCGGGCCGGGCGGGAGGGCGAACAGGCGGCGCGGGTCGGTGACGTCGAGGAGCAGATGGCCGCCCGGGCGCAGTACGTGGAGGGCGGCGCGCAGCTCGGCGCGGGGGTCCGGGACGCGTTCCAGGTGCTGGAACATGCTGACGACGTCGTAGCGGGCGCCCAGGCGGGCGGCGATGTGCGGGTCGGCCAGCCGGCCGACGTACGCCTCCTCGACGCGCTCGACCGCGCGGGCCCGCAGGACGCGGTGGGTGGGGTCGAGGCCGTCGAAGGAGGTGTACGGGAAGAGGGAGCGCGCGGTTCGGGGGAAGTCGGCGTCGCCGGTGCCCACGTCCAGCCAGCTCTCCGGTTCGGGACAGCACCGGAACAGCGCACGGGCGGCCGACCGGTGTCTGAGGCGGGCGCCGGCCCGGACGGCCGCGCCCCGCTCCGGCCCGGCGGCCGAGCGGGGGTTGTGGAAGGTGTGGCGGCAGTCCCGGCACTCGTCGACGGCGGGGCGGCGGCCCGGCGCGCGGCGCAGCAGCCGTTGCGAGCCGCACCAGGGGCAGTCCGCGCGTCGCGGCTCGTGACGGGGCAGGGGAGGCACGGACGGTACGGACATGGCGGCTCCCTGAGGACGTACGACAATCCGCTGCAAAACGGAACGTATGGGATCGCGATCTTGGGTGCAACGAACCCGCTCCGGCGCGGTGCGGATGTGCCCGCCGTCCTGTTCGAGCGGGGCCGGTACTGTTCGGCGAATGAGCTCGCTGAATCTCGACGACTTCACCGATCTGATCGAGCGCCCCGACGGCGGGGTGCGCCGCGACGCCGAGGCGCGCCGGGAGCGCCAGGTCGTGCCGCCCGGATCGCTGGGCCGCCTGGACGAACTGGGTGAGTGGCTGGCCGCGGCGCAGTCGGCGGTGCCGGTGCGACCGGTGGAACGGCCGCGGGTGGTGCTCTTCGCCGGTGACCACAAGGTCGCCGAACTCGGCGTCTCGGCCCGGCCCGCGGGCAGCGCGGGACAGCTGGTGCGCGAGGTCCTGGAGGGCGGCCGGCCCGTGTCCGTCCTCGCCCGGCGCCTCGGCGTGCCCGTGCGGGTCGTCGACATGGCGCTGGACTGCGACCCGGAGACGCTGCCCGCCGAGGTCGTACGGCACCGGGTGCGGCGCGGTGGCGGACGCATCGACGTCGAGGACGCGCTGAGCCCCCAGGAGGCGGAGGCCGCCTTCCGGGCCGGGGTCGCGGTGGCCGACGAGGAGGCCGACTCCGGTACGGATCTGGTGGTGCTCGGCGACGTGAGCGTGGGCGGGACGACGGCGGCGGGCGTGCTGGTGGCCGCGCTGTGCGGAACGGACGCGTCGGTGGTCACCGGGCGGGGCGGACTCGCGATCGACGACCTGGCGTGGATGCGCAAGTGCGCGGCGATCCGGGACGCGCTGCGCCGGGCCCGGCCGGTGCTCGGGGACCAGTTGCGGCTGCTGGCGACGGTGGGCGGCGCGGATCTGACGGCGATGACGGGCTTCCTGCTGCAGAGTGCCGTGCGCAAGATGCCGGTGATCCTTGACGGGGTCGTGGCGGCGGCGTGCGCGCTGGTGGGCCAGCGGGTGGCGTTCCGGGCGCCGGACTGGTGGCTGGCCGCGCACGACAGCGGGGAGCCGGGGCAGGCGAAGGCGCTGGACCGGATGGCGCTGGAGCCGCTGCTGTCCCAGGGCGTGACCGTGGGCGAGGGGGCGGGTGGACTGCTGGCGCTGCCGCTGGTGCAGGCTGCGGCGGCGCTGGCGGCGGAGCTGCCGGAGGTTGCGCAGGAGACGGACTCCTCTGAGGAGGCCGAGGCCACCGAGGGGGTGTGACGCCGCCGGGCCGTTTGCGCATCGCCGCCCGGCGCGGGTGGGGGCCGGGGGTGGGTCGCGCGGCCCGGCGCTGCCGGGGTGCCGCTGCGCCCACCCGTGCCGCCCTGGGGGTACCTCCCAGGCCGTTCAGGCACTGGGGGAGGCACGACTGCCCGCAGCTGCGCCGGCTGCCCGCAGTTACGACGGCTGCCCGGCCAAGCGTCGCGGGTTACCGTCAGCTCGGGTTTGGGCGGCCGCCGATCCAGTCCTGGAGGGTGCGGCGGGGGCCGGACCAGCGGCGGTCGTGGCGGTAGGCACGCAGTCGTGCCCTGGCCCGGGCACGCGGACGCCGCCCGTAGAAGCGGCGGGCCCAGGGCGAGTCCGGCCGTGCCAGCCGTACGGCGCCGACCAGGGCGATCACGGGCACGATCACACCGAAGACGGCCATCCGGGCCTTGCCCTTGCTCAGGGCGAGGAGCGAGAAGACGAAGTTGCCCGCGACGACCGCGATGACATTGGCCCGGTGCTGCAACTCGTCCTCGGTGAGCCCGTCGACGCCGAACGGCGTGAACCCGGCGAGGACCAGACCGACCAGCGCCGCGGTGACGACCACGACCTCCACGCTCTTGCGGCCGGCCTCGGTCCAGTAGACGTCGTCGAGGTGCAGGATCAACGCGAACTCGTCCAGCACCAGCCCCACCCCGACGCCGAAGAGCACCGCGCTCAGCGCCGACCCGAAGCCGTGCTGCCCGCCCGCCACGGCCCCGAAGCCGCCGACGACGGTGAGGACGACCCCGGGGACGACGTGGTGGATGTGCACCCCGCCCGCCCGGACGTTGCCGAACGGGCCCTTGCCCGCCCGGATCAGACGGGTGATCACCCGCGTGATCACGAACGTCAGCACGAAGGCCGTGAGGGCGAGGAGCAACGGCAGCTTTCCCGGTTCGATGATGTTCCGGTGCCACCAATCTCCCATATGCGCACTTTATCCCCGCCCGTCGACGGCGCCCCGGTGACCGCCGGGTAGTCTGCGCCGGTGCTCAGCTCCCCCTCCCGCGACGGCCTGCGCTTCGCCTTCGGCACCCTCACCGTGCTCCCGGTCCGGGTGACCCGCTGGGACCGCCCGGCCGCCCGCGCCGGCATGCTGTGCGCGCCGCTGGCCGGCCTGGTCGTCGGCGTCCTCGCCGCCGCCGCCGGAATCCTGCTGCTGTTCCTCGGCGCGGGCACGACGCTCGCCGCCGTCGCCACCGCCGCCGTACCGGCAGTACTGACCCGGGGCCTGCACCTCGACGGGCTGGCCGACACCGCGGACGGGCTCGGCAGCGCCAAGCCCGCCGAGGCGGCGCTGCGGATCATGAAGCAGTCCGACATCGGCCCGTTCGGCGTGATCGCCCTCGTGTTCGTGCTGCTCGCACAGGTGGCCGCGCTCGCCCGGGCCTACGACGGCTCCTGGGCACGCGGCGCGCTCGCCGCCGTGGTCTCGGCGACCGCCGCACGGCTCGCGCTGACCGTGGCGGCACGGTCCGGGGTGCCGGCCGCCCGTCCGGAGGGCCTGGGCGCCGCGGTCGCAGGTGCGGTCCCGGTGGGCGGGGCGCTGGGCGTGGCCGCCGCCGTCACGGCGGCCGCCGCCGCGGCGGCGGGCGCGCTCTCGGGGCCGTACGCCATGGTGCGCGCGGCGCTCGCGGTGGTCCTCGCCGTCGCCGTCGCCGAACTGCTGCTGCGCCGCTGCGTCCGCCGTTTCGGCGGGGTCACCGGTGACGTCTTCGGCGGCGTCGCGGAGACGGCGGCCACGACCGCGCTGGTGGTACTGGCCCTCGGCTGAGCAGCCCGAGCCGCCGTTCCCCGGCCGCCCCGGCTCCGGATCAGCAGGCCCTGCGCCAGGCCCCCAGTTCGTACTTCTTCTCCAGCGAACTCAGCCTCAGCTCCCGGGACTCGGCGCAGAACCGGCTGGCCGGCAGCTCGTACTCGACGTGGAAGACCGCCTTGTCCGCGTCGGTGAACGGCTTCAGCTCGGCGCACTCGCCGTACTGCGCGCACTGCTCGTTGACCGCGAAGTCGAAGTCGTCCACCAGCTCCGGGATCTGGTCCAGGTCGTTCTTCAGGCCGACCGCCATGCCCCGTTCGTGGGCGAGCTTCGCGATCAGCCGGTTGTAGCGGAGCTGGTCGCCGGCGGTCAGCGGGAAGCCCGTCTCGTTCTTGTAGCCGTCCATGTTGTCCGGCTCCACCGCGTCGAAGCCCTTCTCCCGGCACATGTCGATGCGCTCGGCCATCAGCGGCTCCAGGACGTCCAACCGGCGGATGTCCAGCCAGCGTTCGCCCTCCCAGCCGTTGCCGCGGCCCAGCACCGACTCGGGGAACTTCTCCGCGTCGGGCCGGAAGTCCTCCCAGGCGCCGGTGGACAGGTAGCAGATGACCTTGCGGCCGTCGTCGTGCAGGGCGGCGACCGTGGAGGCGGGGTGGTCGAAGCCGTCGATGTCGTAGACCGGCACGTCGACGGACGTGTCGAGCCTGCCGCTGAGCTGCCACTGCCAGTCCGTGCCGGCCTTGGGCTGCCAGCGGTCGGCACCCTCGTCCGGCTTGTCGTCCGGGGACGAGGTGCAGCCCGCGAGCAGCAGCAGAAGGGCTATGAGCAGGACGGGGCGTCTCATGGTGCGGGCTCCAGATCTGTGCGTCGGCGTACCCCCGAAATGATCTCCCACTCCGCACCGACGCCGTCGGCCGGTGAACCCCCGCAGGAATGAGCGGGGGCGGCCGCGAGCGTAGGCTCGTGCCAGTGTCCGCCTGCCCAGGTGGAGACCGCATCGCAGGAGGGATCTAGGGTCGGTTGTCGGGCCCGGTCGACCCACCCGCATTCGGCCACACCAGACTTCATACGGAAGCGAGAATTCACCACCGTGACTGCTCTCACTCTCAGCACCGCCGCGGCGGCCGGCCTGCGTGCCGACGCCATCGTGATCGGTGTCGCCAAGGGTGCCAAGGGACCGCTCGTCGCACCGGGCGCCGAGGCCGTGGACCAGGCGTACGACGGCCGTCTCGCCGGCGTCCTGGAGACCCTCGGCGCGTCCGGCGCCGAGGGCGAGGTGACGAAGCTGCCCGCGCCGTCCGGCTTCAAGGCACCCCTCGTGGTGGCGGTGGGCCTCGGCACCGAGCCCGAGAAGGACGCCGGGTACGACGCCGAGGCGCTGCGCCAGGCCGCCGGTGTCGCCGCCCGCACCCTGACCGGCGTCAAGAAGGCCGCCTTCGCCCTGCCGCTCGCCGACGCCTCCGACGCGGCGGCCGTCGCCGAGGGCGTGCTGCTCGGCGCGTACTCCTTCGACACCTACAAGGAGAAGGGCTCCGGCCCCCGCGCCAAGAACGGCAAGGCCCCGCTCGCCGAGGCCGCGCTGCTCGGCGGCAAGCCCCGCGACAAGGCGTACAAGGCGGCCATCGAGCGCGCCACCGCCGTCTCCGAGGAGCTGAACCGCGCCCGCGACCTGATCAACATGCCGCCGAACGACCTCAACCCCGAGGCGTTCGCGGGGATCGCCCAGGCCGCCGCCAAGGAGCACGGCATCAAGGTGCAGGTGCTCGACGAGAAGGCGCTCGCCAAGGGCGGCTACGGCGGCATCCTGGGCGTCGGCTCCGGCTCGGCGTCGGGTCCGCGCCTGGTGAAGCTGTCGTACACCTCGCCCAAGGCGACCAAGTCCCTCGCCTTCGTCGGCAAGGGCATCACCTACGACTCGGGCGGCATCTCGCTGAAGCCGGCCGGGCACAACGAGACGATGAAGTGCGACATGAGCGGCGCCGCCGCCGTGTTCGCCGCGGTCGTCGCCGCCGCCCGGCTCGGCCTGGAGGTCAACGTCACCGGCTGGCTGGCGCTGGCCGAGAACATGCCCTCGGGTTCCGCCACGCGCCCCGGCGACGTGCTGCGCATGTACAGCGGCAAGACCGTCGAGGTGCTCAACACCGACGCGGAGGGCCGTCTCGTCCTCGCCGACGCGCTGTGGGCGGCCTCGCAGGAGAAGCCGGACGCCGTCGTGGACGTGGCGACCCTGACCGGCGCGATGATGCTGGCGCTGGGCAGCCGCACCTTCGGGATCATGGCCAACGACGACGCGTTCCGCACCGCGGTGCACGAGGCCGCGGAGGAGGTCGGCGAGCCGGCGTGGCCGATGCCGCTGCCGGAGCACCTGCGCAAGGGCATGGACTCGGCGACCGCCGACATCGCCAACATGGGCGAGCGCATGGGCGGCGGCCTGGTGGCCGGCCTGTTCCTGCGCGAGTTCGTCGGCGAGGGCATCACCTGGGCCCACCTGGACATCGCGGGCCCGGCCTTCAACGAGGGCAGCCCGTTCGGGTACACGCCGAAGGGCGGCACCGGTTCCGCCGTGCGGACGCTGGTCCGGCTGGCCGAGCTGACCGCCGCGGGGGATCTCGGCTGACGTTCACCCACCAGCTCGGCGGGTTCCGTCGTAGCTCCGCCGCGGGGGCGTGGGGGCTGTTCGCGCCCGCGCGGCGGAGCCGCTGATCAAACACGGCCCCACGCCCGATTCGTCGGCGTGGGACGTATCACACCCCTGCCCCGCGTCTCGTCGGGTGCCGACAAGTGCGAAGATGGGGCTCGGCAGGACAGGGCCCCCACCTAAGGGCCGAAGAACGAGCGGCCGGACACCAGCCGCCTGCCGGTCACCGACGACCGGCGTACGGCGCACATGCATGGAGGACGTGACGTGGCGAACGACGCCAGCACCGTTTTCGACCTAGTGATCCTCGGCGGTGGTAGCGGTGGTTACGCCGCGGCCCTGCGCGGGGCTCAGCTGGGCCTGGACGTCGCCCTGATCGAGAAGGACAAGGTCGGCGGCACCTGCCTGCACCGGGGATGCATCCCCACCAAGGCCCTGCTGCACGCGGGCGAGATCGCCGACCAGGCCCGCGAGAGCGAGCAGTTCGGTGTGAAGGCCACCTTCGAGGGCATCGACGTACCGGCCGTCCACAAGTACAAGGACGACGTCATCTCGGGCCTGTACAAGGGCCTGCAGGGGCTCATCGCCTCGCGCAAGGTGACCTACATCGAGGGTGAGGGCCGGCTGTCCTCCCCGACCTCGGTGGACGTGAACGGTCAGCGGATCCAGGGCCGTCACGTCCTGCTGGCGACCGGCTCCGTGCCGAAGTCGCTGCCGGGCCTGGACATCGACGGCAACCGGATCATCTCCTCCGACCACGCCCTCGTCCTGGACCGCGTGCCGAAGTCCGCGATCATCCTGGGCGGCGGCGTCATCGGCGTCGAGTTCGCCTCCGCGTGGAAGTCCTTCGGCACCGACGTCACGATCATCGAGGGCCTGAAGCACCTCGTCCCGGTCGAGGACGAGAACAGCTCCAAGCTCCTGGAGCGCGCCTTCCGCAAGCGGGGCATCAAGTTCAACCTGGGCACCTTCTTCGAGAAGGCCGAGTACACCCAGGACGGCGTCAAGGTCACGCTCGCCGACGGCAAGGAGTTCGAGGCCGAGATCCTCCTCGTCGCCATCGGCCGCGGCCCGGTCTCGCAGGGCCTCGGCTACGAGGAGGCCGGGGTCGCCATGGACCGCGGCTACGTCCTCGTCGACGAGTACATGCGCACCAACGTCCCGACCATCTCCGCCGTCGGCGACCTCGTTCCGACCCTCCAGCTCGCCCACGTCGGCTTCGCCGAGGGCATCCTGGTGGCGGAGCGCCTTGCCGGTCTGAAGACCGTCCCGGTCGACTACGACGGCGTGCCGCGGGTGACGTACTGCCACCCCGAGGTCGCCTCCGTCGGCATCACCGAGGCCAAGGCCAAGGAGATCTACGGCGCGGACAAGGTCGTCGCTCTGAAGTACAACCTCGCGGGCAACGGCAAGAGCAAGATCCTGAAGACCGCGGGCGAGATCAAGCTCGTCCAGGTCAAGGACGGTGCCGTGGTCGGTGTCCACATGGTGGGCGACCGCATGGGCGAGCAGGTCGGCGAGGCCCAGCTGATCTACAACTGGGAGGCGCTGCCGGCCGAGGTGGCCCAGCTCATCCACGCCCACCCGACGCAGAACGAGGCGCTCGGCGAGGCCCACCTGGCCCTGGCCGGAAAGCCGCTGCACTCCCACGACTGACCACCCTCGGTCACTGGGCGCGACGACACAGACTTCCGCAATTCGTAAGGAGCAACCGAAACCATGGCGGTTTCCGTAACCCTTCCGGCGCTCGGCGAGAGCGTCACCGAGGGCACCGTCACCCGCTGGCTGAAGGCCGAGGGTGAGCGCGTCGAGGCCGACGAGCCGCTGCTCGAGGTATCGACCGACAAGGTCGACACCGAGATCCCGGCCCCCGCCTCCGGCGTGCTGTCCTCCATCAAGGTCGCCGAGGACGAGACGGTCGAGGTCGGCGCCGAGCTGGCCCTGATCGACGACGGCAGCGGCGCCCCGGCGGCCGAGGCCGCCCCGGCCGCCCAGCAGGTCGCCGAGCCGGCGCCCGAGCCGGCCCAGGCCGCCCCCTCCACCGAGCAGGCCGCCCCGGCGCCCGCTCCCACCGCCGAGGCCGCGGCCGGCGGCGGCTCCGCCGAGGGCACGGACGTGGTCCTGCCCGCGCTCGGCGAGTCCGTCACCGAGGGCACCGTCACCCGCTGGCTGAAGTCGGTCGGCGACACCGTCGAGGCCGACGAGCCGCTGCTCGAGGTCTCCACCGACAAGGTCGACACCGAGATCCCGGCACCCGCCTCGGGCACGCTGCTGGAGATCGTGGTCGGCGAGGACGAGACCGCCGAGGTCGGCGCCAAGCTCGCCGTCATCGGTGCCGCCGGTGCCGCTCCGGCCGCCGCTCCGGCTCCGGCCGCCCCGGCGCCCGCCGCCGCTGCCCCGGCCGCCCCCGCCGCCCCGGCGGCTCCGGCCCAGCCCGCCGCTCCGGCCCCGGCTCCCGCGGCTCCGGCACCGGCCGCTGCCGCCCCGGCTCCGGCCCAGCCCGCGGCTCCGGCTCCCGCGCCGGCTCCGGTCACCCCGGCTCCGGCCGCCCCGGCCGCCGCTCCGGCCGCCCCGGCCGCCGCCCAGGCGACCGACGAGGGCGCCTACGTCACCCCGCTGGTGCGCAAGCTCGCCGCCGAGAACGGCGTCGACCTGTCCACCGTCAAGGGCACCGGCGTCGGCGGCCGCATCCGCAAGCAGGACGTGCTCGCCGCCGCCGAGGCCGCGAAGGCCGCCGCCCCGGCTCCGGCCGCCGCTGCCGCCGCGCCCGCCGCGAAGAAGGCCCCCGCCCTGGAGGTCTCCCCGCTGCGCGGCCAGACCGTGAAGATGCCGCGCATCCGCAAGGTCATCGGCGACAACATGGTCAAGGCGCTGCACGAGCAGGCCCAGCTGTCGTCGGTCGTCGAGGTCGACGTCACCCGCCTGATGAAGCTGCGCGCCCGCGCCAAGGACGCGTTCGCGGCCCGTGAGGGCGTCAAGCTCTCCCCGATGCCGTTCTTCGTCAAGGCCGCGGCCCAGGCGCTGAAGGCCCACCCGGTCATCAACGCCAAGATCAACGAGGCCGAGGGGACCATCACCTACTTCGACGCCGAGAACATCGGTATCGCGGTGGACTCCGAGAAGGGCCTGATGACCCCGGTCATCAAGAACGCCGGTGACCTCAACATCGCCGGCATCGCCAAGGCCACGGCCGAGCTGGCCGGCAAGGTCCGCGGCAACAAGATCACGCCGGACGAGCTGGCCGGCGCGACCTTCACCATCAGCAACACCGGTTCGCGCGGTGCGCTGTTCGACACGATCATCGTGCCGCCGGGCCAGGTCGCCATCCTCGGCATCGGCGCCACGGTCAAGCGCCCGGCCGTCATCGAGACGGAGGAGGGCACGGTCATCGGCGTCCGCGACATGACGTACCTGACCCTGTCCTACGACCACCGCCTGGTGGACGGCGCCGACGCCGCCCGCTACCTGACGGCGGTCAAGGCGATCCTGGAGGCGGGCGAGTTCGAGGTCGAGCTCGGTCTCTGAATCCCGTGATCCTGCGGCGCCCCCGTCCGGTGTTTCCGGGCGGGGGCGCCGTCGTCTCCGGCCGACCACGGCGTGTAAGCCTCGTCTCACCTGCGTGAAAGCCCCCGTATGCGCCCTTCCGCCGAGGGCTGACGGCCGTATTGTCTAAGCGTCAACGCCCCAGGGGCCGGTCGCGGCCCCCCGCGAAGGAGCCCTCATGACCGCCCCCGTCGTCCACTCGCTGCGCGAGCAGATCCGCGAGCACATCCTGGAGGGGATCATCAGCGGGCGCTGGCAGCCGGGCGAGCGGATCGTGGAGCGGCGGATCGCCACCGAGCTGGAGGTCAGCCAGACCCCGGTGCGGGAGGCGCTGCGCGAGCTGGAGTCGCTGCGGCTGATCGAGTCGGCGCCGAACAAGGGCGTGCGGGTGCGCAATCTGACCGCCGCCGACCTGGAGGAGAGCTACCCGGTCCGGGCCGGTCTGGAGGCCATCGCGGCGGAGCTGGCGGCGGAGCGGCTGGCCGTGGACTGCTCGGCCCTGGAGCCGCACGTGGCCGCGCTGTACGAGGCGGACCGGCTGGCCGACGGGACGGCCCAGGTGCGGCACACCGTCGGGTTCCACCGGGAGCTGGTGCGGGCGGCCGGCAACTCGGTGCTGCTGCACACCTGGGAGGGTCTGGGCATCGAGGTGTTCACGGCGCTGTCGATACGGTGGCTCGGCACGGTGCAGCAGTCGTACGCCGAGGAGCACGAGGAGCTGGTGGCGGCGTTCCGGCGCCGCGATCCGCGTATCGCGGAGATCGTGAAGTCCCACGTCCTGGGGTGCGCGCCCCGCGCCTGACGGAGTTTCGCGCGCCCCTGAAGGGGCGCGGGGCTGTATTCGATATACGGCTCCGCCGCGTGGGCGCGAACAACCACGACGCACCCCCACCCGCCACACCGCCGGACCACCCGAGCTCTACCGCGCTCACCTGCACAAACCCCCAATGAGACCGTCACCGCGTGCCACCGCCGGAGGCACCCCGTGCCGACTTTCTCGGAATCGAGAGGTTTTCGACCTCAACCCTTTGATCGATCATCGATCAGGGGGTTACAGTCGCCGACGGGCTTCCACCAGAGTCCCACTGCCCTGTCCTGCCAAAGACCTAGGGCACCCCCGAACCCTTACCAGATGAGGGAACCCCCTTCGACTGAGGAAGGCGGCGACATGACCGACCCCAACGCCATCCAGCCGAGCGAGCTCGACCAGCTCCCGGACCGCGACCCCGAGGAGACCGCCGAGTGGCAGGCCTCCCTGGACGCCGTCACCAAGGCGGCCGGGCCGCACCGTGCCGCGTACCTGATGCGCCGCACGCTGGAGCGCGCCGAGGGCGCCGGCATCGCCCTGCCGAAGCTCCTGGAGACGGACTACGTCAACACCATCCCCACCTCCGCCGAGCCGGCCGTGGACGGCGACGAGGAGATGGAAGCCCGGATCACCGCCTGGAACCGCTGGAACGCGGCGGCCATGGTGACCCGCGGCAGCAAATACGGCGTCGGCGGCCACATCGCCACCTTCGCCTCCGCGGCCTGGCTGTACGAGACCGGCTTCAACCACTTCTTCAAGGGCAAGGAGGGTGACGGCTCCGGCGACCAGCTCTACATCCAGGGCCACGCCTCCCCCGGCATCTACGCCCGTGCCTTCCTCGACGGCCGGCTGACCGAGGCCCACCTCGACAACTTCCGCCGCGAGGCCGGCGGCAACGGTCTGCCGTCCTACCCGCACCCGCGCCGCCTGCCCTGGCTGTGGGAGTTCCCCACCGTCTCCATGGGTCTGGGCCCGCTGTCCGCCATCTACCAGGCGCGCTTCAACCGCTACCTGACGGCGCGCGGCATCAAGGACACCTCCGCCTCGCACGTGTGGGCGTTCCTCGGCGACGGCGAGATGGACGAGCCCGAGTCGACGGCGGCCATCGCGCTCGCCGCCCGCGAGCAGCTGGACAACCTGACCTTCGTCATCAACTGCAACCTGCAGCGCCTGGACGGCCCGGTCCGCGCCAACTTCAAGATCGTGCAGGAGCTGGAGGCCCAGTTCCGCGGCGCCGGCTGGAACGTGGTCAAGTCCCTGTGGGGCACGGCCTGGGACGAGCTGCTCCAGCTGGACACCACGGGCGCGCTGCTGCGCCGGCTGCGCCAGGTGCCGGACGCGCAGATCCAGACGTACCAGACGCGCGACGCCGCCTACATCCGCCAGGACTTCTTCGGCGCCGACCCGGCGCTGGTGGAGATGGCGAAGCTGCTGAGCGACGACAAGATCCTCGAGTGCTTCCACGTCTCGCGCGGCGGCCACGAGCCCCGCAAGGTCTACGCCGCCTACAGGGCCGCGCTCGCCCACAAGGGCGCGCCGACCGTGATCCTGGCCCAGACGGTCAAGGGCCACACCCTCGGTGAGGGCTTCGCGTCGAAGAACGCCAACCACCAGATGAAGAAGCTGACGGTGGACGAGTTCAAGGCGATGCGCGACCGCCTCGGCCTGCCGATCAAGGACAGCGACTTCGTCGACGGCCAGGTCCCCTACGGCCACCCGGGCGCCGACTCCCCCGAGGTCCGCTACCTCCAGGAGCGCCGCGCCGCCCTCGGCGGCCCCGCCCCGGCCCGCCGGGTCCACCCGGTCGCGCCGCTGCCCGCGCCCGCCGACAAGGCGTTCGCCGCCTTCGACAAGGGCTCCGGCTCGCAGAACGTGGCCACCACGATGGCGTTCGTCCGCCTGGTCAAGGACCTGGTCCGCGACAAGGAGACCGGCAAGCGCTGGGTGCCGATCGTCCCCGACGAGGCGCGCACCTTCGGCATGGAGAGCCTGTTCCCGTCGCTGGGCATCTACTCCCCCAAGGGCCAGACGTACGAGCCGGTCGACCGCGACCAGCTGATGTACTACAAGGAGGCCACCAACGGCCAGATCCTCAACGAGGGGATCACCGAGGCCGGTTCGATGGCCGACTTCATCGCCGCTTCCACGTCGTACGCGACGCACGGCGAGGCGATGATCCCGTTCTACATCTTCTACTCGATGTTCGGCTGGCAGCGCACCGCCGACCAGATGTGGCAGCTCGGCGACCAGCTCGGCCGCGGCTTCCTGGTCGGCGCCACCGCCGGCCGCACCACGCTGACCGGTGAGGGCCTGCAGCACGCCGACGGCCACTCCCCGGCCATCGCGGCGACCAACCCGGCCGCGCTGACCTACGACCCGGCGTTCGCCTACGAGGTAGCGACGATCGTCAAGGACGGTCTGCGCCGCATGTACGGCGAGACGGCCCCGGGCGAGGACCCGGACGTCTTCTACTACCTGACCGTCTACAACGAGCCGCTGCCGCAGCCGGCCAAGCCGTCCGCCGACGGCATCGACGAGGGCATCGTCAAGGGCCTGTACCGCTTCAACACGGCGGAGTCGGCGGGCCTGGCCCCGGCGGCGAACGCCCCGCGGATCCAGCTGCTGGGCTCGGGCACGGCGATCCACTGGGCGCTGAAGGCGCAGAAGCTGCTCGCCGAGGAGTGGGGCGTGGCCGCCGACGTGTGGTCCGCGACCTCCTGGACGGAGCTGCGCCGGGACGCGATGGCGGCCGACGCGGCCGTGCTGCGCGGCGAGGAGCGGGTGCCGTACGTACGCCAGGCGCTCCAGGGCGCCGAGGGCCCGGTCCTCGCGGTCTCCGACTACATGCGTCAGGTCCCGGACCAGATCGCGCAGTGGGTCGAGCAGGACTGGTCCTCGCTGGGCGCCGACGGCTTCGGTCTGTCGGACACCCGTGAGGCGGCCCGCCGCCACTTCGGGGTCGACGCCGAGTCGATCGTGGTCGCGGCCCTGGCCCACCTCGCCAGGCGCGGCGAGGTCAAGGCGACGGCCGTGAAGGAGGCGCGCGAGCGCTACGGCCTGTAGAGGCCGGACGAGGAGGCCCCCGCCGCGGCGGGGGCCTCCTGCATGATGTGGGGCATGCGTGCTGCCCGGCTGATCAAGATGGTGCTGCTGCTCCAGTCCCGCCCGTCCATGACCGCCGCCGAACTGGCCCGTGAGCTGGAGGTGTCGGAGCGGACCGTGACGCGGGACGCGCAGGCGCTGTCGGAGGCGGGCGTACCGGTGTACGCGGAGCGGGGCCGGGCCGGCGGGTACCGGCTGATCGGCGGGTACCGGACCCGGCTGACGGGGCTCGCGCGCGGCGAGGCCGAGGCGCTGTTCCTGTCGGGGGTGCCCGGGGCGCTGCGCGAGATGGGCCTGGAGGACGCGGCCTCGGCGGCCCGGCTGAAGGTGTCGGCGGCGCTGCTGCCCTCGCTGCGGGACGCCTCGCGGACGGCGGCGCAGCGCTTCCACCTGGACGCGCCGAACTGGTTCCACGAGCCTGAGACGCCCGAGCTGCTGCCGGTGGTCGCGGACGCGGTGTGGGACGACCGGAGGATCACCGCGCGCTACCGGCGCGGGCGGGCGCGGCCGCAGGGGGACGCCGACGGCGCTGCGGGGGAGGTCGGCCGGGAGCTGGAGCCGTACGGTCTCGTGCTGAAGGCGGGGGTCTGGTACCTGTGCGCCCGGGTGGCGGACGGCGGGTCCTTCCGGGTCTACCGGATCGACCGGTTCACGGCGGTGGAGGCGGGCGAGGAGCGGTTCGCGCGGGACGAGGAGTTCGACCTGCCCGCGTTCTGGGCGGAGCGGGCCGAGCAGTTCGCGCGGTCGCTCCTGCGGGCGCAGGTCGTGGTGCGGCTCTCCCCGGAGGGCGTGCGCAGACTGCCGTACGCCGTGGACGCGCTGTCCGCCCGGGAGGCGCTTCGGGCCTCGGGCGCCCCTGACGCGGACGGGTGGGTGACGGTCACGCTGCGCGTGGAGTCCGAGGAGGTGGCGCACACCCAGCTGGCGGGACTCGGGCCGGAGGCGGAGGTGCTGGCGCCGGAGGGCCTGCGGGAGCGGTTCGCGAGGGACGCGCGGCGGCTCGCCGCGCTGTACGGGGAGTGAGGCCCGCCCCGAGAGGACGATCCGTCGCACTCCGCGTGCGTGCCGCTGCTGAAGGGCCGATGCTGGACCAGTGATGGACGAGACGGAGTTCTGGGAGCTGATCGACGCCACCCGCCAGGGCGCCGACGGCGATCCCGAGGACCAGGCCGACCTGCTCGTGGAACGGCTCCTGGAACTGGAGCCGGAGATGGTCCTGGACTTCGCCCGCCATTTCGAGGCCCGCTACAACCGCGCCTGCACCTGGGACCTGTGGGGTGCGGCCTGGGTGCTGCTGGGGGGTGCCAGCGACGACGCGTTCGACTTCTTCCGGTGCTGGCTGATCGGGCAGGGCCGCGAGGTGTACGAGGGTGCCGTCCACGACCCCGACGCGCTCGCCGAACTGCTGGACGACTTCGACGAGGAGGTCGACGGCGACGGCGAGGACCTCGGCTACGCGGCCGACGAGGCGTACGAGCAGCTCACCGGCACCGTCGCGCCCGACCTGGGCATCGCCCCGGCCCCCGCGGAGCCACTGGGCACCCCGATCGACCTGGAGGACGACCGCGCCCTGGCCGAACGCCTCCCCCGCCTGTGGGAACGCTTCGGAACCTGACCCGCCCGGCAGGGCCCCGCGAGGGGGGCCGGCGTCCCAGAAGCCTCCGCGAACGCCGCGAGCCGCCCGCGCGGCGGGACCGCGGGCCGCCCGCGGACCCGGGCCGCCACCCGCCCGCAGATCCGGGCCGTGGTCCGCCCGTGCGTCCTAGCTGTCGGCCGCCCGCGGACCCGGGCCGCCGCCCGCCCGCGGACCCGGACTGCCGGCCAGGACCCGGGCCGCCGCCCGCCCGCAGGTCCGGGCCGTGGGCCGCCCGTGAGCGCCCGTCGGGCGGGGCTGTGGCCAGCTCGTGGGTCCTAGCTGACCAGCCGCCCGCGGCCCCGGACTGCCGGCCGCCCCCGGGCCCGGGCTGCCGGCCGCCCGTAGGTCCGGGCCGTGGTCCGCCCGCGGGGCGGGCTGTGAGCCGCCCGTGCGTCCTAGCTGCCGGCCGCCCGCGGCCCCGGGCCGCCGCCCGCCCGTGGGTCAGGGCTGCGGGCCGCCGGGGTCCTGGCCGCCGGTTCGGAGCCTGACTCGGACGGCAGTTCCCCGTGCCGGGCCTCAGAAGCCTGCGCCAGCGCTGTAGGAGGGCCCGCCGGGTCCGCGCTGCCGACCCGCCGGCGGGTCCTGGATGCCGGCCGCCCGCAGCCCTCAGCGGCCCGTCGCCCGCGGGGCCGGGCTCCCGGCCGCCCGCGGGGCCGGGCTCCCGGCCGCCCGCGGGGCCGGGCTCCCGGCCGCCCGCGGGGCCGGGCTGCGGGCCGCCTGGGGGGTTGGGGGGCGGCCCTGGAGGCGGGCCGCTGTCTCGCGGATCTGGGGGAGGCGGGCCGTGAGCGCCTCCCCCGGGCAGCTGGTCTGGTAGCCGTCCTTGTGGCCGGCGACGGCGGGCAGGGTGGCCTTGGTGCCGGCGGCGTACCGGCTCAGGCCGTTGCTGGAGACCAGGCCGACCTTCGCGCGGGGGTCGGTGTCGGATCCGCCGAGCTTCCAGGCGGCCAGCGCGGCGATCGCGTCGGTCAGCGCGCCGGGGACGGGGACGCCGGCGGTGAAGGTGCCGAGGGCGGCGATGCCGGTGGTGCGGTGGTTGAAGCCCTGGGTGTGGGCGCCGGTGACGGGACGGTCGGCGCCTCCCGCGCGGCCCTCGTAGATGGTGCCGCAGCGGTCGACGACGAAGTTGTAGCCGATGTCGTCCCAGTGCCGGGCGCCGGTCTGGCCCGCGTAGAGGTCCCGGATGATGCGGGGCGCGTCGGCGCAGTCGTACTGGTTCGGCGTGTCGGTGTGGTGGATGAAGACGGCGGCGACCTTGTCGTCGTAGCGTGGAGGCGGCTGACGGCGGCCGGCGTCGCCCAGCCAGGCCGACCGGGGCACGATGGGCGGTCGCGGGGCGAGGTACCGGGGCGCGGGCCGCTCGGGGGCCGGCCGGGTCTGCGCCTCGACCGTCCGCTCCACGCCGCTCGCGAACAGCACCAGGGTGCCGCCGGCGGCGAGGCCGGGCAGACAGCCGAGCACTAACAGGGCGGCGCCCGGTATGCGGACCGTACGCCGTACTCGTCCCTTGCGCGGCCCTGCCGCACGCGCCGCTCGGAAGACACGCATGAATCCCACTGTCCGGTGGTTCCGGTCCGTCCGCGATATGTGCTGTGCCACCTGGTGGAACCATCGTCCCGGTCCGCCACGTTTTCCGGTTGCCCGTACGCGCGGCGTGTCCGGGGCCGCGGAGTCCGAGAGAGAGGCGGCCGGCGTGAGCGTGCTCGACATCCTGCTGGTGCTGCCGGCCCTGGCCTACGGGGCCTCCGGCTACCGGCGCGGACTGGTGGCCGGCTGTGTCTCGCTGGCGGGCTTCGTGGGCGGTGCGGTGGTCGGCGTGTGGGCCCTGCCGTGGGTCATGGACCTGGTGCCGCCGGGGACGACCACGGCGACGGTGACCGCCGTGCTCACGGTGCTCGGGCCGGCGGTGATCGGCCAGGCCCTGGCGGCGCGCCCGGCGCTGCGGCTGCGCCGGGAGCTGGACAGGGGGCCGCTGCGGGTGGCCGACGGCGCCGGCGGGGCGGTCGCGGGCTCGGCGGCCGTGCTGATCGTGGCGTGGGTGGCGGCCAGTGTGCTGGCCGCGTCCTCGTCACCGCTGCTCACCACGGCGATCCGGGAGTCCGCACTGCTGGGCGCGGTGCAGCGGGCGATGCCGGACACCACCCCGGCGTGGTTCTCCGGGGCGACCTCGGCGCTGACCCGGGCGGGGTTCCCGCAGGTGTTCAACCCGTTCGAGAACGAGTCGACGGCCGAGCTCGCCGAGCCCTCCGGCGACAGCGTCACGGCGGCGGCCACCGACGCCGCCAAGCTCAGCACGGTCAAGGTCGAGGGCGTCGCCGGCACCCAGGGCCGGGAGGGCAGCGGCTTCGTGTACGCGCCGGAGCGCGTGATGACCAACGCCCACGTGGTGGCCGGCATCGACGACCCGAGCGTGCGGGTCGGCGGGGTGGGGCGGTCGTACGAGGCGCGGGTGGTGCTGTTCGACCCGGGTGAGGACGTGGCCGTGCTCCACGTCCCGGACCTGACCGCGCCCGCCCTGCGGTTCGACGACGGTGCCGGACGCGGTGACGCGGCCGTCGTCGCGGGCTATCCGCACGACGGCGACCTGGACCTGCGGGCGGCGACGGTCGCGAGCCGGTTGCGGGCGACCGGCCAGAACATCTACCGCGACGAGACGATCACCCGGGAGATCTACTCGATCCGCTCCACGGTCCGCCCCGGCAACTCCGGTGGTCCGCTGCTGACCCCCGAGGGCCGGGTGTACGGCGTGGTCTTCGCCCGCTCCACCTCGGACGCCGGGACGGGGTACGTCCTGACGGCGGCCGAGGTGGCCGACGAGGCGCGGCGGGCGGCGGACGCGACGGCGGCGGTGGACACGGGCGGTCCGGTGACCTCGTGAACCGCGGGCCGCCCGGTCCGGCGCCGTCAGACCAGGGCCTGTCCCATCAGCACGTCGTCGACGTACTCGCCGTCGAGGCAGAACTCCTCGGGCTGGACGCCCTCGACGACGAAGCCCTCGGACTCGTACAGCTTGCGGGCGGCGGTGTTGTGGCCGAGGACGCGCAGCGTGATGCGCCGGGCGCCCTCGCGGCGGGCCTCCTCCACGGCGGCGCGGACGAGGGCCCGGCCGACGCCCGCGCCACGGGCCGCGTCGGCGACGGCGAGGCCGCGGATCTGCCGTACGTGCCTGTTGGAGGCCAGTTCCGTGGGGAAACCGAGCCGGACGTAGCCGACGACGTCACCGCCGAGTTCGGCGACCAGGTGGTCGCCGGGGCCCGAACGCTCGCTGAAGAAGGGGTCGTCCGGCTGCGGGCGGGGCGAGACCGCGTGCAGGTAGGACCAGGTCTCGTGGTCGAGCCGGCGCAGCGCCTGCTCGTCGTCGGGCAGGCCGTGGCGTATGTGCGGAACTGGCATGACGGTCACTGTACGACGCGGGTGCCGGGCGCTGTTCAGGGTTTTTCCGGCGGTCACCCGGCAGGATGGGCGCATGGCACGTTCCCGAATCGCGGTGGCCGGCGCCTCCGGTCTCATCGGCGGCGCCCTGGTGCGTTCCCTGGTCACGGACGGCTGTGAGGTGGTGCGCCTGGTGCGCCGCGAGCCGCGGGGTGCGGACGAGGTCCGGTGGGATCCCGAGGGCGGGCGGGTGGACACGGCCGGGCTCGCCGGGTGCGACGCCGTGGTGAATCTGGCCGGGGCCGGAGTGGGCGACCGGCGCTGGAGCGAGGCGTACAAGGTGCGCATCCGCAGCAGCCGGGTCCACGGCACGACGGCGCTCGCGGAGGCCGTGGCGACGCTGGAGCCGCGTCCGCGGGTCTTCGTCAACGGCAGCGCGATCGGCTTCTACGGCGACACCGGGGCGCGGGCCGTCGACGAGAGCGCGCCCGCGGGTGAGGGCTTCCTGTCCGCGCTGTGCGAGGAGTGGGAGGCCGCGGCGGCACCGGCCCGGGAGGCGGGCGTGCGGACGGTGCTCGTCCGGACCGGGCTGGTCGTCGCCCGGGGCGGCGGGGCCTGGGGGCGGCTGTTCCCGCTCTTCCGGGCGGGGCTCGGCGGGCGGCTGGGCGACGGATCGCAGTACTGGTCGTTCGTGGCGCTGCACGACGAGGTGGCCGCGATCCGGCATCTGCTGGACCGCGACGACCTGTCCGGGCCGTTCAATCTGACGGCCCCGCAGCCGGTGACGAACCGTGAGGTCACCGCGGCCATGGGGCGGGTGCTGCACCGGCCGACGCCCTTCGCGGTGCCGGCGCCGGTGCTGCGGGCGGTGCTCGGTGAGATGGCGGGGGACGTGCTGGGCAGTGCCCGGGTGCTGCCGGCGCGTCTGCTGGAGTCGGGCTTCCGCTTCGCGTTCCCGGAGATCGACGGGGCGATCCGGGCCGCGCTGTGATCGGCACCCCGACCCCGGCCGATCCGTACGCGATCGCATGACGACCACATGCGACCGATGTGCGACCGTGCCCTGCCCCTGTGCGACTCCCCCTGACCGTTCGCGGACCTAACCTCGTTCCGAACTCGGGTATCCCTCAAGCCGGTTGGGGGCATGACGTCTCCAGCGGCCGCGCAACCTCGAGGAGGGGCACGTGCTTGAGCCCGCGTACCAGGCGGACGTCGTCGTCGTGGGGGCCGGAGTAGCCGGACTCGCCGCGGCGCATCGGCTGACCAGCGCAGGAGTGACGACGACGGTCCTGGAGGCCGCCCACGGGGTGGGCGGCCGGATGGCCACGGAGAAGGTCGACGGATTCCGGCTCGACAGAATCGGACAGCTGCTGTCCACGGCGTATCCCGAACTGCGGCTCACCCCCGGGCTGGACGGCCTCGCGCTGCTGCCCTTCGCGCCCGGGGTCCTGCTGCACAGCGAGGGCCGCCACCACCGCGCGGGCGCCCCGGCGCGCACGGGGGGCGCAAGGGGCGCACTCCATGCGGTGCGCGCCCTCGCGAGCGCCCCCCGGTCGGTGCCGGCACCCCGCAGGCTCGTACCGGCGCCCAAGGCCCCCGGGAGCCAGGCGGCGGTGCCCCGGAGCCGGCCCGGCGCCCCGCTCGGCTCCGCCGTGGACCAGGCCCGTCTGACCGCCGCTCTCACCCGGCTCGCGGGCACCCCGGCCGAACGGCTGCTGGCCCGCCCGGAGCTGCCCGCGGCGCGGGCGCTGGCGCTGCGCGGGCTGCCCGCGCGCACGATCGACGGCTTCCTGCGTCCGCTGCTCGCCGCCCTGCTGTGCGACCCGGACCTCACCTCCTCCAGCCGGTGCGCGGACCTCTCGCTGCGCGCCTTCGCGAGCGGGCGGCTGTGCGTGCCGGAGGGCGGCGCGGAGGCCCTGCCGGAGCTGCTGGCGCGGACGCTGCCGCCGGGGACCGTGCACACGGGCGTGCGGGTCACCTCCGTCGCCACCAACGCGGTGACCACCGCGGAGCACGGCGTCATCCGCTGCCGGGCCGTGCTGGTGGCCACCGACGCCCGGGCCGCCGCCGAGCTGCTGCCCGGTCTGCGGGTGCCGGAGTTCCACCCGGTGACGGTGGTGCACCACACGACGGACGAGCCGCCGGGCACCGGCGCGTCCCTGCTGCTCGACGCCGACCGCGGCGGTCCGGTCGCCCACACGGCGGTGGTCAGCCAGGTGGACCCCTCCCGGGCGCCCGCCGGGCGCGCCCTCGTCTCCTCGACGGTCCTCGGCCCGCCCCCGCCCGACGTCGACACCGCCGTCCGCATCCACCTGTCCCGCCTGTACGGCGTGCCGACCGCGCGCTGGGAGACCCTGGCCGTGCACCACGCGGCCGAGGCGGTGCCCGCGATGCGCCCGCCGCACGACCTGCGCCGGCCGGTACGGCTGCTGGCGGGCCTGTACGTGTGCGGCGACCACCGCGACACCAGTACCGTCCAGGGCGCGCTGCACTCCGGCCACCGCGCCTCGGCGGCGATCCTGACGGACCTGGGCGCGGGCGGCTCGATGCACACGGCCGACCCCCTGCCCACGGCCCGCGCGGCCTAGGGCCTGTCCGGCACATGGCAGGCCGCCCCGGCTAGCCCAGGGCGGCCACCTTGTCCCGGTAGCCGCGCACCGGCGGTGCGTCCTTGTAGGGCTCCAGCCGCCGTTCGAAGTCCCTGACGTACTCCGTCGCCCGTGCCGACCGCATCTCCGCCGCCTGGCCGGCCGCCTCGGCGGCCAGCTGGCAGGCCTGGTCGAGCTCGCCGAGGCCGAGGCGGGCGGTGGCGAGGACGACCCGGCAGAACAGGCGGCTGCGGGCGTAGGCGGGGGCGCGCAGTTGCAGCGAGCGTTCCGCGTGCTGGGCGGCGGCGCGGAACTGCTGCAGGTCGCGGTGGCAGTGCCCGAACTCGTCGGCGAGCTGGGCCTCGTCGAAGAACCGAGCCCAGTGCGGCACCTCGTCCCCGGGGCGGGCGGCCTCCAGGGCGCGCTCGGCCCGCACCAGCGCCGAGGTGCAGGCCCGGACCTCGCCGAGCACGCCGTGCGCCCGTGCCTCGGAGGCGTGCAGCAGCGCCTGCACGACGGGCGGCGCGGACGTCCCGACGCCCTGCTGCGCCACCCGCGCGAGCTGCACGGCCTCGCGTCCGTGGCCCAGGTAGACGGCCTGCCGGCTCATGGTGACCAGCACATAGCTGCCGTACGCCCGGTCGCCCGCGGCCTGCGCGAGCCGCAGCGCCTGCACGAAGTAGCGCTGGGCGAGTCCGTGCGCGGCGATGTCGTACGACGTCCAGCCCGCGAGCCGGGTGAGGTCGGCGGCGGCGGCGAACAGCCGGCGGCCGGTCTGCTCGCCGTAGGTGCCGCGCAGCATCGGCTCCAGTTCGTGCTCCAGGTAGCGCACGAGGGCCTGGCGGGCGTGGCCGCCGCCGTAGCGGTCGTCCAGGCTGCGGAACAGTTCCCCGACCGAGCGCAGCGCGGCCAGGTCGCCGGCGGTCACCTTCTGGCCGGGGGCGCGCTCGTCCGGGCCCCGCCGCCGGGACGGGTCGAGCGGGGCCGGGATCCGGGGAGGCGCCGGACGGCCCTGCGCCGGGATCCGGGCGGGCGCCTCGCCGCGGGCCACCTTGTCGTCCGCGCGGCCGATCAGCCAGTCCCGGCTGGGCACGACGAGGCCCGCCGGGGTGAACGCGATCTTGCGCAGCTCGGCGTGGCTGCCGGAGTCCTTGCGCCACAGCCCGCCGACGATGTCGACGGCCTCCTCGGGGGTCGCGGCGAACTCCAGGCCCGCGTAGACCGGGGCGCACGCGTCCAGGCCCAGGTCCTGGGCGGTGAGGCGGCGGCCGAGGCGCCGGGTGAAGACCTCGGCGATCAGTGCGGGGGTGGTGCCCCGGGGCTGCTGGCCGCGCAGCCACCGGGTGACGGACGTCTTGTCGTATCTCAGGTCCAGCCCGTGTTCGAGGCCGAGCTGGTCGACGCGTCGAGCGAGACCCGCGTTGGAGAACCCCGCTTCTGCGATGAGCGCGGCGAGCTGGCGGTTGGGGGTGCGCTGCGCGGGTCGTTCCGTCATGGTGCGGTGCGGTCTCCTGCCTTCCGAGCGTTCGATGTGCCCGGAGCGCCTGTGAGCAGCCCTTATGGCATCGTGGACGGCGCGAATGTAGCGGAGAGTAAGCAGTCGATCGCACATTTCGCCTGGCATTCATCCGATCGTGTGAGGATTGCCCGCCGAGCTGACGGCGAACGGGCGGTCGTACAGTGGCTTGGGCACGCTTCGTGCCTTACGACCTTCCAGGGAGGCGCTAGCCGTGAGTGAGTTGCGGTTCGTCCGCATGGGCTTCGGGGCCGAGGCCGTCGAATACCAGGAGGCGTGGGACGAGCAGCGCCGGGTGCACGCGGCCCGGTTCGCCGACGAGGTTCCCGACACCGTGCTGCTCCTCGAACATCCGCCGGTCTACACCGCCGGCCGGCGCACCGAGGACGGCGAGCGCCCGCTCGACGGCACGCCCGTCATCGACGTGGACCGCGGCGGCAAGATCACCTGGCACGGACCGGGCCAGCTGGTCGGCTACCCGATCCAGAAGCTCCCGCGCCCGGTGGACGTGGTCGCCCACGTCCGGCGGCTGGAGGAGGCGCTGATCCGCACGTGCACGGAGTTCGGCCTGCAGACCACCCGGGTCGAGGGCCGCAGCGGCGTGTGGGTCCTCGGCGACCCGGTCGAGCAGCGGCCGGCGCTCGGGGGGCTCTCCCTCGACTTCGACCCGCGGCTGACCGACGAGGAGTTCGACCCGCGGCTGAACGGGCCGGAGTACGCCCCCTCCAACGCCGGCCAGCGCCGAGAGGACCGCAAGATCGCGCAGATCGGCATCCGCGTGGCCAAGGGGGTGACGATGCACGGCTTCTCGTTCAACGTGAACCCCGACATGACGTGGTTCGACCGCATCATCCCGTGCGGCATCCGGGACGCGGGCGTCGCCTCGCTGTCGAGCGAGCTCGGCCGGGAGGTCACGATCGACGAGGTACTGCCGGTCGTCGAGCGGCACCTGCGCGACGTCCTGGAGAACGCGGAACTGAAGCCGCGGGTGATCGAGAAGGCACCGGCGGCATAAATCGAGCCCGTCCGGCGTTTGCGGTCGAGGCCGAGCAGGCCGGCAGCGGGGGTCCGGGGGCGTCAGCCCCCGGCGGGCCAGCACCCTCGCCGGACATTCAAATCCACGGGCGTACGCTGGACGACGCCGAAGAATCAATCGCTAGGGAGCCGGTCGTGTCCGCAGTCGCACCCGACGGACGCAAGATGCTGCGCCTGGAGGTCCGCAACAGCCAGACCCCCATCGAGCGCAAGCCCGAGTGGATCAAGACCCGGGCGAAAATGGGCCCCGAGTACACCAAGATGCAGAACCTCGTGAAGAGCGAGGGCCTGCACACGGTCTGCCAGGAAGCCGGCTGCCCCAACATCTACGAGTGCTGGGAGGACCGCGAGGCGACCTTCCTCATCGGCGGCGACCAGTGCACCCGGCGCTGTGACTTCTGCCAGATCGACACCGGCAAGCCCGAGGCGCTCGACCGCGACGAGCCGCGCCGCGTGGGCGAGTCCGTGGTCACCATGGACCTGAACTACGCCACGATCACCGGCGTCGCCCGCGACGACCTCCCCGACGGCGGCGCCTGGCTGTACGCGGAGACGGTCCGCCAGATCCACCAGCAGACCGCGGAGCGCGAGGCCGGCCGGACCAAGGTCGAGCTGCTGGCCCCCGACTTCAACGCCGTCCCGGAGCTGCTGCGGGAGGTCTTCGAATCCCGCCCCGAGGTCTTCGCGCACAACGTCGAGACCGTCCCGCGGATCTTCAAGCGCATCCGCCCCGGCTTCCGCTACGAGCGCTCCCTGAAGGTCATCACCGAGGCCCGCGACTTCGGCCTGGTCACCAAGTCCAACCTGATCCTCGGCATGGGCGAGACCCGCGAGGAGATCAGCGAGGCGCTGCGGCAGCTGCACGAGGCCGGCTGCGAGCTGATCACCATCACGCAGTACCTGCGCCCGTCCGTGCGCCACCACCCCGTGGAGCGCTGGGTGAAGCCGCAGGAGTTCGTGGAGCTGAAGGAGGAGGCCGAGCAGATCGGCTTCGCCGGTGTGATGTCCGGCCCGCTGGTGCGGTCCTCCTACCGCGCCGGACGGCTGTACCAGATGGCCGTCGAGCAGCGCCGGTCGGGCGCTCCGCAGCTCGGCGGTCACGTCGCCGCCCAGGCGGTCTGAGACCCGGCCGTCCGCCGCGCGCCACGCCCCGCGCGAACCGGGGCGCGTGAAATCGCACACAAGAGGCTACTGGCCGGTAGTGGCCGATACGACGCGGTCCTGACGGTCCTCGCAGATGAGGGCGCCCGTCAGGGCCGCGCCGCCGTTCGGAGCCCCGGCGACAGGTCTTCATGCCTGTTTGACCGGCCGGTCACGCCCTGGTAACACCAATCAGTGACCCTGGCATCACTCCACGTGCACCGCACCCGTACCCGGACCGATCCGAGGGGGGACTTCCAGATGCAGGCAGCACCCGTGCGCGCCACCGCCATCCCGTCGTTCGCCGACGCCCTGCGCGCCGTCGAGTCGCTGCTCATGAGCAGCGGCCAGCGCACCGCCCGCCGCAACGCCTGGACCTCCGTCCTGGAGGACCGCCGCCGCGCCAAGGACCGGGTCGAGGCCGAGCGCGTGCTCCAGCAGGCCGTCGCCGGCCGCCCCTGAGCCCGCCCGCCGCCTCCCGCGCCGCCCCCGCCGGGCCGGGCACTGCCGTCGTGGGCGCTTTCGGGGCCACGTAGACTTCGAGGCATGGCGAGGAAGGAACCTGCAGCGGACGCTGCGAACCCCGGGCGACTGAAGCAGATCGCCCTGACCTACAAGATGACCCGCAAGGCCGACAAGAAGATCGGTCTTGTACTCGCGGCTGTCGGCATCATCGTCTTCGGTGTCTTCCTCGCGATCGGTTTCTTGATCGGTCACCCCATCTATCTCGGCATCCTGGGCCTGCTGCTCGCCTTCCTCGCGACGGCGATCGTCTTCGGGCGCCGTGCCGAGCGGGCGGCCTTCGGCCAGATGGAGGGCCAGCCGGGCGCCGCAGCGGCCGTACTGGACAACATCGGCCGGGGCTGGACGACGACCCCCGCGGTGGCGATGAACCGCAGCCAGGACGTGGTGCACCGCGCGGTCGGCAAGGCCGGCATCGTGCTGGTCGCCGAGGGCAACCCGAACCGGGTGAAGTCCCTGCTGGCCGCGGAGAAGAAGAAGATGAACCGGATCGTCGCCGACGTGCCCGTCCACGACCTGATCGTGGGCACCGGCGAGGGCCAGGTCGAGCTGAAGAAGCTGCGCACGACCATGCTCAAGCTCCCGCGCGTCCTGACCGGCCCGCAGGTCACCACGACCAACGACCGGCTGCGCGCCCTCGGCGACCTGATGAGCAACATGCCGCTGCCGAAGGGCCCGATGCCGAAGGGCATGCGCCTGCCGAAGGGCGGCAACCCCAAGCAGCGCTGACACCCGTAGGCCCTCCACCACGAGACCGAGCCGGTACGGCGACGGGGGCGCCCTGGATCACTCCGGGCGCCCCCGTCGCCGTACCGGCTTCTCGTCGTGTGTCCGGCGTGCGGCCGGACGTGCGCGGCGTGCGGTCAGATCCGCACTTCCACGGTGCGCGCCAGCCGGTCGTGCAGCCCCCGGCCGTCGCGGTCCCAGATCAGCGCCGGGACCGCCACGCACAGCAGGACCGAGCGCAGCAGGGCGCGCAGCGGATTGACGCGGCCCGTGCCCAGCTCGACCACCCGCAGGCCGAAGAGCCGCTTGCCCGGGGTGAAACCGACCGAGCCGACGGTCAGGACGCTGAGCGCGAAGAAGATCAGCAGCGCCCAGTTGCTCGTCGCCTGGCCGTAGCCGTCCGTGATCAGACCGTATGCGATCAAGAGGCACAGGGCCCAGTCCACGGCGAGGGCGCCGAGCCGCCTGCCCGGACGGGCGATGGAGCCCGGTCCCTCCTCCGGCAGACCGAGCTGCTCACCCCGGTATCCGAGCTCCGCACCGGCGCCCTCGATGGCCGCCCGCGGCCCGGAGAGCCACGATCCGATTGCTTGCCTGTTGTCCACCCGTCCACGGTACTGCGCCCGTATATGACCACTGGACGGCGGGGTGTGGCCGGGCCGGTCGGGGCCTACGCTGGAAGCGGAGCCGGTTAACTTCTGCGAAACAAATGGGTCACGCCCGAGAAATCACCCGTCCCTAGTGTCGACGCCAGCGTGTGCCACCCGCACTGGCGCGCGAACGATCTACCACCCCGGCGGGACGGTCGGGAGTAGGAGGAGCTGGATGTTCCAGAACGCCGACGAGGCCAAGAAGTTCATCGCGGACGAGGAGGTCAAGTTCGTCGACGTCCGCTTCTGCGACCTGCCGGGCGTCATGCAGCACTTCACGCTGCCTGCCGAGGCGTTCGACCCCGACGACGAGCAGGCCTTCGACGGGTCCTCGATCCGTGGTTTCCAGGCCATCCACGAGTCGGACATGGCCCTGCGCCCCGACCTGTCCACCGCGCGCGTGGACCCGTTCCGCCGCGACAAGACGCTCAACATCAACTTCTTCATCCACGACCCGATCACGGGCGAGCAGTACTCCCGCGACCCGCGGAACGTGGCGAAGAAGGCCGAGGCCTACCTCGCCTCCACGGGCATCGCCGACACGGCGTTCTTCGGCCCGGAGGCGGAGTTCTACGTCTTCGACTCCGTCCGCTTCGCCACCGGTGCGAACGAGTCCTTCTACCACATCGACTCCGAGGCCGGCGCCTGGAACACCGGTGCCCTGGAGGACAACCGCGGTTACAAGGTCCGCTACAAGGGCGGCTACTTCCCGGTCCCGCCGGTCGACCACTTCGCCGACCTGCGCGCCGAGATCTCCCTGGAGCTGGAGCGGTCCGGCCTGAAGGTCGAGCGCCAGCACCACGAGGTGGGCACCGCCGGCCAGGCCGAGATCAACTACAAGTTCAACACGCTGCTCGCCGCCGCCGACGACCTCCAGCTCTTCAAGTACATCGTGAAGAACGTGGCCTGGAAGAACGGCAAGACGGCGACCTTCATGCCGAAGCCGATCTTCGGTGACAACGGCTCGGGCATGCACGTCCACCAGTCGCTGTGGAGCAACGGCGAGCCGCTGTTCTACGACGAGCAGGGCTACGCCGGCCTGTCCGACACCGCCCGCTACTACATCGGCGGCATCCTCAAGCACGCCCCGTCGCTGCTGGCCTTCACCAACCCGACGGTGAACTCCTACCACCGCCTGGTGCCGGGCTTCGAGGCGCCGGTGAACCTGGTGTACTCGCAGCGCAACCGCTCGGCCGCGATGCGTATCCCGATCACGGGCTCGAACCCGAAGGCCAAGCGCGTCGAGTTCCGCGCCCCGGACGCCTCCGGCAACCCGTACCTGGCCTTCTCGGCCCTGCTGCTGGCGGGTCTGGACGGCATCAAGAACAAGATCGAGCCGGCCGAGCCGATCGACAAGGACCTCTACGAGCTGGCTCCCGAGGAGCACGCCAACGTGGCGCAGGTCCCGACCTCCCTCGGTGCCGTCCTCGACCGCCTGGAGGCCGACCACGAGTTCCTTCTCCAGGGCGACGTGTTCACGCCGGACCTGATCGAGACGTGGATCGACTACAAGCGCGCGAACGAGATCGCCCCGCTGCAGCTGCGTCCGCACCCGCACGAGTTCGAGCTCTACTTCGACGTGTGATCGACGCCCCGGGCCGCCCGGCGCCCCCGTTCCTGTTCCCCAGGGGCGGGGGCGCCGCCGTTTGCGCCGGCCGGCCCTCCTGGTGTACCAACACATACGTTCGAACTACGGGACGGGGAGAGGGCCGGGGATGTCCGAACGGGACGACGAACAGCGGGAGTTCGACCTGAAGTGGGCCGACGGGGCCGAGCACAAGGAGCCCTCCGCCCGTGCCCGGATGCTGGCCGCGCGCTGGAAGGACAACCCGCCCGGACCGGTGCCCTTCCGGGCCGACCCCGGCCCGGTGCGCTCCGGCCGCCGGTCCTCGTGGGTCTCCACCGCCGTGGTGCTCGGCTCGGTCGCCGCGATCATCGTCCTGCTCGGGTACATCAACTTCAGGGCGCCTTACTAGGACCCCGCCCCGCCGGGTGCACACTGGACAGCGGGACGAGTGCCTGACCGCTGCGGGGTGATGCAGATGCCCAGCCGCTTCCGGAGTGACCGGCGGTTGACCGTGCGCATGGGGGTCACGCTGTTCCTGCTCGGCCTGCTGTACGTCGGTTTCGTCGCCGCGCTGGTCGCGCTGCTGAAGTCCTGGGTCCTGGTCGTGGTGATCGCGGCGGCGCTGCTCGGCGCGCAGTACTGGTTCTCCGACCGGATCGCGCTGTACGCGATGCGGGGCCGGGTCGTGGAGCGGGACGAGTACCCGGAGCTGCACGGGGTGGTCGACCGGCTGTCGGCGATGGCCGGCATGCCGGCGCCGGTGGTCGCGGTGTCGCAGATGGACATGCCGAACGCGTTCGCGACCGGACGGAACCCGGACAACGCGGTGGTCTGCGTGACCACCGGACTGCTGCGCCGGCTGGAGCCCGCCGAGCTGGAGGGCGTGCTCGCCCATGAGCTGTCCCACGTGGCGCACAAGGACGTCGCCGTGATCACGGTCGCGTCCTTCCTCGGGGTGATCGCGGGGCTGATCGTGCGGTTCGCCTTCTACTCGCAGCTGTTCGGCGGCGGACGGCGGGACCAGAACACCCTGATCGTGTTCGCGGGCGTGATGGGCGTCTCGGCGGCCGTGTACGCGCTCAGCTTCCTGCTGATCCGCGCCCTGTCCCGGTACCGGGAGCTGGCGGCGGACCGGGCCGCCGCCCTGCTCACCGGCCGTCCCTCGGTGCTGGCGGCGGCACTGACCAAGGTCTCCGGCGACATCGCCCGCATTCCGACCAGGGACCTGCGCACGGCCCAGGCCTTCAACGCCTTCTACTTCACGCCCGCCCTCGGCGCCGGACCCGGCCTCGGACGGTTCTTCTCCACCCACCCCAGCCTGGAGCAGCGGCTCGACCAGCTGGGCCGGATCTCCGCCGAGCTGGGCGAGACGGCGCCGGGAAGGGCCTGACCCATGGGGCTGCTGGACATCCTGCTGGGCCGTACGAAGCCCGCCGCGCCCGACCTGGACCGGCTCTTCGCGCTGCCGTCGGCGGCCGTGACCCTCGAAGCCGCCACCGGCTTCACCCCGACCGGACACGGCGCGGTGTGCTTCGCCACCGTCGAGGGCGCGGCCTTCGAGCAGACGCACCGGGAGGTCCGGGCCCTGATGGACGCGGACGCCGAGCGTGAGGGGCCGCCGGTGGAGCTGCGGAAGGACGACTACGGCTACTCGTGGCTCGTCTCGCGGCGCTCCCCCGAACAGCTTCCGCTCCTCGTGAACGATCTGCACGCCGTGAACAGTTCGATGGAGATCAACGGCTTCGGTCCGCAGCTGCTGTGCTCCCTGGCCGGTTTCCGCGACCCGGAACCCCGCCGGCTGGCGCTGGTGTACCTCTACAAGCGGGGCACCTTCTACCCCTTCGCTCCCCTGCCCGGTCCGCGGCAGCGGCGCGACAACGCGCTGGAGCTGCAGGTGCGGGCGGCGCTCGCCGGGGAGCTGCCCGTCGAGGCCGACCTGGGCCGCTGGTTCCCGCTCTGGGGGGCGCCCGGCCTGTGACCCGGCGGCCGGGAGCGGCGCACGGCGCCGGGCACCCGGACGGGTGCCCGGCGCCACCGCTCAGCGCGAGTACCGCATCAGCGCCCGCACCATGTGGCACGTGGTGTCCGACGGCGGGTGCACGCCGATCAGCTCCGCGGTGCTCCGTATCCTCTCGTTGCGGGCCTGGTTCGGCAGGTAGACGCCGGAGTCGAGCAGGGCGATGGCGAGCCGCATCGCCTTGAGCCGGCGGTTGTGGGTGACGTACCACTCGCGGGGCCGGCCCGCCGGCAGCGGACGCTTCTCCACGGGTGCGTAGGGCAGGTCGAGCAGGACGGGGCGCTTGGCGGTCGACTGGGTGGGCAACGGCGTCGGCTTGAGTGCGGCAGCGGGCACGGGCATCCTCCTGTCGCGGTCAGGGTGCCGTCCGGACACCCCGGCGACACCCTCGAACACTGCTTCTATTTTACCGCCCACCACTGACAAAAGCCCCTGGCCACAAGGGCTTTGGGGGTGTGGTGGCGCATGGGGGAAACGGGTTTTCGCGCCCCTCGGGCTACCGTGTGCCGTATGGAGATCTGGATCAACCCGGCCTGCTCGAAGTGCCGCAGCGCCATCAGCCTGCTCGACGCCGAGGGCGCCGACTACACCGTTCGCCGCTACCTGGAGGACGTGCCGAGCGAGGACGAGATCCGCGAGGTCCTGACCCGGCTCGGCCTGGAGCCGTGGGACATCACCCGGACCCAGGAGGCCGCCGCGAAGGAACTGGGGCTGAAGGACTGGCCCCGTGACGAGGCGTCACGCGACCGCTGGATCACGGCGCTCGCCGGGCATCCGAAGCTGATCCAGCGTCCGATCATCACCGCGGACGACGGAACGGCCGTCGTCGCCCGCACCGATGACGCCGTCCGGGACGCCGTGTCCCGACGGCGCCTGTGACGCAGGTTACCCAGACGGATCTCCGTGACCGCTGAGTAACCCCGTTCGGTATCCCGTACATAGCGGCGTACGCTCCCCTACCTCTTCAGGAGGCGCGCATGCCGCGCAGGAGAACTCTCGGTACGAAGAAGAAGATCGCGCTGCTCGTCGGCGCCGCGTCGGTGGCGGGCGGCGGGGCCTTCGTGATGGCGAGCACCTCGAACGCCACGCCGCCCGCGCCGGCCACCCGGTCCGCCCAGGACTCGTCCGTCTGCCAGGGCCTGGCCACCGCACTCGGCAACAACCAGCGGTTCATCGAGGACCAGCGGGCCAATCCCGACGCGCAGTCCGCGGCGCGGATCGCCAACCGGGAGGCGGTCGTCGAGGAGATCCGGCGCAAGCAGGAGGCCTCCGGGTGCGCGGTCGGGGAGTCGGCTCAGGACTCCCCCACCGCGCAGCCCCCGCAGGCCGGTCAGGAGGCCGGCGGGCAGGGCGGTGAACAGGCAGCCGGCGAGCAGGCCGGTCAACAGGTGTGCAACGGCTCCACCGTCACCCTCTCCGGCGAGGGCGGCGCGCCCGCCGCGTCCAGCAACCAGTTCCCGGTGGGCACCCGGCTCAAGGTCACCAACCTGGACAACGACAAGTCCACCACGGTCGAGGTCACCTCCGTCTCGGGAAGCTGCGCCCTGCTGAACAACGCGGCCTTCGAGCAGGTCCGCGAACCGGGCAAGTTCCTGATCCGGCGGGCCCTGATCGAGAAGGTGGGGTGAGGACCGGACTGCCACGCCGGGCGAGGCGGCGGCACGAACCGCACCCCGCCGCCGCCTCCACCGCGCTCACACCGTGAAACACAGCACACCACACCCAGGTAACACGGGGTTCACATACGGGCAATGGCCGGGAAATCGCCTGTTGACAAGCTCCCGGCAGTGAAAGCGGCGCCCCGGTGCCGCAGCGCCGCAGCACCCGCAGTGCACCCAGACCCACCCCGAAGGATGTGGCCCCGTGACCTTCAAGGCTGAGTACATCTGGATCGACGGCACCTCGCCGACGGCCAAGCTCCGTTCCAAGACGAAGATCATCCCGGGTGCCCCCGCCGGTCTGGACGCCCTCCCGGTCTGGGGTTTCGACGGGTCCTCCACCAACCAGGCCGAGGGCCACTCCTCGGACTGCGTGCTCAAGCCGGTCTTCTCCTGCCCCGACCCGATCCGCGGCGGCGACGACGTCCTGGTGCTGTGCGAGGTCCTGGACACGGACCTGACCCCGCACCCGAGCAACACGCGCGCCGCGCTGGCCGAGGTCGCCGAGCGGTACGCCGCCCAGGAGCCGATCTTCGGCATCGAGCAGGAGTACACCTTCTTCAAGGACGGTTACCCCCTCGGCTTCCCCAAGGGCGGCTTCCCGGCCCCGCAGGGCGGCTACTACTGCGGCGTAGGCGCCGACGAGATCTTCGGCCGTGACGTCGTCGAGGCGCACCTGGAGAACTGCCTGAAGGCGGGCCTCGGCATCTCCGGCATCAACGCCGAGGTCATGCCCGGCCAGTGGGAGTTCCAGGTCGGCCCGCTGTCCCCGCTGGAGGTCTCCGACCAGCTGTGGGTGGCCCGCTGGCTGCTCTACCGCACCGCCGAGGACTTCGACATCGCCGCCACCCTCGACCCCAAGCCGGTCAAGGGCGACTGGAACGGCGCCGGCGCGCACACCAACTTCTCCACCAAGGCGATGCGCGAGTCCTACGACGCGATCATCACCGCGTGCGAGTCGCTCGGCGAGGGCTCCAAGCCGCTCGACCACGTCAAGAACTACGGCGCCGGCATCGACGACCGCCTCACCGGCCTGCACGAGACCGCCCCGTGGAACGAGTACTCCTACGGCGTCTCCGACCGTGGTGCCTCCGTCCGCATCCCGTGGCAGGTCGAGAAGGACGGCAAGGGCTACATCGAGGACCGCCGTCCCAACGCCAACGTCGACCCGTACGTCGTGACCCGCCTGCTCGTCGACACCTGCTGCGAGGCCCTGGAGAAGGCCGGCCAGGTCTGATCCGCCCGCTGCTTCTCCGCCAGGGGCGTCCACCGTCGAGGTGGGCGCCCCTGCGGCTTTCCGCGACGCCCTCCCGGCCGGCCGGGCGTCCACGCTGTGAGAGCGGGCTCCTGTCCCGGCCCCGCGTCTGCTTCAATGGGACCATGGCCAGCTTCCGGAAGTACGCAGCGACGGGTCGCCATGACCTGGAGCCCTTCTGGCCTTCCCGTCAGCACCACGACTTCGACCGGGTGTGTTGCCGCGCGCTGAACGCGCGGGCCCTGTAAGCCGTACACCCGGCCCCGGCCAGCGCGCACGACGTACGTCCCCGCGGCGCGCCCGACCACGAACTCGCGGCCGTCGCCCCTTCCGACGAACATCTCGCGCGAAAGAGCTGACGTCTCATGGCGACCACCCGTTCCCTGTCCACCGTCACCCTCGACTCCCCCGCCCCCACCGGGTCCCGGCACCGGCTGCGCGCCGTCGGCCACGACGAGGCGGTCGGCGTGGCGGACCTCCTGCCGCCCGGCGCCACCTGGCTGCCCGCACCCCCGCACGCCCTGCCCGCGCTGCCGGGCCGGCCGCCGATGGTCGGTTACCTGGTGCTCGTGCCCGCCGACCAGCAGCCGCCGTTCCCGCCGTCCGCCGCCCCCGGCCGCACGGCGGAGGCCACCGGGATTGGCGACGGCCCCGGCGACCCGCTCGTCCGTGTCGACACCACCCGGCGCACGGCCGCCGTCGACGGCCGCGAACTCGACCTGACCTACCTGGAGTTCGAACTGCTCGCCCACCTGGTCACGCATCCGCACCGGGTGCACACCCGCGACCACCTGGTCACCACGGTGTGGGGCTACGGCCACGTGGGCGACGGCCGCACCGTCGACGTCCACATCGCGCGGCTGCGCCGCAAGCTGGGCGCCGAGCACCGGCAGACGATCCAGACCGTGCGGCGCGTGGGCTACAAGTACACGCCGCCGGCCGGCCGCTGACCCTCTGCCGACAGCAGACACCCGTTCCCTCCGGCCCGCGCCCCCGGCAGAGTGACCGGCATGAGGCTACTGGTGCTGGGCGGTACGGAGTTCGTCGGACGGGCCGTGGTGGAGGCGGCCCTCGGGCGCGGCTGGGAGGTGACCGTCTTCCACCGGGGCCGGCACGCGCCACCGCCCGGGGTGCGGTCGCTGCACGGCGACCGCACCGCGCCGGACGGGCTCACCGCCCTGGCCGAGGGCGCGTGGGACGCCGTCGTCGACACCTGGTCGGCGGCGCCCCGCGCGGTACGGGACGCGGCACGGCTGCTGCGGAATCGCGCCGCCCGGTACGTGTACGTGTCGAGCTGCTCGGTGTACGCCTGGCCTCCGGCCGCCGGATACACCGAGGACGCGCCGCTGGTCGCGGGCGCGTCGGCGGACGCCGGCGGGACGGACTACGCCCGGGACAAGCGCGGCGGCGAACTGGCCGCGCTGGACGCCTTCGGCGCGGACCGCTCGGTGTTCGTCCGGGCCGGGCTGATCCTCGGGCCGTACGAGAACGTCGGCCGGCTGCCGTGGTGGCTGAACCGCGTCGCACGCGGCGGCCCGGTGCTCGCCCCGGGCCCGCGGGACCTGCCCCTGCAGTACATCGACGTCCGGGACCTCGCCGAGTGGACCCTCGGCGCGGTGGCACAGCAGCTGAGCGGACCGTACAACCTGGTCGCTCCGCCGGGGCACACCACCATGGAAGCCCTGCTGGAAGCCTGCGCACGGGCGACGGGCGCAGCGGCCGAACTGCGCTGGACGGGCCCCGACGCCGTCCTCGGCGCCGGCATCGAGCCGTGGACGCAGCTGCCGGTGTGGGTGCCGCCGGGCAGCGACCTGCACGACGCCCTGCACCGGGCGGACGTCTCCCGGGCCCTGGCCACGGGGCTGCGCTGCCGGCCCGCCGCCGACACGGTCGCCGACACCTGGCGCTGGCTGACGGACATCGGCGGCACGGCTCCTCAGCGCCCGGACCGGCCGCCCGTGGGGCTGGACCCCGAGACGGAGGCACGGGTCCTCGCGGCCGAGGGGGTGTAGCCGGCACCACCCCTCAGCCGGGTGCCCGGCCCCATGACCGGCGACCGTCCGGCGCGCCAGACTGGCTCCATGAACACCGAGACGAAGAGCGACAGCGGGCTCACCGGGACGCGGGCGGTCGCGCTGGCGGCCGTGCGGGGACTGGCGCTGGCACTGATCTCCCTGCCCGGCGCGATCCTGTGCTTCGTCCTGTCCGTCGTGTCCATCGCCCTCGTCCCGATCGGGGTCGGCATCGTCACGACGCCGTGGGTGCTGACGGCGGTGCGGGCGTTCGCGGACTCGCGGCGGCTGCTCGCCGCCCAGTGGGCCGGGGTGCGCATCCCGCGGACGTACCGGCCGCTGCCCAAGGGCGCCAACCCGTGGACGCGCACCTTCGGCATGCTCGGCGACCCGGCGACCTGGCGGGACCTCGGCTGGCTGGTGGCGGACATGACGGCGGGCTTCGCCACCGCGCTGCTGTCCGCCGCGCTCGTGCTCTACCCGCTGGAGGGTCTCGCGATCGCGGTCGGGCTGTGGCGCGTCCTGCCCAACGGGTACTGGTACGGATTCGTGCCCGTCACCGGCCAGGTCTCCGCGCTCTGGGCCGGCGCCCTCGGTGCCGTACTGCTGCTGGCCGGCCACTGGCTCGCCCCGCGCATGCTGCGCGGCCACTTCCTGCTCACCCGGGCCCTCCTCGGCGGCGGCCGGGGCGAGCTGGCCGAGCGGGTGCGCGTCCTGACCGAGACCCGTCGCGACGCCGTGGACACCTCCGCCGCCGAGCTGCGCCGCATCGAGCGGGACCTGCACGACGGGGCGCAGGCCCGGCTGGTCGCCATGGGCATGGACCTGGGGACCATCGAGGCGCTGCTCGACAAGGACCCGCAGCAGGCCAGGCAGCTGCTGGCGCAGGCCCGCCGGTCCTCCGCCGACGCCCTCGCGGAGCTGCGCGACCTGGTGCGCGGCATCCACCCGCCGGTGCTCGCCGAACGCGGGCTGGGGGACGCCGTACGGGCGCTGGCCCTGCGGCTGCCGGTCGCGGTCGACGTCGAGGTGGACCTGCCCGGCCGGGCGGAGGCCCCCGTGGAGTCGGCGGCGTACTTCGCGGTCAGCGAGGTCCTGACCAACGCCGTCAAGCACTCCGGCGCCGACCGTGTCTGGGTCGACGTGCACCACTCCGAGGGGCGTCTGCGCCTCACGGTCACCGACAACGGCAGGGGCGGCGCGGTGATCGGCACGGGGTCGGGTCTGGCCGGGGTGGAGCGGCGACTGGGTACATTCGACGGCGTCCTGGCCGTCAGCTCTCCCGTCGGCGGTCCCACCATGGTCACCATGGAGATTCCTTGCGCGTTGTCCTAGCCGAAGACCTGTTCCTGCTGCGCGACGGCCTGGTCCGGCTCCTCCAGGCCCATGACTTCGAGATCGTCGCGGCCGTCGAGTCCGGCCCCGAGCTGTCCCGTGCCCTGTCCGAGCTGGAGCCGGACATCGCCGTGGTCGACGTGCGCCTGCCGCCCACGCACACCGACGAGGGGCTGCAGTGCGCGCTGGACGCCCGCCGGAAGCGGCCCGGGCTGCCGGTCCTGGTCCTCTCCCAGCACGTGGAGCAGCTCTACGCGCGGGAACTGCTGGCCGACGGCAGCGGCGGGGTCGGGTACCTGCTCAAGGACCGGGTGTTCGACGCGGCGCAGTTCGTGGACGCCGTACGGCGGGTGGCGGCGGGCGGTACGGCGATGGACCCGCAGGTCATCCAGCAGCTGCTGACCCGGCGTGCGGCGGACGACCGGCCGCTCGCCCGGCTGACGCCCCGCGAGCTGGAGGTGCTGGAGCTGATGACCCAGGGCCGGACCAACGCGGCGATCGCCGCCAAGCTCGTCGTCACCGAACGGGCGATCTCCAAGCACACCGCGAACATCTTCGCCAAGCTCGGCCTGGAGGTCTCGGACGACGACAACCGCCGGGTGCTGGCGGTCCTGGCCTATCTCGACCACGGCCGCTGACCCCACCGGCCCCACCTGCCCCACTGATTTCCGGTACGGCTGAACACCCGTGGGACGGACTCCGTATGGAAGGGAGCCGCTTCACTCCTGTCGGGCGCCTCGACGCCCCGCAAGGAAGTCAGAGGAGTTCCATGGGACGCAACACACGAAAACGCCGTACGCCGCTGGCGACCAAGGCCATAGCCGGGGCGGCGGCCCTGGCGCTCGGTGGGGGCGGGCTGATCTGGGCCAACTTCTACGCCTCGGCCCATGAGGAGGACCCCGCGCAGAACCGGACCAGGTCCGCGGCGGCGCAGGTCGCCACGATCGACTGTCCCGACGTCGGCCAGCGGATCTCCGGGGTGCCGGACCGGGCGCGCGGGGAGGTCGACGGCGAGCTGGCCACGCTGGACCGTCAGATCACCGACGCCTACCAGCGCCTGGCGACCACGCGGGACGCGCAGGCACGCGACGGGCAGTTCGTCCGCAACAGCATCCTGGGACCGCTGAAGGACCGCCGGAAGGTGATCATCGACCGTATCCAGCTGGAGATCGACCGGGCGGGCGGCGACGCCGACGACGGACTGGACGACCTGGCCGAGTGCCAGGGACAGCCCGCGGAGCAGCCGCAGACCGATGACGGCGGCCAGGACCAGGACGGTCAGGACGGCCAGGACGGCGGGCAGGACCAGGACGACAACGGCAACGGCGCCGCGGGCCCGGTGGCCGACGACTTCATCGCCATCGAGGACGTCGAGCCGAACTCCCGGAACAGCCGCAACGGCCTGGCCGCCGACGGGGACGGCGGCTCCACGGGGACCTTCACCACGGACTGCGGCGTCAACGAGAACAACCTGTTCAACAGCGACAACCTGATCGCGGCGCCGGGCGTCGACAACGGCGCGCACCACACCCACGACTACGTCGGCAACCAGGACAACGACGCCTTCTCCAGCGACGAGGACCTGGCGAACGCGGACACCTCCTGCCAAAACCAGGGCGACAAGTCCACCTACTACTGGCCGGTGCTGCGCCTCCAGGACGGCACCGAGGAGTTCGACGCAGGCGAGCAGGGCGGCGGCGCCGAGGGCAACGTCGGCCGGATCCTGAAGCCCGCCCAGGCAGAGCTGAAGTTCGTCGGCAACAAGCGGGGCGACGTCGTCGCCATGCCGAAGTTCCTGCGCATCATCACCGGCGACGCCAAGTCCTTCACCAACGGCGACGCGAACGCCAACAGTTCGTGGAGCTGCACCGGCTTCGAGGACCGGCAGATCACGGACAAGTACCCGCTCTGCCCGGACGGCAGCCAGGTGGTGCGCACGGCCAACTTCCAGAGCTGCTGGGACGGCCGGAACACCGACAGCGCCAACCACCGCGACCACATGGCGTTCGTCCAGGAGGACGGCAGCTGCCCGGACGGCTTCCAGGCGATCCCCCAGCTCCAGGTCCGCCTGGTGTACGACATCCCCACCCCGGTCGTCGAGAACGGCCAGGTGAAGAACCCGTACGCCGTGGACAGTTTCCCGGAGCAGCTGCACAAGCCGGTCACCGACCACAACGACTTCATCAACGTCATGGACGAGGACCTGATGGACCAGGTGGTCGAGTGCATCAACAGCGGCGAGGACTGCCAGTAGTCCCGCCGGCCGGCCGCGGGGAGGGAGCCGGTGGCGGTCGGACCGCCACCGGCTCCTCGCGTGTCCGGGTCCCCCGCGCGACCGCGGTCAGCCGCCGTGCCCGGCGTGCCCGGCCGAGTGCGTGCCGCCGCCGTGCCGCGCGCCCTGCTCCAGGGTGCCGCCGAGCCGCCCGCGCAGGCCGGCCAGGACGTCCTCGTGGCCGACGGCGACCCACTTGCGGCCGACGAGGTAGTGGCCGCCGTAGTCCTTGGCCGTGTTGATCCACTCGCGCTGGCCGCGGTCGGTGGCGAAGGTGGCGAGGATGTACTTCTCGTCGCCCTTCTCGCAGATGGCCTGGCGGACCGTGTCGGCGTCGGCCTGCATGTCCGGCTCGCACCGCACCTCGGCGGCCAGGTGCTCCAGGCTCCCGGTCGCCGTCTCGGGGACGGCCGTCCCGCCGTCCCCGCCGGATCCGCAGCCCGTCAGCGCCAGTACCGCCGCGACGGCCGGCGCGAGCATCGGTCGGGTCAGCCTCATGTGTTCCTCCGGTCCTTCCGGCGACGTGCCGCACGGAGCCCCCGGCCGGGGGCTCCTGGACATCGATACGGCCGCGGGGCGCGGGGCGCTCAAAACCCCGTGCCCGGGCGGGCGCGCCCGTGCGAAGGTGTCCCGGTGGACAAGGACTGGGAAGATCGTGTCACCGCCGTCTGGGCCTCCTTCGACGACTACGCCGAGCAGGACGGGGCGGCCTTCCGTGCCGTGATCGAGGCGCTGGCCGCCGAGTTGCCCGGGGACAGCCCGCTCGGCCTGTTCGAGCGGGCCTGCGCCTGGGACTCGACGGGCCACTCGGACAGGGCCGTGCCCCTCTACCGGGAGGCGCTGGTCCGCGGGCTGGGTGACCTCAGCCGCTACAAGGCCCGCCGGGCGAAGATCCAGCTCTCCAGTTCCCTGCGCAACATCGGGCGTCCGCAGGAGGGCGTCGCGCTGCTGACGCCGGAGCTGGAGGCGCCCTCGGACGAGCTGGACGACGCCGTCCGCGCCACGCTGGCGCTGTGCCTGGCCGGCCTCGGCCGCGACCGCGAGGGACTGTCGCTCGTGCTGGGCGCGCTCGCGCCCCACCTGCCGCGCTACCAGCGGTCGATGGCCAACTACGCGCGGGCGCTGGTCGAGCCGGCCGGCCGGGAACCGTCCGGGGGGCGGTGACCAAGCGCCGACCGGCTCGTTCTGCTGGACGTGCAGTCACAGGATGTCGCTCCGCGCCCCGCACCGCCCGCCACCGACCCGGTCGTCGACGTCGAGCAGGCCGAGGCCGCGCTCGTCGAGCACTACCCGCACCTGGTCCGGCTCGCCTACCTGGTCCTGCCGCCGGGGCTCGGCCGGAGCCGCCGGGTGCTGACGGCGCACTCCCTCACCCAGCGTGCGCTGCCCCGGAGCCGTACGGCGACGCCGGTGATCCCGGCGCAGTCGGCGGGCCGCGAGGGCGATCCCGGCTATGCCCTGGTCCGCCTGCGCGTGGTGCGTACGGCGCTGGAGGCGTGTCTGCCGCTCAAGCGCCGGGCCTGGCCCAGGCGGTCCCAGCTGCCGCCGCTGCTGCCCCAGGTGTGGGGGCTGAAGCTCTTCCCGCGCTCCGGCGGGGCCGCCGAACTCGCCCTGGACCAGCGGCTGTCCGCGCTGTCGGCGGCGGGCCGGGCCGCGTACGTGCTGCGCGGTCTGGAACGGCTCCCCGACGGCGACGTACGGCAGGTGCTGCGGGCCGCCGGTGCCCCGGACGCCGACGCCGCGCTGCGCGAGGCCGACGAGGTCGACGCACCGTACGCGCTGCTCGGCTCCCCCGAGTTCGATCCCTGCTCGCTGCAGGCCCGGCCGACCGATCTGATGCGGCGCCGGCAGCGCACCCGGGCCGCGCTGGTCGCCGGTGCCGCCCTCGTCGTGTGCGGGACGCTGCTCGGCCTGCCCGACGGCGGCTGGGGGCCCGACGGCGCCGCCGCCCCGCCGTACGCCGAGAACCCGGCGGCCCGGGCGGCGCTCGACCCCGGCAGGCTGACGAAGGCCGCCCCCGGGGCCTGGCGGACCTCCGCGCGCACCGACTTCTCGGTGTGGCCGGCGCGCGGCGACCTCACCGGCGACAAGAGGCTGCTGCGGCGGGCCCTGGCCGTGTGGGCCCGGCCCGGCGGGACCGTCCGGGTGGCGGCGACCCCGGGCACCCCCGCCGGCGGCCCGTCCGGACCGCCCCAGCTGCTGTACGCCGGGACCGTCGACGGCGCGCGCGTGGTGATCCTCTACGACGGTCTGCGCGTGGCCCGGTACGCGGAGCCGGAGGACGGCACGGCGGGCGCGGCCCTGGACCTCGCGCGGACCGACGGGGCCGGCCGGGCCGAGGCGGGTGCGGTGGTCCTGGGCCGGGCCGACGGCAACGTCCGCTATCTGACGGCTCCCTGGGTGACCGGGGCGGCCGAGCGGGATCTGACCAGGCCGGGTTCGGGGGCGATGGACCTGACCCTGACCGACGGCGTGACCGCGCCGCTGGCCGGCCCCGCCGAGCGCAGCGGCGGGTGCACGTCGTGGAACGTGCTCCAGCTGACCGACGGCTCCACCACCCGTCTGTTGAGCGACCTCGGGGAGCTGGTGCCGGCCCGGCTCACCACCGGGCGGCCCGGGGCGGCGAAGGAGGCGTCGGGTGCCGCGGCGCTGCGCACCTGGGCGCCGTACGCCTGCTCGCTGGGCGCGGTGCGCGGGCAGGGCGTGCGGTCGGTGAACGCCTGGGAGTTCGCGACGCAGCCGCTGCCCGGGGACGGTTCGGCCGCCTGGGTGTGCACCCGTGCCGAGACCTGGAGGGGCGGCGGGGCCCGGGTGATGGCGCAGTTCCGGCCGCCGGGCGCGAAGCTCGCGGCGGTGGTGGCGAAGGCCGAGGACGTGCCGGCGTGCGGCCGGCGCGATCCCCATGTGCTGGCCGGGGTGCTGTGGAAGTCGGAGGGCGGGCGCTGGTACCTGGTGGCCGCCGGCAGCCGGGACACGGAGTCGGTCCGGGCGACGGGCGGCATCAGCGCCTCGGCCGAGGGGAACCTGCTGACGGCGAAGGCGGAACAGGGGGCGCGGGCCGACCTGAAGGGCACGCTGGACGACGGACGGACGATCAGCGGCCTGCGGTGAGAGTCCGCTCCCTCCCTGCCCCATCTAGCTGACACTGGCGTCAACAAGTACTCGCACAAGGGTTCCCCGCGGCCTTACCCGTCAGTACATTGACGCCATGTCTAATACGCAGCCCCGGTTGCCCCGGCCGGTGGAATCCGAGCGCATACCGCTCAGGGCGCGGAAGGTGTCCTTCTCCTGGGAGGACACCCCGTTGCACTGGGTGCCGGGGGACCCGTTCACGACGCACACCATCAATGTGCTGCACCTGCTGCTGCCCGCCGGTGAGCGGTGGTTCGTGCACGTCTACAAGCAGGTGCTGCCGTACATCCGGGACGAGCGGCTCCGCGAGGACGTCATCGGGTTCATCGGGCAGGAGGCGATGCACTCCCAGGCCCACGACGCGGTGCTGCCGCACCTGAAGGACCAGGGGCTCGACCCCACCCCGTACACCGCGCAGGTCGACTGGCTCTTCGAGAAGCTGCTCGGCGACCGCACCCTGCCGCCGGGCCGGCCGCGCCGGTGGTGGCTGATGGAGCGGGTGGCGCTGATCGCGGCCATCGAGCACTACACGGCGTTCCTCGGCGACTGGGTGCTCAACGCCGGCGAACTGGACCGGCGCGGCGCCGACCCGACCATGCTGGACCTGCTGCGCTGGCACGGCGCCGAGGAGGTCGAGCACCGGTCCGTGGCCTTCGAGCTCTTCCTGCACGTGGACGGGAGCTACGCGCGGCGGGTGCGCACCTGGGCGACCGCGTTCACCGCGCTGGTGTTCCTGTGGCAGCGCGGGACGCGGTTCTTCATGGAGAACGACCCGACGCTCATCGACGGCCGCGCCACCTTCAAGGAGTTCCACCGGCGCGGGCGCCGGGGCCTGCTGCCCTCGACCGGCGCCGTGATCCGGTCCGTCCCCCGCTATCTGAGCCACTCCTACCACCCCTCGCAGGAGGGCTCGACCGAGCAGGCCGTGGCCTACCTCGCCACGTCCCCCGCCGCCCTGGCCGCCGAGAAGTCCCGGGAGTCAGCCGCATGAAGCCGAGGCCGATGACCCTGCTGATCGCGGCCGGTGCCGCGCTGGTCGTGCGGCGGGCCGTGCGGCGCCGCATCCAGGGCTCGCCCCTGTGGCCGATGCCCGCGCTGGACCCGCCGGTCTCCGGACAGCCCCGCTCCCGTGCCCTGCGGCTGCTGGTCACCGCGCACGAGCGGATCGCCGACGGGGTGGTCCGGGTGCGCCTGGAAGGACACGACCTGCCGCGCTGGGAACCGGGAGCGCACCTCGACGTCGTGCTGCCGTCGGGCCTGGTCCGGCAGTACTCGCTGTGCGGCGACCCGGAGGACACCTCGTCGTACACGGTCGCCACGCGGCTGGTCGAGGACGGCCGGGGAGGCTCGCGCGAGATGCACGAGCAGGTGCAGGAGGGAACGGAGCTGGAGGTGCGCGGCCCGCGCAACCGCTTCCCGCTGGTCGAGGCGCCCTCCTACGTCTTCGTCGCCGGCGGCATCGGGATCACTCCCGTCCTGCCGATGCTGCGGGCCCTGCCGGAGGGCACCGAGTGGCGGCTGCTGTACTGCGGGCGGACCCGGGCCTCGATGCCGTTCCTGGAGGAGGTCCGGAAGCTGGACCCCGGCCAGGAGCGGATCACCGTCGTCCCCGAGGACGAGGACGGGCGGCCCGGTCTCGACGCGTTCCTCGCCGACGTACCCGAAGATGCCGCCGTCTACTGCTGCGGCCCCGAGGGGCTGATGACGGCCGTCGAGGAGCGGCTGCCGAAGGGGGCGGCGCTGCACCTGGAGCGGTTCGCGCCGCGCACGGCGGCGGGCGGCGACGGGGAGTTCGAGGTCGAGCTGCGGCGCAGCGGGCGGACGCTGACCGTGGCCGCCGGCTCGTCCGTGCTCGCCGCCGTGCGCGCCGAGCTGCCGAACACCCCGTACTCCTGCGAGCAGGGCTGGTGCGGGACCTGCCAACAGCGGGTGCTGGAGGGCGAGATCGACCACCGGGACGAGCTGCTGACCGACTCCGAGCGCGGTGACTCGATGCTCATCTGCGTCTCACGTGCGCGAGGGGAGCGCCTGGTCCTCGACATGTGAACACCGGTGACCGGTCCGGCCAGTTCAGGGGCCGAATTCGATCGGTAAGGTGTTCGTATGACTACCGGGGTACGCCGCAGAATGGGCGTCGAGGAGCGGCGGCAGCAGTTGATCGGCGTCGCCCTCGAACTGTTCAGCCGCCGCTCGCCCGACGAGGTCTCCATCGACGAGATAGCGTCGGCGGCCGGTATCTCCCGCCCCCTGGTCTACCACTACTTCCCCGGCAAACTCAGCCTGTACGAGGCCGCGCTGCAGCGCGCCTCGGACGATCTGGCGGCCCGGTTCGTGGAGCCCAAGGAGGGCCCGCTGGGCGCGCGGCTGCTGCGGGTGATGGGCCGCTACTTCGACTTCGTCGACGAACACGGCCCCGGCTTCTCGGCCCTGATGCGCGGCGGCCCGGCGGTCGGCTCGTCCACGACCAACGCGCTCGTGGACTCCGTCCGGCAGGCCGCGTACGTCCAGATCCTCGCGCACCTGGACGTCACCGACCCGCCCGCCCGCCTGGACCTGGTCGTCCGCTCCTGGATCTCGCTCGCCGAGTCCACGGCACTGATCTGGCTGGACGGCCGGCGCATCCCCCGCGAGGAGCTCCAGGCCCAGCTCGTCCACGACTTCGCCGCCCTCGCCGCCGTCAGCGCGGCCTACGACGAGGAGATGAGCGCCCTGCTGCGCCGCATCCTCGCCGACGAGCCGGCCGACGGCCCGTTCGCGGACCTGGTCGGCCAGCTGATCGAGCTGGCGTCGTAGCTCAGACCTCGGCCTTGCGGTAGGACGGGTCGAGGTCGCGCACCTCGGCCGACAGGTGCAGGGTGAGCCCGTCCTGCGGCTGCACGTGCTTGCGCAACAACTCCACCACGGCCTCGGTCAGCCGCGCCTTGGTCTCGTCACTGCGTCCGGCGAGCAGCGCGATCGAGACGTTCACGATGGCGTGCCGCTCCCACTCGGCGCCGACGATGTCGTCCTCGGTGCGCAGCACCCGTGTCTTGCACGCCTCCAGCCGCGCGGCCGCCGTCTCGACGACCACCGGGTGCAGGGCCACGGCGAACTCCTCCCAGTCGACGTCGTCGAGGTAGGCGGAACGCTCGACAGTGATCTGCGGCATGGGTGCTCCTGTTCTCCGGCCGGTGGACAGGAGCACCTTAACCGCAGCGTCCCGCTAGCCCGCGCGGGTGAAGACGGCCACCGTGCGGGCCGGAACCGTGAAGGTGCCCGATTCCTCCGTGTAGGCGGCCTTCTTCACGACGGGGTCCGCCCCGGACGCCTGCACCGGGTGCAGGCGGTAGCCCGTACCGGCGAGCCCGCTCACCCGCTGCCGCTGCTCCTCGGGGGTCGCGTTGAAGACGACGACCAGGTCACCGAGGCGCATGGTGATCACGCCGGGCGTCTCCCGCGTCCCCGACAGCGGGAAGGAGAGCCGCGCCTGGACCTGCTCGGCCGTGCCGAGGGAGAACGCCTTCTCCGCCGTACGGATCCTCAGCAGGTCCCGGTACGCCGCCGAGGCCCCCTGGATCTGCTCGCAGCCCACCTTCACCGCGCCCAGCAGCGGCTTCGCGTACGGCCACTTGTCGGCGTTGTCGGCGGCCGGCGGCAGCCCGCGTCCGAAGCCGTTGCCGTCGGCGCAGTTCCAGTGGATGGCGTTGAACCAGTCCCCGCTGTCGTAGGAGTTGCGGTCCAGCGACTTGGAGCGCAGCAGGTCGGTGCCCGCCTGGGAGAGCGCCGGGCCCTGCGAGAGCGCGGCGGTCGCCATGGCGAGGACCTGCATACGGGCCCGGTCGTCGGCGGACGTGTCCTTCGGCAGCTTGAAGGCGAGCGCGTCGAACAGGGACTCGTTGTCGTGCGCGTCGGCGTAGGCGAGGGCGTCGCCCGGTGCCTTCGCGTATCCGGCGGGGGCGCCGTTGTAGTCGACGCCGGAGCCCTTGACCTCCTTGCCGCTGGTGTCCGTGAAGGTGTAGTCGGCGAGGTTGCCGGAGAGCCCGACCTTGATCAGGTCCTGGTAGTGCAGCAGGCGGGCCTTCTGCTCGGCCTCGGTGCCGTTGGCCGCCGAGGAGTTGGGGTCGGTGTACAGGCCGGAGGCGAAGCCCTGGACGCCGGGGTCGGCGTCGAAGGGGCCGCCGCCGCGCACGGCGTCGCGGGCACGGTCGGAGAAGGTCGCGATGCCGGTGCCGGCCATGTTCTTCTGGGTGGCCTGGACGAAGCGGGCGTCGTCGGCGACCTCGCCGAAGTTCCAGCCCTCGCCGTACAGGATGATCTTCTTGCCGTCGACGCCGTCCTTCTCGACGGTCAGCGCGTCCAGCGCCTTGCGCACGGCGAGGATGTTGGCCTTCGGGTGGTGGCCCATGAGGTCGAAGCGGAAGCCGTCGACCTTGTACTCCTTGGCCCAGGTGACGACCGAGTCGACGACCAGCTTGCCCATCATGGCGTTCTCGGTGGCCGTGCCCGCGCAGCAGGTGCTGTTCGCGACCGAGCCGTCGGCCAGCAGCCGCTGGTAGTAGCCGGGCACGATCCGGTCGAGGACGCTGGTCTTCGCCTGGCCGCTCGCCGCCGTGTGGTTGTAGACGACGTCCATGACGACCCTGAGGCCGTCCTCGTTGAGCGCCTTGACCATCTCGCGGAACTCGACCGTGCGCGCGGTGCCGTCCGGGTCGGTGGCGTAGGAGCCCTCGGGGACCGTGTAGTGGTACGGGTCGTACCCCCAGTTGTAGGCGTCCTTGGCGGCGGTCCTGGCGACGCACTCCTGCTGCTTGTCGGAGTCGGCCGGGTACGAGGCGAGGTCGCAGTCGACGGTCGCCTGGCCGGACTTGCGCTCCGGGATGGTGGCGATGTCGAACGCGGGCAGGAGGTGGACGTACGAGGTGCCCGCCTGCGCCAGCTCGCGCAGGTGCTTCGAGCCGTCGCTGTCCTTGTCGGTGAAGGCCAGGTAGGTGCCCGGGTGGCCGGCCGTCCGGTCCGCGACGGAGAAGTCCCGGATGTGCAGCTCCTGGATCTGGGCGTCCCTGAGCGGCACGGCCCTGGGCTTGGTGTAGCTCGTCCAGCCGCTCGGCGCGAGGGACTTGTCGCGCAGGTCGACGACGAGGCTGCGCTCGGAGTCGGCGGTGAGGGCGACGGAGTACGGGTCGGTGACCTCGTTGGTGACGACCTTGCCGGCGCTGGGCGCCCAGACCTTCACGACGTACCGGTAGGGCTTGCCCTTCCAGGACTTCGGGCCGGTGACGGACCAGACGCCGGTGGCGTCGTCGCGCCGCATCCGCACCGTGTCGTCACCGATCTCCAGGGCGACGCTCTGCGCGGTCGGCGCCCACACGGACAGCGTGGGGCGGCCGTGGCGGAAGACCGGGCCGAGCCCGGCCTTCGTGGCACCGGCGTAGAGGTCGTCGAGCGCACCGGCGATCTGGACGCCGGTCGCCGCGAGCACCGCTCCGTTGGCCGCGCGCTGGGAGGCGACGACCTGCCCGCGCAGCGCCTCGCGCACCCGGTCGCGGTCGCGCGGGTCGACGGACCAGGCGGTGTACTCCTTCAGGTGCGGGAACTTCGCCTTCTGGGCGTCGGTGAGGGTGGTCCTCGTCAGGCGGAGCCACGTCTCGTCGTCGCCGGTCAGCCTGCCGTCCTCGGCCCTGATCGAGCCGGTGCGGGAGGCGAGCAGCTGGGTGGAGGCGGCGCCCTCGGAGCCGTTCCAGGCGACGGTGTCCCGGTCGATCCAGACCGCCTTGGAGGTGGTGAGGTCGACGGCCGCGGCGGAGCCCGCGGGCTGCGGCAGCAGGGGCTTGTCCCGGCCGCTCAACAGCCACACCTCGTGACCCGTGGCCCTGAGGTCCAGGGCCTGGTCGGTGGGCAGGTCCTTCTCGTCGCCCTTGTGGATGATGTAGCTGAGACCGGTGGCACCCTCGGTGAGCGGCACCTCGAAGACCGCGCCATAGGAGTCAGTCTTCACCGGCATCAGCGGCTTCGACCAGTCGGTGGGGTTCGCGGCGCCGGTCCAGACGTGCAGGCCCCAGCCGTCGTAGTTCCCGTCGGCGCGCTGGTAGTGCAGGACGGCCTTGCTGGTGTCCTGGGCCGGATACTCCGGCCGCTCGGTGACGACCTGCTCCTTGCCCTGCTCGATCCACACCTCGCCCGTGCGGGTGACGTCGATGGTGCGGTCGGCGGCGACGTCCTTGTCGCCGTCCTCGTCGATCACGAGGAAGCCGACGTCCGAGGCGCCGGGCTTGAGCTTGACGTGGGCGAAGGCGCCGTAGGCGTCCCGGCCGGTGAACGGGTGGCTGTCCGGCCAGGTGGTCGACTCGCCGTCGGCGAGGTCGCCCCAGGCGTACAGGCCCCAGTCGTCGTAGTTCCCGTCCGCGCGCTTGTAGTGGACGATCGCGTAGTCGCGGGAGGAGGCGGTGGGGACCTCCTCGGCGGGCGGGGTGCCGGTCGTGGAAGCGGCCGTCGCGCTGTCCGTCCGCCCGGCCGAGTCGATCACCACGGCCTTGTACCGCAGGGCGGTGCCCGCGGGCACGTCCTTGCCGATGGTGTGGGTGACCTTGTACGGGGCGTGGTCGGCCGAGCCGAGCGTCCGCCACTTTCCGTTGCCGGTCCGGGCGGCGAAGACGACCCGGTTGAGCTGTCCCCCCTCGACGTCGGCGGTGAGCTCGACGGTGCCGGTGGCTCCGGCCCCGGGGGCCTTGAGGGTGATCGTGGGTTCGGTGGCGGGCTCGGCGAGCGGGCCCGCCGCCTTGAGGACGATCGCCGAGCCGGCCGGGACGGTGACGGTGATCTTCTTGTCGGCGCCGGTCCTCACCGAGGCGGCGGTGCCGTGGATGCCGCGGAAGGCCATGTCCGCCGAGCCGGTCGCGAAGGTCGCGGTCCTCGCCTCGTCGGCGTTGTTGAAGGCGACGACGTACTCGGTGCCGGTCTCGGTGTCCGTGCGGGAGAAGGCGTAGACGCCGGCGCCGTCGGCCGCGTACCGCTCGGTCTGCACTCCGTCGGCGAGGGCCGGGTGGGCCTTGCGGAGATCGGCGAGGGCGCTGATCTGCCGGTAGAGCGGCGACCGCGTGTCGTAGGTGTCCTCGGCGTGGGTGCGGTCGGTGCCGATCAGGTCGTCGTCGAGGTAGTCGGCGGTCCGCGAGGCGAACAGGGTCTGGCGGGCGTCCTTGTCGCCGCCGGCGCCGGTGAAGCCCTGCTCGTCGCCGTAGTAGATCACCGGGTTGCCGCGGCTGAGGAACATCAGCTCGTTGGCGAGCATGTCCTTCTTCAGCAGCTCCGCGTCCGACGCCTTCGGGTCGTCCTGCTTGAGGAAGGTGCCGAAGCGGCCCATGTCGTGGTTGCCGAGGAACGTGACCTGCTCGTACGCGTTGGCCTTGTCGGTCGTGTACTTGTAGTCGTCGCCGAAGACCTGGGCGAGCTTCTTCGCGCTGCCGCCCTGGGAGACGTACGCGCGGGCCGCGTCCTGGAAGGGGAAGTCGAGCGTCGAGTCCAGGCGGCCCCGGGTGACGTACGGGGAGGTGACGGAGGTGTCGGCGGAGTAGACCTCGCCGAACATGAAGAAGTCCTCCCGGCCCCGCTTCGCGGCGTACGCGTCGAGCGCGGTGGCCCACTGGGTCCAGAACTCCATGTTGACGTGCTTGACCGTGTCGATCCGGAAGCCGTCGATGCCGAAGTCCTTCACCCACCGCTGGTAGATGCGCTCCATGCCCTCGACGACCTCGGGACGCTCGGTCCACAGGTCGTCCAGGCCGGAGAAGTCGCCGTAGGTGGTGGACTCGCCGGCCCAGGTGGAGTCGCCGCGGTTGTGGTACATCGCCGGGTCGTTGAGCCAGGACGGCACCTTGAGGTTCCGCTTGGCGGCGGGCACGACCGGGGTGCGCGGGAAGGAGCCGGCGCCGACGGACGGGAAGCGCTCGGTGCCGTCCGCGTAGTCGGCGTCGTCGAAGGGCTTCCCGTCCTTCGTCAGGTACGGGAAGGCTCCCTTGGAGAGGTAGTCGTAGGACTTCTCCTCGTAGTCGACGACGTCGGCCGTGTGGTTGGTGATGACGTCGAAGAAGACCTTCATGCCCTTGGCGTGGGCCTTGTCGATGAGGGTCTCCAGGTCCTCGTTCGTCCCGAAGTGCGGGTCGACCTGGGTGAAGTCGGTGATCCAGTAACCGTGGTAGCCGGCGGAGGCGTCCTTGCCGGTGCCCTGCACGGGCTGGTTCTTGAAGATGGGCGCCATCCAGATGGCCGTGGTGCCCAGGTCCTTGATGTAGTCGAGCTTCCGGGTCAGGCCCTTGAGGTCGCCGCCCTGGTAGAAGCCCTTGTCGGTGGGGTCGTACCCGGTGGTGAGGCGGGAGCCGGTCAGGCCGCCCTTGTCGTTGCGGGTGTCGCCGTTGGCGAAACGGTCCGGCAGGACGAAGTAGAACTGCTCGCGGGTGAGGTCGTGGCGAGCGGCGGTCTTCGCGAGCTCCGCGTCGGAGGGTGGCGCGGGCGGGGTGCCGGCCCGCGCTGCCAGGGGTGTCAGGAGCGTCGCCGCGAGCGCGGCGACGGTGACGGCCGCGACCCGTGGGACTGCGGCGGTTCGGCGCGCGCGAGGCGCCGGCCATCTCGGTATCACCGGTGTGAACTCCTTGCGATTGCGGCTCGATCGGGTCCGACCCCGGCGAGACGGTAACGGCGCCGCAAGGCTTACAGCAAGGGTCGTGAAAGTAACGGAAAGGATTTTCACGACCCTTGCGTGCGGCGCCCGTTCAGCAGCCGGTCCTGCCCGCGTACAGGGCGAGCGCGGTGCCCGCGCCCAGCGTCGCGGTGAACCGGCCGGAGCCGTCGACGTTCACCGTCGTGTTGTTCTGGACGTTGCAGTACGTCCCGGCGGCCAGCGACGTCTGGTAGGTGCGGGTCAGCGGGCCGGACTCGTGGTTGATGGCGACGTAGCCCTTGCTCCCGCGTCCGAAGGCGATGGCGTCACCGCCGTTGTCCCACCAGCCGGTGACCGGCTGTCCCCGGGTGGCGTTGCGGAAGGCGACCATGGACCTGATCTCCGGCCAGGCGTGCTGGCACTTCCAGCCGCTCTGCCAGCAGGCGTCCACCCGTCCCCCGTTGGGCGGCCCGGCGTCGGCGTTCGACCACTCGTAGCCGGAGTTGACGTCGGGGGCGCCGTAGGGCCAGGCCAGCATGAAGACGTTGGCCAGGGTGTAGGTGGCGTTGTCCTTGTAGCTGAGGGTGGAGCCGTTGCGCTCGGTGTCGTGGTTGTCGACGAAGACGCCCGCGACGCCACTGCTCATGTACCCCCAGCCCTCGCCGTAGTTCCTCAGGTAGGCGAGGTTCTCGTTGTTGAAGACGCGCTTGAGGTCGTAGGCGTAGCGGAACTCCTGCACGTCGCCGTTGCCGGTGTACTCGGCCGGCTGGACGGCCTCGCCGCTGCCGTGGATGACCTCCTGCTTCCAGTAGACGGACGGGTTCGTCAGGCGGGACTTGATGTTCGCCAGGTCCGCTGCCGGGATGTGCTTGGCCGCGTCGACGCGGAAGCCGTCGACGCCGAGGGACAGCAGGTCGTTGAGGTACCCGGCGATCGTCTTGCGCACGTACTCCTCGCCGGTGTCGAGGTCGGCGAGGCCCACCAGTTCGCAGTGCTGGACGTTGTAGCGGTCCTGGTAGTTGGCGATCTCGGAGCGGCAGTCGTCGAAGTCGTAGGACGAGTAGAGCCCCGGATAGTCGTACTTGGTGTAGGACGAGCCGCCGGTGCCGGTGCCGCTGCCGGCCGACATGTGGTTGACCACGGCGTCGACGACGACCTTCACGCCGGCCGCGTGGCAGGTGTTCACCATGTTCCGGAAGGCCGTGCGGTCGCCGAGACGCCCGGCGATCTTGTAGCTGACGGGCTGGTACGAGGTCCACCACTGCCCGCCCTGTATGTGCTCGGCGGGCGGGGAGACCTGGACGTAGCCGTAGCCGGCGGGGCCGAGGGTGCTGGTGCACTCGCGGGCGACGGAGGCGAAGTCCCACTCGAAGAGGACGGCGGTGACGTCCTTGGTGCCGGGCGGGGAGGCGTTCGCGGCAGTCGGGGTCATGACAAGGGCGGCTGCCGCGAGCGCGACCGCCCCGGAGAGGGTTCTGCGTGCCATGTGGGGGTTCCTTCTTCTTTGAAGGCTCTTGCTGAAAACTTCAGCAACCTTGCGGTGACGCAGATGTTAAAGGCCCGCCACCCGAAAGGGCAGCGGGCCGTACGGAATTGAAGGAAGTTTCCTGCCGGGTGCCGTCAGGCGGTCGTCCACCACACCGTCGTGTCCGCCGGCACCTTCGCCTCGCCGTCCGCCTCGGTGACCTCGCCGCTGGCCAGCAGCACCCGGCCGTGGGCGGGCAGCGCCACCGACTCGCCGGTGGTGTTGGCGACGCAGACGAACTCCCCGCGCCGGAAGGCGAGGACGCCCTCGGGCGCCCGCAGCCACTCCACCGCGTCGCCCGCGCCCAGGTCGGGCTGCTCCCGGCGCACGGCCAGCGCGGCGCGGTACAGCTCCAGCGTCGAGCCGGGCACGCCGGTCTGCGCCTCGACGCTCAGCTCGCCCCAGCCCGCCGGCTGCGGCAGCCAGCTGCCGCCGTCGCCGAAGCCGTACGACGAGCCCTCGCGCGTCCACGGGATCGGCACCCGGCAGCCGTCGCGGAAGCCGTCCTGCCCGGCGCCGCGGAAGTACGCCGGGTCCTGGCGCACCTCGTCCGGCAGGTCGACGACGTCCGGCAGGCCCAGCTCCTCGCCCTGGTAGACGTACGCCGATCCGGGCAGCGCCAGCATCAGCAGGGTGGCGGCGCGGGCCCGGCGCAGGCCCAGCTCGCGGTCGCCGGCCAGGCGGATCTGGGTGCCGAGGCCGGGCGGGTTGGCGAAGCGCGTGGCGTGCCGGGTGACGTCGTGGTTGGAGAGCACCCAGGTCGCCGGGGCACCGACCGGGCGCATCGCCTCCAGGGTGCGGTCGATGACCCCGCGCAGCTCCTCGGCGTCCCAGTGGGTGCCCAGGTACTGGAAGTTGAACGCCTGGTGCAGCTCGTCCGGGCGGACGTAGTTGGCGGTGCGCTCGACGGTCGGGGTCCATGCCTCGGCGACGAAGATGCGCTCGCCGGAGTACTCGTCGAGGATGCGGCGCCACTGCCGGTAGATGTCGTGGACGCCGTCCTGGTCGAAGAACGGCATGACATCGTTGCCCAGCAGTTTCAACTGCTCGTGCGATCCGAGGTCGGGCAGGCCCTCGGCCTTCACCATGCCGTGGGCGACGTCGATGCGGAAGCCGTCGACGCCCATGTCCAGCCAGAAGCGCAGGATGGAGCGGAACTCGTCGCCGACGGCCGGGTGGTCCCAGTTGAAGTCGGGCTGCTCGGGGGCGAACAGGTGCAGGTACCACTCGCCGGGCGTGCCGTCCGGCTCGGTCACGCGGGTCCAGGCCGGGCCGCCGAAGATGGACTCCCAGTCGTTCGGCGGGAGCTCGCCGTTCTCCCCCTTGCCGGGCCGGAAGTGGTAGCGCTCCCGCAGCGGGGAGCCGGGGCCCTCGGCGAGCGCCCGTTTGAACCATTCGTGCTGGTCGGAGGAGTGGTTCGGGACCAGGTCGACGATGATGCGCAGGCCCAGCGCGTGCGCGTCGCGGATCAGCGCGTCGGCGTCGAGCAGCGTGCCGAACATCGGGTCGACGGCCCGGTAGTCGGCGACGTCGTAGCCGGCGTCGGCCTGCGGGGAGGCGTAGAAGGGGCTGAGCCACACGGCGTCCACGCCGAGGTCGCGCAGGTACGGCAGGCGGGTGCGGACGCCTTCCAGGTCGCCCATGCCGTCGCCGTTGCTGTCGGCGAAGCTGCGCGGGTAGACCTGGTAGATCACCGCGTCCCGCCACCAGTCGCGGCGGCCCGCGACGGTGGCGGTGGCGGAGGTGGGGGCCGGGGCTGCGGAGTGCTGCTGGCTCATGTCGTCCTTGATGCGTAACTGGGGGCGGGTCATGGAGTCGTGGGGTGGTTGGCGACGGGTGACGAGGCGGCCGCGGTGACGGCGGGGTCGGATGGGCACCGCGGCCGCCACCCGCGCACGGGGTGCGCGGGAGACGTCGGACGCGGGCGTCAGCCCTTCGTGCCGCCGGCGGTCAGGCCGGTCACCAGGTTCTTCTGCACGAGGTAGAAGAACGCCGAGACGGGTATCGCGACGAGCACGGCGGTGGCCGCCATCAGGTTGCGCTGCGCGTCGTGTTCACTGACGAAGCTCTGCAGGCCGACGGCGAAGGTGTACTTCGTGTCGCTCAGCATGAACGTCGAGGCGAAGGCGACCTCGCCGAAGGCCGTGATGAAGCTGTAGAAGCCGGCGACCGCGAGACCCGGCCGGGCGAGCGGCAGGATCAGCCGGAAGAAGGTGCCGAAGGGGCTCAGCCCGTCGACGCGCCCGGCCTCGTCGATCTCGAACGGGATGGTGTCGAAGTAGCCCTTGAGCAGCCAGGCGCAGTACGGCACCGCGGTCGAGCAGTAGACGAGGATCAGACCGAGGTAGTTGTCGATGAGCTGGAGCTCCGACAGGATCTGGTACATCGGCACGATCAGCACCGCGATGGGGAACATCTGGGTGACCAGCAGCACCCACATGAGCTTGCGGTAGCCCGGGAAGCGCATGCGGGAGACCGCGTAGCCGGTGGTGGCGGCGACCATGACGCCGATGACCGTGGTGCCGAGCGAGACGATCAGCGAACTCTTCATCCAGTGGAAGAAGTTCGTGTGCTGGAGGACGAACGCGTAGTTGTCGAAGGTCATCTTCGACCAGATGCGTCCGGGGTGCAGGTAGTCGTCCTTGTCCGGGCCGAGGGACAGGAAGACCAGCCAGGCGATCGGGAAGAGCGCGGCGAGGCTCGCGACGATCAGCAGGGCGTGCGAGGCGAGGGACGCGCCGAGGCTGCGTTCGCCGCGGCGGCGCACCCGGCGCGGCCGGGCGGCGGACGCGGTGCCCTCCTCGGCCGGGGCGGGCGCCGGAACGGTCGTAGTGCTCATGGGGGCTCCTGCCTCAGATCGCGAGCTGCTGCTCATTGCGGTTCAGCCAGCGGCGGTAGAAGGAGGTGAAGACGATCAGGATGGCCAGCAGCAGGATGCCGTAGGCCGCGGACTGCGCGAAGTCACGCGGTTGCTGTCCGAAGCCGAGTTGGTACGCCCAGGTGACGAGGATCTGCGCGTCGGGGGCGGTGTTGCCGAACAGCAGGAAGATGACGGCGAACTGGTTGAAGGTCCAGATGATGCCGAGCAGGACGACGGTGGAGCTGACGGACCTCAGCCCGGGCAGGGTGACGTGGCGGAACCGCTGCCAGGCGCTCGCCCCGTCCATCTCGGCGGCCTCGTACAGGCTGGCGTCGATGGACTGCAGGCCGCCGAGCAGCGAGACCATCATGAACGGCACGCCGCACCAGGTGTTGACCATGATCGCGGCGAACCGCTGCCAGAAGGTGTCCTCCAGCCACAGGGGCGTCGGCAGGTGCAGCGCGTCGAGGCCGGCGTTGATGATGCCGCCGTCCGCGAGCATGAAGCGCCAGCCGAAGACGGTGACGAAGGTCGGCACGGCCCACGGCAGGACCAGGATCAGCCGGTAGAAGGTCCGGCCGCGCAGCTTCTGGTTGAGCAGCAGGGCGAGGCCGAGGCCCAGGCCGTAGTGCAGGCCGACGCAGAGGGCCGTCCAGACGATCGTCCAGATGAAGTGCGACCAGAAGCGCTCGTAGGCGGTCGGGCCCCACAGGATGTCGGCGTAGTTGTCCAGCCCGATGAACTTGTAGGTGGCCTCGATCTCGTTGACGCCGATGGTGCGGGCCGTGTTCAGGCTGTTGGCGTCGGTGAGCGTGAGGTAGAGGCCGTACCCCAGCGGGTACAGCACGAGGACGCCGATCACGACGGCCACCGGCGCGATCATGGCGTAGGCGTACCAGTGCTTCTGGTACCCGTCTTTCAGACGCCGGCCGAGTCCGGGCCGCGGGGTGCGGTCACCGCGGCGCTTGCCGGTCGCGCGGTCGATGGTGACTGTCATGGTTCGACACCTTCGGGAAGGTCAGGGCGATCAGGAGGGTCAAGGGGTACGGCACACGGGCCGCCGGCCGCCGCGTCCCTCCCCCCGGTCGGGACGCGGCGGCCGGGCGCTGTCACTTGCTGAAGTCCGGCACCAGCTTGGTGAACGCCACCTCGACGTTGCTCAGGCCCTTGTCCAGGGACTCCTTGCCACTGGCGATCTTGGGCAGCTCGTCGTCCAGCGGGGTCCACAGCGAGCTGTACTCCGGCAGCGCGGGCCGCGGCTGGGCCGCCGGCAGGACGCCCTGGTAGCCGGCGATGCCGGGGTCGGCCTTGACCTTGGCGGTGTAGGCGTCGTCGCGGGTCGGCAGCGTGGAGTTCTTCAGCGCGATGGTCTCCTGGGACTTCGCGGAGGTCATGAAGTTCACGAACTTCAGCGCCGCCTCCTGGTGGGCCTTGTCCGAGCCGGCGTAGACCGAGAGGTTGTGGCCGCCGGTCGGGGCGCCCGCCTTGCCGGTGGAGCCGGCCGGGACGGTGGCGATGCCGAGGTTGTTCTTGTCCTTGAAGGCCGAGCCCTTGTAGAAGTTCGTGATCTCCCACGGGCCCTGGATGATCGAGGCGACCTTGCCGCTGACGAACGCGTCCTGGATGTGGGCGTAGGCGTCGGCGGTGGTGTCGGCCTTGTGCAGGCCCTTGCCGTCGAACAGGCTCTGCCAGGTGCCGTAGGCCTTCTTGGCCTCCGGCGAGTTCACGGTGATCTTCTTGCCCTCGGCGTCGACCGTGTCGGTGCCCTCGCCGTAGAGGAACGGCTGCGCGTAGTAGCCCGCGGTGGAGCCCCAGTAGCCGTCGACGCCGGTCTTGTCCTTGATGGTGGCGGCGGCCTTCTTCAGGTCGTCCCAGGTCTTCGGCGCCTCGACGCCGGCCTTGGCGAACAGTTCCTTGTTGTAGACGAAGGCGAGCGTGTCGGTGACCAGCGGGACGCCGTAGGTCTTGCCCTCGTACTTGGCCTGCTCGATCAGGCTGGGCTGGAACTTCGCCTGGTCGGCGAGGGCCTCGGTGCCGTCCAGCGGCAGGAAGAAGCCCTTCTTGGCGAAGGCCGGGGTCCAGCCGACCTCGGAGCGCAGCACGTCGGGGGCGCCCTTGGAACCGGCGGCGGTGTCGAACTTGTTCTGCGCCTGGTCGAAGGGGACGTTGACGTACTTGACCTTGATGTCCTTGTTGGCGGCCTCGAACTCCTTGACGAGGGCCTTGTACGTGGGGGCCTCGTTGGTCGCGTTGGAGGTGTCCCACCAGGTGATGGTGACCGGTCCGCCGGACTCGCTGTCGCTGCCGCTGTCCCCGCCGCACGCCGTCGCCGCGAGGGCGAGGGACGCCACCAGCGCGGTGGCCGCTATGCCACGCCGCATGAGTTCTCCTTGAGGGTGAAAGCCCGTGTGGTGCAGGGATGCGGGCCCGTCCGCCGCTCCTGCCGACACCGACCGCGTCATTGCCGCCGTCGGGCGACGTGAACGTAACAGCGATGAAAGCGGCGCGAAAGGTCTTGCTGCAAAAAAGTGCAAGAGATCTCCGAAGTTATCCGGGCGTGACCTCCCGGCGACCGTCGTGAGACGCTTGTTTACGGGGGTCGAGCGCTATGGGGCCAGTTGTGCAAGACTCTGCAAGCTCTTGCCATCACTGTCTTGAGGGAGCGCGATGACGCAGCAGCCCGCGCCGGGCCGTCCGAAAGGTCGCATACGGCGCCCGGTCGGTGTGCAAGGTGACATCCGGCCGGTACAGTCCACCCCTGTGACCACACGGCTTGCCGACATCGCTGCCCAGGCGGGGGTGAGCGAAGCGACGGTCAGCCGCGTCCTCAACGGGAAGCCGGGCGTCGCCGCCACCACCCGCCAGTCCGTACTGGCCGCCCTCGACGTGCTGGGCTACGAGCGCCCGGTGCGGCTGCGGCAGCGCAGCGAGGGGCTGGTCGGCCTGATCACCCCGGAGCTGGAGAACCCGATATTCCCGGCCCTGGCCCAGGTCATCGGCCAGGCGCTGACCCGCCAGGGGTACACACCGGTCCTCGCCACCCAGACGCCGGGCGGCTCGACGGAGGACGAGCTGACGGAGATGCTGGTCGACCGCGGGGTCGCCGGCATCATCTACGTCTCCGGCCTGCACGCCGACACCACCGCCGACATGCAGCGCTACGAACGGCTGCGGGCGCAGGGCGTGCCGTTCGTCCTGGTCGACGGCTTCTCGCCGAAGGTGCAGGCGCCGTTCATCTCCCCCGACGACCGGGCCGCGATGAGCCTCGCGGTCACGCATCTCGTCTCGCTCGGCCACACCCGCATCGGACTGGCCCTCGGGCCGAAGCGTTTCGTGCCCGTGCAGCGCAAGATCGAGGGTTTCGTCCGCACGGTCCAGGAGCAACTGGGCCTGAGCGCCGAGACCGTGGAGTCGGAACTCGTCCAGCACTCCCTGTACACGCTGGAGGGCGGCCAGGCGGCGGCCACCGCGCTCATCGAGCGGAACTGCACGGCGGTGGTGTGCGCCAGCGACATGATGGCGCTCGGCGCGATACGGGCGGCCCGGCAGCACGGGCTGGACGTGCCGAAGGACATCTCGGTCGTCGGCTTCGACGACTCCCCCCTGATCGCCTTCACCGACCCGCCGCTGACGACGGTCCGCAAGCCGGTCCCGGCGATGGGGCAGGCGGCGGTGCGCACGCTGCTGGAGGAGATAGGCGGGACCCCCGCCCCGCACAGCGAGTTCGTGTTCATGCCGGAGCTGGTGGTGCGCGGCTCGACGGCGTCGGCGCCCGGGGAGCGGAACAGGGTCTGAATCCGCCCCTCATATGCTCCCGAATCCTTCTCAGGGCGGAGATTCCTGGCGCTTTGACCTGCGGGAGGAGGAAGCACACGGCCTGCGCGGGGCGTAGGCGGTGCGGCCCGGACCCGCCAGGGGGATGATCGGCCGCGGAGGGGTTTTCTGGCAGACTTTACGCCTATGGGTGACACGACCATGACGGCCACGGAGGGCCTGCGAGAGGCCGCTCCGCACCCCGTCGCGGCCGAGACGCGGCCGGCTCTGCTGAGCCGGCTCCGAACGCCGCGCCGGCCCCGGTTGTGGTTCGAGATCCTGCTGATCGCGCTGAGTTACTGGACGTACTCGCTCGTCCGCAACGCCGTGCCGGAACAGCGCGGCCAGGCGCTGCGCAACGCCGACTGGATCTGGCGGGTGGAGCACCAACTCGGCATCGCCGTCGAGGAGTCCGTCAACCATGCCGTGAACTCCGTGACTTGGCTCATCGTCGGCATGAACTACTACTACGCCACGTTGCACTTCGTGGTGACCCTCGGGGTGCTGGTGTGGCTGTACCGCAGCCATTCCGGCCGCTACGCGGCGACCCGAATGGTCCTCTTCGCGACGACGGGCGTCGCCCTGGTCGGTTACTACCTGTACCCGCTCGCCCCGCCCCGGCTGATGAACGGGGGGCACTTCGTGGACACCGTGATGGTCCACCAGACCTGGGGCTCGATGGCGTCCGGCGACCTGAAGAACATGTCGAACCAGTACGCGGCCATGCCGTCGATGCACATCGGCTGGTCCGTGTGGTGCGGGCTGACCATCTTCGCCCTGGCCACGGTGCCGTGGGTGCGGGTGCTGGGGCTGGTCTATCCGGCGGCCACCCTGGTGGTGATCGTCGCCACGGCCAACCATTTCTGGCTGGACGCGGTGGGCGGCGTGCTGTGCCTGGGGTTCGGGTACGGGGTGGCACGGGTGTGGTACGGGGCGCTGCCGCATGCGCTGCCGCGGGTGCCGGCGCCGCGGGGGGCGTGGTTGCCCACGAAGGCGTAGGGCTGCCCGGCGTTGGCGCTGGGGGTCGGATGCGCAGCCCGGCGCTTGCGGGGTGCCGCTGCGGCTGGTCAGCCGCCGTAGAAGAGTTCCTCCACCACTGCCCTGGCCCGGCGGGTCGTGCGGCGGTACGCGTCCAGCATGTCGCCCGCGTGGCCGGGGCCGTAGCCGAGGTAGCGACCCACCGCGGCCAGCTCGCGGCTGTCGGTGGGGAAGGTGTCCCCGGCCCGTCCGCGCACCAGCATCACGGCGTTGCGCACCCGTGTCGCCAGCACCCACGCCTCGTCGAGGATCCCGGCGTTCTCCCCGGAGATGAGCCCGGCGGCGGACGCGGCCGCCAGCGCCTCGCGCGTCCTGGTCGTACGCAGCCCGGGCTCGGCGTGACCGTGCCGCAGCTGCAGCAGCTGCACGGTCCACTCCACGTCGGACAGCCCGCCCGGCCCCAGCTTGGCGTGCAGCTTGGGGTCCGCGCCGCGCGGCAGCCGCTCGGACTCCATCCGGGCCTTCAGCCGCCGGATCTCCCGTACGGCGTCCTCGCCCAGCCCGTCCGCCGGGTACCGCAGCGGATCGACCAGTCCGATGAACCGCCGTCCCAGGTCCTCGTCCCCGGCGACGAACTCGGCCCGCAGCAGCGCGTGCGACTCCCACACCAGCGACCAGCGCCGGTAGTACGCCTCGTACGACTTCAGCGTGCGCACCAGCGGCCCCGACTTGCCCTCCGGGCGCAGATCGGCGTCGACGAGCAGCGGCGGGTCGGCGCTCGGCAGCGCGAGCAGGCGCCGCATCTCCGAGACGACCTTGTTCGCGGCGTCGGCCGCCTCCCGTTCCCCGACCCCGTCCCTCGGCTCGTGCACGAACAGCACGTCCGCGTCCGAGCCGTAGCCCAGCTCGTGCCCGCCGAACCGGCCCATGCCGATGACCGCGAACCGGGTCGGCAGGGTGTCCCCCCACCCGTCCCGCACGACCGCCCTGAGCGTTCCCGCCAGCGTCGCCGCCGTCAGGTCCGACACCGCCGAGCCGACCCGGTCCACCAGGGCGCCCTGGTCGGCCTCGACGGGCTGCGCCTCGGTGCCGTAGGAGCCGACGATGTCGGCGGCGGCCGTGCGGAACAGCTCCCGTCGCCGCACCCCGCGCGCCGCCGTGACGGCCTGGACGGCGCCGTCGGCGCGGCCGACCGCGGCCAGCACCTCCTGCTCCAGCTGGGCCCGTCCGCGCGGCTCCAGGCCGGCGCCGTCGCCGTCCCCGAGCAGCGCCACCGCCTCGGGGGCCCGCATCAGCAGGTCGGGGGCGAGCCGCCCCGCGGACAGCACCCGGGCCAGGTTCTCCGCCGCGGCGCCCTCGTCCCTGAGCAGCCGCAGGTACCAGGGCGTCTTGCCGAGCGCGTCCGACACCTTGCGGAAGTTGAGCAGACCGGCGTCCGGGTCGGCGGAGTCGGCGAACCAGCCCAGCAGCACCGGCAGCAGCGTCCGCTGGATCGCCGCCTTGCGGGTGACGCCGGAGGCCAGCGCCTCCAGGTGCCTGAGCGCGGCGGCCGGGTCGGCGTACCCGAGGGCGACCAGCCGTTCCCGCGCCGCCTTCGCGCTCAGCCGGGCCTCCCCCGGCGCCAGCTGGGCGACCGCGTCGAGCAGCGGCCGGTAGAACAGCTTCTCGTGCAGGCGGCGTACGACGGCGGCGTGCCGCTTCCACTCGCGCAGCAGCGTGGCCACCGGGTCGGTGCGCAGGCCGAGCGAGCGGCCGAGGCGGCGCAGGTCGGCCTCGTCCTCGGGCACGAGGTGGGTGCGGCGCAGCCGGTGGAGCTGGATCCGGTGCTCCATGGAGCGCAGGAAGCGGTACGCCTCGTCGAGCTGGGTGGCGTCGACCCGGCCGACGTACCCGCCCGCCGACAGCGCCCGCAGCGCGGACAGCGTCGTACCGCTGCGCAGGGACGCGTCGGCCCGGCCGTGCACCAGCTGCAGCAGCTGTACGGCGAACTCGACGTCCCTGAGGCCGCCCGGTCCGAGCTTGAGCTGGCGGTCGACCTCGGCGGCGGGGATGGTCTCCACCACCCGGCGGCGCATCTTCTGCACGTCGGGGACGAAGTTCTCGCGCTCGGCGGCCTGCCACACCAGGGGCTGCAGCGCGGTGACGTACGCCTCCCCGAGAGCGGGGTCGCCGGCCACCGGGCGGGCCTTGAGCAGCGCCTGGAACTCCCAGGTCTTGGCCCAGCGCTGGTAGTAGGCGAGGTGGCTGCTGAGGGTGCGCACGAGCGGGCCGTTGCGCCCCTCGGGACGCAGATTGGCGTCCACGGGCCAGATGGAGCCCTCGACGGTCGTCTCGGAGCAGATCCGCATCAGGTGCGAGGCGAGCCGGGTCGCGGCGCGCAGCGCCTTGGCCTCGTCGGCGCCGCCGACCGCCTCGCCGACGAAGATGACGTCGACGTCCGAGACGTAGTTCAGCTCGTGACCGCCGCACTTGCCCATCGCGATCACCGCGAGCCGGCACAGCGCGGCGTCCTCGGGCGCGTCGGCCTCGGCGAGGCGGAGGGCGGCGCGCAGGGTGGCGGTGGCGAGGTCGGCCAGCTCGGCGGCGGTCTCGGCGACGTCGATGGTGCCGCAGACGTCGCGGGCGGCGATGGACAGCAGGCAGCGCCGGTAGGCGACGCGCAGCGCCACGGGGTCGCCGGCGTCGGCGAGGCCCCGCTCGAACTCCTCCACCCCCTGGTGCAGGTCCCGGGGCTCGTAGGTGACGAGTGCCTGCCAGTCCCCGGCGTGCCGGGCGAGGTGGTCGGCGAGCGCCTCGGAGGCGCCGAGCACGCCGAGGAGGCGGTCGCGCAGCGGCTTGGACGCCGTGAGCGTGTCCAGCAGTTCGCGGCGGGCGGTGGGGCCGGGCTGGGCCTCCAGCAGCCGGACCAAACCGTGCAGGGCGAGGTCGGGGTCGGCGGTGGCGCCGAGCGCGTCCAGGAGCACCGGGTCGTTGCGGACCGGTGCCAGTTCCGCGCTGTCCAGCAGCCGCTCGGCGGCCGAGGGATCCGTGAAGCCGTGCCGCAGCAGCCGCGTGAAGGTACTGCTCCTGCGCCCCGGCGCCGTCATCTCGGCCTCCCGTCGGATCGAGCTCGTACTGGCCAGAGCCTAACCGGACAGCGCCTCCGGAGCGCCCACGTGTTCGGTGCTCCGCCGGGCCCGCCGCGCGGGAGCCGGGGCGATCGGGCCTTTCGGTGGCGCCGCGTACCGTTTTCGGCTTCGGTGAGGGGGAGCCCGTCGACCGAGGAGCCGAAGGAGTCACGCCATGGACCTCACCCTCGAAGTGATCCCGCTGCCCGTGAGCGACATCGACCGGGCGCGGGACTTCTACCGGGACAAGGTCGGCTTCCACGTCGACATCGACCAGGAGGTCATGCCCGGGATGCGGATCGTCCAGCTGACGCCCCCGGGCTCGGGCTGCTCGATCGCCCTCGGCGACACCCTCTGGCAGATGACGCCGGGCCCGACGCCGGCCCCCGGCTCGTACCAGGGCCTGCAGCTGTGCGTCGCCGACATCAAGACCGCCCACGCGGAACTCGTCGCCCGCGGCCTGGAGGTCTCCGAGCCGGTCCAGTACGCCCCCGACGACGGCGCCACGTTCATGTACTTCTCCGACCCCGACGGAAACGGCTGGTCGGTCCAGGAGTACCGCCGCCGCGCCACGGAACCCCTCCACGCCCTCCTGGCGGACCTGGCCGCCCGCCGCCGCTGACCCGGGCGGCGAGTGGAGGATCTGGGCCGGATCCGTGCCGGGCGGCCTGCGGTTCCGCCCCGGCGATCGGCCCGAATCCTCCACTCACCCCTGTCCGGAGAGGGGGCTACAGGACCGGGAGGTTCTTGCGGAGTTCGAAGGCGGTGACCTCCGAGCGGTACTCCTCCCATTCCTGGCGCTTGTTGCGGAGGAAGAAGTCGAAGACGTGCTCGCCGAGGGTCTCCGCGACCAGGTCGCTGCGGTCCATCAGGGTCAGGGCCTCGCCGAGGTTCTGCGGGAGGGGTTCGATGCCCATCGCGCGGCGCTCGGCGTCGGAGAGGGCCCAGACGTCGTCCTCGGCGCCCGGCGGGAGTTCGTAGCCCTCCTCGATGCCCTTCAGGCCGGCGGCGAGGAGGACGGCGTAGGCCAGGTACGGGTTGGCGCCGGAGTCGATCGAGCGGACCTCGACGCGGGCCGAGCCGGTCTTCCCGGGCTTGTACATGGGGACGCGGACCAGGGCCGAGCGGTTGTTGTGGCCCCAGCAGATGTACGAAGGGGCCTCGCCGCCGGCGCCGGCGGTGCGCTCGGAGCCGCCCCAGATGCGCTTGTAGGAGTTGACCCACTGGTTCGTCACGGCCGAGATCTCCGCCGCGTGCCGCAGCAGGCCCGCGATGAAGGAGCGGCCGACCTTGGAGAGCTGGTACTCCGCGCCCGACTCGTAGAAGGCGTTCCGGTCGCCCTCGAAGAGGGAGAGGTGGGTGTGCATGCCGCTGCCCGGGTGTTCGGAGAACGGTTTCGGCATGAAGGTCGCCTGGACGCCCTGCTCCAGGGCCACCTGCTTCATGATCAGGCGGAAGGTCATGATGTTGTCCGCCGTGGACAGCGCGTCGGCGTAGCGCAGGTCGATCTCCTGCTGGCCGGGGGCACCCTCGTGGTGGGAGAACTCCACCGAGATGCCCATCGACTCCAGCATGGTGATGGCCTGGCGGCGGAAGTCCATGCCGATGTTCTGCGGGGTGTGGTCGAAGTAGCCGGAGTTGTCGGCGGGGGTCGGCACCGAGCCGTCGACCGGCTTGTCCTTCAGCAGGAAGAACTCGATCTCCGGGTGGGTGTAGAAGGTGAACCCCTGGTCGGAGGCGCGGGCGAGGGCGCGCTTGAGGACGTAGCGCGGGTCGGCGAAGGACGGGGAGCCGTCCGGCATGAGGATGTCGCAGAACATCCGGGCCGTGCCGGGGGCCTCGGCGCGCCAGGGCAGGACCTGGAAGGTGGAGGGGTCCGGCTTGGCGATCATGTCGGACTCGTAGACCCGGGCGAAGCCCTCGATGGCGGAGCCGTCGAAGCCGATGCCCTCGTCGAAGGCCTGTTCCAGCTCGGCCGGGGCCACGGCGACGGACTTGAGGAAGCCCAGCACGTCCGTGAACCACAGGCGTACGAACCGGATGTCGCGCTCCTCCAGCGTCCGGATCACGAACTCCTGCTGCTTGTCCATCTTCCGCTTCCCCATCCTTGCTGGTCAGGCCGCCTGTCTCCGGTATACGGCGGGAGGCGGTCGGGCACCAGAGCATCCCACCACAGCGCCGTTTCGTACGCGTTGCGGCCCTTGATCGGCCCGCCGACCCCGGTCTGAACGCCTCGCGTACGGCGAGTGTGCACGTCTGTGGTGTACCGCCATGGTGTACCGCTCTCACCGCAGCGTAGAGGCCACGTGTTCGATCGGGCCATTCCTGGGGGTCCGCGGCGACAGATCCTGTGATCTCCCTACGCCAGTCCCCTCCTTCCCCATTACGATCAGCGGACTCCACAGCCCCCTTTCCCAGAAGGGCACACCCCATGGGTTCCGCCAAGAAGAGCAGCAGCACGGAGCGCCAGGCACGCATAGCCGAGATGCGCCGTGCCGAGGAGGCCCGCGAACGCCGGAACCGGATCCTCACGATCACGGCGAGTGTGGTGGTCGTCGGCGCCCTCGTCGCCGGCGGGGTCGTCCTCGTCCGGTCGCAGTCCGACGACTCCGGCGACACCGCGGCCGGCTCCGAGACCTCCGGCAGCTTCGTGACGGGCGAGGACGGCGTGCGGACCTGGAAGGGCACGCTGTCCCGCAACCACGTCACCAAGGACGTGACGTACCCGGCCGAGCCCCCGGTCGGCGGCGACCACAACCAGGTCTGGATGAACTGCAACGGCGACGTCTACACCAAGCCGCTGAACAACGTGAACGCCGTGCACTCCCTGGAGCACGGCGCCGTGTGGGTGACGTACACCGACAAGGCCCCGAAGGCGGACGTCGAGGCGCTGGCGGCGAAGGTGAAGAAGACCCCGTACACGCTGATGAGCCCGAACGACGGGCAGAAGGACCCGATCATGCTCACGGCCTGGGGACACCAGCGCACGGTGACGGGGGCGGGCGACGCGAACGTGGACAAGTTCTTCGAGAAGTTCGTCCAGGGCGAGCAGACGCCCGAGCCGGGCGCGGCGTGCACCAACGGGCTGTCGCAGTGAGGCGTGCGGCCGGCTGGACCGCGGGGGCCGCGGCGGCGGTCCTCGTCGCGGCCGGGGCGATCACCTACGCGGTCGCCGGGGACGACGGCGGGAGCCGTGTCCCGTCCGCCGGCTCGGCGGACGCCGGGTTCGCCCGGGACATGGCGGTGCACCACCAGCAGGCCGTGGAGATGTCGTACATCGTGCGCGACCGCACGAAGGACGAGGAGGTGCGGCGGCTCGCGTACGACATCGCGCAGACGCAGGCCAACCAGCGGGGCATGATGATCGGCTGGCTCGACCTGTGGGGGCTGCCGAAGGTGTCGTCCGAGCCGCCGATGGCGTGGATGGGCATGGGCGAGGCGCCCTCCGCCGGGGAGGGCTCGCTGATGCCGGGGATGGCCACCGACGCCGAGATGGAGAAGCTCGGGACGCTCAGCGGGAGGCAGGCGGAGGTCTACTACCTCCAGCTCATGACCGAGCACCACAAGGGCGGCGTCCACATGGCCGAAGGGTGTGCCGAGAAGTGCACGGTCGGCGTGGAGCGGCGGCTGGCCCGCGGGATGGTCGAGGCGCAGGAGTCGGAGATCCGGCTGATGGCGGACATGCTGGCGGAACGGGGCGCGAAGCCGCGGTCGTGAGCCCGGCACCGCCCGCGTCCCACCCCATCGCGTCGGTCTGACGATTACACTGGGCGCGTGCCTCGACTACGACTCGCCCTGAACCAGATCGACTCCGCCGTCGGCGACCTCGCCGCGAACGCGGAGTCGGTCGTCCGCTGGACCCGGCACTCCGCCGGGCAGGGAGCGCACCTGGTGGCGTTCCCGGAGATGGTGCTCACCGGGTATCCGGTCGAGGACCTGGCCCTCAGGTCGTCCTTCGTGGAGGCCTCCCGCGCCGCCCTGCGCTCGCTGGCGGCGCGCCTGGCCGAGGAGGGCTTCGGCGGGCTGCCGGTCGTCGTCGGGTACCTGGACCGCTCGGAGACCGCCCAGCCGAAGTACGGCCAGCCGGCCGGCGCGCCGCAGAACGCGGCGGCGGTGCTGTACGGCGGCGAGGTGGTGCTGAGCTTCGCCAAGCACCACCTGCCGAACTACGGCGTCTTCGACGAGTTCCGCTACTTCGTGCCCGGCGACACGATGCCGGTGGTGCGGGTGCACGGTGTCGACGTGGCCCTCGCCATCTGCGAGGACCTGTGGCAGGACGGCGGCCGGGTGCCGGCGGCGCGGTCGGCGCGGGCCGGGCTGCTGCTCTCCGTCAACGCCTCGCCGTACGAGCGGAACAAGGACGACACGCGGCTTGAGCTGGTGCGCAAGCGGGCCCAGGAGGCCGGGTGCACCACGGCGTACCTGGCGATGACCGGCGGGCAGGACGAACTGGTCTTCGACGGCGACTCGATCGTGGTCGACCGGGACGGGGAGGTCGTGGCGCGGGCGCCGCAGTTCACCGAGGGGTGCGTGGTCCTCGACCTCGACCTGCCGGCCGCGGACGCCGACGCGCCGACGGGCGTGGTGGACGACGGGCTGCGCATCGACCGGGTCGTGCTGTCCGAGGAGCCGGCGCCGGCCCGCGAGCCGCGGCTGACCGGCGGGTACGCGGACCGTCTCGACGACGAGGAGGAGGTCTACTCGGCGCTGGTCGTCGGCCTGCGGGCCTACGTGCGCAAGAACGGGTTCCGCTCGGTGCTGATCGGCCTGTCCGGCGGCATCGACTCCTCGCTGGTGGCGGCGATCGCCTGCGACGCGGTGGGCGCGGAGAACGTGTACGGCGTGTCGATGCCGTCCAAGTACTCCTCCGAGCACTCCAAGGACGACGCGGCGGAGCTGGCGCGGCGCACCGGCCTGCACTACCGGACGGTGCCGATCGAGCCGATGTTCGACGCGTACATGGGGTCGCTGGGGCTGACGGGTCTGGCGGAGGAGAACCTCCAGTCCCGGCTGCGCGGCACGCTGCTGATGGCGATCTCCAACCAGGAGGGCCACATCGTGCTGGCGCCCGGCAACAAGTCGGAGCTGGCGGTGGGCTACTCGACGCTCTACGGCGACTCGGTGGGCGCCTACGGGCCGATCAAGGACGTGTACAAGACGTGGGTCTTCCGCCTGGCGGAATGGCGCAACCGGGCGGCCGAGGCGCGCGGGCAGACCCCGCCGATCCCCGAGAACTCCATCACCAAGCCACCGAGCGCCGAGCTGCGGCCCGGGCAGGTCGACACGGACTCGCTGCCGGACTACCCGGTGCTGGACGCGATCCTCGACCTGTACGTCGACCGGGACCGGGGCGCGGACGAGATCGTCGCGGCCGGCTTCGACCGTGAGCTGGTGACGAGGACGCTGCGGATGGTGGACACCGCCGAGTACAAGCGGCGGCAGTACCCGCCGGGCACCAAGATCTCGGCCAAGGGCTTCGGCAAGGACCGCCGGCTGCCGATCACCAACGGCTGGCGCGAAACCGGCTGACGCCGGCCCCGCCGACGGGCGACGGGGGCGCCGGACCGCGACCGCGCCGGACGCT
>NZ_JACVQF010000185.1 GCF_014534645.1 Streptomyces griseicoloratus
AACCGATTCCGCGCCGTTCCGAGGACGGACACCCCCCGGCGCGGCCCCGACCCACAACCGAACGGACCGCGCTACGCGCACCCCCACCCACAACCACAGGCCGCCGCAGGCATCCCCGCACCCGTAAAATCGACTCACTGTGTCTGACACCCGCAACGCCCCCGAATTCCCCCAGCCGCCCCTCGCCCCCACCGCCCCCACCGCCCCGGGCATCGGCGCCTCGCTCCGGCACACCCGTGCCAAGGGCGAGCCCCGCTTCCCCGACGGGCCGAAGGCCGACCCCGCCGGGTCGCACTTCGAGCGGCGGATCCGGAGCTTCCAGCCCCGGCGGAGCCGGGTGACCGCCGGGCAGGCGGACGCCCTGCAGCGGCTGTGGCCCAAGTGGGGACTGGACATCGACGGGCAGCGCGTCATCGACCTCGCCGAGCTGTTCGCCGACGACAACCCCGTCGTGCTGGAGATCGGCTTCGGCATGGGCGAGGCCACCGCCCAGATGGCCGCCGCCGACCCGGACACCAACATCCTCGCGGTCGACGTGCACACCCCCGGCCAGGGCAACCTCCTCGGCCTCGCCGACCGGAACGGCCTGTCCAACATCCGGGTGGGCAACGGCGACGCGATCATCCTCCTGCGCGAGATGCTCGCCCCCGACTCCCTCGACGGCCTGCGCGTCTACTTCCCCGACCCCTGGCCCAAGAAGCGGCACCACAAGCGCCGGCTGATCCAGCCGGAGTTCCTCACCCTGGCCGCGTCCCGCCTCAGGCCGGGAGCCGTGGTGCACTGCGCGACCGACTGGGAGCCGTACGCCGAGCAGATGCTCGACGTCCTCACCGCGCACCCCGACTTCGAGAACACCGTGCCCGACGGCGGTTTCGCCCCGCGTCCCGCCCACCGCCCGCTGACCCGTTTCGAGGGCCAGGGACTGGACAAGGGACATGTGGTGAACGACTTGCTCTTCCGCCGCGTACCGCACGACGTGCAGCACCGCGAACCGCACAAGGAGCAGCCCCCCACCGGTTAGGGTCCATGCCGTGGCCACCTGTCCCCCGCACCCGACGTACCCGCCGCGTCCGCACTGGTGGCAGCGCACCTGGGTGCGTTACGGCGCGCTGATCACCCTGCTCGCGCTCTCCGGCCTGGTCATCCTGGCCCTGGTGCGCGAACAGACCGGCACCGAAGGGTTCCTGGTGGGGCTCGGGCTGGCGGTGCTGCCCGTGCCCCTGCTCATAGCCGCCTTCCGCTGGCTGGACCGCGTGGAGCCCGGCCCCTGGCGGAACCTGCTGTTCGCCTTCGCGTGGGGCGCCTGCGCGGCGGCGCTGATAGCGATCGTCGCCAACAGTTTCGCCACGCAGTGGATAGCGACGGCGACGGCGGACCCGACCAGCGCCGACACCCTCGGCGCCACGGTCATAGCGCCGATCGTCGAGGAGTCCGCGAAGGCCGCCGCCGTCCTCCTGGTCTTCCTCTTCCGCCGACGCGACTTCACCGGCATCGTCGACGGCGTGGTCGTGGCCGGCGTCACCGCCACCGGCTTCGCGTTCACCGAGAACATCCTCTACCTGGGCACCGCCTTCGGCACCGACCAGCTCACCGGCGACCGCGGCATCGCCTCCGTCACCGCGGCGACCTTCTTCGTCCGCATCGTGATGTCGCCGTTCGCCCACCCTCTGTTCACCGTGCTCACCGGCATCGGTTTCGGCATCGCCGCCCTGTCCGCCGACCGGCAGCGGCTCCGGCGCGTGCTCCTGCCCCTGGCCGGCCTGCTGCTCGCCATGGGCATGCACGCGCTGTGGAACGGCTCCTCCGCGCTCGGTGAGTACGGCTTCTTCGCCGTGTACGCGGCGTTCATGGTGCCCGCGTTCGGCCTGCTGACCTGGCTGGTGATCTGGACCCGGCAGCGCGAGCTGTGGACCGTACGGGCGGAGCTGCCCGCCTACGCCGTCGCCGGCTGGCTCGGCCCGGCCGAGCCGTTCGCGCTCGGCTCGATGCGGGCCCGGCGCATCGCCCGGCAGTACGCCCGCCACCACGCCGGGAAACCGGCCGCGCGGGCGGTGGCGGAGTACGAGGCGTACGCGACCTCGCTGGCCTTCCTGCGGCAGCGGGGCCGACGCGGCCGGGCGGGCGCCGACTACGTCGTACGGGAGCGGGAACTGCTGGACGAGCTGTGGCGCAGGCGCGACGTGGCGCGCCCGGCCCTGGCCCAGGCGGCCCGAGCGACGGCGCCGCCCGTGCCCGTACGCCCCATGCCCTGGCCGGGCTACGGCGCCCACGGCTACGGTTACGGCCACCCGGCCCCGACGCCGTACCCCGCACACAACCCGTACAGGTACTGAACGGGACCCCGGCACCAGGCCGACGCCCCTCCCAGCATGAGCCCCCGCTCTTAGGCCGACGCCTCCGTCAGCCGCCCGGTCTCCTCCTCCGTCAAGGTCAGCCCGGCCACGCCGAGCAGGGCCGGCAGCTGCTCCACCGTCCGCGCGGACGCGATCGGCGCCGCCACCGTCGGCTGTGCCGCGAGCCAGGCCAGGGCGACGGTGGCGACGGCCACGTCGTGGGCCTGGGCGATCTCGTCCAGGGCCGCGAGCACCCGCCGCCCGCGCTCCGTCTCCAGGTGCTTGGCGGCACCGCCCGCCCGCGCGCTGTCGACGGTCGCGCCGGGCCGGTACTTGCCGGTGAGGAAGCCGGACGCGAGGGAGTAGTACGGGACGGCGGCCAGGCCGGCCTGTTCGGCGAGGTCGCGCAGCTCGCCCTCGTACGTGTCGCGCGAGACCAGGTTGTAGTGCGGCTGGAGCGCCACGTACCGGGCGAGGCCCTCGCGCTCCGAGAACGCCAGGGACCTGGCGAGCCGCTCGGCGGAGATGTTGGAGGCGGCGATGTGCCGCACCTTGCCCGCCCGGACCAGTTCGTCGAGCGCGCCGATGATCTCCTCCACCGGCACCTCGGGCTTGTCGAAGTGGGTGTAGTAGAGGTCGATGTGGTCGGTTCCCAGGCGGCGCAGCGAGGCGTCGGCCGCGGCCTTGATGTTCGCGGCGGACAGGCCGGGATACTCCGGGTGCTGGCTGACCTTGGTGGCGATCACGACGTCGTCGCGGTTGCCGCGCGCGGCGATCCACTTGCCGATGAGTGTCTCGGACTCCCCGCCGCTGTTGCCGTCGACCCACGCGGAGTAGGAGTCGGCGGTGTCGACGAAGTTGCCGCCGGCGGCGGTGTAGGCGTCGAGGACGGCGAAGGACTGTTGCTCGTCGGCGGTCCAGCCGAAGACGTTGCCGCCGAGGGCGAGCGGGAAGACCTCGAGGTCGGATGAGCCCAGCTTGCGAAGAGAAGTCATGTTCTTCGTCAACGACCACACCGGCACCGGCCATTCCGGTACGGGAACGCGGGTCCCACCGGGGCATGCCGAGAACCGGCAGCCCTGACGTCGGGGGGTTGCCGTCAGGACCGCCGGGGATCTGAAGAGGCGGAGGTCAGAGGGTGAGGCCCTTGCTCTGCAGCCACGCCATCGGGTCGATGCCGGAGCTGGACCCCTCGGGGTGGACCTCCATGTGGAGGTGGGCGCCGGTGACGTTGCCGGTGGCGCCGACGCGGCCGATGACGTCACCGGTGGTGACCTTCTGGCCGACGCTGACGTTGATGGAGGACTGGTGGGCGTACCAGATCTCGGTGCCGTCCTCGAGGGTGAGCACGGTCTTGTACCCGTAGGACCCGTCCCAGCCGGCCGAGGTGATCGTGCCGCTGTGCACCGCCTTGAGCAGCGTGCCCGTGGGCGCGGCGAAGTCGAGGCCGGTGTGGTGGCCGGAGGACCAGTAGGCGCCGGCCTGCCCGAAGGTGGAGGAGATGGTGTACGAGGAGGTCGGCAGCGTGTACTGCTTGGCCAGCTGGGCGAGGCGCTCGGCCTCGGCCTTCTTCCTGGCCTCCTCCTCCGCCTTCTTCTTGGCGGCGGCGGCCTTGGCCTCGGCCTCCTTCTCGGCCTTGGCGGCGGCTTCCGCGGCCTGCTTCTCGGCGGCGGCCGCGGCCTCGGCGGCGGCCTTGGTGTCCACCTGGTCCTGCTGCTGCTCGGCCTGGGCCATGATCCGCGCCCGCAGCGCCTCACCGGCGTCGGCGGTGCCCTGCGCGGTGTCGGTGGTGGTCACGCCGATGCCGCTGAGCGGGGTGGCGGAGCCCTCCGGCTCCGGCTCCTCCTCGTCGGAGATGAGCGAGCCGACGTTCGGCAGGTCCGGCATGGAGATCGACACCGGCGGCTTGCCGGTCTGCGCGCTGGCCATGCCGCCCGCTCCGACCGCCGCTATGACGCCGACGCCGAGGACGGTGGAGCTGCGGGCCAGTCCGCCGCGCTGCTTGGCGACGCGGTGCCGGCCGCGTACGGGGCGAATGGAGTCCGCGGTGGGGTTCCACTCCTCCCAGGGGCCCTCTTCGGTGCGGTAGTCGTCGTAGCCGAAGGTTTCGGTGTCGTGCCGGTTCGGCGCGAACGGGGCCTCGGGGGCAGGCCGGTTGGACGCCACGTGGGCGTACTCCTTTCCTTCCTTCTCCGCCTACCGGGTTAGCTGACGGGTTCGGAGCAGGAAGGTCTCCTACGCGCGTATACCAGCCGTGTTTCCACGGTGGCATACGCCCGATTCACCCCAAGGTGGTGGTTCCCCGGTTCCCTTACGGGATTCGGCGCGTGCGCACGGAGCCGCCTTCTGTGACGGCTGGGACGACCGCGCTGCGTTATCGAACGTTAATAGACGCGGGGTGCGGATTCCAAGCCGTTCCGCTTGATCATTAACGATTCCGCCCCGGACGTACACCTCACGACCGGTGAAAACCGGGCGAGTTGACCGCCCCTCAGGACACTTTTCCGCCTCTCTTCTTTCTGACGGTGTATCAGTTGTTATGCAGAGGGCGGTCGCCCGGTCACCCATCGTGATGAGGGAGCGGCGCCGGTGGTCAAGGCCGGCGTACGGCGAGCAGCGCCAGGTCGTCGGCCATGCCGCCCCCGGAGTGCCGGCGTACGTCATCGGCGAGGGTGTCCAGGAGTTCGGCGGGATGCCGGAAGACGCGGCCCGCGAGCCGCGTCCGGGGATCGTAGAACGTGCCGCGGGCGTCGCGGGCCTCGGTCAGGCCGTCGGTGTACAGCAGCAGCGTGGCCCCGCCGGGGAAGCGGACCTCCTCCGCCCGGTCGGGCCAGACGCCCAGTTCGCCCATGCCGAGCGGCAACGCGGCCTCCCGGGCGGGCAGGGGGCAGAGGGTGCCGTCGGCGTACAGCAGGAGGGGCGGCGGATGGCCCCGGTTGACGATGCGGACGACTCCGTCGCCGTGCGGGAGTTCGGCGAGGACGGCGGTCGTGAACCCCTCGAAGGCGTCCAGCCCCTCGCGCCGGGTGCCCTCGCGCGCCAGTGCCCGCTCCAGCCGTTGTGCGACCGCCTCCAGCGTCGCCTCCTGCTCGGCGGCCTCCCGGAAGGCCCCGATCACGACGGCGACGGCCGCCACCGCGCCCATGCCCTTGCCGCGCACGTCCCCGACGATGATCCGGACGCCGCGCGGGCTGTCCTGCACCGCGTACAGGTCGCCGCCGATGAAGGCGTCGGCCTGCGCGGCCTCGTAGCGGGCGGCGATCTCGAAGCCGGCGATCCGCTCGGCGGGTTCGGGCAGGACGGCGCGCTGGGCGGCCTCGGCGATCCCGCGGGCGCTGGCGAGGCGCTCGTCGCCGCGGCGCACGAAGCCGTTGACGAGGACGGCGAGAGCCGCGACCGTCGCGATGGTGACCAGCTCCGTCAGCGAGTCGATGTAGTGGATGACGCCCTTGGTGAACTGGAGCACGATGACGACGGCGACCACGGTGACGGCGGTGAGCACGGTGCCGCGCCGCGAGTAGATCGGGGCGGCGACCAGGGGCGCGGCCGTGTAGAGGGGGCCGGCGGTGAAGTACCGGGGGGTGAGGCAGTCGTAGAGGACGGCGACGACGATCAGCAGGACGGGGAGCAGGCGTACGAAGGTCCGCGAGTAGGACGGGCGCGGCCGCTCCTCCTCGCCGGGCGGCACGGGTACCGGGGCGTCGCCGAGGCCGGGGTCGGGCACGGGGTCGCCGGGCAGGCGGCCGCCGGCCCGGGCGTACGGCCCCTCGTCGTCCACGTCACCCGGCCGCACCACTCGTCTCCCGCCACCACGCGCGTCCACGCCACTTGCCGTCCCGTCCGTCCAGGTTTCCCGCAGCGGGGACGGGGGGCGAGCGGTGAGGGCCGTCCGGGTGAGCCAAGGAGACCCGGGGTGACGTGGTGGGGGCGCAAACACACCGACGGCCGGAACCCTCATGGTTTCCGGCCGTCGGCCTTCAGTAGCGGGGACAGGATTTGAACCTGCGACCTCTGGGTTATGAGCCCAGCGAGCTACCGAGCTGCTCCACCCCGCGTCGTTGTGTAAACCAGTGTACGCCATCCCGGGGACGGAACGTACACGCGTTTCCGACCCCCCGGATTGTCACCAATGGTAACGCTATGCCCCCAGCAGATGCCCGTTCGGAGCCTTGGCCCGCTCCTCGTACTCCGGCAGTACGACGACGGCGGCGCCCCCGGCGGCGAGGACCCCGCTGCCGTCGGCCCCCGGCACGAACGTGTCGGGCTCCCGCCAGGCCGTGACCACGCGCCGTACCCCGGCGTCGAGGATCAGCCGGGCGCAGGGCGCGGGCCGGGAGGCGCGGCGGGCACACGGCTCCAGGCTGCTGTACACCGTGGCCGTCGCGAGCCTCGGGTCGGCGGGGTCGGCCTTGGCCAGGGCGGCCTCCTCGGCGTGCGCCACCGGGTCCCCGCCCTCCCGCGAGTACCCCCGCGCCAGCTCCGTGCCGTCGGCGGCCACCACGACCGCCCCCACGCTGAACGCCGTCCGCGACGGCGGGCACAGCTCCGCCAGCTCGCAGGCGAGCGCCAGCCAGTGCCGGTCGGCCGCACAGACGTCGCTTCCGGCGCCGGGGGCCGTCGGCAGGTAGCGCATGAGGACGACGTCCTCGATGCGCCGGGTCTCCACCAGCCGCAGACGTCCGCGCTGGTAGGCCCCGGGGCCGAACAGCCGGGGCGCCTTCGGGTCCCCGACGAGCACCGGAGCGAGGACGAGCTGCAGTTCGTCGGCGAGCCCCTGTTGCAGCAGCTGGGTGTGGACGGTCCCGCCGCCCTCGACCATGAGCCGCCGCACCCCGCGCTCGTCGTGCAGGTACTCCAGCGCCGTGTGCCAGTCGAGAACCGCGCCGAGCGGGACGACGTCGGCCGCGAGGCCGAGCGCGCGGGCCCGCCGGGCGCCCTCGTCCGTGGTCAGGACCACCTTGTCGCCGCCGGTGTGCCAGAACACGGCCGCCGGGTCCAGCTCGCCGGACCCGCTGACGGTGACCTTCAGCGGGAACTCCGGCCGCCCGTCGGCGACCCGGGCGGCCCGCCGCTCGGCCGAGTTGACCAGCAGCCGTGGATTGTCGGCCCGGATCGTGCCGGCCCCGACCAGGATCGCGTCCACGGACGCACGCACCTCGTCGACCCGGTCGAAGTCGGCGGGACCCGACAGCAGCAGCCGCTCGGGTCCGGTGTCGTCCAGATAGCCGTCGAGGGAGACGGCGGCGGAGAGCAGGACGTAGGGGAGGGGCATCGGCGCACTCCGGTGACGTGGACGGGCAGGCTGTGGGGGCGGGGAGACGCGACGGACCCCAGCGGACCCCGGTGGGGCGGTGAACACCGCCGCCGCCCCTGAAACGTCAGGACCCCCGTGGACGGACGTCCACGGGGGTCCGACCCCGAGGGGTCCGGTAGGCCCTGTGGGACTCGAACCCACAACCAATGGATTAAAAGTCCACTGCTCTGCCAATTGAGCTAAGGGCCCAGGCGTTGTCGCTCGGCGATGTTGCTCGCTGTTGCCACCCCGAGCATAGCCGGACGCGGCCGTGTCGCCGATCGGGTATCGGATACACGGCCGCGCCGGGCCGGGCCGTCGGAGGGCGGGGGCTAGGGATCGACCGGCTCGGGGGCGTTCGCGTGGGCCGCGGTGCGGGCCCTGGTGCGTTCGTGGTCGGGGTTGAGGAACCAGTGGCGGGCCGAGGCCAGCCACCAGGTCGCGGCGAAGCCCAGGACGACCAGGACGGCGACGGGGGCGTAGTTGAAGGTCTCCCAGGTGACCGGGGAGACCTGGGGCAGCATGAACAGGACCGTGATGACGCCGACCCACGTCACCGCCACCACGCCCACCGCCTGGGACCAGCGGCCCAGGTGCCACGGCCCCCTTTCGAAGGCCGCGCCCTTGCGCACCCGCAGCAGGGTCGGGATGACGTAGGCGATGTAGAGGCCGATGACGGCGATGGACGTGACCGCGGCGTACGCCGTCACATTGATCAGGTACGGCAGCCCGAGGACGAGGGCGGCCAGCGCGGCCAGCCAGACGGCCGCGACCGGCGTGCGGGTGCGCGGGCTGACCGTGTGCCAGACGTGGGAGAAGGGCAGCGCCCCGTCGCGGGAGAAGGCGTAGATCATGCGGCTGTTGGCCGTCACCGACGCCATCCCGCAGAACAGCTGCGCCCCGATGACGACGAGCAGGAGCAGCTTGCCGGCCGTCGCGCCCAGCGCGTCGAGCAGGATCTGGGCGGGCGGCGCGCCGGTCGGGGACGTGAGGGCGCCCTCGTAGGACTGGATGGCGAAGGTGAAGCCCAGGAGCAGGACGAAGCCGGCGATCCAGGAGGTCCAGATGGAGCGGACGATGCCTTTGGGGCCGGCCGTGGACGCGTCCCGGGTCTCCTCCGTCATGTGGGCGGAGGCGTCGTAGCCGGTGAAGGTGTACTGGGCCATCAGCAGGCCGATCAGGACGACGTACGCGCCGCTGCCCCAGCCCGTGTTGTTGACGAACTCGCCGAAGACGAAGGACGCCGACTGGTGGTGGTCGGGGGCGAAGGTCAGCGCGCCGACGATGACCGCGACGCCGAGGACGTGCCACCACACGCTGACGCTGTTCAGCAGGCCGACGATCCGCACGCCGAAGGTGTTCAGCAGGCCGTGCAGGATCAGGATGCCGGCGAAGAGCATGATCGTGCGGCCCTCGGTCACCTCGAACCCGAACTGCAGGTTCAGGTAGGCGCCCAGGAAGGAAGCGGCCCCGAAGTCGATGCCCGCGGTCACCGCCACCTGGCCGAGCACGTTGAACCAGCCCGTGAACCAGGCCCAGGCCGCGGCCGTACGGGGCGGTGCCAGCCGGTGCGCCCAGAAGTACAGGCCCGCGGACGTGGGGTACGCCGAGCAGATCTCGGCCATCGACAGGCCGACGAAGAGGGTCATCAGGCCGACGGCGACCCAGCCCCAGGTGATCACGGCGGGGCCGCCGGTGTTCATGCCGAACAGGTACAGGGTCAGGCAGCCCGACAGCACCGAGATGATGGTGAAGGAGACCGCGTAGTTGGAGAACGCCGACATGCGGCGGGCCAGAACCTGGGTGTAGCCGAGCTGGGCCAGCCGTTCCTCGTCCGAGAGGCCGCTCGCCTTGGCGTCATCTGTCATGCCCCCAGCAATTCCCTCGCCGGGGACGTGACATGCGTCACTCGATGGCTGAAAAGGACACCGCCGTAAAACGCCGTGGCCCCCACCCGTCAGGGCAGGGGCCACGGCGTTCAGTGCCGGTCGCCGGCGTCAGCCGTTGCGCTTCCAGCGCGGCTTGTCGTCACGGCGGCCGAAGGACGAACCACGGTGGTCGTCACGGCGGCCGTACGGGCGGTCGTGACCGCCGGCGCGGAAGCCGGGGCGGTCGTCGCGGCGGTCGCGGTTGAACGGACGGTCGCTGCCGCGGTGGCCGCCGCGGTCGTCGCGGCGGAAGCCGCCACGGTCGCCGTCACGGCGGTCGAAGGAACGGCCGCCACGGTCGTCACGACGCTCACCGCGGTCA
>NZ_JACVQF010000186.1 GCF_014534645.1 Streptomyces griseicoloratus
TGAGCCTGTCCAACGGGACCAACGCCTTCGTCGACGGCCGCAAATGGCACGACTTCTTCGGCACCCCGGGCGAGATCAGCCTCTGACGGAAAGGGACATAGGTGAAACGCACCACCAGGAGACGCATACCGGCCGCGCTGTCGCTCGCCTCACTGATCATCGGCAGCGTGTTCGCCGGCGGCGCCACCGCGGAGGCCAAGGAGTCGGCGAGCGGCGCCGACGTCAAGGCCGCCGGTGTGGTCTCGCGTGCCGAACGGGTGGCCAAGCTGACCGGTCCCGGCTCCACCAGCGCGACCGACGTCCGCTGGCAGCTGAAGGCCACCGACCTCGGCATCATGTGGGACAACGGCAACGGCGAGGTCCTGACGGCCTTCGGCGACTCGTACGGCAACGGCTGGACGGGCCCCGGAGCCGCCGTCGGCGACCCCGCCACCCTCGACTGGCGCTGCAACCTGCTGGCCCGCAGCGGTGACCGCAACCTCGCCGACGGCATGAGCATCGACAGCATGGCGACGGACCGCGCGGGCCACGCCAAACAGGTGCTTCCGTGCAAGCGCGTCGACGGCGACGAGCTGACCACGATCCCCACCGCGGGCATCTCGGTGGGCAACCGCCAGTACATGCACTACATGTCGGTACGCCGCTGGGGCGGGCCGGGGGAATGGTTCACGAACTACTCGGGCATCGCCTGGTCCGACGACAACGGCGAGAACTGGGTCAAGGACGTCGACGCCCGCTGGCAGAACAACGCCTCCTTCAGCAACAAGTTCCAGATGGCCGCGATGGTCAAGCAGGGCGGCTACGTCTACATGTACGGCACGCCGGGCGGCCGGTTCGGCCATGTGCACCTGTCCCGCGTCCCCGAGAGCGGGCTCCTCGACCCGGGCGCCTACCGCTACTGGACGGGCGGCTCCTGGGTCACCGACCCCGACGCCGCGACGCCCGTGGCCGGGGCTCCGGTCGGTGAGCTGTCCGTGCAGTACAGCCGCTACCTCGGCCGCTTCGTGATGATGTACCTGGACGACCCGGGCGGCTCGATCGTCATGCGGACGTCGGCGACGCCGTGGGGCCCGTGGAGCGACAAGCAGGTCGTCGCGTCGGGCGCGGACTACCCGCAGCTGTACGGGTCGTTCATCCACCCGTGGTCGGCCGATTCCAACAGCCCGTACCTGTACTTCACGATGTCGCAGTGGCAGCCGTACAACGTGTTCCTCATGCGCGTCCGGCTCACCGGCGGCGGCATCATGGGCGGCGGCCCGGCCGACTTCGACGGGGACGGCCGGGACGACATCGCCACCTTCACCCAGGACGACAGGGCTGAGGTGTACGTGGCCAAGTCCACGGGCAACGCGTTCGCCGGGAAGTCGGTGCTGTGGAACGACCACTTCGCACCGGGCGGCGAGACCCCTCTGACGGGTGACTTCACGGGCGACGGCAAGGACGACGCCGTCACCTTCACCCACGGGACCGAGGCGGAGGTGTACGTCGCCCCGTCGGACGGCGACTCCTTCGCCACGGGCGCGAGATGGCACGACCACTTCGCACCGGGGCGCGAGGTGCCCGCGGTCGGTGACTTCGACGGGGACGGCAGGGACGACATCGCCACCTTCACCCGCGAGGACACCGCCGACGTGTACGTCGCCCTGTCGGACGGCACGTCCTTCGGCGCCGGCCAGAAGTGGCACGACGACTTCGCGCCCTGGGCCCAGTTCCCGGCGGTCGGCGACGTGAACGGCGACGGCAGGGACGACATCATCGCCTTCACCCAGGACGCGAGCAACGACGTGTACGTGGCGCTCAACGAGGGCGACCGGTTCGGCGCCCCTCGCAAGGTGCACGACCACTTCGCCCCGGAGGGCGAGAGGCCGCGCGTCGGGGACGTGAACGGTGACGGGAAGGACGACATCGTCACCTTCACGGGGGGCGAGGCGAAGGACGTCTACGTGGCGCTGTCCGACGGCGCTGTCTTCGGCACGGGCCAGAAGTGGGCGGACTTCTTCGCCCTGGACGGCGAGTTCCCGTACGTGGGCGACTACGACGGGGACGGCAAGGACGACATCGTGACCTTCACCCAGAACGACCTGGCCGACGTGTACGTGAACGTGTCCAACGGCACCGACGGCTTCGTCGGCGGCGCCAAGTGGCACGACTTCTTCGGGCTCGCCGGAGAGACGAGCCTGTGACATGGGCGGCGGCACGGCCCCGGCGCGCAGGAGAAGCGCCGGGGCCGGGCTGCCGCCCGGCTGATGATCGGTGGGCCGGTGCCGCCGGAGCCTGCGTGGCACCCCCGCTCACATCCCGTCCATCGACGGTCCGGACATCCTGAGGCCCGGCAGCAGCCAGTCCTGGAACGGGGCGAGGACGGCCAGCACGAGGCAGGCGACGCCGACCGCCCGGCTGAGCCAGGGGCCGCCGCGCCACAGCTTCTCCAGGAAGATCACCACGGCCAGTCCCGCCATCGCGGCCACGTTCATGAAGCCGAGCGGGATCAGGACGATCATCAGGCCCCAGCAGCAGCCGACGCAGTAGAGCCCGTGGTGCGCGCCCGCCCGCAGGTCCTTCGCCCGCCCTCGGAAGCGTGCACGGCGCAGCAGCTGGGACATGGGGTTGCGGCAGTGCCGCAGGCACACCCGTTTCAGCGGGCCGAACTGCTGCAGTCCCGCGAGCAGGAACGCCCCCGCACCGATCCAGCGGTCCGCGCCCGGGTGGTCGTCGACGACGTGGCCGGTCGCGGCCAGGGCCCCGTAGGCCAGCAGCCCGAATCCCGTCCAGGCGAGCAGGTAACCGCCGACGAACCCGGCGGTCCGCAGCACCTGGACGGGGCCCGAGGTGCCACGGCGGATCGCCTGCGCCCAGGTGAGGGCGACGGGCGCCAGCGACGGCAGCATCATCGCCGCCATCATGACCACCCACAGGAGCAGGAAGAGCGGGAACGCCGGCCCCATGGTGCCCGGCCCCGCACCCATGTCACGGGACTGGGCGGCGGTGAGCAGCCAGGCCGGCGCGGCGATCAGCATCAGGAGGCCCCAGCCGAAGGCCAGATCACGCCTCGGCAGCAGCACTCCCGGCCGGGTGGGCACCGGCGGGGCGAGCCGGAGATGCGGCATGGCACACCTCCGTGGGTCGACTGAGCGGGCCCGGGCGGGGGAGAGAATCCGGACCGGGGTTCAGGTCGTGCCGTACTCGTCGTGGCGGCGGAGCCAGAGAATCTCCTCGCCCTCCTCCTCTTGGCGGCCCATCGGCGCGCGGTCGAGGAGGCCGTAGTAGGCCATGGCGGGTTCGAGGCCGCGCGCGGTGGTGACGTACGTCAGGAAGGGGGTGCCGTCCGCGAGCGCGTAGGCGCTCAGCCCGGGCCCCTCGGTGACGTACCCGAGCACATCCGTGCCGGTCGCCTCCGCCAGCCGGCTCTCGGCCGCCGGGATCTCGCCCTCGAGGAACGGCCTCAGCTCCTCCTCGGTGTGCAGGAAGCCGAGGTCACGGTGGAAGTCGCTGCCGACGGTGGAGACCCAGGGGAAGCTCCAGCCCATCCGTTCCCTGTAGGCGAGCAGCTTGTCGATCGGTGCCCGCGAGGAGCAGATCAGCGTCACGTCGCGGGCTTTGAGATGGACCGCGTTGGCGTCGAGGGTGTCGGCGATCGAGGAGCAGACCGGGCATCCGGCCTCGTACTGCGGACCGAACATGAAGTGGTAGACGAGCAGCTGCGAGCGCCCGTCGAAGAGCTCCGCGAGCGACTTGGTCCCGTGCTCGGTCTCGAAGCCGTAGTCCCGCTCGACCGGCACCCAGGGAAGCTCCTGCCGCTTCCGCGCGAGCTCGTCGCTGCGCCGGGTCAGCTGCTTCTCCTCCACGAGCAGTTCCTGGCGGGCCGCCTCGAACTCCTCACGTGTGCCGACCCTGTGCTCGGGCATTGCCTTCTCCCTCCTGTGCGGGAGCAGAACACCGGACCGTGTGCGGTCGCCCGTGGCGGTCTGCGCCAGGGCCCGCACCGGCGCCGCGCGAGCGGGCCGGCACCCGGCGGCGGCGCCGGCCCCGGCCCGCGGACTGCCAGGCCTGCCGCGCCCGGACCGCGGTGCCTCAGTGGGCGCCCGCGTACACGCGGCTGGCGAACTCGGCGATCTGCTTGTCGGTGAGGTTCTGGGCGAGGTTGGCCTCCGAGATGATCCCGCAGAGACGGTGGTCGTTCTGTACGTCGATCACCGGAATCCGCTTCACCTGGTGCTCCTCCATGAGGTGCAGGGCGTCCGTCGCCGACGCGTCCGCGTCGATCCAGTGCAGTTCGCCGCTGAGGGAGCCGCACTCGACCTGGGCCGGGTCCTCCCCGTCGGCCACGCACTGGATGACGATGTCGCGGTCGGTGACCATGCCCCGCAGCCTGTCGTCGTCACCGCAGATGGGCAGCGCGCCCACATGCAGCTCGCGCATCAGCTTCGCCGCATCCTGCAGGGATTCGTGCTCACCGACGCACTTGGCGCCCTCCGTCATGATGTCGCGGGCCTTGAGCGGCTTGTTCCGTGCCATGATCGCTCCTCCCGTCATGGGCCGCACCGTTGGGTACCGGAACGGGTCTTCCCGTCCTTCCATCGCAACACGGATGCCCGGCGGCTGCCACGCTGACCGGCCCCGGGGGACGGACCGTCGGGACACGAGGCATCTGGAGCCGGTGCGTCGGCCGGTGTGCGCCGGCCGCCCAGGACCGCCGCGACGACCAGCACCATCCCGGCGCCCTGCGGGACGCTCAGGCCCTCCCCGGCCACAGTGGTGCCGAGCAGGACGCCGGTGACCGGGTTGAGCAGGCCGACCAGGCCCACGGTGCCGGCCGGGAGTCTGCGCAGGCCGGCGAACCAGGCGAGGAAGGCGAGGGCGGTGGCCACGAGGGAGGAGTAGGCGTAGGCCGCCAGGACGGGGCCGTCGACCGGGGGCGGCGGGCCCTCCACGGCACCGGCGGCGATCAGGAGGAGCACCCCGCCGCACGTGAGCTGCCATGCCGTGACGGCGAGCACCCCCGGGCGGCCGGTGTCCCAGCGCTTGCTCAGCAGAAACCCGGCCGCCGAGACCAGCAGCGCCGCCACGGAGGCCGCCACACCGGCCGGCCGGACCTGCCCGCCGGGACCGCCGAGCATCAGGGCGACGCCGGCCAGACCCACCACCGCGGCGGCCAGCTGGACGACGCGCGGGCGCTCGCCCAGCAGGGCCCAGGCGCCCAGCGTCAGCACCAGCGGTGTCAGTGCCATGACCATGGACGCCGTACTCGTGGCCAGCAACTGCGAGGCCACGTAGACGAGTGCGAAGAACGCGCTCGTGTTCAGCACCCCCAGCACGGCCGACCGCCACCACCAGGCGCCCCGCGGGCGTTCGCGGGCGGCGGCGAGCAGGAGGCATCCGGCGGGCAGGGCCCGCAGTGCGGCACCCCAGAGCGCATGGCCGGCGGGCAGGAACTCGCGGGTGACGTAGTAGTTGGCTCCCCAGGCGACCGGAGCCACGGCGGTCAGGGCGATCCACCGGAAATCGGCTTCCATGGAAGGCAATATACCTTCCGGGGAAGGTATTATTCTTCCATGGAAGGTACCGACGAAGACACCCGCGCCCCGCTCCCGGACCACGTCGCCCGCATCCAGGCGGCGTGGCGGCGTGAGCGGCCCGATCTCGATGTCGCTCCCCAGGCCGTCATCGGCCGCCTGCACCGGCTGGCCGCGCTGCTCACGCAGGAGCTGTGCGTCGTCTACCGCCGCTACGGCCTCGGCGAGGGAGAGTTCGACGTCCTGGCCGCGCTGCGCAGGGCAGGTGAGCCCTTCGAACGGGCACCGGGGGAGCTGGCGGCCCACACCATGGTCACCACCGGCGCCATGACCAAGAGGATCGACCGGCTGGAGCGGGCCGGCCTGGTCACCCGCCGCCGCGCCGCCGACGACGGCCGCGGCCGTGTCGTCGCGCTGACCGCGGCCGGGCGGGAGCTGTTCGACCGTGCCTTCACCGACCACATCCACAACGAACACCGGCTGCTGAGCGCCCTGCACCCTGAGGAGGCGTCGGCGCTGGAGTCCCTCCTGGCCACCTGGCTCGCCCGCGTCGAAGGCCCCGCCGCGTCCGACCGCCGCATCCCCCGCTGAGCGCGCGACGGATCGGCGCACCCCCGTGCCGACCCGTTCCGGGGCGGACTTGCCCCTGACCCAAGGGTCAGGGATTAGCGTCGACTCCCGTCATCCCGCTGCCAGGAGGCCGCCCCATGACCACGGTTCTGCCCCGGACCAGCCGCGAAGTGCGGCTCGCCGCCGTACCGGAAGGGCTCCCCGCACCGACCGACTTCACCGTCACCGAGACGGCACCACCCGCCCCGGCGCCGGGCCACGTCCTGGTCCGCAACCGGCACTTCCAGGTCTTCGGCGGCCTGCGCACCCTCCTCGGAGGCGCGGCCGAGGGCACGCCCGTACCGGGACTGCACCCCGGGGACGCGCTGTACGGGCCGGCCGTCGGCGAGGTCGTCGTCGCGCCGCCCGGCAGTCCGCTGCGCCCCGGCGACCTGGTGACGCACCTGCTGGGCTGGCGTGAGTACGCCCTCGTACCCGTCGCCCAGTGCCTGCCGCTCGACCCGGCCCTGCCCGAGCCTGCCGCCGGGCTTTCCTCCGGCTCAGCCGCCTACGGGGCGCTGACCCGGCTCGCCGGCGTACGCGAGGGGGACGTCGTCCTGGTCACCGGTGCCGCCGGCGGGGTCGGCTCGCTGGCCGGACAGATCGCCCGGCTGCTCGGCGCCGGCCGGGTCATCGGCAGCACGGGCTCACCGGGCAAGGCGGAGCGCCTGACGTCCGAACTCGGCTACGACGCCGTACTGACCGGCGGGTCGTGGCGCGAGCGGCGGGACGGAACCGACGAACACGCCGCGTACCGCGCGTTCTCCGCGCAGCTCGCCCAGGCCGCGCCGGACGGCATCGACGTCCTCCTGGACAACGTCGGCGGAATCCAGCTCACCGCGGCCGTGGACGCCGCACGGCACGGCGCCCGGTTCGCCCTCGTGGGAGCCCTCTCCGGGCAACTCGCCGAGACGGGCGCCGGTGCCGCGGCGCCGACCCGGATCGATGCCTTCCGGCTGGTGGTCAAGGGCGTGTCCGTGCGGGGATACACCGGCGTCGACCATCCCGACGTGGAGGCGGAGTGGACCGGCCGGTTCGGCGCCTGGCTGAGGTCGGGCGACATCCGGCTGCCGCTGACCCGGTTCGAGGGCATCGAACGGGCCCCGCGGGCGTTGTGGGAACTGACGCGGGGACAGACCTTCGGCACGGTCGTCGTCGACCTTCCCGGGCACGGCTGACCACCGCGGCCACGAGGAGGGGTGGGAGGCACACACCATGCGCATCGGGGACGCCGCGGCAGCGGTCGGCGCGACACCCAGGGCACTGCGCTTCTACGAGCAGCGGGGACTGCTCCCGCCACCACGCCGCACGCGGGCGGGCCAGCGCGACTACACCCTCGACGACCTCGCCGTGCTCCGTGTCATCCGGCACCTCCTCGGCCTCGGCCTCACCGTCGAGGACCTGGCCGGCATCGCCGACCGCCTTCCGCTGCTCGCCGTCCACCCGCCGAGGCGCTGCGACCCCGCGGCACCCGGCGAACCGGCCCTCGTCGGTACGGCGGTGGTGCGGCGGCGCATCGAGGCGCTGGACGCGGAGATCGAGCGCCTCACCCGGCTGAGGGACGCGCTGCGGGCCGGACTCGACCCGGCGCCGCGCCACGCGACCGTCGGCGACCACGCGGCGGGCGCGGCCCCGGACACACGGTGACCACGGTGCCGCCCATCGCTGCCCGGCCCGGCCGGTCAAGGTCACGTGAACGTCACCTCCGCCGTGGCGTGGCGCTGTCGGGTCCATCATGAAGTGCCCTTGCGGAGATCGGCCGGCGATCTCACGAGCAGCTTGTCACCCACCCAGTTCCTGGAGGTCGCAGTGACCGGACTCCCGCTCTCCGGCATCACCGTCGTGAGCGTCGAGCAGGCCGTGGCAGCACCGTTCGCCACCCGCCAGCTCGCGGATCTGGGCGCGCGTGTCATCAAGGTCGAGCGTCCCGGGGGCGGGGACTTCGCCCGTCGCTACGACACCACCGTGCACGGGCTGTCCAGCTACTTCGTCTGGCTCAACCGGTCCAAGGAGTCCGTGACCCTGGACCTGAAGTCCCCATCCGGCCGCGACGTACTGGAGGAACTGCTGGGCCGGGCCGACGTGTTCGTGCAGAACCTGGCGCCGGGCGCGGCGGCACGGCTGGGCCTGGACGCCGAATCCCTCACGCAGCGGCACGCGTCGCTCATCCCGTGCACCATCTCGGGCTACGGCACCACCGGCCCGTGGGCCGGCCGCAAGGCCTACGACCTGCTCGTGCAGTGCCAGACCGGCCTGGTCTCACTGACGGGCACGGCGGAGGAGACCGCACGGACCGGGGTGTCGGTCGCCGACATCGCCGCCGGCATGTACGCCTACTCCGGCATCCTGACCGCGCTGTACACGCGGGCGACCACGGGAGTGGCGCGGGCGGTGGAGGTCTCGCTGTTCGAGGCACTGGCGGAGTGGATGAGCCAGCCTGCCCACTACACCCGGCACGGCGGCACCCAGCCCCCGCGGATCGGCACGCAGCACGCCACCATCGCGCCCTACGGCGCCTTCACGGCCGCCGACGGCAAGCAGGTGCTGCTGTCCGTCCAGAACGAACGGGAGTGGGCCGCTCTGTGCGAACACTTCCTCGCCCGACCGGAACTGGTGGAAGATCCGCGGTTCGCCACCGGCCCGGACCGGGTGACCCACCGCGACGAGCTCGACGCGATCGTCGCCGAGCGGTTCGGCCGGTCCGGCAGTGGTGAGGTGATGCGCCTGCTGGACGAGGCCGGGATCGCGAACGCCGGCGTCAACGACGTGCGGGAGTTCCTCGACCACCCGGTCCTCGCCGACCGCGAGCGCTGGCAGGAGGTGGCCGTCCCCGGCGGCGCCCGGGTGCCTGCCCTGCGGCCACCGGTGGACCTGGCCGGAGTCGACCCGCGCATGGAACCGGTGCCGGCCGTCGGCGAACACACCGAGAAGGTGCTGGCCGAACTCGGGCTCACCGCCGCCCGGATCGCGCGCCTGCGAGCCGACGGCGTCGTCTGACGGCGCGCGGAACCCACGCCCCGGCCCTTGTCTGGTGCTGAACTCCGATTGACGGCCCTCATACCGTTGCGGTGGGCAAGTGGTCCGCGGAGTCCGGGACAGGGAAGGATGGGCGGTCATGAGCAAGCCACCCGCGCGGATCCGACTGGCGGACGCCGCTTTCGCGCTCTTCGACGAGCGCGGATACGAGCAGACGACCGTCGACGACATCGCAGAACGGGCCGGAGTGGGACGCACGACGTTCTTCCGGCACTACCGGTCCAAGGAAGCGGTGATCTTCCCCGACCACGACCGGCTGCTGGAGCTGATCAGGGACCGGCTGGCGACCGCCGGCCACAGCACCGCCCTGGTCGCCGTGTCGGACGCGGTGCGCCTGGTCCTCCTGCACTACATCGAGGAGGGCGACCTCGCGCGGCGCCGCTACGCGCTCACCAGCAAGGTGGCCGCCCTGCGCGACCGGGAGATCGCCAGCGTGGCGCGCTACCAGCGGCTGTTCCGCGAGTTCATCGCGGACTGGATGGGGGATCCGACCGCGTCGGCCTCGCTGCGGGCCGAGCTGATGGCGGCGTCGGTCGTCGCGGCTCACAACCACGTGCTGCGACGGTGGCTGAGGGGAGAGTCCTCCGACCCGGTCGAGGAGCTCGACGAGGCGATGCGCGAGGTGCTCGCCCTCTTCCCGGCCCGCTCCGCCCCGACGGCCGCCCACGAGGGCGGCACCACCGTCGTCGCCTTCCGGACCGGGCAGGACCTGGACGCGCTGCTGCCGTCACTGAGGCGGCTCGTCGAAGGGGCCCCGGGAAGCTGAACCCTGCCCGTCGGCGTCCGGTCCCGGCCCCCGAGCCCACGCCGCTCGCGGCGCAGGAGGAGGGGAACACTGCTAGCGCACCCCGCGCGCCCAGCACTGCGACTCGGCGAGCAGGTCGTGCAGGGGTCCCGCCCAGGGGTGGGGGTTGCGCCGCGGTGTGATCGTGTAGATGCCGCGGGTCGGGGGATCGACGAGGGTCACGGTGGTGACGTCGGTCCGCAGCGCGCACGTCAGCACCCCGGGTATCAGCGCGATGGCGTGGCCGGTGGCGACCAGGGCCAGCTTGCCGAGCAGATCGGCCGCGGTCAGGTCGATGCGGGCACTGACTCCGGCGCGGGCGGCGTGCTGGCGCAGCAGCGCTGCCGAGCCGTCGTTGTCCTCGACCCAGGTCTGCTCGGCCAGCGCCTGCATGTGCACCGGGCCCCGCCCCGCCCGGGGATGGCCGACGGGCAGCACGACGACCATGTCGTCGAGGCCGAGGAACCGCCGTTCGACCCGCGCGTCATGGGGCAGCCCCGGGGGCGCGTCGGTGACGACGGCAAGGTCGAGATCGCCGGCGATCACGCGGTCGTGCAGCGCCGCGCTCAGGTCGGGGAGCAGGCTCCACCGGAGGGACCCGGCCTGCTTCAGCAGGGCCCGGATGCCCTCGGGAACGACCCCTGCCGCAAGAGAGGGAGTCGCTCCCACGGCCAGCGGCCGCTCGAACGCCCCGTCGCGGTGTTCCCGCACGGCGCGCACCGCACGGTCGGCCTCGTTGAGCGTGGCCAGGGCGTGACGCCGGAACACCTCGCCGGCAGGCGTCGGACGCACACCGCGCGCATGGCGCTCCACCAGAGGCACGCCGAGCTGCCGCTCCAGTCCGGCGATCTGCCGGGAGACGGCCGACTGGGTGTGATGGAGCTCGACGGCCGCCGCCGACAGCGACCCGAGCCGGCACACGGTCACGAAGGTCCGCCAGACGGTCAGTTCCATGGCGCCAGTATGCCCGGCCGGTATGCGCCTCCCGCAGGGCGGGACTGCGAAATCTGCGCTTGTCACATGGATCGTGCTGGACCACGCTGGCGCACATGACCGAACCACACACGATCGCCGTCCTCGGCCTGGGCCGCATGGGCGAGGCGATCGCGACACGACTCACCGCGCAGGGCCGGGACGTCGTCGGCTGGACACGCTCCGGTCGCGCGCCGGGCGCCGTCCAGGTGACCGGCGACGCGAGCGGCGCCGTGGCGAAGGCCGACCTCGTGCTCCTGGCGTTGTTCGACGGTCCGGCCTGCCGACAGGTCCTCGACGACGTCGGGGACTCGCTGCGAGCGGACACGATCGTGCTGAACACCAGCACCATCGCCCCCGCCGAAGCCGCAGGGCTCGCCCGGCGACTCGGCCCGTCCTACGTCCACGCGGCCGTGCTCGGCTCCGTGCCGGCCGTCGCCGCAGGCACCCTGGGGATTCTCGCCGCCGCCGATCAGGACGCGTTGGAGCGTGCCCGGCCGGTGCTGGAAGCGCTGGGCACCGTGCGGCGCGTGGAGGACGCCCCCACCGCCGCCGCGCTCAAGCTGATCGCCAACAGCAGCCTCGCCGGCGCCGTTCTCGCGCTGCGTGACTCACTGCGGCAGGCAGACGCCCTCGGCCTGCCCCGTGACCAGGTGCTGGACGTCCTCGAACTCGGGCAGCTGGGCGGGCTCGTGGCCCGCAAGCGCCCCTTCCTCCACGGCCCGTCGGCCACCGCCACGGCCGAATTCACCATCGGTGCACTGGCCAAGGACCTGGCTCTGCTGGCCGCCGCGTCGAACACCCCGTTGCGCAGCGCATCCGGCCTGGCCGACACCCCCGCCGCCCCCGAGGACGACATCGCGGTCGCCGCCACGGCACCCGCCGTGGAGGACGCGGTGCTCGAACCGCTGCGCGCCTACATCCGCGGACACGCCACCGGCGACCCGGCCCACTTCCACGACGCCTTCCTGCCCACCGCCCACATCGAGGGCATCCGGGACGGCGCGTTCGTCTCGTGGCCGCTGGACGAGTACTGCGCTCTCTTCCCGGGGCAGCCGGCGCCGGACGAACCGACCCGGTCCCGCCGTATCGACGCCGTCGACGTCCACGGCACCGTCGCGACCGCGACCATGACGCTCCGGCACGGCGCGGACACGTTCACCGACGTCTTCCTGCTGGTCCGCGTCGACGCCGGGTGGCGCATAGCCAACAAGGCCTATCACCGCCGGGCACACCCTCGGCCCCGTGGTCCGCGGGCCGTGCAGAGTCCCTAGACGGACTCCATCAGCTCTTTCAGCCGGGCCAGGTCGGCAGCGACCATGCCGGCGTCGCGTTCGAAGTCGGCGTCGCTCATGCCCGGCTGCCGGTGGAGGGTGAACACCACCTCGCTCCCTGCGCCGTTGGCGATCACGCGGACCGGGTTGTGAACGGTCTCCCCGGAGGGCAGCGTGACCTCGTGGTCGAGTACACCCAGCTCGTTACGTGGTGTGAAGGTGATCGTGACCCGTCCCATGGGGGAGGATTCCGCGACCCATCGGTCCTCCGCCTTCTCGATGGAGTCTCCCAGGCCATGGGCCCACGCGGGCAGGTTGGCCGGGTCCGATGCGTAGGCGTAGACAGCGTCGACGGTGCGGTCGATGTAGACGCTGAGGTGGCGCGACTCCTTGCCGGTGTTGTTCATGGCAGTGACGGTAGCGGGCCACCGTCACTGTTCTCTTGAACGAATCAGACACGGGTCGGGTCTTGCGGACCGTCGACGCCGCCCGGCGCGTCGTGTGAGGCCGGAAGGTGCCGTCCCAGGCGCGCCAGCGGGGACAGAGCCATCACCGCCGGGGACAGCAGCATGCCTGCGGCCGTCATCAGGAGGCCGGTGCGCAGCCCCCACTCCTGCGCGAGCACTCCGCCGAGCAGGGAACCGAGCGGGGTCACCCCCATGCCGACGAACGTGATCGTCGCGGCCGCGCGGCCCTGCATCCGGTCCGGAGTGACGGCCTGCCGGACGGCCATGACCGCGACATTCACCAACTGGCCGCCGAGCCCGAACACGAAGCCGACCGCGAGCAGCGCGGGAACCGTGAGCGCGGAGGAGGCGTGCAGGGCGGGCACACACAGGAACACACCGTCGCCGAGTGCTGCCGCGGACACGAGCACCACGCCGTAACCGAACCGGCCCGGCAGGCGGGCGGCCAGCAGTGAGCCCAGCAGCGCGCCCGGTCCCGCCGCCGCGAGTGCCAGGCCCACGACGGTGCCCGACAGGTGCAGTTCGCGCGGGAGGAAGAGCAGATAGACGGTCATCACGGCCGCGAAGGAGAACTGGAAGGCGGCCGAAGCCACGCACACGGCCCGGAGCGCGGCGTCGCCGGCGACGAAGCGCAGGCCCTCACGAATCCGCCGCCAGACCCGGGGGGCGTGTTCCGGGCGCTCCGGGATCGGTTCGGCTCGGCGCATCCGCCGGATCGACACGCACGACAGCGCGAAGAACAGCGCGTTGGAGGCGGCGGCGACCGGCGCCGACAGCAGGGAGACCAGCGCGCCTCCGACAGCCGGACCGCCGATCTGCGCAGCGGACCGGCTGCCCTCCAGCGCGCTGTTGCCTCGCACCAGCTGGTCGCGCTCCACCAGTCGTACGAGAGACACCTGGTACGCCACGTCGAAGAACACGGACAGGGCCCCGGCGGCGAAGGCGAGCGCGAGCAGCGCGGGCAGTCCGAGCCGGCCGGAGAGGCCGGCCGCGGCGGCGGCGCCCAGGACCAGGGCCCGGCCGGCGTCCGTGAGCACCATCGTCGTGCGGGTACGCCGCCCGTCCACCCACGCGCCGACGAAGAGCGAGAGCAACAGGACCGGCGCCTGCCCCACCGCGCGAAGGACGCCCAGCTCACCGGCACTGGCGTCGAACGTCAGGACGGCGAAGAGCGGCAGGACCACCAGACTTGTGTGTTCACCGAGTTGGGAGGCCGTCTGCCCCACCCAGAGTCTGCGGAAGTCGGCGTTCCGCCACAGGCTCGGCGGAACGGACCGACCGGAATCGGATACGGCGGAGGAAGCGGACGGCACGGGGATCCCTTGGGTTACCGACAACGAGGCCCGCCGCCGAGCACACGAAAGGTGCACCGACGTTCGGGCAGGAAAAAAGGCTCGCTGTGCCGCAACATCAAGGGCAGCACGCGATGACAGGCCGGTGACGGCCTACGACGTCAACGCGCGCTCGGAAGACCGACCATGTCTCAGCTCCTCGGGGGTGCCTCACTGCGTCCGAACCCTAGCCGTCGGCGGCCCGCCGCGAAAGGCTCACCGGGCGGTCCATCCGCCGTCGACGGCGACGAGCGCGCCGGTGATGAAGGCGGCGGCGTCGCCGGCCAGGAAGGCGATGGTCTCGGCGACCTCTTCGGGGCGCCCGATCCGGCCGATCGGGTGGGCCGGGCCGAAGGAGGCCAGCATGTCGCGTCCGTTGTCGACGACGCCCTCCATGATGTCGGTGTCGATCACCCCGGGCAGCACGGCGTTGGAGCGGATGCCCTTGGGCCCGCCCTCGACCGCGAGGACGCGGGTGATCTGGGCGAGAGCACCCTTCGAGGCGGCGTAGGCGGTCTGGGTCTCGAAGGCGACGACGGAGGAGACCGAGGCGACCGAGACGATCGAGCCGCCGCCGGCGGCCTCCATGACGGCGAACGCCTCGCGGGCCTGCACGAAGTTGCCGCGGGCGTTGACGCGCAGGATGTCCTCGAAGTCGGCGACGCTGGTTTGGGTGATCGGCTTGTTCAGGGTGCGGCCGGCGTTGTTGACCAGGATGTCCAGGCGTCCGAACCGGTCGGTGGCCAGTCGCATGGTCGCCCGGGCGAGGTCCTCGTCGGCGACGTCGCCGACCAGTGCGGCGATGTTGTCGGGATCGTGCGCGGCGAGCTCCTCGACGGTGTCGGAGCGGTCGGTGACGACCAGGCGGGCGCCGCGCTGGCGCAGCAGGGCGGCCGTGGCGCGGCCGATGCCGCGGGCGGCGCCGGTGACGACGGCGACCTGTCCGGTCAGGTCCCAGGAGGACGGAAGCGGCGACGGGATGGGGGCGGTGCTCATGAGTTCCTTCGGAAGTCGATCGATGTGGTCGTGTCGGACGGGATCAGCGTTGGCGGACGGGCCGTACGACGATCTCGTTGACGTCGACGTCGGCCGGCTGCGTGAGCGCGTAGGTGAGGGCCCCGGCGATCGCGTCCGGGTCGATCGCGTGCGCCCGGTAGGTGCGCATGGCCTGCGCGGCACCGGGTTCGGTGATGGAGTCGGCGAGTTCGGAGGCGACCACTCCCGGAGAGATGGTCGTGACCCGTATCGAGGGATCGCACTCCTGGCGCAGGCCCTCGGTGATCGCCCAGGCGGCGTACTTGGTGCCGCAGTAGACGGCGGCGGTGGGCACGACCTGGTGGGCGCCGATGCTGGCGATCGTGACGAAGTGGCCGCCGCCCTGTGCGCTGAACACCGGCAGCGCCGCGGCGATCCCGTACAGCAGCCCGCGGACGTTCACGTCGATCATCCGGTCCCACTCGTCGACGAGCAGGGAGTCGAGCCGCGACAGCGGCATGACCCCGGCGTTGCTCACCAGGACGTCGACCCGTCCGAAGCGGTCGCGGGCGTCCGTGACGAAGGCGCCGACGCCGGCGCGGTCGGTCACGTCCAGACGCACCGGGTGCAGACTCCCGCCGGAGCGGGCGGCCGCCTGCGCGGTGCGCTCGGCCAGCGCCTCCAGACGATCGGTCCGCCGCGCACCGGCGACCACGTGATGCCCTTCGCGCACCAGCCGGGCGGCGACGGCCTCACCGATGCCGCTGCTGGCCCCGGTGACGAGGACGACCTTGCGGGAGGCCGACGTACCGGGCAGTGATGGGTTCGTTTGCATGACGTCGACCCTGGCCGAGCCGGCCGGCGGCTGGAAGGGTGTGCTGCACCCTGGGAGCAGCACACCCACCCACGCCGCCGGCCCGAGCAGCATCGACCACTGCGTCCGCCTGGAGCAGGGCCGTCAGCGGACCGCCGCCGGCGAGCACGTCGGCCCCGGCCTTCGGCAGCTCGTCGTCAGCGCGTGAGCTGCCGGCGGAACCACTGCGTCAGGATCTCGTCGACCGCCCTGGCCACGGGCAGCTGTGGAGCCGGTTCCAGGCCCGGTTCGTCGGCCAACGGGTGCGCCAGGCCCGGCACGGTGACCAGCTCGACCTCGTCCGGGTGTGCGTACCGCTCGCGCAGTGCATCGACCAGGGCGGCCGCGTCCGTGCGCAGTACCGCATGGTCATGCTCCCCGCTCACCAGCAGCAGCGGCGGTTGTCGTGCGACGTCCCCGGCACGGGCGACGAAGTCCAGTTCGTCGGCGGCCTTGCGGGACTCCGCGGTCCACCGGTACGGCCGCCCGGCCAGGCCCTCGGCGAGCCCGACGGCCGACCGGACCCGCACCGCCGGGTTGACCAGCGCGACGGCCTTCACCGGAACCTTCCCTGCCGTCAGCACCTGCAGCGCCACGGCTCCGCCGAGCGAGGCACCGAGAACGCCGACCGGTTCGTCGTCGACCGGCAGCTGATCGCGCAGTGCGCTGAGCGCGGCCGGGAACTCGTCGGCGGCCTGATGCGTGAACGGGGCCAGGAACGCCAGCAGTACGTCCTGACGGGCGAGTGCGACGGCGGCGTCGACACGGCCGTCGACCATCCGCGCACCGCACATCGGCATGCCCAGGTGGACCCGCCAGGCAGGCACCCCGGACATGGGCAGGGCGGCCGCGAACGCCGCGTCCGTACGCGGCGCGTCCAGCATGTGCCAGGTCACGATCAACGGCGCAGGACCCTCGACGGCTCCTGGCGGCGGAAGCGCCGTGAACGGTACCCCGGCCGCGGTGCCAGTGATCGTTTCCATGGCTCCTCCTCGGCTCGTGGAACCACCACCGTAGGCAGCCCGAAGGGGACCGCGACCCCACTTCTGCTCACGGCAGATCGAAGGGCGTGCGACCCAAAGGAGGGGAGGGCAGGGGAGGGGAGGGGCTAAGTTTGGTTGGCTTCTAAAGTTGTCAGACCCGTTTCCGTCCCGATGTCATCCGCGGTGGCCGGGCGCCGGCACCGCGGCCGCCGCCTCCCGCTCGGGTTCGCCGAGCGCGCCGGGCAGGGGCAGGTGTCCCTGGCGCAGCGGTACCAGCTCGGTCTGGAGCACCATCGTGGCCGCGCCGACGGCGGGGGCGGTGGCCGCGGAGTCCGACAGACGTACGACGACCGGATGCGCCGCCCTCGCGAAGAAGGCCCTGTCCAACTCCTCCTGAAGCACCGGCAGGTACACCGAGCCCGCGACGGCCATTCCGGGGCCCGTGAGCACCAGCACGTCCAGGTCCATGACGTTGGCGAGGGCCCGTGTGGCGAGAGCGAGCCGGCGTGCGGAGCCCTCCAGGAGTTCACGGGCGCCGTGGTCCCCGCGCCGGGCCGCCCGTGCGATCGCCGCGAAGTCGGCGTTCACCGAGGGACGCTGGCCGCCCGGCCCCAGGGTCAGCCCGGCCGCGCGGGAGATCCGGGTGTCCGCACGGGCCTGGGTCACCACGGCGGCCGGGCCCGCGAGTGCCTCCGTGCACCCGCGCCCCCCGCACCAGCAGTCGGGCCCGTCCACGTCGAGACACATGTGGCCGATCTCCCCGGCGTTGCCGCTGGTGCCCCGGTAGATGACGCCGTCGATCATCAGGCCGGCGCCGATGCCGCTGCCCATGTAGACGGCGGCGAAGCTCGGGGTGTCGCGCACGACGCCCGCCCAGTGCTCCCCGAGGGCCGCGGCCGTGGCGTCGTTGTCCAGCGTCACCGGCAGTCCGGTGGCCTCTGCCAGGGCCTTGTCGAGGGGGAAGTCCTCCCAGTGGCGCATGGCCGGCGGCGTCAGGCGCATGCCGCTGGCGGGAGTGAGGGGGCCGGGGGAGACCAGGCCGAGCCCCAGCACCAGGTCCTTGCCGATGCCGACCCCCTGGATGAGGGTGTCCACCTCGCCGGCCATCCGGGCCACGACCACGGGAGGGTCGTCGGTGCCCGCCCCGGCCCTCGACATCCGGGCGATCACCGCACCGCCGAGGTCGGTGAGCACATAGGTGATGCCGGAGTGGTCCAGGTGGACACCGACCGCGTACCGGGCGCTCTGGTTGAGCGCCAGCAGCGTCCGCGGCTTCCCCCCGGTCGATTCGGAGCGCCCGATCTCGGTGACGAGCCCGTCGTCGATGAGGCGACGGACCACGGTCGAGATGGTGGCACCGGTGAAGCCCGTCGCCTGGATCAGCCGGACCCTGCTGATGGTCCCGGCCGCCCTGATCACGTCCAGCACCGCGGCCCTGCTGGTCGCGTGCGGCATGCCTTTCGCGAGCCCGCCCATCGATACCCTCCCGGCGCCCCAGGCGGGCGCTGCCCTCAGCCGGTTCCTGCGGTGCACCGCGCCGGTCCCTCCGGTGCACCGGGCCCAGTTTATTTGCAGTACGACGTAACCGACCGGCGGGTGCCGGTCGTCCGGCCTCCTCCGAGGCCGCAGGCGTTCCGCCTGGCCGTGGCACCGGAGCGGGGACCACGCGGGCCGACGGCGCGGGGGGCGCGCCGGCCACTGCCGGCCAAAGGCCAAGTCGAAGTGTTGACTTCTTTCTTCGCCAGCTTAACAATCTCGACACATGTGCGTGGCCCGGCCCTCCCAGGGAGCGTGGCCCCGGCCGTCCGATATGGACCTCCCCAGGAGAGTGGGTCGTATGTCCAGATATCAGATCAGGTTCCGCAATGCCTGTGTCGTGGGGGTGGCGGCCATCGGCCTCGCCGCGTCGGGATGCACCGCCGACGGGGGCGGCAGCGGTGCCGGCGGCTCCACCACGCTGGTCGCCTACACCGGCCAGAGCGGCGACTACCAGATCAACTTCAACCCGTACTCGCCGACGATGATCGACGGCCCGGGCTCCATCTACGAGCCGCTGTTCTTCTACAACGTCGCCCGCAAGGACGAGCCCAAGCCCCGCCTGGGCACGGAGTTCTCCTGGAACGACAAGGGCACCGAGCTCACCGTCACCCTGCGGCAGGGCGTGAAGTGGACCGACGGCCGCCCGTTCACCGCCGACGACGTCGTCTTCACCTTCGACATGGTCCGCGACAACCCGACCATGAACAGCACCGGGTTCACCGGGAAGACGACGGCGGTCGACGACACCCACGTGAAGATCACCTTCGACAAGCCCTCGTTCAGTGAGGGCCCGCAGATCCTCGGCAAGTTCTGGATCGTCCCCAAGCACCTCTGGGCGAAGATCGGCAAACCCGCCGAGGACGTGATGAAGAACCCCGTGGGCACCGGCCCCTTCAAACTGGCCGAGTTCAAGCCGCAGGCCTTCACGCTGGAGGCCAACCCCGACTACTACGACGGCGCCCCCGCGCTGAAGAAGATCCGCTACGTCGCGCTGTCCGGCAACCAGTCCGGCGCCGACGCGCTCAAGGCCGGCCAGATCGACTGGCAGACCGGCCCCGTCCCCGACATCAAGAACGTCGAGAAGAACTACCCCGGCTACCGGGCCATCACCGTCCCGATGAACCAGGCGGCCCTGTTCACCTGCTCCAACGCCGACCTGGGCTGCAAGGGACCGCAGACCGACCCGGCGGTGCGCAAAGCCGTCTACTACGCGATGGACCGCACCCAGCTCAACGCGCTGGCCTTCGAGAACACCGCGAGCGAGATATCCCCCGGCTTCGCCCTGCCCGGCCGCGACAAGGCGCTGGTCTCCGACAGGCTCAAGGACCCCGTCGCCCCGATGCAGCCGCAGCCCGGCACCGCCAGGCGACTGCTGGAGGGCGCCGGCTGGACCAAGGGGTCCGGCGGCATCTACACCAAGGGCGGCAGGCAACTGGCCCTGACCGTCAAGGTCGTCGCCGGCTGGACCGACTACATCACCGCCGTGAACACCGCCGCCGAGCAGTTGAAGAAGGCCGGCATCAAGCTCACCGTCCAGCAGCTGTCCTGGAACGAATGGTCCGACGCCCGCGGCCGCGGCCAGTACGAGCTGCTGATGGACTCGCTGTACCAGGGCCCGGCGCCCGACCCGTACTACCTGTACAACTACTTCTTCTCCAGCAGGACCACCGCACCCGTCGGCCGGACCGCCAACCCCAACTTCGCCCGCTTCAAGGACCCGAAGGTGGACGAGGCCCTCGCCGCCCTGGCCGGCATCGCCATGGAGGACACCGCGGCCCGGCAGCCGTACTACGACACGATCCAGACCCGGATCGAGGAGTCGATGCCGTACATCCCGATGCTCACCGGCGGCACCACGAGCGAGTTCAACGCCAGGAAGTTCACCGGCTGGCCCACCCAGGACAACCTCTACGCCTTCCCCGCGGTGTGGGGCCGCCCCGACAACTCGCAGATCTACCTGAACCTGAAGCCCGCCGGCGAGTGAGGCCCGGACAGCACATGCGCACCCAAGAGCCCAAGGTGATCGGCGGCATCGGATGACGTACTTCGCCCGCAAGATCGGTTTCTATCTCGTCGCCCTCTGGGCCGCCCTCACGCTGAACTTCTTCATCCCCAGGATGATGCCGGGCAATCCGGTCGACACCCTGATGGCGAAGCTCCAGCAGCGCGGCGGAACGGTGGACCCGGCGGCCCGCAAGGCGTACGAGCTGCTGCTCGGCGCGGACCGCAGCGAGTCGCTGTTCCAGCAGTACGTCTCCTACCTGGGGAACGTCCTGCGCGGTGACTTCGGAGTCTCGGTGAGCGCCTATCCGGCCCGGGTGTCCGAGGTGATCGGCCAGTCGCTGCCGTGGACCATCGTGCTGGTGGGCATGGCGACCCTGATCTCCTTCGCCCTGGGCCTGCTGCTCGGCACGGTGGTGGGCTGGCGGCGCGGATCCTGGCTGGACTCCGTGGTCCCCGCCACCACCGTGCTGGCCGCGGTGCCCTACTTCTGGCTGGCGCTGGTGCTGGCCGCACTGCTGTCGTCCACCCTGCACTGGTTCCCGCTGCTCGGCGGCTACGACGTGGCCCTGCAGCTGGGCTGGAACCGGGAGTTCATCTCCTCCGCCGTCTACCACGGCACGCTGCCCGCGCTGACCATCGTGATCTCCTCCGTCGGCGGCTGGCTGCTCGGGATGCGCAACATGATGGTCTCCACGATCTCCGAGGACTACATGCTCACCGCCCGCGCCAAGGGACTGCGCAACCGGCGCATCATGGTCCGCTACGCGGCGCGCAACGCGGCGCTGCCCTCCATCGCCGGCTTCGCCACCTCGCTCGGCTTCGTCGTGTCCGGCTCGGTCGTCACCGAGCAGGTCTTCTCCTATCCCGGCGTCGGCACCCGGCTGCTGCAGGCCGTGCAGAACAACGACTACGCCCTGATGCAGGGGATCTTCCTGGTCATCACCGTGGCGGTCCTCGGCGCCAACCTGCTGGTGGACCTGCTGTACGGCGTGATCGACCCCCGCACCCGAACGAGCCACTGACCAGGAAGGAACCCACTCCCGTGACCAGTGTCATCCCGCCGGACCGGGCCCTTGAGGAGTCACCTCCGGGCACCGGAGACGGCACGGCGGCCCTGCCGCCCACCGCCCGCCGGCGCGGCGGCCGGCGGGCTCTGCTGCCCACCTGGTCGCCCAAGCTGGGCATCGGCCTCGGCCTGGTCGTGGCGATCGCGCTGTTCGGCCTGATCGGCCCGCTGTTCACCGGGGACCCGGACACCATCCGGAACATCGGCCTGACCCCGCCCAGCGGTGAGCACCTGCTCGGCACCACCCAGACCGGGCAGGACGTCCTCGCCCAGCTGGTCCACGCCACCCGCGGCTCACTGCAGATCGGGCTGCTGGTCGGCGTGATGGCCACCGCCCTGTCCGCGCTGTTCGGCATCATCGGCGGCTACGCGGGCGGCTTCGCCGACGAGGCGTTCTCGCTGTTCTCCAACGTCATGCTGGTCATTCCGGGACTGCCCCTGGTGATCGTCATCTCCGGCTTCGTCCCCGCCGACCAGCGTGGCTCATGGACCATCGCCGTCGTCCTGGCGATCACCGGCTGGGCCGCGGCGGCGCGCGTGCTGCGGGCCCAGACCCTGTCGCTGCGGGGCCGCGACTACGTCGCCGCGGCCCGGGTGGCCGGGGAGAAGCCCTGGCGCGTGATCTGCGTCGAGATCCTCCCCAACCTGCTGCCCCTGCTCGCCTCGCAGTTCGTCTTCTCGGTGATCGCCGCCATCCTCAACGAGGCCGGCCTGTCCTTCCTGGGCCTCGGCGCCTCCAACTCCTCGACGCTGGGGACGATGCTGTACTTCGCACAGAACGGTTTCGCCCTCCAGCGCGAGGCGTGGTGGTGGTTCGCACCGCCCGGCGTGGTCATCGCGGCCTTCGGCTGCGGACTCGCACTGATCAACTTCAGCCTCGACGAGATCATCAACCCGCGGCTGCGCGAGGCGGGCCGCAGGCGCAGGGCCGCGGCCAAGGCCGGCCGGGACACCGAGCGCGTCACGAGGAGCACCGCCGCATGACGAACGACATCGCACCGGCTGCCGCACGGCCGGCCGCCGGGAACACCCCGCCCGAGGCGGTGCTGACCGTCCGCGACCTCAACGTCGTGTATCGGACCGACCCACCCGTCCACGCCGTCAAGGACGTCTCACTGACCCTCAACCGGGGCGAGATCCTGGGCCTCGCGGGCGAGTCCGGCTGCGGCAAGAGCACCCTGGCGTACGCGGTCAACCGGCTGCACGAATGGCCCGCCGAGGTCACCTCCGGCTCCGTCACCTTCCACGACCGGGACGGCGGCGACCTCGACCTGCTGGCACTGCGCGACGAGGAACTGCGCCGGTTCCGCTGGGCCAAGCTCTCCATGGTCTTCCAGGGCGCGATGAGCGCGCTCAATCCGGTGATCTCCGTACGGGCCCAGCTGGAGGACGTCCTCACCACCCACCGCCCCGGCATGTCCAGGCAGGAGCGGCGGGAGCGCTGCGCCGAGGTGCTGCGGCTCGTCGGCGTCGAGCCCCGCCGGATGCACTCCTTCCCGCACGAGCTGTCCGGCGGCATGCGGCAGCGCGTGATGATCGCCATGGCCCTGCTGCTCGACCCGCAGGTCATGATCATGGACGAGCCGACCACCGCGCTCGACGTGCTCGTCCAGCGCGGCATCCTGCGCGAGATCCTGCGCCTGCGCGACCGGCTCGGCTTCGCCGTCGTCTTCATCACCCACGACCTGCCGCTGCTGCTGGAGCTCAGCGACCGCATCGCCGTGATGCTGCGCGGCGAGATCGTCGAGTACGACACCGCCGAGACGATCCACCGGCGGCCCCGGCACCCCTACACCCGCACCCTGCTGGACTCCTTCCCCAGCCTCACCGGCGACCGCGGCGCCTTCCTGCGCACCGGTGCGGCCGCCCGTTCCGACGCACCCGGAGAAGAGGACGCGCGATGACCACGCTCGAAGTACGCGACCTGGTCAAGGACTTCACGCTCCGCTCCGGACTGCGCCGCTCCAGGCTGCGGGCCGTGCACCGGGTCGGGTTCACCCTGGTGCCGGGCCGGACCGTCGCACTGGTCGGCGCCTCCGGCTCCGGCAAGTCCACCGTCGCCCGGATGATCGCCCGGCTGGAGAAGCCGACCTCCGGCGCCATCACGGCCGTCGACTCCGCCGGGCGGCGGGTCGAGGACCCGCGCTACCGGGACCACGTGCAGATGGTGTTCCAGGACCCGTTCGCCTCGCTCAACCCGTTCCACTCCGTCGAGCACCACATCGCCCGGCCCCTGCTGCTGCACGGGCGCAGCCGCGGCCGCGACGAGACCCGCGAGCGGGTGGCGCAGCTCCTGGAGCGGGTCAGCCTGCCGGCCGCCGCGGTCATGGACCGGCGCCCGCACGAACTGTCCGGCGGCCAGCGCCAGCGGGTGGCCATCGCCCGTGCCCTCGCCCCGGGGGCACAGGTCGTCGTCGCCGACGAGCCCGTGTCCATGCTGGACGTCTCCAGCCGCCTCGGCGTGCTCAACCTGCTGGCCAGGCTCCAGCGGGAGGACGACCTCGCCGTCCTCTACATCACCCACGACCTGGCCACCGCACGGCACTTCTCCGACGACATCCTGGTGATGAACCGCGGCCGGGTCGTCGAGCGGGGCCCGGCCGACGACGTCATCCTCGGCCCGCGGCACCCGTACACACAGCTGCTGGCCGCCGCCGCCCCCGACCCCGAGCTGCGCGGCCGCCTCGGCTCGGCGGAGCCCGAACCGGAGACGGCCTCCGACCGCGACCACCTCACCTACGACCACTTCGCCGGGCGCTGGATCGACGTCGACGCCGAGGGCACCGACGCCGCGGCGGCGTGAGCCCCGCGCAAGCCCGGCCACCGGGGGCCGACGGGCCGACCGCCGGCCCCCTGCGGGCCACGCGCTACCGCCGCGTCGCCCGCAGCAGGACCATCCGCTCCGGGTACAGCACAGGCGCCTGCACCCCCGCCTGCGCGAGCACGGAACCGGGAAGGTCGACGCCCTGCGGCGTCCACCACGGCAGGTGCGCCCCCCAGTGGTGGGCGTTGCCGTCCGGTACGTCGCCGGGGGCCTGCGGGCGCACCCGGTAGACGGCGTGCGGGTCCAGGCCGGGCAGCCGGACCGGTCCGGTGGGGTACAGCTCGGACGTACCGGTGGCCACGAGGGCGTAGACCGCGTCGGACCGGTCCTCGGCGACCACCCCGTGGACCGAGTAGGCCGGGTCGGGATGGTCGCCGTGCACCGCGGTGCCCGAGTGCAGCAGCGGGCGCAGCTCCTTGTACAGGGCCACCCACTCGGCCAGCCGCTCCAGGTCGGCCGGGTCGGCGGACGTCAGGTCCCACTCGATGCCGAAGTGGCCGAACAGCGCGGTTCCGGCACGGAAGTCGAGGGGATGGGTGCGCCCGGTCGTGTGCGACACCGGGGAGCCGACGTGCGTGCCCATCAGCTCCAGCGGGACGAGGGCGTTGGTCCACCGCTGGATCTGCTGCCTCTCCAGCGCGTCGATGCAGTCCGACACCCACACCCGGTCGGTCCGTTCCAGGATGCCCAGGTCCACCCGGCCACCGCCGGAGGAGCACGACTCGATCTCGACGCCGGGGTGGCGGGCGCGCAGGTCGTCCAGCAGGCGGTAGACCGCCGCCGTCTGGTCGTGCACCCCGGCCCGGCCGCCCGGCTGGTGGCCCGCCTCCACCAGGTCCCGGTTGTGGTCCCACTTCAGGTACGCGATCGGGTACGCGGACAGCAGGTCGTCCAGGCGTTCCAGGATGTACGTGTACGCCTCGGGGCGCGCCAGGTCGAGGACCTGCTGGTGGCGGGCGGCGCCGGGCAGCCGGCCGCCGGTCGCCATGATCCAGTCCGGATGGGCGCGGGCCAGCTCGGAGTCCTCGTTGATCATCTCGGGTTCCACCCAGAGCCCGAACTGCAGGCCCAGCGCGGTGACATGGTCGATCAGGGGGCCGAGGCCCTGGGGCCAGACCTCGGGGGAGACGTACCAGTCGCCGAGCCCCCGCCGGTCGTCGCGGCGCGCGCCGAACCAGCCGTCGTCCAGCACGAACCGCTCGGCGCCCACCGCGGCGGCGGCGTCCGCCAGGTGCCGCAGACGCTTGAGGTCGTGGTCGAAGTAGACCGCCTCCCAGGTGTTGACGACCACCGGCCGCGGTGAGCGCGGATGGTGCGCCCGGGCGCGCAGATGGCGGTGGAAGCGGGCGGACACCTCGTCCAGACCGCGGCCGTAGGACCCGTACTGCCAGGGCGTGCGGTAGCTTTCGTCCGGGCCGAGCAGCACCTCGCCGGAGAGCAGGAGTTCACCGGAGCCGAGCAGCGACACGGAGTGGAAGGTGCGCTCGGCGAAGGTGCGGTGATTGCCCGACCATGCGGTGTGCACCGCCCACACCTCGCCGCCGCGGTTGCCGAAGCCTCTGGTGCCGGCGGCCAGCAGATAGGCCGAGTCGTAGCCGGTGCGGCCGGTGCGGTTCTCGCGCAGGCGCAGGCCCTGGGTGAACGCCGTCCGCTGAGGGCTGCGTTCGCGCAGGTGGTGCCCCGTGAAGTCGAGCAGTTCGGCGGCCGCGGCGGGGACCGGCAGGGTCAGGTTGACCGCGTCCACCGCGAACGGGGTGCTGCCGCGGTTGGTCACGGTCGCGCGCTGGCGCACCAGTCCCGCCGGGGTCAGCTCGACGACCAGTTCCAGGTCCAGGCGGGCGGCCGGGTCCTGGGCCTGGACGAGGAGGCGGCCGGGCCGGTCACCGGACGGGGCCGCGTCCTCGGCGAGTTCGGCCCGGACCACACGGAAGGCGGTCGAGAAGTCCGCACCGTCCCGGCTGCCCACCAGCCCGGGGGTGCCGAGCCAGCCCGCGGACTGCTCGGGCAGCACGGACACCTCGACCGGCCCGTCGACCGAGAACCCGATCGGCTGGGGGCGCGACGACAGCCGCAGCGCCTCCAGGGCGGCGGCGGACAGGTCACCGAGATCGGCGCCCCAGTGCAGGACCCGGGGAAGGGTGCCGCCGGAGGTGTCCAGGACGAGCGAGGTACCCGAGGCACGCAGGAGAACCAGGCCGTGCGGGGGGAGAAGCGAGTCAGTTGTCACGTGGAGGCTTTCTCGAGGGGAGCGGGATGACCACCCGTTGACTTACTTAATTTGCCGACGTAAGAATCGTAGGCGCTTCCGCCGGGGAACAACAGGGGTCCGGTGCAGACGGACTCGCCCCGGATCGCCTGGATCCGACAGGAGTGAACATGGCACAGACGCCCCTGCACGAGGGCTGGCTGCTGAGCACCACCCGCGGGCCGGTCCCCGAGACCATCAGGGGACGTGAGATACGTGCCGTGGTTCCGAGCAGTGCGCACCTGGATCTGATGGCCGCCGGGCTGATACCCGACCCCTACCTCGACCGGGGCGAGGAGGAACTGACCTGGATGCACCGCACCGACTGGCGGTACCGGCTCGCCTTCGACGCGCCCGCCGCGGCGCCGGACGAGCTGGTCGACCTGGTCTTCGACGGGCTGGACACGGTGGCGACGGTGACCCTCAACGGCCACGTGCTGGGCACCACCGCCAACATGCACCGCTCCTACCGCTTCGACGTGCGTGACCACCTCGCCGACGGCCCCAACGAGCTCGTCGTCGACCTCCGCTCGGCACTGGAGTACGCCGAGGAGACGGAGGCGGTGCTGGGCCGCCGCGAGCACGTCTACCCGCACCCGTTCAACATGGTGCGCAAGATGGCCTGCAGCTTCGGCTGGGACTGGGGCCCCGACCTGCAGACCGCCGGGATCTGGAAGCCGGTGCGGCTGGAGCGCCGGCGCACCGCGCGGCTGTCCCGGGTGCGCCCGCTGGTGAGCGTGGCCCCGGACGGCAGCGGTGTGGTCGAGGTCCACGCGGACATCGCACGCACCCGTGTCGCGGGCGCGGTGGACGAGCCCGCCGTGGAACTGTCCGCGCGGATCGCGGGATCGAGCGCCCGGACCGTGCTCGCCGCGGGCGCCACCACCGCCGTACTGCGGCTCACGGTGCCCGACGCACGGCTGTGGTGGCCCGCGGGATACGGCGAACAGCCGCTGTACGACCTGGAGGTGGTCCTCACCGGACCCGGACCTGACGACGCGGAGCTGGACCGCTTCCACCGCCGGGTTGGCTTCCGCACCGTCACCGTCGACACCACGCCCGACGAGACCGGGACCCCCTTCACCTTCGTCGTCAACGGCACGCGGATCTTCGCCAAGGGAGCCAACTGGATCCCCGACGACCACTTCCTGACCCGGATCACCCGCGAGCGCCTGGAGCGCCGCGTCGACCAGGCACTGGGCGCCCACATGAACATGCTGCGCGTCTGGGGCGGCGGCATCTACGAGACCGACGACTTCTACGAGGTCTGCGACGAGCGCGGCATGCTGGTCTGGCAGGACTTCCCGTTCGCCTGCGCCTCCTACCCCGAGGAGGAGCCGTTGCGCGGCGAGATCGAGGCCGAGGCCCGGGAGAACGTCGCACGGCTGGCCGGCCACCCGAGCCTGGCCCTGTGGAACGGCGGCAACGAGAACCTGTGGGGTTTCGCCGACTGGGGCTGGCCCGAGCAACTGGCCGGCCGCACCTGGGGACTGGGCTACTACACCGAACTGCTGCCCCGGATCGTCGCCGAGCTGGACCCCACCACGCCCTACGCCGACGGCAGCCCGTACACCCCCGGTGCCCCGGTCGGCGGCATCCACCCCAACGACCAGGACCACGGCACCCGCCACGAATGGGAGGTGTGGAACCGGCTCGACTACACCGCCTACCGCGACCACACGCCCCGCTTCTGCTCGGAGTTCGGATTCCAGGGGCCGCCCACCTGGGCCACGCTCACCCGCTGGATCCACGACGAACCGCTCGGCGCCACCTCGCCCGCCTTCCTGCTCCACCAGAAGGCGGAGGACGGCAACGCCAAGCTGGACCGCGGCCTCGAGCCGCACCTGCCCGCCCCGCGCAGCTTCGAGGACTGGCACTGGGCCACCCAGCTCAACCAGGCCCGGGCCGTGGCCTTCGGCGTCGAGCACTTCCGCTCCTGGTGGCCGCGGACCGCCGGCACCCTGGTGTGGCAGCTCAACGACTGCTGGCCGGTCACCTCCTGGGCCGCGGTGGACGGCGACGAGCGCCCCAAGCCCCTGTGGTACGCGCTGCGCGACGCCTACGCCCCGCGCCTGCTCACCTTCCAGCCCCGGGCGGGCCGGCTCGCCCTCGCCGTCGTCAACGACACCGGTGAACCCTGGACCGGGCACCTGACGCTGGAGCGCCGGACGCTCCAGGGAGCGGTTCTCGCCGATGCTAAAGTCGACATCCAGGCGGCGCCCCGTTCGGTCGTGCTCATCGAACCGGACGACGCACTGCTCACCCCGGACGATGTCAGGCAGGAGGTGCTCGTGGCGTCCTCGAAGGACGTGCGCGCCGTCCACACCTTCTGCGAGGACCGGGACCTCGCCTACCGGCCCGACGCGCTGAGCGCCGAGGCGCACGCCGTGCCGGGCGGATACCGGGTCGACGTCCGCGCCCGCTCCTTCGCCCGCGACATCGCCGTACTCGCCGACCGGGCCGCCCCCGACGCCGTCGTGGACGACATGCTGGTCACCCTGCTGCCCGGCGAGACCCACTCCTTCCACGTCCGCACCGACCGCGTCATCGACCCGGACGTCCTGACCTCCGCCCCCGTACTGCGCTCGGTGAACAGCCTCTGCCACGCCCTGCCGGAGACCGAATGAACCCCGCCTCCCGTGCTCGCACGGGTCCGGGAGCCCTGGGCCTCGTCCTCGCCAGCTCGACCCGCCTGCTCGGGGTGGAACCCTTCTTCATGGAGTTCATCGCCGGGATGGAGGAGAGCCTGGTCGCGCGGGACATGTCGGTGCTCCTCCACGTCGTCACCACGCACGAGGAGGAGATCGCCGCATACCGCCGATGGGCCGAGGGCCGCCTGGTCGACGCGGTCGCGGTGGTCAACCTCACCGAGGGCGACCGCAGGCCGCAGGTGCTGCGCGAACTCGGCCTGCCGGCGGTCCTCGTCGGCACCTGGGAGGGCGATCCGGGGATGCCGGTCGTCCGCACCGACGACGGCAAGCCCGTGCGCGACGCCCTGGCCCGCCTCATGGAACTGGGACACCGCAGGATCGCCCGGGTCGGAGGCCCCCCGTCGCTGCTGCACACCGGGGCACGCCTGCGCGCACAGGAGGAGGCGTGCAAGGAGGCGGGCATCGAGCTGCTGGTCGTCGACGGCGACTACTCGGCGGAGGCCGGGCAGCGGCTCACCGCCGAACTGCTCGGCCGTGACCAGCGGCCCACGGCGATCCTGTACGACAACGACGTGATGGCCGTCGCCGGACTGAGCGCGGCCAAGGAACTGGGCCTCGCGGTGCCCGGCGACCTCTCCCTCATCGCCTGGGACGACTCCACCCTGTGCCGGCTGGCCTCCCCGCCGCTGACCACCATGACAGTGGACGTCCACCGCTACGGCGTCCTGGTCGCCGAGGCGGCCCTCGACTGCATCGACGGCCGCCCCGCCCAGGACCGCTGGTCGCCGGCCGCGCACTTCGTGCCCCGGGGATCGACGGGGCCGGCTCCCGAGTGACACCGTGCTTCGGTGAGCACGGCGGGGCCCTGCTGCCCGCCCGGGTGCCCGGCTGCGTCCACACCGATCTGCTCGCCGCCGGGCTGATCCCCGACCCTCACGCCGGTCCGAACGAGCGCGACGTGCAGTGGATGGGCCGCCGTGCGTGGACGTACAGCCGCGCGCTGGACCCCGAGGACACGGCCACGGGCGCGCACGAGCGCGTCGACCTGGTCTTCACCGGCCGCCACGGCGGGCTGTACGTCGAGTTCGCCTCGGCGTACGAGGAGCCGGAGTCCGTGCGGTCGCGGACCGGTGACCGGCCCAACGCCCACCCCGGGGGCCCGACGCCGGCGACCGCCGGGATGTGGCGTCCCGTCCGGCCGGAGCGCTGGTCGACGGCCCGGCTGGCCGGGGTGCGCCCGCTGGTGACGGTCGCCGGCGGCACGGGACGGGGTGGAGGCGCACGTCGACGTCGAGCGCACCGAACAGGGCGCCGGCCGCGCGCTCGCGGTGCGCGCCGTGGTGGCCGCGCGGATACGGCGACCAGCCGCTGTACGACCTGGACGTGACCCTCGTCGAGGAGGGCCCCGAGGAGCGGCTCCCGGGGGAGCCACTGAAGGTAACCTCGACGTCGTGGTGACAGCACACACCCTCATACGAGACCTGCTCCTGCAGGCCGACCGGCTCGGCCCGCACGCTGCCTGCGACACCGGCCTGCGCACCCTGCTGCCCGGCGAGAGCGTCCGGCTGGGGATCCGGGGCGCGGCCGAGACCGGCGCCACCGCCGTGCGCGCGGCCCTCTTCTGCGTGGAGCCGGCGTGAGCGCGTCCACCGAGCGCGTCACCATCAAGGACGTCGCCGCGGCCGCCGGGGTGTCCAAGGGCGCGGTGTCGCTGGCGTTCAACCAGAAGCCCGGCGTGTCCGAGGCCACCCGGGAACGGATCTTCGCCGTGGCCCGGCAGCTGGGCTGGGCGCCGAACTCCTCGGCGCGCAGCCTGTCCCGGCAGTCGGTGGACGCCATCGGGCTGGCCATCTGCCGGCCCGCGCGGCTGCTCGGTCTGGAACCGTTCTACATGGAGTTCGTCTCCGGCATCGAAAGCATCCTCACCGAACGGTCCTGCTCACTCCTGCTGCGCCTGGTGGGCAGCCTGGAGGAGGAGATCCACCTCCAGGAGCGGTGGTGGCGGGAGCGCCAGGTCGGCGGCTCCGTCCTGGTCGACTTCCACCGGGAGGACCCGCGCATCGCCCCGCTGCGCAGGCTCGGACTTCCCGCCGTGGCGGTCGGCCACCCCTCCCTCACCGGTGGTTTCCCCTCGGTGTGGACCGACGACGCCACGGCCGTCGCCGAGGCGGTGCGCTACCTGGCGGCCCTCGGGCACCGGCGCATCGCCCGGGTGGGCGGCCCGGCGGGGCTCGGCCACAGCGCCATCCGCTCGGCCGCGTTCGAGGAGACGACGGCGCAGCTCGGCCTCGACGGCGGCCTGCACCTGGAAACCGGCTTCTCCGGGGAGGACGGCGCCCGTGCGACACGGTCGCTGCTGCTGGCGCCCGACCGGCCCACGGCGATCGTCTACGACAACGACATCATGGCGGTCGCCGGCCTGGGCGTCGCCGCCGAGATGGGCCTCACCGTGCCGGACGACCTGTCCCTGCTGGCCTGGGACGACTCCCAGCTGTGCCGGCTGACCCATCCGACGCTGTCGGCCATGAGCCACGACGTGCACGCGTTCGGCGCGCAGGTGGCACGGCTGCTGTTCGACGTGATCGCGGGTGGCGACGTCCCGTTCCGGCCCGTGGCGACACCCTCGCTGGTACCCCGCGCGTCGACGGCGCCGCCTCGTCCCTAGGGGGCCGGAGCAACGTGCTCGTGGTCGCAGACGTCCCCGGTGTCCCAGGCGGGGAACGGGTCGGTCGCGGGCGCGGCTTCGCCTTCGGCCATGAGACAGCGCGAGAGGGCGTCGCGCAGCCCCGCCGCCCGCAGGCCGACGCCGATGAACACCAGCTCTCTTGGAGCGCAGGACCCGCCCGTGCCGGCCGCTGTCCAGGTCCCCGGTGACGAAGTCCCACAGGCGTCCGGGACGGAACGGGGAGGCGGACCGGAAGACCAGTGAGGAGATGCCGTACTCCTCGGTCTCCGGGACGTGGTCGCCGTTCAGCTCCCGCACCCAGCCCGGCGCCTGCTGCGCGCGTTCCAGGTCGAAGCGGCCCCTCTGCAGGATGTCGCGGGCGTCGACACGGCCGTGCACCCGCGGTCACCAGGCGGGCCTCGGGGTTCAGGCGGGTCAGTACCCCGCGCAGCCGGTCGGTGTCGGCCCGGTCGACCAGGTCCAGCTTGTTGAGCACCAGCACGTCGGCGAACTCCACCTGGTGGGCCAGCAGGTCGCTCACGGTGCGTTCGTCGTCCTCGTACAGGGCGAGGCCGTGGCAGGGGTAGGGGGTGCGGGGGCGTGGGACTGCGATCGCGGCTTCTGTCGGCTCGGGGGCTGCCGGAAGTCAGGCGGCGTCCCAGAGGCGGGCGAGTGCCGATGTGCTGAGGACCTGTTCGGGACGCCCCTGCTCCGCCAGGTGGCCGTCGCGGAGCAGGAGGCAGGTGTCCGCCGAGCGTGCCGCTTCGAGGTCGTGGGTGGCCTGGACGACCGTCACTCCGTCGGTGACCAACTCGGCCAGAAGGTCACGTCCGTGACCCTGCCGAAGAGCACGAACGAACTGTCCGGCGTCGCCGCGGCCCACTGATCCGGCGCCCGCCCGCGACCCGGCCCTGCCCGTCACAGGTGTGAGCGCCGGGGTCCACGGGAACCCGGAGGCCCGCGAGCGAGGGGCCGACCGGAGGAGGCGCCGAGTGGCAGCGCGACGACGGACGGCTCGACCGCCGGCCGGTGCGCCGGCACCGCCGTTCCCCGAGGGCACCGACATCTCCTTCTACGAAGGGGAGTTCGGGCGCATGCGCAGCCGCGCGGTGGGCCGGGCACGGCCGCCCCTGCCCGAAGCCGTGCTGGTCCAGGGAATGGGCGTCTCCGACTACCTCCTGCCCGCACTCGCGGCGCTCGGCCGCTGGACACGCGCCCACCTGCTGGAGCTGCCCGGCCTCGCGGGCAGCGGGGAGCCGCCGCACGAGCTGGACGTGCCCGAGTACGGCCGTTGCGTAGCCGAGTGGCTGCGGGAGCGGTGCCCCTCGCCCGTGGTCCTGCTGGGCCACTCCAGTGGCACCCAGATCGCCGCGCGGGCGGCCCTGGACGCCCCCGGAGTCGTGGCGCTGGTGCTGGCGAGTCCCACGGTCGACCCCGCCGCCCGCAGTCTGCCCCGGCTGCTGCTGCGCTGGCGGCTGGACTCCCGCCGGGAACCCTCCGGCCTGTCGGAGTCCCACCGCCCGGAGTGGAAGCGGGCCGGGCTGCGGCGCATGGTCCACATGGCCCGCGTCCACGTGGCCGACGACCTGGAGGAGTCCGTGACCCGGCTGCGGGTGCCCCTGCTCGTGATCCGAGGCAGCGAGGACCGGATCAGCACGGCCGAGTGGGGCCGCGGGCTCACCACGCTGGTGTCCGACGGGACGTACACCGAGGTGCCGGGAGCCCACACCTTCGTGTGGCCGGCCCCGGACGCGTGGTGCGGGCCCGTGCGGGACCTGGCCGAAAGGACGGGGCACGGCTCCGGCCCCGCCGGCGGGTGAGTCCGGCCGTCCGGTCCGGCCCCGGTGACGCCGCCGTCAGACCGTCGGATGCAGTTCCCGCAGGGCCTGCAGTACCTCCTCGTCGGAGACCTGGTGGAAGTCGGCGTACCACTCGCCCACGGACCGCAGGCGTTTGGGCTGGTGCAGGCAGATGATGTCGTCGGCCTCGCCCCGCAGCGCAGCGGCCGTCGCGGGGCTGCACACGGGCGTGGCCAGGGTGAGCCGCTGCGGGTCGCGGCGCCGCAGATGCCGCAGGGCCGCGCGGGCGGTGACGCCCGTGGCCAGGCCGTCGTCCACGAGCACGACGCTGTGGCCGCGCACGTCCACGGCGGGTCGCCCCCCTCGGTAGACCCGCTCGCGCCGGTGCAACTCGGTGCGCTCGCGGGCCACGTCGGGGCCCAGCTTGTCCTCCGAGAGGTGCATGGCTTCCAGCCCGATGCGGTCGAAGACCGGCGGATCGTCCCCGGCGATCGCCCCGATACCCACCTCCGGAGCCCCGGGCACGCCGATCTTGCGGACGACCAGGACGTCCAGGGGCACCTTCAGCGCCCGGGCGATCTCCGCCCCGACCGGGACACCGCCGCGCGGCAGCGCCAGCACGGTCACGCCGGTGAGATCACCGCTGCCCGCCCACTCCAGCAGTCTGGCGGCCAGCTCCTGCCCGGCCTGCCGACGGTCGCGGAATCGCACGGCTCGCTCCCTCGTCGCCGGCGGGCTCACAGCCGGGGCTTGACCTGGAAGCGCGGCCCCATGTCCGGTCGGTCCGACCCGGAGAGTTCGGTGACCAGGCGGTGGACCTGCGTCAGGTCGTGCAGCAGGTCACGGGTCTCCTCCGCCGGCAGCCCGGCGGTCCGGGCGATCTCGTCCAGGTCGACGGCCTCGCCGTCGTGGCGCGCCTGCGTCTCGCTCAGCGCGACGAAGACCTGCTCGTGCTCGGCGCCGTAGCCGGGGCGGCCGCGCCCCGTGAAGGTCCGCCCGGCCTCCTGCGTGGGCCTGCCCGTCACCTCCTGTTCGCCCGCGCCCGCGGCGGGCCACTGCTGCTTGCCCCGGTGGACCGTTCCCATCCGCTCCTCGTGGGTGTCGTGACCGGTCAGATGCGTGCGCTGCTTCGACGCCCCGGTCGTCCCGCTCCGGGCGCTGGGAGACTCACCTGCCCGTCGGGCCTCGTGGGCCGCCGCGCGGCGCTGCTCTTCGTCGCCTTCCATCTTCTTGCGCACCATGATTCGCTCCGTTCGTCCCCGACCCGGGTAACCGCCATCCCCCCGGCACTCACCTCCCGGTGCGCACGAACCTCGCAGCGCACGGCGGGCCCGCGCCGGACGGTCGGCCGCCGGCGGACTCCGGTCCGGTGACGCCGGCCTGCTCCCGGTCCCTCACGTATTCCCCGGAGCAGGCCGGCCGTCCGCCTCCGCGAGATCCTTCATCCCGCGCAGCGACGCGTCGATGTTCGCGCGGAGCTCCCCGAGGCGGTGGGCGACCACCTCCTCCTCGCGGTCGGGCATCCGGTCGATGGCCAGGCTGACCCCGGAACGCCCGGGCCCCACGCGCACCGACTGCCTCAGACGTGTACCCGAGACATCGGGCTCCAACTCGAAACGCCAGGTGGCCATGGGCTCGTCCGGGGCCGGCCCGGACCCGGCGAACCTGCCGTCCTGGTCCAGGACGACCCAGCCGAACACCCGGGGCTCGTGCAGTTCCACCACGCGGGAGACGGTCCGCCACTCGCCGAGCAGGGGATGGCGGTTGTACCCGGCGAAGGCCGCACCCACGGCCGGCCCGGCCGCGCCGTCGATCCATTCCACCCGCTGCAGTTCGGGACTCAGCCGGGCGGGCAGGTGGATGTCGGTCACCAGGGCCCAGACCCTCGCCCGATCGGCCCGGATGTGGACCTCGCAGGTCACGGTCGGTCCATCGGCGTACTTCACGTCGCCCCCCCCGTGTCGTCCGGATCGCCGTTCGCATGGTGCGTAGGCCGGATGCTAGCCGGGCGTCGTGGCCGGCAGCCGGGCGACGCCCGGATCACAGCAGGTGCGCCACCGCCCGGTGGGCCGCGTCGAAGGCGGCGTGCGTGTAACCGAAGGCCTCGGCGTCCGAGTTGGCGATCGCGATCCTGCCGACCGGGCGGCGCGCCTTCACGTACGGCCGCTGCGGCTCGGGCAGGAACAGCGCCGGGTCGTCGAGGGAGTTGTACTCGTAGGCGTAGCCGTGCGCCCAGCGGTTGACGGTGATGGCGGTGATGCCGCGGCCCGGGTCGAAGCCGTACGCGCCCAGGGAGCGGGCCATGGAGTCGCGGATCTCGCGTTCGAAGTCCTCGAAGGCCATGCGGATCAGGGTGCGCCGCCCCGCCTTGTGCTGCTCGCGGCAGACCAGGCCCGGGGAGTTCGGGGTGGCCGACAGGGACACGACGGTGGGCAGCTCGGGGCGGTGCGGCATGCTGAAGTCGCCGATCTCGGTGACCGTCGGCAGGCCGAATCCGGAGAAGAACATCGACGGGGTGCTCACCCGGGAGACACGCGCCCTGGCGAAGGGCTGCCAGTCCCGCAGCGCCACCCGCGCGTACACCAGGGGCACCTTCACGCCGTACCGCATCGCGGCGGCCTGGTCGGCCGGCAGTTCCGGGACGACGTAGGAGGTGACGGAGTTCCAGCAGGCCATCACCACGCCCTTCGCGCGCACGCGGTGGCTGCGGCCGTCCCGGGAGTAGTCGACCACCGCGCCGTGCGGGCCGTCGTTGCGGACCTGGAAGGCCGTGCTGGACAGCCGGATGCGGACGCGGTTGCCCGGGTGGTCGAGGCGGGAGTAGTCCGCCTTCGCGGTGACGATCTCCCGCCAGTCGGGCCCGCGCACGTCGAAGGCGTGCGGGACGAGCCTGCTGACCAGCAGCCTGGCCAGCGAGGCGTTGCCCTCGGGGAAGTAGAAGTTGCCGTCCTCCTCGGTCGCCGCCAGGTGCATCAGCGGGGTGGCGCCCGCTCCCGGCCACGGCGTGTGGGCGAGTCCCAGACCGTCGAAGCCCGGCTGCCCGGTCGCCCAGGCGTCGGCCGCGGCCACTCGGTCGACGTCGACGCCCCACAGCCCGTTGGTCCCGCGCCTGACGATCTCCAGGGCGTCGTCGTCCAGGCCGATCTTCTCGCGCAGATAGGTCTCGTAGGGGGTGCGGGCCAGGATCTCCTTCTTCTGGGCGTCCGTCAGCCCGGGGTAGTGGTCCCCGGCGGAGGCGTACAGCCGCACCAGCGCCGCCCGGCTCTCCTCGGACAGGGGGAGCCTGGTGACGTACGACGCCCAGGACTCGCCCGGCTCCCGGATCACCAGCCGGTCCTCGCCCCAGCGCTCGGAGTTGAACAGGGTGCCGCCGCGCAGCGAGTACCGCGCGTAGGCGTCGTCCTTGACGGTGGCCTCCAGTGCCTTCAGGTCCACCCCGAGGTCTTCGGTCAGCAGGTCGCGGGCCTCGCGCGACCAGGTGCTGGGGGTGTCGATGTTGACGGTGCCGCCGTTGGACAGCAGCATCGTCCGGCCGACGTGGAACTCGTTGCGCCGCGCGTGACCGCCGAAGTCGTCCAGGGCGTCCAGGACGAGGACGCGTGCCCGCGGGCCGGCGTGCTTGCGGTACAGGTACGCCGCGGCCAGGCCGCTGAGGCCGCCGCCGACCACCACGAGGTCGTAGGACTCGTGCGTGTCGACGATGTGCCCCGGTGCGAAGTCCCCGTCCCGTACGGCGTGTGCCACCTCGTACGCCCCGGGCTGCTGCCCGCGCAGACCGGTCCCGGTGGGCGGGTAGGGCACCGGGGGTCTGCCCTGCCCGTGGCCCGGGGCGTGTGCGTGCGCGGCGCCGGGAAGGGCCGTCGCCGCGGCCGCGGCGACGGTGGTGACGGCCACCCCGTCCAGGAAGTCCCGGCGCGTGATCTTCCGTCCCATACCGAGCTCGTGATCGCTGAACCTGGCCATGCGAGACCCCCACATCGATCTGCGGATTTCGGAGCGGAGCTGCGTGCCAGGAATGCTAACGAGTCGTATCTCCGATTATGAAGTACGAATTCCGTCGCATACACGGCCTTTTGATGCGGGATCGGTAAGCCGGGTCGTCGGGGTGCGGGGCGTGTCACCGGTCGCGGGGCGGGAGGAAGCGTGGCACGGTGCATGCGCCGTGGGCGGCCGCACCGGCCCGTGCGCCCCGCCCGCATGCGCGTCGTGCAACAGGGGCACCCGGAGCTGACAGCGGAAGTGAGGCGGTGGTGATGGCGGAGGACTGGCTGGAGCCGCGGGGCACGGGTGACGCCCGGCAGCCCGAGGAGCCGTACATGTCACTGCTCGACCTGCCGCTCAGCTCCGATCTGAACCGCATCGGCGAGCAGCTGCACGCACTGGCCCGTGCCCAGAGCACGCTCCAGGAGCTGCTCCAGGCGGTGGTGAACATCACCGGCGAACTGGAGCTGCCCGCGGTGCTGCGCCGTATCGTCCGCACCGCCATGGACCTGGTGGGCGCCCGCTACGGCGCCATGGGCGTGCTCGACGAGGACGGCAGGTTCCTGGAGGAGTTCATCCCCCTGGGACTCACCGCGAGGGAGCTCGCGGCGCTGGAGGGTGTGGAACTGCCCCGCGGACGGGGTCTGCTCGGACACCTGATCCACCACCCGGAGCCGCTGCGGGTCAAGGACATCGCCCGCCATCCGGAGTCGGCCGGCTTCCCGCCCGGCCACCCGCCCATGCGGACCCTGCTCGGCGTCGCCATCAGCGTACGCGGCCGGATCTACGGCAACCTCTACCTCTCCGAGCGCGAGGACGGGCAGCCCTTCGACCGGCACGACGAGGGCGTGGTCCGCGCACTCGCCGGCACCGCCGGCGTGGCGATCGAGAACGCCCGCCTCTACCAGCAGGTCCGCAACAGCGCCGAACAGTTCCAGCGGCTGCTGCTGCCCCGGCTGCCGGACCTGAGACCCTTCGCCGCCGGGGCGGCCTACCGCCCGGCGAGCGCCCCCGCCGCCGTGGGCGGTGACTGGTACGACGCGATGCTGCTGCCCGACGGGGCGTGCGCGGTCGTCATCGGCGACGTGGTGGGCCACGACCTGCGGGCCGCGGCCGACATGGCGCAGCTCCGCAACATGCTGCGGACCCTGTCATACGACCCGGCCGTGCCGCCCAGCACCTCCCTGGCCCGGCTCGACCGCATCCTGCAGGTCGTGGACGAGGCCCCCCTCGCCACCGCCCTGCTGGCCCGTCTGGAACCGGCCGACGGAGCCTGGCAGCTGCACTGGTCCAGTGCCGGGCACCCGCCGCCGCTCCTGCTGCTGCCCGACGGGCGGGTCCGCTACCTGCACACCGAGCCCGGGGTCCCCGTCGGCGTGGCCGTGGACCTGCCCCGGCCCGACCACAGCCAGGCGGTACCGGTGGACAGCACGGTCGTCCTCTACACCGACGGCCTGGTGGAGATCCCCGGCCAGCCGCTGGACCGCGGACTGGACGCGCTGGCCGTCACCGCCGCGCGGTACGCCGGACGGACTCCGGAGGAACTGTGCCGGGCCCTGGCCGAGAACCATCCCAGCGACGGCCACGACGACATGGCGGTCATAGCCCTGCGCACCCCGCCGCTGACGGGCTACGCCCGCACCTGAGGCGGGGCGCCCGGCCGGGCGGGCCCGGCGCGGGACGCGAGGTCACCGGCCGCCGGCTCCGGGGACGTCCGGGCGGGGCCGCACGGTGCCGAGGAAGCGCCGCACGCTGATCTCGATCACGACGCGCGCCGGGTTCGCCCGCGGCTGCCGGTAGCGTGCGGCGTAGCGGGCCTCCGCGTCGCGGACGGCGTCCGCGTCGTCCCGCACGGTCGCGGTCCCCTCCAGGGTGGACCAGCGGCGGCCGTCCACCTGGCTCACGGCGACGACGGGCCGGTCCGCCCGCTCGACGTTGCGGACCTTCGCGGTGTCGCGGCTCGTGATCACCCGCGCCGTGCGGGTGGCGTGGTCGTACGTCACACCGACCGGCACCAGGTGCGGGCTCCCGTCGGGACGCGGTGTGGACAGGAAGCACACCCGGCGCTCCTGCCAGAACCTCTCGAAATCGGCGTCCGCGTCGTCCCGCTGCTCAGTGTCCATCGGCCCTCCTCACGACCGGGGCCGGTCGTGCCCACGCGCCCGTGGCACGTGTCCGGGCCACGCCGCCGGTGATCACCGCGCCATCATACGAGACACGCCCGACGCGGCCCGGTGTGGGTGAAACGGCGGAACGCACGGGCGGACGGGTGACCGGGGCGGGCGGAGCGGGAAACCGTGTCCGGAAGATCCGAGCACGGTCGACGGGACGGAGAACACAGGTGATGGCCACCACGGCGGGCGACGCCCGGACGGCCCCGACGCCGCCGGTCAGTATCCGGCTGCCCGGCATCCTCCTCGGTGTGGGGCTCGGCGGGTTCGTCGACGGCATCCTGCTCCACCAGCTCCTGCAGTGGCACCACATGCTCACCAGCACCGACCACGACCGCATCGGCGTGAAGTACTACAGCCCGCGGACCGTCTCCGGGCTGGAGATGAACACCGTCTGGGACGGCATCTTCCACGCCGTGTGCTGGATCGCCGTCCTGGTGGGTCTGGCCGTGCTGTACTCACGGGTCACGCACAACCGGCGGGCGGTGTGGCGCTCACGGGTGCTCTGGGGCTGGGTCCTGGCCGGCTGGGGTCTGTTCAACCTCGTCGAAGGCCTTCTGGACCACCAGATCCTGGGCATCCACCACGTCCACGGCGGCCCGCACCAGGCATGGTGGGACGCCGGGTTCCTCGTCCTCGGCGCGCTGCTGCTGGCGGGCGGTTACCTGCTGCAGCGCGGCGGCCGGCCCGTCGACCCCGGCGCTCCCCGGGGCGCCGTCTGATGGACGCCGTCCACCCCGGGCACCACGACGGCACCGGAAGCGGCGGCTCCCTGGCGGCGGTGCTCACGGTGCTGGTGCTGACCGCCGCGGCCGCGGCCTATCTGCTGGCCGTACGCCGGGCCCGCCGCCGCAACCCCGTCCGGGGCTGGAGCGACTGGCGGTCGGCGTCGTTCCTCCTCGGACTGGCCGTGCTGGCCCTCGCCCTGCTGCCGCCGGTCGGGCCGGCCGCGCACACCGACTTCCGGGGACACATGGCGCAGCACATGCTCGTCGGCATGTACGCCCCGCTCGCGCTGGTACTGGCGGCGCCGGTCACCCTGCTGCTCCGCGTACTGCCGCCGGCCCGGGCGCGCCGGACGACGGCACTGCTGCACAGCCGCCCCGCGCGCCTGGCCGGCCACCCCGCCGTGGCGCTCGCGCTGAGCACGGGGTCCCTGGGGGTGCTCTACTCCACCCCGCTGCTGAACGCGGCCATGGGCCACCCCGCCGGGCACTGGCTGATGAACGCCCACTTCCTGGTGTCCGGGTGCCTGTTCGCCCACGCCGTCGCCGGGCCGGACCCCGCGCCCGCGCGGCCCGGCGTACCGGCCCGGCTGGTCTGCCTCGGCGTCGCCATCGCCGCCCACGCCCTGATCGCCCAGGCGATGTACGGCGGCTTCCTCGTCGGCGTCCACGCGCCCGCCGCACAGGTACGGCAGGGAGCAGAGATCATGTACTACGCCGGGGACATCGCCGAACTGCTCCTCGCCGCGGCTCTGGTGGCCACCTGGCGGCCCGAGCGCCGCGGGGTCCGTCACCGGCCGGCCGGTGACGCCACGGCGTCGAGCACCGGTCCGCCCGCCACACCCAGACCGAGTGAGACCGCCGTCGCCGCGTACGCCACGGCACGCGCCGTACGGGAGCCGCCGTCCGGGGACCGCGACGCGGGGCCGCTGGAGGAGACCGCGGGCACGATCCAGCGCAGGTAGTAGAACAGGGAGGCCACCGTGTTCACGGCGGCCAGCACGGCGAGCCACGCGTACCCGCCGTCGAGCGCGGCGCCGAACGCCTCCAGCTTGCCGAGGAAGACCGCCGTGGGCGGCGTGCCGACGAGCCCCAGCAGACAGACGACGAGGCACGCGGCCAGCAGCGGACGTCGCCCGGCCAGCCCCCGGCAGTCGTCGAGACCGCGGGCGCGGGGGAGCGCGCAGACGACGGCGAAGGCACCGAGGTTGGTCACCGCGTACGCGGCGAGGTAGTACAGCAGGGCCTGCCGGGCGAGGTCCGAGCGCCCCGCGACGGCCACCGGCATCAGCAGGTAGCCGACCTGACTGATCGTCGAGTAGGCCAGCAGCCGCTTGACGTCCTGCTGGAAGAACGCGCCCAGATTGCCGAGCGTCATCGACGCGGCGGCGAGGACGGCGACAAGAGCGGACCACGGCAGCGCGGCGTCCGCGAAGACCTGGCCGCCGAGGCGGAACAGCGCGGCCAGGGCGCCGGTCTTCGGCAGCGTCGTCAGGAGCGCCGCCACCGGCGGGGCGCCGCCCTGGACGGCGTCCGGCACCCAGAAGTGCGCCGGTACGCCGCCGGCCTTGAACAGCAGGCCCGCCAGCAGCCCGGCCGCGCCGGCCGCGACCAGCGCGGCGGGAGCGTCGCGGAACGCCTCACCCAGGACCCGGTAGGAGGTCGCGCCGCCCGCCGCGTACAGGATCACGATGCCGGTCAGTATGAGGACGCCCAGCAGCGCGCCGAGCACGTAGTACTTCAGTGCGCCCTCGGTGCCGGGACCGTCCTTGCGGAATCCCACCAGGGCGTAGGCCGGGATACCGGCCAGCAGGTACCCGGCGGCGAGCAGCAGCAGGTCCTGGGCGCCGGCCGTCATCAGCGCGCCGAGCGCGGCCAGCTGTACCAGGACGTAGTACTCGCTCTCCCGCGCGTCCCCGCGCAGCGCCGGGAACGAGAGGCCGAGGACGGCGAGCGTGCCTGCCAGGATCACGATCCGCGACGCGGCGGTCACGGGGTCGAGGGCGAAGGCCCCGCCGAAGACCGTCGTGACCGGCCCGGCCGCGGCCACGGACGCGGCGGCGACCCCCGCGGCGCAGGCCGCGAGCGCCAGCGCGCCCACGGCCCACTGCCGGGCCCGCGGCAGCCAGGAGCCGAGCAGCAGCCCGAGCACGGCGGACCCGGCGAGCAGCACCTCCGGCAGCAGGCCGAGCGGGTTCTCGTGCGCCCCGGTCATCGGGCGAGCAGCTCCAGCACGGTGCGGGAGGCCGGTTCGACGACGTCCAGCAGGAAGCGCGGCGCCACTCCCAGCACCACCGCCATGCCGAGCAGCGGTACGACCGCGAGGGCCTCGTGGGCGCGGATGTCCGGGAAGGCGCGCGGTGTGCCGGGGCCGTCCGGAAGACGCAGCGGACCCATGAGGACCTGGCGCAGCGCCCGCAGGAACAGCCCCGCCGTGAGGAGGATGCCGAGCACCGCGAGGGACGTCGCCACGGGACGCGGCCCGAGGCTGCCGGTGAAGATCTGGAACTCGGCGACGAAGCCCGAGAAGCCCGGCAGTCCGAGCGAGGCGAAGGCCGCCACGCCGGTCAGCGCGGCGAACACCGGCGCCACGGCGGCGACCCCGGAGTAGGACGCCATGTCGTACGTCCGTCCGCGCTCGTACAGCACCCCGCAGAGCAGGAACAGCGCCCCCGTCAGCAGCCCGTGACTGACCATCTGCGTCACCGCTCCCGTGACGGCCAGGGACCGGGCCTGTGCGGAGGTGCCGGCCGTGGCGGCGGCCGCGCCGACGGCGACGACCACGTAGCCCATGTGGTTCACGGAGGTGTACGCCACCATCCGCTTGAGGTCCGTCTGGGCGAGGGCGACGAGGGCACCGTGCAGCACGGAGAGGACGCCGACGACGACCAGGGCGAGCGCCCAGCGGCGCCAGCTCCCGGGCAGCATCGGCATGGCGATGCGGAGGAATCCGTACGTGCCCATCTTCAGCAGCACCCCCGCGAGGATCGCCGAGCCCGCCGCCGGCGCCTCCACGTGCGCCGGCGGCAGCCAGGTGTGGAAGGGCACCGTCGGCGTCTTGACCGCCAGCCCCACCCCGATGGCGAGCAGGACGACGGCGCCGTACGCGGCGCGGCCGGCGAGCGGGTTGCGTTCGGTCAGCTCGACCATGTCGAAGGTGTGCGGCGCCGCCGCGAGGTACAGACCGATGAAGCCCAGCAGCAGGGCGAGCGAGCCGGTGAAGGTGTACAGGAAGAACTTCAGCGCGGCGCGCCCCGCCTGCCGGTGGCCCCATCCGGCGATGACGAAGTACATCGCCACGATGGACAGGTCGAAGAAGACGAAGAAGAGGATCAGGTCCAGGGCCGCGAAGAGGCCCAGGCACGTCGTCTCCAGGAAGAGGAACAGCGCGGCGAGCTCGCGCACCCGGCGGGTCTCCCGCAGCGAGTACAGCGCGCAGGCCAGGAAGAGCAGGCAGGTGAGCGCGAGCAGCGGCAGCGACAGCCCGTCGACGCCGACGTGATAGCCAACTCCGGCGCCGGGGATCCACCGGGCGCGCTGCTCGTACTGCAGGCCGCCCGTGGTTTCGTAGCCCGCCCACAGGGTGACGACCAGGGCGAGTTCGAACGCGCAGACCACGACCCACACCCACCGCACGACGGACGCCGGCGTACGGCGGGGCAGGGCGAACAGCGGCAGCGCGACGGCCGCGGGCACGAAGACGAGGGCGGTCAGCAAGCGGGGTCACCTCACGAGGACGAGCACGGCGGCGAGCAGGGCGAAGGCGGCGACCGCCTGGATCAGGTACTGGTGCAGCTGCCCCGTCTGGGGGCGGCGCGCCCGCCGGCCCAGGGCACGTGTCCCGGCGGCGACCGCGGTCACCGCCGCGTCGACCGAGCGCTCCGCCACACGGTCCGTCCAGCGGGCGCACCGCAGTGCCGCCGTGGCCGCAGTGTCGACCGCACGGTCCAGCACCCGGTCGTCGAAGGCCGCGGCCGCGGCCGCCAGGCGCAGCACCGGGCCGACCAGGAGACGCCCGGCGGCACGCTCCAGGAACAGCCACTCCGCGAGGCCCGTGGCGACCGCCCCGGGCAGCGGCAGCGGCCGCGCCGAGCGGGCCCAGGTGAGCGCGGCCGCCGTCAGCGCGAGCCCCGCGGACAGCGCGAACTCCCACGGCCGGGGAGCCGGTTCGCCGGGGGAGCCGAGGACGCGCGCCACCCGGTCCAGGAGCGGCGGGAAGGCCAGAGGCGTCAGCGCGAGGCAGGCGAGGGCCTGCGGCACCAGGGACGCCACCGCACCGCCGGGGACCGGGCGGGCCCCCGGACGCGGCACCGGAGGGCGCCACACGAACCAGAGGGCTTTCGCGCTGTAGACCGCCGACAGTACGGCCGCGGCCAGCCCCGCGGCGTACAGCCACGGACCGGTGCGCAGCGCCCCGGCGAGCAGGAGGTCCTTCGCGGCCCACAGCGAGAGGGGCGCGAGCCCGGCCAGGGTGAGTGCGGCCACGGTGAAGGCCGCGCCGGCCGCCGGCGAGTGGCGGGCCGCGCCGCGCAGCTCCCTCAGCCGCTGCGTGCCGAGCGCGCTCAGCCAGGACCCGGCCACCAGGAACAGCAGGCTCTTCGCCGCCGCGTGCGCGATCAGTTGCAGGACGCCGCCGGTACGGGCTCCGGCACCGGCCGCCAGCACCATGAAGCCGGTCTGCGCACAGGTCGAGGCCGCGAGCAGCTGCTTGAGATCGCTCTGGGCGACCGCCACCAGACCGAGGGACAGCGCGGTGGCGGCGCCGGTCCATGCGACCACGTCGTCGCCCCAGCCGGAGGCCGCCGGCAGCGGCCCGGTCCGCAGCAGCAGGTAGGCGCCCGCCACGACCATGGCGGCCGAGTGCAGCAGCGCCGAGACCGGACTCGGGCCCAGCATGGCCTTCGACAGCCAGAAACTGAGCGGCAGCTGCGCCGACTTGCCGAGCGCGGCGACGACGACGCCGGCCGTCACGAAGGACAGCCAGGGCTCCCGCGCGGCGGACAGTCCGGCGAGCGACAGGGCCGGGTTCCCGCCGCCCGCGAGCGCGGCACCCGCCGCCAGATACAGCCCCAGGTCGGCGGCCCGGGTGGTGAGGAACGCCGTGCCGGCCGCGCGGGCGCGCTCCGGATCCCGCCACCGGTAGCCGATCAGCGCCCACGAGGTGGCGCCCATCACCTCCCAGCCCAGCAGCAGGACGGGGAGGGTCGCCGCCGTGACCGTGACCAGCATGCTCCCGGAGAAGAGCAGCATCAGCCCGAAGAACCTCGCCCGCGCCTCGCCCGCGCCGGACCCGGCGGCACTGTGGAGGAGTACGGCGAGCGTGGCGCCCGTGACGGTCACGGCCAGGAGCCCGGACAGCCCGTCCACCGCCAGCCGCACCGGCAGCCCGTCGAGGAACGGCGCCGCGGTCTCCGGCTGCCGGAACGCCGCCGCCACGGCCAGTCCCGTGCCGGCGGTGGCCGCCGCCAGGCCGGTTCCGGGCGCGAGCCGGTCGGCCGCACGGCCCGCCGCCAGGAGCAGCGCGCCGGACACGAGGGGTACGGCGACCAGCGCCCACAGCAGGGCGCTCACTCCTTCAACTCCGCCGCCATGTCGGTCATGTCGGTCTCCCGGGACCGGAACAGGGCGGTGACGACGGCGAACCCGACGGCCATCTCCAGGGCCATCGCGGTGACCGCCACGATGATCAGCACCTGCCCGTCCGCGGTCGCCGGCGCGAAGTGGCGCCAGACGGTGGCGGCGGCCAGGATCACGCCGCCCAGCATCAGTTCGAGGCCCATCATCAGCATGACGATCGACTGCTGGGTGAGGGCGCCGAACAGTCCGACACAGAACAGCGCCGCGGCGAGCAGCAGGAACGGCTCCGCGCTCACCGGCCCACACCGCCCGGTACCGGATCGTCCGCGCGGCGGGCCCGCAGGCCGTCGCCGAGCCGGTCGTACCGCCCCCGGCGCGTGGCCAGCACCACCGTGGCCACGATCGTCGCGAACAGCGCCATTGCCAGCGTCATCATGGTGAGCATCTGGGGGCCCATGAGCGACATGCCGAGATCCAGGGTCGGGTCGTCCGGGGGCCGGCCCCGGCGGTCCGGCCACGGTGCCGACAGGATGCCGGCGGCCAGCAGCGCGAACAGCAGCCCGCACACGACGGCCGCAGCCCTGGTGTTGTGCGTCATCGTCATCGGCGTCAGACCGGCCGGGTTCATCATGTACATCACCATGAACACGGCCATGACGGACATCTCCAGGGTCATCATCAGCACGACGACGACACCCAGGTAGTCCAGCCCCAGCAGCACGACCAGCCCGCCGGTGCACAGCAGCGAGGCCAGCAGCGAGAACGTCGCCCGGGCCATGGAGTCGAAGCGGAACACCAGCGCGCCGCAGCCCACCGCGAGCACGGCCGGCACCCAGAAGACCACGAACTCCATGGACGTACGACTCCTCGCTCACGCCTCCGCCTCACCGGTGGAGGACCACCACGGCCACGACCAGGGCCTGCACGACGGCCAGCGGGGTCAGCACGACCCAGGCCGCCTCCGTCCACCGCTCCATGCGCAGCGCCGGGACCCGGCGCCGGGCCCAGAGCAGGAAGGCCAGCACGGCCGCGGTCTTGACCACCGTCCACGCCCAGCCGGGCAGCAGCGGACCGTGCCCGCCGCCCAGGAACAGCGGCACGCTCATCGCCGCCGCGACGACGAGCAGCAGCCACCGGCCGCCCAGCAGCAGTATGCGGTCCACGCCCGACAGCTCGGCGGCCGCGCCACCGGCGACGTCCCGCCCCGCGGGCCGGTCGAACGGCCCCCAGAAGGCCATCGCCAGGGCACTGAGCAGATGGATCCCGAAGGCCGCCGGCATCCACACGGCGAACCACAGCCCCGACTGGGCGTCCACGACGCCGCCCACCCGCAGCGACTCGGCACCGAGCGCGGCCGTGGTGATCGCGAGCATGTGCGGCACCTCGTACGCCAGCCCCTGGGCGAGGAAGCGGTAGCCCCCGATCAGCGAGAGCGCCGAGTTCGGTCCCCAGCCCGCCAGCCACACCGCCGCCCAGGCCAGCGCCTCCATCGCGTTGTACCAGACGACGCCCTCCGGCAGGTCGCTCACCGAGCGGAAGCCGAGCGGCAGGACGACACCGGCCAGCATCGCGGCGACGGGCAGCAGGGCCGCCCCGACGCGCACCAGCGCCACGTCGGCCGCCCGGGTGCGCCGCGGCTGCCGGACCAGCTCCCGCAGCACCCCGCGAGCGGGTGCGGCGGCGCGGGCCGCCGCCTCCCGCGGTGACCGGGCGGGCCCGGCGCGGGCACCGGCGGCGAGCAGGGCATCGGCCCCGGCGGTCACGAGAGCCACCGCGGCCAGGAGCACGGGCAGCGCGAACACCGCCCAGGAAGGCGGATGTTCAGCCATGGGCCGCTCCCGGCAGCGGCGCGCGGGCGAGTTCGTCCAGGTCCGGGTCGAGGCTGGCGACGACGATCCGGGCGCAGGCGAACTCCGCGCCCTCCAGCAGCCCGGGCAGCGCGTCCAGGAGGGCCCGCGAGGCGGGCACCGGCCCGTGGACCGGCCCGCGCGGACCCACGGCCGGGTCTGCGGCCAGCGGCGCGCCGTCGTCGCAGGCGGACGCGGCTCGTGCCACCGCGTCCAGCCACCCCAGCATCCGGCCGTGCGCGTCGCCGGCGACACCGAGCGAGCGGGCGCGTCCGGCGGGCAGCACCCCCACTCCCGCGGTCAGCCACCGCAGGGTGCGCGATCCGCGCGCCCGACGGGTCAACGGGCGTACGAGGGCGGAGAGCTCGGCCGCCCCCGCCCCGCCCAGGGCGCGGTCGCGGGCGTACCGGGCGCGGGCCGCCAGGTCGGGCCAGCCCGTCACGGCGAAGAACCGGCCCAGGCTGTCCAGGTGCGCCGCGCACAGCCGCCGTGCCGCCTCCCCGCGTGCGACGCGTTCACCGGCGGCGGCGCGCAGCCACGGCTCGTTCCAGAAGGGGAGGCGGCCGGGGCCGGGCGGGTCGGCCTCGACGGCGGCCCGCTGGACGACGTCTCCCTGGAGGGCCACGCGCAGGACGAGCCCGGCGGGCCAGTCGGGCAGCGCCGGGCCGAGGGGGAGGTGCAGCCGGTCCAGGCGCAGCCCGTCCCGGTCGTCGGCGCGCCCGGCCAGGGGCAGACCGTCCACCAGACCGCTGTCGTGCCCGGCGTGGGGGCCGTCCGGGTCCTGTGGGCTGTCCGGTGACCCGGCCGGCGGGGCAGGCGCGTGCCCGCCGCGGTGGCCGCCGCCATGACGGGCGCCGCCCCGGCGCCGCAGTTCGGCGAGGCCGTGGTCGAGAACGGCCGCGGCCTCGCCGGCGTCGGCGAGCGGCACCCGTGCCCTGGGCGCCGGCATCGCCTCCCAGAGCCGTGCGACCCAGTCGGCGGTGCCGGCCCCGGCGGTGCCGGGGCCGGGGTCGGCGGCGACGACGAGGAGATCGGCCTCGGCCGGGGCAGCCGCGCACGGCCACCCCCGGCGGGCCAGCTCCGCCTCGACGGCCAGGCGCCGCTCGGTGGCCCCCGCGGACACGGCCGCCAGGACTCTCGGACGGCCCAGGGCCGCGCGCACGATCCTGCCCCTCAGGTCCACCGCAGCGCCCCCTCGCGCCAGGCGTACAGGACCCCCGCGAGCAGGATCCCGAGGAACAGGAACATCTCCACGACCGCGCTCGGGCCCACGGCCGTGACGACCCTCACCCACGGATACATGAACAGCATCTCCATGTCGAAGGCGAGGAAGACCATGGTCACCGGGTACCAGCGGACGTGGAACCGGGACAGCGCGTGCTCGCGAGGTTCGAGACCCCCGAGGAACGGCCCGGTGCGCAGGGGTTCGCGGACCGGCCGCACGGCGGCGGACAGGGCGTGGAGCAGGAACACGCCTGCCACGGCCGGCACGAGCAGCACCAGCACCGGCTGCCAGTCGGACGTCCGCACGCCGCTCCCTTCCGACGAGACCCGGGGGACGGTTCCCCGCCGGGCAGCATGTCAGCCGGATGTGACCCAGGACACGTACGACACCGCGTTCGCCGTGGATTCCCCGGCGGACCGGTTTTTGCGGAATCCGCAAAGCTGATTGTCGGTGCGGTCCCCGCCGGTGCAGCCTGCGTGCAGGGCGCCCGGTCATCTCGCGTCCGGCCGACCTCGTCCGCATCAGGAGGAACCATGAACGACATGCCCGCGCCGGCCCCCGCCGAGGAGTTCTGGGAGGCGCGCTACCGCGACGCCGGCCGCGTGTGGAGCGGCCGTCCCAACGAACTGCTGGTCAGGGAGGTGAGCGACCTGGCACCGGGGGCGGCGCTGGATCTGGGGTGCGGCGAGGGGGGCGACGCGGTGTGGCTGGCCTCGCGCGGCTGGCGGGTCACCGGCGTGGACATCTCCGCCACGGCCCTCGAACGCGCCGCCGGGCACGCCGCCGACGCCGGCGTCGGGGACCGCGTCGCCTGGGAGCGCCACGAACTGGGCCGCTCGTTCCCCGAGGGCTCCTTCGACCTGGTCAGCGCCCACTACCTGCAGTCCCCGGTCGCCCTCGACCAGCAGGGCATCCTGCGCGGCGCGGCGAACGCCGTCGCGGACCACGGCACCCTGCTGGTCGTCATGCACGCCGCCTGGGCGTCCTGGCAGACGGAACCGCCCTTCGACGCCGTCTTCCCCACCCTGGACGGGGTGGTGGCCGAACTGGCCCTGCCGGAGGGCGAGTGGGCCGTCCGGACCATGGAGACCGTCCGCAGGCGGAGCGTGTCCCCCGAGGGCGTGGAGGGGCACCGCGACGACCACGTGTGGCGCTTCCAGCGCGTCTGAGACGCGGGGCGGGACAGGGGCGGGAGCGGACGCGGCTGCGCGGCCGGTGGCTCGCCTCCGCCATCGGCCGCCGGTGCTCAGATGCCGCAGGTGGGTGCGGACCAGTACTGGCTGCTGCGGTGGTCGACGTGGGTGTGGTCGTTGTGGCCCGGGTAGCCGGGGCCGAGGATGCCGCGGAAGCCGTGGTTGCGGGCCTGCTTGGCCAGGGTGCACAGGGAGTGCGGACCGGCTCCGAGGTCGGCGGCGTCCCCGTAGAGGTGGCGGCTGCTGCTCGCGCCGCCGACGGCGTCGTTGCAGGCGTACGAGCGGAAGCCGCTGGTCACCGTGATCGGCTGGTCGCCGAGCGCGTGCCGCAGGGCCTCCAGCTTCCACATCGTGCGCAGGGCGTTGGCCTTCGCGGTCGCGGCGCTGACCGCTCCGCCGGACCAGGTGGTGTTGCAGTCGTTCAGCTCGCTGTAGCTGAAGTGGATCGGCGTGCAGTCGTCGTCCTGGAGCGCGTAGAGCTTGTTGAAGGTGTTCGGACCGGCGACGCCGTCGGCGGTGAGTCCGTAGGCCGACTGGAAGCGCTTGAGGGCGGCGGTGGTGGCCGGGCCGAACTCGCCGTCGACGGCCAGGACGGCGCCGTAGCCCGGGTAGCCGCCGAGCCGGATCTGGAGCTGGGTGACGTCGGCGCCCGAGGCGCCCTGGGACAGGGTGCGGTTCCAGGTGTAGCAGCCGTCGGCGTGGGCGGTGCCGGCGGTGGCGAGGGTGCCCGCCCAGACGCCTGCCATGATCATGACAAAGGCGGTGACGAGTCTGACGACACGTGTGTACATGTGATCTCCATGCCGGGTGACGAGGGGTGTGGCCGAGCGTGAAGGGCATGTGACGCGCGTCAACCATGGTGCACGGACCGGCCGGAAGCAAGACCGCCGGGCCTCGTTTCCGGGTCCGGGGCACGGGAACCCGCAGCACCCGAACGCCGACCGGAGGTGCGGAGATGAGTGGCGAAAAGGACCAGCGGGACCGCCGGGACGACCGGTTCTCCCGGGCGCGCGGCGACGAGGAGCCCGGTGCGCACTCGGGCGGGGAGAGTCAGGCGCGTGATCGCACGGTGCCGGGCACGGCGAGCGCCCGTGAGGGCTACCAGCCGGAGCGCGGCACGGGGGCGGGTGAGCCGCTGGAGGGCGTCGAGACGAAGGACGCGTCCCGCCGGGCGCCGTCCCGCGGCGACCGCGACGAGGAGTCCGGCGGCTGACCGGTCCGCGGCGGGTGCCGGCTTCCCGGCCGAGTCCGCGCGTCAACCGCTGCGCCGTGCAGTAACTGTCCGATTTATGGCAAAAGTTACTGTCTGTGAATTTTTAAGAAAAGAGGCATGTTCTGTGACTTCTCGGACACACGTGGTGACGTAGACCTTCGGCTACCAGAGGGAGATGAAATGCCTTCCACGGACAAGGCGCTCGACGAAGCCGCCGGCATCGACACCGTCGACATCGAGGCGGCACTCGACCCCGTCGAGCCCGACGGCGTGTTCCGCGACAGCCGTGAATGCGCCGGTCTTGCCCTCCATTCCGGAGGTGGCCACATGCTGCTCTCGCCGCCGACCCCGCGGCCCAAGAAGGGCTGACGGGCCGACGGGAGCAGCGAAAATGGAGCAGTCGAGCACGTCAGCCCTTCTGCAGGGCACGGTGCTGGACCTCGCTTCCGACGTGGTCTCCGCCCTTCGGGGCGGAGACCACGCGCGAGCGGGGGGCGCCCCGACGACGGACGGCGCGGGCGGGAACATCGCACGTGCCGCGGTACGCGTCCTGGGCGCCGATGCGCTGCTGCCCACCACCCTCCTGCGGGTTCCGCCCGACCCCGGGCGACTCGCCGTGTTCAGGGAGGCCGTGACGGCCCATCCGCCACGCGCCGACGCCGCCCCCACCGTCGTATGGAGCCACTGGGCCATGACCCGGGCCCTGCGACGGCTCGACGACCCCCTCCCCGGAGCGCCGGCCGGCGACGAGGGCACGGAACCCGGCGCCGGCTGGCTGGAGGACGCCGGATGGCAGTCGCTGACCCACCAGCTCGCCGTGCTCGCCCCCCTGGCGCTGCCCGGCGAGGAGTGCGCGGTGTCCCGCGTGGCCCGGAGCCGTCCGGTGGACGTCGCCCGGGGCTTCGTACGGGCGGTGCGCCGCAGGGACTGGCAGCAGGCGGCCGGAGCCGGGCGCTGGCTCACCCTCCTGGACGGCGTGCCCGACACCCTCGGCCTCGAAACGGGACTCGACTTCGTGCGCCTGATGGGCGGCAGCGACCCGCGCGTTGCCCTCCAGCTGGAGGCGGCGCGGCTGATGCCGGCCGGAGTACTCCTGTGACCGCGACGGTCGCGCGGCAGGCGCGGCGCGTCGAGGAGGCCGCACTGACCTGGCTGTCCGCCCACCGCGACCGCTTCGCGCTGGGGGACGACGCGCTGGCGGCCGACGGCCGGGTGAACGGCACCTGGAAACCGCTGGGCGAACTGGCCCAGGTCTGCGCGACCGTGTCCGGGCGCATCCCCCCGTCGGACCCGCTCCGGCCGTGCGTGTCCGGCCTGCTGGACTTCGCCTGGGAGCAGACCGGCCGGGGCGAGCTGTTCCTGCGGATGCAGGCGCTGGAGCCCTTCGCCACCTATCCGCTGGAGGTGTACGCCGCCTTCGCCTCGGCCGGGCTCCGGCACGCGGGCTACGAGGCGTCCGCCGCCGTGGTGGCCCGGACCCGCGGCTGGCGGCTGACCGAGCAGTGCCCCACCCGGCGGCTGGGCGTCATCGGGGCCGAGCGGCGCAGCGGCGTCCCGCCGCACGGACGGGTGTCACAGGCACTGCGGCGCACCTGGCTCGGCGGGCTGCCGGAGCCCTGGACCTTCGAGCGCGCGGCCGGCTACGCGCTCACCCACGTCGTCTTCCACCTGACCGACTGGGGACGCACGGCCCGAGGGGTGCCACCGGACCTGGCGGCCTATCTGCTCCACTGGCTGCCACCCTGGCTCGACACCTGCCTGGAGGCCCGGATGTGGGACCTGAGCTGCGAGCTGCTGGCGGTGGCGGCGAGCCTGCCGACCGCCCCCGACGCGGCCGTCCTTCAGGACGCCTGGCACCGCCTCGCGGCGGCGCAGCACACCTCGGGCGCGATCCCGGAGGAGGGCGCCGTGCACGACGCGGCGCACCGACCGGGGCCCGAACCGGGCCCCGAACCCTACGACTTCACCGACTGCTACCACTCCACCCTGATGGCGGTGTACGCGGCGGCGCTGACCACGGCACCGCCCCTCGAAGCGGACCGGGGCACCGAACGGCCTGTGCCGGCACTGGTGTGGACGCCGTCGGCCGGCCACCACCACGAGCGGCGCAGCGGACAAGGAGTGCCGGGATGACGGACACCCGCCTGATCCACCATGTCGGGGTCGCCGCCATGGAGTGGCTGTGGGCCCACCGCGACGGATTCCGGCTGGAGACCGACGTGGACCCCGAAGTGGGCTTCCTGGAACGCTTCAAGCCGGTCGGCGAACTCGCCCTCATCTGCGCGGTGCTGTTCCGCGAGGGCGTCGCCGGGTCGCGCCAGGCGCAGCTGGCCCGGCAACTGCTCGACCACGCCTGGCGCGACACCCTGGACGGTGGCCGGATGCTGGTGCGCGGGCAGCGGATCGAACCGTTCTCGCCCATCCCGTTCGAGGTGTACCTGCCGTTCAAGGAGCTGGGCTACAGCCAGCCCGAGGTGGAGCGGGCCACCGTCCTGAACCACCGGCTGGACAGCTGGGTGACGTTCGGGGTGACGCCGACCCGGCGACTGGGACTGTCCGCGTTCCAGCGCCGCTTCGGCCTGCCCGCCCGTCCGCCCGAGGCCGATCTGGTGGGTACCACCTGGCTGGCCGGCACCCCCGAGCCGTGGACGGTCGAGGGACACACCGCCTACGACATCACCCACACCGTGTTCCACCTCACCGACTGGGGCGAGGACCCCGACGCCCTGCCGCCCCGCATCGCGGACTACCTCGCCACCTGGCTGCCGGTCTGGCTCGACGACTGGCTGGACCTGGAGCGCTGGGACCTGCTCGGCGAACTCCTCGTCGTCGACGCCTGCCTGCCCCGCCCCACCCTGGACGAGCGGGCCTGGCAGGGCTTCGCCGCCGCGCAGCAGCCCGACGGTGCCATGCCCGCCGTACGGACGATGCCCGAGGGAGACCCTGACACGGTGTTCGACATGGTCTACCACCCGACCCTGGTCGCCGCCTTCGCCTCCGTGCTGGCCACCTCCCGGGCCTTCACACAGCTCGCGCGGACCGCGTCGTGACGCCCCGCGCCACGCCCTGGCCGGGCGCCCCCGAGGACGCGGAGGCCGCCCCGCCGGCCGCCGGACCACCCGACGAGGGGCCGCTGCGCGAGCGGCTGTCCGCCGCCGTCGACGCCGCCGACGCACCGGACGTCGTCTTCGCCGTCTCCCGGCACGGCCGGCGCACCCTGCACTGCGGCGGCACCGCACCGCCCCCGGACGTACCCCGCGAGGACCTGCGCTACGAGATCGGGTCCGCCTCCAAGGCGTTCACCGGACTGCTGCTGGCCCGGCTCATCGGGCGCGGCGAACTGACCGGGGGAGAACCGGCCGCCACCTGCCTCGACCCGGGCCGGCCGCCCGGCACCCACCCCGTGACGCTCGCCCACCTCATCACGCACACCTCCGGACTGCCCGCCCTGCCGGCCGACTTCCTGGTCCGCGCCCTGCCCGCCTGGCGGACCAACCCCTACGCCCGCTACCCGGCCGCCCGGGTGACCGACGCCTTTCTGCGGCACCGCCCCGGGCGCCGGCCCGGCACGCGGTGGCACTACTCGAACTTCGGCGTCTCCGTGCTCGGGCACGCCCTCGCCGCGGCCACCGGCACGGCGTGGGAGGACCTGCTGACCGCGCACGTCCTGCGCCCGCTCGGCCTGAGCGGCACGGCCCTGCGGGCGGAGGACGTCAAGACCGACGCCGTCGGGCACCGCAAGGACGGCCGCACCCCCGTCCCGGCCTTCGACGCCGGGGGGTTCGAGGCGGCCGGGGCCCTGAGGGCCACCCCGCACGACCTGCTCACCTTCCTCGAAGCCCATCTGGACCCGTCCGGCTCACCGCTGGCCGGTGCGCTGCGGGCCGCGCGGGTGCCGGTGCTGCGGCGGGGCATGGGGCACCGGCACGAGCACACCGTGGCGTGGTTCCGGCACCCCACCGACGGCGGGCCGATGTACTTCCACGGCGGGGCCACCCTCGGCCAGCAGGCGTTCCTGGGCTTCCGGCCCGACACCGGCACGGCCCTGGCCGCCCTGTGCACCCGCCGGTTCCGTGCCCGCGACCCCTTCGTGGCCGCCGCCTACGCGTTCCTCGCGGAGGCATAGGCGGCCCTTCCGACGCTTCCGGCCCTTCCCGCGCCGACACGGCGACCGGCGCGAGGACGGTGCCCCTCGCGCCGGACGCCGCGTGCCTGTTCAGCGGCCGTCACACACGCTGCCACAGCGCCGGCGTGCCGTCGGGCGACCAGGCACCCTGCGCCTGGTGGTTCTGCAGGCACCGGTAGCGCACGCCGGCGTGGGTGACGGTGGTGCCGGCCGTGTAGACGCGGCCGGCCGTCCACGCGTCCGCCGCGCCGTCCTGCGGGGCGGGCGTCTGGGTCTCGGCGGTGCCGGTCGTCCTCAGGGTGAGGCCGAAGTCGCGGAGCAGCGGATTGATCGGCTGGTAGAACGTCGTCCCGCCCCTCGTGCAGTTGCCGGAGCCGCCGGAGGTGACGCCCTGCGCCTGGGCGCCCGCGGCGAACGGTCCCCCGGAGTCGCCCGGCTCGGCGCACACCGTGGTCTCCGTCAGTCCGTCGATGGTGCCCTCGGGGTAGGTGACGCTCGTGTCGTGCTGCCGGATCGTGCCGCAGTGCCATCCGGTGGTGGAGCCGGAGCGGCACACCGACGCCCCGACGAGTGCCTCCACCGAGCCGGCCATCTGGATCCGCTGGCCGTCCTGGGCCTTGATGTCCGGGGTGGCGGTCCAGTCGGCGTTGACCCCCACCCAGGCCATGTCCTTGCCGGGGAACGTGGACGCCTGGAAGGTGCCCTGGGGGGCCCGGTTGTAGCCGGTCGTCGTGTCGCCGGGGTCTCCGCAGTGCCCGGCCGTGGCGAAGCCCTGCTGTGCGCCCTTGGTGACGGAGAAGCCGACGGAGCAGCGGGCCTCGTCCTCGATGTAGTAGGCGTCGCCGCCGACGACGTCCGCCAGCAGCCGCGGCCGGTCCGCGGACACCTGGACGCCCACGTCCTGCCCCGCGACCCCGGCCGCCTGGACGAAGGAGGCCGCCGCGGATTCGCTGACGGCCCGGACCACGACCCGGTTCGCCGGCACGTCGACGTACCAGACCGGTGTGTCCGAGGTCTTCACACGCGCGGCGGCGGCGTCCAGCCTGGCCTTGACGGCACCGAGGTCGCCCAGGGACTTCTTCACGACGGCCGCCCTGGCGCCCTGGGCCTCGATGGCGGCCACGTCCGCGGCGTCGGTGGTGGCGACGGTCAGGTCGGCCGAGGTCGCGCCGCTCACCCAGGCCCCGGCGAAGCGCTCGCCCAGGGCGTTGCGCAGGCGTCCCGCGCGGGTGCCGGCCTCCGCCTCGTTGACCAGCCGGCCGGCCGCCTGGTCCGGCGTCAGCTTCAGGTCGCGCTCCAGCGCGTGCAGCAGGCCCGCCGGCGGCCTGTCGGCGCCGAGCGTCTGCGCGGCGCCGGGGGACGCGCCCGGTGAGGGCGGCGGCGCGGCCGACGCGGCCGAGGGGAGTGCGGTCAGGACGAGGGCGCCGAGCGCGGCCAGTGCGGCTCGGCGGCTGCCCGCGGCGTGTCTGCCGACCATGGTGATGTGCCTCCTTGGAAGGGGTGGGGAAGGGGTGGGGGCGTGGTGGAACGGTGCGAAGGGGTGTGAGGGGACCGGCGGACGGGGCGAGGCGCGGCACCGGTACCGGCGCCGTGCTCAGGCGGGCTTCAGCCCCGGGGCGCCCGCCTCCGTGACGAAGGACGCGGCGGTGGTGACGGGGGCGCCGGGTGTGGTGACGGCGGAGACGGTCCTGAAGTCGAACCGGGCCGCCTGGCGGCCCAGTTCGACGCGGACGTAGCCGCGCTTGCCGTTGTAGAACTTCATGTGGGGGTTGGCCCGCATGTAGGTGTCCCAGTTGGCGGGCTTCTCCTGCCCGTCCCGCCCGCTGGCGACGGAGCTGCAGGTGATCTCCGTGCCGAGGGTGGCGGACTGCGGGTCGTCGAAATCGTCCTTGATGTCGAAGGCGTACCCCACGTGCACGTCCCCGGTGAGGACCAGCCAGTTGTCGACCCCGGCCGCCTTCGCCCCGGCGACGATCCGGTCGCGCGAGGCCGGATAGCCGTCCCAGGCGTCCATGGAGACCGCGGCCTCGGCGGTCAGGTCGAACCTGCGCCGGGAGAAGCAGACCTGCTGGGGCATCACGTTCCACAGCGCGGTCGAGCTCTGCCAGCCGTCGATGAGCCACTCCTCCTGGGCGGCGCCGGTGAGGGTGCGCGCCGGGTCCTCGGACTCGGGCCCCGGGGCGTGCGGCCGGTCGTCGTAGGCCTGGTCCGACCGGTACTGGCGGGTGTCCAGGATGTCGAACTGGGCGAGCGTGCCCCAGTGGAGCCGGCGGTACAGCTGCGCGTCGGGTCCCTGGGGCAACTGGGCGGCGCGCAGCGGCTGGTTCTCCCAGTAGGCCCGGTAGGCGGCGGCCCGCCGCACCAGGAACTCCTCCGGCGGGACGTCGTTCTCGGGGATGCCGGCGGCGTAGTTGTTCTCGGTCTCGTGGTCGTCCCAGGTGACGACGAACGGGTGGGCGGCGTGCGCGGCCCGGAGGTCCTCGTCGCTCTTGTAGAGCGCGTAGCGCATCCGGTAGTCGGCGAGGGTCATCGTCTCGCGGTTGAACACGTCGGGCAGGGTGATGCCGGTGTACCGGCGCTCTCCGCCCGCCGCGTTGACCGCGTACTCGTACAGGTAGTCGCCGAGGTGGAAGACCACGTCGACGTCGTCCTCGGCGAGGTGGCGGTGGACCGTGTAGTACCCGTCCTGGTACGCCTGGCAGGCGACGGCGGCCAGTTTGAGGGACGAGGCGTCGGCGCCCGCCGCGGGGGCGGTGCGGGTGCGGCCCCTGGGGCTGAACCAGCTGCCGGTCCGGAAGCGGTAGTAGTACACCGTGCCCGGCGCCAGTCCCCGGACGTCGACGTGCACGCTGTGGGCGTACTCGGGATGGGCCAGGGCGGTGCCCCGCTGCACCACGACGGCGAAGTACTCGTCCAGGGCCACCTCCCACTGGACCGACACCCGCTCCTGGGCCAGCCCGCCGTCCACCGCGAACGGCTCCGGCGCCAGCCGCGTCCACAGCACGACCGAGTCCGGCAGCGGGTCCCCGGAGGCGACGCCGAGCGTGAACGGGTCGCTGCTGATGCGGGCGCCGCCGAGTTCGCGTGCGGCGGCGGCACCGCGGGCCGGCAGGTTGGTGGTGAAGGCGAGTGCGGCGGCGGCCGCCGTGACGGTGAGGAAACGCCGGCGGCGCAGGTGCCGGCCGGCGGCGCCCAGCACGGCGTCGTGCGGGGAGAAGGCGTGCTCGGCCAGAGCACGGTGACGGCCCGTGGGCGCCATCTGGAGTCCTCTCGTACGGGCGGGCGTGGCCATGGGCGAACGGCACGGGGAGTGGGGTGGGCCCCCGGGCGGTCGCCCCGCGCAGGCCGGCACGGGGTCTTCGCTGGTCGCGAGCAGGCATGCGCAGTCCACGCGGGGCCCCGTCGCGCGGTGACGCCGACCCGCGAAACGCGGACCATGCATGCTAAGCAGACAAAACGCGCCAAATCCGAAGGGCTTGCGGAGTGATCACACAGGAGGCGGTACGCGGAGTGTGCGGACCGTCCGCAGGGGCACCCGGGGGAGGCCGGACCACGGACGCGGAGAGAAGGGCGGCGCGGAGCCCATGGCCAGGACACGGCGCTACGACGTGGCCGCCTCCGGCGGCTGGTGGGACGAGGAGGACAACCGCCGGCTGCCGGCCGGTGAGGTGCACGCCTGGGAGCAGGGCACGAACCAGACCGTGTGCGGTCTGTCCCTCCACCGGTCGCGGCTGACCCGCTTCCCCGGCGTCACCTGGGCGGACGTCCTGCCCGAGTCAGGGGGCGCCGCCGACGCCGTCCGCCGGGTCTGCCCGCGTTGCGCCGCCGCGGCCGGCCGGCGCGGCACGGACGCCCGCCCGGCCTGGCGACGCACCAACCCCCGGCCGTAGGGCGCGGCCCTGCGCGGGCAGGGGCCCGCGGCTGACGCGGTCCGGTCATGCGTCCTCCTGTTCCTCTCCCCGGTCACCGGGTCGTGCTCGTGCCGCCGCCGGTCGCTTGTGCGCGTCCAGGGCCGCCGTGACCAGCGCGAGTACGTCGTCCCGTCCGAGCCAGGCCGACCGGGCCCGTGCCACCCACTCGGCGAGTCCGGCGCGCAGGGGCGAGCCGTCCTCCGTGCCGGGCCGCACCGGCGACCGCGTCACGAAGAGGCCGCGCCGCGCCGCGACCGGACCGGGCCGGCCTGCTCCAGGGCGCGACAGGCCCGGAACACGGTGTTGGGAGCATGGATGTCGAACACCCGGTCCCGAGGCACCCTGGTGACGTCCTTCCAGGCCCGCCCCGCCGCCGGCACGGCACCCGACTCCGCTGGAGGAAACGCGTGACGACCACCACCCCGCCGGTCACCCTCGACGACGTCCGCGACGCCGCCGCCCGCCTCGACGGCGTCGCGCACCGCACGCCGGTCCTGCGCTCGCGCACCCTCGACGCGCTCGTCGGCGCCGAGGTCTTCCTCAAGTGCGAGAACTTCCAGCGGGTGGGCGCCTTCAAGTTCCGCGGCGCCTACAACGCCGCCTCCCGCCTCACGCCAGAGCAGCGCGCCCGGGGCATCGCCGCCTACTCCTCCGGCAACCACGCCCAGGCCGTGGCCCTCGCGGCCCGGGAACTCGGCACGACCGCGGTGATCGTCATGCCCGAGGACGCGCCCCCCTCCAAGCGGGAGGCCACGGCCGCCTACGGCGCAGAGATCGTCACCTACGACCGCTACGGCGGCGACCGCGTCGCCATCGCCGAGGCCCTGGCCGCCGAACGGGGACTGAGCCTGATCCCGCCCTACGAGCACCCCCACGTCATCGCCGGTCAGGGCACCGCCGCCCTCGAACTCCTCGAAGAGACGGGGGAGCTCGACGCCCTGGTGGCACCGGTCGGCGGCGGCGGTCTGATCGCCGGCAGCGCCACCGCGGCCAAGGCCCTGCACCCCGGGATCCGGGTGCTCGGCGTCGAACCGGAGGCCGGAGACGACACCAAGCGCTCCCTGGAAGCGGGGCGGCGGGTCACCGTCCCGGTCCCGCGCACCATCGCCGACGGCCAGGCCCTGCACACCCCCGGAGAGCTGACCTTCTCCCTCAACCGGCGGCTGCTCGACGGGATCGTGCTGGTCTCCGACGACGAGATCCGGGACGCGATGCGGTTCGCCTTCGAGCGGCTGAAGATCGTCGTCGAGCCCAGCGGCGCCACCCCGCTGGCCGCCCTGCTCACCGGCCGCGCCGGCCGCCTGCCCCGCCGGGTCGGAGTGATCGTCTCCGGCGGCAACGTGGACGCCGGCCGCTTCGCCCGGCTCTGCGGCACCGCCCGCTGACGCCTTGGATGGCGACGCCCACGTGACGGGCGGACGATGGAGTGGTGGGGCCGGCGCGTCCTGGCCGCGCGTGGGGGACACCTCGGCAGACGGAGACCGGCCCCGGCCGCATGCCGACGCGGCCGGAAAGGAGAAGCGTCATGCTTGAGGTCAAGACGCTCGACAAGCCTGACGAGCGGCGCGATTTCCCCCGCGGTCACCTCGAAGCCGTACACCTCCAGGGGCTCGACTTCGCCGTGGCGACCTTCGAACCGGGCTGGCGCTGGTCGGAGTCCGTGGCGCCCATCGCGGGCACCGAGAGCTGCCAGATCCACCACAACGGTTACATCGCCCGGGGCCGCATGCGCATCCGGATGGACGACGGAGCCGAGAGCGAGGTGGGCCCCGGCGACGTCTTCGTCTGCTCGCCCGGGCACGACGCCTGGGTCGTCAGCGACGAGCAGTGCGTGGTCTACGACTTCGCGGGACCCATGGCCCAGACGTACGCGAAGACCGAGTAGTCCCTGTCGTCCGGCTCGGGTCGCAGGGAAGTGACGGTGCCGGCCGGCCGGTCACACCGGGAGGAGCCGGCTCACCAGGGCGCCGAGCTGGCGGGCGTTGCGGCACTCGTGCATCTCGACCAGCTCGGCGTACGCGGGCGCCGCGGAGTCGCCCGTGCCCCAGCGGGAGCGCTGCTCGGGGTTCAGCCAGTACATCCGGCGGGCCCTGTCGGCGATCCGCCGCACGGCCGCGAGGTTCGGGTCGCTCATGTTCGTACGGGCGTCCCCGAGCACGAACACGGTCGTGCGCGGGCCGACCGCGTCGCCGTACCGCTCCGCGAACTCGCCCAGTGCGACCCCGTAGTCGCTGCTGCCGTGCCAGCCCGTGAGCGTCGCCTCCGCGCGGATGCGGGCACCGAGGCCCTCGGCATCGGCGGCGCCCTGCACGAGCAGCCCGGTCACCTCGTCGATCCGGTTGACGAAGGCGAACACCCGCACCTTGCCGAACTGGTCGTGCAGCGCCTGCACCAGCAGCATCGTGAAGTCCGAGAACCCCGACACCGAGCCCGACACGTCGCACAGCAGCACCAGCTCCGGCCGGACGGGACGGCGCCGGCGCAGCACGGGTTTCATCGGCACCCCGCCCGTGGACAGCGATCCGCGCAGGGTGCGCCGCAGGTCGATGCTGCCGCGGGAGGCGCGGCGCCGGCGTGCCGCGAGGCGCGTGGCGAGCTTGCGGGCGAGCGGCGCCACGCTCCTGCGCAGCTCGGCCAGCCGGTCCTTGTCGGCGAGCAGGAAGTCGACGCGGTCGGCCGTCGGCGCCACCGCCCGCCGGGCGATCTCGTCCCGTCCGCGTCGCTCGGCGACCCGGCGCCGCGCCTCCGCCGCCACCATCCGGCGGAAGCCCTCGATACGCCGCCGGATCTCGTCCTCCAGCAGCCGGTCGGCGAAGCCCGCGCCCCCGCCCCGGGCCCGGACCTCGTCGCGGACCCGGGCGAGCAGCGTCTGCGGGCGGAGCCGGTCGAGTGCCTGGTGCGACGACCAGCCGTCCGAGCCGGGGGAGGAGCCGTACCCGCCGAAGCCGTCGACCGCCGCCACCGCCAGCCGCTCCATCAGCGCCCGGTCGTCGTCGGCGAGCGCGGCGGCGAGCCGGTCCCGCAGCTCCTCGCGGCCGGCGGACGCCGACCCGGGCCCGGGGTCCCCGACCGCGCGCGGGAAGTACAGGTCGAAGACCGGGTCGAACACCTGCCGCTGGCCCGCGGTGTGCAGCAGCGTCGCCGCCAGCCCCTCCCGCAGCCGCTCCCGGTCGGCCAGCCCGAGCGCCTCGACCGCCTGAGCTGCGTCCACCGTCTCACCCGTGCCGATCCGGATGCCGTGCGCCCGCAGCGCCGCGACCAGCGAGGTCAGCCGCTCGGCGACGCCGGTGGTCACAGGGCGTCCAGGTCGAGCTTGGCGGCCGCCTTCAGCACGTCGTCCTGGTGCTTGAGGACCACACCGAGACTGTCCCGTACGACGGTCTCGTCGAGGCGGCCGGCACCGAGCGCCAGCAGCGTGCGGGCCCAGTCGATGGTCTCGGCGACCGACGGCACCTTCCGCAGGTCCATGGCCCGCAGCGCGCCCACCACCCGCACCAGCGAGGCGGCGAGGGCCTCGTCGAGGCCGGGCACCTTCAGCCGCACGATCCGCCGCTCCAGCTCCTCCTCGGGGAAGCCGATGTGCAGGAACAGACAGCGGCGGCGCAGTGCCGCCGACAGCTCACGCGTCGCGTTGGAGGTGAGCACGACGAACGGGCGCCGGGTCGCGGTGATCGTACCGAGCTCGGGAACCGTCACCTGGAAGTCGCTGAGCACTTCGAGGAGCAGGCCCTCGACCTCGACGTCCGCCTTGTCGGTCTCGTCGATCAGCAGCACCTTGGGGTCGTCGCCGCGGATCGCGGTCAGCAGCGGGCGGGTGAGCAGGAACTCCTCGCTGAAGATGTCCGTCCGGGTCTCGTCCCAGCTCTCGTCGCGGCCCGCGCTGATCCGCAGGAGCTGCTTGGCGTGGTTCCACTCGTACAGCGCGCGGGACTCGTCGACCCCCTCGTAGCACTGGAGCCGCACCAACGTGGCGTCCGTGACGCGGGCCACGGCCTTCGCGAGCTCCGTCTTGCCGACCCCGGCGGGTCCCTCCACCAGCAGCGGCTTGCCGAGGCGGTCGGCGAGGAAGACGGTCGTGGCGACCGCGGGCGACGCCAGATAGCCGGTCTCGGCCAGACGGGCGGAGACGTCGTCGACGGAAGTGAACACCGGGGCCTCCAGCTCGGGACGGTAACCGAGCCCTATCTAAGCGCTTGTTCACCGCAGCTGTCACGTGAACGGCGACGCGCGGGGCGGCCGCCGACGACGGAACGGAGGCATCCCCCGACGGCTGAGCGGGGGCGCCCGTCGGCACGGACGCCCCCGCTCAGCCGTGCTCACGCGGCGAGCGTCACCGCGCCGACCGCCGGAGTGCGCAGCACCTGCCGGGCCGTCGCCAGGCTCGTGCCCAGCGTCGCCGCCGCCGCGATCGACGCCATCGCCACCCAGACACCGAAGAACTGGTCCGGCAGCACACCGTCGGTCCGCACGACCGTGAACGGCACCACGCCCGCCAGCGCGGCCACCGTGCCGAAGAGCACCCCCGTGACCGTCAGGATCAGGCCCTCGGCCCCCACCACGCCGAGCACCTGCCCCGGCGTCGCCCCCGCCAGGCGCTGCTGCCCGAACTCGCGGGAGCGGTACGTCGTCGCCGCGTACAGCGAGTTGACCAGCATGACGCAGACGAAGACCGCGATGATGCCGACGACCGTGAGGTTGAGCGTCTCCAGGTTCTTGGCGTCGACCGACTTCACCAGCCCCGAGGCCGCGACCGCGTCGTTCTCCACCGCCTGCATGGTCAGCGTCGCCGTGGACACCGCGGTGAACATGATCAGCGACATCAGGATGCCGGCGAGGTGACCGGCCCGCTCGCGCAGGTTGCGCACGGCCAGCCAGCCGCTCGCGCCGCTCAGCGGCAGCCCGCTGAGCACACCGGACAGCAGCCGCGGAGCCATCAGCGCGAAGCCGACCGACAGCAGGATCGCCCCGTAGGCGGGCGGCGCCATCAGCACCTCGTCCGTGGCGGAGAGGGCGAACGTCGAGCAGGCCCCCACGGCACCCGTGCCCAGCGCGGCCCAGGCGAGCAGCCGCCGTGCGCCGGACCGCTGCCGGCTCTTCCGTGTCACCCGCCGCACGGCCAGGAACGCCGCGCCCGCCGCCGCGAGCAGCGTGATGTCCACCCCGCTGATCAGCGCGACCGGACCGAAGGAGTGGTCGACCGAGCGTGCGACCTGGCCGCTGTCCTGGAACATCCCGAGCAGCGCCCGCCCGCCGAGCACGGCCGGGCCGACGGCCAGCGCCGCGCCCGCCAGGGCCACGGCCACCGCCTCACCCACGACCATCCGCTTGATCTGCGCCGGGGTGGCCCCCGAGCAGCGCAGCAGCTCCAACTCGGCGGCGCGCTGGCGCACGTTGACCGTCAGCGTCGAGGCCACCGCGAAGAACACCAGCAGGGTGCCGTAGCCGCCCACGACCCCCGCCGCGGTGCCCAGGGTCTCCGAGCTGACCGGGTCCACGCCGTCCTGCGCGGCCGTGTCGTGCATCGAGTTGAACGTCATGACGATCGCCGCGCCCAGGAAGGCGGACAGCAGCGTCGCGAGGAACCGTCCGGGCCGGTGCCGGATCGACCGCATGGCCAGTACGAACATCCCTCACACCCCCGCCGTCACGTCGTCGCCCAGGTGCGCGAGCCGCTCGGCGACCGCGTCCGGGGTCGGCGCGTCCAGCCGTCCGGCCAGCCGCCCGTCGGCGAGGAAGAGCACCGACTCGGCGTACGAGGCGGCGACCGGGTCGTGCGTCACCATCACCACGGTCCGGCCGTGGACCCGCACCGCCTCCTGCAGCAGCCGCATCACCTGCCGCGCGCTGCGGGTGTCCAGGGCGCCCGTCGGCTCGTCCGCGAAGATCACCCGCGGCTCGGTGACCAGGGCGCGGGCGATCGCCACCCGCTGCCGCTGGCCGCCGGACAGCTCGCCGGGGAAGTGGCCGAGCCGGTCGCCGAGGCCGACCGCGGTCAGGATCTCCCGGGCCCGCCGCTTGTCGACGCGCCGGCCCGCGAGCTTCAGCGGCAGCACCGTGTTCTGCGCGACCGTCAGCGTCTCCAGCAGGTTGTACTGCTGGAACACGAACCCGACCCGGCCGCGCCGGAACTTCGTCAGCTCCGCCTCGGTGCCGCCCGTGAGCTCCGTGCCGTCCACGTAGACGATGCCGCTGTCCGGCCGGTCCAGTCCCGCGGCGCACTGCAGCAACGTCGACTTGCCCGAGCCCGACGGTCCCATCACCGCGGTGAACGTGCCGCGCCCCAGGCCCAGTGTCACCCCGTCCAGCGCGGTCACGGCGCTGTCGGCGGTGCCGTAGGTCCTGGAGACCTTGACCAGCCGCAGTGCCTCGGGGGCGGGGCCCGTGTCGTGGTCGCCTCGTGCCCGCGTGCGAAACATCGTCATCACCTTCCGTGCGGCACGCCCTGTGCGGTGCCTCGTCCACGACGCTACGGAGCCGGCGGCCGGACCACACGGGGCGCAGAACCCGTATCGCGGGGTGTACTCAGTGACACCTCCGGCCGGACAGCGCCACGACGCCGCCCACCGCGGTCCTCGGGACCGGTCCGGCACCACCGCGCCCACCGGGCCCCGTACGGGCCACCACAACGCGCCCGGCCGCACACCGCCCGGTGCAATGGTGGGATGACCGCGCCTCCGGACGACTGCCTCGCGCGCAACGAGTGGATCTGCGGCGAGTATCTGAGCACGCGCCGCGAGATCCTCCTCGACGCGGTGGTCCAGCACCTCGAGCTGACCGCCGCGTCCGTGCTCATCGGGCTCGTCGTCGCCGTGCCGCTCGCCGTGCTGGCGCGCCGCCGCCGCTGGGCCGCCGGGCCGGTGCTCGCCGTGACCACGATCCTCTACACGATCCCGTCCCTGGCCATGTTCTCGCTGCTGCTGCCCCTGTACGGGCTGTCGGGCAGTCTCGTCGTCGCCGGGCTGGTCCTGTACTCCCTGACCCTGCTCGTGCGCAACATCCTCGCCGGTCTGCGCGCGGTGCCCGAGGAGACCCGGCAGGCCGCGCTCGGCATGGGGTACGGCCCCGTCCGGCTCCTGCTCGCCGTCGAACTGCCGCTGGCCCTGCCCGCCGCGATGGCCGGACTGCGCATCGCGACCGTCTCCGCGGTCTCCCTGGTCACGGTGGGCGCGATCGTCGGGTTCGGCGGCCTCGGCAACCTCATCTACTCCGGGATGAACACCTACTTCAAGGCCCAGGTGCTGACCGCGTCGGTGCTCTGCGTGGTCATCGCCGTCGCCGCCGACCTGCTCCTCCTGGGCGCGCAGCGGCTGATGACGCCGTGGACCAGGGCGGCCCGCGCATGAACACGCTGACCGCCGCCTGGGACTGGCTCACCGACCCGGCGCACTGGCCGGGCGAGAACGGCATCGCGCGCCGGCTCCTGCAGCACCTGGTCCTCACCGCCGTCTGCCTGGTCGTCAGCTGTCTGATCGCCCTGCCGGTCGCCCTGGTCCTCGGCCATCTCGGCAAGGGCGGGGCGCTGGCCGTCAACATCTCCAACGTCGGCCGGGCCGTCCCCACCTTCGCCGTCCTGGTCCTGCTGCTCCTCACCCCCGTGGGCCGCTGGAGCGAGGGGCCCACCGTGGTGGCGCTGGTGCTGTTCGCCGTACCGCCGCTGCTCACCAACGCCTACGTGGGCATGCGCGAGGTCGACCGGGGCGTGGTGCAGGCGGCACGCGGCATGGGGATGACGGGGCGCCAGCTGATGTTTCACGTGGAACTGCCCCTTTCGCTCCCGATGGTGCTGAACGGGGTGCGCATCGCCGCCGTCCAGCTCGTCGCGACCGCCACCATCGCCGCCCTCGCGGGCGGGGGAGGACTCGGCCGGATCATCACCGCGGGCTTCAACCTCGCCAGCACACCGCAGGTGGTGGCCGGCGCGGTGCTCGTCGCCGCGTTCGCGCTGGTCGTCGAGGCCCTGTTCGAAGTCGTGGAACGGCTGGCGCCCCGCTGGGCGAGGGGCGCGCGATGAGACGGGCCCCGGCCCTCGCCGCCCTGCTGCTGCTCACCGGCTGTGTCACCGGACCCTCCCTGGAGAACCGCGGGAAGGTCACCGAGCCGCCCGGCGACAGCCACCGGCTGACCGTCGGCTCCGCCGGCTTCACCGAGAGCGACCTGCTCGCCCAGATGTACGCCCTGCTGCTGGACGACGCCGGATACGAGACCTCACTGCTCACGGTCGCCAACCGCGAGCTGTACGAACCCGCCCTGGAGTCCGGCCAGATCGACGTCGTCCCCGAGTACGCGGCCACCTTCGCCGACTGGCTGAACGCCCGGACCCACGGCGCCGACGCCCCGCCCGTCGGCTCGCCCGACCTCGGCGCCACCATGGACGCCCTGCGCCGGCTGGCCGCACCCCATGGGCTCACGGTCCTGGACCCCGGCCGGGCCGTCGACCAGAACGCCTTCGCCGTGAGCGCCTCCTACGCCCGGCGGCACGGACTGAGGACCCTCAGCGACCTCGGCGCCTCGGGACTGCGGGTGCGGCTCGCGGCCGGCGACGAGTGCGTGCGGCGGCCGTACTGCGCACCCGGCCTGCGCAAGACCTACGGCATCGACATCACGGCGGTGGACCCCAAGGGCGTCGGCACGACCCAGGCGAAACGCGCGGTGCAGAACGGCGAGGACCAGATGGTGCTGACCACCACCACGGACGCCACCCTCGACGCCTTCGGCCTGGTGCTCCTCGCCGACGACAGACACCTGCAGAACGCCGACAACGTCGTCCCGGTCGTCAACCGGGCCCAGGCCGGCGGGAAGGGGGTCGCCAAGGCACTCGGCAGACTGGGCGCGGTGCTGACCACGGCCGACCTGGCGGCCATGAACCGGCAGGTGGACAGCTGGCGCCGGCTGGCCGAGGACGTGGCCCGGTCGTACCTGGAGGACAAGGGCCTGCTGAAGTGAGGGCACGGCCCGGCGGCCGGTGTCCGTCAGGCGTCCGCCACCGAGTCGAACCGCACCTCGTCCCGCGGCACGCCGAGCGCGTCCGCGTCCACCGACCTGCGCAGCGCCTCGTGCAGCTTGGCGGGGGTCAGGACGCCGAGGAAGCGTGCCCCGTCCAGGACCGCGACCCAGCCCGCGTCGTGCTGCAGCATCACCCCGAACGCCTGCTTCAAGGGCGCCCCCACGGGCACCCAGGCGTTCATCCGGTGCGCGTGGGAGCCGACCGGGCCGTCGGTCCCGAGATCGTCGATCCCGACCCAGCCGTGCAGTTCGCCGCCGTGGTCCAGCACGACGGCCCACCGCGCGCCCTGGGCCCGCAGTTCCGCCGCCGCCCTCCCGGCGGGCTCGTCCAGCCGGGCGACCGGCGGCTGCTCCAGGTCGCCCGGCTCGATCTCGGTGACGGACAGCCGCTTCAGGCCGCGGTCGGCGCCCACGAAGGAGGCGACGTACGGGGTCGCGGGGCTGCCGAGCACCGCACCGGGCGTGTCGAACTGCTCGATGCGCCCCTGCCCGTACACGGCGATGCGGTCGCCCATCCGCACGGCCTCCTCGATGTCGTGCGTGACCATCAGCACCGTCTTGCGCACGGCGGCCTGCATCCGCAGGAACTCGTCCTGCAACTGCACCCGCACCACCGGGTCGACCGCGCCGAACGGCTCGTCCATCAGCAGTACCGGTGGATCGGCGGCCAGCGCCCGGGCCACCCCGACCCGCTGCCGCTGCCCGCCGGAGAGCTGTTCCGGATAGCGCTGTCCGTACGTCGCCGGGTCCAGGCCCACCAGGTCCAGCAGCTCGGCGGCGCGGGCCCGTGCCCTGGCCTTCTTCCAGCCGATGAGCGCCGGCACGGTCGCCGTGTTGTCCAGCACCGTGCGATGGGGGAAGAGCCCGACCTGCTGGATGACGTACCCGATGCGCCGCCGCAGCCGCACCGGGTCGACGGCGGCGACGTCCTCGCCGCCGAGGAGGATCCGGCCCGAGGTCGGCTCGGTCAGCCGGTTGACCATCATCATGGTCGTCGTCTTGCCGCACCCCGACGGCCCCACGAGCGTGACCAGTTCCCCCTCGGATACCTCGAAGCTCAGGCCGTCCACGGCCGTCGTACCGTCCGGATACCGTTTGGTGACGTCCTCGAACCGGATCATGACCACCACGCTAGGCGCGGGTGCCGCCCGGCGCCCACCGGCGGCGTCCTGCCGGCTGACCCGCCTCAGTCCGCCGGCCGGTCCTCCAGCAGCACCACCTCCAGGGTGCGCGGACCGTGCACCCCCTCGACCCGGTCCAGCTCGATGTCGCTGGTCGCCGACGGACCCGAGATCCAGGTCAACGGTCGGGCCGGGTCGAGGCGTTCGAGGGCCTGGGGGACGGAGGAGACGACCTGACCGGGGACCCTCACCACGCAGATGTGGTGGTCGGGGACGAGCGTGATCCGGCGCCGTCCCTGGTCGGGGGAGCCGTCCAGGACGATCGTGCCCGTCTCGGCGATGGCGAGGGCGCAGCCGGTGACCACGCTCTCGACCTCGTCCAGTTCGCGGGGTGTGCTCGGGGCCCGGTCGTGGACAAGGGTGGGATCGGCGGCCGACAGCCATTCCGGCGGCAGGCCGGGCGGCACGAGCACGGACCGGGGGCCGCGCTCGGCGAGCAACCGCATGATGAGGGACGGCAGCTCCCGCGGGGTCGTCCGGTGCACGATCGCCCGGTAGTCCGCGAGGTTCTCGGCGAGCAGCTCCACCGTCTCCGCGACGGTCCGCTCGCCGTGCTCGCGCAGATAGTCCCGCGCGATCGCCCGCTCGTAGGGGGCGTCGTCGCGCGGCACGTCCGCCAGGGCACGCCGCACCCGGCCCAGAATCCGTTCCCGGCTGCTCACTTCGTCCCGTCCCTTCCCCCGCGCGTCCGCTGCCACCAGTCGCGGAACGGCTCCGAGGGCACCTCGGGCAGGTCCCGGCTGCCGGTCCACGCCCGCCCCGGACCCGGCAGCGTGCGCGGAAGGAACCGGCAGGTGCGCGACGCCAGCCGCTGGCCGGCCCGCAGCGCACCCGGATGCGTGAAGGCCCACCGAGCCGCCCGCATCGCCGCCCGCTCGGCGGCGTGCCCCTTGGCCGGCTTCAGGACCACCCGGTTGCCGTGCCGGGTCGCCGGTCCGCCCTGGACGACCCGTTCCCGCAGGTGGACCAGTACCTCGGGAATGTCGATGGCGACCGGGCACACCTCGTAGCAGGCGCCGCACAGGGAGGACGCGTACGGCAGGGAGGCGTCGACCGCACTGCCCGTACCCCGCAGCTGGGGGCTGAGGATCGCGCCGATCGGACCGGGGTAGACCGACCCGTAGGCGTGCCCGCCCGCCCGCTCGTACACCGGGCAGACGTTCAGGCACGCCGAGCAGCGGATGCAGCGCAGCGCCTGGCGGCCGACCTCGTCGGCGAGGGTGTCGGTGCGGCCGTTGTCCAGCAGGACCAGGTGGAAGGTCCGCGGGCCGTCCCCGTCCGTGGTGCCCGTCCACATCGACGTGTACGGGTTCATCCGCTCGGCCGTCGAGGAGCGGGGCAGGGTCTGCAGGAACACCTCCAGGTCCCGCCAGGTGGGCACGATCTTCTCGATGCCGACGACCGAGATCAGCGTCTCGGGCAGGGTCAGGCACATCCGGCCGTTGCCCTCGGACTCCACGACGACCAGCGTGCCCGTCTCGGCGACGACGAAGTTGGCGCCCGAGATGCCGACCTTGGCGCGCAGGAACTTCTCCCGCAGGTGCAGCCGGGCCGCCTCGGCGAGTTCGGCGGGCGTGTCGGTCAGGCCGTCGGGGGCGGGGCGGCCCCACTCGCCCATCTCGGAGCGGAAGATGTCCCGGATCTCGCCCCGGTTGCGGTGGATGGCCGGCACCAGGATGTGCGAGGGCCGGTCCCTGCCCAACTGCACGATCAGCTCGGCGAGATCGGTCTCGTAGGCGCGGATGCCCGCCGCTTCGAGGGCCTCGTTGAGACCGATCTCCTGCGTCGCCATCGACTTGACCTTGACGACCTCGGACTCGCCGGTCTCCTCGACCAGCCGCGTCACGATCCGGTTGGCCTCGTCGGCGTCGGCGGCCCAGTGGACGAGGCCGCCCGCCGCCGTCACCGACTCCTCCACCTGCACCAGATAGCGGTCGAGGTGCCGCAGCGTGTGGTCCTTGATCCGCTTGCCGGCCTCGCGCAGCGCCGCCCAGTCCGGGACCTCCGCGACGGCCCCTGCCCGCTTGGCGCGGATGGTGTGCGTGGCGTGGCGCAGGTTGCCGCGCAGCGTCTCGTCGCGCACGGCCGCACGCGCCGCCTCGGGGAAGGCCGGCATCCCCAGGTACGTCCCGCTCATGCGGCCGCCCCCTCCGTGCTCGCCAGGATCTCCGCGAGGTGCACCGGACGCATGCCCGTCCGCAGCCGCGCCATGGTCCCGCCGATGTGCATCAGACAGGAGTTGTCGGCCGCGCACAACACCTCGGCGCCCGTCGACGCGGCGTTGCGCACCTTGTCCGCGCCCATCGCCGCCGACACGTCGGAGTTCTTCAGGGCGAAGGTGCCGCCGAAGCCGCAGCACTCCTCCGCCCCGGGCAGTTCGACCAGTTCCAGCCCCTTCACCGCCTCCAGCAGCCGCCGGGGCCGGTCGCCGAGGCCCAGGCCGCGCAGCCCGTGGCAGGTCGGGTGGTACGTCACCGTGTGCGGGTAGTACGCCCCCACGTCCGTCACCCCCAGCACGTCCACCAGGAACTCCGTCAGCTCGTACGTCTTCGGCACCACCGGCGCCAGGGCGGCCGCGAGAGCGCCGCCGCGGCCCTCGGCCCGGGCCCGCTCGCCCATGCGGGGATACAGCTCCCGCACCATCGCGCCGCACGAACCCGACGGCGTCACGATCGCCTCGTAGTCCTTGAAGACATCGGCGAAGCGCCGGGCCAGAGGCTCCGCCTCGTGCCGGTACCCCGTGTTGTAGTGCGCCTGTCCGCAGCAGGTCTGGGCCGCCGGGAAGTCGACCTCGACGCCCAGCCTGGTCAGCAGCGTCACCACGGCACGGCCGGTGTCCGGATAGAGCGTGTCGTTGACGCAGGTCAGGAACAGGGCGACACGCATCGCGGCTCCTCGGGCTCGATCACCTCGATCATCGGACCAGAGGCAGGGTAGTCGGCGGGCCGAGGCGCCGGGAGACGGAGGCCCGCACGTCCTGCGGCGGGTCCGCCCCCGGAGCGGGCCGTTCCGGCCCCGACCGGTCCGGTGCCGCGGGCGGCGACGGTAATGTGAAGGTCATCCGGCCGCCCCGCGTCCCCTGGTGCGTTTCCCCTAGTCTCGACCCTGGAGGTCCCTGCCCGATGGCCCAGTCGGTGGGTATCAAGGACGTCGCTCGCGCCGCCGGAGTCTCCGTGGGCACGGTCTCGAACGTCATCAACCGTCCGGACACCGTCGCCGTCGAGACCCGCGCGCGCGTGCTGTCGGCGATCGACCGGCTCGGCTACGTCCGCAGCGAGTCCGCGCGACAGCTGCGCGCGGGCCGCAGCCGGATCATGGGGCTGCTCGTCCTGGACATGGGCAACCCGTTCTTCGTCGACGTGGCACGCGGCGCCGAGCGGGCCGCGCGCGGGGCCGGGCTCGGCGTGATGGTCTGCAACAGCGCCCAGAGCCCGGGCGAGGAGGCCGAGTACCTGTCGCTCTTCGCCGAGCAGCGGGTGCGCGGCGTGCTGCTGACCCCGGCCGACGCCACCGGACGCAACATCGAGGCCTTCCGGCGCCACAACATCCCCTTCGTGCTGGTCGACCGGGTCGCCGAGGGCACCACCGAGTGCTCGGTGTCCGTGGACGACGTCGCCGGCGGCGCGCTGGCGGTCCGCCACCTCGTCGACGCCGGCCACCGCCACATCGCCTACGTCAGCGGACCGCCCGGCCTCAACCAGGTGCGCGACCGCCGCACCGGCGCCCTCGGCGCGCTCGCCGAGGCCGGCCTCGGCCCCGAGGCCCTGCGCGAACTGCCCACCGAACGGCTCGACGTCGCCGCCGGCCGCGACGCCGGCGCCCGCCTGCTCGGCCTCGCCGACCGGCCGACGGCCGTGTTCTGCGCCAACGACCTGCTCGCTCTCGGCGTCCTGCAGGCGATGTACGCGGCCGGTGTCGCCGTCCCCGACGACCTCGCCATCGTCGGCTACGACGACATCGAGTTCGCCGCGGCGGCGGCCGTCCCGCTCACCTCGGTGCGCCAGCCCGCCGTCACCATGGGCGCCATGGCCGCGGAACTGCTGCTGGAGGAGACCGAGTCCGAGGGCGCGGACCGCACGCACACCCACCGGCGGGTCGTCCTCCAGCCCGAACTGGTGGTGCGGCGCTCCAGCCTGTCCGCCCGCTGAACCGCCGTCCGCCGTACGGCACGATTTCATGATCCCGGGGGGCGGCGGCCGCAGGACCATGTGCTGAACTGGGACACGGCCGAGAAATCCGTCCGTCCAGGGAGCCCCGTTGAGCGTCAGCTACCGTCAGCCCGGCGTCGTCCTCACCGACCGCCGTTTCACCGTGCCCCTCGACCACGACGACCCGGCGGGGGAGACGATCGAGCTGTACGCACGCGAGGTCGTGGCGAGCGACAAGGCGGGGCAGGACCTGCCGTGGCTGGTCTACCTCCAGGGCGGCCCGGGCTTCGGGGCGAACCGTTTCGTCGGCCGTCCGGCCTGGCTCGGCCGCGCCCTGAAGGACTACCGCGTGCTGCTCCTGGACCAGCGCGGCACCGGCGCCTCCACGCCCGCCAACCGGCAGACGCTGCCGCTGCGCGGCGGCCCCGCCGAGCAGGCCGACTACCTCACCCGCTTCCGCGCCGACTCCATCGTCCGCGACTGCGAGACCATCCGGTCCGAGGTCACCGGCGGCGCCCCGTGGACCGTCCTCGGCCAGAGCTTCGGCGGCTTCTGCACCGTCGCCTACCTGTCCCTGGCCCCCGAGGGCCTGAGCACCGCCCTGATCACCGGCGGCCTGCCCTCCCTGGACGCCCACGCCGACGACGTCTACCGCGCCGCCTACCCGCGGATCGAGCGCAAGGTCGCCGCGCACTACGCCCGCTACCCGCAGGACGTCGAGCGGGCCCGCCGCATCGCCGACCACCTGCTGAGCCACGACGTGGTCCTGCCGAACGGCTACCGGCTCACCGTCGAGGCCTTCCAGTCCCTCGGCATCCTCCTCGGCGGCGGCGAGGGCAGCCACCGGCTGCACTACCTCCTGGAGGACGCCTTCGTACCCACCCCGCGGGGCCCGGAACTGTCCGACGCCTTCCAGGAGCAGGTGCAGAACCTGCTCTCCTACGCCGGCCACCCGCTGTACGCCCTCGTCCACGAGGCCATCTACGGCCAGGACGAACGCTCCACCAACTGGTCGGCCGAGCGGGTCCGCGCCGAGTTCCCGCGCTTCGACGCCGCCAAGACGCTCGCCGGCGACGAGCCGCTGATGTTCACCGGCGAGTCCATCCACCCCTGGATGTTCGACTGCGACCCGGCGCTGCGCCCGCTGCGCGAGACCGCCGAACTGCTCGCCGCCCGCACCGACTGGACGCCCCTGTACGACCCCGCCCGCCTCGCCGGGAACGAGGTGCCGGTCGCCGCGGCCGTCTACCACGACGACATGTACGTGGACACCGCCCACGCGCTGACCACCGCCCGCGCCATCCGCGGCCTGCGCACCTGGGTCACCGACGAGTTCGAGCACGACGGCGTGCGGGCGGGCGGCCCCCGGGTCCTGGACCGGCTGCTGGCGCTCGCCCGTGACGAGGCGTGAATCACCGAGTGTGATGTCAGTGGCAGGGGTTAGTGTGCGGGCATGACGGAGCCGACGATCACGCAACTGGAGCCCATGCCCGGCGACTGGCGGCGCGCCCTCGCCGTCGTCGCCCACCCCGACGACCTGGAGTACGGCTGCTCGGCGGCGATCGCGGCCTGGACCGACGAGGGCCGCGAGGTCGCCTATGTGCTCGCGACCCGGGGCGAGGCGGGCATCGACACGCTGTCGCCCGCCGAGTGCGGCGCCCTGCGGGAGCGGGAGCAGCGGGCGAGCGCGGCCGTTGTCGGGGTGAGCGAGGTCGAGTTCCTCGACCACCGGGACGGCGTCGTCGAGTACGGCATCGCGTTGCGCCGCGACATCGCCGCCGCCATCCGCCGGCACCGGCCCGAGCTGGTCATCACCCTCAACCACCGGGACACCTGGGGAGGGGTGGCCTGGAACACCCCGGACCACCGCGCCGTCGGCCGCGCCACGCTCGACGCGGCCGCCGACGCGGGCAACCGGTGGATCTTCCCCGAGCTGACCGAGCAGGGCCTCGAACCCTGGGACGGCGTCCGCTGGGTCGCCGTCGCCGGTTCCACCACGCCCACGCACGCCGTGGACGCGTCCCCGGGCCTGGAGCGCGCGGTCCGCTCGCTGCTGGAACACCGCACCTACATCGAGGCGCTGACGGACGAGGACCCCGAGACGTACGTCAGGGGATTCCTCACCGGGTACGCCCGGGCCACGGGCGAGCGGTTCGGTGGCCGGCCGGCGGTCGCCTTCGAACTCCTGGGCAGGTAGCGGCATGGACACGGGAGAGAACCTGGCCGAGCGGTTCGAGGAGCACCGGGGTCAGCTGAAGGCGGTGGCCTACCGCATGCTCGGCTCCCTGCCCGAGGCGGAGGACGCCGTGCAGGAGGCCTGGCTCAGACTCGGCCGCACCGGCGCGGACGGCATCGAGAACCTCGGCGCCTGGCTGACCACGGTGACCGGCCGGGTCTGCCTCGACATGCTGCGCTCGCGCACCGCGCGCCGCGAGGAGCCGATCACCGACGGCTTCGACACCTTCGTCCCCGACCCCGTGCTCCGCCCGCTGTCCGGGACCGATCCGGAGCAGGAGGCGCTGCACGCCGACTCCGTCGGCCTCGCCCTGCTGGTGGTCCTCGAAACCCTGGAACCGGCCGAGCGTCTGGCCTTCGTGCTGCACGACATGTTCGCCGTGCCGTTCGACGACATCGCGCGGATCGTGGAGCGCAGCCCGGCCGCCACCCGGCAACTGGCCAGTCGCGCCCGGCGCCGGGTCCGCGACGCCACCCCGGTGGCCGACCCCGACCTCGGCCGGCAGCGGGAGGCCATCGAGGCGTTCCTGGCCGCCAGCCGGTCCGGGGACTTCGAGGCCCTGGTCGCCGTCCTCCACCCGGACGTGGTGCTGCGCGCCGACTCGGGGGCGCTCGGCGGACCGTCGGCGTCCAAGCAGCTGCGCGGCGCACGGACGGTGGCCGCACAGGCGATGCTCTTCCGGAGGTTCGCCGGGGACTCGCACGTCGTGCTGGTCAACGGCACGGTCGGCACCGTCACCGCTCCCGGCGGCCGGCCGCAGTCGGTCATGGGCGTCACCGTCGCCGACGGCCGGATCACCGCCCTGTACATCCTCGCCGACCCCGACCGACTGGCCCGCCTGGAACTGCCCCCGCTGGAGAAGGGCAATGCCTGAGGACGCGTCCGGCAGGCTCCGGCCCGCCTCTCCCGCGCCCCGGCCCACCCGGCGATCACGGCCGCGGCCGTTCCGTATGCTCGACCCCATGCAAGAACACACGGCGGACCTGGCCGGACTGCGCGGCGACTGCGCACGGTGCTTCGGCCTGTGCTGCGTCGCCCTGCCCTTCTCCGCGTCGGCGGACTTCAAGATCGACAAGGAGGCCGGCAAGCCCTGCCCCAACCTCGGCACGGACCACCGCTGCGGCATCCACACGCGGCTGCGGCAGCGGGGCTTCACCGGCTGCACGGTCTACGACTGCTTCGGCGCCGGACAGAAGGTCTCACAGGTCACCTTCGCCGGACAGGACTGGCGCACCGCCCCGCCCGAGCACGCCCGCCGCATGTTCGACGTGTTCCCCGTGGTCCGGCAGCTCCACGAACTGCTCTGGTACCTGACCGAGGCGCTGACCCTGCCCGCCGCCCGCCCGGTCCACGCCGACCTGCGCCGGATGCTGGCCGACACCGAACGGCTCACCCGCTCGTCCGCGGGGGAACTGGCCGCGCTGGACGTGGCCGCGCACCGGCAGGAGGTCAACGGGCTGCTGCTGCGCACCAGCGAGCTGGTACGGGCCGGGACGGGCGGCCGGAAGAAGAACCGCCGCAACGCGGACCTGATCGGGGCCCGCCTCAAGGGCGCCGATCTGCGCGGTGCCGACCTGCGCGGCGCCTACCTCATCGCGGCCGACCTGACCGGCGCCGACCTGCGGGGCGCGGACCTGATCGGCGCGGACCTGCGCGACGCCGACCTGACGGACGCGGACCTGACGGGCGCGTTCTTCCTGACCCAGCCCCAGCTCGACGCGGCCCGCGGCGGCGCCGGCACCCGGCTGCCGGGCTCAGTCACCCGTCCCGTGCACTGGACAGCGCGGATCTGACGGCACGGCCTCCTCGGCGACCGGGGCGGGGGCGGCGTCCCCGGGGGCGCGCCGCTCCAGCCGCAGGCGCAGCCCCTCCGGCATCAGCGTCAGCCGCTCGGTGACGCGCAGCCGGTAGCCGGGGTCGGGCCGCAGCTCGTAGCGGCGCAGCAGCAGGCCGAGGACGAGCGTGGCCTCGTGCAGCGCGAACTGCCGTCCGATGCACGCCCGAGCCCCCGTTCCGAACGGCTTGAAGGCGTGCGGGGCCCGGGTCCGCACCGCCTTCGCGTCGAAGCGGTCCGGGTCGAACCGCTCGGCGTCCGGCCCCCAGACCGCGGGATCGCGGTGCAGCATCGGCGTCAGCACCAGCGCCCAGGCGCCGCGCCGCATCGGATGCGTGTCCGCCAGCACCGTGTCCGCACGGGCCTCCCGGGCGAAGGCGGGCGCGGTCGGCCACAGCCGCAGCGACTCGTCCAGCACCCGGCGCACGTAGCGCAGCTTCGCCACCTGCTCGTACGCCGGGACCGCCGCGTCGCCCCACACCCGGTCCACCTCGGCACGCGCCCGGGCGGCGATGCCGGGGTGCCGGGAGAGGTAGTGCAGGGCGAAGGAGAGGGCGCCGGACGTGGTCTCGTGACCGGCGACCAGGAAGGTGATGACCTGCCGGCGGACGTTCTCGGCCGACAGCCGCTCACCGGTCGCGGGGTGGGCCGTCTCCAGCATCCGGTCGAGCAGGTCGCCCTTCCCGCGCGCACCGCGGCGGGCCCGGACCACGTCGTCGACCGTGCGATTGAGGTGGGCGATGTCCGCCTTGTTCCGGCGGCTCGCACCGCGCAGCAGCCAGGGGGTGAGCGGTGCGGGCACGGTGTTGAGACGCTGCGCGTAGGTGAGCGTGCCCACCATCGCGGTGACGAAGGGGTGGGGCCGGGAGCGCTCGAAGGACCCGAAGTCGTGCCCGAACCCGGTGCGGGCGATCGTCTCCAGGGTCAGCTTGGTCATGTCGCCGGGCACGTCCACCGGCCGTCCCGCCGCCACCGCGCGGTCCCAGTGGGCGGTGAGCCGGTCCGCCACGTCCAGCATCATCGGGTGGTATCCCGCCATCGCCTCCCGGCTGAAGCCGGGTGCCAGCACGTCGTGCGCGAGCTGCCAGTTCGGCTCGTGGTTGTAGGCGGTGAACAGCCCGTCCCCGGCGACCGGCCGCAGGTTGGCCACGCCGACGCCGACGTGCTTGGCGAAGCGCGACTCGTCCGCCAGATCGGCGGCGAGCCCGGCACCCCACACGAACACGAACTCCTTGCCGAACACCCGGCGCCGGAAGATCGGCCCGAGCTGCCGTGCGTACCGCAGCGAGTCCTGCATCGGGGTGCGCCGGCTCACCCCGAGCACGTCCCCGAGCAGGGGCAGCCGGTGGGGCGGATGCGGTATCCGGTGCAGCTCGGGCCAGCCCAGCTCGGCGCTGCGGAATCCCTTGGGCAGTCCGTCCCCGGCCGGCGCCTCGGTCCTCTCCGCCATGACGCGATCTCCCTCGACGCTGTGACGTGCTGAGCGTGTTGTACGTGGATTCAATAGCACCTCCCAGTCTTCTCCCGCTGTTGAACCGGCGTCAAGTAGAGTGCCGTGCATGGCCGCCGACCAGGGCGGGCGCACGCGCCGCCGGCTCAGCACCGAGGAGCGCCGGGAGCAACTGCTGTCGGTGGGGGCGAGGCTGTTCTCGGAGAGCCCCTACGACGACGTGTGGATCGAGCGGGTCGCCGAGATCGCCGGGGTCTCCCGCGGGCTGCTGTACCACTACTTCCCGACCAAGCGGGACTTCTTCGCCGCGGTCGTGGAGCGGGAGAGCGAGCGCATGCTGCGGATGACGGCGGCCGTGCCCGGCGTCCCGGTGCGCGAGCAGCTCGCCGCCGGACTCGACGCGTACCTGGAGTACGTCGAGGCCCACGCGCACGGCTACCGCGCCTTCCACCGCGCCGACGCGGCGGGGGACCAGGCCGTGCGCCGGGTCTACCACCGGGCCCTGGCCGCGCAGGAGCGGCAGATCCTCGACGCGCTGATGGCCGACCCCGAGTTCGGGCCGGTCTTCGAGGAGCGCGCCGACGTTCGGCTGGCGGTGCGCGGCTGGCTGGCGTTCACCACCGCGGTCTGCCTGGAGTGGCTGCGGGGCCCGGAGCTGACCCGGGGGCAGGTCCGCGACCTGTGCGCGCGTGCCCTGCTGGGCGCCATCGCACCCTGACCTGGACCGGTTGCACTTCGAAACATGCGCACAGCCCGCTGAAATGCGCCCCTTCGTGCGCTGAAAGATCTCGCAAAGACCGCAGGACCTGGTTGGCGCGCACTCGGAACTCCGATAGGTTAGGCAAGCCTTACCTAAAGAACTGATGACGGAGGTTGGGGATGGGTGACAGCCACACCTGGACGGCCGCGCCTGCCGCGGCGGAGCAGGCCCGCTCCGTGCTCGCCGCCGCGTGGTCCTGCGCGGTGACCGCGGAGGGCGGCCGCGAGGAGTTCGTCGGCGCGCACACCGTGGCCGACGACGGCCGGGTGCTCCTGCACGTGCCCGAGGACAGCGCGCTGCTCGCGGCGGCGATCTGCGCGCCCCGCGGCGAGCCGTCCGCCGTGCTGGAGTTCGCCGACGTCGCACCCGTCCCGGTGCGGGGCCGGATCAGGGCCCGGCTCTGGCTCGCGGGCCGGCTGGCCCCGGAGGACGGCCACCTGGCGTTCCGTCCCACGCGCGTCGTGCTGCGCCGGCCGTCCGGTGCCGTCGTGGTCGGCCTCGACGAGTTCGCCGCCGCCGCACCCGACCCGCTGGCCATGGCCGAGGCCCGGCTGCTGACCCATCTCGCCGACTGCCACGGCGACGCGGTGGAGCGGCTCACCCGGCTCGTCGACGCCGACAGCCTGCACGGCGCGGTCCGGGTCCGCCCGCTCGCCGTCGACCGGCACGGGCTGACGCTGCGGATCGAGCGCGCCCGCGCCCACGGCGACGTACGGCTGCCGTTCCACGCGCCCGCCGACGACGTCGCCCAGCTCACGGAGCGCATGCACGTGCTGCTCACGCAGGCGAGCGCCGCGTCCTGCCCGCGCGCCCTACAGCGGCAGCGCACAGACGGCGACGGGTGAGGCGAACGGCTCTCCGGCGGGCCGCAGGTCCCCGTTGCCCCGGTCGACGTGGAACACGGTCACCGTGCCGGACTTCTGGTTGGCCGCGAACAGCAGCCCGCCGTCCGGCGAGAAGGCGATGTGCCGCGGGAAGTCGCCGCCCACCGGCACCGTGTCCAGCAGCCGGAGCCCGGAGCCGTCGCCCTCCACGGCGTAGCGCGTGAGGCTGTTGTGGCCCCGGTTGGCGAGATAGGCGTACGCGCCGTCCGCGGTCACCAGGATCTGCGCGGGATGGTTGGTGCCCCGCCCCGTGCCCGCGCCCGTGGACTGCGCCTCGCCGATGGTGAGGCGGCCGTCGCCCGGGTCGTACGCGCAGACCGCGACCGTGTCGTCGAGTTCGTTGGCGAGGTAGGCGTACCGCCCGGCGGGGTGGAAGGTGAGGTGCCGCGGTCCGGCGCCCGGCCGGGCCCGCGCCCGCGAGGTCTCGGTCAGCGTGCCGGCCATCTCGTCCAGGCGGTAGGTGTGGACGGTGTCCGTGCCCAGGTCAACGGCCAGGAGGTGCCCGCCGTCGGGAGCGGTCACGAACTGGTGGGCGTGCGGCCCCTGCTGCCCCGGTCCGGGCTCGGCGGTGGAGTGCACGACCAGGTCGGTGCGCTCCCCGAGCGCGCCCGAGTCGTCGATCGGGTGCACGGCGACGCTGCCCGAGCCGTAGTTGGCGCTCAGCAGCCAGCGGCCGCCCGGGTGCACGGACAGATGGCAGGGACCGGCGCCGCCGGTGCTCCGGCTGCCCAGCACGGTGCGGTCGGACAGCCGCACGGCGGTCACTGCTCCGTGCTCGCGCTCGTTCACCGCGTACAGGGTGCGGCCGTCGGGGTGCGGTGCGAGATACGAGGGGTCGCCCACGCCGGTGAGGGTGCCCAAGCCGGTGATCCGGCCCGTGCGGGGGTCGTACTCGGCCAGGCCGATGCCCTTGCCGCCGCCCTCGGCCGAGGTGTACGTCCCGATCCAGAGCGGACGCGGACCGGAGGACGCCCGGGCCCCGCCCGACGCGCCGGTACCGGTCACGGGTGCCGGGGGCGCGGCGGACGCTGGAGCGGACCCCGGTGCCGGCGAGCCGCCGCACGCCGTCGCCACCGGGAGAGCCGCCGCCGCGGCGGCCGTCCGCGCGAGAGCGCCGACGAACCGCCGTCTGCTCCAGCCACCACTGCCCATCCCTGCGCACCCCAGCCCGCGTCGGCCGTCCCGGTCGCCACCGTGTCTACCAGTCGCCGTCCTCCACCGGCGCGCCCGGCGCGCCCGGCGCGTCCTTGAGCGGCCACACCTGCTGCGGGGACGGTTCCTGCCAGGGCTCGTGGTCGTCGCCGATCCAGTCGCCGACCGGCTTGACGTCCTGGAGCGTCCCGCTCGGGGCGAGGTCGTCGGCGTCCTGGTCGTAGTAGTCGTACCAGGGCAGACCGGCCCGGGTGTACGCGGCCCGGTCCACGGGGGACGGCGGGGGCGCCTCCCCGGTGATGCGCCGCCACTCCGGAGGCGTCACCAGGTGCACGAAGACCCGGCCGGCGGGCCGCTCGGACCAGTCCGACAGGGGCCGTTCGTCGCGGTACACCTCCTGCCGCATGGACCCCCCGACGCCGAGCCCCATGGCGGCGGAGCGCCCCCGGGGAGCCGCTCCGGGGGCCGCCGGGGCCGCGCCCGGAGCGGGCGGCGCGCTCATCGGCATCGCCGCCCCGTAGCCCGGGGCCGGGCCGGCCGCCCTGCGCGCGAGTTCGGCGCGGCGCCGCTCCTCCTCACGCCAGCGGGCCAGCGCCCGGTCGCCGAGCGGGAAGGACTGGAGCTGCACGCCGCCCCACACCTCCTCGCCGGTGACCTGGCCCTCGACGGTCGCCCCGAGCCCCAGCGGCACGGCCACGAACTGGCGGACCGTGCCCGTGCCGGAGTTGATGCCGTCCAGCCAGGGCTGGCGGGGGAGCACCACGTAGTTCTGCGGATCGCGGGACAGCCGGTCGCTCCAGGGCCTGCCCGAGACCGCGCACACCTTGCCGACCCCGACCTGGAGGGCGGCGGGCTCCGTCGTGCCGGCGAAGCTCAGCCACATCGCCTCGCGCAGGTACACCGGCAGCATCACGCCGCCGCGCGACCGCCAGGCCTCGGGCACGGTGTCGGTGTGGTCGGCGACCCGGCGGACCGGGAACTCGCCGAGACCCGGCGGCAGCGGGTGGGTGCCCGTCTCGGGAAGCCGCAGCGTGCGGATGAACCGCACCGCGGCACCGCCCGGCAGCCGCAGCGTGTTTCCGTCGATCCGCACGGTCGTGTCGGTCATCCGTAGGCCCCCTCGTTCCGTTTCGGCGTACGTCACTTTCGGTGTACGTCACTGAGAACGACGCCCGGCCGCGGTCCGGTTCCGGCCACGGCGCCGCGGCCCGATCCGGCGCAGCCAGCCCAGCAGCCGGTCGCGCAGCCGGGTCAGCCGCGGCCGGCGCTCCCGCTGCTCGCTCGTGTGGCGGTCCAGCTCCTCCAGCAGCCGGCGCGAGCGGTGCTCGGTGTCCATCTCGTCGATGATGCGGTTGACCTCGGTGAGCACCGCGCCATGGAGCTGCCACTGCCGGGGATCCTGCTGGACCTCCTGCAGGAGCAGCTTGGCGAGTTTGTCACGGGTGATCGCGGCCTGCCGCAGCTCGGCGGCGAGCCGTTCCTCCGCGGACTCCGCGTCGTCGCTGACGCTGGTGGTCACCAGCACCGCGAAGCTGACCACGGCGTCGGCGATCTCGGACAGCAGCTGCTCGATGGTGGCACCCGTCTCCTGGGGGAACAGGGGTTCGGGTTCGCGTTCCTTGGCGAGGTCGGTGAGGGTACGCGCGAGCACCCGGAGGACGACCGTGCAGATCTCCAGCGTGTCCAGGCCGGTGCGCAGCACGACCCGGTGCAGCAGTCCCTCGCGGACCCGGGGGTTGAGCCGCAGGCTGTCCTCGGCCTGCCGGAGGTCCTCGTCCACCTGGGAGATGTCGTGGTCGAGCCGCCGGGCCTCGTGCAGGCGGGCCGCCGCCTCGAGGTACGGGGTGCGGCCGGCGGCCTGTTCGCCCATGCGCAGCATCAGCTGCCGTACCCGCCGGGCCAGCCCCTCGATCGACTGGCCGGCCTGTTCCACCCACACCGGCGGGGCGAAGAGCAGGTTGAAGGCCAGTCCGACGACCGCCCCGATCAGCGTCTCCACCACACGGGCCCAGGCCAGGGCCCCGTGCGCGGTCACACCGAGCACCAGCATCGCGCTGATCGCCACCTCGGCCACGAACTCGTGCGCTCGCACCAGGTGCCCGACGCCGAGCGCCGCCAGGATGATCAGGGCCAGACTCCACCAGCTCAGCCCCACCACGGCGCTGAAGACGATGGCGACCAGGACGCCGGCCACCACGGAGTTCACCCGGCGGATGCTCATCTTGAGCGTGGCGTACAGGGTGACCTGAACGACCAGCAGCGCGGTGAGGGGCGCGGTGAGCGGTGGGGCGTCGTCAGGACTCAGCCGCACCGCGATCACATAGGCGATCGACGCCGCGGCGGCCGAGCGCACCGCCTGCACGGCCATGGGATCCCGGTGCCACTTCACCAGGCGCGCGGCGGACGCGGCAGCCTCTCGTACATCCAGCATCCTCGGGCTGTTCCCCTTCCCCAGGCGCATCGAACGTATCTGGACAGGACGGTAACCGGACGCAGGCGGCCGGATTCGGTCTCACGCGCCGGGCACCGCCGGACGAGTCGGCGCCGGTCGGGCCCGGTGCGGAAGGGGGCACTGAGGAAAACCCCAGCGACGTCCGGTGGTTGTCCGCACCCCAGGTCGGTGGGACACCGCATGGTGCCGGACCCCGGCGGCGCGGCAGCCTTGGATCATGAAACGACATCGGACCGCAACCGTTGTGACCCTGTTCGTCACCCTCGGCACGGTCACGGCCGGCACCCCGGCCGTGGCGGCGCACGCCCCGGCCGCGCCCGTCCGCGTGGCCGAGTCGGCCACCCCGGTCGTCGCCGCCCTGGACCGGGCCGCGCACCCCCTGCGTACCGTGGAACCGGGCGGTGACACCCGAGATCTGCGCCCCCTGGACCGGATGACCGGCGACGCGCGTGTGGTCGGCCTGGGCGAGGCCACGCACAGCTCCCACGACTTCTTCTCCCTCAAGGACCGCGTCTTCCGCCACCTCGTCGAGGCGAAGGGCTTCCGCACGTTCGCGCTGGAAGCGCCGTGGAGCACCGGCCTGCGGCTCGACGAGTACGTGGTGCACGGCAAGGGGGACCCGCGGCGCATCATGCGCGACGAGTTCCAGCGCGACTACCTGTGGTGGAACAACACCGACTTTCTGCGGCTCGTGGAATGGATGCGCGCGTACAACGTGCGCCACCCCGGCGACCCGGTGCGGTTCATGGGCGACGACACCGCCTGGACCGGCCCCGAGCTGTACGACGCGGTCACCCGGTACGTGGCCGAGACCCGCCCCGGGCTGAGCGCACGCTTCGCCGAGCTCTACCGCGGTCTGCGGCCCACCGTGGCGACGGGGACGTACATCGAGCAGTACCTGAACAAGCCGCTCACCGACCGCAAGGAGATGGCGGAGCGCACCGGCGAGGCGCTGCGGCTGCTGCGGCGCCAGGGACCGGGCCGCGACCGGGAGGCCTACGACCGGGCCGTGCAGCACGCCACCGCGATCGACCGGACCGCCGGGCAGTACGCCTTCGACCTCGACGACCCGGAGCAGACCGCCGCGGCCATGCGGTACCGCGACGAGGCGATGGCCGCCAACGTCGTCTGGTGGCAGCGGCACACCGGCACCAAGGTGCTGCTGTCCGCGCACAACGCCCACATCGCGTACGAGACCATGGATCCCGCGCACTACCCGAGGATGCAGGGCGCCTTCCTGCGGGACCGCCTCGGCGCCGGATACCTCGGCATCGGCCTCACCTTCGACCGGGGTTCGTTCAACGCCACGGGGCCGGACGGCGCCATCCACCGCTGGACGCTGGGACCGGCGGGCCCGGGCAGCAACGAACGGACGCTGGACCGGGTGCGCCACCGCGACTACATCGCCGACCTGCGGACCGTCGGGTCCCCGGCCGGGGCGTGGCTCGCCCGGGCCCGGCCGACGCGCAGCATCGGCACCGACTATCCCGACGGCCCGTACGACATAGCGCTCGCCCGCAGCCACGACGTGCTGATCCACCTCCACCAGGTGGAGGCGGCACGGCTGCGGGACCGGTGAGCCGTCCCGGGCGGCGGCCGGTCAGGCGGCGGGCTCGTCGCGGGTCAGGCGGTCAGCTTGTCGAGGAAGGCGGACAGATTCGCCGTGGTCCTGGCGATCTGCTCCTCCAGGGTGAGGCTCTCCTCGAAGCGGGCGCCGGTCTCCGGCACCTTCTTCCCGCGCAGGTAGAGGGAGCAGGCGAGGTCGGTGCACATGTACAGGCCGACGGAGTTGCCCTCGCGGCCGGCCGGGCCCGCCTTGCGCGCGGTCATCAGCGACACACCGCCCCTGGGGTGGGTGGTCAGGCACAGTGAGCACATGCTGCGGTGGAAGAAGCCGCGCTGGGCGGGCTGGAAGCGCAGGGCCACGCCGACGAGGCGGTCCCCGCGCTCGGTGACCAGATGGCTGCGGTCGGGCGCTCCCGGATCCCGCCAGCCCAGGAAGTCGAGGTCGTCCCAGGGCAGCTCCCCGAGATCACGGGGCACGGCCAGCCGCTTGGCCTCGCCCTTGGAGCAGTTGATGAACGAGCCGCGGATGTCCTGCTCGGTGAGTGGTCTCATGGGGAGTCTCCCGGTGCCGTGTAGCGCTGTACTAAGTAGAACCTAGGAAGCCTAGGTTTTCACCTAGCCTACGTAGCCTCAAAGAGAGAGGCCAATGGTTTTCGCGGGAGGTTTCGCTGGTCATCGCGGAGGTACCCGATGCGGCTCGGACCAGGACGACAGCGAGGGAGAGCGCCGTGACCGACCAGCGCCCCGAAGGACCGGGCGAGAGCGGTTCCCCCGTGCCGCGGGACATGCCGGACCAGCAGGCCGGCATGGGTGAGGACCCGTGGGAGGTCGCACCCGCCGAGGCCGGCCCGGAGCAGGGCGACGAGACGGCCGGGCCGGGGGAGTCCGACGACAGGAGCGCCGGGCCGGCGGAGTCCGAGGAGACCGCCGGCGGCGACGAGTCCGCCCCGCCGGCCGGGCCGGACTCCGGCGTGGCCACCGACGTCCCCGACACCGACGAGGCCGGGACCGGGCGCCAGGGGGCTCCGCACTCCGGCGCCGTACACCCCGAGCACCCCGTCCCCGACGAGTCCTCCGGCTGACCGCCTGCCGCTGCGGGCGGGGCCGGGGTGGCCGGGTGGCCGGGTGCTCAAGCGGCCCGGTGCTCAGCCGACCTTGCGGCCGCGCAGGGGCTCGGTCCGGGCGCCCGCGCCCTGCCGCAGCCCTTGCAGGAACTCCTCCAGCACCTCTGTCGCGGTGTGCTCCGGGTGCCAGCCGAGGACCGCACGCGCACGCGTGCAGTCCATCAGCGGCAGCCGCAGTACCGCGTCGAACAGGTGCGGGGAGGCGGGCAGCAGATGCAGGCCCCATGCGGCGGCGATCGCCGAGCGGGCCGCGGTGCGGGGCAGCCGCACCGGGCGGGCCCCGAACATCTCGGCCAGCACCGTGGCGTCGACGGGCGGCTCGGCCGCCAGGTTGAACGCGCCCCGGGCCTCGCCGGAGCGCACCGCCAGACGGTAGGCGCCCGCGGCGTCGTCGGTGTGCAGCGCCTGCACGCGCAGGCCGGGGACGTCCGGCAGGAAGGGCAGCAGTTCGGGGCGCGCCAGCGGGCCCGGCAGGAACCGGCCGCCGAAGATCCGGCGCTGCTCGCTGGCGGACTCGCGCTTGAAGAGGAACGCGGGCCGCATCCGGGCCACGCGGATGCCCGGATGATCGCGCTCGAAGGTGTCCAGGGCGCGCTCCAGGTAGGCCTTCTCCCGGCAGTACGCCGCGTCCGGCCAGCCGTGCGTCGGCCAGCTCTCGTCCACCGCGTGATCCTTCGGCCCCGGCGAGTACGCGCCGACCGAGGAGGCGTGCACCAGCGTCGGCACCCCGGCCGTGGCCACCGCCTCGAACACCCGGATGGAGCCGAGGACGTTCGTGCGCCAGGTCGTCGCCGGGTCGTGCGTCGGCTGGAACGCCCAGGCCAGATGGACCACGGCGTCGGCGCCCGCGAAGTGACCGGTCAGGTCCGCCTGCCCGGAGGCCAGGTCGACGGCGGCCCACTCCGTCTTCGCCGGCGACCACTCGGGGATCCGCCGGGCCAGACCCAGGACGGACCCGACCTCCGGATCCTCGGAGAGGAGTCGCACCACGCTGGTCCCCACGTTGCCGGTGGCGCCCGTGACCACGATCCTGCTGCCCGTTCCGCTGCTCACCTTCGGCTCCTCTCGGCCGTTCCCCTCGGGCGGAGGTCACCGGGTACCCCGCCTCGCCCGGGCGGCACGTGACGCACGGCCGGAGGCGGGACCGGGGCGGAACCGGGCAAAGCGGGGCGGGAAAAGGAAGAGCCCCGACCGGACGGGGGAATCACGGTCGGGGCGGTCTGTGGTGGATACGGATGGCGGTCGCCTCTCGGCGAAGGGCTCCACAGGGCTTCAGCCGAACGATCTTCCCTGTGGGCGATAGGTGAGGCCCGGGGACACTGTCCCATCCGTACCCACGCCCTCCTCAACGGGGAACGAGCTCCCCGTGTTCCACCGTCTGTCGCTTTTTGGGGTGATCTGAGTCACTGCTCCTCGATGTCCGGAACGACCTCGGCCCACACGTCCTCGGCCTGCAGCAGCAGGGTGCCGAGGACCGCGGTCCGCGCGGGTCCCCGCCCGGCGGGGTCCCGCAGCCCGTCCTGCAGCCGGCGGTGCAGCTCCCTCATCGTCGCCTCCGTCGCGCTTTCGAGGCGGGTGGGTGCCGCCTCGCCCAGCAGCCGGCCTGCCTCGGCGTGGCAGGCGTCGCCGATGAGCTCCAGCAGGTGCGCGTACAGGTCCAGCACCGGTCCTTCGGGCGCGGCCGGCGTCCGCTGCTCGTCGGCGGCCACCGCCAGCGTCCGGGTCAGCGCCGTGATGTTCCCGGTCACGCGGCTCCAGCGCTGGTCCTCCTCCTCGGGCGGGGCGGCCGGCGGTGCGCGGCGCAGGGCACGCAGCGGGCCGTACGTCAGGCGCAGGCTCTCCTGGCTCCAGGACCGGGCCGAGGCCAGCGCGTCCAGGCGCCGCTGCAGCCGCGCCGCCTCGCTCGACCAGCCGGCCGCGGTCTGCGCGTCCCACTCGGTCTCCCGCAGGTCGGTGGCGACGGTGTGCAGGACGTCGCCCGCCTGCCGCGCGAGCGCCACCAGGTTCTCCCGGACGTCCCGCAGGTGGATCGGCGGCAGCACCAGGGCGTTGACCGCCACGCCGATGACCGCGCCGAGCGCCGCCTGCCCCACCCGGTGCCCGACCGCGGACGTCGAGACGGCCGTCCCGGAGGCCAGGGTGAACACGGCCGTGGTCGCCGCGTAGACGCCCTGGTCGCCGAAGCGCGACCAGTTGGCCAGCAGCATCAGCACCGGCAGGGACAGCGCCAGCGCGCCGGTGGTGTCGTCGGTGACGGCCTGGGCCAGCGACGCCAGCAGCGCCCCCGCGCAGATCGCCGTGAACTGCTGCGCGGCCTGCCGCACCGAGCTGTAGACGGTGGCCTGCACGAGGACCAGTGCGACCCAGGGCGCCATGAGCGCCATCGGATCGTCCAGCCAGACCCCCGCCACGGCCCAGGCGATCAGCGCGGCGCCCGCCGCCTTCAGCGACTGCACGACCAGGTCGCGCTCGCGGCCCGGCCCGCGCCACGCGGCCCGGACCGACCGTCCCACGGCGCACGCCCCGCGCCGTACCGTGTCCACCGGCCGCAGCCCCCGCAGCGCCTGCCGGGCGGCGCTCGTCCACCGGCCCCGGTGCCGTACCGCAGCGCCCGCGGCGTCGTCCCGGTCCGCTCGCCGGGCGCGCCGCAGCCTGCGGCGCGCCGCGTCCGTCACACGGTCCATGTGATGCCGGGTGTCCGCATGGCCGGGCGGCGCACAAGGCCCTCGCGCGTCCCGGGCCGGCTCATGCCAGCGGGCTGTCCGCCAGGGCCGCCAGCAGATGGGCGGGGCCGGCGTAGACCGCCTCCGCACCCGCCTCCTCCAGGTCGGCGCGGGGCAGACCGCCGCACAGCACGCCGACGCAGCGGACCCCGGCCCTGCTGCCCGCGCGCATGTCCCAGACGGTGTCGCCGACGAACACGGCCCGCTCGGCGGGCACCCCGGCCAGCTCCAGCGCGTGTTCGACCGGCTCGGGCGCCGGCTTGCCCGCGTCGACGTCGTCGGCGCTCGCGGTGGCGGTGATGGCGTCGTCCGCGCCGATCGCCCGCCGCAGCGCGCTCAGTTCCGCGCCGCCCGCGGAGGTGGCGAGGACCACCTTCCAGCCGTCGCGGGACAGGCGCCGCAGCAGGTCCCCGGCGTCCGGAAGGGCGGGCAGCCGGTCGAAGTACTGCCCGTACAGCGCCTTGTGGGCCTGGCTCAGCCACGCGTCGCCGTCCTTGTCGCGGTCGTCGCCCAGCAGGTGGGCGATCAGGTCGGTGGAGGCCAGCCCCACGGCGCGGTGCACGGCGTGCATCGGCACCCGGTGTCCCGCCTGCCGGAACGCCTCCCACCAAGTCACCACGTGCAGATGGTTGGTGTCGACGAGGGTTCCGTCCACGTCGAACACGGCCGCCCGTTCCATGCACCGTTCCCTTTCTCGTGCCCGGTCGCCACTCTGGTACCGCTCTCGTGCCCGGTCGCCCCGCGGGTACCACGTCAGCGGGCCGCCACTCCGGACGGCGTACGGCCCTCCCGGGTCCAGGCCAGCAGCTCCCGACGGGTCCAGGTGGTCACCACCCGCTCGGCGGGCACCCCGCACTCCTCGGCCCGGGCGCAGCCGTTGATCTGCCAGTCCAGCTGCCCCGGCGCGTGCGCGTCGGTGTCGATCGAGAACAGCACGCCCGCCTCCACCGCCCGGCGCAGCAGCCGCCGGGGCGGGTCGAGCCGTTCCGGCCGGCTGTTGATCTCCAGCGCCGTGCCGGACTCCGCGCAGGCCGCGAACACCGCGTCCGCGTCGAACTCCGACTCCGGACGCCCCCGGCCGCTCAGCAGCCGCCCGGTGCAGTGCCCGAGGACGTCCGCGTGCGGATTGCGTACGGCGGCCACCATGCGGCGGGTCATCGAGCGGGCGTCCATCCGCAGCTTGGAGTGCACGGACACCACCACGACGTCGAGCCGCTCGAGCAGTTCCGGCTCCTGGTCCAGCGAGCCGTCCTCGAGGATGTCGCACTCGATGCCCGTGAGCAGCCGGAACGGCGCCCACGTCCCGTTCAGCTCCGCCACCACGTCCAGCTGCTCGCGCAGCCGGTCCGCGGACAGTCCGCGCGCCACGGTCAGCCGGGGCGAGTGGTCGGTGAGCACCGCCCACTCGTGGCCGAGCGCGGCGGCCGCCCGGCCCATCTCCTCGATCGGGCTGCCGCCGTCCGACCAGTCGGAGTGCAGATGGCAGTCGCCGCGCAGCCGCTGCCGCAGCCGTTCACCGTCCCGCGGGCGCTCGGTCCGCGCCTCGCCCTCCAGCTTCTCCAGGTAGCCGGGCACCCGGCCGGCCAGCGCCTCGCGCGCCACCTGCGCCGTCTTCGGGCCGACGCCCTGGAGCGACTCCAGCGAGCCGGCCTCCGCCCGCTCGCGCAGCTCGTCCCCGGGAAGTTCGCGCAGCACCCGGGCGGCGGTCCGGAAGGCGCGGACACGGTACGTCGGCGCCTGGGACCGCTCCAGCAGGAAGGCGATCCGGTCCAGCGCCTCGACGGGGTCCATCGCCACCTCCTCCTCCGGCTCCTCAAGGGTTCCCCAGCACCACGGGGTCCGCACGGCGGGCCGAGCGGTTTGCCCGCACCACGCCCGGGTACTGCGGTGCCCCGTCACACCGGACCGCCCCGACGAGGAGACCCGCCATGTCCGCTGCCACGCCGTCCGACGCCAGGGTGGCCGTCATCACCGGCTCCGACTCCGGGATCGGCCGCGCCACCGCCGTACGCCTGGCCGAGGCTGGGATGGACATCGGCGTCACCTGGCACACCGACGCCGAGGGCGCCGAGCGGACCGCCGAGGAGGTCCGCGCCCGGGGCCGGCGGGCGGAGGTCGCCCGGGTGGACCTGACCCGGCTGCCCGCCGCCGCGGACACCGTCGACGAGCTCTGCGAGCGGCTCGGCCGGATCGACGTCCTGGTCAACAACGCCGGTACGGGCACCGCGACGCCCTTCCTCGACCTGGGGCTCGACGACCTGCGCCATGTGCTGGACGTGGACCTGGCCGGCCCGTTCCTGTGCGGGCAGAAGGCGGCGCGGCGGATGATCCGGCAGGGCGGCGGCGGCCGGATCGTCAACGTCACCTCCGTCCACGAACACCAGCCGCGGGTGGGCGCCGCCCCGTACTGCGCGGCCAAGGGCGGCCTCGGCCTGCTCACCCAGGTGATGGCCATCGAGCTCGCCGAGCACGGCATCACGGTCAACGCGGTCGCCCCCGGCGAGATCGCCACCCCCATGACCGGTCAGGAGGACGTCGACCCGCACACCGAGCGCCGTCCCGGCGTGCCGCTCGGGCGGCCGGGCGACGCCCGCGAGGTGGCCGCCGTGATCGCCTTCCTCGCGGGGCCGGACGCCACGTACGTCACCGGCGCGTCCTGGAGCGTGGACGGCGGCATGCTCCGGATGGGGCCGATGGCCGGATCGCATCTGACGAGCGACGACTGGCGGCGCCCCTGAGCGGCCCGTGGCCTGCGCGCACCGCCGCTACCGCCGGTTGCGGCCTACCCTCTATGCATGACCGAAATCGCGAGCCCGCACATCGGCAGTCCGCGGATCCTCGTGCTCGGGGTGCAGCCGGGCACGCCGCCCTTCCGGATCGTGGAAATCGACGGCCAGGTGGTCGGTGAGGCCAGGGCCGTCACCGACGTGCTGGAGGCCGCCGCGGCCTTCGGCATCACGGTCCACGACCTGGACGACCCGGACGTGGTCCGCTGGGTGGGCGGGGACAAGTTCACCTGGACGGTGCACTAGCCCCTGCGGGACCGTGGCGGACCCGGCCGGCCGGGAGCGGCCGCGCCCGGCGGCACGGGGGCCCGGCCGGGCGCGCGGCCCCCGGGCGGCGCGGCGCACGGGCTCCCGCGCGCGCCGCGGACCGAGGGCGCCGGGCGGTCGTACGCCAGCCGTCAACTGCCCCGTGGCTCAGGCCGGTTCCGCGCCGCTCCACCGACGGTCCACGCCGTACACGGATCTTCCGGCCGTCCGTCCCACCGGTTTTCCCTCGCCCTGCCGGGGCACTCCGGCCGGGACGCCGCAGCGCGCCGCCGCCCGGCACCGTCCGTGCAGTGCTTGGATGACCGCCAGGGCGACGCGAAAAGGGGCGAATGCGGCAGAGCGGGCATCCGGACGGGCCGTGGAGGTGGCGGGTGAACCGGCGCGGGACATTCCTCGCCGTGGCCGAGGTGGCCGCCTGGTGGGCGGCCCTCGTCGCGCTGTGGCTGGTGTTCGTCAGCGCCGTCGACCCCCTCGAAGTCGCGGTCGGCGCCGGCGCCGCCGGGATGACGGCGCTCGTGGCACGAGCGGCCCGGCGGGCGGTGACCGGCCGGTGAACGGCTGGATCCTGACCGTGACCGCCGTGCTCGGCGCGGGTGTGGGAGCCACCCTGTGGGGCGTGGCCACCGGGCCGCTGCGCCGCCGGGTCGTCGCCCAGAACCTGTCCACCGCGCTGGCCTGCCCCGCCCTGCTGCTGCTCGCCCAGGGCTACGAGCGTCCCGCCTACGTCGACCTCGCCCTCGTCCTCGCCCTCCTCGGCCCCGTCGGCACCCTCGTCTTCGCCCGGCTGCTCGCCGGGGAACTGGCCGGCGACCCGCCGCGCGCCGGGGCCCTGACCTGGTCGGCCGCGGCGCTCGGGGCCGGCGTGGTGCTGGTTCTGTGCGTCGTCGAAGGGCCGAGCCGCGCACTGGTGAAGCTGCTGGTCGTGGGCGCGCTGCTGGTCGGCGGCAACCTCCTCGCGTCGCGGGCGCTGTCCGGCGGGATGACCGGGGCCCGGCGTGGCTGAGGCGGTGATCGTCGTCGCGCTGCTGCTGGTCGCCGTGTCCGCCACCGCCGCGGTCGCCGTCCGCGACCCCGTGCGCCAGTCCCTCGTCCTGGCCGTCCTCGGCGTCGTCCTCGCCGTGCTGTTCACCGTGCTGCAGGCGCCCGACGTCGGCCTGTCGCAGCTGGCGGTGGGCTCGGCCCTGACGCCGCTGCTGCTCCTGCTGACGGTGCGGAAGGTGAGACGGCGCGGCCGGCGGGACGAGGAGGGCGGGCCGTGAACCCACGCACCCGGCTGTGGCTGGTGGCGACGGGCGGTGCGGGCCTCGCCGCCCTGCTCGTCGCCGCCTGCCTGCGGCTGCCGGACTTCGGCGGCGACCGGCACCCTTACGGCGACCGGGCCGTCCGCGCCTCCCTCGAACGCCATGTCGCCAACACCGTCGCCTCCGTCAACTTCGACCAGCGGGCCTTCGACACCCTCGGCGAGCTGACCATCCTGTTCGCGGCGGTACTGGGCTGCATGGTCCTGCTGCGCCAGACCCGCGACGAGCACCGGGCCCCTCCCGAACCCGCCGACGTGGCCCTGCCCGTGCGCCGCTACGCCCTGCTGGTGCTCCCCGTCGCCCTGCTGACCGGCCTGTACGTCGTCGCGCACGGGCAGCTCAGCCCCGGCGGCGGCTTCCAGGGCGGCGTCGTCGCCGCGACCGCCCTGCACCTGCTCTACCTGGGCGCCGACTACCGCGCCCTGGAACGCGTCCGGCCGATCGGCCCGTACGAGGCCGGTGACGCGCTCGCCACCTCGGCGTACCTCGTCACCGGCGTCGCGGGCCTGATCGGCGGCTCCGCGTTCCTCGCCAACACACTGCTGCCGTACGGCATGTTCAACACCCTGGCCTCCGGCGGCACCGTCCCGCTGCTGAACGCGGCCGTCGGCATGGAGGTCGCCTGCGCCGTGGTCGTCCTGCTCGCCGGGTTCCTGGACCAGGCCGTGGAGATCGTGGAAGAGGGCGAGGACGGCGAGCGCGACGACGACGGCCACGACCACGAGGAGCCCGGGAAGTGATGCCGCTGTGACCGCCGTACTGCACGTCCTGCCCTACCTGGTCGCCGCGTGGGTCTTCCTGGCCGGCGCCTACGGCCTGGCCACCAGCCGCAATCTGATCCACGCCGTCGGCTGTCTGTCCGTCTGCCAGGCCGCCACGTACGTCCTGCTGCTGGCCGTCGGCTACCGCGACGGCGCGACCGCGCCGGTCTTCTCCGACATGGCGCCCGGCACGCGCCCCGTGGTCGACCCCGTCGTGCAGGCGCTGGCCCTCACCGACGTCGTCGTCGGCGCCACCGTCACCGCCCTGCTGCTCGCGCTCGTCGTCCAGGTCGCCAAGCGGCACGGCACGGTCGACCCGGACGAGCTGACCGAGCTGCGCGGCTGATGCACCGTCTGCTGCCGCTCCTCGTCGCCGTGCCGCTGCTCGGGGCCGCCCTGCTGGCCGCGCTGGGCCGTGTCCTGCCGCGGGTCGTCGCGGAGAGCGTGGGCTGCGCCGTCTCGGCCGGGACCGCGGCGCTCGCGGTCGTGCTGCTGCCGCACTCCTCGCCGCCGCTGGTCGAGTGGGCCGGCGGCTGGGAACCGGTGCGGGGGTACGGCGTCGGCATCGTCCTGGTCGGCGACGGCCCCGGCCTCGGCATGGCCGCGCTGGTCTCCCTGCTGACGCTCGCCGCCCTGGCGTACTCCTGGCGCTCCTTCGACGAGCCGCCGCACGGGCACACCGGGGCGTTCCCGGCCCTCATGCTGCTCTTCCAGGCCGGCATGTGCGGCTTCGCGATCGCCGGGGACCTCTTCAACGCGTTCGTCTGGTTCGAGCTGATGGGCGTCGTCGCCTACGCCCTGACCGGCCACCGGGTAGAGGAGGCCAGGGCCGTGCAGGGGGCGCTGACCTTCGCGATCGTCAACTCCCTGGGCGGGTACGCCCTGCTGATGGGCATCGCGCTGCTGTACGCCCGCACCGGCGAGCTGGCCATGGCGGAGATCGGGCGGGGACTGGACGCCGGGGGCCCACCCGACGCGCTCGTGCTCGCCGGCTTCGTCCTCGTCCTGACCGGTCTGCTGGTCAAGGCGGCCGCGGTGCCGTTCCACTTCTGGCTGCCGGACGCGCACGCGGTCGCCCCCACCCCCGTGTGCATGCTGCTGTCCGGCGTCATGGTCCAGCTCGGCGTGTTCGGCGTCTGGCGGATCCACGGCACCGTGTTCTCCGGGCCCGGCGGGCTGCCGGCCGGCGACGTGGAACGGGTCCTGATGGTGCTCGGCGCGGTGACCGCCGCGATCGGCGCGCTGATGTGCTGGTACCAGCGCCACATCAAGCGGCTGCTGGCGTACTCGACGATCGCCCACACCGGGCTGTTCCTGCTCGGCGTCGGCACGCTCACGCCCGAGGGCGACGACGGTGTCGCGCTGTACGTCATCGGCCACGCCGGGGTGAAGGCCGCGCTGTTCGCGTGCACCGGCATCCTCCTGGACCGGTTCGGCAGCGTCGACGAACACGTCCTGCACGGCCGGGCCGGGGCGCTGCGCGGTGTCGCCGTGATGTTCGCCGCCGCGGCGCTGGGCCTGGCGGGCCTGCCGCCCTTCGGCACGGCACTCGGCAAGTCCGTCACCGAGGAGGCCGTGGGCGGCCCGCTCACCGTGCTGTACGTCGTGGTGAGCGCGGTGACCGCCGGGGCGGTGCTGCGGGTCGCCGCCCGGGTGTTCCTCGGGCTCGGTCCCAGGCCGCGGGAAGCCCGGGGCGAGGACGCCTACGAGACGACGGGCAACGGCGAGGAGCCCGAGACGGAGCAGCGACTGGTCCGGGTCCCCGACACCATGACGGCGGTCCCCGCGCTCCTGCTCGCCGGGGCGCTCGCCGCCGGGGCCGTCCCCGGCTTCGCCGACGCGGTGGCCCGTGCCATGAGCGAGGCCACCACCGCCGGTCTCGTCCACACCTCCGTGCACTGGACGCCCGTCGGCATCGTGCTCGGGCTGGTGTCGACGCTCCTCGCGGTGGGCCTCGCGGCCGTCGCCGTCACCCGTCCCGAGCTGCTCGCGCCGCCGGCGCGGGCGCTGCCGCTGCGGCGGCTGCAGTCCGGGCACGTCGGGGACTACGTGGCGTGGCTGCTGGTGGGCACCACCGTCCTGGGCGTCCTCGCCCTGCCCGCGGTCCTGACGGGGTGACACGTCGCAGGCCCGCCCGGCGCACTCCGGGACGGCCGGCACGTCTCGGCTCGCGCGGCGGGAGGGGCGGATGTGCCGTGCGTTCTCCCCGGGGCCCCCGGCTCCGGTCTTCCGTAGCATGAGATTCCCGGCCGGACAGGATCACGCGAGGAGCGGTCCGTGCGAGACATCGCCGTGTTCAGCGGTAGTGCCCACCCCGACCTGGCCGAGGAGGTCTGCGCCCACCTCGGCGTTCCCCTCAGCCCCACCCGGGTCAGCCGGTTCGCCAACGACTGTCTGGAGGTGCAGCTGCGGGCCAACTGCCGCGAACGCGACGTCTTCCTGATCCAGCCGCTGGTCAGACCGGTCCAGGAGCACCTCGTCGAACTGCTGCTGATGTGCGACGCGGCCCGCGGGGCCTCGGCCGGGCGCATCACGGTCGTGATGCCGCACTACTCCTACGCCCGCTCCGACAAGAAGGACGCACCCCGCATCTCCCTGGGCGGGCGGCTGGTCGCCGACCTGCTGGTGGCGGCCGGCGCCGGCCGGGTGCTGGCCATGACGCTGCACTCGCCGCAGGTGCACGGATTCTTCTCGGTGCCCGTCGACCACCTGCACGCGCTGCGTGAACTGGCCGCGCACTTCCGCCGGTACGACCTGTCCCGTACGACGGTCGTCTCGCCGGACCTCGGCAACGCCAAGGAGGCCGCCGCCTTCGCCCGGATGCTCGGCGCCCAGGTCGCCGCGGGCGCCAAGCAGCGGTACGCCGACGACCGGGTCACCATCAGCGCCGTCATCGGCGACGTCGCCGGCCGCGACGTCATCGTGCTCGACGACGAGATCGCCAAGGGCAGCACCGTCCTGGAACTCCTCGACCGGCTGCGGGAGGCCGGCCCGCGCAGCGTCCGGCTCGCCTGTACGCACGGGCTGTTCGCGGCCGGTGCCCTCAAGCGGCTCAGCGAGCAGCCGGAGGTGCTGGAGATCGTGTGCACCAACACGGTGCCGGTGCCCGCCGACGACCACACGGACAAGCTGCGGATCCTGTCCATCGCCCCCGCGCTCGCCGAGGCCGTGCGCCGCATCCACAACGGCGAGTCGGTCAGCGCCCTGTTCGACGCGCCGCCGGCAGACTGACGCCGAGCACCTCCTCCAGGGTCGGCCGCGGGGGCAGCATCCCCGCCAGACCGGTGATCCGCAGCATGCGCAGCGTCAGGGGGTGGGTGCACACCAGGTGCACCTGGCCGCCCTGTTCGAGCACCTGGTGGCGGGCCCGGTACAGCAGCCGCAGTCCGGAGCAGTCGAAGAACTCGATCCGGCGCAGGTCGATCACGATCCGGGCGCCGGGACGCCCCGTCTCCCGGTCCAGATGCGGGGCGATCTCCGCGGCCGATGCGATGTCGATCTCACCCCGGAACTCCAGCACCGTGTGACCCCGGTGGCGATGAACACGCAGATGCCGGGTGGGCGACGCGGATTCCTGCCGCACGACGACAACGCCTCCAGCCTGCGGGTGGGGGGACTGCGGGAACCACAGGTGACTCCAACAGCCTTGCTCACCCAGCAAGTTACCCTCGATGGAATGAATTTGAGCATGTTCGATTGACATATGTCATCGAATTCTCAGAGCCGGTCGGTCAGTCGACCACGAGCACCAGCTTGCCGGTGGTGCGCCCGGTCTCGCCGGCGGCGTGCGCCCGGGCGGCGTCGGCCAGCGGGAACGTCTGCGCGATCGTGGCGCGCAGCCCGCCCGCCTCGACCAGACCGGCGATCTCCCGCATGTCGCTCCGGTCGGCGTCGACGAGCATCCGGACCGCCCGTACGCCGAGCCGCTCGGCCTCCTCGTAGAAGTCGTCCGACCCGATCGGCAGGATCGACACCACCACCCCGCCCGGGCGCAGCACGCGCAGCGACCGGACGGAGGTCTCGCCGCCGATCGTGTCCAGGACGACGTCGACGTCCTTCACGGCCTCCGCGAAGTCCGTCTCCCGGTAGTCCAGCGGCTCGTCCACGCCGATGGAGCGCAGGAAGTCGTGCTTGCCCGCGCTGGCGGTGCCGATCACGTGCGCACCCCGGGCCTTGGCGATCTGCACGGCCACATGGCCCACGCCGCCGGCCGCCGCGTGGATCAGCACCCGCTGCCCCTGACGGAGGTCCGCCCGCTCCACCAGGGCCTGCCAGGCGGTCAGCGAGACCAGCGGGAGCGCCCCGGCCTGGACGTGGTCGATCCCGGCCGGCTTGTGCGTGAAGGTGCGCGCCGGGGCCGTGACGTACTCCGCGTGGGAGCCGTGCCCGAACGGGTAGGACAGCATGCCGAAGACCTCGTCGCCCGGCCGGAACGCGGCGACCCCGATCCCCACCGCCTCCACCACGCCGGAGACGTCCCAGCCCAGCACGAAGGGCGGCGCACCGAGGAAGCCGCCGTTCGCCCGGTGCTTCCAGTCCGTGGGGTTCACTCCGGCGGCCCGCACGCGCACCAGCACCTCGTTGGGGCGCGGTTCGGGCCGCTCCAGCCGTACTTCCTTCAGGACCTCGGGACCGCCGAGGACGTCCTGGCTGATGGCTCGCATCATGTTCACGTCGTCCATGGTGACCCAGCCTGCCCGCTCGCGCTCGCCCGTGCCACGGCGCGGTCGCGGCGCGCTCACACCTCGGCAGCCGCGTAGACCCTCTCGCCTCCCACGTACGTCAGCGCCACCCGCGTCGACGCGATCTCCTCCAGGGGTCCGGCGAACGGGTCGCGGTCCAGGACGACGAGGTCCGCCAGGGCCCCCGCGCACACCCGGCCGGTGTCGTCGAGGTGGTTCACGTACGCCGAACCCGCCGTGTACGCCGTCAGGGCCGCCGCCAGGCCGATGCGCTGCTCCGGCAGGAACACCGGCGCGTCGCCGTCCGGTCCGACCCGGTTCACCGCGACATGGATCCCCTGCAGCGGGTCCGGGCTGCTGACCGGCCAGTCGCTGCCCGCCGCGAGCCGGGCGCCGGAGGCGAGCAGTGCGCCGAACGGGTACTGCCGGGCGGCCCGTTCGGGCCCCAGGAACGGGATCGTCAGCTCGTCCATCTGCGGCTCGTGGGCGGCCCACAGCGGCTGGACGGTGGCGGTGGCGCCGAGCCGGGCGAAGCGCGGCACGTCGTCGGGGTGCACCACCTGGAGGTGCGCGAGGTGCGGCCGGGTCTCGCTCGGCCCGTTCGCCCGCCTGGCCGCCTCGACCGCGTCCAGGGCGTCGCGCACCGCCCGGTCACCGAGCGCGTGGAAGTGGCACTGGAACCCGAGCGCGTCGAGTTCCGCCACGTACTCGGGCAGCTCCTGCGGGTCCAGGAAGGCCGTGCCCCGGTTGGCGGTGGCGCAGCCGCACCCGTCCAGGTACGGGTCCAGCAGGGCGGCGGTGCCCGTCTCGGCGACTCCGTCCAGCATCAGCTTGACGCTGGTCGCGCGGAACCGGCCGTGGGTCAGCGCCGCCCGCCGCTCGACGAGTTCGGGGATCTGCTCGGCCCCGCGCTCCCGGTCCCACCACAGCGCGCCGACGACCCGTGCGGTGAGCGAGCCGGCGCGGGCGGCGGCCAGATACGCCTGCGACGGGTCCTCCATGCCGAGGAAGTCCCCGACGAGCGCGTCCTGCCAGGCCGTGATGCCGAGCGCGTGCAGATGCCGCTGGGCGCGCAGCAGCGCCGCCAGCCGCTCGGCGGGCCCGGCCGGCGGGGTGAGCCGCCCGACCAGTTGCATCGCGCCCTCCTGCAGCGTCCCGCTCGGCTCACCGGCGGCGTCCCGGTCGATCCGTCCGTCGGCCGGGTCGGGCGTGTCGCGGCCGATGCCGGCGCGTTCGAGGGCCCTGCTGTTGACCCAGGCGCCGTGGTGGTCGCGGTTGGGCAGGTAGACCGGCCGGTCGGGAACGGCCGCGTCCAGCAGCTCCTTGGCCGGCGTACCGCCCGCGAACGCCTCCATGGACCAGCCGCCGCCGGTGATCCACTCCTGTTCCGGATGCGCGGCCGCGTAGGCCCGGACCGCGGCGACGGTCTCCTCGGCGGTCCGGGTCCCGGTCAGGTCGCACCGGCCGAGCTCCAGGCCCGCGGGCATCGGATGGACGTGCGCGTCCTGGAAGCCGGGCAGCAGCAGCCGCCCGGCGAGGTCGACGACCTCCGTGCGCGGCCCGGCGAGGTCACGGACCTCGTCGTGCCCGACGGCGGTGACGCGGTCACCGGTGACGGCCACGGCCGTCGCCGTGCGTCCCTCGGGGGTGAGGACGGGTCCGCCGGTGAAGAGCAGGTCGGCGTGCATGGTCACTTCCTTGTCGCTGGGGGAACGGGGCTTGTCACTCGGGGGCCGGGACCAGGCGGGGCGCGTCGGCGTCGGTGCCCTCGCCGGTGCGGAAGTACGGCGATCTGCGCACCCACTTGGCCCACGCGGCGGCCACCAGGCCCGACGCGATCATCACCAGGGGAGTGAGCAGCAGGAACCAGCCGTTGTCGGGGCTGACCTCCAGATGGTCGGCGGATCTGTAGAACGACCAGCCGAGGTAACCGCCGAGGGCGAGCAGCACGGCCGCGCTCAGCGCGGGCAGCACCACCGCGCGCAGCCCCTGCCGCCAGTCCTCGCGCAGCAGGGAGCGGAAGCGCACGGCCGCCGCCAGCGCCGTGAGCGCGTACGACAGGGAGACCACGATCCCCACGGCGTTGACCGTCGCCATGATCATGTCGGCCAGGCGCGGGACGACCAGGGCGAGCGCCGCGACCGCCGTCGCCAGCGCGCCGACCAGCAGTGTGCCGACGGCCGGTGTCCCGTACCGGGCACTGACCCTGGACCACACCGGACCGAGCGTACGGTCCCGGCTCATCGCGAACATCCCCCGTGCCGTCGGGATCACCCCGGCCTGCAGCGAGGCGACCGCCGAGAACATCAGCGCCACCAGCGGGAGCGCCGCCAGCGGCTGGGCGGCGAGCCGCTCTCCGAAGTACGCCAGCCCCTCGGCGCCGTGGCCCGCCAGCTCTTCCTCGGACAGCACGCGCTGGAAGGCGACCGAGCCCAGCAGGAACAGCCCCAGCATCGTCACCAGGGTGATCAGTCCGGCGCGGGAGGCGTCCCGGGAGTCGCGCACCTCCTCGCCGACGCTGAACGCGGTCTCGAAGCCCCAGTAGCAGAACACCGTCAGCAGCAGCCCCTGGGCCAGTGCGGTGGCCGACGGGATCGCGAACGGGTCGAACCAGGAGAGGCTGAAGGGGTGCGGGCCGGTGACGATGCCGTAGCCGCAGAAGCCGAGCAGGACCACGTACTCGAAGACCAGCAGCCCGGTCTGCAGCCGCGCAGCCGTCCGCACACCCCGCACGGCGGTCAGCGTCACCGCCGCCAGCACCACGACGCCCAGCGCCGTGGTCTGCGCCGTCGACCCCGGATCCAGTACCAGGCCGCCCACGCGGTGCGCCCCGGCGTCCTGGGCGAGCTGGATCAGCGCCGACCCGGTGACCGCCGTGGTGTACGCGAGGAAGGCCACCGTCGCCACGATGTTCACCCAGCCGACCAGGAAACCCAGCCAGGGGCTGAGCGAACGCCCCACCCACACATAGCCGTTGCCCGCGTTCGGCTCCACGCGGTTCAGCCGGGCGTAGGCCCCCGCGATGCCCAGCACCGGCAGGAACGCCAGCAGCATGATCGCGGGCAGGTGCAGCCCGACCACCCCGGCCGTGACGCCCAGGCCGATGCCGATGCTGGTGGTCGCGGCCGTGCTGGACGCGGCGATCGCGATGCCGTCGACCACGCCGAGGGACTTGCGCAGCACGGGCCGCGCCGGTGGGTCGCTGCCGTAGGGCTCGTCGGTCATGCCGGGTCTCCGCTCGCACCAGGGGGCCCGGTCGGCCCCGGTGACCGCACATGAAACTGCCCGGGTACTCAACAGGTCAACGCTGTTGTCATAAGGTGCGCACACGGCTGTCCACGGCACCGCAGGAGGCATGTCATGACCGAGCGCGTCGTCCCGCCCGCCGCCCGGCGGCGCAGACGGCCCACCAAACAGGGCGTCGTGCTGTCGGAGGAACTGATCGTCGCCACGGCCCTCAGGCTGATCGAGGAACACGGCGCCGACGCCCTGTCCGTCCGCCGCCTCGGCCGGGCCCTGGGGGCCGACCCCAGCTCGCTCTACCGGTACTTCCGGCACACCGACGATCTGATGCTCGCCATCGCCGACGAACTGATCGGGCGTACCCTGCGCACCTGGAACCCCACCGGTGACTGGCGCGCCGACCTGCGCGAACTCGGCCTGCGCATGCACGCCGGGGCGCTCGCCCACCCCCGGGCGGCCGTCCTCAGCTCCTACCGGGTGACCGGGCGCGTGCACGAGATCGAGGCCGTGGAGGCCATCCTCGGTGTGCTGCGCGGCGCCGGCTTCCCCGACGCCGAGGCGGTGCGGATCTACCACGCCTTCGTCGACCAGACCCTCGCCTTCGGCGCCCTCGACTCGGCCTCCACCGCACTGCCCGGGCCCGCCCGCGCCGCGGAGGCGTCGGTGTGGCGCGCGACGTACGCCCGGCTGCCCGCCGGCACCCACCCCAACATCGCGGCGACGGCGCGCCACCTCGTCGCCGACATGCCCCGCAGCTCCTACCCCGCGGCCCTGGAGCTGCTGCTGGAGGCGGCCGAGGCACGGCTGACGGCGTGTCAGCGACGGCCGGTGGCCGAGTGAACGCGGCCGGACGGGACATCCGCAAGGTACGGGGCGACGGGACACGACCGTCCCGTCCCCGTGACCCTTCGGAGGAGACATGGCACTGGTGAACGCGGGCGTCGTGGTGCTCGACTGCGCCGAGCCCGAGAAGCTCGCCGAGTTCTACACGGCGCTGCTGGGCGCGCAGCACACGGAGGTGAGCGCCAACCGGATCGAGATCAGGGGAGCCGACGGCTTCCGCATGGCGTTCCGGCGGGACGCGAACGCCACCCCGCCGAGCTGGCCCCGCCCCGAGAACTCCCTCCAGGCCCATCTGGACTTCGTGGTGGAGGACCTGGACGCGGCCGAGCGGGGCGTCGTCGGCCTCGGCGGGCGCCCGCTGGAGGCGAAGGACGCCCCGGGTCCCTACGAGGAGCGCGGCTTCGCCGACCCGGCGGGTCACTCCTTCACCTTGCGCCGCATGGCGCCGACGGCACCCAAGCAGGGCTGAGGCCCTGCCCGCGTGCCGTCGGCGCCGCGGTGCGGCGGGAGGGACGGGCTGCGGTCAGTCCCGCCCGCCCGCTTCCTTCGTCGGCCAGACACCGGTCGAGCGTGCGATGGCCTTGGCACCCGTACGGTCCACGGCGCTGCGCACCACCGCGAAGATGGCGCCCTGGACCGCGGCGGCCAGCAGAATCTCCCCCCAGCCGCGGTCCGGGTCCAGCGCGTCGGGCGCGTCGTCCTCGTGCCGCATGATCTTCCACGTCTTCTGGAAGGCCATCCCGGCCAGCGCGCCGCCCGCCCAGCCGAGCACGAAGCCGACGGGCTTGTAGGCGAGGGGGAGCTTCTTCTTTTTCTTGCCCACGGGGATCTCCTTCGGTCGGTGAGCGGAACGGGGCCTGGGAAGGGGGCGGTCAGGGCCTGCCCCGGGCCGGGACCTCCTCCTCGGCGCGGACCGGTTTCGGTGGTGTGCCCTCGCCGAACGGCCGGCCGCCCAGCTCCTCGCGGTGATGGGGCGTGAGCCAGCCGGACAGGTCCGGGCCGAGCGGGACGACGGCCGTCGGGTTGATGCCGGTGTGCACCTGGTAGTAGTGGCGCTTGATGTGGTCGAAGTCGACGGTGTCGCCGAATCCCGGCGTCTGGAAGAGGTCGCGGACGTACGCCCACAGCACCGGATTCTCCGTCAGTTTCCAGCGGTTGCACTTGAAGTGGCCGTGGTAGACGGCGTCGAAGCGGACCAGCGTGGTGAACAGCCGGATGTCCGCCTCCGTGATCGTGTCGCCGACCAGGTAGCGCTGCCTCTCCAGCCTCGGCGTCAGCTGTTCCAGCCGCCGGAACACGCCCGAGCAGGCGGCCTCGTACTCTTCCTGGCCCGTGGCGAAACCCGCCCGGTACACACCGTTGTTGACGTCCTCGTAGACGCCCGCCATCACCTCGTCGATCTCGTCGCGCCGTGCCCGCGGATACAGGTCGGGCGCCCCCGGCCGGTGCAGGGCGGTCCACTCGGTCGCGAGGTCCAGCGTGATCTGCTGGAAGTCGTTGGTGACCAGCTTTCCGCTGGGCACGTCCACGATCGCCGGCACGCTCACCCCGCCCGGGTACCCGGTCTCCCGCCGGTCGTACGCCTCGCTGAGGAAGCGGATGCCGAGGACCGGATCGCGGCCGTCCGGGTCCAGTGTGAACCGCCAGCTGCGGTCGTCCTGGATCGGGTCGGCGATCGCCAGGGACAGGGCGTCCTCCAGGCCCAGCAGCCGCCGGGAGACCAGTGCCCGGCTCGCCCACGGACAGGCGCGGCTGACCACCAGACGGTAGCGGCCCGCCTCCACCGGCCAGCCGTCCCGGCCGTCCGCGGTGATCCGGTCCGCGAAGTGGCTCCTGGACCGCTTGAACGCCTTCCTGCCGTACGCGCTGTTGCCGAACTGCGCGCTGTCGCCGCTCATGCGCCCTCCTGTGGTGGTGTGCCCTGGTGGACACGTTCCCCGTTTTCGGCCATCGGCACTGGTGAGCCGTCCGAACGCGGGTGTGAGCCGCCCCGGCCGGGGCAGACGGCGAAGGTGAGCGGGACATCTTCGAGCGCCGGGACGGGCCGGAAGCCGGATCGCAGGACACGTGTCACCGTGCTGGTGGCCCTGGCGGCCAACCTGGTGATCGCGGCGGCCAAGGCCGCCGGCGGCTTCCTCGCCGGATCGCCGGCCCTGCTGTCCGAAGCGGCGCACTCGGTGGCCGACAGCCTCAACGAGGTCTTCCTCCTCGCCGCCCTGCGCCGCAGCCGTCGCCCGCCCGACCGGCGGCATCCCTTCGGCTACGGGAAGGAGCGGTTCTTCTGGTCGCTGCTGGCGGCCGTCGGGATCTTCGTGATGGGCGGCTGCTTCTCGTTCTTCCAGGGCGTCGAGGCCCTGCGGACGGGCGCGCGGGAGGACCTCGGCGGCTACGTGGCCGGACTGGTCGTGCTCGCCGTCGCCTTCGTCGCCGAGAGCGCCTCGCTGCTGCGCGCCCTGCACCAGGTGCGACGGCAGGGCGGGCGGTCCGCCGGCCTGCGCGACCCGGCCCTGCGCACGGTCGTCGCCGAGGACGGCACCGCGGTGCTCGGCGTGACCCTCGCCGCGATCGGCATGGTGCTGCACCTGGTCACCGGGCAGGTGGTGTGGGAGGCGTGCGCCTCGCTCGCCATCGGCGCGCTGCTCGTGTACGTCGCCTACCGGCTCGGCCGCGAGGCCCGTGACCAGCTGATCGGCGAGGCCGCCGATCCGGAGGCCAGCGGCCGGATCCGTGCCCTGCTGCAGGCGCAGCCGGAGATCGACAGCGTCGAGGCGCTGTTCACGATGAAGACGGGACTCGACTCCGCCCTGGTGGCCGCCCGCGTCGACCTGGTGCCCGGCCTGGACAGCGAGCGGGTCGAGGAGGCCGCCGTCCGCATCAAGCGGTCCATCGCGCGCACCGTCCCCCAGGCGGAGCAGATCTTCCTCGACGTGACCGACCGCCCCGCGCGGGAGGCAGAGGAAAGCCCCGCCGCGACGGGGGAACGCGGCGGGGCCTGACCCACGTGTGCCCGGCGGACGCCGGTCCATGCGCGAGGGCCCGGGAAAATCGCCTCCCGCCCGTGGATCAGCTCCCGCCGGCCGGTTCCAGGACGAAGACCGGGATCTCCCGGTCCGTCTTCTTCTGGTAGTCGGCGTACGGCGGATAGGCGGCGACGGCCCGCTCCCACCACTCGGCCTTCTCCGCGCCGGTGACCTCACGGGCCGTCATGTCCTGCTTGACCGGACCGTCCTGCAGCTCCACGTGGGGATGGGCCTTGATGTTGTGGTACCAGACCGGGTGCTTGGGCGCCCCGCCCAGGGAGGCGACCACGGCGTAGCGTCCCTCGTGCTCGACCCGCATCAGCGGCGTCTTGCGGATTTTGCCGCTGCGGGCGCCCAGGGTGGTCAGCACGATCACGGGCAGGCCCGTGTCCAGCAGCGTCGTCCCCTTGGTGCCGCCGGAACTCTCGTACAGCTCCACCTGCTCGCGCACCCACTGCGTCGGGCTGGGTTCGTACTCGCCCTCAAGAGGCATGGCATCCGTCCCATCGTCGCGTCGTAACGGCTTACGGGCACCGTGTATGGAACCGACCGGTGCGGGTTCCATCCCTACCCCATTCCGCCCGTGAACCGCCCACGGCCGCACGATCGTCCCGTCCGCGGAGGCGTTCCGCGGCCCCCGCGCCACCGGACGGGACACCGGTGCCCGGCGGGATCCGGCAGGTCGTCCCGGCCCCCGAGCGCCCTCATCGCGCCACGTCCGCCCTCGCGGCCGGCCGTGCGGGACGGCCCCGGGGCCGGTCATCATGGCTACGAGGACGGTCACGCCGCGGCCGGCGCCCGCCGCGCGGCCGTCGCGCCGCCCGTCCGGGGGCGATGCCCGGCCAGTTCGCTCCCGGCACCGATCTGGCCGAAGTACCCGTCGCCGATTAGATGCCCCGGGCATCTAATGAGGACGGCACGACGCACACTTCGTCTGCGAGGTCTTCCATGACGGACACGAACCACCCCGTCGCCTACCCCCAGGACCGGACCTGCCCCTACCACCCGCCCGCCGCCTACGACGCCCTGCGCGCCACCCGGCCACTGGCCCGCGTCACCCTCTACGACGGCCGCACGGCCTGGCTGGTCACCGGGCACGAGACCGCCCGCCGGCTCCTGGCCGACCAGCGCCTGTCGACCGACCGCACCCGCGACGGCTTCCCCGTCACGACGGCACGCTTCGCCGTGCGCAGCCGCAGGACCGCGCTGCTGGGCGTCGACGACCCCGAGCACCGCGCCCAGCGGAAGACGGTGCAGCCCGAGTTCACCCTCAAACGCATCGCCGCCCTCCGCCCGCGGATCCAGCGGATCGTGGACGAACGCCTCGACGCGATGATCGCCCAGGGCCCGCCCGCCGAGCTGGTGAACGCCTTCGCACTGCCCGTGCCCTCGATGGTGATCTGCGCGCTGCTCGGCGTCCCCTACGACGACCACGACTTCTTCGAGGCGCAGTCCCGGCGGCTGCTGCGCGGACCCACGGCCGCCGAGTCCCAGGACGCCCGCGACCGGCTGGAGGCGTACCTGGGCGAGCTGATCGACCGCAAACGGCGGGAGCCCGGCACGGGACTGCTGGACGACCTGGTGCGCAGGCAGCCGGACGACGGCCCGGCCGACCGCGGGGAACTGGTCGCCCTGGCGGTCATCCTGCTCGTCGCCGGCCACGAGACGACCGCCAACATGATCTCCCTCGGCACCTACACGCTGCTGCAGCACCCCGAACGCCTGGCCGAGCTGCGAGCCGACCCCTCGCTGCTGCCCGGCGCGGTCGAGGAACTGATGCGCGTGCTGTCGATCGCGGACGGCCTGCTGCGGCTGGCCACCGAGGACATCGAGGTGGCGGGGCAGACGATCAGAGCCGGTGACGGCGTCGTCTTCTCGACCTCCGTCATCAACCGCGACGAGACCCTCTACCCCGAGCCGGACACCCTCGACTGGCACCGCCCGGCCCGCCACCACGTCGCCTTCGGCTTCGGCATCCACCAGTGCCTCGGCCAGAACCTCGCCCGCGCCGAACTGGAGATCGCCCTGCACACCCTCTTCGAGAGGCTGCCCACGCTGCGCCTGGCCGCTCCCGCCGAGGAGATCCCCTTCAAACCCGGCGACACGATCCAGGGGATGCTGGAACTCCCCGTGGCCTGGTAGGAGGCTCCGGACATGCACAGTGACACGCGTATCACCATCGACAAGGACCTCTGCATCGGCGCGGGCCAGTGCGCCCTGACCGCGCCGGAGGTCTTCACCCAGGACGACGAGGGCTACAGCACGCTGCTGCCCGGCCGGGAGGACGGCGGCGGCAGCCCGCTGGTGCGGGAGGCGGCCCGGGCCTGCCCCGTGGGAGCCATCACCGTGCCGGAGGCCGTGCGCTGACAGCCGGCCGGCGCCGACGGCCCCGTCCCACGGCGGAGCAGGGGCGGCCCCTGTCCGTTCTCCGGACCCGTTCAGTAGGGTTCCGGCGTGAGCGAACAGGCCCCGAACGCCGACCGGCGGTTCCTCTACGTCGTCGTCTGCGCCGCCGGCATCGCCGCGGACGTCAGCAAGCTGATCACCGCCGCGCAGGAGCGCGACTGGGAGGTCGGCGTGATCGCGACGCCGGCCGCCATGGGCGGCTTCTTCGACACCGAGGCCGTTCAGGCACAGACCGGCCGCCCGATCCGCTCCGCCTGGCGCCGCCCCGGCGACCCCCGCCCGTTCCCGCCGCCCGACGCCGTCGTGGTCGCGCCCGCCACCTTCAACACGGTCAACAAGTGGGCCGCCGGAATGGCCGACACCCTCGCCGTGGCCACCCTGTGCGAGGCGAGCGGCCTCGGCGTCCCCGTCGCCGTCCTGCCGTGCGTGGCCGACGCGCTGGCGGCCCATCCCGCGTACCGGGAGAGCCTGGCACGGCTGCGCGGCATGGGCGTCCGCTTCGGCGAGCCGTACGCCGGACAGCCCGCGCAGGACGGCGCCCGGCCGGAGTTCGCCTGGGAGCGGGCGCTGGACCTGCTCGACGGACGGCAGTGATCCGGCCGGGGTTCGAGCGCACACGAACACGTACGCTCGCCCCTGGCAGCGATCATCCCGAAGACAGGAGCAGCAACGATGGAGTACGTGAAGCTCGGTTCGACGGGCCTGGACGTGTCGCGGATCTGTCTGGGCTGCATGACCTACGGCGTCCCCGACCGCGGCACGCACGAGTGGACCCTCGACGAGGAGGCCTCGCGGCCGCTGATACGGCAGGCGCTGGAGGCGGGCATCACCTTCTTCGACACCGCCAACGTCTACTCCGACGGCACCAGCGAGGAGATCGTCGGCCGGGCGCTCGCCGACTTCGCCCGCCGTGACGACGTCGTGCTGGCGACCAAGGTGCACGGCCGCATGCGGCCCGGGCCCAACGGCGGCGGTCTGTCCCGCAAGGCGATCATGACCGAGATCGACCACAGCCTGCGGCGGCTCGGCACCGACTACGTCGACCTCTACCAGATCCACCGCTGGGACCCGCACACGCCGATCGAGGAGACCATGGAGGCCCTCCACGACCTGGTCAAGGCGGGCAAGGTGCGCTACATCGGGGCCAGTTCGATGTACGCCTGGCAGTTCTCCAAGGCCCAGTACACCGCCGAACTGCACGGCTGGACCCGTTTCGTGTCCATGCAGAACCACTACAACCTCCTCTACCGCGAGGAGGAGCGCGAGATGCTGCCCCTCTGCGCCGACCAGGGCGTGGGCGTACTGCCCTGGAGCCCCCTCGCCCGCGGCCGCCTCACCCGCGACTGGGGCAGCACCACCGGGCGCAGCGCCACGGACAATTTCGGCAGCACCCTCTACCAGGAGGGCGACCGTGCCGTCGTCGAGGCGGTCACCCGCATCGCCGGCGACCGCGGCGTCCCGCGCGCCCAGGTGGCCCTCGCCTGGCTGCTGCACCAGGACACCGTGACGGCGCCGATCGTCGGCGCGTCCCGGCCGGGACACCTCGAGGACGCCGTGGCCGCCGTCGGACTCCGGCTGAGCGACAAGGAGATCGAGGAACTGGAGCGGCCCTACGTGCCGCACCCGATCGCCGGCCACTGACCCGCGCGGATCACGGGCCCGTGCCGGCCTCCAGGACGGTGACGGACACCGACGACTCGTCGCCGCCCACCGGCACCGCACCGGCCGTCCACGGGACCTCCAGGGAGTCCCGCTCGTCCGGCGGGGTGACGAGCAGCGTCGCCGGAGTGGCGGTACGGGCCCTGCTGATCTCCGGGCTGGCGAACGACAGCCCCGCCCAGGCGCTCCGTCCCGGCGGCAGGGTGACCGTCTCCGGCGAGGCGGGCGCGCGCCGGGGGTCCGGGCCCAGCTGCCTTCCGGACGCGCCGACGAAGGCGGCGCCGGGATAGCCGTACAGGGTGCAGGTGCGGTCCGAGGTGTTGGTCAGGACGACCGGGAAGTTCCGCTGCCCCGCGCCCGGGTCGAGGCGGCCGACGGAGGCGCGCAGCTCGAAGGTGTGGCAGCGGCCGTCGGTGCGGGCGGAGGCGGACGCCGACCCGGCGCTGTCGCTGGGCACGGAGCGGGACGCCGGTGTGCCGTCGGTGCCGCTGTCCGTGTGCGTGGCGCGGTCGACCTGGCTGGGCCGCGGGGCGTCCACCGTGCCGCCGTCGGTGCCGCAGGCGGTGAGCAGGCCGAGCGCCGCCACCGCGGCCGCGAGCAGGGGCGCCCGGTGCACGGGCGGTGACGTCTTCGCCATGGCTTCTCCAGACTCCCGGGGCCGTCGGGCGGGGGCCGGCCCGTGGGCGGGCGACGCGGCCCCGTTCCTTGGAGTGTCCCGTCACACGGGCGCGGAAACCGCCGCTCACACCTCCTCGATCAGGGCCAGCTCCGCCCAGATCGTCTTGCCCGAGGGCGTGTGCCGGCTGCCCCAGCGCTGGGTGAGCTGGGCCACCAGCAGCAGACCGCGCCCGCCCTCGTCCCAGGTCTTGGCCCGGCGCAGGTGCGGAGCCGTGTGGCTGGTGTCGGACACCTCGCAGATCAGCGTCGTCGCGTCGTGGATCAGCCGCAGCCGGATGGGCGGGGCGCCGTACCGGATGGCGTTGGTGACCAGCTCGCTCACCACCAGCTCGGCGGTGAAGGACGCCTCCAGCAGCCTCCAGGCGGACAGCTGGTCGAGGACCTGCTTGCGGATCGGGGCGACCAGCGCCGGGTCGGCCGGGATGTCCCAGGTGGCGACCTGGTCGGGGGGCAGCCCCCGGGGGCGGGCCAGCAGCAGCGCGACGTCGTCGGCGGCGCCGCCCGGCGGCAGCAGGGCGTGCAGGATCCGGTCGCAGGTGGCGTCCAGTGAACCGGGGGAGGGCGTCAGGGACTCGCAGAGCAGCTCCCGGCCGGCGTCGGCGTCCCGCTCCCGGCCCTTGACCAGCCCGTCGGTGTAGAACGACAGCACCGTGCCCTCACGCAGTTCGAGCTCGGCGGACTCGAACGGCAGGCCGCCCACGCCCAGCGGCGGTCCCGAGGGCAGCTCGACCTGCCGGGGCGGGCCGTCGGGCGGGATCAGCACCGGCGGCGGATGCCCGGCCCGGGCCAGCGTGCAGCGCCGCGACACCGGGTCGTAGACCGCGTACAGACAGGTGGCGCCGACCTCGCCGGTGCCGTCGCCGCCGGACTCCTCCGAGAGCCGCACCACCAGGTCGTCGAGGTGGGTGAGCAGCTCGTCGGGGGGCAGGTCGATGTCGGCGAGCGTGCGGACGGCGGTGCGCAGCCGGCCCATCGTGGCCGACGCCTGGATGCCCTGTCCGACGACGTCCCCGACGACCATGGCGACCCGCATCCCGGACAGCGGGATGACGTCGAACCAGTCGCCGCCCACCCCGGAGCTGGCGGCCGGCAGGTAGCGGGAGGCCACCTCCACCGCTGCCGTGGACGACAGCGACCGGGGCAGCAGACTGCGCTGGAGGGTCAGTGTCGTCTCGCGCTCCCGGGAGTAGCGGCGGGCGTTGTCGATGCAGACGGCGGCGCGCGCCGTGACGTCCTCGGCCAGCAGCACGTCGTCGTGGCTGAACGGGTACGGCCGCCGGTACCGGATGAAGACCGCGACCCCGAGGGTCGTGCCGCGGGCCTGCAGCGGGACGGACATCACGGAGTGGATGCCGAGGTCCACGACCCGCTGCAGGCGGACGGGGTCCCACTTCCGCCGCAGTTCGGGATCGCCGGAGGGCACCGCGGCCACGATCGCGTGTCCCGCGAGCAGCGACTCGGCCTGCGGGGAGCCGGCCGGATAGACGGCCAGCTGCCCCGGCTCGGCCACCGCCTCGGGGCACCCCGGGGTGATCGACCGGTGGGCCGACCGGCGCAGGCCGACCGGCGGCGCCGGCACGCCGACGGGCTCGCCGCCGCACTCCGGCGGGTCGAGCAGGTCGACGCTGACGAAGTCGGCGAGCGTGGGGACGCACACGTCGGCGAGCTCCTGCGCGGTGCGGGTGACGTCGAGCGTGGTGCCGATGCGCGCACTGGCCTCGTTGACCAGGTGCAGCCGCTCCCGGGCGAGGTGCTGCTCGGTGAAGTCGTGCGCGCTCACACAGACCCCCCGCACCTGTCCGCCGTCGGTGAGCGGGGCGATGCGGGCGAGCCACGGGTGGGCGCGGCTCTCGCCGGGGGCCTTCATATGCGTGTGCATGTCGTACCGCCGGCCGGTGGCGAGCACCTGTTCCATGTGCCGTTCGAGTTCCGCGTTCTGCGGCCGGCCGCTGAGGTCGGTGGCCCGCAGACCGCGGACCCGGTCGGCCGGCAGCCGCATCAGCCGCGCCATGGCGTCGTTGACGCCGCGCAGCCGCAGCCGGTGGTCGAAGATCATGGTGGCGCAGGGCGACTGGGTCAGGGCCGCTCTGATCAGCGGGTCGTCCGGCTGCGCGGGGCCGGTGTCCAGCGGGGAGACGGCGAGCCAGGCGCCCGGACCGCCGTCCTCCGGTTCCGTGCGGGTGGCGAGCACCCACACGGACACGGTGTGCCCGTCGCGGTGCCGCAGCGCCAGCGTGCCGCTCCAGCGGTCGTCACCGGACCCGGGAGGCGTGCCCTCACCGCCGTCGGCCAGCAGTTCGGCGGCGGGGCGCCCCACGACGTCCGCCGCCGGATGGCCCAGCAGGCGGCGCGCGCCCTCGCCCCACTCCTGCAGCGTCCCGGCGTCGTCGATGACGACCCGGGCCGTGGCGGCATCCTCGAACGGGTTGACCGGGCTCATCGTCGCCACTCCATTGCGCACACTCACAGTGAACAGGCGCGTCACTTGAGTTCCAGCCTAGTGCTTCCCGGGTCCGCGCGGACCCCGGACCCTCCGGCTCGGCCGGCCAACCCCGGTGCGCGGCGCAGTAGTCCGGTCCGGACCGTTGACGGAGTGTCATGCCTGCAACAAACATGGCCTGCGATCCGCTGTTGGGAGCGCTCCCATGCGATCGAGCGCCACCCACGCCACCTCCCCCGAGGAGCCCAGACGTGAAAAGACGCAGAACCGCACTGCTGCCGCTGACGGCCCTGCTGGCGGCGGCCCTCACCGCGCTGCCCGCCGCCCCGGCGGGCGCGGACGAGACGGAACAGGTCAGGAACGGCACCTTCGACAACGGCACCGAGTCGTGGTGGACCACGAGCAACGTCACCGCCGACCCGGCCGGCGGCCGGCTCTGCGCCGACGTCCCCGGCGGCACCGCCAACCGCTGGGACGCCGCCGTCGGCCAGAACGACATCACCCTGGTGAAGGGGGAGTCGTACCGGTTCTCCTTCTCCGCGGACGGCACCCCCGCGGACCACGTCGTCCGGGCCATTGTGGGCCTGTCGGTGGCGCCCTACGACACCTACTACGAGGTCAGCCCGCAGCTCAGCGTCTCGGGCAACACCTACTCGTACACCTTCACCTCACCCGTCGACACCACCCAGGGCCAGGTCGGGTTCCAGCTCGGCGGCAGCGCCGAGCCCTGGCGCTTCTGCATGGACGACGTGTCCCTCCTGGGCGGCGTGACGCCCGAGCCCTACGAACCCGACACCGGGCCCCGCGTCCGGGTCAACCAGGTCGCCTACCTGCCGACCGGGCCGAAGAACGCCACGCTCGTCACCGACGCCACCTCCAGGCTGCGCTGGCAGCTGAAGAACGGCGACGGCCGGGTGGTCGCCGGCGGCTGGACCGTGCCCCGCGGCGTCGACGCCTCCTCCGGGCAGAACGTCCACTCGATCGACTTCGGCGGCTACCGCCAGCGCGGCGAGGGCCTCACGCTGGTCGCCGACGGGGAGACCAGCCGCCCGTTCGACATCGGCACCGCCGCGTACGAGCGGCTGCGCCTGGACTCCCTGAAGTACTACTACACGCAGCGCAGCGGCACGCCCATACGCGACGACCTGCGCCCGGGCTACGCCCGCCCCGCCGGACACGTGGGCGTGGCGCCCAACCAGGGCGACACGGACGTGCCGTGCCGGCCCGGCGAGTGCGACTACCGCCTGGACGTCTCCGGCGGCTGGTACGACGCCGGCGACCACGGCAAGTACGTCGTCAACGGCGGCATCTCCACCTGGGAACTGCTGAGCACCTACGAGCGCTCGCTGCACGCCCGCACCGGCGAGCCGGCGAGGCTCGGCGACGGCACGCTCCGCATCCCCGAGAGCGGCAACAAGGTGCCGGACCTCCTGGACGAGGTCCGCTGGGAGCTGGAGTTCCTGCTGAAGATGCAGGTGCCCGAGGGGCAGCCGCTGGCCGGCATGGCCCACCACAAGATCCACGACGAGCAGTGGACCGGGCTGCCGCTGCTGCCGAGCGACGACCCCCAGAAGCGCGAACTGCACCCGCCGACCACCGCGGCCACCCTCAACCTGGCGGCCACCGCGGCCCAGGCGGCCCGCCTCTACCGGCCCTACGACCGCCAGTTCGCGGAACGCGCGCTGGAGGCCGCCCGCAAGGCCTGGGCCGCGGCCCTCGACCACCCGGACGTGCTCGCCGACGAGACCGACGGCATCGGCGGCGGCGCCTACCCCGACGGCAGCGTCGAGGACGAGTTCTACTGGGCGGCGGCCGAGCTGTACCTGACCACGGGGGAGAAGCCCTTCGAGACGTACGTGCTCCGGTCCCCGGTCCACACGGCCGACATCTTCGGCCCGCTGGGCTTCGACTGGGCGCGGACGGCCGCCGCCGGGCGCCTGGACCTGGCGACCGTGCCCAGCCGGCTCCCCGGCGCGGACCGGGTGCGCCGCTCCGTCGTCCAGGGCGCCGACCGCTATCTGGCCACGCTGAAGGCCCAGCCGTACGGCATGCCCTACGCGCCCGCCGACAACAGGTACGACTGGGGCTCCAGCCACCAGATCCTCAACAACGCGGTCGTCCTGGCCACCGCCCACGACATCACCGGTGCCGCCAAGTACCGTGACGGCGCGCTCCAGAGCCTGGACTACATCCTGGGCCGCAACGCGCTGAACATCTCGTACGTCACCGGCTACGGCGAGGTCAACGCCCACAACCAGCACAGCCGCTGGTACGCCCACCAGCTCGACCCGGCCCTGCCGAACCCGCCGGACGGCACCCTCTCGGGCGGCCCGAACTCGAACATCCAGGACCCCTTCGCCCAGAGCAAGCTCCAGGGCTGCGTCGGCCAGTTCTGCTTCATCGACGACATCCAGTCCTGGTCGACCAACGAGCACACCATCAACTGGAACGCGGCGCTGGCCCGGATGGCGTCCTTCGTGGCGGACCAGGGCTGAGCCGCTGGTCCTCACCCCTGCGGTACCGCTCGAACACCGGTCTGACCTGCGCATATTTACTGGTCAGTACCCCGCGCGGTACCGTGGGGGCATGCCAGCTCTGAACGTGGAGTTCAGCGACCGCGAACTCGAGGACCTGCGGCAGATCGCCAAGGAACGCGGTACGTCGATGAAGGCCCTCGTGCGGGAGGCCGCCGCCGCCGACATCGCCCGGCACCGGGCGCTGCAGGAGGGCGCGGAGGCCTTCCGCCGCTTCTTCCAGGCACACGCCGACGAGTTCGCGGCCGCCTTCCCCGACGACGAACCGCCCGCCAGGGGCGAGGGGCGGGCCGCCTGACCCATGGCACAGGTCCTCCACATCGACGTGCCCTGGCTGCTCCAGCGCCATGAGGAGGTGCTGCCCGAGCAGCCCGTCATCAACGACTTCTCCGCGCTGGTCGCCGCCGTCGCCCGGCACCGCGTCGACCCGCCCCGGCTCGGCGTGAACTCCGACCCGGCCTGGCGGGCCGCCGCCCTGTTGCACACGCTCGCCGTGCTCCGGCCCCTGCCGTCGGCCAACGCCCGGTTCGCCTGCGCCACGGCCGTGGCGTACATGTTCGTCAGCGGTGCCGGCATCGACCCGCCCTACGGCGCACTGGTCGACCTCGCACGCGATCTGATCTCCGGCGAGACCGACGTCTACGGCGCGGCGGACCGGCTGCGCTCCTGGCAGATATGAGATCCGCCGCCGGAATGCCGAAAACCGCTTTCGGTCCAGGTGAGTTGCCGCGGAAACCGGCCCTCTTTCCACGGGCCGCGGATGTTGCCCGGGCGCCTTGTTGACCATGAGCGCCCTGTGCCAGAGTGAGGCACTCGAACACGCCAATCCCTGAGTCCTTTTCGGCGACCGGAACTTCTGTGTTATTTGCGCGTGGGAAGGAAAAGTTCTCAGTGCCCACCCCCCACCCCCCTCGTCCCCATCACCCCCCTGGCGAAGGGGATCCCGGGGAGTCCGACGAGATCCTGGCCGCCCGGCTCAGGGACCTGCCGGAGAGTGAGGCCGCCCGGTCCGCCGCGCTGCTGATGGCGCGGCACTGGCAGTCCGCCCACGACTACGCGGCCATCTGCCTGGCCTCCTCGGCGCACGTCACCGCCATGGTCACCGCCGCCGCCTGGCACCGTGTCCTGGACCGCCTCGCCCAGGGCGAACCGGCCACCGCGCTGCGCCCGCGCCTGCTGGTGGCCGTGCGGGACACGGTCCGGCAGTGGTCCGCCGACGACCGGACGTCCGGCGCCCTGCCGGAGCTGCTCAAACCCGCCGGCGGACGCGGCATGCGCGCGGCGAAGTCCCTGACGCCGGAGAACCGCACCCTGGCCGCCCGGTCCTTCGCGTCCCTTCCCGGACCCGCCCGCTGTTTGCTCTGGCACACGGAGGTCGAGGGTGAGCCGATAGACGTCCCGGCGGGCCTGCTCGGCATGGACACCGACACGGCGACGGTCACCCTCGAACAGGCGCGTGAGAAATTCCGCGAGGGATGTGTGCACGCCCATCGGCAACTCGCGCCCACCCAGGACTGCCGCTTCCACAACCGCCTCCTCGACGTCCCGATCCGCCGGGGCGGCACCCTGCTGCCGGACGTGCGCAGACATCTGGCGGACTGCCGCCACTGCCGGCACGCGGCCGAACAACTCGGCCATTTCGAGCGGGGGTTGGGCACGCTGATCGCCGAGGCGGTGCTCGGCTGGGGGGCCCGGCGCTACCTCGACTCCCGGCCGGGCCGCAGGGCGCCGGGCGCGCGAGGCCACGGCGTCGCCCGGCACCGCGGCGGGCGCCCCGGTCTGCTGGCCCGGATCCCCGTGCCCGTCCGCCGCGCCCCGGCCGGTCCGCGCTCGCCGCGCTCCGTGCTCAGGGGCGTCGGCGCCGCCTCGGCGGGGGTGCTGGCGATCGTCCTCGTGGTGAGCGTGTGGTCGTACGACGGGGGCGGCGCCGATCCGGCCGCGTCCACCAGTGCCGTCGACGGCCGCGGCACGGCATCCGGCACGAGCCGTCCGAAGCCGCCCGGCACCGCGGATCTGCCCCCGGCGTCGGACCGCACACGGCTGCGCAACGTCGCCGCCGGCCTCTGCCTCGACGTCCGGGGCGAGCCGAAGGCCGGGGCGGGCGCACGGCTGGAGCGGTGCTCCCGGGCGTGGACGCAGCAGTGGACGTACGAGGACGACGGACTGCTGCGCAGCGTCGCCGACCCGGGGCTCTGTCTGGACTCGCGGGCGGACGCCGGAGTCGTCGTGCTCGGCACCTGCGCCGACGCGGGCACCGGGCGGGGCGACGACGTGCGCTACGACCTGACCGCGCAGGGCGCGCTGCTGCCCCGCTGGCAGAAGCAGCTCGCCCTCGCCGCCACCACCGGCGATCCGGGCGCCGACGTGGTGGTCAAGGTCCACGACGGCTCCACCGGACAGCGCTGGCGGACCGAGCCGGCACCGGCCGCCGAGGCGGCACTGTCACGCGCCGGCACCGACACCCCCCACCCCCGTCCCGCGCAACCGTCCCCGGCCCGCGCCTGACCCGCGGACGCCGGCCCGCACGCGCGGGCGTCCACGGGGTGGCCACGCGTGTGTGACCCGTGGGGCGGCGTCGGCCGGTGCCGTGGGGTTGCTCGGCGATGGTCTCGGCGCATCATGCGGCAGTGACGTGTCCGCGTCGTCGAGCGGGCACGTGGTGAGCCCGGCCCCGGTGCGGTCGCCGCGTGTGTGGATGTGTACGTGAGGGCGCGCCGCCGCGGTGCCTGGCGTGGCAGGGGCCGGGCACGGGCGGGGCCGGCGGTGCCCCGGGGTGTTCGCCTCCGAGGGGTGAGGCGCCCTGGTCGGTCAGGCGGGGGCCTCGGTGAGGTCGGCGGGGCCGGGCGTGGCCGGTGAGGCGTGTCCGGACAGGGCGAGGGTGAGGTCGAGTTCGGCGAGCAGACAGCGGACGACGTGCTCGACGCCCGCCTGCCCGTCCAGGCCGAGCCCGTAGACGTACGGGCGGCCGAGGAGCACCGCCCGCGCACCGAGCGCGAGCGCCTTGAAGACGTCGTCGCCGGTGCGGACGCCGCTGTCGAACAGCACGGTGAGCCGGTCGCCGACCGCCTCCGCCACGCGGGGCAGCGCGTCGGCGGCCGCGACGGAGCCGGCCACCTGCCGGCCGCCGTGGTTGGAGACCACCATGCCGTCCATCCCGGCGTCGGCGGCGAGCCGGGCGTCGTCCGGGTGCAGGATGCCCTTCAGCACGATCGGACCGTCCCAGTTCTCCCGCAGGAACGCCAGATCCGGCCAGGTCTTGCCGGGGTCGGCGAACATGCCGACGAAGTGCATCACCGCCGCGTTCGGATCCTCGTGCACCGGTTTGGCGAGCCCCGCCCGGAACGCCGGGTCGGAGAAGTAGTTGGCGGTGCCCACGCCGTGCAGGAACGGCAGGTACGCCTGGTCGAGGTCGCGCGGGCGCCAGGACAGCAGCGGCGTGTCCAGCGTGACGAACAGCGCCGAGTAGCCGGCTGCCTTCGCCCGGTCCAGGAAGCTGCGGGCCACCTCGCGGTCCTTGGGCCAGTACAGCTGGAACCAGCGCTCCGCGTCGCCCATCGCCTCCGCGACCTGCTCCATGGGCGTGCTGGAGGCGGAGGACAGGATGTACGGCACGCCCTGCGCGGCGGCGGCCCGCGCGGCGGCCGGCTCGGCGTCCGGATGCATGATCGACAGTACGCCGACCGGTGCCAGCGCCAGCGGGGCGGGCAGTGCGCGCCCCAGCACCTCGACCGAGAGGTCCCGCTCCCGTACGTCCCGCAGCATCCGCGGCACGATCCGCCGGCGGTCCAGCGCCGCCCGGTTGGCGCGGGCCGTGCTGCCGTTGCCCGCGCTGCCCGCCACGTACCCGACGGGCCCGGGGCCGAGCCGCTGCTCGGTGAGCCGTTCCAGCCGGGTCAGGTCGGTGGGCAGCCGCGGCACGGCGCCCGTCATCCCGTTCAGGTAGATCTCGTACTGGAAGTCCGCCCAGTGCTTCGCCATCCCGTACCCCGCCTCTCGTCGTCGAGCTCGCGCCGCCGCGACCATACTCGCCGGTAGGTCAGGCGGCCAGAGCGGGGGCGGACGGGCCTGCGCGGAATGTTTCAGGCCGATTGCCGAACGTGTGGATCACGCCATCCAGCCGGTTCGGGCGATCAAGAACCGCCCGGATACGGACTTGGAACGTTCGAATTCCGTGACTTCCCGCCACTGATTCAACACGCAAGGTTACTGAAACGCATGGGGTCGAGGTGTGCTCCGGCGGCGGACTCGGCAGACTCGCGCTCGCCGTCCCGGCACCGACCGAGCCGGGCCGGCACACCCTCGAACCGAGCGGAAGGATGCACACAATGCGGAACACCGCGCGCTGGGCAGCGACTCTGGGTCTGACGGCCACCGCCGTCTGCGGGCCCCTCGCCGGGGCCGCCCTCGCCTCCCCGGGCACCGCCCCCGCGTCGCTCCACGCCCCTTCGGCCCTCGTGCTGACCATCGGGCACGGAGAGAGCGCTGCCACCGCCACACCGGTACGCGCGGTCACCCTGACCTGCGCTCCGACGGTCTCCGGCACCCATCCGGCGCCCGCCCTCGCCTGCGCCGAGCTGCAGGGCGCACAGGGCGACCTCGACGCTCTCTCGGCCGACGCCGACGTGCTGTGCACCCGGGAGTACGCCCCCGTGGTCGTCACCGTCGACGGGGTCTGGGAGGGCAAGCGCGTCTCCTACGAACGCACCTTCGCCAACGAGTGCGTGAAGAACGCCCACAGCGCGAGCGTCTTCACGTTCTGAGGGACCGGGACCGCCCGGCCCGCGCGGGGTGACCGGCCGCTCGCTGCTGGGGAGTGCGAGCGCCGCCGCGCGGCCGCAGCGGTCCCGCACCGGGGGCGGCGGACGGAGTGGGGCCGTCCGCCGTTCCCCGGGTCATCCGCGGATCAGCCCCGGGGCCCGGGGGCCTCAGCGGCCCCGGACGACCTGGCGCGGTGACTGGTGTCGCACCAGGGATAGCGGCGGCTGCGACGGCAGGTGCACAGGGCGACCCGGAAACGGTCGGAGTACACCGTCGTACCGTCCTCCAGTTCGATCTCCACCGGGCCCTCCACCAGCAGTGGGCCCCGGCGCTGGACCGTGATCCGGCGGGGGGTGTCAGACGGCGAGTTCGGCACGGATGATCACCAGCTCCTCCTCTTGGTCGGTCGTGGACAGCAGGCCCCGCTGCCGCAGCCACCGCTCCCGGCCGCGCATCACGGGACCGAACGCGATCCGGGCCCGCCGGACCACCGCGGCCTTCAGACCGGCCGCACGCAGTTGCCCGACGGTCCGGCCGGGATCGCTCAGCGCCGACTGCACGAGCAGCAGCACACCGCCGGGACGCAACAGGGAGGGGACCTCCCGGCAGATCCCGTCCAGGACCATCCGGCCGTTGGGCCCCGCGTCCCAGGCCCGGGCCGCACCGCGTGGCCGGCGGCGGCCGCCGGGCGCCGGAACGTACGGCGGATTGGCCAGGACGAGGTCGAACGACTCACCCCGCACGGGGGCGAAGAGGTCTCCGTGCAGCACCCTGATGCGCAGTCCGGCCCGCGCCGCGTTCACCCGGGCGGCGAAGACCGCCCGCCACGAGACGTCCACCGCGGTCACCCGGCCGCCCCGGCGCGCGGCCGCCAGGGCCAGCGCGCCCGTGCCGGTCCCGACGTCGAGGACGGCCGCGCCCACGGGGACCGACTCGTCGGACAGGGCCCGGGCCAGCAGCGCCGTGTCCTGCTGGGGGGCGTAGACGCCCGGAGGCACCAAGGGCTTCACGAGCCTGCGTCTACCCCGGCGGTTGCGAAAGATGGGTGGCTCATGAGGACGGGGGAGCGTGCAGTGACGACCGGCCGGCCCGCCAGTCGGTGAGCAGCCGGGCGGCGAAGCGTTCCTCGACGTGCCCGGTGGCGTCGATGCCGAAGACGACGTCCGGCGCGAGCTCGGGCTCCTGCTCCAGCAGACCGCCGATCACCTCGTGGCGCACGACCTGCTCGTGGACGGCGTCGGCCTCGACGTGCTCGTCGTAGAAGCGCTCGGCGGCCGGTCCGGCGCCGGTGCGCCGCATCGCCTCGGCGAGCCGGCGGGAACCGGGCGACGAGGTGATCTCCACGGCCGCGAAGTGGCCGACCAGGGCGCCCCGCAGCGCCCGGTGCAGGCCGAACAGGGACATCATGTTCACCGTGGCCAGGCATTCCGCGCAGGCCGTGTCGAGATGGCGCCCGTACGTGGTGTCCAGGCCCAGGTCCGCCATGAGGTCGGCGAACAGGCCGGCGTGCACCCGGTCGGCACGGCCGCCGCCGTACTCGTCGAACTCCACGGCCGCCATCGCCGCCTTGGCCCGGCCCCACAGCCGGGGCAGCACCCACGCGTGCGGGTCGGCCTCCTTCAGGTGGTACAGGGAACGCTGGGCCGCGTACTCCCGCAGATGCCACAGCTCGCCCTCGTCCCGCAGGAAGTGGGTGACCCCCTCGCCGTCGGCGGGCTCGACGAGCAGCTCGCCGACCGCGTCCTCCACGCTGTCGTGGACCTCGGTGCCGGCCCGCAGCGCGGCCAGGAAGCGGTGCTCCAGCGCCGCGCGCAGACCCAGCAGGCCGGGGTCCCATTCACGGTCGGGGGGCACCCCGGCGAAGCCCCGGTAGTGCAGCTCGTAGCACTGGTACAGGGCGAGCTGGAGGTCGTCGCCGTAGGGGTCCGCGGCGGCCACGGCCTCCGCGGACGGCAGCCCGCCCCCGGTGAGCAGGTACTCCCGGACGGCCGCGGAGAGCGGACCGCGGGCCGACGGGAGCTGTGGTCCTTCGTGGTCGTACGCCATGCACCGCGGGTACCCGGGCGGCGCCGCGGCACCCGCGTCCCCGCGCGCCGCGTCACTCTCCCCGGGACTCCTCCTGGGCCCCGGTGTTCGGCGAGGTGGCGTCCCCCGCCTCGCCCCGGTGCCGCCGCTCCTGTTCGGACTCCGGGTCGCGGGTCTCGGCGTCCTCGGCCTCGTGGAGCACCTCTCCGAGGGCCGTCTCGGGCTTGTCGGGGGTGCGGTCGCCGTTGTGGGACACGGATGTCTCCTTCTCTCGCGTCGCGTTCTCTCGCGTCTCGTGGTCCAGTGCGTCTCGTGCGGTTGGTTCTCGTCCGGCGGCGGTCAGCCCGGCGTGGTGGCGACGCGCAGCGGCACGGGGCCCGGCGGCGCCGGCTCGTCGTTGCGGCGGGCGATCTCGGCCCACCAGGACGGGCCGTCCTCGATGTGCCGCAGCAGCACCCCCTCGCGGATCGCCCAGGGGCAGATCGTCACCGCGTCGAGGCCGGTGAGCTTCATGACGGTGTGCCCGACCACCGCGCCCGCCAGGCTCTGCGCCGCCCGCGGCGCGGAGATGCCCGGCAGGCGGGCGCGTTCGGCCGCGGGCAGGGCGGCCAGCCGGTCGACCGCGGCCCGCAGGTCGGCGCAGCGCAGCTCCCGTTCCACGAACGGGCCGCGGCGTCCGGGCGCGGCCCCGCACAGCCGGCCCAGCTGCTGGAAGGTGCGCGAAGTGGCCACCGCGGTGCGCGGCCCCTCCCAGCGGATCCGCGCCGCGACGTCCCGCAGCTGATGGCGGACCTTGCGGCGCAGCGCCCGGACCTGCTCCGGCGGCGGCGGATCCGCGTGCGCGAAGAACTCGTGGGTCAGCCGTCCCGCCCCCAGCGGCAGCGAGGCCACGAAGTCGGGGAGCCGGCCGCGGCCGAAGGCGACCTCCAGCGAACCGCCGCCGATGTCCAGCAGCGCGAGCGGACCGGACCGCCAGCCCATCCAGCGCCGGGCCCCGAGGAACGTCAGCTCGGCCTCCACCTCGCCCGGCAGGGTGCACAGCACCACCCCCGTGCGGGCGCGGACGGTGCGCAGCACCTCCCGGCGGTTCGGGGCGGCCCGCACCACGGCGGTCGCGAAGGCGAGCGGGCCGGCCGCACCCCACCGGGTCGCGGTCCTGCTCGCCTGGGCGACGGCCTCCACCAGCCGCTCGACGGCCTCCTCCGGGACCGGCGCGCCCGGTGTGACCTGCTCCGACAGCCGCAGCCGCCACTTGGCCGTGTGCACCGGCAGCGGGACCCCGTCCTGCGCGTCCGCCACGACCAGGCGGACCGTGTTCGACCCCACATCCACCACGCTGATTCGCATGAAGGCCCAAGTACCCAGTTGCGCGCCGGTCAAGAGGTGTCCGGGCGGGTACGGCCGGAAGTGGGCGCCGTACCGTCCGGCGACCCCTCAGGCCAGCTGCCGGCGCACCAGCTCGTGCAGCCGGCCGCCGGTGTCCGCCAGCAGCGCGGCGGGCGTGCCCTGCTGGGCGATCCTGCCGTCCTCCATCACGATCACACGGTCGGCGTCCAGCACCGTGGACAGCCGGTGCGCGATGACGATCCGGGTGGCGTTGAGCGCCTTGGTGGACTCGATCACCGTGCGCTGCGTCTCGTTGTCGAGGGCACTGGTCGCCTCGTCGAAGAAGAGGATCCGCGGGCGGCGGATCAGCGCCTGCGCGATCATCAGCCGCTGCCGCTGCCCGCCGGAGACCGCGCCGCTGCCCGAGACGATCGTGTGCAGGCCCATCGGCATCCGCTTGATGTCCTCCGCGAGCCCGGCCATCTCGGCCGCCGCCATCGCCTCCTCCGGCGTGTACGGCTCGGTGCCGCAGATGACGTCCAGGATCGAGCCGGTGAACGGCTGCGCGTGCTGGAGCACGACCCCGCACTGCCGCCGTACGGCGGACTGGTCGAGCGCGGCCAGGTCCTGACCGTCGTACAGGACACTGCCGGACAGCGGGCGGTCGAAGCCGATGAGCAGCCGCAGCAGGGTCGACTTGCCGCAGCCGCTGGGGCCGACGATCGCCACGAACTCGCCGGGACGCACCTCGAACGACACGTCGTCCAGCACCAGCGGCCCGTCGTCGGAGTACCGGAACGACAGCCGCCGCGCCTCGATCGCCCCGGACAGGGGCCCCGGCCGGGTGCTGGCGGCCCGCACCTCGGGCGTGGCGTCCAGCACCGGCCTGATCTCCTCGAAGAGCGGCAGCGCGGCCACCGCCGACACGAACGCGCCGGTCAGCTGGGTCACCGAGGTCAGCAGCATCGTCACCGAGGTGTTGAAGGTGAGGAACGCCGCCGCCGACATCGACCCCCGGGCCGGACCGGCCAGCAGCATGAACATCAGCAGGGTGCACAGCGGCAGGTAGACCGCGCCGAGCACCGCGTTGAGGTTCTTGATGCGCCCCGCCCGCTGCTGGAGTTCCCGGCTGCGCGCGAACCGCTCGGCCCACGCGGCGTACGCGTAGTTCTCGGCCGCCGCGACCCGCAGCTTGGGCAGTCCGCGCAGGGTCTGGAACGCCTGGTTGTTCAGCTTGTTGGTGAGCTGCACCAGCCGCCGCTGCCAGCGCACCTGCCACAGCCCGAGTCCGAGGAACACGGCGGCGACGACGACCAGCATGCCGATCGCCGCGAGCGCCATCGGCACGCTGTACCACAGCAGCAGGCCCAGGTTCATCGCCCCGACGGTCACCGACTGCGCCACCGTCGGGCCGACCCCGGCCAGCAGCCGGCGGATGGCGCTGATGCCCATGGCCGCACTCGCCAGCTCGCCGGTGGACCGCTCGGTGAAGAACGAGGTCGGCAGCCGCAGCAGCCGGTCCCACACGGCCGGCTGCAAGGTGGCCTCGATACGGCCCTCCAGCCGCAGGATGGTGAGGTTCTGCAGCAGCATGAAGGCCGCCGCGACCACGCTGCTCAGCATCAGCGCGAGACAGACCTGCACGATCAGCCCGGTCTGGGCCTTCGGTACGAACTCGCCGAGCACCTTGCCGGTCGCGATCGGCACCAGCGCGCCGATGGCCACCGTCACCAGCCCGCTGAGCAGCAGGCCGGCCAGATCACCGCGGGTGCCCCGCAGACAGAACCGGAGCAACCGCAGCGGGCTGAGCCGGCGTTCGGGCAGCGGCCGGTAGAACATCACCGCACGCGGCTCGAACTCCCCGGCGTTGGCCTTCTCGACCGGCGTCTCACGGCCGGTCGCCGGATGCACGGCCACATACCCGCCGCGCCTCCACAGCAGCGCCACCGGTGCCCCCGACAGCGCCCGGTGCCCCACCAGCGGCCCGACGTCGTCCCGCCACCAGCGGCCCTCCAGCGCGACGGCCCGGGTGCGGACGCGCGAGGCGAGGGCGACCCGCTCGACCGGGTCGAGACGGTCGCTCTCCGCGCCGCCCTGCGCGGGCTCGGCCAGCGTGATGCCGGCCGCCCGCGCGACCAGCCTGCAGGCCGCGTAGGTGGCGTCGGCGTCGGCGGCCGTGGTGCCCCGGCCGGACCGCTTGCCGATCGAGGCCAGCAGCGTCCGGTCGGCCTGGGCGCGGACGGCCTCACCGGCCCTGATGCCGGCCGCCGTCCGGGTCTCGTGGGTGCGCTCCAGTTGTTCGATCCAGCGGTCCAGCGTGGTCAGCAGCCGGTACTGCTGGTCGACCATGCTCTGCCACAGCGCCGGGTCCATCAGCAGGTCGGCGGCGGCCTCGTCGCCGTACAGCGAGCCGTACTGGACGCTGCCGGGCGGCACCTGCATCCAGAACACGTCGTCGTCGGCGGGTGCCGCGGCCCGGTCGGCGGCCAGCGGCGCCTGGAAGAGGATGGACAGGCTGCGGCCCGCGCCGAGGGCGAGGGCGTACTCCAGGGGACTCGTCGTCGGCGGCACGTACTGGGGGTTGCCGTACTCGTCGTACGACCACGTCTGGGTGCTCGCCGGCTGGTAGAGCTCGCGCAGTGCGATGCGGTGCACCACGCAGTCCCTGAGCGGGCGCGCCACCAGCGTGTGCTGGGGCCCGGCGACCGGGCCGAGCAGCACCGAACCCGCCTCCAGCCGGCCCAGGTGGTGCCAGTGGCCCTGCTCTTCGGCGTCCACCGCGAACAGGTCCACCGCGCCCGCGGCCACCAGCCACAGCACCTGCGGACCCTCCAGGTCCAGGCGGTTGAACCCGGCGCAGTCGACGCGTGTGCCCAGCGAACCGAGCGCGCCGAGGACGAGATCGCCGCCCCGACCTTCGTGCACGGACGTCATCTCACCGCTCCCTGACCAGCGCCGCGTAGGCGCCACCGCGCGCCACCAGCTCCTCGTGCCGGCCGCGTTCCACGACCGTGCCGTGCTGGAGGACGACGATCTCGTCACTGTCGCGCACCGTGCTGAGCCGGTGCGCGATCACCACGCAGGCGCAGCCGCGCCGGCGCAGGTTGTCCATCACCACCAGTTCCGTCTCCGCGTCCAGGGCGCTGGTCACCTCGTCGAGCACGAGGATGCTCGGCCGGCGCACCAGCGCCCGCGCGATCTCCAGGCGCTGGCGCTGCCCGCCGGAGAAGTTGCGGCCGTCCTGCTCGACCCTGCTGTGGATGCCGCCGGGCCGGCGCATGACGACGTCGTACAGCGCCGCGTCCTTCAGCGCCTCCACGACCGCCTCGTCCGGAACCGACGGGTCCCACAGGGCCACGTTGTCGCGGACGGTGCCCTCGAAGAGGAACACCTCCTGGTCGACGAAGGAGACGGAGGACGCCAGCGCTCCGCGCGGGATGTCCTCCAGGCGCTGCCCGTCGATGCGGATCACGCCCTCCCACGGGGCGTACAGGCCCGAGATCAGCCGGGACACGGTGGACTTGCCGCTGCCCGAGCCGCCGACCAGGGCCACCTGCCGCCCCGGTCCGACGGTCAGGTCGAAGCCGGTGAGCAGGGGCTTGTCGAGCGGGTTGTAGCCGAAGGAGACGTTCTCCAGCTCGACGTGGCCGTGCAGGCGGCGCGTGGAGTCACCGGCGCCGGGACGGTCGTAGAGCGGGTCGGTGCGGAAGTTCTCCACGTCCTTCAGCCGGGCCACGTCGGCCGCGAAGTCCTGGATGCGGCCCGCGACGCCGTTCAGCCGGGTCAGCGGGGCGGTGAAGCGGGTGACCAGCGCCTGGAAGGCGACCAGCAGGCCGACCGAGATGTGCCCCTCGACCGCCCGCATGCCGCCGATCCACAGGATCAGCGCGCTGTTGAGCGTGGCGAGCGTCGGCGCGACCACGCCCAGCCAGGCGCTCGGCACCCCGAGCCGCTGCTGCTCCTCCAGGGTGGTGGCGTGCTGCCCGGCCCACTTGCGGAAGTAGCCGTCCTCGCCGCCCGTCGCCTTCATCGTCTCGATCAGCTGCAGGCCCGTGTAGGCGGTGTTCGTCAGCCGGGCCGTGTCCGCGCGCAGCTTCGCCGTGCGCGTCGCGCGCAGCCGGATGACGACCCGCATCGCGACGATGTTGAGCAGTGCCACACCGATGCCGACGAAGGTGAGCTGGGGGTCGTACGTGTACAGCAGCACGGCGTACAGGACGACGACGATCGCGTCGACGCCGGCCGCGGCGAGGTCGCGGGCCAGCGTCTCGGCGACGGCGTCGTTGGACTGCAGCCGCTGCACCAGGTCGGCCGGGCTGCGCTGGGAGAAGAACGTCACCGGCAGCCGCAGCAGATGGCGCAGGAAGCGGGCGCTGGAGAGGGTGGAGGAGATGATGCGGCCGTGCAGCAGGTTCGCCTGCTGGAGCCAGGTCAGGACCACGGTGAGCAGCACGCACGCCGCCATCGACGCGAACAGCACGCCGAGCAGCGAGGTCCGGCCGCCGATCAGGAACATGTCGATGTAGGTGCGGCTGAGCGCGGGCACCGCCGCGCCGACCAGCACCAGCAGCAGGCTCGCGAGCACGGCGGCGGGCAGGGTGCCCGCGGTGCCGCGCAGCCTGGCCGGCATCGCGCCGAGCACGCCGGGCCGGCGACCGCCCCGGCTGAAGTCCTCGCCGGGCTCCATGGTCAGCACGACGCCGGTGAAGCTGCCGTCGAACTCCTCCAGGGAGACGAAGCGGCGGCCCTTGCCGGGGTCGTTGACGAACACCCCGCGGCGGCCGAAGCGGCGGCCCATGCCGTCGTAGACGACGTAGTGATTGAACTCCCAGAACAGGATGGCCGGCGCCGTCACCTCGGCGAGGGCGGCCAGGTCCATCTGCATGCCCTTGGCGGTCAGGCCGTAGCTGCGGGCCGCCTTCAGCAGGTTGCTGGCGCGCGAGCCGTCGCGGGAGACGCCGCAGGCGATGCGCAGTTCCTCCAGCGGGACGTGCCGGCCGTAGTGGCCCAGCACCATCGCCAGGGAGGCGGCGCCGCACTCCACGGCCTCCATCTGCAGCACGGTGGGCGTGCGGACGGCCTTCGCCCGGCTCCTGGGCACCTTGCGCTTGGGCGGGGCGGCGCGGCGTCTGCCCCGGGTTTCGGTCGCGGTGCTCACGGCAGCAGCCAATCGACGGGACGCTGGTCGGCCAGCCGGATGGAGGCACTGGCCAGGGTCATGGAGGTCAGGGGGTACGGCGGCCCGTCCGCGGACGACCACGCGTAGCCGCTCTTGGTGGATTCCGAGGTGTCCAGCCGGACCGTCACGGCCACCGGCCTGCCCTTCTCGGTGAACTGCTCGCCGAGCTGGGCGTCCCCGAGGAACGCGGCGACCGACTGCGCGGACTGGGCCGAGCGGTCCACCGACTTCACATGGCCGTGCAGGACGCCGTACTCCTGGGAGGGCACCGACTGGACGGTCAGGTCGACGGAGGCGTGGGCCGGGATGGCGGCGGCGTTCTCGGCGGGCACGTACACGGTGGCGTAGAGCGGGTCGCCGGCGTGGGCGACCTTCTCGACGGAGGCGACGTCGGCGCCGGTCTGGATGATCTGGCCGACGGTGGCGGCGAGCGTGCTGACACGGCCCGCGGCGAGCGCGCGGACGACGGTCTCGCCCTCGCTCGTACGGACCTTCAGCACGGGCGAGCCGGCGGCCAGCCGCTCACCCTGCCGGGCGAGAACCGCGGTGACCTGGCCGGACACCGGACTCTGCAGGACGTAACTGCCCTGCCCGTGCGTGAGGATGGCGGGCGCGCCGACCGTGGAGGTCACCGAACCGGTCACCGCCCATACGGACGCGGCGGCCATCGCGACCACGGTCACGGACAGCACGAGCCAGCCCTGCGGGCGGGCGAAGCGCACCGGGAGGTCGAGCTCCTCGGGTGACTGGAGCTTGGCGAGGGCCTGTTGGCGGAACTGCACGTCGGAGGTATTCCAGGGGATCCGGGGAGGACGGCCGAAAAGTCCCGGAGCCGGTGACGGCTCCGGGACTCAGCGGCACGAGGGCGCGATCAGAGACCGGCGACCAGGTTGGTGACCGGGGCGGTGTTCAGACCGGTGACGCCCTCGACGGTGCCGACGGCCGTGTTGAGCAGACCCGAGACCGGGGCGATGCCGTCCACCAGGCCGGTGACGGTGCCGACGGCGTTCACGGACAGGCCGCCGGAGACGTTGTCGAGCTCGGCGTCGGAGATCTCGACGGTCTCAACCTGGGGGGTGGAGTTCATGATGGAACTTCCCTTCGTAGAGCAATTTTCACAAGGGGGGAGCGGCCCCCTCTGGGGACAGACGACGGCCGCGGCCACGAGTGCCGGGCGCCCTTCTCCAGAAGCCTCCGCGGCCCCCGCGGTGCGATGGATCAAAGCACGCGCCCGGTCCGCGCTTCCAATCAATCACCCCTCCCACCAGGGCACTTGCAACGCCGAGCCGTTCAACCGTGCAGGTGCGCGCACGCCTTCGCGGCGACTTCTTCACATGGCTCACGACATCGCTCCGTGCCACCTCTTGTCTCCGGGCCGGCGAATCCGGCACTTGCGCCCCAAAGGCGTGAGCGGCGCCGGGGATGTGTGGAGGTCCACCGGCGACGGTGACCGGGTTGGGCTTTCGATGTGCAGATTTCCTGAAGCAGGAATTCCGCTAGGTGATCGGGACTGAACGTTGTCGATCGATCGCGGAGCGTGTCGAGTGGGGTGTGTTGAACGCTCCGTCAGGCCCCTGCGTACCCCTTGCCGTCCAGGCGCCCAGCAACTGCCGAACCGACGGCACGGCCCGTCCCAGGAGGTCGAGAAGGTTGAGTCACAAGCGGATTCCGAAGCGCAGGGCCGTCCTGGCGGCAGGCGGAGCGGCGGCGCTCGCAGCGGCCGCGATCCTGCTGCCGAACGCCAACGCCTCCCAGGAGGGCGCGACTTCACAGGACACGGCGGCGGCGCCAAGGACCCTGAAGGCGGCCGACGCCTCGGCTCTCGCCTCGCGGCTCACCGGCCTGCTCGGCGACGCCTTCGCCGGCTCGTACTACGACGCCGGCCGGCAGCGGCTGGTCGTCAACGTCGTGGCCGGTGACGACAGCGACGTGGTCGTGCGGGCGAAGAAGGCGGGCGCGGTCGTCCGCGAGGTCGACAACAGCATCGCCGAACTGCGCACCGGCGCGCAGACCCTGAGGTCCGAGGCGGCCATCCCGGGCACCGCGTGGGCCGTCGACCCGCGGACGAACAAGATCCTGGTCACCGCCGACAGCACCGTCACCGGGGCCCGGTGGGACCGGCTGGAGTCCACCGTCGAGAGCCTCGGCTCCGGAATGGCCGTCATCAAGAAGTCCACCGGCACCTTCACGCCGTATCTGTCCGGCGGCGACGCCGTCTTCGGCGGCGGCGCGCGCTGCTCGCTCGGCTTCAACGTCACCGCGGGCGACGGCACCCCCGCCTTCCTGACCGCGGGCCACTGCGCGGTCGCGGCCGACCAGTGGTCGCAGGAGCAGGACGGGCAGCCGATCGCCACGGTCGAGCAGGCGGTCTTCCCCGGCGCGGGCGACTTCGCGCTCGTCAGGTACGACGACCCCGCCACCGAGGCTCCGAGCGAGGTGAACGTCGGGAACCAGACCGTCCCCGTCTCCGGGCCCGCGGAGGCGACGGTCGGGCAGCAGGTGTTCCGGATGGGCAGCACCACCGGACTGGCCGACGGCCGGGTGCTCGGACTGGACGCCACCGTGAACTACCCCGAGGGCACGGTCACCGGCCTCATCCAGACCGACGTCTGCGCCGAACCCGGCGACAGCGGCGGCCCGCTGTTCACCCGGGACGGCCTCGCGATAGGCCTGACCTCCGGCGGCAGCGGCGACTGCACGGTCGGCGGGGAGACGTTCTTCCAGCCGGTCACCACCGCCCTGGAGGCGGTCGGCGCCACACTCGGCACCGGCGGCGCGGCGGGCGGCCAAGGCGAGGGCGAAGGCGAAGGGGCCGGAGCCGGAGCCGGTGAGGAGGCCGGCGCCGGAGGTGCCGCACCCGGTACGGGCGGCGGGAGCCCGGACGGCTCCGGTCCGGCGCACACACCCTGAGCCAGGCCGCTTCCGCAACCACCGCCGGCACGGTTCGGTCGCGGGGCGAGGCGCGCGAGGCAGCGGGCACGGGGGACGGCGGCTGCCCGTCGGGCACGCCGAACACCTCCTCGCGCGGCCGTGCGGCGGGTCCCCCGGGATCAAATCTCCCCCTTCACGGCTGGTCGCGCACGGCGAGTGCCACACGGGTCCGGCTCCGTCGGCACATGGAACGGAGCGACGCGGGACGACCGGCGTGTTCCGCGGAGCGACGCGCACCCCACCGGGACGGAGACGCCCGGCGTACCGCGCGGGGTGAGCGCCCCGCGGAGACGGCCGGCGTACGCCTCTGGAGGCGGCCCCGGCCCGGGGCGGCCGCCGGCCGGACGGTTCCCTGCCCGCAGGGGCTGCGCGGGTGTCCCATAAGCGCTGTAATGGCGGCGTGGTCAGTGAGGGCGCTGTGGAACGCGGAAGGGGAACGCTGCGTGCCGAGGGTGCCCTCAACGCGATCACGTCCGCCCCGGACACGGGAGACCGTCTGCGCCGCGTCCTGGAACAGGCACTCGTCTTCGCCGGTGCCGCCTTCGTCGCCCTCTACGCGCAGGGCGCGGACCGCGGAACGCTCCGCCTGATCGAGTCCGCCGGCGTGCCGAGGACCCTCTTCGGGGTGCGCGACAGCTATTCCGCGGCCGGGGACTCCCCGGTCGCCGAGGCGCACCGCGGCGCAAGACCGGTGTGGCTCGGCCCCGAAGAACTGGCCGAGGCCGCCGAGTCCCGGCGCGTCCGGTCCGGCGGCTTCTCGGCGGCGGCCCTCCCCGTGCACGACGGCAGCGGCGGCTGCCTCCTCGCCGTGACCGAGCGCCCGGACGGCTTCGGCACCGAGGAGCGCAAGAGCCTGGAGCTGATCGCCGAGGCCGTCACCTGTCCCGTCCCGACCGAGGCGGCCGCGGCCGGCGTACTGCCGCCGGACGCCTTCAGCCTCGCCATGGACACCGGCCGGGTCGAGGTCGGCGACGACATCCTGCGGCTGTTCGGCCTCGCCCCGGACGAGTTCGACGGCAAGGTCGAGACACTGCTCGGCCTGACGGTGCCGGAGGACCTGCCCTCGCTGATGTCGGTGGTGGAGGCCGACCACATGACCATCGACGACCGGGAGCTGGAGTTCCGCGTACTGCAGCCCTCCGGCCCGCCGAAGTGGCTCCGCTTGCAGGGGCGGCTCGTGCCCGGCGGCGAGGGCCGGCCGGCCCGTCTCCTGGGCACGGTCGCCGACGCCTCCACGCTGCGCCCCGACGTCACCGACGTCGCCCGCGTCCAGCGGCTGGCCGCCGCGCTGGCCACCGCGGGCACCGTCCGCGACGTCAGCCAGGCCGTGGTGGCCGCCCTGCGCCGGCCGCTGCGCGCCGACCGGATCGCACTGGCCGAGCTGGAGAACGACCGGCTCGTCGTCACCGTCCTCGACCCGCCCGAACCCGAGGCGTGGCCCGAGCTGTGGCGGACGGAGTGGCGCACCGAGTGGCCCGACGCACCGGTGCGCGCCATGCCGACCCTCGCCGCCGCCCTTCGGGACGGCCGCGCCCAGATCTGGCCCGCCGGAACGTCCCTGGAACCCGCGCTCGCCGACGTCGGCCCCGGCGGCCTGGCCGTGCTGCCGCTGCCCGCCGCCGGCCGCATGGCCGGTGCCTGTCTGATCGGCTGGGACACCCCGCACGAGTTCGGCCCCGACGAGCGCGCCCTGCTCACCGCCTCCGCCGGCCTCGCCGGCCAGGCCCTGATGCGCGCCCACGCCTTCGACGCCGAGCACGAACTCGTCGGCATGCTCCAGCGCCAGCTGCTGCCCCGCCGCCTGCCGAAACTGCCGGGCGCGGTCGCCGTCGCCCGCTACCTGCCCAGCACGGCCGGGCTGGAGCTCGGCGGCGACTGGTACGACGTGATCCCGCTGCCCGACAACCACGTGGCCCTCGTCATCGGCGACGTCCAGGGCCACAGCGCCGGCGCCGCCACCCTCATGGGCCAGATGCGCACGGCTCTGCGCGCCTACGCCGTCGAGGGCCACCCGCCGGACGTGGTCGTCTCCCACGCCAACCGGCTGCTCACGGACATGGGGACCGACCTCTTCGCCACCTGCGCCTACGTCGACCTCGACATGGAGGAGGGCACGGCCTGGTGCGTGCGTGCCGGGCACCTGCCGCCGGTGCTGCGCCACCCGGACGGCCGGACGGAGATCCCGGAGACCGAGGGCGGACCGCCCCTCGGTGTGGTGACGCAGGCCGACTTCCCGATGAGCCCGCTCAGGCTGGGGCCCGGCACGCTCATCGCGCTGACCACGGACGGTCTCGTGGAGTCACCCGACACCGACATCGACGACGGCATGGACCGCTTCGCCCACGGGCTGGCGGCCGGCGACCCCGCCCACCTCGGGTTGATCGCCGACGCCCTGCTCGGCGACGCCCGCCGCAGCGACGACGTCGCCCTGCTGCTCGTGCGCTACGACGGCATGGCCGTACGCCCGCTGCGCGAGAGCTGGACGGTGTGGCGCGTCCCCGAGGCCGTGGGGCACGCCCGTCGCTTCACCCGGCGGACCCTGCGCACCTGGGGCGTGCCGCGGGACGACCTCGACGCCGTCCTCCTGGTCGTGTCCGAGCTGGTCACCAACGCCCTCGTGCACACCGACGGCAAGGTCCGCCTCGACCTCACCCTGGTGAACGGCCGGCTGCGCGTCGCGGTCGCCGACGCCTCGCCCCGGACACCCGTCAAGCCGGCCGGCATCGGCTGGGAGGCCACCGGCGGGCGCGGCATCCTCCTCGTCGAGGCGATGTCGGCGGCGTGGGGAGCGCTGCCGGTCAGCGGGGGCAAACAGGTGTGGAGCGAGATTCCGCTGAGCCGGTGAGCCGCGGAGGTGCCGGCGACGCCCCACCGGGTACCCGGAGGGCGCGATCGCACAGGACCCGACCACAGCAGCAGCGACAACGACGAGAACGGCAGGAGTACGTCATGACGCAGTACGTCCGCGACATCATGACCGGCGACCCGGTGACCGTGGAGCCGCAGACCTCGGTGACCGACGTGGCCCGCATCATGCGCGACCAGGACCTCGGAGCCATCCTCGTGACGGACGGCGACCGGCTGCGCGGCCTGGTCACCGACCGCGACCTGGTGATCCGGTCCATCGCCGAGGGCGGCGACCCGGAGCAGACCACCGTGGCCGACGCGTGCAGCGGCGACCTGTTCACCATACGGCCCGACGAGGAGCTGGACCACGCGGTGCAGCTGATGCGTGAACACGCGGTGCGCCGCGTCCCGGTCGTCGAGGAGGGCCACCCCGTGGGCATCGTGTCCCTGGGCGACCTGGCCATGGAGCGCGACCCGGAGTCGGCGCTGGGCGACATCAGCGCGGCCAGGCCCAACACCTGAACGCCCCCGGCGGGCGTTTCGGAGGATCACGTCCGGGGACCCGGAGGGCAACGGCAGCCGGACGCAGAAGGAAGATGATGCAGCCGTGACCACGGACACCACCGACGAACCCACCGTCCGCAGCCAGGAGAGCGGCCGGCCGAAGGCCCGCCGTACGCGCGCCGAGAGCGCACCGCGCACCTGGGTACCGGCCGTCGAGGACGGCACCACCCCGCGCGGACCGCACGCGGGCCCCGAGTCGCACATCGTCCGGGGCGAGGACTGACCGCGCACCGAGGACGGTGGGATCTGCCGAGCGCCGGCCACCGGGCCGGCGCGGTGCGTTCGGTACGGCGCGGCGCGTTTGCGGGTCGCCTCCGAAGGCGAGGTAACGTCGGCGGCACCGACCCGTCCGCACGGACGAGACAGCCAACGACCGACCGCAGCAAGGCCCGCAATCCCGCATGAACCTCCTCGTCACCGGCGCCGCCGGCTTCATAGGCTCCCGCTACGTCCGGGCGCTGCTCGCCTCCGACACGCCCGCGGCACCGCACATCACGGTGCTGGACAAGCTCACCTACGCGGGCACCCTCGACAACCTCGAACTCGGCCACCCGCGCCTGGAGTTCGTCCAGGGCGACATCCGCGACGCCGAACTCGTCGACAAGCTGATGGCCGGGGCCGACCAGGTGGTGCACTTCGCGGCCGAGTCCCACGTGGACCGCTCGATCCACACCGCCTCCGACTTCGTCCTCACCAACGTCGTCGGCACCCAGACCCTGCTGGACGCGGCCCTGCGGTACCGGGTGGAACCGTTCGTCCACGTCTCCACCGACGAGGTCTACGGATCCGTGGACACCGGCTCGGCGGCCGAGGACCACCCGCTGCGGCCCAGTTCCCCGTACTCCGCCTCGAAGGCGTCCGCCGACCTCCTCGCCCTCGCCTACCACCGCACCCACGGCCTGGACGTGCGGGTGACCCGCTGCTCCAACAACTACGGCCCGCACCAGTTCCCCGAGAAGCTCGTCCCGTTGTTCGTCACCCACCTCCTCGACGGCCGGAAGGTGCCGCTCTACGGGGACGGCCGCAACGTCCGGGACTGGCTGCACGTCGACGACCACTGCCACGGCGTCGACCTGGTGCGCACCCGGGGCCGGGCGGGCGAGGTGTACAACATCGGCGGCGGCACCGAGCTGAGCAACCGGGAACTCACCGGCCTGCTCCTGGACGCCTGCGGCGCCGGCTGGGACCGGGTCGCCCACGTCGAGGACCGCAAGGGCCACGACCTGCGCTACTCGGTCGACTGGAGCAAGGCCCGCGACGAGCTGGGCTACCGCCCGCGCCACGACTTCACGGCCGGGCTGGCCGGGACCGTCGCCTGGTACCGGGACAACCGGGCCTGGTGGGAGCCGCTCAAGCGGCGCGTCGGCGACGCCCCGGGCTGAGCCGCCGCCCGGCCGGACGGGCGCCGGCGGTGCGTCCCCCCGGACGGCGCGGGGGCCGGCGGCCGGGTCCGTCGGGGTCGTGCGGGAACCCCGCGCCCCGTGCGCGCGACTAGCTGGCCATGGATGCAGAACAGCGGCTGCGATCTTCCGTCGCCTACGGCAAACCGATCGGATTCGTCCTGGTGCTGGGCGCGCTGTGCGCCCTCTTCTACGTGGTCGGGCGCGCGGCCGGGCCGGTGTCACCGGAGTTGCGCCCGGGGTGGCACTATCCCCGGGACGAGATCTCGCACTCCGCGGAGCACGCCCGATGAGCGCCGGGTCCGGGATGGTCCCCGCGGCACCGGCGGACACGGGCAAGGACGGGGCGGCCGCCCGGGGCGACGGCTCCCTGATCACCACCGATCTCGCCGTCGGCGGGATGACCTGCGCCGCCTGTGTGGCCCGCGTCGAGAAGCGGCTCAACCGCATCGCGGGCGTCACCTGCGGCGTCAACCTCGCCACCGGCCGGGCCCGGGTCGTGCACCCGGCCGGCGTCCCCGTGGCGGACCTCCTCGAAGCCGTGCGGCGTGCCGGATACACGGCCGACCGGATCACGGACACCGAGGACGCACCCGAGCCCCCGCCCACCGGGTGCCGCGACGAGGACTGCCTCAAGGTGGTGCTGACCGCGGTCCTGGCCCTGCCCGTACTGCTCGTGTCCATGATCCCCGCGCTCCAGTTCCGCAACTGGCAGTGGATCTGCTTCCTGCTGGCCACCCCGGTGGCCCTGTGGGGCGCCGAGGTCTTCCACCGCCGGGCGCTGCGTGCCCTGCGGCACGCCACCGCGACCATGGACACGCTGGTCAGTCTGGGAGTCGCCGCCTCGTACCTGTGGTCGTGCTACGCGCTGTTCCTGGGCACCGCCGGCACTCCGGGAATGGTCATGCCGTTCTCCCTGAGCACGGACGGGGCGCACGACCACGTCTATCTGGAGGCGACCGTCGGCATCCCCCTGTTCGTGCTGTGCGGCCGGTTGATGGAGGACCGGGTGCGGCGCCGGACGGGCTCCGCGCTGCACGCGCTCGCCGAACTCGTGGTCAAGGACGTCACGGTCCTCGACGACGGGCCGCCCGGCGAGCCGCCGGCCGAACGGCGCGTTCCCATCGGCCAGTTGGTGCCGGGGCAGCGGTTTCTCGTCAGGCCGGGGGAGCGGGTGGCCACCGACGGCGTGGTCGTCAGCGGCAGCGCCGCCCTCGACCTGTCCCTGCTGACCGGCGAGAGCGCGCCGCGCGAGGTCGGACCGGGCGACCGGGTCACCGGCGGCACACTCGACGCCGGCGGGAGCCTCGTCGTACGGGCGACCGAGGTCGGCGCCGACACCCGGCTCGGACGGATCACCCGGCTGGTGTGGGAGGCCCAGGCGGGCAAGGCCCGGGTGCAGCGGCTCGCGGACCGTGTCGCGGGGGTGTTCGTGCCCCTGGTGCTCGCGCTCGCGGCGTCCGTCCTGGGCTTCTGGCTGGGCGCCGGCGCCAGTGCGCAGGGCGCCGTCACCACCGCGGTCGCCGTGCTGGTGGTGGCCTGTCCCTGTGCCCTCGGGCTCGCCACGCCCACCGCGCTGCTCGCGGCCACGGGGCGCGGCGCACAGTTCGGGGTGCTGTTCAAGGGACCGGAGGTGCTGGAGCGGCTTCGGGCCGTCGACACGGTGGTGCTGGACAAGACCGGAACGCTCACCTCGGGCAGGATGCGCCTGCTGGACACGGTGACCGTCGACGGCCGGCCGGCTTCCGCCGTGCTGCGACTGGCCGCGGCCGTGGAGCAGCTGTCCGAACATCCCGTCGGCCGTGCCATCGCCGCTGCCGTGCCCCCGGCGGAGCGTGTGTCCGGAGCCGTCTCGGAGTTCACCGCCATGGCCGGGACGGGGGTGCGCGGAACGGTCGGGGGTCACACCCTGTGCGTACGGCGGCTGTCCCCCGACGCCCGGCTGCCCGGCGTGCTGCGGGAGGCCGGGGACCGGGCCGACGCCGCGGGCCGCACGGCGGTGCTGGTGGAGATCGACGGTGCGGCCGTGGCCGTGCTGACGCTCGGGGACACCCTGCGGCCGGGCAGCGCCGAACTGGTGGCGCGGCTGCGGGCGCTCGGCGTCGAGGTCATGATGCTGACCGGGGACGGCCCGGGGGCCGCCCGGGCGGTGGCCGACGAACTGGGCATCGACCAGGTGCGGCACTCGGCATCGCCGGAGGACAAGGCCGAGGTCGTGGCGCAGCTGCAGGCCACGGGCCGGGTTCCCGCGGTCGTGGGGGACGGGGTCAACGACGCGGCCGCGCTGGCGGGGTGCGAGCTCGGCATGGCCGTGGGCACCGGCACGGACGTGGCGATCGGAGCCGCGTCGGTGACACTGATGCGGACGGACGCTCTGGCGGTCGCGGACGCCCTGGAGCTGGCCAAACGGGCCATGGGGACCATCGGGTCCAACCTCACCTGGGCGTTCACGTACAACATTCTTCTCATCCCGATCGCTGCCGCCGGCATGCTCAACCCGATGATCGCCGCTGTCGCCATGTCGGGGAGCTCACTGCTGGTCGTCGGTAACAGCCTGCGGCTGCGGTCGTGGCGACCCGCCGGCAGGCCCGGTACGCGGGTGCCCTGATCCTCGGCCGTACCGCCGGAGCGGTCGTGCCGCCGGTGACGCGGTGGGCGGCCGCTCAGGCCTGAGGGGGAAGCAGCCCCTCCTTGAGCGCGGTCACCACGGCCAGCGTCCGGTTGGGGCTGTTCAACTTCGCCAGGACGTTCGCCACATGGCGCTTGGCGCCGTGCTCCGAGATGCTGAGCCTGCGGGCGATCTGTTTGTTGCTCAGGCCGTCCCCGACCAGCGAGAGGACCTGCTGCTCCCGGGGAGTCAGGGACACCGGACGCGGCGCCTTGGCGCCGTTGCGCTCGCGTACCTGGGACAGCAGCTCGCGGGCGAGCGTCGAGGGCATGGACAGCTCGCCGTCGCTGATCCGGCGCAGCGCGTCGGCCAGGGCGTTCCTGGTCAGTTCCGGCTGCACGAGGAAGCCGTCCACGGGCAGCGAGGCCGCGCGTATGACCATGTGCTGCGAGGCGCTCTCCAGCAGGAACAGCACCTTGACGTTCATCGCGGAGATCTCACGGAGCGGTTCTTCCTGCTGGGCCACGTCCTGGCCCGGACAGGACATGATCAGGACGTCGACGGGCGCACGTTGCAGGTGTTCCGCGAGTTCTTCGAACGAGTCGGCCTCGATCAGATGTCGCACGTTTATCGAGGCCAGCATGGTGCGCAGACCGAACCTCGCCACTTCGTTCGGCACGAAAAGCGCGATGTCCAGTCCTCCGTGGGTCGTGGATGAGTATTCGAGGGCACTGGTACGTCCTGATTCGGTCACGACTTTTTCTCCTGAGCGACTTGGCCGGGAAATTTCCTCTGGAAGGAGTCGTGCGCTGATCGATTGCCGGAATGAGCCGACGCGGAGAGCTCCTGGTCACCGCGGACGGATTCCGCTCGCTCGCTTCGATACTTTCCGTTACCGCGCTTTCCAGTATCGGTCCGAGCGCTTCCGTTGTGCTGTCGACCACGGGTCTTGTCTTGTTTCTACTATGCCGGGCTAGTAGACCGGGGAGACGGTAGTTGACGACTCAGCGCCCGGGCAATAGCGCCCACTTACGCCATCGGAACAACCCGAATGAATCACGCCACTCCGCTTCCGGGCGGTGGGAGTCGGTGTCCCGGTGGCGCCGGTTCCACTAGCCGTTCGGGCACCCTCGGACGGCGTCTCCCAAGGACGGACGCGGGGCCGGCGGTGATCCGCATAGCGTGGGGCAGCGCCCGGTGCTTCCCGCTACCCGAGAGGGCTACGTCCCATGACCGCCGACCCCCTGCGAACCGAACAGCAGTCGATACCCGCCGCGCTGCACCAGTCGGCGCGGCGCGGCGGCTCCCTCACCGTGCTCGACCGGGCCATGCGGCCGACCCGGCTGACACTGGACGAAATCGACGACATGTCGACCGGTGTCGCGGCCCGGCTCCGCCGGGCCGGCGTCGGCCCGGGGGACCGCGTCTGCGTGCTCGCCCCCACATCCGCGGAACTGCTCCTGAACCTCTTCGGCCTGTGGCGGCTCGGCGCCGTGCCGGTGGTGCTGCCGCACGAACGGACGGACGACGCGGGCCCCGCCGGAGGGCTGCTCGGCCACCGGATCGCCACGTCGGGCGCGGAGGTCGTACTCACCGATCGGGCACCCCGGTTGAGCACGCGAGTGCCCGCCGGGTGCCGCGTACTGCCGCTCGACACCACGCTGTCGGGACCCCGGGCGCCCGAGCCGGCGGTGCCCGACGGGTCCGCGCTCGGCCTGCTCCAGTTCACCTCGGGGACCACCGGGTCGTCCAAGGCCGTTCCGGTACGCCAGGGCCAGCTCGTCGGCAACGTCCTCGCCTGCATGGCGGCGCTCGGCATGCGCCCCGGGCACACCTACGTCAGCTGGCTGCCCTTCTACCACGACATGGGCATCGTCTCGGTGGTCGGACTGCTGGTGCAGGGCGTGCACACCGTGGTGATGCCCACCGAGAACTTCCTGAGCCGGCCGTCGAGCTGGCTGGAGACGGTGACGGCCCACCGTGCCGAGATCACCGCCGCCCCCAACTCGGCCTACCGGCTGGCCGTCAAGGCCCAGCAGCTGCGGCCCGCGGCGCTCGACCTGTCGCGGCTGCGGGTGGCCATCAACGGGGCGGAGCCGGTGACCGCCGACACGGTGGAGGAGACCACCCGGGTCCTCGGCAAGAGCGGCATGCCCGCCGAGGCACTGTGCCCCACCTACGGTATGGCCGAAACCACGCTCGTCGTCACGGCGGCGCCGGCGACGGCCCCGGTCCGGGTGCTCGACCCCGACGAGGTGCCCCGCCAGCACGGCCACCACGAACTGCCGGCCCGCCCGCTGGTCTCCTGCGGAACCCCGTTGCCCGGCACCGGCGTCACCGTGCACGGCCCCGACGGCGAACCGCTCCCCGACGGACAGGTCGGCGAGGTCCGCGTGACCGGACCCGGCGTGACCGACGGCTACTGGACCGGCCCCGGCGCCGCCCTCGACGGCATGGACCGCCTCACCGACGGCCGGATGCACACCGGCGACCTCGGCTTCCTGCACGAGGGCGAACTGTACGTCTGCGGCCGGGCCAAGGACATGATCATCGTGGGCGGGCGCAACCTCTACCCCGAGGACTACGAGATCGTGGCCGAGGCGGTCCCCGGCGTGCGCGGAGGCAACGTCATCGCCTTCTCCCTCCCCGACCAGGAGCGCATGGTAGTGGTCGCCGAGGGCACGGGCGGCGCCGCGAGCCAGGACCGGCTCGCCCGCGACCTGTTCGAGCGGCTGCGCGGGGCGGCCCAGCACGCCCCGGCGGAAGTCGTCCTCGTCCGTCCCGCCACCCTGCCGAAGACCTCCTCGGGCAAGAAACGCCGCGGCACCTGCCGGGACCGGTACCTCGCGGGCGAACTCGACGTCGTCGCCACCGCGCACTGAACCTCCGGTGCGCCGCCACGCCCCGGGCGGCGCACCGGAGCCGGGCCCTCACCGGAGCCGGCCCGCACCGCGGACTACATGCCGAAGCCGCCCCGCCGGTGATGCACCCGGCCGGGCGGCTTCAACCAACGGTCCGGCCTAGTGCACCTCGTCGAGGAAGCTGCTGGACACCTGGGCGGCCAGCGACACCAGTTCGTCCGTCGCCCGCACGTATTTCAGCAGCGTGGGCAGATGACCCGTCACCATGAGGTCGCCGTCCAGCATTCCCTCGATGGGGTCCGTCTCGCCCTCGATGACGCTTTTCCACACGGAATAAGGCGCCCTTATCACGAAAGTGGTGTCGCCGGCCCCCTCCGGACCCACGTCATAGGTGGCGGATTTGCATTTTCCGTCACCGAACTCCGTGTGGCACCAGATGTCGGCCTGCAGTCCTCGGTCCTCCTCCGCTTCGAAGACGAAGGCGATCTCGGCTTGAAACGTGCGTGCCGCCTCCTCGAACTCCTCTGAGGAATTGATGAGCCCGACATACGAATTCAGCCACTCTGCGCTGGGAAAGACGCTCACGACATCCCCTCGGTCTGGTCCGGTGCCACCGTTGTACCCAAGCGCCGCGGCCGCTCCCAGGGCCAACGGGACGCCCGAGTTACAGCACGCACGACGGGCCCGAACGGCCACCTAGAACGGACGCCGCGCGGGGCACGAACGACGCTCCGAAACAGCGCTGTTCAGCGGGAATCCGAGGCAAGACGCTGAACGGCATGTCCATCATCGAGGCCCAGGGCCTCCACAAGGCGTTCGACGACGGCACGGTGGCAGTGGACCGGGTCGACTTCGAGGTGGCCGAGGGGGAAGTGTTCGGTTTCCTCGGCCGCAACGGAGCGGGCAAGACCACCACGGTCCGCATCCTGACCACCCTCACCCGTGCGACATCGGGCCAGGCTCGGGTCCTGGGACTCGATGTCGTCAAGCACCGGTCCGAGGTGCGCGACCGCATCGGTCTGTCGCTCCAGCAGGCGGCGCTCGACCCCCTCATGACGGGCCGCGAGCACCTGCAGCTCATCGCCTCCCTGCGCCGGATGCGCCCGGCCCGGCGCACCGAGCGCATGGAGGAACTGCTCACCGGGTTCGGACTCACCGAGGTGGCCGACCGGCTCGTCGCCACCTACACCGTGGGCATGCGGCGCCGCCTCGACGCGACTCTCGCCCTGCTGCACGGTCCGCAGCTGCTCTTCCTGGACGAACCGACCACGGGCCTCGACCCGCAGAGCCGGCGGGCCCTGTGGAGCTTCGTCCGCACCTACCGGCAGAGCGGCGGCACCGTGTTCCTCACCACCCAGTACCTCGACGAGGCCGACGAGTTGTGCGACCGCATCGCCATCCTCGACAAGGGAGCGGTCGCCGTGATCGACACCCCCCAGGACCTCAAGAAGGGCATCGGCGGCAAGGTCCTCACCCTGCCCGCCACGCCCGAGGCACGCGAACCGGCCGCCTCCGTCGTCGGCGAGACGGCCTGCCGGTTCACCGACGGCGTCCTCCAGATCGACCTGCCGGCGGGCGACGACGTCCTGCCGTCCCTGCTGAAGAGGCTGCACGACAGCGGCATCCCCCTGACCGGAGTCACCGTGACGGATCCGACCATCGAGGAAGTCTTCATCCGGCTCACCGGCGAGGGGCTGGAACGCAGGACCCAGAGCGACGGCAGCGTCGCCGCGGCCGCCCTCGCCAGGACCGTCGGCACGGGCCGGGGAGGCGTCTGATGTCCGCGCTCTCCGGAACCCTGACCCTGCTCAACCGCAACCTGCGCGAGGGCCTGCGCAGCCCCGTCATCGCCTTCGTCTTCCCCGTCCTCTTCCCGCTGTTCCTCATCACCCTCGTGGCGTCCAGTTACGAACGCATGGCCTTCATCCCCGGCTTCCCCGTCACCCCCTACGCCGCCTACATGGCCCCCGGCCTGCTGCTGTTCACCGGGATGATGGGCTCCGGCTACTCGGCCACCGCCCTGGTGCTCGACGCGCAGAGCGGATTCCTCGACCGGCTGCGGCTGCAACCCGTGCGCCCCCTGGCACTGCTGCTGTCCAGGCTCCTTTTCGACGCCATCCGCGTGGTGCCGGCGGGCCTCGTGGTCCTCGGGGTCAGCGTGCTGCTCGGCGCCCGCATCGACTCGGGCCCGGCCGGAGTCGTCCTGCTCCTGGTGCTCTGCTCGTTCTGGTCGGTCGCGTACGGCGGCGTCTTCTACGTCGTGGCGCTGCGCACCCGCAATCCGCAGGCCCCGCTCGCCATGGCCCCCCTGTCGGTGCTGCTGCTGTTCGCCAGCCCCGCCGCCGCCCCGCCCTACCTCCTGCAGGACTGGCTGGCCTCGCTCACCACGTGGAACCCGTTCACCTACGTCATCGAGGGCATCCGCGCCCTGATGACGGGACCGGAGAGCGGCACGGTCACGGAGGCGCTGCTGAAGGCGCTGGCGGTGCTCGTCGGCCTCACCGTCGTCACGCAGATCTTCGTCGTCCCGGCGTTCGCCCGCCTGGTGGGCGACTGACCCGGGCCCGCCGCCCGCCGCACCCAGAGGAGTTCCCCGCCATGCTGCTGTACTGCTTCCCGCATGCCGGAGGCGCCGACTCCCCCTACCGCTCCTGGGGGGACCGGCTCGCCTCCGTGGAGGTGCGTGTCCTGGGCCGCGGTGCCCGGTTCCCCGGGACGGCACCCAGGACGCCGGACTCGGTGCCCGCCCTGGCCGAGGCATGCGCCGACCACCTGGCTGCCGAACGCCGCCCGTACCTGTTCCTCGGCCACAGCCTCGGCGCGCTGGTCGCCTTCGAGACCGCCCGCGCACTGCGCGCCCGCGGCGGCCGGGGTCCGGCCGTGCTGTTCGCCACCGGCCATGTGGCCCCCCATCTGCCGTCGCCGGGGCGGAAACTGGCCGGCCTGCCCACGGCCGAGTTCTGGACGGAGGTGTGCGCGCTCGGCGGGACACCGCCGGAACTCCTCGACCACGCCGCACTGCGCGAGGCGGCCGAACCGGGCCTGCGGGCGGAGTTCCGTGCGGCTGAGACCTACCGCTACACCCCCGGACGGCCCCTGGACTGCCGGATCGTGGCCATGACCGGAACCGACGACGACCGGGCGCCCGCCGACCAGTGCGCCGCCTGGCGGCTGCACACCACCGGCAGCTTCGATCTGCACACCGTGCCCGGCGGTCACTTCTTCGTCGCCGACGACCCGGAGCCCGTGCTGGACCGCATCCGGGAGGAGACGGCCTCACCGGTGCGGTGATCCGCCCGGGCACGCCACAGCGGGGCCACCCCTCCCACAGGGGTGGCCCCGCCGCCGTCCGCGCGGGGAGAACCCGCCGTGCCCACGGGCACGGCGGGAGGAGACACAGTGCTCAGACCTTGGGCGTACGGGACTCCAGCGTGTACGAGGCCTCGACGCGGTAGGTGCCCTTGTTGCCGCCGCCGCGGTCCACGTTCACATCGGCCGACCTGACCACCTTCAGATACAGGCCGTCCTCCTTGTCGAACCAGACGTCCGCCACGGCGTCACCGTCGAGACCGTCGCCCCTGACATAGCTGTCGATCTTCACATGGTGGGCTTCCCGGGCCTCGCCGTCCACCGTGACGGTCTCGTCGCCGATGTATTTGATCTTGATCGCGGCGCGGTTGCCGTGCGCGACGCAGATGGTCTCCTCCCGGCCACCGGGCTTCACCGCGTCACCGCCCACCTGCACCATGGCCGGATTGCACTTGTGGGCCTCGTCGCCCTCGATGCCCGCGAAACTCACCTTCTGCATGTGGGCGAGACACAGGTACTCGCCCTGTCCGCTGCACTGCCGGTGGGCGTCGGTGTGCTCCTCGATCGGGGTGAAGTACAGCTCCCACACGCAGCCCGAGGCGTGCAGCACCCGGGCGTGGGTCTCCTTGGGGAAGGGACGCTCGTACGAGTCCCCGTCGTAGATGATCGAGTCCGAGCCGTCGGTCCGGTACGTGTAGACGCCGGCCTTCGGTTTCGTGAACCCCTTGACCTCCTTGCTCGGCGCCACCGGACGCGTGATCTGCCCCAGGTCGTCCCGGAGCGCCGAAGGATGATCGCGGTACTCCTTGAGTGCCATGGCCAGGGTGACGCGGGTTCCCTCGGGCGTGATGGCCTGGGTGCGGTTCGCGACGATGAACGCTCCGGCCGCGACGAGCACGGCCAGTATCGGCACCAGGCGCAGCAGGGTGCGCCTCACCTGCCGTTTGGTTGATCGGGACGGGCCTTCCACAGTCGCTCCTTCGACGGGTCGGAAATCCCCAGCACCGTCCCCCGGGGACCGTGACGGTCCAACCCCAGCACGACGCGTCCGAAGAGCCCTGCCCTTAGCCCCCCTCGAAAGAGCACGGTGGGCGTCCCCGGCCGTCCGGCCTTCCCGCCAGTCATTCAGGGCTGTCGGAGGCCTCGGCCGCGCGTGAGTCTGGCCGGGACTCGCATGCCCGCATGCCCGCACGTCGCGCGGGGCGCCGAGCCCCGGCGAGTGGCCCTGGGCGTTCGTCCCGCATCGCCTTCAGGAGGATCCAGTGCACCCCACCAGCAACGGCAACGCCGGCACGCGCTCGCTCGACCGCGGCACCCTGCTCGCCCTCTCCCCGGCCGACCGGATGCGGGACATCAGCGCCTACCTGCGGGACCGCCACCTCCGGATCACCGGCCACGAGGCGCCCGCCGACCTCGACGAATCCGTCTTCCTGGAATCCCTCCAGGCCACCGAGCTCCAGATCACGATCGAAGCCGAGCTGGACGTCTCCATCCCGCTCACCGACCTCGTCGCCATGCCCAGCCTGCGCGTCCTCGCCGAGGCCGTCGACCGCGCGCTCGTCTCCTCCGCCGAGGCGCCGCTCGCCGAGACCGAGAGGGAACTGACCCTGCGTCCCGATGTGGCGGGGTGGGGTGAGCCGTTCGGTCTGACGGATGTGCAGCATGCGTACTGGCTGGGGCGGTCGGGGTTGTTCGAGTTGGGTGATGTGTCGACGCATGTGTATCTGGAGTTGGAGTCGGGGGACTTTGATCCGGTGCGTGCGTCGGTGGTGTTGGGGCGTCTGGTGGCGCGGCATGGGATGTTGCGTGCGGTGGTGCGTGGGGACGGGCGTCAGCAGGTGTTGGGTGATGTGGGTGGGGTGGAGGTTGGTTTCGAGGATCTGAGTGGGTTGTCGGCGGGGGAGGTGGAGGGTGCGGTGGCCGCGGTGCGGGAGCGGTTGTCGCACGAGGTGCGGCCGGCGGGTGAGTGGCCGTTGTTCGAGGTGTTCGCGCAGCGTTTGCCGGGTGGGGTGACGCGGGTTCATGTGAGTGTGGACATGTTGATCGCGGATGCGGCGTCGGTGCGGATCTTCCTGTCGGAGTGGGCGGAGTTGTACGCCGATCCGGAGTGCGAGCTGCCGGCGATCGATGTGTCGTTCCG
>NZ_JACVQF010000187.1 GCF_014534645.1 Streptomyces griseicoloratus
CGAGCATGCCCTGACGGTGACGGAGACCGGGCTGGCCTTCGTGCAGGACGCCCGGCGCCGCGGAGACATCTGCCAGCCCTTGGACTGGATCACCGAGGTCTACCACCCACTCGGCAGCGGCGAAGCCGTCATCCCCGACGCTGCTCTACTACCGCAGCTCCAGCAGTACGGACGACGGCGAGGGCGGGGCGATGCTGCGGGCCTTCGTCGAGGTCTACCGGGCCACCATGGGCCCCAAACGCCTCGCCGCCAAGTTGACCGCCTACGCCCGGCTACACCGGTGCGTGCCCGCACCCCCGCCCGGCGCGCGGCACCGGCCGGCCATCCAGGAACCAGCGAAGGAGGACTGGCGGCGCCGCTACCCGCTCTTCCCACGGCTGCTGTTCATCCTGGACGGCACCGGCCCCGCAGGCGTCGAAACCCGCATCCACGCCCTGCACGCGGCCGCCCGCGACGTGACGCTGGCCGACTTCCTGCGCGAGGTCCTCGTCCTCGCGGCACCGATGACCGACCTGCTCCAACACGGCCCCGCCGCACCCACCATGAACCCGACCACGGCAGGTCACAGGCTTGCTGGCTGTGTGCGCGAGTTGCTGTGCCGTCGTTTGTCGGCGGGTTCGCGGCAAGGCAGGGCCGCAGCAGGACGGCGCCACGCGATCGGTCGGGGGCTGCGGGGCGGCGCCGACGCGGTGTACTACGCCCATGGTCGAATACCTCCAGTGGCACACCGATGACTGGCTCGCTCACTTCGCCGCGCGGGGGCACCCGGCTGTACGGCCGCTGGCCGCAGCAGAGAGGTCCTCCGGGATGACCTCGTCCCGTGCCAGATGCTCCGCCCGGAGTTGCACCGGCAAGTCCCACATGCTCATCGCTCTGGGCACGGAGGCCGCCATGAAGGGCTACCGCGTCCGCTACACGCTCGCCACCAAACTGGTGAACGAGCTGGTCGAAGCCGCCGACGAGAAGCAGCTGAACAAGACCATCGCCCGCTACGGCCGCGTCGACCTTTTGTGCATCGACGAGCTCGGATACATGGAACTAGACCGGCACGGCGCCGAACTGCTGTTCCAGGTTCTGACCGAGCGGGAGGAGAAGAACAGCGTCGCCATCACCTCAAACGAGTCGTTCGGAGGCTGGACGAAGACCTTCACCGACCCCCGTCTCCGCGCCGCCATCGTCGACCGGCTCACCCTCAACGGCACCATCATCGAGACCGGAACCGACTCCTTCCGCCTGGCCAGCACCCGAGCCCGTGCCGAACACGCAGAAGCAGGCTGATCAACCCCTCCACCGCCTGGCCGCCAACCGCTGAAGGCCGGCCAGGCCGACGTCATCCGAGCGGGACAGGCCCTCCAACCCGGGGACCAGCGTCCAGATGAGCTGTGATGCGCGTAATCGTCCGGGCATTGTCCTCGAACAGATGCGCCTGCATGCCCGCCGCCTGAGCAGCCTCAACATTGACTGCAAGATCGTCGATGAACAGACAGCTCTCCGGCCGCATCTCCAGGCTGGCGCATGCGGCCTCGAAGGCACGCGGGTCCGGCTTCTCGAGGCCGATCTCGTGCGAGTACACGATTTGCTCGACCAGTTCGTCGAAGTGATACAGCGCCGTCTCCCGCTCCCGGGCACCGACGAAGCTGTTGCTCAGGATGCCCAGCCTGCAGCTTCCCCGCAGCCCACGCACATAAGCGATGAGCTCCTCGTTAGGCGTTCCCAAGTACTCCGCCCAGAGATCAGCCATGAAGCCTTCAACCTGGGGCGCGTCGAGCCCCAAGCGTGCTGCCACCTGCTCGTGAACCTCTCGTTCACTGATACTCCCGACGCTCCCGGCTTGCCACAGGTCGCGCATCCGCTCATGCACAGTGCCGAACGGCAACCCCAGCCGCTCTTCCCACCGCTGCACACACCCCGTTTCCGGCGTAATCTCCAGCACGCCACCAATATCGAGAATGACGCAGGTCGCCGTCACTCGAACTCCCCCTCTTCGTCCTGCCCTGCTGGCGAGCGCACACCGCTCGCTCGTGTGATCTACGGAGACACTGTCGCCCTTCCCTCTGGGGCAAGGTCAAGCGATCTTGAAACCTTGTGGCAGCCCTGTTGCGAGCCGCCGACACGACTCGGCTGCATCGGCAGGTGCCTTTAAAACTCGTGACGAACCGCGGAGTCCTCGACCGGACGATGACGTCAGAACTCGTCAACAAACGCTGCGGCAAGAAGTGATCGAAGCCACCGGCGTCACCATCGACTGCAGCATCAACTTCAACGACGCCGAGTTCTCGGGCACAACAGTGTCCTTCATCGACGCGAAGTATCGCACCTGTTGAGGTGCACCGCCGCGGTTCATATGAGTTCCTTGAGTCGCTCTTGCCTGCTGCGTAGACAGTGGGCCCGCCATTTGCAGCCCATGCCGACGACGTAGCGGGTCGCACGGCGGGGTAAGCACGGGACTATGGGAAGCAGAAGACGACTGGGCTGGAACGAGGATCGGACGATTGACGGCACTGTTTACGCAGTGCTGTCCGTCATCGCTGGTGCCCTCTTCCTTATCGGCCTATGCGGGTTGTTGCTCGGTGTGAAGGTCGATGCGAGCGAGGGGGAGCCTCTGAAGTGCGGGACCGCCGTCACAGGCGTGGAAAGCGCCGTTACCTTTGACGCCGTCCAGGCCGGGCTGCCGGATCGGGCTGTGGACGCTCGCGTTGCGGCGTGCGACTCGGCGATCAACACGCGGCGCGTCTGGGCTTGGCCGGCCACCGGAGTGGGAGCAGTAGGCGGGTTCGTGCTCGTCTACCTGGTGCCCTTCGTACACCCGAGTCCCGAGTGGGCTCTCTCGAAGGTACGGCCAATCCACCGTTGAGCTTCATCGGCTGCGGCGTCGCGCGGCGCACTTGGCACGCAGCCCACGCCCCGCCCGGCCTGGAAGACCTCCGCTTTCGACGAGCGGGCGAGCGTCGCCGCGGTTGTCAGACGAGGCCGAGGGCAGCCAGTGTGGTCAGAAAGTCCCATGGAGACAGCGAAGGCTCTCCTGCGGACAGGATCGCCTCTGCGCGTGACGCACCAGTGATACGGGTGAGGGTGAGCCACGAACTGAAGAGCGCGACGAGCACCTACTACGCCGCCAAGAACCGTACCCCGAGCTGATTAAGCCCCGCAGGCCCTGGCACGGCCTGGCCGACGTCGAGCTCGGCACCGCGGAATGGGTCGACTGGTTCAACAACCAGCGCCTCCATACCGCCATCGGGAGCATCCCGCCCCACGAACACGGACCGACCACTACGCTCAACACCAGGCCCAACCGGCGGCTGGAGTCAACGCACAGAGCCTCCACCGATGCCGGAGCGCTTCACCCTGACGCCGCCGACACGCCCCTACGCGGCTGACTCTCCGCTCGCCTACCTCTTGGACCTGGCCGTCGACGTCGGCGGGCCCACCGAGGAGGAGCAGCGCGACGACGCCGAAACCACCGCCGCCCATCATGTCTACAGCGCATACTCCGCACAGCCTCGCCCAGGTCGTCGACGCCGTGGACTAGCGCGGCTACCCCGCCCTGCGCCCCGACGGCTTCAAGGAGTTCGAGCCGTCGGCGGTGGCCTGGCTGGACGGCGGACTGTGGCTGCACCACACCCTGCCCATCACCGAAGCCGACGGCGCCGGACTCAAAAGCGGGCGGCTCGTCCAAGCACCGCCGCATATCAATGATCACCGGAAATGCACCGTGCGCCGTGCAGATGACCCGACCTGATCATCACGACCCGCTACCTGACAAACCTGCAGATCAGGCCCTTAGCCCAGGACCAGCTTCCACGCTCGCCACGGCTACCGAAGCACCAGCACTGTCTGACCATAGCCGCACACCAAGCTGATCACCCCAGACCAGAACACCCGCTCCTGATCACAAACACTGCTCCTGGACAACCGCCCTCGCCACGCTGGGCATCGACTGGGCAAGGCCGGTGACGATCCCCCAGGCCGCCCGGGACAGCCTCCGACCACCTCCAGCGCCGTGTCCGGGGACCGGGCCTCGCAGGGCCCGGGGCCCGCGCTGTGTCGCGCTCCGACCGACGTTGCCGCGATCTGCGGCCTGCCGAGCCCAAAATCTGGGCGCCCTCCCTTCCTCCTTACCTGAGCAGGTCCACCGGCAGCGGGCCGATGCCCGGTTCCGGCGGGTGTCCACAGCGAGCTGATGCGCAACACACCGTTACGCGTTAGTCCTTGAGTGTGATACGGCTAGAGATCTTCAACACCTTGCCGACGCAACAGAGCGGTTGGGAGGTGCTCTGATGCGGGCCGGAGCGGGGGACGTCGATGGTCGATACGGCTGGCATGGGCCAGGGGACTGAGGGGGTCGGAACGCCTCCTGACGTGGTGGGTCCTCACGGTGCAGCGCATGCACTCTTCGATCTGGCTCCCGAGGAAGACAGCGGATCGGACACTCTGGGCCGCTACCGGTACCAGGCGGAGGTAGCCGCAGTTACGAACTTCCGGTACCTGACGCCACGGCAGCCGAACAGACACGAGAAGGCGCATCTGACCAGCAGAGATAGCGAACTGCAACTGGAGTACTAGACCTCGCGGTAGGCGACGACTACCACGGTGGGCAAGGCGGTGACGAAGTATAGGACGCGGACCTGTTCGACGTCGTCGGTGTACTGGCGCAGTTGGAGGCCGGTGGTGTCGCCGGGGATCGGCTGGCCGATCTCGGGGTCAACGGAGATGACGACCAGGGTGCGGTCGAGGGCGTGGAGTTCTGCTTCTCTGGTGAGGGACTCCAGCTGTTCGCGGCAGCATCCGAGAAGGTGATCCGGGCGCGCCGGCCCTGGCGAGGGGGCATCAGGCGACGGCCGGGCGCTGCGCGGCCAGGCGGGCGAGGTGGGCCTCGCGCAGCTCCTCCCACGGGGTGCACTACTCAGGGTCGGGCAGGCCGTGGGCCGCGATGTCCTCCAGGACCGCGGCGAACTCATCGGCCCGGGCCCGGATGGCGGCCGCATAGGCGCGGACCGCGTCGGCGGCCGCGGGCTCCAGCTGCTGCCGTACGGTGGGTCGGCGGTGTCGGCGGGGGCCGGCTGGGCGCTCATCGAGGCCTCCACGAGTGGTGGAACTAACCTAGACCACAACGGTATCCCCGGACAGGCGCGCAGTGGACCGCTCACAAAGATCTGGGACTTCACGAGACGAAGCCCACGTTGGTGACGTACTCGTGGCCACGGCGAGCCGACGCCGATGACCTGGCGATCGAGGCTTCCGTCCACTGCTGGCGAAGCGGACGGAAGCGATGGGGGCGTTGTATCCGGCATCGATCGCCACCGCTCCGGCCCCCTCCCTCGCCCCGACCACGACGGCCAACCCCCGACCAGAGCAGGTTGGTGTTGCGCAGACCATCCGGCCAAAGCTGCGCAACGGAGTTCGGATGCGGGTATCTGCGGCGGCTCCCGCACGTTCGAGCGCGTCGGTGATACAAGTCACATCACCTGTGGCGATGACCTTGTTCGCTGAGACTGGTCCATTCAGGCGCGACAATCGATCAGCAGCCACGAAGGGGCCACATCATGCGGAAGATCATCCACTTCGTCCACACCTCGCTGGACGGCAACATCGAAGGCCCCAACGGCGAGTTCGACTGGCCGGCCATGGGACCGGAGCTGTCCGCTTACTCCCGTAGCCTCATGGAACGAGCCGACACGTTCCTCTACGGGCGCCCGGTCTGGGAGATGATGGCCGGCTTCTGGCCGAACGCCGAGTCCATGTCCGACGACCCGCACGACCTGAAGTTCGCCCCGATCTGGCGCAGCACCCCCAAGATCGTGTTCTCCCGAACCCTCACCGAGCCCGGCCACGGCGCCCGCGTCATCAGCGATTCGAAGCTGGTCGAGGAGGTCACCGCCCTCAAGGCCGAGCCGGGCAAGGACCTGCTGCTGACGGGCGGCGCCTCCCTGGCCGCCGAGCTCACCGCCCACGGCTTGATCGACGAACACCAGGTCGTTGTGCACCCGGTCGTCCTCGGTGGCGGCAAAGCACTCTTCCCGGCTCCCTTGCAGCGACTCAACCTTCAGCTCGCCGACTCCCGGACCTTCGACTCCCAGAGCGTGCTCCTGTGCTACCAGCCCGCGCCCACGGTGATGTAGCCCCCAGGCGCATCTACGCAGCGTCACCAGTGGCGGCCAGATGACTCCCCGTTAGGTGGCCGCCAGTGGGGAATTTCAACTGGCCGCTATCAGAGGGAGCGACCGTCATGGCCCACCTCAGCCTAGGTGGGCCAGATTCGTCTTGCCGTACAGCCAGCGCAGCGGCCCGGCTGGCGGCGTCTCCCAATATGCCTGGAAGCACGGCTTGCCGGGATGCGTCCCGGCCTGCACACTCCGTCCGCACATGCCTTCCAGGTGGTTGCAGGAGACGCACAGCAAGCCTCGGATCAGTCCGGTGCGGTGGTCGTGGTCGATGGCGTAAGCAGGGGCGTCACAGGTGGCGCAGGTGCCGTCCTGGATGTCGTGGAGCCGCCACCACACATACCAGCGAGGGATCTTCTCCTCGGGCCACTGTTCGGGCAATGGGCCTTGCCACGGGCGGGGGAAGTACCGCGGGGCATGCCAGCCGCCGCACCGTTGGTCGGGCGGAATCTGCGTGGCGGGCACCGGAGGGCCCAAATCCTCCTCCCGCCATCCGCCAGCCCGGTGGCTGCGCCAGTGAGGGCAGTAGATGGTGCTGAGCCCGCGGGTCGGGCTCCACAAGTGGTACCCGTCCGAACCGTCCAACGGTCGTCTGGCGTAGCGCGCTGGTCCCGTTGCCCTGGAGTGTGGGGCGCGCAGGGCGGATGTCTGGCGCGCCGGCGGACAGCAGCATCGATGATCTCGACAAGGTGATCAGGTAGTGGTCGCGGTGGTCGGATCGGAGTGGGCATGGCGACCTCCAAGGCAACGGGCGATGTGACGGCCATGCTGCCCGGTGCCTCTGACAAAGCGACGCCTCCGAGACCCCGAGGTCCGGGGACGGCTACTTACCGGCCGGGTTCAGCTCGCCCAGTCCTGGGCGTAGCCCAGCACCCGGCAACTGGTTTCCGTGGCCGCCGAGGTGACCCTCCCGGGTCTTCGGCCGGCGGTGCTAAGGACGTATCAGGCGCAGGGGGAGGGCGGTTCCTCATCCGCGAGGCCGCCAGCTCCCAGTGTCCGCCGCGGTGCTGCGGCCGTCGCCGTGTGGGCTCGGAGGACACCACGGGCCCGCAGCTCCTCAACGTCGGGGAGGTCGACTGCGGGCAGGGAGTCGAGCAAGTCGGCCTGGGCGGCGCGGATCTGCGCGGGGGCCTGGGGGCCGGTGCCAAGGATACGGCGCGCTGTCACGCGAGCATCGTACGGGCAGCCCGTCGCGGCAGAGCGGCCGGCCGGTGTTCTGCCCCATGGCCCGGATGCCCGGGTGTTGGTCTCTCCGGCCAGCACCGTCCACGGGGCCAGACGGTCACGTCGGCCACGTGGCGAGCACAAGGCCGGTCTCCTCGTCGACCAGAGTGATCCGGGCGTCCGGCAGCGCGCCGTACGAGCCGACCCAGGCCACGAACTTGCGTCGCGCCACCATCTCGCTCCGCCACCAGCCCTGCATCGTCCGACGGCCGGTCGCCGTCAGGGTCAGGTGAAAGCGCTCGTCAGGGTCGGAGCTCATCTCGCCAGCCTCAGCCTGCGGTGCTGCGGCGCGGGGACAGGCCCGCCGCGGCAGCACCCACACAGAGTCCGCGAAGCCCCTCTCTGGTCCCGGGCCCCGGCGACCGCGGCATGACGGTCAGGCTGTGGTGACGGCATGAATCCACAGTTCACCCCACCCGATCAGGACGTTGGATCAGGATGCGTGGCGGAACACGGCGGCGGGGCCCATGACGCCGGGTCCGAACTTGTCGCGGATCCGGTCGACGGCCGTCTCCGCCACCAGGCGCGCCTCGCGGACAGTGTCGAGGCTGATCTGCTGCGCAACCTGACCGGCGTCGACCAGATCCTCGCCCGTGAGGGCGATTCCGGTGAGGCGGCCGCGCTGCAGGCCGGCAGCGTCGATCAGCCGGTAGGCCATGGTGCGCAGGTCCTCGTCGTGAGCGGACGGCTCGGCAAGGCGGCGGGTCTTCTCCAGCTGGTCCCGCCCGCGAAGGTGAGGGTCAGGGTGAGGGCGCGGGCAGCCTGGCCGCGGTGGCGCAGCAGGCGTCCGAGGGTGACGACCAGGCCGAGGAGGGCGGCGCGGGTTTCGGCGCCGTCCAGGGTGTGGCGGTCGAAGGTGTTGCGGACGGTGGTGGAGGCGGGCAGGGCGCGGGGGACGACCGGGCGGGGGTCGATGCCACGGGCCCGGTCCGCGGCCAGGCGGCCGGGCTTTCCGCCGAGCAGGCGTTGGACCGTGGCGGGGGTGACGGCGGCGAGCAGGCCGGCGGTGTGGATGCCGTACTCATGGAGGGCTTCGGCCTGGCGGGGGCCGATGCCGTATAGGGCTTCCACCGGGAGCGGGGCGAGCCAGTCGGCAGCCTCGTCGGGGGCGACGGCGAGGACGCCGCCGGGCTCGTCGACTTGGGCGGAGGCGGTGGCCGCGACGGTGACGGTCGGGCCGATCCCGACCCGCACGTCGACACCCAGCCGGGACAGGGTGCGGACCCGCAGCATCTCCCCCAGCCGACGCGTGTCCGGGCCGTGGTAGCGCAGCGCGCCCTTCAGTTCCACCAGCGCGGCCGTGGGCGGGAGGGCCTGGACGACCGGCGAGAGCTCGGCGAGCTGTTCCAGGACCTGCCGGTAGGTCTCTCCCGGCAGCCGGTCCGGGCAGCGCACGTGCATCACCGTCGCCACCCCGCGAGCCGATCCATCTGCGGTCATCACCGTCACCTCTCACCCACCACGCTATCGAACAGAAAATCGAACACGCGAGGACGCGGGCAGTGGATCATGGGTCTAGAATCAAAAATATGTTCGATGACTTGCCGCCCGACCTGGAGCGCCTCCAGACCCTGAGGGTGTGGCACGTCATGTGGGTGCAGCGCATCGACGCGAAGATCGCCGCGATCCTGCAGCGGCAGGCGGAAGAGGAACACGGCCGGACCAACCGGCCGCGGCCACCGGAGTGGATCGTCGAACTCGGCATCGGCGCCCGGCGCCCGCCCCTGCAGGTCCACGCCGGCGACTGCTACATGGCCGGCAAACGGCACCGCCCCATCGACCGTGACGAAGCCCGCCGGCTCCTCGCCTCAGGCCTGAAGGCCTGCGGCCACTGCCAGCCCGACGTCCAGCTGCACATCATCGACTTATCCCAGCCCTGGTGCCGCAGGCTGCGTACCGGGTCAGTTCTCCGACGGGATACGGAAGGCAATCGCCTCGCCAGCCGGTCCGCCTCCCTCGACATCGGCCCCGGCTCCTGCGCCACCGTCACCAGCAACCGCAGCACGTCATGCGCCTCCTCCAGCGTCAGCAGCGCCAGGCGCTCCGCGGTGCCCATCGGGGCGAAGTCGATCTCATCGAGGTCGAGGTCGATGTGCTGGTCGTCGTCCATGACCGGGCAACGTACCCAGACCCAGCGCGGTAACGCGCCGGGGAGACAGCATCAGCTCCGCCCAGCGATGCCAGGCGGAGCTGATCCGAGTGCGTGATCGTGAAGGGCGGTCGCCTACGCGGCGAGAGGCTCTGCAGGGCTTCAGCTGAACGATCGTCCCTGCAGGCTATAGGTGAGGCCCGGGGACACTGTCCCCTCCACAACCACGATCATCACAACACCGGCACTCCCGTGGTCATTCCCGACGCCACTCAGGGCAGGGCCTCCGTCCTGACTCGGGGGATACAGGACGGAGGCCCGGTCTGAGTCTGGCATCGAAGTGGCCGTGCCCGCTTCCTCCCTTCCCCGCATCGCGCTCGCCTGGCCCCGTCTCGCGAGTCGGGTCGGGCGCCTCGTCGTGTCCGCCGTACGCTCGGCACCCGTGGCACACACTTCGAAGAACTCGTGGAGATGCAGCGCGCGGCCGACGCCGCTCACGCCCAGGTCCAAAAACTCTGGGACGACTACGGGCCGCCCGCCCACAGGAGCGAGCAGCAGTCCAGACCTAAGTGACCGGAGGCCGTGCACGGCATCGACATGCCCCAGCAGGTGCCAGATTTCGGTGACGGAGCGTCGAGCCACCTGCCAGGTCGCTGCTTCGTCCCGCCACACGCTGTGCTGGCGGGACAGACCAGAGTCCACAGCAGTGGGATGGGCCAGATGGGCAGGCCGCGCTGGAGGATGGTGGTGCGGCAAGACGTGATGCGACTCGCGTCCTTGGGCTGGCGGTGTGAAGCGATGTCCACCACGGACAGTCGCAGGTGGCTCGTTCAGCGCATGCTGTGTACGAGGTGAGTGCGTGGGTCGACAGGCATCAGGCTTGTGGGGCCCCTTGTCTCTGCTTCAGCTGTCGGCCCGGGTCAGTCACCGCGGGGGCGCCAGGCGCGTGCTTGGCGGACTGCCACGGTGGCTGCCCACAACCACATGAGGACGCTGATGAGCAGGACGATCCCCGCTGCTGACCAGGCGAGTTCGCGGGGAATATAGGACACTCCGTTGCCGGTGATCGGGGCTGCAAGGCCAGCAGCGATGATGCTCCCGGCGAGGCCTGCTACAGCCAGTGGAGTGAGTACGGACCATGCCGAGCTCGTACGGAAGACCCTGAGGCCGCCGGTGAGCACGGACAGGGGTGCGAGCGCACGCCCGTGCCGGAGGAACTCTGCCATTGCGCTGAGACTTGCTGTCAGGGCAAGTACGGCGATGCCGATGACACCGAACAGGGCGCTCCAGCGGCCCTGGTCGCGGTTGGGGATTCCGGCAGTCAGCTGGCCTTCGCCCGGAGTTCTGACTTGCGCGCCGCGCGGGAACACCTCGGAGGCCAGTTGCTTGACGGCTGGGATGGAGAGCGTTTCTCCGTTGCGGCTCAGAACGGCGAGGAATGACTGCCCTGCGGAGGAGGCCGCGTGCTTGGCAAGGTCGTGAGTGTTTGTCCGGTGGACATCTAGGAGCAGTGCTCCGTGTGGTGTCCACCTGATCAGTTCCTGTAGCCGGGGGTCCTGCGGCGCTTCGCTGATGCGGGTCGTGGTGGAGGGGCAGGGAAGGTGCAGGTTGGCGAGGGCGTCGCAGTCGCCGTGCAGCTTCATCGGGCTATTGGCGTCTGTGGGGTCGGCCGGCGGAAGGAGCAGGACGGCTTCGGTGTCCGGCAGGCGGTCCAGGAAGGTCTTCATGTCCGAGGTAGGTACTGCGCCTCTGGCACCGACGGTGATGATGCTGCGGCCGACGCGGTCAAGGGTGTGTTGTGCTTCGGCGCTCTGCGAGCCGAAGAGCCCCTGCCAGGCAACTGCCTGCATGAGGAGGATGAGCGCGACTGTGATGCCGGTGACCAGCCGGGCGGTGGCACCCGGGTGTGCGTTGGTGCGGCGTCCGGCCACGAGGGTTCCCGCCAGACTGTGTCTTTGTCCCCAGCCGGTAAGGACGCGGCCGGCGGCGGCGGTGACGGTAGCGACAGCGGCGGGGAGGGTGAGGACGGTTCCGGCGATGCCCGCCCAGCTGATGAGGGTACGTGCGGCGGAGTCGGGGCCGGCGAAGTCGGGGCCTCGTACCCCCAGAAGGATCATGAGGGGGCACAGTGCTGCAAGGCGGGACAGCCAGGCAGTGCGGGCGGCACTGTGTGGGCGTGTTGCGGTCGCCGCCTGGCGCTGGGCGAGATCGGCCAGGACCACCGCTGCTAGGACGGCCAGGAGAGCGACGAGGGGTATGAGTCCGGCCCACGAGCCGTACTGGCGTAGATACCCGGACGAAATGATGTAGTTGGTGTAAGGGACATGCAGGTCGTACAGCAGGGGGGCGGTAACGGCCGCCGCGCCGAGCAGTGCGCCCAGCAGGGCCGGCTGTGCCGCTTCGCCGATGGCGACCAGAGCGCGGTCCCGTCGCCGTCCGCCGAGCGCGGCAACCAGCGCGGTCCTGCGGTCGCGGGCGTGTGCGCCGGTGCGTGCCGCGACGAACATCAGGGCGAGTGCCGGCAGTACGAGCATGCCGAGTACGGCGGCCTGGAACATCCACTCCGGCTTGTCGTCCTGGCGTCCTGTCCCTGGTTCCAGACCGGGTGCGAGCCAGCCGCCCGCGGAGGGGCCGAAGCCCGCGATGACGTCGCTCTCTCGAGCAGCAAGGCCATCGCGGGGACGAACGTAGGCGAGCCATTCGGTCGGTTCGTCCAGGCCCGAGGCTTTGATGGTGCCGGCCAGTTGCCCGTAGCGGTGGTCGATGTCCTCTGATGCGCCCGCTTCGCGCAGTGCCGGGGACAAGACCACCTGCCCGGGCGCCGGCCAGTGGTCCACGCCGGGTGGCAGTGGGGCGGTGCCCTTGTGCGGCGCAAGGTACACAACGCTGAAACGCCGTTCGCCCGCAAGTGAGTCGGAACCCACCAGCCACCTGGTGGAGTTACCTGTGCTCTCTGCGGGGCCGTCGGACACTGCGGGGGTCCTGGCGATGCGCCGCTCTTCCTTGCCCGCATACACAGCGTGAACTGCGACAACGCTTGCCAGCCCGACAGAGAGGACCAGTGTGGCAAGGAGCAGAGCGACGAAGCGGACGCCTCCGGCCTCTGCCCGTCGGCCGGCGGTGCGCCCGACGGCGAACAGCCGCCGCGACAGATGCCATGTTTTTTCCGAAGCCATCACGTCACCGCCCGGCTGGTCACCGGTTCCAGGGTCCCGGCGGCGAGCCGAAGCGTGCGGTCTGCGCGTGCGGCAATACCTGGGTCGTGGGTGACCACGAGAAGCCCACAGGAGTATTCACGGGGAAGGCCGAACAGTAAGTCGGCGGTTCGGTCCCGTGTTTCAGTGTCCAGCGCGCCAGTTGGTTCGTCGGCCAGCAGCAGTGCCGGCTCGTTGATCAGTGCGCGGGCCACCGCTGTGCGTTGCCTCTCCCCTCCGGAGAGTTCCTGACTCGTCACCGCGTTCGGGACGCCGAGGTCGTCCAGAAGCTTCTGGGCGCGCTTCCGCGTGTCACGACGTTTGCGGCGAGCAAGCAGTGCCGCGAGCACGACATTGTCCAGGGGACTCAGTTCCGGCAGGAGTTCACCGAACTGGAAGACCATGCCGACCGACTGGGCGCGCAGGGAGATCAGCTGTGATCTGCGCAGCGCGGTGATGTCCTGTCCGGTCACCCGGACCGATCCGGCGCGCGGCTTGATCAGGCCCAGCACACACGAGAGCAGCGTGCTCTTGCCGGAGCCGCTCGGCCCGGTCACGGCGATCGACTCACCTGCTCGCAGCGAAAGAGATAGGCCGTCGAACAGGATCGACCCACCGATCGCGTGCTGCAGTCGTGCGATCTCCAGTACTGGCTGGGAGTCCTTTGCGGCGCCGTGTGCGGTGCCCACGTCTCTTGTCCTCACTGTGCTGTGTGCCCTTAAATGCGGAATGCGGTGGGGCGTTGGGTCCGCCCCACCGCATCAGTTCCTCTTAGTTGCCGTCATTGGGACGGTCGTCCGGGCCACACCGGTCCGGGGTGAGCTGGAGGTTGACGCAAGCGGTCACCTTCTGGACGTAGTTGCTCTCGTCCTTGACCGTGTACGTCGTGTTCCCGTAGCCCTCGTGGTTGTCGAGCCGCAGGCCCGTGTTGCGCAGGCGGTCATACAGGTTGTAGACGGCGTGGCTGTCACCCTGGTTGTCCAGGACCGCTGCCGCGCCGTTGGTGCCGTGGCTGTACGCGTGCGCGCCGGTGGTTTTCGAGTCCAGGCTCTCCCCGGCGCCGGCGGACGCCTGACCAGCCCCCGAGAGCGCCAGTACGGCGGCACCCCCCCCCACCACGATCTTGCCGACAGTTCTACGGACAGACTTGAATCTGCCCTGCGCAGCACTCATACGGGCGTGTCGAGCACTCGTTTGATCACGCCATGACGTCCTCACACTTTCATGACATTTAGGCAGCAGGGCGGGCGCTTGCAGCGGTACGTCCGGAACCCAGCGTCCCGTTTCCTTTACGGCCAGCACCCGCCGAGGCCGGAATGCCCCCCAGCGGGCACTTCGTCACCCTGGCGGAGCAGCGCAAATGATCACTCTGTAACGGAAAATTTGTGCGAGATTAGTGCCGGATTCACTTCAGCATGGCTTGATCCAACCCGCCGGACGCCTCTCCACCGTTCCGCCTGCGGCCATGCTCGTCACGAAGCTCCGATTCTTCTCGACCTGCCCCGGAAGGACCTGGACCACCCAGAGCTTCCCGAGTTGTGGGACACGCTCTACAAGACTGACCGCTTCTATGGACGCCTGGGCGTTCCGGTCAGTGAGCGGGACCTGCAGGGAAGGAGGCATGTGCCGCGACATGGGTGTCGAGGCCCCACGCACCTGCGGATGCGCGGCAGCCAGTGCGAGGCCGTCCACAAACGCCCGGAAGACGAGGAACACCACACCGCCCCGATGAGCGACGAGCACAAGGTCTACCAGGAACGCATCCTGGCGCCGCAGAGGAAGGCAGCGACAGCGCGGTACGCACCCACGTCGGTCGCAGCTGAAACGAGACCGACACCATCCTCGAAGGAGCCGACGGCCGCCGCGTCGGCTGGGAGATGCAGGTGTCCATCACGGACCAGGGCGGCCAACGCGACGTCCGCGCCCGCGCCGCCAAATCCGCTCCCCCCGTTCGTCATGCCGGGCGGACCTCCTTGGTCAGGGCGGCGAGCCGGGCCGCCGTAGTGGTCATCCAAGGAGGTCGGCGTCGAGGTGGCTGAGGGCGTAGTCGGCCGAGAGCATGGTCGTTAGGTCCGTACCCGGGGCCGTCTTGAGTGCCTCGAGCTCCCGCTTCCGTCCCACGTGGGCGGCGCGCTGGGCCAGCAGGTAGGAGCCCGCGTCGCCGCCGGTGAGGATCAAGACGATGACCTTGGCGAAGATCTCGTTCGTCACGAAGGGCGCGGGCGGTGCGATCTCCCCCGACCACCGCGTCAGTTCGCGGAACCCCTCGTCCGTCGCGCGATACGCCGTCCGCTCCGGACCGCCGTCCGACGCGGTCCCGTCGACCTCCACGAGACCGTCCCGGACCAGCCGCTGCAGGGTCGTGTAGACCTGCCCGTAGGCCAGCGGGCGGGCCTGGGGGAAGCGTTCGTCGTGGCGTCGCTTTAAGACCGTGTCCTATGTGGTGAGGCGTCGTTGAACTCGACATGGGGCGGGGTACGTGGAGTTGGATTGTTCCGGACGGGTTGTGGGAGATCGCGAAGCCGCTGATCCCGCCGTCGAAGGTGCGACCGCAGGGCGGTGGAACACAGGACATCCCTGATGAGACGCTGTTCGCCGCGATCATCTACGTCCTGGTGTCCGGCTGCGCCTGGCGTGCGTTGCCACCGTGCTTCGGCGTCTCGAAGTCGACCGCCCACCGCCGGTTCCTGATCTGGTCGAGAGCCGGCGTCTGGGGCCGGCTGCACGAGGCCGTGCTGCACCGGCTCGACGACGCCGGCCTCCTCGACGTCACCCGCGTCGTGCTCGACACCGCCCACGTCCGGGCTAAAAAAGGGGCGAACACACAGGTCCGAGCCCCGTGGACCGGGGCAAGCCGGGTTCCAAGATGCACATCCTGTCGGACGCGAACGGACTGCCCCTCCTCGTCGGCGTCTCGGCGGGTAACACCCACGACAGCGAAGGACTGAAGCCGATGGTGGAGGGTCACCAAACGAGACACAACTCCCACCGCGGCCGGTACTTCAAGCCCCAGCGCCTGCACGCCGACAAGGCATACGACCGGGCTGATCTGCGCAGATGGCTGCGGGGAAAGCGGATCGGCGTGCGGATCGCCCGCAAGGGCATCGAGTCCAGCGAACGATTAGGGCGACGCCGCTGGGTCATCGAGCGCACCATGTCGTGGCTCTCCGGCTACCGCCGGCTCAGCCCCCGCTACGAACGCGATCCCCGCAACTACCTGGCCTTTCTCGGACTCGCCGCCGCCCTGTGCTGCTACGAGCGACTCATCCGCCTCACCACATAGGACACGGTCTAAGTCGTAGCCATGGCTCGGCCTCGAGGCGAGCAGCCCCAGGAGGATGTGACGGCTACTCATGGAGATCAGTATTCACCGAATACATGAGCTTGGTCTGCTGGCTCAGGGATTGTGCAGCGGCTCACCAGCGGCCGGGCGCACTACGTCGTCTTCCACCCCGTCCACGCAGAAGCGGACCTGACCGGCTGTCCGTACCAGCGACGGCGCACAGCCTTGGGAGACTGTTCACGGACCACGGCATGGCAGCACCGCTGACGCTGGAAACAGCTTCTTCAGGCGGCGCTGAACTCGTGGGCGGTGCCGCCGCGCCACTTCACCCACTGCGGGTCGTCCAGGATGGCCTCGGGGTCGGCGACGCCTGCGCCTTCGAGGAACACGAGCAGGTCGTGGTCGCTGTGGGCGGTGCCGAGGAACTCGTCCCGGCCGAGGCGGTCACGGTGACTCTCCGGCCTCCTTTAGAGAGGGCCGGTGCACGACGATCGGTGCGCTGGTCGCGCCACCCAGCGCGCCCTGGGCCGGTTCGACGGGCGATGAGGGGGGATACGACACTTCACCCCCCACGGCGCTCGATCCCTCATCATGGAAGGGGACAAGGCGCCTACTCGACGCCGCACTCACGTGCGGCCCCCTGTGCTGAAGCAGACCTGAGAGGGGGCCGCACGGCCCTCCCTCCCGCCGGCCGCTTCAGCAGCCCTCCGACCGGAAGCGCCTTCTCGGGGCGCCGGTCCCTCGGTGGTTTGCCGTACTGGAGCGAGCCCGACCGTGGCCTGTGTGGCGGGCAGCGGCCTCATGATGGGGTCCTCGCACAGGAGCGAGGAGAACCAGCGCCCGGTGCTGCCCTGGGAGACCATCGGGCGGAGTCGAGCTCCAAACCTGTGGTGTGTCGAAGGGTTGGAGTGATTCTCTGGGGCGAGCACGTGCGCCTGGGGCGTTGTCGAGTTTGGTTGGGGTGTATGGCTGTGGCCGGTTACGGGGCCCTCTCGGATGTTTATGAGTGGCTGATGCCAGAAGGGAAGCTGACTCCCGCAGGCTCTGTCGCTGCGTTCGGTGACCTAGTCAAACGGCTTCCCCCGAAAGCGCGCGTTCTCGACTGCGCGTGTGGCACCGGGCAACTCGCGGTGGGTCTGGCTGCGCTCGGCCTGGAGGTGACGGCGACAGACGCGAGCGCTGCGATGGTGCGCCGGACCCATCAACTCGCGGAGCAACATGGTGTCCTGCTGCGCACGTTGCGCGTCAGCTGGGATGAGCTGTCCGATTGTCTCGATGGGTCCCCGCCCTTCGATGTGGTCTTCTGCGTGGGCAACTCGCTCGCCCATGCCGAGGGTGCCTCTGCTCGGTTCGACGCACTCACCGCCATGTCGCGGCTCTTGAGTCGCGACGGACGCCTCGTCCTCACATCCCGCACCTGGGAGCTCGTACGAGCGCGTGGAACTCGTCTGGACGTGGGTCATCGACTCGTCCGGCGCCAAGGACGCGATGCGGTCGTCGTCTACAACTGGCAGATCGAGCAGCGCTGGGACGAAGAGCACCATCTGGAGATTGCTGTGGCGCAGGTGGCGTCGGATGGGTCGGTACTGACGTGTTCCGAGAGGCTGTCGTGCTGGCCGTTCCGGCAGGAGGAGCTCGTCTCGCAGCTGCATGCGGTCGGACTTGGGGTGGAGTCCAACACCTTCGACCCGGACGCCGAAAACTACACGGTGGTCGCCGTAAAGGGGGACGTGCCCGAAGCTGACCAAAGAGATAGGCCTTAGTTCAGAGAAGTGACCAGGCCAAACGAGATCGCACCACTCCAAACGGTCTGGGCATGAGACAGGCCCTTCTCCACAGACAGCCCCAAGTAACACCAGCCTACGAGCAGCAAAGTAGCCCCGCACGCGCGTCGGCGTCGGCCACCCCGCCCGGGTTGCCGGCCCCCTCCCAGGGCGCATGTTCGGGGGGCCGCCCGGGCCTCGCCGTCCTGTCGATAGCAAGGCACTACGACGGTAGAACCGCATATCCGTCGGTGCTCGCCCAACGCACCGCCCGGGTGAGCAGTGCTGGAGCCCAGAGGCGCCGGCGTAAGAGTGTTCTTGCGGCACGGGCCGTCCTCGAGGTGCGGCGGCGGGAGGAGGCGGATGAGTTGCGGGCGGAGTTGTGGCTGTCCACCGCGCCCAGCCGGCGGGTCCGGGCAGTGGCTGATCGGGCCGGCTTGAACCCTGCCCAGGTCCTGGCGCAGCTCGCCGAGCGGGTCGTGGTGAGCGAGGACGGTACGGTGTCGGTCCCGCCCTTCACGCTGTCCCGGTAATCCCGAAACGGTCAGAAAACGAGGTCTAGGGACGATCAGGGAATGCCGGGTATTCAGCTGCGGGAACACCAGATGGACCAGAAATCGAGTTTCCGTAAGTGGGTGGGATTTCCCTGTAAGATCATCCGTGCCCCCCCCGAGGGGGCGCGGGGCACGATCGTGTCCGCGACCGGATCGGGGAAGACGATCACCGCCGCTGCGTGCGCGCTCGAGTGCTTCCCGGGCGGCCGGATCCTCGTCACCGTGCCGACCCTGGACCTGGTCGTGCAGACTGCCCAGGCGTGGTGACTGGTGGGCCACCACTCCCCCATGATCGCGGTGTGCTCGCTGGAGAACGACCCGGTTCTCAACGAGCTGGGCGTGCGCACCACAACCAACCCGATCCAGCTCGCCCTGTGGGCCGGGTCCGGCCCGGTGGTCGTGTTCGCCACGTACGCCTCCCTCGTGGACCGCGACGGCTGGGAGAACCCGTTGGGGCCAGGGGAAGGTTCGCGGGCCGCTGAAGGCCGCCCTAGCGGGCGGGGAGCGCCTCTACGGACAGCAGATGGCAGGTTTCGACCTCGTTATCGTGGACGAAGCCCACACAACCACAGGTGATCTCGGCCGGCCGTGGGCCGCGATCCATGACAACCAGCGGATTCCCGCCGACTTCCGGCTCTACCTCACTGCGACCCCGCGCATCCTCGCCTCGCCCCGGCCGCAGAAGGGTCCGGAGGGCCAGGAGATGGAGATCGCGTCGATGGCTGCGGACTCCGAGACGTATGGCCCGTGGCTGGCCGAGCTCCGGCTGGCGGAGGCGATCGAGCGGGGGATCCTCGCGGGGTTCGAGATCGACGTGCTCGAGATCCGCGACCCCTCGCCGGTCCTGGGAGAGTCGGAGGAGGCGCAGCGGGGCCGGCGGCTGGCCCTGTTGCAGACGGCGCTGTTGGAGCACGCGGCGGCGTACAACCTGCGCACCGTGATGACGTTCCACCAGAAGGTCGAAGAAGCGGCGGCGTTCGCGGAGAAGCTGCCCGAGACCGCGGCCGAGCTGTACATGAACGACGCCTCGGACGAGGACCTGGCGAAGGCGGAGGAACTGCCGAGGTCGTCGATCGACGCGGAGTTCTATGAGCTGGAGACCGGCCGCCACGTCCCGCCGGACCGGGTGTGGGCGGCGTGGCTGTGCGGCGACCACCTCGTCACCGAGCGACGCGAGGTCCTGCACCAGTTCGCCAACGGCGTCGACGCAGCCGGCCGCCGGGTCCACCGCGCCTTCCTCGCCAGCTGCCGCGTGCTCGGCGAAGGCGTCGACATCACCGGCGAACGGGGAGTCGAGGCCGTCTGTTTCGCCGACACCCGCGGCTCCCAGGTCGAGATCGTCCAGAACATCGGCCGTGCGCTCAGGCTCAACCGCGACGGCTCCACCAAGGTCGCCAGGATCATCGTGCCCGTCTTCCTGGAGCCCGGCGAGGACCCGACCGACATGATCGCCTCCGCCTCGTTCGGCCCCCTTGTAGCGGTCCTCCAGGGCCTGCGCTCGCATGATGAACGACTCGTCGAGCAGCTCGCCTCCCGCGCGCTCACCAGCGGCAAGCGCAAGGTCCACATCCGGCGCGACGAAGACGGGCGGATCATCGGGGCCGACGGCGAAGGCAACGGCGCAGACCAGGAGCGCGACGACACGCAGGCAGCCGCCGAAGCCGCCCTCCTCCACTTCTCCAGCCCACGCGACGCGGCGACCATCGCGGCCTTCCTGCGCACCCGCGTCTACCGGCCCGAATCCCTGGTCTGGCTGCAGGGCTACCAGGCGCTGCTGCGCTGGCGGAGAGAGAACGAGATCACGGGCCTCTACGCCGTTCCCTATGACGTCGAGGTCGAAGTCGGAGCGACGAAGGCGTTTCCGCTCGGGCGATGGGTCCACCAGCAGAGGAAGGCACTGCGGACTGGAGAGCTGGAAGAGCGGCGCAAGACCCTGCTGGACGCGCCGGAAGCCGGGATGGTGTGGGAGCCCGGCGAGGAAGCCTGGGAGAGGAAGCGCGCCGCGCTCCGGGCCTACCGGCGGGCCACGGGCCACCTCGCGCCCCGGCAGGACGCCCTCTGGGACGACCCCGCCGGCGGGACGGAGGTGCCCATCGGACAGCACATGGCCAACCTCCGCCGCAAAGACGGCCTCGGGAAGAACCCGGAACGCGCCCGGGTACGCGCAGCACAGCTCACTGCGATCGATGAGGACTGGAACTGCCCGTGGCCGCTGGACTGGCAACGCCACTACCGCGTCCTCGCCCACCTCGCGGAAGACGAACCCGGCGGCGTCCTGCCCGACATCCAACCCGGCGTGACATTCGACGGCGACGACCTCGGACGATGGCTCCAGCAGCAGCGCAAGCCGGGCACCTGGAGGCTGTTGTCCACCGAGCAACAGCAACGGCTGATCACGCTGGGCGTACAGCCCGCTGAGGCGGCATCTCCCACCCCGGCGGGCACGTGTGCGGCCAAGGGCCCGAGCAAGGCCCAGCAGGCCTTCCAGCGGGGCCTCGCGGCCCTCACACAATGGGTCGAACGAGAAGGCCCGGACCGGCCGGTGCCGCGCGGGCACGCCGAGGAGATCACAGTCGACAGCGAGACGGAGCCGGTGACCGTGAAGCTGGGCGTATGGGTATCGAACACTAAATCGAGAAGGAGCCGGCTGGCCGCCGACCAGCTAGCCGCGCTCGCCGAGCTGGGCATGGACTGGGCGAGGCCGGTTACGGTCCCCCAGGCCGCCGCGGACAGCCCCTGACCACCCCCAGCGTCGTGATCCGTGTCCCGGGCCGCTTGAGGCCCGGGGCACGCTGCTGCAAGGCGGTCCAGGCGTTCGTACAGAGCCCGGACGAGCCGGGCACGGTCCTGGGTGCAGCGGGCGGTGCCCTGGATCGGCTGCGAGAGGCGGCCGGCGGCTTCGCGGAGGATGACTTCGGCGAGGGCGCCGCGGCCGTCGTCCTTCGGCAGGGCAGCGTGGCGGTGGACGTCGGCGGCGAGGGCGCGGGCGTGCCCGGTGAGTTGGAGGGCGATCTGCTCGTGTCGCGGGGCATGAAATTCGGGTCCTGCCACGCGAGGACGGCGGTGACGGGCGCTTCGTGCGGGGCGCGGTCCAGCGGCAGTTCGGCGTCGACCAGGCCGTGGGGGTCGTGGAGCACGGTGTAGGCGTCGCTCACCGGCACCTCGCCGCGTCGTCCTGGTCGTGGTCGCCGGTGCGGTCGTCCGGGGCCGCCTGAGCGAGGAAGCGGGCGTAGCCGCGGTCGGCGCGTGCCAGCAGGGCCGGGGAAGGCCGGCCGAAGTCGGGCGGCTGGAGGCCGCCGCCGCGATCAGCGGGGCGGCCCGTACGTTGAGGAGCCGACACGCCCTACACCACGCCGCTCGCCCCGGTGACCCCGCACGCAGCCATCAGCGCCTTCGACTACTTCCGGGCCGTCCAGGCCGACAACACCGGTGCCGCCCGTGAGTTCACCGGCGCCGAACCACGGATGACGCGGATGCCGCCGTATCGCCTGGTCCCATGCTGCTGCACCCGGGCCCGCTGCCGGTGCTGCTGTCTGGTGGTGCTGCTGCTCGTCGCCGCGACGCCGCCGTACCGCCGCCTGGCCTCCACCTCGCTGCGGTCTGGTCGTCGTGGTGCTGCCCGCTGCTTCCAGCTCGCTGCCCTCGGGCCCGGCCGCGTGGCCGTGCGGGTCTGCCGGGCCTCGTCCCGGGCCGCGCCCTCGTTGTGGGCCGGCGCGTCCGGCGCCGCCCTGCTCTGCCGCGTGCTGGCCCCGGCGGGACGGGGCGGTCGGTGACGTATGGGTCCGCGAGGTGCCGGATGTGTTCCCCGGTTCAGAAGATCGACAGGCCGGTGAGTGTGGTGAAGCGGTCCAGGGCCGCTACCCCGGCGACCGAGTTGCCGTGTTCGTCCAGGCCCGGGCTCCACACGCACAGCGTGCACCGGCCGGGTACGACGGCGATGATGCCGCCGCCGACCCCGCTCTTGCCGGGCAGGCCCACCCGGTAGGCGAAGTTGCCGGCCGCGTCGTAGGTGCCGCAGGTGAGCATGATCGCGTTGACCTGCTTGGCCTGGCTGCGGCTGAGCAGCCGGCTGCCGTCGGCGCGGATGCCGTGCCGGGCGAGGAAACCGGTGGCGAGGGCCAGGTCGGCGCAGGAGGCGGCGACGGAGCACTGCCGGAAGTACTGGTCGAGCAGGACCGGTATGTCGTTGTCGATGTTGCCGTAGGACGCCATGAAGTGCGCGAGGGCGGCGTTGCGGTCGCCGTGCACGGCCTCGGAGGCGGCCACCTCCGTGTCGAAGTCCAGGGCGGGGTTGCCGCTCTCGGCGCGCAGGAAGTCCAGCAGTTCGCCGGCCGCGTCCCCGGTACGGGTCTGCAGCCGGTCGGTGACGACGAGGGCGCCCGCGTTGATGAACGGGTTGCGCGGGATCCCGTTCTCGTACTCCAGCTGGACCAGTGAGTTGAACGGGTTGCCGGAGGGCTCGCGGCCCACGTGTTCCCAGAGTTCGTCGCCTTCCCGGGCCAGGTCCAGGGCGAGGGTGAAGACCTTGGTGATCGACTGGGCGGAGAACGGCTCCCGCCAGTCCCCCACCCCGTACACCGTGCCGTCCGGCTCGGCGACGGCCATGCCGAAGCTGCGCGGGTCGCGGGCGGCGAGGGCCGGGATGTAGTCGGCGGGACGGCCGCGCCCGGGCGTGTGGTCGATCTCCTCGGCTATGCGCTCCAGGACCGGAAGGAAGGTGGCGGACGACGTCGTTGTCATGATCACCATTGTGCCTCCCGGCCGGTTCCCGAGCCTTGTCGAGGTGGCGTTACCGCAGGTCAGGCTGCCGGTGCGCCGCTGCCCGCGACGATCTCCGGGCGCAGCAGCTCGGCCTGCCGGCCTGCCGGCCCTTCTCCAGTACCAGTTCGGCCACACCGCGGCCGGTGGCGAGGGCCTCCTTGGCGATGTCGGTCGCGGCCGTGTAGCCGATGTGCGGGTTGAGCGCGGTGACCAGGCCGATGGAGTTCTCCACCGTCGCGCGCAGACGCTCGGTGTTGGCGGTGATGCCGGAGACACAGCGCTCGGCCGGCGTGCGGCAGGCGCTCTGCAGCTGCGTGATCGACTTCGACAGGGAGTGCAGGATGATCGGCTCGAAGGCGTTGAGCGGGAGCTGTCCGTCCTCGGCGGTCATGGTGATGGCCACACCGACACAGCGTGACAGTGCCGGTCACCAGGAACGCGCATGCGCCATCTCCCCGGAACGGCGCGCGCAGACCGTTCGTCACCAGGGCACCTCTCCCTCGTCGTCGAAGAAGCGGCCTGTGGGCTCGTGGCCCTCCACGGTGGCCAGCCGGATCGCGGCGGCTGCGCCTTCCTGCGGGGTGCGCACTCCCCGGAAGCCGTTCAGGTCGGTCGCGGTGAAGCCGGGGCAGACGGCGTTGATCAGGATGTGCGTGTCGGCCAGTTCCTTGGCGTACTGCACGGTGACGGCGTTGAGGAACGTCTTCGACGGGGCGTACGCGATGGAGATGGGGCCCGTCTCGGCTCCAGGTGTGGTCTGGAGTGTGAGGGAGCCGACGCTGCTGGAGACGTTCACGATCCGCGGCGCCGGCGAGCGGCGCAGCAGCGGCAGCAGGGCGTTGGTGACGCGGATGACGCCGATCACGTTGGTCTCCACGGCCGCCCGTACCCGGTCCACGTCGACCATGGTGGGCTCCTGCGGCATACCGCCGGTGATGCCGGCGTTGTTGACGAGCGCATCCAGCCGCCCGGCCTGCTCCTCGATCAGCCGGGCCGCCGCGGTCACGCTCGCGTCGTCGGTTACGTCCAGCGGCACGCCGAACACGTCGGCGCCAGCCGCGCGGAGCTTGTCCACGGCGGCCTCGCGCCGTTCCTCATTCCGCGCGCCGACCCCGACCGTCCAGCCGAGGGTGCCGAGCCCGGCGGCGATCTCGTACCCGATGCCCTTGTTGGCCCCGGTCACCAGCGCGACCTTGGGGTGGTTCACGGTGTTCGTCTCAGTCATGACACCGATGTTTCTCCCCCGCCGGGCAGGGAGTCCAAGACCGACCGGGTGGGCGGCGATACCGCCTGGGTATCACTCCTGGCCGGGCCGGTTAGGCTGGCGGGGTGGAGACACGTGAGCTGCGGTACTTCGTCGCGGTCGCCGAAGAGCTGCACTTCGGCCGGGCCGCGCAGCGGCTCGGAATCGCCCAGCCCCCGCTGTCACGGGCGATCGCCGGGCTCGAACGACGCCTGGGCGCCCCTCTGCTGGAGCGAGGCAGCCGGGGCGTCGTCCTGACCGAGTCCGGGGCGGTGCTGCTGCGGGAGGCGCGGGCGGCGCTGGACGCCGTCGAGGCTGCAGAACGGCGCACCCGCCGGGCCGCACTCGCCGCGACAGGCCGCCCCGCCGTGGTCCTGGCCGCGAAGGCGGGCGCCTCCGATGAACTGCTGGCCAAGCTCCTCGACGCCTACGCCGCCGAGCCCGGCGCCGTCGACGTCGACGTCTTGCTGTGCGGGCCGGGCGAGCAGGTCACGGTGCTGCGCACCGGCCGGGCCGACGTAGCCCTGCTGCACCGGCCCTTCGACGACACGGCCGGCTTCGACACCGAGGACCTGCACTCCGAGGGCCAGGTCGCGATCCTCCCCGCGGGTCACCCCCTCAGCACCCGTCCCCACCTGCGGCTCGCCGAGGTCACCGCCATTCCCGACCTGCCCCTGCCCCGCTGGCCCCGCCCCGACGGCACCTTCCCGGACGGACCCGGACCGCAGGTACGCGACCACACGCAGCTCACCCAGCTCATCGCCCTCGGCCGCGCCTGCGCGGTCGTCCCGGAGTCAGGCCGCACAGGCCTACGCGACGGCCTCACCGCCGTACCGGTCACCGACGCCACCCACGTCACCACGGTCATCGCCTGGCCCCCACACAGTCGTTCAACGGCAGTCGCGGGACTGGTCCGCGCCGCCACCGCCCTGTAACCGACAGCGGTGAACGTGCGGTACGAAGTGACTGGCCTGCACCGGCGTTGCCAGAACTGTCCCGTCGAAGTGAAGTTGACTGTGGATCTCGCTCTGAGCTGCAGGTTTGCCAGTTGGTACGAGACTGCCAGCCCCGGACGTCCCGCACCCCGACGCACTCACCCCGTTCGTCGAAGCCGGGGCCACCTCCCGTTCGACGTCACCGAGGTCACGACCACGGGCCCGGCCCTCCGCTCCGGCGGCTCCGCCGTGAACGGTCCCGTCAGCGGGTGATCGTCGGCGCAGGAGCTGCCCGCCACCCGCACCGTCGCCGTCGAGGTCGACGAGCACCACACGTTCGTCACCTCCTGCGTCGAACACAACACCTGGATCGCCGGACGGCTCGTCGCCTGGCCGGAGCCGCCACCGCGCCCGGCACGATGGTCATCGTCACCACCGCGCCTCATTTCCGGCAAGCAGCTAGGGGACGCCTTCCCCGTCCCGGCCCGTTCCTGGCAGCCTCCGGCCCGGCCGCCGTGTGGCGCCGCGGTCGCGCGCCACGGCCAACTGCACGCGCTGCACGACGCACTCGGCCGCCTCGCCTTCCCCACCGGCCGCAGCCTGGGTTGCCCTCATCCGACATGGCGCCCGGGTGCGGAGCCGCGCTGCCGCTGCCAGTGAGCGGGTTGCACCTTCTACTGCGGGGATGCGGCGTGCTTGTGGAGGCTATCGAGGAGTCTGCGTTCGGCCGGAGTGAACTGTGGCTGTTCAAGCTGCGGGCGCAGGGGGCCGGCAAGGGCTGTCAGCAGCACTCGGGGCTTGACGAGAGACGTGGGCGGGGCTTGCAGGGCGAGCACGTCGGTAAGGGCCGTTGCGGCGTGGAAGGAGCCGGTGGCCGTGCGGGAAAGACGGCTGACGTAGCGGTGCAGGAGGCGGTCGGCGAGGTTCGGGCTGGCGCCCGTTGTGGTGGGAAAGTGAATGTCCTGTCCTACGGCGAGGGTCCAGGCGGTGTTGACGGGGCGTGCGATGGCCTGCTGGGCCCGGCGGGCCAGGCCGTGGGCGAGGCCGCTGGCGAGCACGCCCCGCAGGGCCAGGGCGCCTTGTGCGGCCACCGAGATGCCCTGGGCGTAGACAGGATTGAAGGATGCGACGGAATCGCCCAGCACCACCAGTCCCTTTGGCCAGTGCTTGAGCCGTTCGTAGAAGTAGCGCCGGTTGGCGGTGCTGTGGGTGACGCTGACGTCGGTGAGCGGTTCGGCGAGTGCGAGGAGGTCGGCCAGGACGGGGTGGCGCAGGGTTCGGGCGAAGGCCTCGAAGGCGCCTGCCTCGCGGGGTGGTTGTCCGCCGGGAGCGCCCATCAGGCTGACGTGCCAGCGGTCGCCTTCGATCGGCAGGATGCCCCCCGCCTTTCCGGGCTGGGGCAGGCCGGGGTCGGCTTGTACCCCGACCATGGGCCAGTCGCGCGTGGGGACGGGAGCGCGGTAGAAGCGGCTTGCGTAGACGAGACCGGAGTCGATGCGCTTCTCGGCGAGGCCGGTGATGCCCAGCTCAGCCAGCCATTGAGGGGTGCGGGTGGCGCGGCCGGAGGCGTCGATGACGAGGTCGGCGTCAAGTACCGCTTGTGTGCCGTCGGCGGTGTGGATCCGTACGCCCGTGACGGTTCGGTGGTCTCCGCGCAGTGCGACGGCCTTGGTGTTGGTGCGGACGCTGACCCGGGGGTCTTTGAGGACCTGTTCCCGGACGATGGAGTCCGTGAGGTCTCGGCTTGCGGAGATCATGAAGTGTGTGGGGCGCTGCCAGCGCCGGTACCAGCCTTCAGGTGAGTAGATGACCATGTTGGTGGTCATGGGTATGCGGTTGGCGCCGGCGGCCAGCAGCTGGTCGGTGGTGCCGGGCAGGAGGCTTTCGATGGCCTCGGCGCCGCCGGCATGCAGGAAGTGGATGTGGACGGCCTGTGGGACTCCGGTCCGCGGTTCGGGTCCTTCGGGCAGCTCGTGGGCCTCAATGATCTCTACGGAGTCGGCGTGGTCCTTCACGGCGGCTGCAGCGAGCATGCCGGCAATGCTGCCCCCGATGACGACAACGCGGGTGGGGTTCCGGCGGGTGGCTTCAGTCATGGCGGGCTGCTTTCTGCGGGCGCACGTGCTGCTCCTGGAGAGTTCTGACAACGGGTGAGGTGAGCGCCTGGGACAGCGGGACAAGGTCCCCCGCGCGCCATGGCGAGGCTTCGTACTGCGGTGCGGGTTTGGTGCGCTGTCGCTCGAGAGCGACAAGGATCATGGCCGCGTCTGCGGTGGCTGAGGCTGAGGCCTCTTCGGCTCCGTCGCTGAGTGCAGCTCGGTAGGCGCTCTCGCGTACGGCGAGGTCACAGTGGGGGCTCAGGGCGCGGATGGCGTCGTAGAGTGCTGTTTTCCGCGCGGTCAGGAGCACTGCGGGAGGAGTTTGCCACCAGGGCAGCGAGGAGCGGATGGCGCCCGGCGTGGGGACGTCACGCAGAGTCCGCCACAGCGGGGTGAGTTGGTGCAGTTGCCGCATGGTCCGGGCGGTCTCGGCGATGCGCGGGCCGACCAGCGGGACGGCGAAGCCGATGGCGCCGAGCATGGAGGCCGGAGCGGCCAACGGGGGCGTGACCTCGTCGACCAGGAAGTCCAGGTTGTGACCCGTCCACCGGGCAGTCACGGCAATCAGCCTGATGGCGTCGTAGCACACGATGATCAGGTAGGCGGGGGCCAGGATGCGCAGGCCTGCTCTCAGCGAGCCGTGGACTTCTTTCGACCAACGCCAGCACAGCGTGCTCGCGGCCATCATCGCCACGCCTTGTGAGACCAGGTAGGTGACGATCATCTCTCTGATGTACGGGGTGTTCGCGTAGTAGGCATCGAACAGCGTGACTTCTTCCACGGGAGCATTCCCTAGCCAGAACAGGGCGATGACAGCGAGGACGGCGAGGCTGTAGGCGGTCACGCACAGGCGTGTCGCGCGCCGGGTCTGTTCTGGAGGGGCCGGCCGCCAGTTGATGATCAGCAGAAGGCTTGCCCCCGAGAATGCGATCGTCGTCGTGTATACGACGGGAGCTGCAATGTTGGTTATCCCGGTGGTCCGGTTGAGCGCGACGATGGAATCCGGGGCGGCGAGAATCATGAGACAGCCTGCGGCGAAGAGCAGCAGGCAAGCCGCGCGCAGCAGCATGTCGCGCCGTCTGCGGACCAGCGCGGGGATCTTCGCAGCACAGACCAGCAGGAGGATGGTCCCGCAGGCGTAGAAGCCGAGATTGCTGGTTCCGGATGTCACCTTGCTGGTTCTCTTCTCGGGAACAGGTGCAGGGCTGGTTGTCCGAATTGATCAGGTTCGGCGGACGCGGTGTGCCATGGAGGCCTGGATACGACCGGCCAGGTTGTGCGTATCGCCGGATGTGCGGGCCTCTGTGAGGGCAGCCTGCACGTCTGTGGCGAACCGAAATCCGAAGCGCTCTGCGTCGAGCTCTTCTTCGATTTGGCGGGCATCGGAGCGGGCGGCGAAGTGCAGGGCGGCGTCCATGGGGGCGGTGGGAGGCAGGCTCATGTCGTCCGCGCGGGAGACCGCGGCCACGAGTTCTGCCAGGGCGCCTGTCATGTCGTTGTCCTCGGCAGCGCGGGAGGCTGCGGGTCCGTGGGCCGTGGCGCTGCTGCAGTGCCCCTGGAACATGTGCCATGCCTCGTGTCCGATGATCACGAGTTGGTGCTCGGGGTCGGTGTTTTCTTCATAGGCGATCAGATCGTGGCTCGTGCGGTCGACCCACAGCCCGCTGGCCATCCCCAGGGGGAAGGCTGTGTTGCGTAACCGCACGGGTCGTCCTCGTACGTGGGTGAGTGCCCTGCCTATCGCGGACATGACGTCTTCGTCGCCGGCGGGCAGCCGCATGTGGCGGACAAGCCGGGCACTCAGCTGTCGCATGGCCCTTGGTCCCGTGCTCACTGGTCTCCTTCGCTTTCGTCGAGTTCCAGCAGTGCTTCAAGGGTGGCGTTCAGGACGTTCCAGCGTTCCGGTGGCAGGGCGCGGGCCTGTCGGAGGGCAATGCCGCGAACGTCGTCGAACTGGTCCTGTACCGCGGCCAGGGGGTCGCTCGCGGCCGCCGTCTTTTCCGGCAGCGGCTGGTACGCGGCAGCGATGGACAGCAGTGCGCGGTTGAGGGCCTCGGGCGCCGGGGCGGTGAAGAACGCCTCTCCGCCGTCGACGTGGAAGTAGTCGACCAAGCCGTGCAAGAGTTCAACGCTGGGCATCTTGTCCCCGGCGCAGACCTGACGTGCCCAGAAGGCGGAGACCCCCAGTTGTCGAGAGATGCTGCCGGCCAGGTCCGACATGCGCCGGCCGGTGCGTTCCAGATGGGCGTCGGAGAGGGCTTTGATGCGCGCGCGGACCCGCTCGTTGACGGTGTCGGCGGGAGGATTGCCGCCCTCGAGCAGATTGCGGATTGTCTGTTCGGGCAGAGCTGTCCTGGCGGCGAGTCCCTTGAGGTCGAGCAGGTCCGATCGCTTCAGTCGCCGCTCCTCGATGAGCGCCTCAAGGTACTCGAGTGTCTCGGGCAGTGACGGGGCACGGTCCACCAACGTACTCCCAGGGCTCTGATCAAAGGCTGCCGTGCACGGCACCGTACGCGCCTTCACCGCTGATTTCAACGATCGTTGACCAATTGCAAACGATCGTTGAGGCGGGTTCGCTGCCGCCGCCCTGGCCGGCGGCAGCCGCAAGGACGTCACCCAGGCAATCGGGCTCCTTGAGGCCATGCCGCCGGAAAGAGGCAAGCGCGGCTGACTCCCGCGCCGCTTGGCCTGGCGCCGGCCGGCCACGGCGACGACCTGCTCCCGGCCGCTGCCGGTGCGTTCCCGGAGCGGGAGGCGGTTGTGCTCCGCGCGGTGCAAGGCCGGCACGAGGCGGTGGCGGCACCACGTACAGTCCCGTCGGAACTCCTGGCTCACACCTTGCGGTACTGCTGGACCTTGCCACGGTTGCGCACGCTGATGCCCAGCGCACGCAGTTCCTCGTGCGCCTCGTCAGCGGCACCGGTCCGGTTGTCGGCAAGCGCCCGCTGCCGCTTCCGCAGCAGCGCGTGGGCGCGCTCGTCGAGGCCGGGCACGTTGTCGACCCAGGTGGTGTAGTCGGCCTCGTGGGGGTCGACGGTGCCGCGCCAGGGATAGTCCTGCTGCTCGAAAGCGGACTGCAGACGGCCGGCGAGGCCGCTGTCCACCCGGGTGCGGACGTGCTCCCGGCCATCGGTATCGCGCAGCACCAGCTCGCGGCCGTCGGTGAACACCTCCGCGATCCGGGCCCGTTCGACGTGGCGGCCACCGGTGGCGTCGTGGACGACCACACTGTCGGCACCCACCTCGATCACGGGGTTCTCGTCGTGCCACGTGCCCGCCACCAACGCACCGGCCACACCACCGACAAGCGTCAGCACCGGTATGGCCCACACGAGCGGCAGCGCGGCTGCCAGCCTGAGCGGACCCGGCGCGCCGTCGAAACGACTGATCAACCAGTCGGCAAGCGGACCCACGGCGAACGCGGCACCGAGGCCGATCGCGGCCCCGCCCAGGATGACGGCCCACAGCCACGCCTGGGGCAGCCGCACGGTGACGGAAGGCTCACGCTTGACCATCGTCGTTCTCACTCTCTCGGCCTGTCCTCTCACTGCGGGTCAGTCCTGTTCGCTCTCCCATCAAGCTCAGCAGGCCACACCCGGGACAGACATCGGCCAAAAGTCTCCGACACCGCTGGACGAGTAAGACTTTGGTCTCGATCTGCGGCTGAGCTTCGCTCAGGGAACCGCATGGCATCGGCTCACCGAACGAGGAACGCCATGAACGACGCACGGCGCGCTGCTGTCCGCTGCCGTTGTGTCATAGGGCCGAAGATGTGGCAGGTGAGGGACAAGGGTTCGGCGAGGAATCTGAAGACTCACCCGAGCTCCACCACTCACCGAAGGCCGAACCTCTCGCCCAACTCCCGTGTGCGCTTCCGTTTCCCCTCGGCCGCATCCGGCCGTCCGGGCGAACGGCCTCGGCCAGGGCGCGCTGGGGCAGCCGCGCGGCCCCGCGCAGGGCCGGGGACCGCCCCGGTCCCATCGCCACCCCGGTCCTCATCGCCGCCTCGGCCACGAAGGTGCCGCGGCCGCGCCGGCGGACCAGGACGCCCTCCTGAACCAGTTCGTTGAGGACCCGGACCGCGGTACCCATGCTGACCTCGAACCTTTCACAGATCTCCCGCCGGGTGGTGAAGGGCGCGTCGGGCCGGTACTCGCCGCGGGCGATCATCTCCCGCAGCTGCGCGGCAGGGACTGTGTGACAGCCGTGGCACAGCTGGGCCACGATCGTCAACCGCCGGCCGGTACACCCAAGTTGCTGCCTAGCATGAGCGGACGGACGGTCCAGCGATGCCTGGGGGGCGTGTGGTGCTGGGAGGGGTGACGGCGCGGCTCTGCTGCGCCATGGCGGTGTGCGGCGCGCTGCTGGCCGGCTGTAGCTCCGGTGGGGACGGGCCCCGCGGGGCAGCGGCCGGGACGACGGACCAGGGCGCGGTGAGCGCCAGTCCCTCGCCGACCGCCGTGGTCGACATCGACCCGGCCAAGCTGCCGACGACCAAGGACCAGGCCGCTGCCCTGGTCCGCGATGTCCTCGCGCAGCCCTCCGCGTTCGGCCCGGACACGGTCCGCCGCAGCCCGTACGAGAGCGACCCGCGGCGCTGGGCGGTGCTCGGGGACGACTGCGTCTGGGAGCAGCGGGCGCTCCCGGAGGACGTCCTCGCCTCTGTGACCCGCCATTACGAGGTCCCGGCGAGCGGCGGCCGGGGGTCGCTCACGCTGAGCGCCGTCGTCACCGTGCACCGGACCGCGGAGCAGGCCGACTGGGAGAACGCCGAGGTGCTGGAGGAGATGATGCGCTGCCCCTCCCAACTGCTGCGCTCGGGTGAGGTGCTCACGGGCCTGACCGACGTCCCGAACGCCCTCGGCGACTTTGGGAACGGTTACGCCGACGACACCCTGACCGAGACCGGCGCCTACACCAGCGACCGGCTCGGCGGTCCCTACCCGTACGTCTGGGAGCAGACCCGCATCGGCCCGTTCACCGTCGCGGTCTCGGCCAAGGGCGCCAAGGGCTGGTCCGAGACCGACCTCTTCGACCGGCTGAGGGACCCGCACACGAGGATGCGCGTCAGCCTCCGGCACGCGATCGAGCGGGACACCCCGGCCGGTACCGGCTCGCCCTCGGTGTCCGAGTCCACCGTCACGAAGGACAGCCGCCGATGACCGAGCAGCTCGCCCCCTCCGACCCGGCCCGGATCGGCGGGCACCGTCTGCTCGCACGGCTCGGCGCGGGCGGCATGGGCGTGGTCTACCTCGGCCGTGCGGAGTCCGGGGAGCTGGCCGCCGTCAAGGTGATCCTGCCGGAGTACGCCGACCAGCCCGAGTTCCGCGCGCGGTTCCGCCGTGAGGTCGCCGCCGCACGGCGCGTGGACAGCCCGTGGGCCGTGCCGGTGACCGGCGCCGACCCGGACGCGCCCGCGCCCTGGCTGGCCACCGCGTTCGTGCCCGGACCCTCGCTCGCCGAGGCGGTCGCCGCCTGTGGTCCGCTGCCGCCGCGCGGGGTACGTGTGCTCGGCCGGATGCTGGCCCGGGCGCTGACCGCCGTGCACGACGCGGGACTCGTCCACCGCGACGTCAAGCCCGGCAACGTCCTCCTCGCCGTCGACGGCCCCCGCCTGATCGACTTCGGCATCGCGCGCGCCGCCGAGGAGACGGCCCTCACCTCGGCCGACATGGTCGTCGGCACCCCCGGCTTCCTGGCACCGGAACAGGCGCGAGCGCACCCCGCCACCCCGGCCAGTGATGTCTTCTCCCTCGGCTGCCTCCTCTCCTACGCCGCCACCGGCCGCCCGCCCTTCGGCACCGGAGCCGTGGACGCCCTTCTCTACCGCACCGTGCACGACGAGCCCGACCTCGACCGGCTCCCCGACGGCCTGCGCGAGCTGCTGGAGCGCTGTCTCGCCAAGGACCCGGCCAACCGGCCCACCGCCCGTGAGGTGGACGAGGCGCTCGGCGAGGACACTCCCGCCGACACCTCGGACTGGCTGCCCGACGACGTCCTACGACTCATCGCGGACCGCTCCGCCGCGATGCTCGCCCTGCCGGACATCGAGGCGACGGCCCTCGACGCGAGGGCGGACGAGCGGCCGACGGAAGCTCCCGGGGAGGCGTCACAGCGCACCGGCAGCCGCCGCCGCTTCCTGCTCCTCGGCGGCGCGGCCCTGCTCGCCGCGGGCGGCGGCGCGGCCTTCTGGGCGAGCCGCCGCAACGAAGACCCCGCACCCGCCGCCCGCCGCTGGGTGCTCGGCGTCCAGGCCGACCTGACGGGCCCGCAGAGAGCCGTCGGGCAGGCCCAGGAACGCGGCGTCCGCCTGGCAGTCGAGCAGTTCAACGCCCGCGACGACAAGCCGTTCACGCTCACCCTGAAGGTCGCCGACGACGGGGGCGACGAAACCCGCGCCGCCCGGACCGCCCAGGTCCTCGCCGCCGACCGCGACCTGCTCGCCGTCATCGGCTCCACCGGCGACCGGACCACCGGCGCGAGCCTCGACACGTACGACGCCGAGCTCGTCCCACAGCTCACGGCCTCCTCCGCACAGGAGGCGTACGGCACCTCGCAGCCCCGCCACTTCCTCCAGGCCGTCCCCGGGTACGGCGTGTCGCCCGCGCTGATCGCCCTCCAGCTCGGCAAGGCAGGCGCCAAGCGCGCGGGCGTCCTGATCGACCGCGACGGCGGCATCGCGGCCTGGCAGCTCGGCCACACCACCTTCCAGTCCCTCGGCGTCATGGAGATCCCGGCCGAGCCACGCGTCGTCCCACGACTGGCCGGGCATCTCGCCCCGGTGGTCGCGCAGATGCTCGCCCGCGAGCCGGACGGCTTCGTCTACACCGGCACACCGGCACGCGCGGCGGCCGTCGCCCGTGCTCTCGCCGAACAGCGCTTCACCGGCGTCCGTATCCTCGGCTACCCGGCGGCCGACCAGGAGTTCCTGACCGCCGCGGGTCCGGCCGCCGAAGGCTGGCAGATCTTCGCGCCGTACATCGACCCCGCGGCCGCACGCGTGCGGAGCTTCGCCACCGCCTACCGCCGGCGCTACGGCTCCGCGCCCCCGTACTGGGCGGCGGAGGCCTACGACGTGGCCCGCATGGTCATCACCCGCGTCGCCCAGGCGGGTGGCCGGCCCTCCCGGACCAGGCTGTACGGCCTGCTGGCGAAGGGCACCTACAAGGGACTCGTGCGGACGTACGCGTTCGACAAGAACCGGATACTCAAGGGGTACGACGTCTTCCGCTACGAGGTGAAGGGCGGCCGGTACGCCTACGCGGGCGAGGCGGCTCTCTGATGCGTCCGCTCATGGCGGACGACCCCGAGGACGTCGGCGGCCACCGGCTGCTGGCGCGGCTCGGCGCCGGTGGCATGGGCGTCGTCTACCTCGCGCGCAGCGCGGGCGGAACGCTGGTCGCGCTCAAGGTGATCCGCGCCGAGCACGCGGCGGATCCGGCCTTCCGCACCCGTTTCCGGCGCGAGGTGAGAGCCATGCGCGCCCTGACCGGCCGCCGGCTGGTGCCGGTCGTGGCCGCCGACCCGGAGGCCCGCAAGCCCTGGCTGGCCACCGAGTTCGTCCCCGGTCCCGCCCTGGCCGAGGCGGTCGACGGCCACGGTGCCCTGCCTGTCGCGACGGTACGGACCCTGGGCCTTCGGCTGGCCGAGGCGCTGACCGCCGTCCACGCGGCAGGGCTGGTGCACCGGGACGTGAAGCCGGGCAACGTCCTGCTCGGCCTGGACGGCCCCCGGCTGATCGACTTCGGCATCGCCCACACCGCCGGCGCCACCGCGCTCACCGCGCCCGACGCCGTCGTGGGCACCCCCGGGTTCCTCTCGCCGGAACAGGCACGGGCCCGCGCGGAGGAGGTCGGTCCGCCGAGCGACGTCTTCTCCCTGGGCTGCGTCCTGGCGTACGCGGCCTCGGCACGGCGCCCGTTCGGCGCCGGGCATGCGGCGGGCGTCCTGTTCCGTACGGTGCACGAGGAGCCGGACCTGACGGGCGTGCCCGACGGCCTGCGGTCGCTGATCGCGGCCTGCCTGGCCAAGGACCCCGCACGGCGCCCGACGGCCACGCAGGTCGGGGCCGCCCTGCGAGACCCGAGGACCCCGCTGGCGCAGGGCATTCCCGAAGCGCAGGACGAGGACTGGCTGCCGCCCGCTGTCCTCCGCCTGGTCGCCGAACGGTCCGCGCGCGCACTGGACCTCCCCGCACCCCGGCGGTCCGTGCGAGCCGTGGACGTCCCCGTATCAGGAGGGTCCGCGCGAGCCGTGGACGTCCCCGCCTCCCGACGGCCGGCAGGTGGAGAAGCCGTCACCGACCCGGCCGGCCCCCGGCCACCGACCCGGCGGCGCGTCCTGCTCATGGCAAGCGCGGCAGCCTCCGTGGTCGCGGTCGGCGGCGGGACCGCGGCGTACCTGGCGGCCGGACGCGGGGCCGGTGGCGGTTCCGGAAGCGGCCTGCCCGTGCACACCCTCGGCTTCCAGGCCGATCTCACCGGCACCAACAAGGCGGACGGCGTGGCTCAGGAGCGCGGGGCACGCCTCGCCGTGGCGCACCACAACGCGCGTGCGGACATCACCTTCCGCCTCGCGCTCGACACCTACGACGACCTCGGCGTCGCCGCACGGGCCCGGCAGGCGGCCGATCGCTTCATCCAGGCCGGGGTGAGCGCGGTCCTCGCCCCCGGCACGACCGCCGCCGCGCTCGCCGCGGGCCCGCGCTACCAGGCCGCGCGCACCGCCATGGTGCTGATCTCCGCGGACGATCCGCGACTCGACACCAGTGAGCTGCGGACCCTCTGCATCACCCGGGGCCCGGAACGGCAGTTGGCGCTTCCGCTCATCACGTACCTGACCGCCAAGGGACTCGACCGCACCGCCGTCATCGACGACCGGGCCGCGGGCCAGGTGGGTGCCGACCTCACCAGCGCCCTCACACAGGACCCGCCCCACGAGGGCGCGACCAGCGTGCACTCCGTGGCCGCCGGCAGCGACGACTTCCGGCCCGCCGTTCGTGCCGCCCTCGCCGCCCGGGCACAGGGCGTCGTCTTCAGCGGGACGTCGCCCCAGCGCGCCGCACGCTGCGCCCGTGCCCTCGCGGACGCGGGCTTCACCGGGCCACGGCTGGGCACCTGGCACATCATGCGCCAGCCCTTCCTGCAGCAGGCCGGACCGGCCGCCCAGGGGTGGCTGTTCGGCACCCCCTTCACCGACCCCGGCAGCGTCTCCCCGGCGTTCGTGTCCGCCCACCGCACGGCCTACGGCACCCCACCCGGCCGCTGGGCCCCGGAGGCGTACGACGCGGTGGGGCTGGTCGCACGGGCCCTGGAGTCACTGGGCGGCTCGGCCGACAGCGCACCGGGGGCCGTGGCACAGCGCCTCTTCACCCTCACCTACCGGGGCCTCGCCAAGACGCTCCGCTTCGAAGACACCCACGCGCTCGCGTTGCAACCGGACGCCGTGTACTTCCTGTACCAGGTGAAGGACGGCGCCTTCCGGTTCCTCGGCCGGTACGACCGGATCAGCTGAACCGCCCGCCGTCCGCGCGCAGGGCGGGCGGGACCGCGCGGACGCGATGCGGGAGGGGGGAGGCGCCGCGCGGTCGTTCGCGGAGCCGGCTCAGCTGGTCGCGCGGACCGCATCGCGGATTCAGCTCGGCGACCGCCTTCGACTGGGAGAGGGCCACGGCGTGCGAGGCGCTCTCGATCTCGACGACCGTCGCCCCGGCCCGCTTCGCGCCGAAGCGCTCCGCCTCCGGGGGCACGGCGGCGGACCGGATGGCCGAGGCGCGGTACGCCGAACGCGATCGGCGGGAAGGGCTACGTGACGTCGTTCGTCGTCCGGCGGTTCGTCGATCGCGGCCTGCTGGTCGACCTGAGCGCGGCCCCGGACGGGACGCCGATCCGCGGCCGGGGAAGTTGACCAGGCCGAACACCTCGTCGCCCGGATGCCACGTGGTGACACCCGGGCCGAGGGCCGCGACCACGCCGGAGACGTCGCTGCCCAGGGCGAACGGCGGCGTCCAGGCCGGCCGGAACGTTGTCGAAGCCGCGGCGTGCGTAGAGGTCCGGCGGGTTGACGCCGGCCGCGTACACCCGCTCGAGCACCTCGCCCGGCCCTGGCTCCGGCCGGGTCACCTCTTCGTGAGCCAGGTGCTCGGGCCCGCCGATGGCGTGCAGTCGTACGACGTGCATCGTCGCTGTTCCCGTCTTGTCGCCTTCGGGTCCGGACGGACTGCCGGTCGTGGTCACCGGGTGGGCCGGTAATAGGCCGCTACGGGGTCGCGCGCCTCGTCGTGGAGGGCCGGACCGTCGTGCGGCACCGTCGGCCAGGCGCCCGACGGCGGGTTGAGCGCGACGAGTTGCTCGGTCGACAGCGCGTAGACGACCCGGCCGATGCCAGAGCGGACGATGCCGCCGTCGCACATGCCGCACGGCTGGCAGCTGGTGTACAGGGTGGTACGGGCAGCCGTGTCCGGGGCGAGTTCGCGGGCCGCCCAGCGGGCGAGCTTCAGTTCCGGGTGGGCGGTGATGTCGTTGTCCCGCCGGACCGTGTTGTGGGCTTCCGCGAGCACGGTGCCGTCCGGTCCGGCCAGAAGGGAACCGTACGGCGCGTCGCCCAGGGTGACCGCGTGGGCGGCGATGCCGATGGCACGCCGCAGAAGGGCCTCGTCGGCCGAGGTGATCATGATCGAGTGCTCCAGTGGGTGGCCACGGTGGTGAGTGCCCGCCATGCCGCGTCGGGCCGGCGGGTCTCTTCCGGGTCTCCGTGGTAGGGGTCGAGTACGACGGTGTCCGCGCCCAGCAGGCGCAACTGGTCGAGATCGTCGAGGATCTGTTCGACGGTGCCGACGCCGGCGAGCCGGTCGGAGGCGTCGACCGGTGCGCTGGTGACGCGCAGGGCGATGCGGGGCGCGAACCCCGGCAGCGCGTGCCGTCGCAGGACCGCGCGCATGTGGGGGAGGGAGAGCCGCAGCGGGTGCCAGGCGTCACCGAACCTCACGGCGCGCCGCAGGGCCGCCTCGCTGTGGCCGCCGATCCAGACGGGAACGTCGCCCTCCTGGCGCCCCGCGTCCCTGGCCTCCCGGAGGATGCCAAGACACTCGTCCGTCAGCCGGCCACGCGCGGTGAACGGCACGCCCAGCGCCTCGTATTCCTGCCGGGCCCAGCCGACGCCCGCCCCGAGGACGAAGCGACCGCCGCTCAGTTGGTGGAGGTTGGCAGCCATGCGGGCCACCAACAGGGGATGCCGGTACGGCAGGACGAGCACGGTCGTGCCCAGCCGCACCGTGGTGGTGAGACCGGCCAGCCACGACAGGGTGGTGAACGGCTCGTAGAACGGCTCCGGGTACCGCTCGGCCACGTCCGGGGTGACCGCCACATGGTCCGACACCATGAGGGTGCCGAAGCCGAGGCCCTCCGCGAGCCGCGCCCATTCACGCAGGATGCCGGGATCGGTTCCCGGGCCGAAATTCGGTACGTTGACGCCGAGTTGCATGGCCCGAGGCTATCCCGGTGATCATGGCGCACGGAACCGAAAACTCCCTGCGTAGCTGGTGCTTCTCCGTGATTTTGTTGGTACTTTCGCCGCATGGCCGGGAATCTTGACCACGTCGACTGGGCGATCATCGAACAGCTGCAACGGGAGGCCCGCATCTCCCTCAGCGAACTGGGCCGCCGCGTGAACCTCAGCCCATCGGCCACCACCGAACGCGTCCGCAATCTGGAGGCGTTGGGCGTCATCACGGGCTACCGTGCCGAGATCGACCTGGCCAAGGTCGGCTACCCCGTCCTCGCCGTCGTCCGCCTCAAATATCCGGGCAACCGCCACGAACCGCTGCGCCGCCTCCTCGCTGAACGACGGGAGATCCTGGAGTGCCTGCGCACCACCGGCAACGACTGCTACACCCTGAAGGTGGCCGCGACCTCCATGGAACACCTGGAGACCCTCATGGACGAACTCGCCGGCTTCGGCAGCACCACCACGAGCGTCGTCTACAGCCAGACCCTCCCCTACCGCGGCCCCACCGCCCCGAACTGACAACCGACCCGCCATCCGTCCGTGGCTGCACCAGCGGTCGTCCGGGACCCTGCTCCTGTGCTCTCCGTCCGCCCAGGCCCGCATCTGCCGGGATGTCAGCAGCGGCGCGACAAGCTCACCCCCGAGCAGCGCGCCGCACTCGCCGTATTCGCCGCCCTCGGCGTGGCCTGGGCGGGCGCGGTGCCGGCCGCCGAGCCCGGCGAGCCCGCCGAGGCGCCACCGGCCCCGCGGCCCGCACCGAGCGGCGGCGGTTCCGGCGAAGCGGCCGGTGCGGGAACACCACGAGGAGTGCGACATGATGCTGTGCGAGGGCGGGAGCTGCACCCCCGTCGACCTTGATGCCGGGGCGTCTTCGACGAGGGCATGCCGCTCTGCCTTTCCCTGGTGTAGCGAGCGGCATGTTCGGCTGCCTGCTTCGGGAGGCGAGCCGCATCGTGGGTTGAGTGTCAGCGGGTCTCGATGATGGCCTTCTCGAGCACAACGGGGGGCGTGGTCGGCCGGGGCGATCAGTTCAGTTCTACCGTGGCTCCGGCTGCCTGCAGTTTCAGCTTGGCCCGCTGGGCCCGTTCCTCGTCCACGGCCTCCAGCACTGTGGTGGGCACCTGGTCTGCCATCTCCTTGGCCTCCGCGAGGCCGAGGCCGGTCAGTTCCCGCAAGGCCTTGATGACGCTGACTTTGTTACGTCCTGCGTCCACCAGCACCACAGTGAACTCGTCCTGCTCATCACTCATCGTGGGGGTCTTTCAGTCATCGGGTTCGCCGTGCTCTTCGGGTCCGCGGCGCCACGGCGCACACGGTGATCACCAGGCAGAACTACGGCGCGTCCGGAAAGGACACGGCTCAGTCGGCAGGGCATGGAAAATGCCGGATCCAACTGCGACCGCCTTCTCGCCGCCGAGCGCCGCCTCCACGCCGGCGAGGGACTTGGTGTGTGTCCATGGCCGCCGTCGCCGGAGCCCGCGCCGGCCCTGCCCCCCTGGCGCGGGCTCACCGGCGGCCTCCAGGACGTCTGCGTCCTGCAGGCCGCCAACCGCGGCTCCGCCGGCATCCCGGCCATGACCTTCCCTGCTGCCAAAGCCTTCGAAGAGCGCCCGCGCCGAGGTGTACCGGCGGCTGCGCTGTCCTCGCCGAGCGCGGTGACCCGGCCTGTCACGAGAACGGGTTGTGGCGCCGAGCGCTAGTTTTCGTGTCGCTGCAGCCCGTGCTGCCAGAAGGTGAAGTACGGGGTGTCGTCATCACGGTAGGCCAGGAGAACCACCATGCCGTCGGGGTGGTTGCTCTCACCGGTCCAGAATTCGTAGTGCGCGAAGTTCGCGGTGATCTTCTTGGCGTAGGCCGAGGCGCCCTTCTCGAACGCCGCGATCTCGTCCTCGGTGGCGCCCGATTCCGCAAGGGCTCGTTTCACCGCCCCCATGTAACCCCGCAGCTGAGTCAGGTACCTCTTCTTGTCGAAGGTGGCCGGGCTCAGACGGAAGTCGCGCACGAAGTCACCGACCCACGAGGCCCCGTCCCCGGCCTGGTCCGTCTCGCCGTCGACCTCCCAGGCGACGCCGTCGATGGTTTTGATCGGGAAAGCGTCGCTGAGCATGCGGTCGCCAGTGACAATGTCGGTTAGAGAAGCACTCTCTGCAATCCTCTCAATTCTTGTGCCGCGTGACCGGCCCGGCACCGCGTTCGCACCGGCCCTCTCCAGACAGCCGGCAAACAGCACCGCCTCACGCAGAGTCATAGTTTCACAACGCTTTGTTACTGATCCAGTTGCGGATCGCCGGGTATCGCCGGGTGTACGAGGTGACTACGGCACTGGCGCTGGCACGCTCTCCTCCTGGCCGGCCCTGCGCGCGGCGCAGCTCACCATGGCGGCAGTGACCCTCGCACCGTCTGCCGCCGTGGCGCTCAGGACCTGTCCGACGGCGGTCAGCGACCGCCACCCCGCCGAGCGAGGCGAGCGGAAGAAGTTCTCCTCAGGCGGCCATGGGTGCCGAGCAAGTCCGGCAAAGGCCGCGCCGCACTTGCCCCCCTCCCGCCACGACCGCGAGCCCCGGCACCGCCCGCGCCGGCCGGGTTCGCGCGCCTTCGGGATACAGAGGTACGCGGCAGGGGCCCGCGGCCACCGGCCGCGGGCCCCTCTTGGGCGTGTGCGGGTCACTCGATGAAGAACTGCTGCCTCACCCCGCCGTCGCAGGGATGGAACTCCATCCGCGCACCGTCTGTCGCCCCTGCCGCGGTCACGCACCAGTTCCCGTACCCGGTGCGGATCTCGTACCGGTCGCCTCCGCGGGGAACGAACCTGAACTCCTGGTTCTCCTTGCCGGGGCCGCAGGGCCACTGGATGAGCCCGTTGTACACGCTTTCGCCGGCCAGTCAGTCGATGCCTTCGACGATGCGGAAGTCGCGCTCGACGCCGTCGGAGAGGGCGACCAGCGCCTCCTGGTAGGCCGCACTCTCGCGCGCCGCGACGGCCTGCTCGAAGCTGTCGAACTCGATCAGGACGGTGCGCTCGGCGATTCCGGCGTCATGCTCCACGACCCGACCGCCACGGACGAGGACCCGGCCGCCCCCGGCCTCGACGGCCAGGCGGGCCAGATTGTTGTAAGCAGCCAGCTTCTCAGGGTCGGAAATGGTGCGGTAGACGCTGACCCAGTAGCCCTTGGGCATGGAATCTCCAGTGTTGGGATGAGTGCATCTGACTTACGGGTTGGTCTCGGACGAGCGCCGGCGGGCGAGAGCGAGGCTTGTCAGCGTCGTGATCGCCATGGCGCCGATGCCGACCAGCGCCGCGGTGGTGTAGGCGCTGTCGTCGGGGAAGAGGTGGCCGGGGCCGGTGCCTGCGGCGAGGATCAGGCCGCCGATGGCGCTGCCCAGGGAGTACCCGACGCTGCGGACGACGTAGTTGAAGCTCATGGCGCTCGACGTCTCGCTCTTGGGGGTGACGGCCAGGATCACGCCGGGCATCGCGGCGGAGAAGCCGCCGACGCCGAAGCCGAGCACGCCCATCGCCACGAACAGTTCGGCCAGGTCCGACCGGGCCGCCGCGAACAGGGCGAACCCGCCGCCGACCACGACGGCGCTGCCGGCCAGGAGCAGGGGGTCGGCGATCCGCGTCCGGACCCGCGGCGTGAGCTTGCCGGCAACGAACCCCAGCACCGAGAACGGGATGAGGACCAGCCCGGCGACGAAGGTCGTCAGCCCGAAGCCGTAGCCGGCGCCGTGCGGCGTCTGCGCGTACCGGGTGATGAGCGTGAGCAGGAGGTACATGCCGATCCCGCCGACGAACATGGCGAGGTTCGCCCCGGCGACCGCCGGGTGCCGCACCGCCCGCACATCGACCAGGGGCGTCGTGCTGCGCAGCTCGATGACGGCCCAGACACAGAGCAGCACCACCCCGGCGACGGCGAGGACCGCCGCCACGGCGAGGTGCCGGCTCCACAGATTCCGTTCGCCGGCGAGGAACAGCACCAGGAGCAGCGCAGCGGCCAGGACGACCGCGCCTGCCACGTCCACGTGGGCGGAGCGGCCTTCGGGGGCTTCGGGCATGGAGCGCCAAGCGGTCAGGAGGGCGGCCGCGGTGACGACCAGGCCGAGGCCGTAGGCGGCCCGTACCCCGCCGAGCTCGGCGAGCAGTGCGGCCAGCGGGTAGCCGACGCCGGCCCCGATGATGGAGACCACTGAGATCAGGGCGATCACGGCCGCGCTGCGCTCCTCGGGGAGGTGGTCCCGGGCCACGCCCATCATCAGCGCCGTCAGCCCGACCCCGACGCCCTGGGCCGCCCTGCCGGCCAGCAGCCACGCGAACGGCAGCGGCAGCACGGTGAGCGCGCTGCCGGCGACGACGACCGCCAGCGTGGCGAGGATCGTGGCCCGCCGGTGCGGGCCGGCTCCGAGCCGGCCCAGGACCGGCGTGGCGACGGCGCCGCTGAGCAGCGCGATGGTCAGCGTCCACTGCGCGCTGCCGAGCGAGACGTGGAACGAGGTCGCCACGCTGGTGATGAGCGGTGTCCCGAGGCTGGCGACCGCCGCCACGACCAGAGCGATGAACATCAGCGAGGGGACCAGCAGCCGCGCCTTTGAGCGCTCCCGGGTAGTGCTCACCGGTTGGTCGCGGTCGTGGTGGGGAGGAAGTCGGCGAAGCGAGGCGCGCCGGGCTCGTGCGGCATGCGCGTGGCGCGCGCGGCGAAGCTGACGGCGTGGTACCACCCGCACAGCAGAAGCAGATCGAGCAGCTGGAGCTCGTCGAAGACCGACACGAGTCGTGTCCACAGCGCGTCATCGATGTCGGAACGCTCGTGCAGCGCGTCGACGGCGAGGATGAGCAGCCGTTCCCGCTCGGACGTCCAGCAGGCGTCAGCGGGGCCGCCGTGCACCAGGGATGCCGCCTGCTCGCGGGTGAGCTCGACCCGCTCGGCGAACGTCATCATGTGCACGCCCCACTCGTACTCGCAGCCGCACAGCGCGCATGTCCGGTCGATGGCGATCTCGCGCTCCCTCATGGTCAGGGTCAGCTGTCGGCCCAGCTCATAGCGCCCCCATCCGTGCATGGCGCCGGCCATGGGGAGGTTTCTGGCGAACATCCGGAACAGCCCGATCGGCGGCACGTCCCCGGGCATCATGCGCGCGAGCAGCGCGCCGGCCTCGTCGGTGTACGGCGGTTCCAGCAGGGCTATTCGCGACATCGGCGCTCCCGTTGAGGTTGTTTCGAAATCCGAAACACGGCACGGATGCTAGTGTTTCGAATAACGAAACACAAGGAGGGTCATGCCGACACCGCGCCCAGGAACACCGGTTCGTGGATCGACGACCGGCCGTCCGATCATGGCCGCGATGGACCTCTTCGGCCGTCGGTGGGCGCTGCGCATTCTCTGGGAGCTGCGTGCGGGTCCGCTCGGCGCCCGCACGCTGCTGGCCCGGTGCGAAGGACTGTCATCCAGCGTCCTCTACCAGCGGCTTCGCGAACTGACGACAAACGGGATCATCGCCCGCTCAGCCGACGGCTACGAGCTCACTCACCTGGGGGCAGCGCTCAATCACGCCCTGCAGCCACTCAACGAATGGGCGATCACCTGGGCGCAGGCACAAGAGCAGAACGATCAGGACCCTGCGGAGGCATGAAGGTGGAGCCGGCGGTGGGCGAGGGAAGCGGACGCCGGTCCGGCGCAAGGATCACGGCACTGCGTAAGTAGGCACGGTCTGCCCGTCGCGGCCGTCCGGGGCGGAAGCGCCGTCACGGCCATACGGGCACCGGAACGGGCGGGCCTGGCGTGGTCAGCGCGGCCAGGGAAGCCGGGGTACGCCAGTCGGCCGGGGCGCGGCGTGCGGGATGAGGTCTGGCATCGCGAGCTGCGCGAGGCCGGAGTCGGCAGTCTGGGCGAGTTCGGCCTCGGCCTGCGCGGTGGTCAGCGCGCCGAGCCGCCGAGGTGCCTCGGGCTGGTTCACGGCGGCGTAGCGCTCGCGCTGCGACCAGGACCACGGGGACGACGCGGGGACCACGGGCCGCCCAGCAGACGGCGCAGCCCACGCCCTGCCATCTGCCCGCGTGGCTGCGCCCGGCCGGCGCCCTGACCCCTGCTGGTGCGCCGGCTCGTCCGGCGCGGAGCGCGGAGGCGCCGACGCGCAACACCACAGACAGGACCGGCCCGATCCCCCGGCCGCACACCGCACCCGCCCGTTCCTTCCCCGCCGTAAGACGCAATCTTGCTCGGCCCGGCGAGGGGGCGCCTTGCGTCCGAGGCTCGCGCTACTGGCTGGAGCGGCGTCGGAAGCGCGACCACCAGTCGAGGAGTCCGCTGGATCCAATGGAGTCTCTCTGCTGCGGCCGCCGTGAGGACTCGTTCGGCCCTCGGTCAATCCTGTCTAGGAGTAGACCGCGAGGAGGGGTGCTCGTGTAGCGAGAGAGTTCCAGCAGCTTCTCCGCTGCTTCGGCGTTCGGACGCCGAGCCGGGTCTCTGTGGAGCAGAGCCCTGATCGGCGCGGCGAGGCGACCGGCGAACTGCATGGGCGGAATCTGCGCTTCTCGCAGAGCCAGCAGGATTTCGTAGTCATTCACTCCCTCAAAAGGCCGTCTGCCCTCCACCATCTCGTACAGCGTCACTCCCAGAGACCACAGGTCAGAGGCCTCCGAGGCCGGGCGCCGATCCTCTGGGTCCATGCTGACGAGTTCTGGCGCCAGGTACTCCAGCGCACCGATGACCTGGCCGACCTGGGTGACTCGGGGGGCTCCTTTGTACGTGGCGATCCCGAAGTCCATCAACAGTGCGCTTCCGTCAGCGTGGAACAGGATGTTGTCCGGCTTCACGTCGCGGTGAAGGACTTCAGCCTCATGTACCGCCCTCAGCGCGCGGAGAACCTGGAGCCCGATGTCTGTCGCATGCATCACCGTCAGCGGTCCCTGCTCACGCAGCACGTCGCCCAGCGTGCGTGGCGCGAACCGCTCCATTGCGATCCACACCTGGCCGCTCTCCTCGACCACGTTGTGGAACCCAACGACGTGTTGGTGTTCGACCCGGCTGAGTGCTTGCGCTTCACGTTGTGCCCGTCGCACCCACTCGTCACGCTCATCGGAGTCCTGAACATCCCGCAGCCCTTTCAAGGCCACTGTCCGGTTCGTTTTGGTGTCCAACGCCTCCCACACACGTCCCATCCCACCGCGTCCGAGTTCGCGTTCCAGCCGGTACCTGCCTGCGACCAGAACGCCGGACCAGTCGTCGGGACTCCCGTCGGGCCCGTTGCCGTCTGACGCTGAGGAGAAGCCCGCCTCGTTCGTCATCAGCAGGCGTGGAGGCAGCGGTGCACCAGGGCGCGGTAGGTTGCGGGACAGCTCTTCGTCCAGGACTCGTTTCCTGCGTTGCAGCTCTCGCAACTCTTCCTGTGCCTTGGTCCGATGCTCCTCGGCCTCCCGCTTGGCAGCCTGGATGATGCTGGCTGCTACATTTTCCGCGTCCTTCCACTCGTCGTCCGTCTCGCCGCCCGCAGTCGAGGGGGCGGGTGACGTCAGCCGGGCTTGAGCTTCGGATTCGGCAAGCTGTTGTTCCAGTTGGTTGCAGCGTTCTTCCGCCTGCTGGTGGAGCTGGCGGGTCCGTGCCAGCTTGGCCTTCAGCTCTTCTATTTCGGCAATGAGCCGGGCTCGCTCGTCCTCGGCCTCAGAAGCCGCTGCGGCTGCTGTGGCTTCGAGCTCTCGGTGGCCAATCTCCAGGTTCCGGATGCGGTTCTGGTGCTCTTCCACCGCCTGAGCGAGGTATTGCTCTCTGACCGCGGCCTGGCGGGCCCTTCTGTGGGCTTCGGCTAGCTGTTGCTCGAGGAACAACACCTTGTGCTGCGGGTTGTTCCCGGCCCTGAGCACATCGTTGTGCAGCTTTCGGAAGAGCCCGATTGCCTCAGCCGTCGGTACGGTCCCCTGCGCCTCAGCAACCGCGTAGAGGAGGTCGTGGATGAAGCCCCATGTGGGCGGACGCTCCCCTTTGAGGTAGCGGTAGACCGTGGAGTGGTCATACGGGCGGCCAGCCGCATACCGACGGTAGGAGATGCCAAGGCTGTCAAACAGCGCACACAGCTGATCAGCGAGGGCAGCTTCCTCAGGCGTGCGACGGTCTTCCCGCGGCTCGAGACTTCCCGACACCAGCTGCTCTCCCTCTCGTGTTGTGGTGGGTGTTGCCGCCTGTTCGGCCACGCCGTTGAACCTGTCGCAACAATCGGCTGTTCGCGAGCGTGGTGCACATCGTCACAGATGTCGTACTGATCGTGAACGGAGACTTCAGATGCGCAGCAATCGGACTCAGGACCTCGTTGTCTTCTTGGCGGTTCTCACGGCCGGCACGGTCCTCGCCCTGCACGACGCCCAGTCCGCGTTCTTGGCGTCTGTCGCCGTCATCGTCACTGACCTTTACACCGACTGGCGTGGCAGTCGGCAGGGAAGCAGCGATGAGGTCCGTAGGAGTCGGCGGGGGGACGCAGGACCGGATTAGACGTCCTTTCACTGCAGAAGCAGCGGCGGCCGCCCCTGGTCGGGGCGGCCGCCGCGTCAACGAGTCGTCTGGCCTTCCTATCGTGAAGGCCTTGCGCGAGGTGGTTTACAGAGACTCTCCTGCCTGCGGGCGCGAAGCGCTGAGCGTCAGCATCGCGGTACGTCGGTTGTGTGGTCCAGGTGGGCAAGGAAGCTTTCGATCTCGCGCACCAGGGCTTGGGCTCTCTTGGACAGGTCGAACCCGGCTTGCCTCGGCGCGGACTCCGCTTGGTCAGTGATGACGTGTGGATCGATGGAGCCGCGTTCGCCCGGTCCGTGTCGCGTCGATCGCGTCGGCCGTCGACGCGAACCCGGCGGCCCTCGCCTGGGCCTCCAGTGCGGCGCGGCGGGCCTGTTGGCCTGCGGGCAGGGTGCGTCGGGCACCCGCGGCCCGTGCCGCGCGCACGGCGGGCAGGTCGTCGGTGCCGGCGCGGGCGTCGGCGGGACGGCGGAACAGCTCCTGGAGGGGCGGCGTCGTGGCACGCAGCCGGGCAATCAGGTCCGGATCGTCTGCCATCGCGGCGGTGCGGGCCTGGGACAGGGCGACGCCGCGTCCGTGGCCACGAGCACGGTCGTGGCCGGGAGCCGGTGTTCGGCCCAGTACTCGGCTGTTGTCGTGCGGTGGGCACGGGCCAGGTGCGGACCGAGTTCCGGCAGCAAGGCCCTCTGGCGCCTGACGGATGCCGCTCACACTCATCTGGCTCGATACGTGATCGGCAAGACGCCACCTAGGTCTAGACCTTGACGTGTTCATGATGGGTCGCTAGTTTCCCGGCCACAGCGCCATTCACATCGCCGTAAGCCGATCGCATACATGAACGCGTGTGTCGTCGGTGTCAGCAGACTCGTCAGTGCCGTCAGAAAGGCAACCCCCCATGGCTGGAAGAGTCCTGAAGCCCGCTCTGCTCGCAGCGCTCGGCGCGCTGATGGCCGGCGTCCTCGCGGCGCCGGCCTCGGCCGCCCGGTCCACCTCCGCCGCCCCTGCCCCCGCTTCCGCCGCCGTCCCGGCCGCACAGGCCGCCCCCGACGTGTTCACCCACCCAGGCGTCGGCGTCAGCCGGGCCCAGCTCGACACCATGCGCGCCCGGGTGAACGCGGGCGCCTCCCCGCAGGCCGCGGCCTTCAGCCAGATGATGAGCTCGCGGTACGCGTCGCTCTCCTACACGCCCCACCCGCGCGCCGTCGTGGAGTGCGGCTCGTACTCCAACCCCAACCTCGGCTGCACGGACGAGCGCGAGGACGCCATCGCCGCGTACACCCACGCGCTCGCCTGGTACGTCACGCGGGACGCCGCTCACGCCCGCAAGGCGATCCAGATCATGGACGCCTGGTCGGCCATCGTCCGGGACCACACCAACAGCAACGCGCCGCTCCAGACAGCCTGGGCGGCCTCCTCCTGGCCCAAGGCCGCCGAGATCATCAAGCACGCCTACGCCGACTGGCCGAACGCAGGCCGCTTCGCCACCATGCTGCGCACCGTCTACTACCCGGAGATCCAGAACGGCTCCAACTCCAACGGCAACTGGGAGTTGAGCATGATCCAGGCCATCATCGGCATCGGGGTCTTCCTCGACGACAAGGCGATCTACGACCGAGCCGTCGCGCTCTACCGCAACCGCGTCCCCGCGTACGTCTACCTGACCTCCGACGGTGCCCTGCCGCGCACCAAACCGGGCGACGGGCGCGACACCCGCGACGAGATCATCGCCTACTGGCACGGCCAGACCACCTTCGTCAACGGCCTCTCCCAGGAGACCTGCCGCGACTTCACGCACACCGGCTACGGCATCGCCGCCATGGCCCAGGTCGCCGAGACCTCACGCATCCAAGGCCAGGACCTCTACCCCGAGTTCGGCGAGCGGATCCGCCACGCCCTCGGCTTCCACGCCACGTACGAACTGAACCAGCCGCCGTCCTGGCTCTGCGGCGGCACGGTCAAGCGGGGCCTGGGGCCGGTCACCGAGGTCGGCTACAACGCCCTGCACAACCGCCTCGGCCACGCCATGACCAACACGGAGACATACACCCTGGCCCGCCGCCCGATGGGGACGAACAACCTCTTCGTCGCCTGGGAGACGCTGACCCACGGCGACAACGTGTCCTGACTCCCGCACCGGTGGAAGGAGCACGTCGAAGTCGCCTCGCCTCCCTAAAGGAGGGCCGTCGATGAGACAGACGCGGCAGCCCACATGAACGGCGAACTGGTCGTCACCACACACGGGCGGCGCGACGTCGGCGAGCTGCAGCGCCGTGCGCGGCGCCGGGGCCGCAGCGCCGCCCAGGCCGCCGCCGAGCTCCCCGCCTACCTGGGCGCGTTCGATGTCCTGGAGACCGGCGGGACGGAACTCCTGACCCGCCCGTACCGGGACCGGCGTGCCGTCCTCGAAGACCTCTTCGCCCGGGGCGACCTCGCTGCGCCCTTCACCCTGTGCCCCAGCACGCCGGACCGGGCTGCGGCACAGCAGTGGCTGTTGAGCACCCGTGGTACGGCCGCCGCTGCAGCGCCGGCTGGGGAGCGCCGCCCTGGGAGCTGGACTGGCACCCCGTACGACCGAACCTGGTCGTGGAGTTCCTCGGGACTCGGCTTCATGGGGGACGTCGGTGATCTGGCCAAGCAGGTTTTGGTCCAGGAGGGGGCGCGGTCGGGTCGGCCGGACAGCCAGGCTGCGCTGGAGCACGAACTGGCCGACTGCCTGTGGTCGGTGCTGATCCTTGCCCACCGCTACGGCATCGACCTGGAGAGCGCGTTCGTACGCACCATGGGCGAGTTGGAGAAGACGATCAGCGCTCGGCTCGACCCGTAGACGCTGACGGGGGGCAGCGGCATTGCTGACACCTTCAGTGCTGCCGTTTCCGGACAGGGGGCTGCTCCCCACTCATTCACGGGTGGCGGGGCACCTCGAAGCTGAGCCACCAGGGCTTGTGCCCGACGGCCTCACGGCCAGCCCACGGGCGCACCCTGACGCCCGGTACGCCAGACGTGTCTGTGTGACCCGCCTCATGGTCTGCTGAGATTGAACTCGTGGTGTCGTGCGGTTGCTCACCGATGTCGACGAGAGCGGGGCGCTCGCCTTCGCGGAGGTCGTCACCGCCGCCCTTCTCGACGCCCCGGAGCCGCGCCGGACCTGCCGGCCGGGCGTCGCGGCGGCCCTCCTCCCCCGGAAGGGCCGGACGAGCCAGGATCCGAGGGACTGACCGGGACGGCACCCCGCTCCGAGGCCGGGGCGGGGCCGTCCTGTCCGTCGAGGACCTCGGACTGGTCCTCGACCTCCCGCGCGAGCAGGTCACCTTCCTGCATTTGATAGCGGGAGCCGAGCCCCTTCGTGCCGTAGGCCGACTCTGCTGGCGAGCTCATCTGGAAGACGCAGAGTTGCCCGATCTTGATGCCAGGTCGGAGCAGCGGGGGAAGGGGGGGCATGTTGCCGAGCTCCAACGTCACGTGCCCTTCGAAACCCAGGTGCCTGCGCACGGGACCCGTTCCACCATGGTCAGTCCGCCGTGGTCTCCCACCCGTAGTCCGGCAGCTTGAAGAAGTCGTCCCCGTCGACCTGGTCGGCGCTGCCCGTGGCCAGGCCCGTCATCAGGGACTCCACTCCGGTGCGTACGGACTGGACGAACATGCCGCGCTGCTGTTGTCCCAAGTCGTCCTGCTGCCCGCGGACTTCGAAGAGGACTGTGCCGGTTCCGTTGAGGGCGAAGGCGGAGCGGCCCTGGCCGGCGTATTCGCGCGCGTCGGGGTGGAGATAGCGGCCGGCCGCGGCGAGCCTCGACTGCTCGCCGTATGCGTCGGCGATGCCATTGGCCACCGCGAGCGCATAGCGGCGGGACTTGTCCTGGTCCAGCTTCGGCCACTGCTTCTTGTACTTGGCGCCGTCGTTCACGCCGAGCGGCGGGTAGTCCAGCGAGACCGTGATCAGCTTGCCGTCCTGAGGGCCGCCCGTGATGCGCTCGCAGGGACCCATGTGGTGCAGATCGATGAAGGCGTCGACAGATCCCTTCTCATTGCGCATCTTCACATAGGTGTCACGGATCGCCCGCGACTCGGGGGAAAGGAAGAAGCCGGCGTCGGTCTGCGTGCCGGGGAGGTCGGAGGCCCGCGGGACGTAGTTCAGATCCGGGTTGAAGTCCCGGTTGAGGTCATAGCCGGGCTGGTCGATGCCGTCACCCCTGAGGCTGTGGTACCAGGCCCGCGGTGCCCCGGCCAGCTGGGGGAACTGCGCGACCGTCTGGTCCCAGGAGCGTACGTTGATACGACGGTTGAGCTCGCCGCCGTCCGGGTTCACCATCGGCATGGCAACCAGGGTGACCTTGCTGAGGAGTTCGGCGGTCTTCGGACCAGAGCCGGAACCGAGCTCCTTGAGGATGCCGATGAGGGCCTCCGTGCCCGTGCGCTCGTTGCCGTGAATCGCGCTGGTCACCATCAGGACGCGGGGGCCGGTGCCCACTCGCGCGGCCCACAGTTCGCGGCCCTGGGTGGTGCGCCCGGCGACCTCGACCTGCACCCGGCCCTTGCTGGTCTCCTCGATCTGCTGCAGTGTGGCGCCGAGTTGAGCATGGTCGGTCCAGCCAGACCAGGACGGATCGTCGGAGACCTTGCAGCTGCCCGGCCCGCTTCCGGCAGCCGTGACCGTGGCGGCGGCCGGTGAAGTGACCAGTACGGAGCCGAGGACGGCGGAGGCCCCGACGGTGGCAACGGCTGTGCGTAGCGCTCGCGAACGGCTGCTCTGCGGGTAGGTGCGCATGGGGCGGGCTCCTCACGACGTTACGGCCGGGACCGGCGTGGGGGGCGGTCCGGATCATGCTGACCCGAGGGTCAAGGCAAGGTCAATGGGGCGTAGATGAATGGCCACAGCCCTCGCACAGTGGATCGAACGACCAAGACCAGACGCGACAGACTCAACCCGAACAGCTCGTCGCGCTGCGGAAGCTGGGCGTGAAGTGACACGTGCCGTGGCCGTCCAGGTCGACCAGGAGTGTTCGGCGGCCGGGAGCCGCGAGCGCCCTGCCCAGATGCAGCGTGGTCGTCGTCTTGGCGGCGCCGCCTTCCGGTTCGGCAGGGTGTCTTTCCCATAGCCATGGCGGCAGACCCCGTACCGCCGTCACAACGGGCCGCCGCAGGGTTCCTACGAGGCCGGGGCAGGCACCGCCGCCAGCTGCGACGACGACGGCGAGGACGGCGGCGAACGCGGCGACCGTGGTGAGGCCCGCCATGATCGGGGTGCAGAGGTCCGGGCTGCGGTAGACCGCGTAGAAGACGGCGCCGGCGATCAGGGCGCCGACCAGGACGACCAGCAGGACGACGAGCGGAGCCAGCGTGGACACGAGCGGCTCCCCCTCGGGGTCGGGCCGCCCCGGCCTGACCCGGGCCGCTGCACGTCGACGCCGCCTCTCCCCGAGATCCGGCGGGTGGGGCGGCATCGTACGTGGTGCTCCGAGCTGGCATCAACCCCGTGCCAGGTCACCGCGCCACCGATGATGGCGGCGATAACGGTAGCCACCGCCGCGACCAATGCCGCCACAACTGTCTGTGATCGCCATAGTGAGGTGGTACCCGTCCCGGAGTTGGGGTTAGCACTCCAGCCGTAGATCGTTATGTGCACTGGTCTTGGGATTGTCTGCCGCTGGCGAAAACTCAGATGATCTGAGCCCACCATCCGGTTAGGGTCGGGCGGTGCCCAAGCTGAAGCGGCTGCATGCTGGCCATGCCCCGGCGGTCCTGGCCTTCGAGCTGGAGAACCGCGCCTACTTCGCTGCCTCGGTCCCCGACCGCGGCGACGACTTCTTCGACAAGTTCACCGACCGGTACGGCGCCCTGCTGGCCGAGCAGGAGGCCGGCATCTGCGCCTTCTACCTGCTCGTTGCCGAGGACGGCTCGGTTCTGGGCCGGTTCAACCTGTACGACCTCGAGAACGGCACTGCTGAGCTCGGTTACCGGGTCGCGCAGCACGTCGCCGGACGCGGTGTGGCGACCGAGACCGTCCGGGAGCTGTGCCGGCTGGCGGTGGCGCGGCACGGGCTGCGCACCCTGCGGGCGGGCACCTCCCGAGAGAATGTCGCGTCCCAGAAGGTGCTGATCAAGGCTGGGTTTGTCCTGGTTGACCCGGCCGACCTCGGTGGTAAGTCAGGCCCCTGGTACCAGCGCGACTTGGTACTGCAGCGGTAGACCGTGATCTTGCTGGTGGACCGGCTGCGGGAAGGCTGCGGCCACCGCTGGGCCTGGCCGGACTGGACGAGCACCGGGTCCGACGCTTCACCTCATGGTCCCGCTGGGTCACCCTGGCCATGCTCGCTCACGCCTTCCTCGCCGTCGTCCGCGCCGATGAGCACGCCCGCCGATCCCGCCCCGGACGGGCTGATCCCGCTCACCTGCAACGAGATCCAGCGACTGTTCACAGCATTCGTGCGGCCCATACGCGACGCGGTCACCGGCTCCGCTGGTCCGCCTGGCGACGCCGCCACCAAGCCCGAGCCCAGGCCAGCCATTACCACCGACAAGCCGCGAATCAGACCTGAAGACCACGATCTACGGCTGCAGTATGAGAACGTGGTGCCGAGCTGGCGCGGGACCTGGGCGCAGGAGCAGGCGTGGATGAGGGAGCATCAGCGTTTGGCGGCATATCTGTCGTCATCTGCCTCCCCTTCCCCACCATTCCGTAACCCCATCCTGCCCTGGCAAGGTGATCTCGCGCTGGGCGGATACCGGAAGATGTCTGCACAGAGCGGCGGAGCGGCCGTCCAGCCGGTAGTGGCCCAAGGTGTTGGTGGTCTCCCCTCAAGACAGAGGCCGAGGTTGGATGGGGGGATGCGAAGATCCACGGTTTGGACACGCGGGTGGGGGTCGGCGGCGCTGATATGCGCGGCGGCGGTGGTTCTCCTTCCCGTCGTACGGTTCACTGCTGCGGCGCCGCGCGTCGACATGCTGGTCGCGATGACGATGGCGCTCGTGTGCGGCCTGGGGTGGGTGGCGGCCACGCGCCGGGCGCCCGCGCTGGAGCCGGGCCCGCCCGCCCCCGGCCTCGACGAGGAGCTCCCGCCGATCCCCTCGGTGCTCCCCCGGTCTTTCCCCGTCCCGCTCGGTCCCGCGTTCGCCCTCATGCTTGCTGCCACCGCCATCGCCTCGGCGTTCCTCGTGGGGCTGCGGCCGGACGGTGCCCAGGGCGAGGCGCTCGACGAGATCCAGCGCGCGCAGCCGCGGGTGTCGACGGGGACCGTCGTCCGGGTTGACGGCGAGGAGTTCACCGGCGTCGGGAAGGGCAAGCGGAGCGGCGGCGGTTACTACTTCGCCGATCTGCAAGTCGAGCTGGCAGATCACACGTTGCTCGCCGTGGACCGCGGGATCGTCGGCTCGTCCCCGCAGGAGGGCATGCACGTCCAGATCCTGCACGCCCCCGGCCGCCCCGAACTGGGCGGCTGGGTAGACGACGGTGAGGACCTCTCGTCGTACCTCTCGCCCTGGTACGTGCCCCTGAACGGCGGAACGCTGATGCCGTTCGCGGTTCTCCTGCTCGTGGCGTGCTGGGCCGCCGCCATGGTGAACTCTGAGCGGGTCGCGGAGTACGGTCCGCGCAGGCTGCTGACCGAGGACGCGGCGGCGGGGCGGGTGAACGCCGGGTATGTGGAGCGGCTGACCGCGGTACACGACGCCCACACCACGGTCGGCGGCCGGGCCGGCAGCACCAAGGTGGTCGACAAGGTCCGGCTGAGCGCCATGGTCGACGGTGTCGACTCGGTCGAACTCCGTGTCCACCGCGCCGACATCCTCGCCCTGGCGACGGATTTCGGCGAGACAACCGGCTGGCTGGTCTGGGCCCGGCGTTGGACCATGGTGAACGGCAAGAGCACGGTCCCGGCGGTCTTCGTCGCCCCTGACGGCCGGACCTTCACCTGTTCCGTCCCCCGCGACGACATCCGCCGCCTGACCGACGCCGCCGGGGAGACGCAGGAGGCGACCACCCCCGGCACGGCGACTCGTCCCTGGAAGGGCGTCTGCCGCACCTCCTCCCCCGGCATCCGGCTCACGGCCGTCGGGCTGTACGCGGCAGCCGGGGCGTCCCTGCTCCCAGCCCTGACCGGGAACGCCGGCCACCTCACCGGCTACCTCCCCCTCGCCCTCACGCCCGTCGCCGCCATACTGACAGCCGCACTCGTGGTCCCCAGCTGGCGCCGCACCCTGCCGCTTCCGGGCTGGGAACGGCGGACGAGCCGGGACGCCCGCGTACGCGCGTGACAGGACGATCGGTGGCCTGCTTCGACGAGCGGGCCACCGCCGCGGCGGAACCTCAGCCTGCCTGCTTCGGTCTGGATCCGACATCAGTGGCAAAGAGTCCAGGTTCGTCGGCAGAAGACGCAGTGCAACCGCCCCGGGCCTGCCGGCTCTCCGGCGGGCTCGTGGTCGCCAGGGTGCACTTCAGACGGTCCGCGTGGCAGGCGCGGCCTCCAGGCGGTCCAGGCGTTCATACAGGGCCCCGACGAACCGGGCGCGGTTCTGGGCGCAGTGTGCGGTGCCCTGGATCGGTTGGGAGAGGCGGCCGGCGGCTTCGCGGAGGATGACTGCGGCGAGGGGGCCTCGGCCGTCGTTCTCCGGCAGGGCGGCGGCGTGGCGCTGGACGTCGGCGGCGAGGGCGCGGGCGTGCCCGGTGAGCTGGAGGCGTCCGGCCTCACGGTCGGGGTCCTGGTCGGCCCGACCATGACGACCGGGTTCCGAACCCCCGGCGGCGTCCGGCCGGTGGATTTCTTTCCTCGCACACGCGGGCACGGCATTAGCGGCGGAACAGTCGGACTTGCCTGTTTTTTGGTATCTTGACAGTTTCAGCTGTTCTGTCATTTTGTGCCCTGCCGCTTCGAGACGACCGAGCGAGAGGTGACCCCGACAGACCAAGTACGACGCGGGCCAGGCAGTCAAGCGCCTGAAGGTGCCCGCAGCCGCCTTCCGGTGGGCCCGGCACACCGGTCTGATCCCGGCCCCCGACGCGTCGCCGTCCCGGTGGTCCCGGGCCGCCGTGGAGGCTCTGGACGCCGACGCCATCCGGGCCGCGATGCCCTCGCCACCGATCTCCGGCGGCGCGGCGGCCGACCCGATCGCCGACGCGCTCGGCACCCCTAACGTGATCGGCGAGAAGGCGAACGTGACGGCGTTCGTGGTCCGGCGGTTCGTCGACCGCGGCCTCCTGGTCGACCTGAGCGTGAACCCGGACGGGATGCTGTACCACCCCGGCCAGGTCGACCAGGTCTGCGCGCGGGAGGACCTGGCGGGCCCGGTCGCCGCCGCCACCCCGCTCGGACCGGAGCACCGCGTGCTTGCTTCCGCCAACACCCCGAGGAAGGGCATCTACGACGTCATGCGGGGTCCGCCCACTCCTCACGAAGCATGCCGAACAGCACCCTGTCGTAGCGCTCCCCCTCCACCAGTACAGCCGACCGGCGGCGGCCTTCCTCACGGAAGCCCAGCCGGGTGAAGGCGCGCATGGCGCGCTCGTTGCCGCTCCAGGTGTCCAGCTCCAGCCTGTTCAGGCAGTACGCACCAAACAGGTGGCCCACGAGCAGCCGCAGCGCGTCACTGCCGTAGCCGCGGCCCCAGAACTCCCGCTCGCCGATGGTGACTCCCAGCGTGGCCACTCCGGCGTAGGGGTCGAGGTCCCGGTAGTCGGCCATGCCTATCACCGTCCCGTCTGCGAGGTCCTCGACCGTGAACACGGCCGACTCCCTCGGGATCAGTCGCAGCATGGTGTCGAAGCCGAGCTGGATCGCTTCCGCCGTGACCGGGCCGAACAACGGGTCACCGCCTGCGGCCCAACGCACCACCTCGGGGTCATTGCGCCACCGGAAATGGTGTTCAGCGTCCTCGGAGCGCAGTGCGCGCAGTCTTACCAGTTTTCCTTCGAACATTGAGGAACCCTAATCGATCGGAGGGATCACTCCGGACTGGCGGCGTATACACGGACGTCCACAGCTCACCTGCTCGCTCGGTCCACGCGGCCCCCCCTTGGAATCGATCACTGGGTCAAGATCAAGCTTGGGGTCTGGAGAACGCCAAGCGTTGGCGGCCCTCGGACGCTCTGGGCGCCCGGACGGCTGCGAGCCGCGCCGTCTGCCGGGGTGGCCTGCACGGTGTTCAGCGCCAACGCCCGCCAGAACGATGATCAAGACCTGTGGATCAGCTCCGTGGCGAGCCCTCAGCCCGATGAGGCTGCCGATCTCGTTCGTCGGTCATGGGCCAGGTGTCCCAGACAAAGTCCAGGCGTCGGTACGCGTCATCGAACCAGGCGTCGGCCCGCGGGATGGTGACCGTCTCTGGTCCGGTCAGCAGAAAACGAGCGGGACGCCCTTGTCGACGCAGTACTTCATGACGTTGATCAGTTGGCGGGTGTCATCGATGCGGCGCCGTTGGAGGTCGGAATCGTCGGCGGCTTGGGGCCGCTCGACGGCGAGCTCTTCCAGCCGGGGCAGCATGGCCGCGCACTGAGCGGGAGCCAGGTCGCCGTCGTCGTCGGGATGGTTGAGCAGCGGTTCCAGCGTCGTGGTGATGCTGCTCCACGCACGCTTTCCGCCGAAGCCGGCCATCTCGGGGAGAGCGATTCCTTCGGCTTGGGCCAGCCATTGCCTGAACAGGTGGAACCCGTGGTACGACCACGAGGTGTCCGGGCTGGCCACGTCGTCGTCCGCAGGGCAGAGCATGAGCCCCATCCGGTCGCTCTCCTCGCCTTCTTGGCACCCAAGGTCATGTGGAAGTCGCCATTCTCATGCAGCCGAGGCCGAGTCGGGAGACCGCCGGGCCGTCCGGCAAGGGTGGGGTGCACCGTTCCTCCATCACTTTGCCAGGGCTGCGCGGAGGAACGCGAGGATCTCCGCCTGGGCGGCTTCGGCCTGTGGATCCACGCCGGGCAAGGTGAGGAACGCATGCTTTGCGCCCGGGTATTCGGAGAGCCGTACTGAGGTCCCTGCCTCCCGCAGCCGCTCGGCGTAGTGGCGGCCGTGGTCGGCGACTGCGTCCTGGGTGGGCACGACCACGAGCGCCGGGGCGAGCCCGCTCAGGTCATCCGCGTACAGCGGCGAGACTGCGCCGGCGTCGTGTCCCGGCGGGACGGCGAGCTGCTGGAGGAACCGCAGTAGCGGCAGGGCACGAGTCGGGCTGAATGCGTACTCGGCGATCGAGGGATGGTCGAACATCGTCCCGGTCACGTCGACCACGGGGTTGACCAGCACCTGCGCCGTGAGGTCCAGGCCGGCAGCCCGGGCCCGGATGGCCGTCAGCGCGCTGATCAGTGCGCCGCAGCTCTCCCCGAAGACAGCCGTGCGGAACGGGTCGATGCCCCACTGTGCGGCGTGCCGCAGCACATGCCGGAGCACGTCCCAGCCGTCGTCGGCGGCCGCCGACAGCGGAGTTCCCGGGGCGAGCAGGCGGTGTTCGACCGAGACCACGAGCGCGGGCAGCCTGGCCGCGAGCCGGCTGTTTGTCCAGTCGCATTGCACCGCCGTGCCCACAAATCCGCCTCCGTGGACATGGACCACGAGCGGCAGGTCGCTCCGGGCGGCGGCCTCACCGTCGCCCGTCGGCAGCGGCCGGTACACCCGGACCGGCAGCACGCGGCCCGGCAGCGCGACGTCCTGCCACTCGATCGCGGCGTTGGGATCGGGTTCGCCAAGGAGCGCCCGCGCCGCGCTGGACGCCCGCCAGCCGTTCTCCGCAGCACGGTAGGCGATCAGTTCTCCGGTCGTGATCGCCGAGAAGTCCGGCTGCGGCGGCCGCTTCACAGCAGTGGTCTCATTCATTTCTTCTCCCTTGCCCTTAAGAAGGTCGTGCGTCCGGCGGGACTCGACGCCTGTGCAGGGCTGGTGAGCCGGGCGGCCAGCTCGCGGACCTGTTCGGGGCGCGGGTTGGCACCGGTCAGCACCGTCGCCAACCGGTCGCCGACGACCGCGCCCTCGGCGATCGCCGCCAGGCCCGCTGCCCCCGCCGGTTCCAATACGATCCCCAGCGTGCGCGCCGCCAGCTCCATGGCGGCGGCGATGGCTTGGTCTGGCACCAGGACGATCTCGTCCACCAGCGCGCGGGCCCGCCGCACCGAGGTCTCCAGCGGGGCGCCGACCGCGATGCCGTCGGCGAAGGTGCGGACGTGTTCGAGGCGGACCGCACGGCCGGCGCGCAGGCTTTCCAGCATCGTGGGGGCGCCTTCCGCGTTCACCCCCACGATCCGGGTGTCGGGTGCGTGCTCCTTCAGCCAGCACGCCACACCGTTGATCAGAGCGCCATCGCCGACCGGGAGAACGACGGCGTCGAAGCCAGGAACGCCCGGCGCTCCACGGGTCAGCTCGACCCCGATCGTCCCGGCGCCCTCAGCGATCGCCGCCTGGAGGCCATCCTGCAAGTAGAGATGGTCAGGATGACGTTCGGCGTGGGCGGCCGCGGCCTTCCGCGCCGACAGGCCGTCCGCCCCCGCCGCGATGACGCGGGCGCCGAAGGTCTCCATCCGCTCGCGCTTGGCGGGATTCACCGTCTCGGGCACGAACACCACGACCGGCATCCCGCGGGCGCGTCCCGCGTAGGCGACGGCCTGCCCGAAGTTGCCCGAACTCGCGCACACCACCGGCGTTCCGGGAGCCAGTGTGCTCAGTATCAGATCGGCGCCCCGGCCCTTGAAACTGCGCACCGGATTGGCCGTCTCCACCTTCACCGTCACCGCGCGGTCGCCCAACGCCCTGCACAGCTGCTCGTCGAGGTACTGCGGGGTATTGAGGAATACCGGATCGATCACCTGCACGGCGTTCTCGATGCGCGCCACATCCAGGTCCATGCGCCTCCCCCTTCCGCTTCCGCGGAGCCTGCGGACACGACCGACGCTAACCGAACGCCCGATCGAAGCGATTGAGAATTATCGCGTCGGGGCGCAATAATTTCGCGTGCCCGAATTGCCGCCACCACGCCTGGACGAGATCGACGCCCTGCTGCTGGACCTGCTCCAGTACGACGCCGGACGCACGTTGCACGAGCTCGGTGAACGGGTCGGGCTCTCACCGAGCGCCGTCCAGCGGAGGATCGCCCGCTACCGCAAGGACGGCCTCATCGCCGGGCAGATCGCCGTCCTCGACCCGCACCGCTTCGGCCCCACCGTCCTGGCGACGGTCCTCGTGACACTGAACCAGGAATCGTTCGAACACCATCGCGTATTCGCCGAACGGATGCGCGCCGAACCACAGGTCCAGCAGTGCTACCGGGTCGCGGGGCCATGGGACTACGTGATCGTCCTGGCGGCGCGCAGCATGCGCGACTGTGGCCGCCTCGGCGACCGCCTGTTCAAGGCCGATGACAACATCAGGCGTTACGAGACCTTGGTGGCCTTCGACACCATCAAGACCAGCCTGGCTCTCCCGCTACCCGCTCCACAATCCCCTCCACCTCAAGACCGCCGGCCTTAGCGAGAAGACACAGGTGTCCGAGGGCGGAAACTTCTGCAGCCCCGATGACCAGCGTCGAGACCCTCCACCGCGGAACCCGCCCGGACGCCGACTCGCGGTTGCCTGCGGATCGGCGTCGGGTCTGTGGGGCACCTCTGCTCTGATGCCCGGATCAACGGGGCCGGTCTGGGAGGTCTGTTCATCCCTCGCTGCCATCGTCGTCCTCGTCCAAGTCGGGCGTGTCCGGATCCCGCAGTGGCCGCAGCACGCCGCCGGCCGGGATGGAGGCTGGTACGCACCTGGCTCCAGCGCACCGACAATCCACAGCGAGACCTGCCACAGGCCGCCCTGTTGATGGAGAAGGCCGGCACCGGTGGCGCCCTGTTCCGCAACCTCTACCGCGACTTCCTCGCCGAATGCACCGATCTGCTCGACAGCAGCCACCTACGTACCGGCCACACGCTGTACACCGAGGCCGCCACCCTCTGGGCGGAAGTAGCAGCACTGATCAAGAAGGCTGGTGAATCGGGCGATGCGCAGTGCCTCGTCCAGGCCGGCTCGGTCCTCGGTGATCTCTCACGTATAGAGCGCGAGGCCATGCAGGCACTGAGCCTCCTGGGGAACGAGACCCCAAGCATGATCTAAGAGCTGTCCCGCAATTGATCTCTGGGTCGGGCTGATACGGGGCCGGCGGGCGAGCGAGAGCCCCAGGTGGTCGATGCCGCGGTCGGCCGAGGACTTCGAGACCGAACAGCGGGGCGCGCAGCGTCAAGTTCGTGCGCCAGTAGGCGGTCAGCGGCAGCACGCGGTCTTCCGGTGCCAGGCCCCAGGTGAACGGCCCTTGCGCACCAGATCCGCGCCGTCGTGGCGTAGGGCGGCGATGAGCTTGCGGAAGCAGCGTGGACTCAGCCCGGAGAACGGGATTATCCAGGAGGGGTCCGACGCCGTGATCACACCAGCCGTGACAAGATCGTCTCATCCCTGTCCCGTCTCACCGGGGCGTGAGGGAATCCCCGGCTGCCCGTCGCTGACCGGGCCACATGTCGTCATACGCGGCGTCAAAGAACTGCACCTGCGGCCCGCGCAGCGCGGACGCGTCGGCCAGCTCTCCTTGGGCCACCTCTGCAAGGCGGGCCGCATAGCGGTAGGCAGCACCCCGCAGGGGCTCGCTTCTGGCCGAAAGGTCGATCTCCGCGTGCGCGAGCCACAAGTCGTCGACGAGTCGGTCGATCACCGGATCGGCCACGCTGACGCCGACGTGTGGGGACGTGAGCACCGCGCCTTCTCCAACTGCGACGCAATGCTCAGAAACTTCAGGATCACGTTCTTCAGCTCTGCACGGTGCGCGGCTGACTCCTGTATCTCCAACTGCCGGGTGCTCGCCCGTGACACCAGGTACTGGCCGAACAACGACCCGCCAGCGCCGAGCGCAACACCGGCCAAAGACAACAGCGCCGGCCCCAAGGTTCCCCAAGACCCCATGAGGTCAGTCTCTCAACTCGCTGTCGAGAGAGCCGAGCTGCCTATGTGCAGCCCATGCCTAGCTCGTGACCGCTCGGGTTACCTCGCCACGTCCCGCACACTCTCACCGTCGGGCAAGCCGCCCCACATCGTCCGGTCGCGTTCCATAGAGTACGCACGTGCCCGCGGCATGCGCGGGCAGGGCGAAGAACGACGCGTGCGCTGAGAGACCCCGCGAAGGTGACTGAGCCCTACGTGAGTTCCTTCCGCATCAACGTGCACATTGTCTCGTAGCGGCGCAACGATCCATCAGGGGCTTGCTCGTCCCACGAGTCCGGCTGACGATCGTACGCGACATAACCCAGCCTTTCGTAGAGCGCACGTGCCCGGGGGTTGCTTTCCTCCACACCGAGCTCGGCCTGCCGCAGACCACGGTTCCTGATACGCAGTTCTGCGGCTTCAACAAGAAACGTGCCGATCCCGCACGACTGCAATGCGGGGTGGACTGCCAGCTGCCACAAAGTGCCCACCCCCTTCTTGACCTGGTAGTCGACGCCGCCTTTCGCCACAGGGATGTCCGTTGCAGGGCAGACCGCAAGGTAGTCGACCTCGCCGGTCCGGACACGTTTCAACTGCTCGGCGACGCTGGCCAGGTGGTGGTCAGACCCTGCCCACCCGCACGACGGCAGGTCCGCATGCACCAAATCACGGGCCGACAGCTTCAACACAACGTTGATCATCTTCAGTACCTCCGGCGAGCCAGCATCCATGCCGATCACACAGGGCGCAAAAAGGTTTCCTGTGCCCACACTTCTGGCTCACGGGCCACTGCTGTTCAGGCAATCAGACGAACGCTGCCACTGAAAGCGAACGAAGCCAGTCGCGAATGGCCGGCAGTTGAGATGATCTCGCTGTGTCTGGTGTGATCACGGCGTCCGAGCCGTCCTGGACAGCTCCGTTCACTGGGCTGAGCCCGAGGCAGTTCGGCAAGCCGGTCACCGCGCTGCGGCGCGAAGGTGCGGACCCGGTCCGCAAGGGCCGGCCGTGGAGCCTGCCACTGCACGACCGGGTCCTGCTGGTCACCGCGTACTGGCGAACGAACCTGGCGTTGCGGCAACTCGCGCCGCTCTTTGGGGTGTCCAAGTCGGCTGCGGACCGGATCGTCGATCATCTCGGGCCGTTGCTGGCCCTACGGCAGCGCTCTTCGCCACGCTCGCCGAGTTCATCCGCGAGCTGATCGTCTCCGGCACCCGAGAGGGCCTGGCTTCCGCCCGTGCCCACGGCCGGGTCGGCGGTCGGCCCACCCTCGCCACCACCGAGATCATCCGGGCCGCCCGCGACATGCTTCCCAACCCCGAGCACTCGATCACCTCGATCGCCAAGCTGCTCGGCGTCAGCCCCGGCACCCTTTACAACCACATCCCCGACCTACAGGAGCTGCGGGCCTGCCGCGTCCCGGCCCAGATCGACGGTGGTACCCGATGATCCCCGGACCGCACCGACTCAAGGGCGGTGCCCTCCAGCTCGGCGCCGGCGAGCACGGCCTACCCGGCCCGTTCGGCGCCTGGACCGATCAGGGCAGTGAGGAAGACGAGCGCGATCCGGCCAAGAACGTCCTCGCCGAGCCACACTGCTGATTCACCAAGATCATCCCACGGCGGCTTTTGGGTTCCCCTTGACTGGACCCGATGCCCGGGCGACGTCGGCGAGCGGTACCGACCTCGGCCACGCCCTTGGTGCCGGTCGGAACGGGTCCGCGGTCCCAATCCGGCGAGGGCGGACCGGACCGCTGCCACAGGAGATACACAAGCACTGCACGGCATGTGACCACCCTGTGACCGTCTCCCCCTCAAACGATCTTTAGGTTCTGTGATCAACTCCGCGCGCACGCGCGGTGCGGAGGCTCCTAGTCGCCCCGGAGAGGCACAGTGCATCGTCACAGAATCTTCCGAATATCGCGCCGCGCGGCGGCCCTCGCGCTCGGTCTCGCGCTGCTCGGCCCGCAGTACGCCGTCGCGGACGGGCCCCAGCGGGAAGGGACCGCCGGAGCCGCCCCGCTCCTCGCCGGCTCACTGAAGCCCATCAATCTCGAAGTCGGCATATCCACCGAGCAGTTGGCAAAGCTGCGCGAGCGGGGCAAGGCCGCCGAGCGGGCCGGCCGGCCGCTGCCGAAGGCGGACGTCCCGTTCCAGACCGAGAGCCGCCCCGAGCGCCAGCCGGCCGCCGGACGCGCCGACCTGACCTTCACCGAGGCGATCGAGTTCATCGAGCAGGACGCCGAACGGCGCAAGACGCCGATGAACAGCCGCGTCGACTCCTACCTCGGTCAGCAGCGCACCGCCCGCACCACGTCCTCGACGGAGAGCGGCTTCACCGCCCAGGCGACCGCCGCGACGATCGGCGAGACACCGTCACAGGCGCTCTACGACTCCTGCATGACCGCCGGCGCCGCCTCCGAGGCCGGGCGCGTGTACGACCGGTTCACCTTCTGCCAGCAGGTACCGATCACCGCCGACTACTGGGAGAAGGACGCCGCGGGCAACCCGGTGGACCACCTGGGCACTACCAAGGCCACCCTGGAGGTCATCGCCCAGGGCTTCGAGGACCAGCGCACCATGCGGCTGTTCTCGCAGATCAAGCAGGGCTCCGTGTCGTACGACTGGGGCTGGTGGGACAACATCTGGACCGCGCCCGGCGTGCCTCTGTCGCTGTTCGGCACCTGCGCCCCGGATCAGCTCGACTGCGGGGCCTCCCGCAGCCCGGCGACTCTGACCTGGGACAACTGGAACAACAACCCCAGCTGGGCCTACTGGGACATCAGCAACTCGGCGGCGGCCGGCTACGGCCGCGACAAGCTCATGCCGAGCTTCTGGCGGGTGGAGTTCTTCACCGAGAGCGACGAGTTCAGCACCGATGCGCCCGGCACCTCCCCCGTGCAGGTGGTCCGCTGCGACTCGGCGGCCTACATCGTGGGCCCGTTCGGGGCCGACCGCTCGCACGGCTGCGTCTTTCCCGGCGCCACCCCCGTCCTCACGTACAGCCTCTCGGGCACCGAGGCCGCCGTCGCGCAGCACATCCTCGGCGCGCAGACGCACCCCGAGTACACCTACCCGCGCCTGCCTGCCGAGGAGGAGGCGCAGCGCGACAAGCGCATCCCCGGCCAGGCGATCAACGGGCAGCCGGTGCACTACGGCCTGCACCGCATCCACTCCACCCTCAACGCGACGGACTACCAGGCCAACCGTGAGCACAAGGACGGCGCCTGCTACAGCACCGGCCCGCAGGCCTCGACGTACGCGGGCCTCGGTCTCAACCCGGCGCCGGACACCTCCACGCAGCAGTGCGACGAGTACCCGTTCGCCTCGACGCTGGAGGGCGCGGCGAGCCCGGACTGGGACTTCTCGGTGCAGGCGGTGCCGACCCCGGACAATGCCTCCGCGGGCGGCAAGCTGATCGCCTACTACAACGCCGACCGTATTCTGGCCTGGGACGCGTCCCTGCCGTATCCGGACGGCACCAACGACCGGTTCTGGGTCGAGATCGTCGACTAGATGCCAGACCGCCGGACCGCGTAACGGCGGGGGCCGCCGCCCGGAGGCGGCCCCCGCTTCCGAAAGCCACCAGGGAGCCGACGCGATGCACGCACAACCGCTGGATCTGACCCGCCTGTGGGGCGAGGGCTGGGCGATCACCTTCGCGCCCCGGACGCCCGCCTTCTGCCTCGACGCCATGGGGGTCGACGAGCCCGCGCCGCTGCCGGACGGGCTTGCGGCGTTCGCCCAGCGCACGCCGTTCGACGGGCCACCCGTGCTGGTCGCGGCTGCCGTGCTGGACGAGCGCTGGTCGGTGGTGGTGGAGAGCGAGGCGCAGACCGGCTGGGTCGGCACCCACCCGGACGTCCTCGAGACGCTCGCCGCCCCGGAGGCGCCCGCCTGCACCGCCTTCTCCGACCCGAACAAGGTGCAGGTCGTCTTCCGGGAGTACGGCAGCCTGGTCGGCGGCCTTGAGCCGCGTACCAACCGCCGCTGGGGCCACTTCGGTGACCACACCCGGCAATCCCTGCGCGAGGCGGGTTTCCCCGACGACTACGCGACCCCGCAGCACCCGGTACCGGCCGCCCCCAGCGAGGGCGCCCTCGCCCTCCTCGCCGCCCAGGCCATCACCCGCGCCGAACTGCGCGCCGAACACCTCAAGGGCCCCTGGCTCGGTGGCCTCACAGCCAAGCCCTACCCGACCACGCCCTGACGGCCTGTCCAGGCCGGTCACATCCAACGCCCATAGCTGACCACCGCAGTCAGACGGGACACTGCACCTCTGCCCGACGGGGCCTAGGCGTTCCGGTCCGCCGCGCGGGTGATGTTGACCATGAAGGGTCATCCCCGCCGACGCGGGGTGATCCGTCGGAGCGCCGGTCTCGGAGTGTCAACGCTCTCCGGCACACGTGCAGCACGGCTCATCACGTCCCTGCTGCACCCGTGTGTTTTCGCCGCCGGCTTACGACGAACGCTCACTCGTGGGCCGGCGCCCGCTCGGTCCGCTCGGGGTCCCAAGCCAGATCGCAAAGCCGACCGGAGCGGGCGACTGTCGCAAGCCATCCCGCTGACGTCCACCGGATGAGGGCCGGAACATCCGCGGCGTCCTGCTCCAGCGACTCAAAGGGCATGACGAGCAACTGCGGAAGCGCTTCTTCTGGCGTGTCGGCATCGAAACGGACCCGCGTGCCCCCAGGAGTTGTCAGGACCCACTGGGCCGGTTCCGTCCCCATGAGATGGGCCTCGCTCAAGCTCGCGCCGCAGGATCCGCCTGAGAGCGCCGCGCGTCGCACCATCGAGACGTTCCCCGACCTTCGAGCCAACCGACGTCCTGTCCGGCGGCTGGTTCGTCCTCGGTCTGGCCAGCGGGGACCGGCCCGTCGAGTACCCCCTGTGAGGACTTCCACGCCCGTGGTGACCTCTTCCCCCCGGGGAGTGGAGACGCTGGGCGCCGCCTGGACCCGGCACGCCGAGGGCACGGGCATGGAAGCTGCCCGAACTCGGTCTCAGGGCCAGGCGCCGTCTCGACGTCCTGCCCAAACCGACCGGCCCGACCGTGCCGATCGCCGTCGCGGGACATGCCCGGCAGTCCGCCGAGGGGATCGCCCGCAACGCGGACGCCTCGCTCAACTACCCGCGCCCGCTGGGGGCCCTGCGCCTCAGGGCACGGGAGTGGTGGGAGCTGACCGGCGACGCCCGCGGCCCCGATCCGGCTCGGCCTGCGCACCGGGAGCCGCGCCCTCGTCGAGCATCTGCACGCGATGGGTGAAGGCTTCGCCCGCATCTCGTTCACTCTCCGCCCGGGCGACCGGCCCGTCGAGGAGGTCCTCCACGAGCTCGCCGAGACGGCTGCCCCACTTCCCCTTCCCCCGGCACCACCACCGGGACGGGTGCGGCCAGCGTGCTCGCCTCCTGAGGAGGGCGGCGGAGGCCGGGTTCAGCGCAGCGGGTCATACGGCGACAGCTCGATCCCCGCGTCCATCCGCCGGGCGAGACGGGCCGCGATCGAGCCGGCGTACGGACCGACCGTGAGCCCGGACGCGCCGAGACCGTTGACGACGACCAGCCCGTCGATCTCCGGCACCGCCCCGAGCGACGGCCGGATGTCGGGGCCGACCGGGCGGAAGCCGACACGGGTCTCCGCGTGGGTGGCGCCGGCCAGTCCGGGAGCCACCGCCAGCGCTTCGGCGAGCACCTCCGCCAGTCCTGCCGCGGTCACCCGGTGGTCGAAGCCGGCGTCGTCCTCACGCGTCGCCCCGACCACGACCCGTGAGTCGTCGAAGGCCAGAAGGTAGTGGTGCGACTCGGGCAGCACCACGGGCCAGTCCGCAGTCCGCGCCCCCGGCAGCCGCAGGTGCACGATCTGGCCGCGCTGGGGCGCGACGCGCACCCGGACGCCGAGGGGTTCGAGCAGGCGCGGCGACCAGGCGCCGGCTGCCGCGATCACGGCGTCCGCGCCGACGAACTCGTCCCCGACCCGCACGCCGCGCACGGCACCGTCGGCGTCGATCGCGGCCGTTCCTTCCATCAGGCGTGCCCCGTGCCGGACCGCGGCGCGGGTCATCGCGTCACGGACCGAGCGGCCGTCCAGGCGTGCCGCTCCCGGGATGTGGATCGCCGGGCCGTCGTGCGCGAGTGGCGGGAAGAGGTGACGGGCCCGGCGAGCGCTGACGAGCTCTACCTCGCCTGCCGACGGGGACTTCGCGGTACGCTCGGCCACGTCCCGCAGCCTTTCGGTGGCTTCGGCCTCGCTGACCAGACACAGGGCACCCACCTGCCGATACCCGAGGTCGGTCTCCCCGTCTGCGGCCAGCGCCGCCAGCAGCTCCTGGTAGTGCTCGGCTCCGGCCAACGCGATCCGGTACCAGTCCTCGTCGTCCGTCCGGGACGACCACGGGCAGACGATGCCCGCGCCGGCCGATGTCGCGCGTCCGGGCACCCGCGAGTCCACCATGACCACGTCCACGCCGTTGCGGGCGAGGTCATAGCCCGCTGCCGCACCGGCGATCCCGCAGCCGACGACGACTACACGCATCTTCTGCTCCTGTTCGTCCGTCTGACGTGCTGTCACCTACGGGCTCATCATGGCCGCATCGCTAGCGGCGCAGTAGCGGGCCTCGGGTCGCGGGTCCCGGTGCGAGACCGGGCCGTGGCCGGGTGTGTCACGGGCGCGAGTGTCCTCTCTGCCGCGGCCACTCGCGCCCTGAGCGGCTCCCGCCGACGGGTCCCGAGCGCCGCGGTCGCGACGGTCGTGATCGAGAGGGTGAGGATCAGCGTGGACTTGCGCCCGATGCGGTCCCCGAGGTGCCCCGGCGACGAACGCGCCGATCGGGCGGGCCGGGAAGCCCACACCGAACGTGGCGAGCGAGACGATCTGGCCGATGCCGGGAGCGAGGTCCGGGAAGAACAGATGCCCGAACACGAGCGCCGCGGCGACGCCGTAGATCATGTACTCGTACCACTCGACGATCGCGCCGATGGTGCCGGACTGCAGGGATCGGCGTCTGATCTGCTCCGGTGTGAGGGTGGCGGCGGTGGCCATGGGATCTCCGCTGACCGGGGACGAAGCGGGGGAACGGGGACGGTACGGGGACAGTCCGAGGACGTGCGGGGAGGGGGCGGGGCGGCCGTTGTCCCGCCGGGCGGGGTCAGGCGCCGGGTGTCGCATGCCCGGGGGTCTCCCCGGGATACTCCGGACGGGTCGGCATTCCACTCACCGCAACCACGGGGGATGCTCACCCGCGCTGTGGCGTACGCCTGGGCCCGAAAGTCCATCACCACGTTTCAAGCAAGACGCGCACAGCAGCGGATTTGTCCGATGCTGGTGCGGGTAACGCTCCTGTTGCCCGTCATCCCCTACGCGGAGCTCGCGGCAGGCCGCGGGGACCAACGCGTCGGCTCGGCCGAGAGCGGGGCGCAGGCACCGGGCCACGTCGACCCCGCGTTGCGGGACACGGTACCGGGTGGTCGAATCGAATCGTCTTGCGCATGCGCGGCTGCCGCCAGTCCAAGGAACGCACTGCGTGTCGGCGTGGGCCGTCTCGCACAACTGCTGTTCGGTAGGCCGTGGGTCTGCGGGCGTGCAGGACCGTTCGAGGCGCCGTCAGGTATGAGCATTTCGCCGATCACTTGCTCAGCAGTGCAGGTCCTGCCGACCGCCGTGGAGGCTGTGGTCGGCCAGCACGTCAGGGAGTACCAGGTGACCAGCGAACAGATCCGCGACCAGGAGACCGATGAACTGTTGACGCCGAGGAACGCCGCACTCGTCGTCATCGACTTCCAGCCGGTCCAGGTGAGCTCGATCGCCTCCATGGACCGGCAGTTGCTGGTCAACAATGTCGTCGGGCTGGCGAAGATCGGACGGGCCTACGGACTGCCGATCGTCCACTCGACGGTGAATGTCGAAACCGGACTCAATAAGCCCCCGATTCCGCAGCTCAGGCAGGTGCTCGACGGACTGCCGACCTACGACCGGACCTCGATCAACGCATGGGAGGACCGTGAGTTCGTCGAGGCGGTCAAGGCCACGGGGCGCCGGAAACTGATCATGGCAGCACTGTGGACGGAGGCCTGTCTGACATTTCCCACTCTCGATGCTCTGCGTGAAGGCTACGAGGTGTATCCCGTGGTAGACGCCGTGGGTGGCACATCCCTCACGGCGCACGAGGCCGCACTGCGCCGTGTCGAACAGGCAGGCGCACGACCGATCACCTGGACTCAGCTCCTGTGTGAGCTGCAACGCGACTGGTCCCGCCAGGAGACCCGCGATCAGTTCATGAAGTTGTTCATCGAGACCGGCGGCACAGCGGGACTGCAGTTCACCAACGACCTTGACCAACGCTGAACGGCGAGGGCGTCCGGCCGGCCGGCTGTCGCATAACTGAGTGGTTCTGCCTCGTTCGGCTGTTGCGAGGAGATGCGGTGCCACGGAATGGAAGATCGATCCAGCGCACTCGTACATCGACTTCAAGGTCCGCTACCTGGTGTCCGGCATCAGCGGGAAATTCACCGGCGTGACGGACAAGGTACAGACAACCGACGGCATCGAGAGCCCGGCACCAGAGCTGCTGGGCTTCGACGCCCGCTTCGAGGTCGCCGGCTTCAACACCGGTGTCCCCCTCGAGACCACCATGTCACCGGGCCCGACTTCCTGGACGCGACTGCCCACCCCGAAGCGGTGGTGCGAATGGTGGAGGTTCGACCGGACGTACCGGGCAGATACCTGCTCACCGTGGAACTCACCCTGCACGGCGTCTCCCGCCGGGTCGAACTGGCCACTGCCACTGCCGGACCGGCCACCGACATCTTCGGGATCACCCGGATAGGCGCATCCGCGTCCGGGTGGCTGCGGCGCAGTGACTTCGGCGTGACGGAATACCTGGGGTTCATCTCCTATGCGGTCGACCCACAGGGGCAGCACTGCGGTCGCGCTCGGTGCGGGCCCGGGGTGCGTACGGCGTGCGCCCGGTGCGGGGCCGGCACCAGCCTGCCGCTCCCTTTCCCTCGCGGGGCCGCGTACAGGGGGAACAGACGGTGCAGGGCAGCGTCCGGTGGCGGGTGCGCGCCCGGTTGTGCGGGATCGTCCGCGCCGGGGGCTCGTGGCTCACGCTGCTCGGAGGCCTGCCGTTGGGGGGGGGGCGGACGAGGCCGGACGTCGCGCCCATGGACCGACGTCGCCCGGCAAGTTCCGGGCGAGCCACAGGACGTCGAGGAGTTCCTCGTCGGCGAGGTCGACGCCGCTCCTGGCCAGGATCTCTCTCAGACGTCCGAACATGCCCTCATACCGCCCCGCCGAGTTGGTGCAGAACGGCGTCGAGCAGTCGGCCGGCGTCCAGATCGATGCCGCCTTTGCGCAGGAAGACCGCGTTGAGGAGCGGCATGCAATTCACTGCCTTCCGTGAATATCACTAGGGAATGGTGACTGCGGACCTTGCCATGTTCGGGCGGTGGCTCCTTGCGGCTGAACCTCTGCTGCGCAGTGGGCTGGTCTGGTACGGGCCAGTCTTCGTACTCAGTCGGTCGTCCACCGGCCGTGGCCCGGGCGACCGCCCAGGCCACGGCGGCAGTAACGGCTCGTCAGCGTCCACAAGTCGTCGTCTACGGCCGAGTACTCACAACATCACGAACAGCCCAACCACCAGACCGGGTCACGCCCGACCAGGCCGCTGCAACAAGAACGTGTCAGGAGCTCTTAGGGTTGGAGGATGGCGCGTTCGTCTTCGCTCAGCGGGGGTCCCTGTAGGTGGGGCTTTCGTGGCCCGAACAGCATGGGGATGAGCATGTCCCGGGAGAAGAGGCGGGTGGCCGGCTTCTCCATGCTCATCACGTCCAGAAGTGCGCCCATGGCGCGGGGGTTGCGAGCGCCGGTTTCCACTGCCTTGTCGACGAAGCGGGCCAGGTACCGCTCCAGGGGGGTGGGCGGGGTTTGCACAGCGCCGGGGTAGAAGGCGTCTTGGCCGACGGCGAGGTCCCAAGCTGCGGCGACGGGCCGGCCCGCAGCGCGTTGCAGGTGACGCGCTGTGCCGGGTGCGGTGACGCCCTTGGAGCGCAGGACGTCGCGGACGGCAATGGCGCCTTGGGCAGCGACGGTCAGGCCGTGACCGTAGACGGGATTGTATGCGGCGATTGCGTCGCCCATCACTAGGAAGCCGTCGGGCCAGCGCTTCATTTTCTCGAAGTAGCGGCGCCGGTTGGCGGTGCTCCGGGTGGTGGTGACGTCGCTGATGGGCTCGGCCTTATGCAGAAGCTGGCCGATGACGGGATCGCCGAAGCCGAGCGCGAAGGACACGAAAGTGTCCGGATCGGTGGTGGGTTCACCCCCGCGGGTACCGGCCAGGGTGACGAGCCACTGGTTGTTCTCGATGGGGAGGATGATCCCGCCTTGGCCGGGAGCCTTGGTGGGATTGGCCTGAATGTTGACGAGTGGGAAGCTGTCGCCAGCCCCGGCAGGGGCTTTGAACAGGCGGGTGGCGTAGGTGACGCCAGCGTTCACTTCTCGTTCGGTGACCTTGGGCAAGCCGAGACCCGTAAGCCACTGGGCTGCGTGGGAGCCGCGTCCGGAGGCGTCTACGACGAGGTCTGCTGGAAGGATGAAGTCCTGGTCGGCTCCACGGGCGTGCACGCCGGTGACATGTGTGGCGTCGCCTTCCAGGCCCAGTGCGGTGGTTTCCTGTCGGAGGGTGACGCGTTCGTGGTTGAGCACGCGTTCACGCAGAACGAAGTCGAGCAGGTCGCGGGAGCACACGAGGTTGCGATGGTGGGTGGCCAGGAAGCGGCGGAACCAGACCTCGTTGGGTGCACGCGAGATCATGTCGCCCATGATGCGGACCAGGCGGGCGCCCTGGGCGACGGCCGCGTCGGCAAATCCGGGCAGGATTTCGTTGAAGGCGTTGACGCCTCCGCTCCACACGAGGTGGGCGTGCCGTGTCTGCGGTACGCCGCGGCGTGGCTCTGAGCCGTCGGGGAGCCGGTCCCGCTCGATGATGGTGACGTCGGCGAATTCTGTGAGCACAGCTGCGGTGAGCAGGCCGGCTGCGCTGGCGCCTATGACGACCGCTGTCGGCCGGCGGGTGGAGGTGCTGTCAGGCATGCGTGTTCAAGCTTTCTGTCGTAGTTGCCCGCTGGCGGATGCAGTCGAGAGCACCAGGGCGGTAGAGCTCAGTGGAGATGGCGCTCAGATGCTCGTTGATGTGGATGCTGATCTGCGGCGGCTGGGGGATGCGGCGTGTTCTGCCTGCTTTGTAGCTGGCGATGGCGTCACGGACGGTGACTGCGCCGGCGATCGCTCGTGCCTTGGCCTCGGTCTGGGCGTGCGCTGCCTGTATGTACACCGTGCGGTACAGCTCGACGTCGAAGTAGGGATTAAGCAGCCGCAATGCGTCGTGGATGCGTTGCTGGCGCTGCAGGAGGCGAAGGTCTAGGGGGATCCAGAGACCGAAGCGGGTCGCTGCGGCGGCGGGTTCGAGCACCCGTAAAGCATGGTGCAGCCGTCGCAGCCGCAGGTATTCCCTCTGGTCACGAGCCAGGCGCTTCAGTGCAGGACCGGCCTGCGGAATGATGAACCCGACGGCCACCAGGGCGGCCTCTGTCAGGGCGAAGGGGGGTGCTGCCTTGGTACTGAGCCAGTCCCAGTCGGCGCCGCACCAGCGGGCCGTGACCGCGGTTAGTTTCGCAGCGTCGAACACCAGGCCGCTGGCAAACCCGATTTGAAGCAGGACGACTCCAGTCTTCAACCATGGGTTCTCCACCTCATGGAACCACTTCCACAGCATGTAGACGGCGGTGAGGCAAGAGGCCACATGCGCGACAAGGTAGAGCAGGATGTGCTCACGCATCCAGGGTGTGCTGGCGTAGTAGGTGTCCAGGTCGTAAATGCGCTCCTGGGGCGCGTCTGCCAGGACGAATGTCACCCACAGCGCGGCGATGATGCCGGCGTAGGTCCAGTAGATACGCCGGATCCTGCGACGCCGCCGTGGGGAGGGCGCCTCCCTCCATCTCATGATCATGGTCAGGCCAGTCGCGCACGACGCTGTGAGGAATGAGTACGCCCACGGTGCGGCGATGTTGGGCACACCGGTGAGCTCGTTGAGGCGCTTGATGTTGACCGGGATGATCACTACCAGAGCTGAGGTGGCCCAAAAGAGCAGGAGGGTGGTGGCCAGCACTTCCGGGTCACGCCAGGCGCGTAGGAAGGTAGGGAGCTTTAACAGCAACGCGGCCGCCAGCAGGACAGTGGGGACCGCGTAGGGAACGTGGAAGGAAAAGGTCATGACAGTATGCGGCCGCCGCGGCTGATGAGGGAGACGTTGATGCGTCCCTCGACTGTCGACTGGTTGAGGGGGCCTTCCGCATAGCGGCCCTTCATCCAGGTGCGGACCTCGCGGCCGAACAGGAGGCCGAAAGTTTCCGCGTCCACCTCGTGGTCGTCCACGGCGGCAGCCCGGGCGGCAACGGTGACCAGGGCGCCACGGGGTACCTCCTTGGAGGCAAGGATCTGCTCCACGGCCCGTTGGACGGCTTCGGGCACGTGGTCGGCGGCTAAGGCTCGCGCCGCGGCCGGCATTCCCGCCACGTGATGACCGCAGTCGTGCTGCTCCTCATGCCACAGCTCGTGCCCGAGGATGACCAACTGTGCCTCAGGGACCGTGTGTTCCTCGACCACGATGATGGATCGATCACCGCAGTCCAATCGCATGCCGGAGACTGGGATGTCAGGAGGAAAGGGCCGGAGGAGCAGCTCGATCGGCCGCTTGGTTCGGGTACTCATGGCACGGCAAAAGCCCTCCATCACCTCGCGCGGCTCGGCAGGGCGCTGGATGGTCCGGGCGGCCTCGCGCCCTAAGGCGGCCAGTAACGCCTTCATGGCCTTGGACGTCACTGGTCACGGCCTCCCCCTGGAGGCACGACCGAGCGTAGAACTCCCTCAAGGAGACGCTCCAGCTGCTCGCGTGTGAGGGAGCCATGCGCACGCAAGTCCGTGGCTCGTACTCCGTAACGGTCCATCAGCGCCAGCACCGGGTCGCCTCCCTCGGAACTCTGCAGCCTGTCCACAATGGGAAGCAGAACACGGTTGAGGGCCTCATCGGCTGGTGCCGTGAAGAAAGCCTCGCCTCCCTCGACGTCGAAGAACCGCACCAGCCCATGCAGGAATTCGACACTGGGCACCTTCTTGCCGTCACATACCAGGCGCGCCCAGACTTCGGAGACCCCGAGGCGCTCGGAGACGCGAGAGGCGAGGTCGGACATCCGGCTACCGGTGCGCCTGATGTGCGCGTGAGCAAGCGTTCTGATACGGCTTCGGACACGGTCGTTGACGCTGTCGGCGGGAAGCGTCGCTCCTCCGTGCAGTAGCGCACGGACCGATGCTTCTGGCAATGCCGTCTGCTCGGCCAGCTTCTCCGGGTCCAGGAGCACGGACTGGTCGAGTCCTTGCTCCTGGATGAGCGTATGGAGGCGCTGCAGCGTCTGAGACAGCGGTGGGACTGCTTCCACCCTTGCGCTCCAGGGACGTCGAGGGCCCAATGACTGTTGTGCACACGCCACTTTACGTGCTGGTCCACCGCACGCTCAATACGATCGTTAAATATCCGAAAACCATCGTTGACACCTAGTGATCAGTCGTAGCAGTGCCCCAGGGCGGCACAGGCGTTCTGCTCGATTGCCAAGCGGCCTTGCCCGGGTTGATCGCAGTCATCGCGGGTTCGCACGGTCACAAAGCGGCCCTCGAAGGCCGCTGGAAGACCTGCATGAACTTCTTTGCCGGACCGAAACTCCTGGTCATCGACGAACTCGGCTACCTCCCCCTGCCCGAGGACGGAGCCTCCGCCCTGTTCCAGGTGATCAACCAGAGGTATCTGAAATCTTCGACGATCTTGACGACGAACGTCGGGATCGCCGACTGGGCCGGCTCCTTCGGCGACGCCACGGTCGCCGCCGCGATGCTCGACAGGGGTGACGTCCACCGAACCGTCACTGATCACCGGGCCCGCCGACCTGACGGTCGGCGGGCCCGCGCCGTCAGTCCAACGAACGCAACCGGTGCCGTTCGCTGCCGATCGCATCCCGCAGCACATCGTGCTGCGGACCCAGTCTGAACCGCTCGTCACTCCACCGCTCACGCGGATACAGCCACACCGGCTTGCCCACCAGCTCGGCCGGCTCCCACGCGAACCGCGGCCAGACATGGGCATGCAAGAACGATCGGTGTTTCCCAGGAAAACCAGGTTGACCCGGCGGAAATCAGGGTCCAGCTGTCGACAGGCCCGCTCAACCGCCTCTCCGAGTAGGCCCATGTCGGACAGGAACGACAGTCGCTTGGCCCTCGGCAGATCAGACAGCCGCTGAACATTCAGTTCAGCCACGAGGAGGACCGAGTAGCCCGGCAGGAACTGAACGTCGCCGATCACCGCCTCCAGGCTGCTGGACGGCGCCCAGGGGACGGCCGGGGAATCCAGGGCGGTGGTTCAGGGCGCGCCCATCGGGACCGTGCCGTGGCCGTCGTCCTCGCCGAGCTCCGGCAGGCCGGCGGGTACCGGCGCGGCATGGCCGCACGCCTGGCACGCGAGCACGGCGGCGGTGAGCGCAGCTGGCAGCGCGCCATGACCGAAGCCCGCGCCCAGTACGAACACAGCCAGGACCAGGACCGCGGGGACGATGCGGGGACCGCGGGCACCGCCCAGCAGACGGCGCAGCCCACACCTTGACATCTCTGCCCGCGCGGCTGCGCCCCGCCGGCACCCAGGCCCCTGCTGGTGCGCCGGCTCGTACGGCGCGGAGCGCGGAGGCCCGCCGACGCGCAACACCACACAAGCTCACCCCGAACCCCCGGCCGCACACCGCACCCGCCCCACTGCCCGTCCCCTTCCCTCCCTTCCTCCTTGTTCTGGGCGAGTGCGGGGGTGTGCAGAGAGGGATGCCCGGCTCCACACCATGGCGGCGCGGGCATGGGGCCGGTCACGCCCCACCACCTCCGCTGAGGCGTGACCTCGGCGGCGGCAGAATGAGCCCCCGGAACGTCACCAGGTCAACGGTCAGATGGCGAGTTTCAGGACGGCCGCGCCTGCGGCTGTCATGAGGACGGCCAGCGTCCAAAAGGCCGTCCTTCTCCAGCAGGCGCGGCGCCGGGCGCGGCGTCCGCTGCGGAGGATGTAGTCGAGTTCATCGGCAGCGACGCCTTCGGGGTCGGCTGCCAGCCTCCGGTGGGCCTCGGCCAGCTCCGGCCCCCTGAGCAGGTGTGCGGGGTCACGCTGCTGGAGTTCCCAGCGCTTGCGCTGAGTTCGCAGCGTCTCATGCCAGAGACGGGAATCCCGGGACTCGGTGAGCCACTCCCTCAGTCTCGGCCACTCTCTGGTCAGTGCCTCGTGCGCCAGCTCGACGATCTCGTCCTCCTTTCTCGCGCCGCCCGGAGGGCGGGAGAGGACGACAAGCCTCGCTCCCGCCAGCATTCGTGCCGTGACGACGAGTTCGGGGGCCAGCTCCGCAGTCCGCACCGGCCGGCAGACGAAGGCTTCGCCGTCGCCGGGCCGGGTCAGGTGCACGAGCAGCCGTCGGACTCGAGCCAGCTGGTCCTCGGGCAGCAGGAGGAACACCTCCTCCGCGTGTACGGCGAAGGCACCCGCGACGCCACCGCAGGAGTTGTAGGCATCGTGAGTGAGCGCCGAGGGGGTACGGCGGTCCCAGAGCTCGGTGAGGACGTGCTGGACGAGCGACATCCGTCCGGGTGCTTCGCCCGCGTCGGCGAGGATCCGGTCCGGCAGTCCGGGCTCGAAACGCAGCGCCGGCACAGTGGCCAGCGGCGCCGTGATCGCCTGCTTCAGGTCGTCGGCGTTCAGCGGAGCGAGAAACTGCACCGTGGGAAGCCCGGAGTCCGGCAGGACGTCGAGGACCTCCGGGCGTCCTGCGGCCACGACCTTGAGCACGTTGCCCCGGTCCGCTTCGAACAGACGGTCCAGCAGACGGAACAAGTGGCGCACCGGTTCCGGGTCCTGCCCCGTGCACTCCTCCTCCAGCTGATCGACGAAGAGTACGTGCCCGGCGCCGTCCAGCCGGTCGAGGAACCGATCGTGCAGGTCGGCGCTCACATCGCCGTCGGCCTCCAGCAGGCTTTCCAGTTCCTCTGCCGGGTGGGGCCGTTCCGCACTGCCCGGTCTCAGCCTCAGCACATCGGCGAGCGTCCGGGCGAGAGCGGCGGCCGGTGGCTCCCCGGCGAGTCGCACCAGGGTGACGCCCAGGCCGTCGGCGCGCAGGAGGGGCAGTACCGCTGCCCGCAGCAGAGAAGTCTTCCCGCACCCCGACGGTCCGACCACCAGCGTCGACGGCTCTCGGCTGACGGTCGCGTACACGCGGTCGATGTCTGCCTCGCGGCCCTGGAAGAGCTCTACCTGGGTCTCCGAGAACGCCGCGAGCCCCGGGAACGGGCATGGTGGACGCAGCGTGAGGCTGTCGACCAGGTCGGCCGACGGCAGCAGGTACACGGTGTGTCCGCGGGGTTCCGCAGCCACTACCATCCCGACCACACCGCCCAGCGAGTCGTCCCAGACCGGAGCCCCGCCGTACCCGGGGCCGAGGGTCAGGCCTGATGCGTCCGCCTCCATCTGCAACAGGCCCGAGCCCTGCCGTGCGCGCAGGACACCGGCGGCCCACTGGCCGTGCTCTCTACGTGCGGGATAGCCGAAGGTGCGGCACGGGTGTCCCCATACGCCTGCCTCACCGACCAAGGGCACCGGCCGGGTGCCGGGTACCTGCGCGACGAGCCGGAGCAGAGCGACGTTCTTCTCCTCCCCGTCATGCCAGGACACGATGCCCGCCCGCACGCGGGGGCGGCCGTCGAGCAGCGGGAAATCGAGTCCGACCAGAGTGCCCGGGACCGGATCCGTGTGTGACGGCACTCCGAGGGCGTCCTGAACGACGTACGCGCACGTGCAGACCACATCGGCGGAGACGAGGAATCCCCCGCCCACCACCTCGCCGGTCGCGGAGAGCACCCGTACCAGCGAGGTCTGGAGGTCGGACACCGGATCGTGACCCAACGGCTGTGCATTCGCCGAACGTTCGCGACGTGCGGGCAGAGGGGACGGCTGTTTCGGCACGTAGGCACGGTTGCGGGCGATACAGATCTGTGCCGCCGCGTTACGGCTGTTCATCTGGGGCTCGGGACGTGAGGCGCCTTTGAGTCTGCTTCTCATCGCGTCGTACAACATGCTCATGCTCAGCAGTTCGTGAGGGCCTTCCACGCCCCTCTCAAGGAACTCGAGCAGCACACCGGTGAAGGCGGTGTATTTTTCACCCGGTACGGCGAGGGCCAGCGCCGTCTCCCGGGCCGCCGCGATCAGGCAGGTGCCGTCGACGTCGGCCTTGTGTACGAGGTTCGCCGCACCGCTGCCCATTGCACCGGCCATCGCCCGGGCGCTGTAGCAACAGTCGAGAAGCACCACCTTCCTTTTTGCGCGGCTGGAGCGGATATAGCGCTTGAGGGTGTCGTAGCGGATCGCCGAGTCGATGTGGTGGTCGTCCTTGCGTGACTCGGGCAGGGCCAGATACAGGTCGTTGCTGTCTTCCGGGTCGAGCAGCCCGTGCCCCGCGTAGTACACGACGAGTGTGTCGCTGGCTTCGGCCGCGGCCCGCTTCACCGCGGCCACGACCTGCCCCTCGCTCGACGGCTGGTCCAGCACCTCGACCCTGTCGCCCGGGACCCCCCACACGCCCACGTCGGTCAGCACCTCGCGCAGTCGTATCAAGTTGTCCCGTACGGCGGGGAGGTCTTCCAGTGCGGTGAAGCGACGGCAGCCGATGAGGACAACGTTCGAGGTGTCGGCTTCGGAGAGCGCCTCGGCCACGTCAGGTACCGGACGACGGGTCGCTGCCCGCGTCCTGCGACGAGTCCGGGCCCTGGGACGAGCCCGAGTCCGCGTCGCGGAGCGTCTCGATGAGCGAACGGATGACCTCGGGGTCATCGCTGTTCACCATGACGGGCACACCGTTCACCTCGATGCGTACGGCCGGCGGTGGTGAGGGCCGACTGGAGCGCCACGCCACCAAGGTGGTAACCAGGCTGCCCAGAGCGATCGAGTTGGACAACACGACGTTCACGATCTCCAGGGCGGAGCCGCCCATGCCGCCGGGAGGCGGGGGCTGGGCTCCGCCAAGAGACACGCGTGCCTGTCCGTAAAGGTCTCGCTCCTCGTGCAACCAGCGGAGCAGGGTCTCCGCTTCGCCGCCGACCACCTCGTCCACCGTCAGAACCAGCTCCATACGGCGTAGGTTATCGATCCCCGCCGTTCTCGGCGGCGCCCTCGCCTTCGCAGCTGCGGCCGAATTGCCGCAACATCGCCGCAGGGCCAAGAGTCCCATGGTAGAGCGGTCGGCCGCCGGTGGTCGGGGCCCATCTGCGCGGTGCCTCGGGGCGGATCCAAGAGTGCGCGGGCTGTCACGCGGTCCTCGTACGAACGTCTCGGACTGGGCTGACCGACAGCTGCCCGGGGCTGCCCCTCCGGGAAGGCCCGAGGGGGTACATCCCCCTGGCCTGATCCCCTCTTCCTTGATCACGTTTAAGAGGTCATCTCAATTGGTGGTGCTGACCTACCGGTGTAGATGGGCAAGAGCCTCGCCACTCACGGGGCAGGGACGTTCACGCGGCAGGAGTCGCCGGGCGACGTCCAGCTCTCCGTCTCGCACATGGGCGTGGCTCATGCGGGCCAGCGGTGTGACATCGGTTATGGAGACGATCCACTCGTCGGCATAGACCGGGACCACTCCCCGTCGGCGCCGCCCGTTCCCGCTAAGGAGTTTCTCCATGGCGGCGGACATGTCCGCTGGCGGGTCGGCGGTCTCCAGGGGCGCGGCGAGCGGTTTTTGGCGCTGCACCGGTCAGAGTGCACCCACGACGGATGTCGTGTGACGGTGCCAGCGGCCGCCTGTTGGGTTCGCCGTCTCACCCGTAGGAGTCTATTCGCCAGCGCTCGCCGCTGACCTGGAGTTTCAGGTGATCTGGCTCCTGTGGCGCGTTAATTGACTACGCTGCCCGCTCATATGCGGGGTGTGCCCCGCGAACTGCATGACCCGCAGTCCGGGATGCCCCGCCCGCTCTGAAGGGGCCGGGAGCACGAGCTGCAGGCCGTCTACGCCTACCTCAGCCCCAGGCTGGCAGACAGCCCGACCGACACCGCCGAGGCCATCGCCGCCCACGAAGGTCTGAACCTGGCCGCCGTACGGCGGCGCGCCGCCCGCTCCGCCGTGCCGCGGTCGCGCGCGGGCCGTGAGGACCGCCGTCGCGAGGGCCGGCGTTCGCTGGAGTCCTGTGCTTCACCATGCTCAGCCGCCAGGCCACGGCCCAGCTGCGTCCCCTGGCGAAGGCCTGGGCTCAGCTGGGGCTGTGGCCCGAGGGGATGCGGGGATGGATCGGCGCTGTCGGCGTGCCCCGGGGTCTGGACCGCCGCGCGCAGCCGTAGCCCTTGCCGGGCGCGGCCCGGCGGCCTCCCGTCGAGGACGTGACGGATGTGAGTCCCGACGGCTTCGGGACGGCCGGATCGGAGGTGCGTCGTCCCGGATCGCCCCGAGGGCGCCACGCCCTCATCCTGGAACGGTAGGGGCACTCGCTCGCTGCCGGAAGGAGGGGCGATGAGGGCCGTACGAACCCACGATCGTGATGCGGCCGTGGACAGCCTGGTTGTGGAGGAGGCACCGTACCCGTACGCGGGGGAGGGCGACGTCGTCGTACGGGTGCGTGCGGCCTGTTTCACCCCGGATGAGCTGGCCTGGCCGGCCACGTGGGTCGACCGGGCCGGCAGGGACCGAGCGCCCGTCATTCCGGGACACGAGCTGTCGGGCGAGGTGGCGGAGGTCGCGGTCGGCACGACCGGGCTTTCGGTCGGCCAGCGCGTCGTCGGTCTGACCGACTGGAACCGGGACGGCACTCTCGCGGAATACACGGCGGTGGAGGCCCGCAATCTGGCGCCACTGCCCGCGGGAATCGACCACGTGCAGGCGGCGGCTCTGCCGATGCCGGGCCTCACCGCCTGGCAGGGTCTCTTCGTACACGGAAGGTTGGAGGCAGGGCAGAGCGTGCTGGTGCACGGAGCGGGCGGCGGTGTGGGCATGGCCGCGACGCAGCTTGCCCGCGACGCCGGGGCGCGCGTGCTCGGGACGGGGCGCGAGGGGAGCCGGGACCGGGTGCTGGAGCTGGGTGCAGAGGTCTTCATCGACCTCGGACAACCGGCGTGGGAGGAGGCGGTGGGCCGAGTCGACCTCGTCTTCGACGCCATCGGCGGGGCGGTGCTCGACCGCTCTGCCGCCGTGCTCAGGCCCGGCGGCACCCTGGTGACCATCGCCCAGCCCCCCACCGTGCGTCCCGAGGACGGCCGGGCCATGTACTTCATCGTCGAACCCAACCGCGATCAACTCCTGGAGATCATCAGCAGGCACCGAGAGGGCCGGCTGCGCCCGTTGGTGGGTGCCGTCCATCCCCTGGACCGTGCCCCGGAGGCGTTCCGCGCGAAGAAGGGAACAGTCGGCAAGACCGTCGTCCAGGTCGCGTGAGCGCCGCGCAGCCTGCCACGGAACGATGTGGCCTCGCCGAGCTCGAGAACGGACCGGAGCGTCGCTGCGCAGTCGCACATCGTGTGTGCCTCGTTCCCCGGGCCCGTGGCGCGTGGTCGGACCTTCTCCGCCGCGCCCTGGTGACAAGAGGGCCCCTCCGGCCGTGACCACTTGTCGAACCGGTGACGCCCAGTACCCAGGCGCACCGTTGCCGAGAAGAAGAAAGACGGACCTGACATGGATCTGAAGCTCGAACTCATCGTGCTGCCCGTCTCCGACGTCGATCGGGCCAAGGCCTTCTACGAGGCCGCGGGATTCCGCCTGGACCTCGATGCCGCCGCCAGTGAGGACTGGCGTGCGGTGCATTTCACGCCGCCCGGCTCGGAGTGCTCGATCATCTTCGGCAAAGGGCTCACGCACCTGGCGCCGGGCTCCGTCCAGGGCCTGTACCTCATCGTCTCCGACATCGAGGAGGCCCGCGCGGATCTCGTCGGCCGCGGCATCGAGGTGAGCGAGGTCTTCCACGACGCAGGAGGAATCTTCCACCACGGCCACGACGCCGGACGGATCGTCCACGACGGCCCCGGCCAGGAGCGGGTGGCCGGCCCGCACCCCGATCGCGACTCCTACGGCTCCTACGCCACCTTCAGCGACCCGGACGGCAACGGCTGGGTGCTCCAGGAGGTCAGGCAGCGGGCCCCCGGCCGCTGACACCACCTCAGACACCGGACGCCGCTCCCGCCGAAGTCCGGAACACGCATCGAGGCACAGGAACAGCGATGAACCGACCAAGGACGAACGAGGACCGGCGCACCTACGACGTAATCGTCCTCGGCGCAGGCCCGACCGGCGAGAACGTGGCCGAACGCACCCGTGCCGCCGGGCTCAGCACCGTCATCGTGGAGCGCGAACTGCTGGGCGGCGAGTGTTCCTACTGGGCCTGCGAGCCCAGCAAGGCACTGCTGCGGCCGGTGCTGGCCCGGGCCGACGCGCGACGCGTGCCCGGGCTGCGTCAGGCGGTGGGCGGGCCACTGGACGTCGCGGCGGTCCTCGCCCACCGCGACGAGATCGTCTTCCACTGGAAGGACGACAGCCAGGTCGGCTGGCTGGATTCGGTCTCCGTCGATCTGATCCGCGGCCACGCACGGCTCGACGGTCCCCGGCAGGTGGCGGTGCAGACCCCGGACGGTGACACGGTGCTGCTGACCGCACGACACGCCGTCGCCGTGTGCACGGGGACCGCCGCGGCAGTGCCCGAGATACCGGGGCTCGACTCGGTACGTCCCTGGACCAGCCGTGAGGCCACCAGCGCCGGTCGGGTACCGGGCCGACTGGCTGTGGTCGGCGGCGGTGTGGTGGCCGTTGAGATGGCCACCGCCTGGCAGGCGCTCGGTTCCCAGGTGACCGTGCTGGTCCGCGGCGACGCCGGACTGCTGGCGAGGATGGAGCCGTTCGCAGGCCACATGGTCGCGGACGGTCTGCGCGAGGCGGGCGTCGACGTCCGGCTCGGGGCCTCCGTGGCGTCCCTGGCACGCGAGGACGGCGAAGTGCGGATCGCGCTGGCAGACGGCGGGGAACTGGCCGCGGACGAGATCCTCTTCGCGACCGGCCGGGACCCCCGTACTGCCGACCTCGGCCTGGAGACCGTCGGACTCACGCCGGGCGACTGGCTGACCGCGGACGACACCTGCCGCGTGACCGCCGTCGCCGACGGCTGGCTCTACGCGGTGGGCGATGTCAACCACCGGGTCCTGTTGACCCACCAGGGGAAGTACCAGGCCCGCATCGCCGGTGCCGCCATCGGGGCCCGGGCCAGGGGAGAGCAGGCCGACGAGACACGGTGGGGTGCGCACGCCGCGACCGCCGACATCGCGGCCGTGCCGCAGGTCGTCTTCACCGACCCGGAGGTCGCGGCCGTCGGTCTGACCACGCGTGAGGCGGAGCGGGCCGGGCGCCGGGTCGAGGTGGTGGACTACGACATCGCAGGCGTCGCGGGTGCTCACCAGTACGCCGACGGCTACCGCGGCCGGGCCCGTCTCCTGGTCGACATGGACCGCGGCACCGTGGCGGGTGTGACATTCGTCGGCCCCGGCGTCGGGGAACTGCTGTACTCGGCCACCGTCGCGGTCGTGAGCGAAGTACCGCTGGAGAGGCTCTGGCACGCCGTACCGGCCTTCCCGACGATCAGCGAGGTGTGGCTGAGGCTGTTGGAGGCCCACCGGGACCGGCAGCAGCCGGGCCCGTCATGACATCGCCGAGGAGTGCGGGCAGCGCGCCCGTCGGCCGCAGGGCGCCTCGATCCGGCTACTCGGCGGCGCGGGTCTCGTCACGGACCCTGTCGACGAACGCTGCCTCGTTCTGCGCGATACGGCCGGCTTCTTCGAACACGCTGATGACCTGTGCGGCGGGGATGACGGCCGCGCCGGATGCGTCAGCGAACACGTAGTCACCTGGGCGGACGGTCACGCCGGACACGACGACCGGCCGGTTGGCCTCGTAGGGTGTCACGGTATCGCCGCCCCACTTGGCCGTCTGCCCCGAGCAGTAGGCGGCGAAGCCGTAGTTCGCGATCTCGGGGAAGTCCCGCAGACGCCCGTCGGCCAGAACGCCCGCGAGGCTGTGTGCCGCCACCAGCGAGAGCTTTGTTCCGCCTCCGAGCGACACCCCGGGGTGCCCGTTGCCGGCCAGGACCAGCACCCGCCCCCGCGCGCCGTTCTCGATGGCGTCGTGGAACAGCCGGGAGAAGTTGTATTGCTCGGGTGGGAGTGCCTTCTCGCAGGAGGGAAGGAACGACAGCGTTATCGCGGGGCCGAGGAGGACGCGGCCCGGGGTCGGGGTCACCAGGTCGTCGATGTGACACCGGTGGCGGTGTATGCGCCCCATGGCATCGGTGACGTCGGGGGTGCGTACTCGCGAGGCGAGACGTTGCAGGAGCTCTTCCTTGTCTGCCATGAGGCCTCCCGTCCGGTCGTGCAGACGTACGTCAGGCCGGTGCGGGCATCGTGACGTAATCCAGTCCGCCGGCGTCGAGCCACACCTGGGTGGGGGATTGGACCAGCCGCAGCAGGACGCCCTCGCAGCCGGGACAGCGCAATACCATCCCGGGACCACCGAGGTACGCGTGCGTCTGGGCCAGCATCATCTGCTCGCCGCACCCACGGCATCGTCCGGAAGCCATGGTCATGTCGGTTCCGAAGAGGAACTCGAGATCCCCCGCGGCGGCGTTGCCGTCGAGGAAGTCAGGCGTCAGGGTCATGGAACTCACCTTCCGTTGGGCCGACGCACTCGAAGAGTCCTCACCACCGCAGACACCTGCCTTGCTTCATCTGCTGGGTCCGAAACGCTCGGTTCGGATACGGCCGGGGTGGTGGCCGAGGGCCACCAGCAGTCCGGCGGCCCTTTCGACGAAGCCGGTGGAACCACAGACATAGCAAGTGGGTTCGAAGTCCGGTGGCCATCCGGCACCTGACAGGTCGGAAGCGGTGAACCGCCCGGGGGGCCGCGGCCACTGCGGTGGGGTGGAGCGGGAATAGAGGTACGTCTTGTCGAGGCCCGGGTCGTCTCGCCTCAACTCCGATACGAAGAGCTGGTACTCAGGGCTGCGCACGGAGTACACCAACCGGAAGGGCGTGCGATTGCCGATCGCTCGGCGCATGCGGATCATCGCCATGAGTGGCACCAGGCCCGAGCCGCCGGCCACGAGCAGAATCGGCTCCTTCTGCTCGGGACGCCACACGAACCATCCGCCGACCGGTCCGCGCAGCTCCACCACGTCGCCCACGGCGAGTTCGTCCGTCAGGTACGGGGAGACCTCGCCGTCATCCACGCGCTGAACGGTCAGTTCGACGCTCTCGCCGTCGGGTGCCGACGCCAGTGAGTAACTGCGCTGCGTGCTGTAGCCGTCCTCCGCCGTGAGCCGCACATCGACGTGTTGTCCCGCCAGGTGTCCCGGCCAGCCGGGCACCTCGAAGACGAGGGTGCGCGCGGTTGCGGACTCGACGCGCCGATCGGTCAAGCGGGCAGCCGTCCAGCGCAGTCGGTCGCCTAGTCGCCTTGATACCGCTGCTCGCGCCATGGGTCCCCATAGTCGTGGTAGCCGATGTTCTCCCAGAAGCCCCGCTCTTCCACGTCGAGCAACTGGATGCCGCGCACCCACTTGGCGGACTTCCAGAAGTAGAGGTGCGGAATCAGCAGCCTCGCGGGGCCGCCGTGCTCTGGCGGGAGTTCCTCGCCGTCGTATCGGTAGGCGATCCATGCCTGCCCGTCGAGGAGATCCTCCAGTGGAACGTTGGTGGTGTAGTCGCCGTAGGAGTGGACGAGCGCGTACTCGGCACTGGTCTCCACGTCCTCCAGAAGGACGTCCAAGGAGACTCCCTGCCACTCCGTCTCGAACTTCGACCACTTGGTGACACAGTGCAGGTCGACGGTCTTCGTCTGGCTGGGCAACGCCATGAACTCCGCCCAGTCCCAGATGTGCCGTGCGCCGGTCTCGGTGCGGACGGTGAACTCCCACTGGTCGAGGTCCACCGCGGGGGTGGGCCCTGCCGAGAGAACGGGGAAGTCTGCGGTCTCGTACTGCCCGGGAGGCAGTCTGTGCCGTGCATCCCGTGCTCGGCCGTGGAAGCCGCGTGAAACGATGGGCATACCGCGCCCCCATTCTTGGCACCATGCGATTTCCATTCTCCAGGACATCGCGCGGCACAGCATCTCGAGTCTCCAGGACATCGCGCGGCAGCATCTTGAGCCGAACCAGTCGATGTTGTTCTGAAAATCAGTCCGGATTGCCCTCCGCCGCCGATTTCGCGGATGTCCGTGTACGGGCCAGCAAGGGCAGCGCAAGCAAGGGGAACACGATCACGGACAAGAGGCCCGCCGCCACCAAGGCGGCCGCGTTGGCCGGTCGGATCGCGTCCAGCTTCAAGCCGATCGTCGTCGCCGCCACGATCACGGGGAGGGAAGTGGCCTGCAGGAGTCCACTGGCCACGATCTCTGCCGGCGAGAGACCCGCGTTGCGGTAGGCCAATGCGGGCAGTCCACGAACGAGGAGCAGCCCGGCAAGGAACATCGGTACCCGCAGCACCGTCGCGGCGTCCGCGAACAGTGCGCCGAGGTCGAACTGGATTCCACTGGTCACGAAGAAGACCGGAACGAGGAATCCATATCCCAGGCCCTCCAGTTTCACGTGGAACTGCGGATGGGCCCGTTCGGCGTCGGGGTCGACCAGCCGCAGTACGGCCCCAGCGATGAAGGCACCCAGAATGGCCTCGAATCCTAGATGCATGGCGACCGCGGACAGGCCGACGATCAGAAGCATGGTCAGGCGAATTCGGACCTGGGCGCTGGTGTCCGCCAGATTCACTACGGCCCGGGACAGCCACATCGAGCGCCCTGCACGTATCGAGGTCGCCGCGATGAGCGCCGTCAGGCAAGCCAGGCCGAGCAGCAGAAGCAGCCTGGATCCCGGGCCCGAAGCGTGTTCGGAGAAGAACAACGACAACAGCAGCACAGCGCTGATCTCACCGGCAGAGGCCCCGCCGATGATCAGTTGGCCGACCGGCCGGTCGGTGGCGTCGGCGTCCTTCAGGATCGGGACCAGAAGCCCCAAGGACGTCGCCACCAGCGCGGTTCCGATCAGCAGTGGACTCTCGACCAGCCCGGCCAGGTCCAGTACCCAGCCGACGATCCCGGCCAGCACGATCGTGCCCGCCAGACCGAGGGCGACGAGCCGCGCCCGTGGGCCGTGCAGTTGCTGGAAATCGATCTCGAGTCCGGCAAGGAACAGCAGGAAGCTCAGCCCGATGATCGACAACGCCTGGACGGTGGCGTCCGGCTGCACCAGATTCAGCACCGCCGGACCGATGATCACGCCGGCCACGATCTCGAGGACCGGGCCCGGGAGGGGGACTCGGGGCACCATGGCCAGGAGGAACGGGACGCCGGCGCCCACCGCGAGAACGATGACCAGATTGTCGTAGGACATGGTGACTCCGGTGGCCGGTAGGCGGTGCGCTGGCCGTGACCAGCTTTGCCCTCCTATGTGATGCTAGGGGCTACTGGTCCTTCTAGGCTGGTGGCAGGAACTCCTCGGCGTGGGCGTGCAGGTGATCACGCTCCCACTCGGCTAAGGATGCGATCGATGAGTGCCGGCAACCTCGTTCTCCTGGGCAACGCCGGTGGTGTGGGCCGCGCGGTCCTGGAGCAACTGCGCGCCCGGGGTGTGCCCGTGCGTGCGATGGTCCGCCGCGACGACGATCGTGCAGCCGAGCTGCGCGGACTGGGCGCGGAGGTGGTCCTCGGCGATCTGACCCGGCCCGAGAGCGTCGCGGCCGCGCTGGAGAGTGTCGACAGGATGTACTTCGCCATGCCCGTGTCGCCGGACCATCTGCTGGCCGCGACCGTGGTGGCCGCGGTCGCGCGCGAGCAGGGAGGTCTGGACGCCCTGGTGAGCATGTCTCAGATGACGGTGTCGCAGATGACCGCTACCAGTACCGCGGAGTCGCATCAGCAGCGCCTGCACTGGCTGGCGGAGCAGGTAATGAACTGGTCGGGCCTGCCGGTGGTGCACATCAGGCCGACGTCCTTCCTGGACAACCCCCTGTTCACCGTGCTGGCGGCGCGCTCGATCCGGGAGAGCGGCACGATCGCGCTGCCGTTCGGCACCGGGCGCACGTCGCCGGTCGCCGTGGAGGACGTCGCCCGAGTGGTCGCCACCGTGCTGGGCGACCCGGCGCGGCACATCGGACAGGTCTACGAGCTCACGGGCCCGCGCTCGGTGAGCATGACGGAGATGGCCGAGGAGTTCTCACGGGCGTTGGGCGCCCCGGTGTCCTATGTGGATGTTCCGCTGGAGCAGTGGCGGACCGAAGTCCTCGCCGGCGTGGGCCTGCCGCCGCACACCGAAGAGCACATCGCCACCATGGCCCGACTGCACCGTGAGAATCGCTACGACCGCGCGACCGGCGACGTTCAGAGCGTCACGGGCGTACCTGCCCGATCGGTCGAATCGTTCGTGGCCGCCCGCAAGCAGTTCTACCTGGGCTGAGTCGCACCGGACGACAGCCGACGACAGGCCCGGCGGGCCGGATCAATTCGCGTATCCCTCCGGGTATTTCCGGCGACGACGACCACACCGGTCGCCGCGTCCACTTCATCCCGCAGCGACTGGTGGCCGGACAGGGAATCGGAGCGGATCAGAGTGATGGCACGAGCCACGGTCGTTGGGTCCTTTCCCATCGAGTGGTGAGTACCGCGACGCCTGCGGAACACCCCGTGGACACGGGGATGTTCCGACCACGGACACGGGCATGATGGCCACGCCCTGTCCTCCCCGCCGAGGCGAGGGTGATCCGATTGACGAGGGCGAGGCTTCGGACTTCGGGGCGTCCTACCCGACCGCCGGCTGCCGCCGCACCCCGACGTCACGGTGGACAGCCATTCGGGCCCGCTGACCGTCAGACGGCGAGCTTCGACACTCGGCTGACCTACCGCATCGTGTACGAGGAGGCAGCATCCTCTGAGGAGGACCTGCAGCGTTTGGTGGGCACCGTGCGGGCCTGGTTCAAGGTTTTCGGCCGTCCCGCTGCTGGTCCCATCCGTGTCGTTGGACTCCATACAGGTCTACGAGCTTGCCGGCAGCCGGAGGAGGGATGGATCGGTGCTCGGCAGCGAGCCGGAGAACGGGACAGCGCCCAGCGATGAGCGGGACAATGTGACGAGGCGGCTCGGCGACGACCACAAGGAGGGAACCCGATGACGGCACCCCACGCACCCGGTACCGCCGATGCCGAGCAAGTCAACGCCGCAATGTGGCACGCCTACGGGGCGCACCACCTCAAGCGGGCCACTCCCCTGCCCGAGGTGGACGAGATCGCCTGGGGCCCGGCGGGGACGGGGCCGGGTGACGCTGTCCTCGGCGATCTGACGGGCCTGCGCGTGCTCGACCTGGGCTGCGGCCCGGGCCGGCACGCCGCCCACCTCGCCCGTACCCATCACGCTGACGTGGACGCCGTCGACCTTTCACCGACTCAGATCGAGCGCGCACGGGCGCGGTACGGCGACCTGCCGGGACTGCGGTTGATCCAGGCCGACGCCGTCCGGCACCTGCGCACTTCGGCGCCGTACGACGTGATCTACTCCCTGTCCGCCGTCCACTTCGTCGACCCGCACCGACTGCTGCCCGCCCTGGCGGCGGCCCTCAGACCCGGCGGACGGCTGTACTTCACCGTGCTGCACACCAACTCGTCCGGCAACGGCCCGTCTTCGGAGGTGAAGTCCCGCCCGGAGATCCTGCGCCTGGCCGGCGGGGGCGAACTGACCGGGCGCATGTGGGTGCTCACCACAAAGCTGTGGACGGACCTGCTCGCGCAGCACGGGCTGCGCGTCGAGGAGGTCACCGTGCTGGACGCGCCCGAGGAGGGCAACCAGGCCTCCTACCGGCTCTTCCAGGTCCGCAGGCCGGTCCGGATCACCTCTCGTCCCCGTACGGCCCAGCCGCCCCTCGCACACGCGGCGGCCGGGGTCGGCACGGTGCTGGCCGGACCGCGCGGTCTGCTGCTCGGCCGCCACCGGCGGGGGACCGTCGAACTGCCCGGCGGCACGGTGGAGCCGGGCGAGTCGCTGGAGGAGACGGTCGTGCGCGAACTGGCCGAGGAGACCGGCCTGCACGCGGACCCGGCCGACGTGCGCCTGCTGGGCATGCTCCTGGACCAGGTCGGCGACGTCGTCCGGATCACGTTCGGCGCACTCGTCACGCGGTGGCGCGGCGAGCCCGCCGACCAGCCGGGCGAGCGGGTCGGTGACTGGAGGTGGTGGCCGCTGGACGCCCTGCCGTCGGGCCTGTTCGAGTGCAGCGCCCAGATCCTCACCGCCTGGCGCCCCGACCTGCCCATCGACCATCCGCCCGCCCGCTTCGTCCCCTTCGCCGAACCGCACAACCCCGGTCAGGGCTCCCTCGGTCAGGTCGGGAAGTAGTCGCTCACCACGCAGCCGTCGACGAGCACCTTCTCCGTCCGGTGGCCGCTCGGCGGCGAGAGGGCTGTACGCGGCCGTCGGCCGGGTCAACCCCCGGACGACGGAGCGGGACATCTACAGATCGCTGTGCTTCAAGGCCACCATCCCCGCGGGCGCGGGGGTGTTCCGCCCGCTCCGAGGAAGGCGCGGCACGCGCTCCGGTCCTCCCGCCGACGTGGCGGTGTTCCGGTGGCCGGCGTGCCCACCTGGGGGTCCGCCGGCCCCCGCCGCATGAACCACCGCGACGCGATGGGCGTGCTGCACGGGCGGGGCTTCATGGTCAACGAGGAGGACGCGTCGCCCGAGGGCCGCGTGATCATCCTGAACAGCGGCTGGAAAGTATGCCACTAGGACCCGGCACCCGGCACCACGGACGTCCTCCGCGTCGCGATCTACTCTCTGAAGAACGACGAGTCCTGCTGACGCTTGGTGTGGATCAGGCCGGATTCGTGGGCCCATCGGCCGGATGGCTGGCCCACGACCGTTGTGGGCGGGCCGGGCTGCTCGGTGGCGGTCTGCGCCCAGGTGAGCATGTGGGCGGCGGCGCTGTCGTCGCCGTCGGCGGCCGCGGCGGGCGAGACTGTGGGCGAGTGGAATAGTGGGAAGATTGCGAGAGTGACAGTAAGAACCAGTGACATCGAGAAGGCGGCCGGTGTGCTGCGCGCCGGCGGTCTGGTGGCCCTCCCGACCGAAACCGTCTAACGGTCTGGGCGCCAACGCCGAGGACCCCACCACCGTCTCGCGCATCTTCCAGGTCAAGGGACGTCCGCCCACCCATCCGCTGATCGTCCACCTAGGCGGCGCGGACCAACTGGACGACTGGGTCGAGAACGTGCCCGCGACGACGCGCCGTCTTACCAGACGGTGACGCTGTCGAAGGCCGCCGGGTCGACGTCGGCCGGCAGCGGGTAGTTCTGGTCACCCTTGTTGCCCTTGAGCTTGCCGAGGCTGACGTGCTTCCCGTCGTCGAAGACGTGCCAGCCGTCCTCATGACAGAAGAGGGTCCGCGTCGCCCGCCTGGGGTCCGGCCGCCCGCGCACCAGGCCCAACCGGGTCCGTGCCGAAAAGGCGTACGCCTCCCGCAAGAACCGCGCCTGCCTGCGCCGACGCGGCATCCACTGCACCATCCCGGACAAGGCCGACCAGACCCTCAACCGCCAGAGGCTCGGCTCTCGCGGTGGGCCGGCCGCCCAAGTTCGAGGCCGGGGACTACAAGGCTCGGCACCCGGTGCCGGCCCGGCGGTCTAACCGAGCCGACCGCTCTCCGGGGCACGCCCCAGGGCTGCCACCAACAGGGCGGCGAGCGCCAGGCCGCCGCCCAGCCACATCACGGCCTCGATCCCGGCGCCGTCCGCAGCGAGACCGCCGACCAGGGCCCCCAGCGCGATCGCCCCGTTGAAGACACCCACGAAGAGCGAGGACGCCGCCTCTCGGGCCTGCGGCGCGGCGGCCAGCAGCCAGGTCTGGGTGCTCACCGACACGCCGCCGTACGAGACGCCCCACACCGCGAGCAGCACACCGGCCGTCAGCACCGAGCCGCCGAGCAGAGGCAGCAGCCCCACCGTGGCCGCCAGGACAAGGGCGATCACCAGGAGCGTGCCGCGCGGGGAGCGGCCCGCCCCGGCGCCGGCCGCGAAGTTCCCGAGGACGCCGGCGACGCCGTAGACGAGGAGCAGCGTGCCGATCATCGTGGGGCTGACCCCGGAGATCTCCTCCAGCGCGGGCCGTACGTACGTGTAGGCGGCGAAGTGCCCGGTGACCAGGAACGCCACCACGGCCAGCCCGGTCGCCAGCTGCAGGTTGCCGAACAGCTTCAGCACGCCGCCGAGCCGGATGTCCTGCTCGGCCGGCAGTGGCGGCAGCAGGGCCGCGAGCGCGATCAGGACCACCACGGCGAGGGCGGCGACGACGACGAACGCCGTTCTCCAGTCGGCCAGTTCACCAATGTACGTACCGGCCGGGACGCCCAGCACCGAGGCCACCGCGATCCCGCTGAAGATGAGTGAGGTGGCCGGGCCGACGGCGGTGCCGGACACGAGCCGTACGGCGAGAGCGGCGGCGACCGCCCAGACCACGCCCATGCCGATACCGACGAGGATGCGGGCGACCACCATCACCCCGAAGCTGGGGGCCCACGCCGCGAGCAGATTGCCCAGCGCGAGCACCGCCATCAGGCAGCACAACAGCACCCGGCGGTCCAGCCGGCCGAGGAGCGGCGTCAGCAGCGGCGCGGAGACCGCGCCGACCAGACCCGTGATGGTGAGGGTGAGCCCGGCGGTCCCCTCGCTCACATGGAGCGCGTCGCCGATGGGGGTGAGCAGCCCCACCGGCAGCATCTCGGAGGTGACCACCGTGAACGTCGCCCCGGCGACGGCGGCGACCGCGGGCCAGCCCCCGCGTCGTGCGGACTGTCCCTCTCCGGGCGCCTTGCCTGCGATTTCCTCTGTCTGTGCCATACAACCAGCCAACCCGCAGGGCCGTTCGGGAACAACGGCCAATCCCTCATCCTTCGATGAGTGGGATTACTCGATCGGGTGGAGGAGGCCGGGATTCCGTGGGCGGTATCGAGATCCGCGAGTTGGAGGCGTTCCTCGTCCTCGCCGAAGAGCTGCACTTCGGCCGGGCGGGCGAGCGACTGTACGTCTCCCAGAGCAGGGTGAGCCAGCTGCTGCGCGCCCTGGAGGGGCGGATCGGCGCCCCGCTGGTCGAGCGCACCAGCCGCCGGGTACGCCTGACCCCGCTCGGGGAGTCCTTCGTCGGCAGCCTGCGGCCCGCGTACGACGGACTGCGCGCCACGCTGGACGAGGCGCGGGCCGCCGCCCGGGCGGAGGTGGGCGGGGTGCTGCGGATCGGCTTCCAGGGCACCGTCGACGACTACCTCGCCCAGGCGATAGCCCTGTTCGAGGAGGAGTGCCCGGGGTACGGCCTGGAGCTGACGGAGATCTTGCTGTCGGACCCGTTCGGGCCGGTGTGCCGCCAGGAGGTGGACTGCGCGGTAGTGCTCCTGCCGGTACGGGAGGAGGACCTGGTGCTCGGGCCGGTCTTCTCCCGGCAGCCGCAGACCCTCGCCGTCTCCGTCCGGCACCCGTTCGCGGCCCGGGAGTCGGTGTCGGCGGAGGAGCTGGCCGACTGCCGGCTCATCGGCGTGGGCGCGGGCGGGTCGCCCGGTCCCGCGCCCGCGTACTGGCGCCTGGCACAGGCCCCGGACCACACCCCAAAGCTGCGGCCGATCCCCGCGGGTCCGCTGGTCAACACCCTTCAGGAGGGGCTGAGTCTGACGGCGGCGGACCGCGGCGCGATGCTGCTGTGCCGGTCCACGGCCGACTACCACGGGCGGCGCAGCTCCATCGCCTTCGTCCCCGTCGACGGGCTGCCCCCCTCCGAGCTGGGGCTGATCTGGCACCGCTCCCATGTCTCCCCGACCGCCCTTGCCTTCGCGCGGGTGGTGAAGGGCGTCACGTCGGGGTGGTGACCGTGACTCGCCCGGCGGGGGGCTTCACGGAAGGGCGAGCTCGGCCCGGACCGCCTTCTGCGGCATGGGCACGCGAGCGGAGTTCCCGCGTCCGGGGCCCGCTCAACCATGCGGGCGGCGAGTTGGGGCTGGGAGGCGAAGGCCAGATCGTCCGGGATGCCCGCGCTCCGGCAGCGGTCCGGGTCCTCGGTCCACGAGCGTGGCACGTACAGGGCTCGGTCGATGGCGGCGTGTCCGCGGGCGGCGGAGTAGACGAGAGAGACGGCGGCCTGGGCGTTCTCGATGCGGCCGGCCGTGCCGGTGTACTGGCCCTGGACGCCGACGGTCGCCGTGCCCTTCTTCAGGTGGCCCGTCTCGTCGACCACGAGTACCGCCTGGTCGTCGGCGAGGTTCTCGATCGCGTAGGCGCGTGTGTCGTCGCGGATCGCGTCGGCGTCCCCTTACGCGCGGTACAGCAGGTGTTGCATGCCGTCCGGAGTGGCATCGCCCGCGTACAACAACGCCTCGTTCGGAACGTACGCGGCCGTCGTCACCGATCCCGCGTACCGGGAAGCCAAAGCGCACACGGTCCTGCGGACACTCCCCCGCCTCCTCACCGGCGAGGACGCGCCCCGGCTGCGGGCGCGGACGGACCGGACGCGCGTCGACGGCCTCCAGGCGCTGCTGGTCAGCAACAATCCCTACGGACGTGCCGTCGACGCGGCCCGTCCGGGGCGCAGGGAGCGGCTGGACTCGGGACTCCTGGGAGTTGTGTGCGTACGGGTCGACACCACCGCGCAGGCCGCGCGCATGGTGCGCGGTCCGCGCTCCGGGGGCCTCATCCGGCTGAACGCCCGGGAAGTCGTCGTCGAAGCCGACACGGACGTCCTCCCGGCCGGCATCGACGGAGAGCACGTCGTCCTGCCCTCGCCCGTGGTGTGCCGCAGCGCGCCCGGGGCACTCCGGATCCGCGTGCCACGCCGTCACGCCGGCAGACTGCAGGCGGGCGAGGCCGGAGCCGACTGGCCACGCGTTGCGCAGCTGGCGATGGGCAGACGGACGGTGCCGGCGGTCACGCAAGGTCGTCGCCGGACATGATCGGCACATCCCGTGGCAGCGCGGCACCAACGAGAACACCAACCGGCTGCTTCGGCAGTACCTGCCCAAGGGCGCGGACCTCCGCACGTTCAGCCAGGCCGTCCCGAACGCCATCGCCCACGAGCTCAACCGTCGCCCTGGATCCACGTGCCCTTCTCCCTGCTCGGCAGGCGCGCCCAGTGATGGGGCGGGAAGATGGGATCGTCTCGGCCATTGGTTGGCTGCAGGACCGTGTGGCACGGCTTGCCCGACGGTGAGAGCGTGCGGGACTACCCGACGCGACGACATCCACGAGGCGTTCCTCGGCCTCGCCGTCTGCCTGATCACGCACCGGCACGTCCAAAGGCTTTGTCAGGGCCAATTAGTGAGGTGGTGCGGGTCCGGGATGCGTGACGCCCTCCTGATGATCAAGGTGTCCGAAACCGTCGATCGATCAGGCAGGGGCTGCTTCCGCATGTCGGTTTCCACGGTCGAGGCATCGCCGGTCACCGTGACCGCTTCTATGCCGCCGTAACTGAGCAACTGCCGGGCTTGGGCAAGATGCTGGACGTGCTGTCCGGTCCGTAGCACCGCCAAGACCTCCGCTACCGGGTTGGTGCCCTGTTGCCCCTGTGCGCTCTCGCCGTGCTCGGCGGTGCCACGACGCTGGTGGCGATCGCCCGGTTCGCGGCCGGTTCCGACAAGGAGGGATGGGCTCGCCTGGGCCTGGAAGGGGCGGGCGCGAAGACCCCGCCACATCGTCGGTTGTCGAGGGTCCTGGAGACGGCCGTTCCTCTATACCGAGTTGGGTGTCACCTTACGGACGGGGCTTCCGTACGGTCCCGCACGATGATTTTGCCGGTGTTCTCGCCGCGCAGCATTCCCAGGAACGCGTCCACGATGCGCTCGAAACCGTCGACCACCGTCTCGTCCAGAGCGAGCCGGCCGCTCTGCAGATGCGGCACCGCGAACTCGTACAGCTCCTCCTGCACATCACGGTAGTTTCTGACCAGGAAGCCCTCCATGCGGAGGCTCTTCTCCACCATGTCCGCGTGGTTGAAGCGCGGCGACGGCGTGTCGGGGGTGTTGTACTGGCTGATCGTGCCGACGCGGACGATGCGCCCGAACTCGCGCAGCGCTCCCACCGCCGCGGCCAGCTGCTCGCCGCCGACGTTGTCGACGAACACGTCGATGCCGCCTGGCGCGGCCTTGCCGAGCAGGTCGGCAGCGGGCCCGTCGTGGTAGTCGAAGACGGCGTCATAGCCCACCTCCCGCGTGAGGTGGGCGGCCTTCGCCGCCGAGCCCGCGCTGCCCACGAGACGTCCGGCGCCGAGCAGTCTGGCGAACCGCCCGGTCGCCGTGCCGACCCCACCCGCCGCTGCCGACACGAACAGGTCCTCACCCTCCTGAAGCCGGGCGATCCGGGTGAGACCCACATAGGCGGTCAGGCCGGTGCCGCCGAGGATGCTCAAGTACGCGGTCAGGGGCACCCCTTCGAAGCGGGGCAGCTGTCGGGTCTCCTCGGGCGTGACCGCCGCATGCGTGCGCCAGCCCTTCCGGTGGAACACGATCTCACCCTCGGTCAGCCGAGGCGTGCGCGAGGCGATGACCCGCCCGATGGTGCGGCCCTCCAGCGGCGCGTCGAGCCCGAAGCCGCCGGGCACGTCGTCCATCATCTCGCGGTGGTACGGGTCGACGGACCAGTAGAGGTTTTCCACGAGCGCGCTGCCGGCTGCGGGCTCAGGAAGCGGGGACTCGACGAAGGCGAAGTGCTCGGGAGTGGGAAAGCCGTGGGGACGGGCGATCTGGTGCACGGTGAGCGCGGTCTTGTTCATGACCGGACCGTAGGGCGGGAATACGCCACCTGGGCAGCCGGTTGGGCTCATGCGACAGACCGTTCCATGAGCAGTTCTCATACCTTGAGGTGAGCGTCCCGTGGCCCGCACAACCGACACCGATCTCGCCCCGCACGAACTGCGCGTCCTGGTCGCGGTCGCGGACACCGGCGGGTTCTCGGCCGCGGCCGGGACACTCGGTGTGACTCAGTCCGCGGTCTCCCACTCGGTGCGCGGCAGCGAGCGCAAGATCGGTGCCGTGCTCTTCGACCGAGGCCGCACCGGCGCCCGTCCCACTCCCGCCGGAGACAAGGCCGTGGTGTACGCCCGCCGCATCCTGCGCCTGCTGGACATCCTGAACGCCGAGGCGCGCGGTGCGGCCCGGTCCGACGTGGCGGAGGGCCCGCTGCGGATCGCGGCCTTCCGAAGCGCGGCTCTCCACCTGCTGCCGCCCGTCCTTCAGCGGCTGCGCGCCCGGCATCACGGGATCGAGCCCCGGGTGCGGATCGTACGCGAGGTGGGACGCGGCACCGCAGGCGAAGTGGCCGACGGGAAAGCCGACATAGCCATCGCCACACTCGGCGGCTCCGCGCCGCTTCCACCGGGGCTGATCGCGAGCGGGCTTCTCGAAGAACCGTATGCCCTGGTACACCCGGCGGGACACGCCGCCCCGCGCTCGCTGCCGCTGGTCGACTGGGCCGAAAACTGTGGCTCGTACACCCGCGACTGGTGGACGGCACAGGACTGGATCCCGAAGGCGACCGTCGAGGCCGAGGATGACGGAGCGGTGCTCTCCTTGGTGAGCGGAGGTCATGGAATGGCGATCATGCCGGCGCTCTCGCTGGTCGGAGCGGCGGACTCGGTCGCGATCACTGATCTGGGCCTCGGGCGCCCGACACGCCAGGTCGGCTATGTCACCACCTCCGAACTGGCCGGATCCGCCGTCGTGCGCGCCTTGGTGAGGGAACTGAGGGCGACGGTCCCGCAGTGTGCGGGCCTTCTCAACAGCGAGCCTTGATCAGGCCGAGTGCGTGAGCGCAGATCCGCCTGGGGAATCAAGCCGAGCAACTCCGAGATCACCCTGAGCATCGCATGGGGAGATTCAATGCTCTGTCCACAGTTCCGTGAATCCCCAGGTCAGCGAGGGGAACGAGGGCCCGTTTCGACAGTGTGTTTCCTGCCTGAGCGCGGGCTCCTTTGAGTTTGAGCGCCTACCGGGTTTCCTCCGGTGGGCAGGGAATTCACGCCTGAGCTGGCCGAATGGGCGACGCGGAGGTGTGCAGAGGGGGATGGCGGGCCGCTGATCCGTCTCGCCCCTCACCGGGCCGATGTCCTGATGTGTTCTGCTGCTTCCTTCGGGAGATCGGGCGGCGGCTGGTCAAGCCTGTGCTGATGGACCCGGAAGGTGACCATGGCCATCCAGTGCTGGACTTCGATGGTGAGGCCGATCCGGGCAGCCCGCCCGGACGGCGCCCCGGTCCATGTGGTCCGGGGTCAGAGGGTAAGGACGAGCTTGCCTTGGAGGTGACCGCTGTCGAGCAGTCGGTGCGCGTCGGCGACGTGCTCGAAAGGGAATGTCTCCTGAACGTGGACCCGGAGCTTTCCCTGTTCGACGAGGTCGACGAGACCGCGCAGGGCGACCGGGTCGGGGTCGACTGCGATACCGCTGAAGCGCATGCCCGCCGCCTCGTATTTGGCGATGAGCCCCGGGTCATCCTCGGCGGTTGCCGTCACCAGGTGACCGCCAGGGCGGAGCACTCGGAGGGACCGCTCGACGGTGTCGCCGCCGATCGTGTCGAGCACGACGTCGATGTCGCGGACCGCGTCGGTGAAGTCGACCGCCGTGTAGTCGATCACTTCATCGGGGCCGAACCCTTCGACGAACTCTCGCTTGCTCCCGCTGGCGGTCGTGGTCACGTGCGCGCCAAGGGCTTTCGCGATCTGGATCGCGACGTGGCCGACCCCACCGCCACCGCCGTGGACCAGGACGCGGTCGCCCTCGCTGACGCCGGCGAGGTCGACGAGCCCCTGCCACGCCGTCAGCCCGACGATCGGGAGCGCAGAGGCTTCGACGTGGGTGAGGGAGGTCGGTTTGCGTACCAGGTGCAGCGCCGGCGCTGATACGAGTTCGGCGTACGCGCTCGCCGGCCGCGGGAACAGCGGCATCCCGAACACCTCGTCGCCGGGCCTGAACCGCCACGTCCGCGGTGACTCCTCGACCACGCCGCTGATGTCCCAGCCGAGGACGAACGGTGGCCGGCCGATCAGCGGGAACTCGCCGGCGCGAAGGCGCGCCTCCAGCGGGTTCATCCCGATCGCCTTGACGCGGACGAGCACCTCGGTCGGGAGGGGCTGGGGCTCGGGCGCGTCCACGATGGTGAGCACCTCGGGACCGCCGAGCGTCTGCTGGGTGATGACTCGCATGACTCTCCTGGCTTGGGAAGGGGGAGAGATTCCAGGCTAGATTTCCGATAGGAACCAGCAGGTGCCTTTGGGAGCCAGCAGTTACCTTTGGTGCCGTGAGCAGTTTCTCTCCTGGTGATCCCTTTCTCGCCGACTGTCCGGCGCGGCTGGCGGTCGAGCTGATCGCCGACAAATGGACGGTGGTCGTGCTCTACGGCCTCAGCCAGGGCCCGGTACGCCACGGCGAGTTGCTCAAGCTGATCGGCGACATCTCCCGCAAGATGCTCACTCAGACGCTCCGGCGGCTCGAGGCGCACGGACTCGTCCGCCGCCACGCCTACGCCGAGGTCCCGCCCCGCGTCGAATACGAGCTCACCCCGCTCGGGGCGACGCTGATCGATCCGATCCACATGCTGACCGAGTGGGCGAGAGCAAACGGCGACGCAGTGCTCGATGCGCTCGACGCCAGCGAGTACCCAAGCGACGAGGGGCCGCTGCGTCTTCGCCTCAAAACTGGAGCAGGCGCTGGACATCAACGCCATGCGAGCCCAGCTCAGCAGGAGACTCGCGGTCTGGCCAGTCAAAGCCCTTGAGCCACCGGTGCCAGGAAGCTTCGAGACCCCGCTTCCGCGTTCCAGATCCTCGACGGACAGCCGCTCGCTGCGCATGATGCGGGCCGGTTCCTGGATCACTGGCTCCCGCGAAGTCGGAGAGTGGTCGTGGCCTGCCGGACCGTCGTCGCCGATCGGAACACGGTCCGCCGCCCGTGCCTGCATCGCTTCCTGTTCCTTCCATGCCGCGTCCCACAGACGGACGAGTTCCTCTCGGTTCACGACTCGGGGGGAGTGGCGTCGGCGAAGCTGAGTAGCCCTTCGCGCCAAGGCAGTCTCACAAGAAGTTATCTGGCTCCACTCGGCGAGACCATGTCAGATGTTCCGAGACCATGAGGGCTGTCCTGAGTGGGTTCGGCGCCCGACCAGCCTCGAAAACAACGTGCCCAAGCCGATGCGCCCCCTTACGCTTCCCGCCATGGACAGCACCCGGACCGAGGGCCTGGTCAACGTCGTGGACGTCGAAGCGACCTGCTGGTCCGGTTCCCGGCCGCCTGGCGAGGTCAGCGAGATCATCGAGATCGGGCTGACTGTCATCGACCTGGACGCCGGTGCGTGCCTTGCCCGGCACCAGATCCTGGTGAGGCCCGCCCGGTCCACGGTCAGCGAGTTCTGCACGGAGCTGACCGGCCTCACTCAACAGGAGGTCGATCAGGGGGTCACTTTCGCCGAGGCCTGCCGGCTACTGGCGGCCGAGCACCGCGCGGGCGCCCGGCCGTGGGTCAGTTGGGGCGACTATGACCGTCACCAGTTCGCACGGCAGTGTCAGGCCACACGGACGCCCTACCCTTTCGGCCGCCGTCACACCAACGCCAAGGCTGTCTTCACCGAGGCATACGGTCTGCGTAAACGCCCCGGCATGGCACAGGCCCTGGAGATCGCCGGGCGGCGGCTTGAAGGACGTCACCACCGGGGCGAGGACGATGCCTGGAACATCGCTGCCCTCGTGCTTCACCTCTCTGAACGGGGGGTCTGGCCAGCCAGGCCAGAAGACCCCGCCTGACGCGCCCGCCCGGCTAGAAGGGGACATCTGTGCCTCCGGGCTCCAACGGACGCTCGCGGACGCCGGGCTGGTGATCTCCGCGGGCAAGATGTCTCACCTGCGGTCCGGCCGAACCGCTGACTGTGCGCCTCGACGACCTCGACATCATCTGCGAGGTGCTGGACTGCACGCCCGCCGAACTCCTCGTTCCGGAGAAGCGGGACGAGCGTCAGACCGCCCAGCGGCGGAGGAGAGGGAAGCGCCTACGACGACACTTACGTCGACGGGACCGGTCGGTCTGGACGCCGACCACCGCGTCCCGCTGGGCGAGGCCTGGGACAGCGGCACGACCGACTGGACCGGTCCAGGAACGCCAGGACTTCGCCAACGACCTCGACGACCCGCGCTCCCTGTGATGGTCTTCATCAGCAGCAACCACTCCAAAGGGCGAGAAGGGCCCCGCCCAGTGGCAGCCACCGGCCGCCGGCAACCGGTGCGAGTACAACACCGAAGGCAGCTCGCCGAGGACGGGCGGGGGCTGCCCGCGGTCGCGGACTTCTTCCATGGCCTGATCAGCGCGCGTACGACGGGAGAGAGCACGCGCGCTGAGGCTGCCCGGTGTCCAACGCGCACGCGGGCGCGGAGAGCGACGACCTGGAGGTGCGGGCCGTCCTCGGCCAGCACCACCAGGGGCTGTGCGACGCGCTGCGCTCCGCGCTCGAAGCGGCAAGTGAAGAAGGGCAGTTGGCGGATGCGGTCGGTCCGGCCTCGGCGGCTGAGCTGCTCGCACTGCTCGTGTACGGGGTGAACGTGCGGTCGCGGGCGGGCGGTGACGCGCGTTCCCTGAGCCGCACCGTCGATGCGGCCCTCGGCTCGCTCCGGTTCCCGGGCTGAGAGCGTCGGGTCTCACTTCGCGGTGGCCGTGCCCGGTTGTCGCGGAGATCGCCCGATGAAACCGGCGACCACGCCGGCGCCGACGAGCAGCATGACCCCGGCCACCACCAGGGCGAGCCGCGTCCCGTCGCCGACCGAGGGAGCCGTGCCGATCACCGTGCCGAGAACCGCCACGCCCAGCACCGCCCCCGTCTGCCGTGCGGAGTTCAGCGCGCCCGAGGCGATCCCCGACTGCTCCATGGCGACCGAACCCACCACCGCGGTCATCAGCGGCGGGATCGCGAAGGAGACCCCGAAGCCGAGCACCAGCAGGCCGACGCTCATCGCCACGAGTGACGCAGGCGAGTCCGAGGTGAACGCGGATGGGATCAGGACGCCGACGCCCATCATCAGGAATCCGGCGATGGCGGGCCTGCGGGCGCCGATCCGGCCTACGAGGCGTCCGGTGAAGACCGGGTTGAAGGCCGTCGGCAACGTGAGGGGCAGGAAGGCGAGTCCGGTGGCGAACGCCGAGTAGCCGTGCGCCTCTTGGAAGAACAGCGAGAGCGCGAAGAGCACACCGGAGAGACCGAAGTTGACCAGTGCGCCGGCGAACAGGCCCGCGGACAGCGTCCGGTTGCGCAACATTCCGAGCGGCAGCATGGGGGCGTGACGCGACGTCTCCGGGCGTCGCTCGGCCATGACGAACAGCCAGCCGGCCACCACGAACATTCCGAGCCCGCCCAGCACTTGCGGCGATCCCCAGCTCTCCGGCCCGCTCTCGACCAGTCCGTAGGTGAGCCCCGCCAGCGCCAGCACGGCCGCGAACTGCCCCGGCAGGTCAGGCCCCTTCGATGACCTGGGGGTGCTTGCCGGAGCGTGCTTGGCCGTGAGGACGGTACTCACCAAGGCGACCGGAACGTTGAGCAGGAAGATGGCCTGCCAGCCCAGCGTGTCGGTGAGGACACCGCCGACCAGCGGTCCGGCCGCCAGCGCGCTGCCGCTGATGGCTGCCCAGGCGCCCATGGCCCGGGCCCGTGCCGCCGGTTCGGTGTAGGCGTGGGCGATGATGGCGAGCGAGGTGGGCAGCAGCAGGGCACCCGCCACCCCGAGCAGGGCCCGCAGCACGATCAACGCGCCCATGGATCCCACCACCGCCGAGCCGCCCGACAGCAGGCCGAACAACCCCAGGCCGATCAGGAACACCCTGCGGCCGCCGTACCGGTCGCAGAGCGCCCCGGCGCTGAGCAGGAAGGCGGCAAACGTGAGGGTGTACCCGTTGGACACCCACTGCAGGGAGCTGAGCGAGCCCGACAGGTCCCTGCCGATGGCGGGCAGCGACACGGTGACGACCGTAGTGTCCAACATGACCATGAAGTAGCCGAGGGAGAGCCCGACCAACAGGGGGCCACGCCGCCGCGAGACTGCCGGGCCGTCCTGGTCCGGGGAGTCGAGGGAGAGTGCTGACTTGCTGGACATGCGCGTCCTTCCGGGAATGAGCGAGTTCGCCGCGGGCCGGGCCCGCACACTGAGCAGGCCGGAGGATCACCGGGCCGGCTGTACACCGGGGGCGATGGCTGAAATCCTCGCGATGAGAAGCCGGTTGAAGAAGCGGGCTCTGCCGATGGCGGCCATCGGCAGAGCCGATCAGGTCGAAGCCCGGATCGAGGCGAGGCCGAGGAGAAGGGCGGTACCGACTGTGGAACTGCGTCACCTGCTGACGTTCCGGACCGTGGCGCGGACACTCAACTTCACCCGTGCCGCTGCCGAGTTGCACTACGCCCAGTCCAGCGTCACCGAACAGATCCAGGCTCTCGAATCCGAGCTGGCCGCGAAGCTCTTCGACCGCACCCGCCGCAAGCTGTCACTCACCCCCGCGGGCGAGCGGCTCGTCGAGTACGCGGACCAGATGCTGCTCCTCGCCCAGCAGGCCCGCACCGCCGTGAGCGAGGAGGCCCAGGAACCGGGCGGCCTGCTGACCGTCGGCGGCCTGGAAACCCTGTGCGCCCACCGCCTCCCGGCCCTCCTCGCCCCCTACCGCCGCGCCCACCCGCGCGTCCGGGTGGCCTTGCGCCCCGGCGGGCGCGGTGAACTGTACGAGGGCGTGCGGCGCGGCGAGATCGACGTCGTGTTCACCTTCGGCCGGGTCCCGGACGATGAGCTCCTGGCCGGCGAAAGCCTCACCACCGAGCAGCTCGTGGTCGTCGTGCCCCCGGATCACCGGCTCGCCGGCCACCAGCAGGTGGCCGCCGTCGACCTCCGCGGTGAGACGTTCCTCGCCACACCGCGAGGCTGCGGCTTCCGGGAGATGCTCGACGACCTCATCCGCTCCCTTGGGCCCGACGCCCCGGTCATCGACGCTGAGGTCGCGAGCATGGCCGCGCTGTCTCAGTGCGCCGCGGCGGGAATGGGATGCGCCCTGCTGCCGACGACAGCTGTGGCCGGGGCCGCCGCCCGCGGTGAAGTGATCGCGATTCCGCTGGCGGGCAGCGCCGCGCAGACCTCGGTCACGATGACATGGCTGCGCAAGGCCGAAGCACGGCCGAGCGTGGCGGCGTTCCTCGCCACCGCCCGTTCGGCCTTCGAAGATCTCGTCCCCGGCGGCCCCGGGACCCACGACGTATCCGACCGGGCCGCCTGACAGTGATCGATCACGTACCCGGTCCCGGGCTGTCTCCCGCCTGCGCAGCAGATTCATCACGGTGAGTGTGAGCACAACGTCGCCGTGTGGGTTGAGGACTTCGATGTCCGACCAGGCCGCGGTCCGGCTTCGACGCGACGGGCGGGCCGCGGGATCGTCGTACGGATGGACAGGCTGTCGCCCGGACGCACCGGTGCCGGGTCCAGCGCAGCTCGTCGACACCGGGCGAGGCCAGGCCGGCGACCTTGCCGACGTAGTGATCGGCGTACAGCCGCGTCATCACGGACGCGGTGTGCCGGCCACTGGCGATGAGCCTCTGAACGGGCCGGTCGCGGCGGCCTCCGGGTCGGTGTGGATGGTCTCTGCGGGTCAAACGTTCCGGGCGATGGCCTTCATGCTGCGGCCACCGCCGCCGGCGTGCGGATGGCCTCGACCGTGCGGACAAGGGGCGCGAGCTGCGGGTCCTCGGCGGCTTCGGCGAGGGCTTCGCGCAGCGCGGCCTCGTTGGTGGGGCGCGCCTGTTCGAGGAGCCTCAGGCCCTCCTCGGAGACGTTGGTGTAGATGCCCCGGCGGTCGGTGGGGCACAGGTAGCGGGAAAGCAGCCCGCGGTCCTCGAGGCGGGTGACCAGGCGGGTGGTGGCGCTCTGGCTGAGGACGACGGCGTCGGCGACCTGTTTCATCTGCAGGTGACCGCCCTCTCCGTCGTGCTGGCGGCTGAGCACGTCGAGCAGGGAGTACTCACGCACGCTCAGGCCGTGTCCGGTCTGGAGGGCGTGCTCCAGGTGGGACTCGATCCGGCCGTGCAGCAAGGAAAGGGCGCACCAGCCGTGGGCCAGGGCGGTGAGTGCGGGGGCGGTGGCGGTCATCGGGTCTCCTTCGTCGGACCATCCCCCCAATAGTTGCACACGACGGCTAATGCATACCAGGGTTGATCCCGCTTGCATTTTGTCGGCGTCTGCAATTATTGTCTTGTGACCTAACCACCACGTACAACCACCTGGAAGGTACTCCCCCATGCCACTCGCGCTCCTGGCCCTCGCCATCGGGGCCTTCGGGATCGGCACTACCGAATTCGTGATCATGGGCGTGCTGCCCCAGGTCGCAGGAGACTTCGGCGTCACCATCCCGACGGCCGGCTGGCTGGTCTCCGGTTACGCGCTCGGCGTCGTCATCGGCGCCCCGCTGCTGACCGTGCTCGGCACCCGGGTCTCCCGCAAGAAGATGCTCATGTTCCTCATGGGCCTGTTCATCGCCGGCAACGCCCTCTCCGCCGCCGCCCCCAGCTTCGGCCTCATGCTGACCGGCCGGATCGTCGCCTCCCTCGCGCACGGCGCGTTCTTCGGCATCGGCTCCGTCGTCGCCGCCGACCTCGTCGCCCCGCAGAAGAAGGCCTCCGCGATCTCCCTGATGTTCATGGGCCTGACCGTGGCCAACATCGTCGGCGTCCCCGGCGGCACGTACGTCGGCCAGGCCGCCGGCTGGCGCGTCACCTTCGCGATCGTCGCCGCCCTCGGCGTCGTCGGCCTCCTCGGGGTGGCCAGGCTCGTCCCCGAGACCGGCCGCCCGGAGTCGGTGAGCGTCCGCGGTGAGTTCGCTGCCTTCCGCAACGTCCAGGTCTGGCTCGCGATGGCGATGACCGTCCTCGGATACGGCGGTGTGTTCGCCGCGATCACCTACATCACGCCGATGATGACCGAGGTCGCCGGCTACACCGAAGGCGCCGTGACCTGGCTGCTCGTCCTGTTCGGCGTCGGCATGTTCCTGGGCAACCTGCTCGGCGGCAAGTTCGCCGACCGCGCCCTGATGCCGATGCTCTTCACCGCGCTTGCGGCCCTCACCGCCGCCCTGCTCCTGTTCACGGCCACCGCGCACAACAAGGTCCTCGCCGCGGTCACCCTCTCCCTGATCGGCGCCCTCGGCTTCGCGACCGTGCCGCCGCTGCAGAAGTGGGTACTCGACCAGGCCTCCGCCGCACCGACCCTCGCCTCCGCCGCCAACATCGGCGCCTTCAACCTCGGCAACGCCCTCGCCGCCTGGCTCGGCGGTGTCGTGATCGCCGCGGGCCTCGGCTTCACCGCCCCGAACTGGGTCGGCGCGATCCTCTCCGGTACGGCGCTGCTGCTCGCCTTCCTCGCGGCCCGCCTGGACCGGCGTACCCACAGCGCGGGCCGCGTCGTCACCGGGTCCGCGGTGGCCGAGCCCGCCCCGGCAACGGTCTGACCCGCACCCCAGCCCTGTCCCCGAGATCCCCGAGACATCCCTCCGAGAAGGAACCCCTCATGAGCACCACCACCGCACCGGCCCCTGTCGCCCCGCTGACCACACAGGACGCCGAGCTGCTGATCGACTCCGCCCGGCGCGCCGCCGAGGCCGCCGGAGTCACGGTCAGCGTCACCGTCCTCGACGCGGGCGGCCGCCTGCTCGCCTTCCGCCGCGACGACCGGGCCGTCCTGATCTCCGGCGAGACCAGCACCCGCAAGGCGTACACCGCGCTGCAGCTCGACGCCCCCACCGCCGACCTGGTCGACCTGGTCAAGCCCGACGGGCCGTTCCACTCGCTGCCCACCGCCCTCGACAGGCCGTTGCTTTTCATCGCCGGCGGCATCCCCGTCCACCGCGACGGCCGGCTGATCGGCGCGATCGGTGTCGGCGGCGGCGCCCCGGAGCAGGACCACGGCTTCGCCACCGCCGCGCTCGCCGAGCTCGCCCGATGAGCCGCACCCCGCAGGAGGTCTTCGCCGACCACGGCAACCGGCTCGGCACCGGCGACCTCGACCTGATCAGCCAGAACTACACCGAGGACGCCGTCTTCCTCACCCGCGAGGGCGCCCTCACGGGACGCGAGGGAGTACGGCGGGGCATCGGCGCCCTGCTCGCCGATCTGCCGGACGCCGACTGGCAGTTGACCCCGCAGTTCGCCGGTGACGTGCTGTTCCTGCAGTGGAGCGCCGCCACCGGCACCCACGAGGTCACCGACGGCGTCGACACCTTCGTCTTCCGCGACGGACTCATCAGCGCCCAGACCGTCCGCTACACCCTGACCCCCCGTACGACCCGTACCGCCTGAAAGGCCACACGCACCATGGCATCGAACAGCAGCATCCCCACTGTCACCCTCAACAACGGTGTCGAGATCCCGCAGCTCGGCTTCGGCGTCTTCCAGGTCCCGGACGAGGAGACCACCGCCGCCGTCGCCTCCGCCCTGGGAGCCGGCTACCGCTCCATCGACACCGCCGCGATCTACGGCAACGAGGCCGGCGTCGGCAAGGCCCTCGCGACCTCCGGGATCGCCCGCGAGGACCTGTTCATCACCACCAAGCTGTGGAACGCCGACCAGGGCTACGACGCCACGCTCCGCGCCTTCGACGACAGCCTGGCCAAGCTCGGCCTCGACTACGTCGACATGTACCTGATCCACTGGCCCACCCCGGCCCGTGACCTGTACAAGGAGACCTGGAAGGCCATCGAGAAGCTCGTCGCCGACGGCCGGGTCCGCACCGCGGGCGTCTCCAACTTCCAGCCCGACCACCTGAAGCGGCTGATCGACGGCGCCGAGCTCGTCCCGGCCGTCAACCAGGTCGAGCTGCACCCGGGCCTGCAGCAGAGCGAACTGCGCGCAGTCCACGCCGAGCTGGGCATCGCCACCGAGGCGTGGAGCCCGCTCGCCCAGGGCGCCGTCCTGGGGGACGAGGCCATCACGGGCGTCGCCGGCCGGCACGGCAAGTCCCCGGCCCAGGTCGTGCTGCGCTGGCACCTGCAGCTCGGCAACATCGTCATCCCCAAGTCGGTGACGCCCGAGCGCATCCGGCAGAACCTCGACGTCTTCGACTTCACCCTCACCGACGACGAGATGGCCTCGATCGCCGGCCTCGACCGCGACCTGCGCACCGGCCCGCACCCGGACCAGTTCAACTGACCCTGCCGCGGCGGCGGTCGATCCGCTCTGAAACCCCTGACGGGTTGCGGTTGCCCCAGCTCGCGCGGGCGGGATGGCAGGTCCCGCCCGCGCGAGCGCGTTCATGTACTCCCGATGCACTCCCCCGTACACCCGCCGTCTCCCCCCGCACTCCCGGCGTACCGAGTCTCGAAAGCCGTGCCTCGGATGTCCGACTCCCCCACCGCCCTCGACCGGCTCGTGAGCCCCGCGGGCCTGCCGGCCCTGGGCCTCGAACTGCCCCTCGACAACGACAGCACCCGGCTGCGTGCCCTGCACGCCGACCCGTCCGGCGACGGCCGCCCCTTCGGCGCGCCGGCCTGGCCCGCCACACCGAACTCGACCGGCTCGCCGACCGGTTGGGCTTCGCGGGCTCTTCCGCTGCGGCAGCCACTGCTCGTCGCGAAGGGCCGCCGCGACCGTCGACGTACTCTCCGGCGGGCGCTGTCTACGTGGCCCTCCATCTCGTCGGCATGGTGCCGACCCTGCTCTTCCTGCACACCGACGCCGATCCCGGCGCCCGCCCCGCCTGCCGCGGACACCGTCTCCCCCACATCTGCCCTGGCCTGAGGCCCAGCGGCCCCTGCCGTGGCCAGGCATCCGATCCTTTCGCGCTGGTCACGGCAGGAACTCAGACGCAAGGCGGGTGATGTCCCGTCAGAGGCCACGGGTTCGTCTCGACCCTTGCCTCTTCGCCCACCGTGTGAAAGCTTTACGTCATAAGACGCATGGAAACGTTTCCACGAGGAGGTGGGGCGATGGCCACGATCAAGGACGTCGCGGCCAGGGCAGGGGTCGCGCTGGGAACCGCATCGCGGGTGCTGAGTGGCAGCAGCCAGACCTCCGCCGATTCCCGGGCCCGGGTGCTCGCCGCTGCCGCTGAGCTCGGTTACGTCGCCCACGGGCCGGCCCGGTCCCTGCGACGGGCCCGGACCGACGTGCTGGGGCTGCTGGTGTCGGACATCCGCAACCCGTTCTTCTCCGAGCTGGCTCACGCGGCCGAGCAGGAGGCACGCCGGCACGGTTTCACCGTGCTGCTGGCCAACGCCAACGAGGACGCCGAGCAGGCCGACGCCTACCTGCGGACCTTCGCCGGCCAGCGCGTCGACGGCCTGCTGTTCTCGCCCCAGGACAACATCTCACCGCAGCTCGCCGCCACACTCGCCTCGGGGATGCCGCTGGTCTTCCTCAACCGGACGGTCGAGGGCGTCGACGCACCGCTGTACGGCACGGACAACGCACAGGGCGTGCAGCAGGTGCTCTCCTGGCTCGAACGCCGGGGCCACCGCGACGTCGCGTTCATCGGCGGACCGGAGACGATCTCCACCGGTGCCGAGCGCCGTGCCGCCTACGTCGCCGGCCGGGCCGCCCACGGCATCAGCACCGACGACCGGCTGCTCGACGCCGGTGACTTCCTGGCCGGCGGCGCCGCCGAGGCCATGAGCCGCGTCATCGACCGCGGCGTGCCGTTCACCGCCGTGTTCGGCGCGAACGGCCAGACGACCCTGGGCGCGGTGCGTGCGCTGCGGGAGCGGCTCGGCGCCGAGCAGGCGGCCCGCATCGAGATCGTCTCCTTCGACGACCTCGACTGGTTCGAGTTCGCCTCACCACCCATCAGCGCGGTCCGTAACGACGCCTCGGCCATCGGCCGGCTCGGGGTCCGCGGGCTCATCGATCTCCTCGCCGGCCGTGAGGCAGTCGGTCAGCGCATCGCGACCACCTTCATCGACCGAGCTGTGCGGGGCACCGGTTGAGTGCCCCGGCAGCCCCCGCGCCTCTCGCCCAAGCCGCACCGACACGTCCTCGGCTGCCGGCCACGGCCTGAACACCTGAGTCCGTCGCCGCCGCTGCCGGCACGAGCGGCGAGAACAGCCGCGCCGCCCGGAGAGCGCGGAGGCGTCCGCGGCTGACGCGAGACAGTACGCCCTGCTTGAAAGGAACAAGCCATGAAGGTCGCCCTCGGCGCAGACCACGCCGGTTTCCCGCTGAAGGACGCCGTGCGCAAGGCCATCGAGGTCCTCGGGCACGAGGTGATCGACTGCGGCACTCACAGCGATGCCCCCGTCGACTTCCCGGACATCACCCGCTCGACCTGCGAAGCGGTGCTCGACGGATCGGCCGATCGGGCCGTGCTCGTCTGCGGCACCGGCCAGGGCGCCGTCATGGCTGCCAACAAGCTGCCCGGCATCCGCTGCGGCCTTGCCCACGAGCCGTACTCCGCCCACCAGGCCGTCGAGCACGACGACGCCAACGCCATCGCGGTGGGGGCGTGGCTGGTGCCGCACGCACTCGTACCCGACATCATGCGCGAGTTCCTCAACGCCGTGTTCGACGACGACGAGGAGACCCGTCGCCGGGTCGCCAAGCTGAACGCGCTCGACGACCTGACCCCGTCCCTCTGACCCTCACCGTCTCATCCCTCGCGCGGACGGACCGTCCGTCGCGCTGAATGACGCCGAAGGCCCCGGCCCTGCACGGCCCCGCCAGGCGTCTGTTCGTCATGCCCGCAATTCCCGGACAAGGGACTCGGCCCCGCTCGTGCGGCCCCCCTCCTTCTCACTGCATTGACGCCGGCACCTGGTCGGCGACCTACCGAGGAGACCTTGCATGTCCACCAGCGCCACCGCCGGACGGCGAAGCGTGCTCGGCTCGAAGGACCGCGTCAAGACCGCGGTCGCCGCGGCCCTGGGCACCAGCGTCGAGAACTACGATTTCATCGCCTACGGCACCGCTTCCGCGCTCTACTTCGGCGCGGTCTTCTTCCCCGAGAGCGACCGGTTCGTCGGCACCCTGCTCTCCTTCGCCACCCTGGCCGTCGGATTCGTCATGCGCCCCCTGGGAGGCGCCGTCGGCGGCTACTTCGCCGACAGGTTCGGACGCAAGCCCGTCCTGGTCACGGCGATGATCGTCATGGGCGCCGCGACCTTCCTCATCGGCGTACTGCCCACCTACGAGCAGGTCGGGGCGCTCGCACCGGTCCTGCTCGTGGTCATCAGGATGATGCAGGGCCTGGCGTTCGGCGCCGAATGGGGCGGCGCGATCACCATGGCCTACGAGCACGCGCCCTGGCACCGCCGCGGCATGTTCGCGGCGATCCCGCAGTCCGGCAACCCCCTGGGCATCGCCCTGGCCAGCGGCGTGTTCGCCTTCAGCGACACACTGGAGGGCAACTGGCAGTGGAGGACGCCGTTCCTGCTCAGCGCCGTCCTGGTCGTCGTCGCGCTGATCGTCCGCTCCCGTCTGTCGGAATCCCCCGAGTTCCAGGAAGCCCAGGCCACCGGCAAGACCGAGAAGAACCCCCTGCTGGCTACCCTCGCCGGCGACTGGCGCGGCATCCTGCGCGTCATCGCCCTGCGCGTCGTGGAGTCCTTCGCCTACTACTCCACCGCGACCTACCTGCTCAACTACATCACCGACCGCCACCCCGCTCTCCGGCCCGTCGCCCTCGGCGCCATCACCGCCGCCAGCATCCTCGCCATCGCCGTGACCTTCCTGGCCGGCGCTCTCACCGACCGCATCGGACGCCGCCCCATCTACATCGCCGCCTGCACCGTGGCGATCCTGTTCGCCTTCCCGATGTACCTGCTCACCAACTCCGCCCAACCCGCCCTCGTGGTCACGGTGTTCATCATCGGCATCGGCCTCATCCACGCCTCGCTCACGGGAACCCAGGGAGCCTTGCTCACCGAGCAGTTCCGCACCGCGACCCGCACCTCGGGCGCCTCACTGGGCTACCAGATCGCCGCGGCCATCGGCGGCTTCGCGCCGTTGCTCGCCGCCGCGCTGGTGGGAGCCTTCGGCTGGCCGGGCGCCGCGCTGCTCTACCTGGGCGCGGCCCTGATCGGCCTTGCCGGCATCCTCTCGACGAAGGAGACCTGGGGCCGCAGCGAACGGGAGCGCGTGTGGCGCCTCGTGGCCGAGGAGAACACCGGCCGGGCGCCGTCGCAGACAGCCGTGCCCCTGCCTGCCTCGTCCGAATCGCGCTGAAGGCGCACCCGACCCGCCCGTGCGCCGGCAACCGCCCCCGCACTCACGCCTCTCGGAGCCGCTGTCCGGGTCCGGGTGCCGCCAGGTCCCGGACAGTGACGCCGCCTCAGCGTCCAGGCCGGCAGCCGGCCGAACAGGCTGGTCACATCCGGCCTGGGCCGACGCAGCGGCTGCTGCGCTACGCCCGCTGTGGACGAGACCGGCTCGTGCAGAAGGGCCGGGCTTCGGCGGGCATCCAGCGGCAGCACTCCGACAGATAGGCGCTGTCGAGCGCGAGCTCAATCGGCGGGTGTCACAGGGGACCGCATGCCGAGCCATTGCTCAGCGTCCCAGGCCCAGAACCGCTCCACCTCGGTGAACCCCAGCTTCGCCGCGAGGCGCATCGAGGCGACGTTGGCGGTCTGGGTGGCGAGCACCACCGGCTCGCCGGGAAGAACGCCGTCGAACCAGTCGAGTGCAGCGGTGCACGCCTCGGCGGCATACCCGAATCCCCATGCCTGCGGCAGGAACAGGTAGCCGAGATCGGCTTTCCCTGCGGCAGCCGGGCGACGGTGCTCCGTTGCTCTCCTGAGCAGGACGTGGCCGATCATCGCTCCGTCGAGATCGACGACGAAGCTCCCGGGCCACCGCTCGGGCACCTCGGGCAACTCACGCTCAAGCTCATCACGCGGGCGGGGTCCGCCGAGGTAGGTGTGCACGTCCGGCGACGCCAGCAGCTCGATGAACGCCGCACGGTCCCGGGTCTCGGGCCCGCGCAATACGAGCCTCTCGGTCCTGATAGGTGCAGGCGGCCAGGCAACGGGCCCGAGATCAGTCATGCCGACCAGCCAATCAGCAGGCTCAGCAGCGATCAAGACTCGCTGACTTTCTTGACTTCTCATCCCTCTGAGATGTCTTGACACGGGCCGTGGTCAAGGAGAAATGCGGCGGGTGCGAGGACAAGAAGGTTGAGGGGATCGTCGAACCTGGACCGGCTCGCCCGAGAGCTCATCCTCTCCACAGGCGGTCGTCGCGAACCGACATGGGTAGTGCGGGGATCACGGCCGCAGCAAGAGGTGCAGGAGCGTGACGACGCCGGCGCCCACTAGGAGGGCAGTGCCGAAGGCGGGGTGAAGGAAGGCAAATAACTGAGCGGGTCGGAATGCACAGCCCTCCATCAGGCTTCGCGGCACCAGGAGATCGGCGTCGCCGTCGAGCAGTTGCTCACCGGAGACATCCCCGAACCGAGCCCGCGGGGACACCGGGAGGGGCAACTGATGGGCAAGGCCAGCCGACGGCGCCAGCGGTGACGCGCGGATCGAAACCTCCAGAACGAGGACGGCACGACCCGGAAGTGCAAGCGGACGATCGCCACGCACGCACTCGGCCTTGGCGGGCTCCCATTCGGTGCCCTTCAGACCACGTTGTCGCTGGATCCCACCGGCAAGAGCCGGCGCTGCGAGGGCGGCACCCTGCTCACCGAGGGGAACCGGCCGAAACGGGAAGGGTCTGCTCGGCCCAGATGACCTTGCCGCCGTCGGCGAAGCGGACGCCCCACCGGTCGGTCAGCTGCGACACGATGTACAGGCCGCGGCCGCTCTCGTCACTGGGCCCGGCATGGCGCAGGTGCGGTGCGGCGCTGCCGTGGTCGCGGACCTCACAAGTGAGATTTCGGTCCAGGATGAGCCGCAGGCGGACGGGGGGTGCACCGTGCCGGACCGCGTTGGTGACGAGCTCGCTGACGACCAGCTCGGTGGCGAAGGCAGTCTCCTGGCCGATCCCCCAGTCGGCCAGCCGTTGAACGGCCGCTTCGCGGGCGATGGAGGCGGCTTGGTCGGAGCCGGTGAGCTCCCAGGTCGCGACGTGGTCGGCAGGGAAGGAGCAGGCGCGGGCCAGGAGGAGGGCGGCGCTGGGCCGGGTGTCCTCTGGGATGGCGCGGACGACGGCGTCGGCCTGCTCCTGCAGCGGGCGGCCCGGACGGCTGAGCTCAGCGCTCAGGACCTCCCAGGCGGTCTGGTCGTCGGCGAGGAGTGAGCCGGTGTGCAGGGCGAGAACGGTGCCCTCGGGTATCTCGAAGGTGCAGCTGCCGAAGGGGCGCTTCTCGACGCTCCCCAGGGGCGGCCCTTCCGGGATGTCGGGCGTCTCGATGCTGCCGTCGGGGCCGGCGATGATGGGGCCGGGATGGTCGGCGCGGCATATCGTGCAGGTGCCGGCGAACGGGTCGAAGAGCGCGTAGAGGCAGCTGGCCGTGAGCGCCTCACGGTGCAGAGGGTCGGCGGGCGGAAGGGCTGCCCGTTCTTGAGCCAGGGCTGTCGCGGTGGCGTCGAGACGGTGCATGAGTTCATCGGGATCCAGGTCAAGTGCCGCGAGAGTGTGGACGACAGTGCGCAGCTGTCCCATGACCATGGCAGCCTCGATGCCCTCCCCCATGACATCTCCGACGACCAGCGCAGTGCGGGCTCCGGGCAGGTCAATGGTGTCGAACCAGTATCCGGCCCGTCTCCCGGGCAGGTTGAGGTAGGCGGACTCCACCGCGGGCTGGGGCGGAGGCCTGCGGGGTAGGGCGCGGCGCTGCATGGTCGCGGCCACCAGCCGCTCGCTGGTGTAGCGACGTGCGTTGTCCAGGCACAGCGCGGCGTGGGCGGCGATCTCGCAGGCGGTGGCCCGGTCCTCGTCGTCGTAGGGCTCTGGGTCGCCGCACCGGTAGAAGTAGGCCATGCCCAGTACGGCACCGTGCACGGTCAAGGGGACGAGCATCATGCTCTGGGCTCCGGTCGCGATGAGCGCCTGGGTGGAGGGGTCGCGGATCTCCGGGTCCCAGAGCGCGTCCGGGGTGAGCGTGGTGATGCGTGGTTCGAGGTCCGAGAAGACCAGTCCGTAGGGCGTGTCACTCGCGGGAGCGCGCGTATCACCCAGCGGATAGGTCGCGAGGAGCTCGTCGCAGCCGACAGAGGCGACGTGCCGCAGTGTGACCTCCGGGTCCACGGGCGCGAGCGGAGGGTCGCCGCCGGACACGACACCGTCCACGATCTCCACGCCGGCGATGTCGGTGAAGCGGGTGGGCTCCGCTCCCGCCACCACGGTGCCGGTGAGATCGGGAAAGCGGACGGTCACCGTGTCGACCAGTTCCTGGCAGGTGGCGGTGATGTCCAGGGTCCGCCCGACCCGCTGCCGCACCGACGAGAGGAGTGCGAGCCTGTTGCGTGCTTTCTCGCGTGCGGTGACGTCCGTCGTCGTTCGAGCGAGGCCGATCACGTTCCCCTGCGGGTCCTCGAGGCGGAAGATGCTCGTGGAATGCACCTCCAGGCTGTCCGCCGAGTGGATCCCTACCAGACGGTCCAGGGCCGGGGTGCCGCTGGCCAGCACCGCGCGGCTGACCGCGACCTCCGCATCGGGGTCGGAGTACTCCATCGCGTCGGTGAAGAAGCACCCCACGATGTCCTCGGCAGACAGCTTCACCACTCTTGGCACGTGCAGTTCGGCCTGGACGATCCGCAGCTGCGTGTCCATGACAAGGAGGTCGACCAGCGGCTGGGACAGCAGCCCCTCGATCAAAGCGGCACCGACGCCGCCGATGCTGAAGTGGCTGTCCGCGTCGAGGATCAGCCCAGTGTCCTCATTGCTCTGCGAACCCACCAGCCACCTCCGTGCGCTCGCTGTGAGCATCAGGCCGGTCGTCGACCACTATAAAGCCCGGAAGTGACCTTCCGCCCGGTGAGAAGCGGTCCAGGACCGTGAGTTGGCTCAGGGTCTCCGGGGTGGCGAGCGCGACCTCCTCGGTCCGGCGGCCTGAGTCCGGGTACGCCGCGGACCCCGTGGGGCCGGATGGACCGCTTCTGCACAGGAAGCCGTGCTCAACGCACTCATCGCGAACGAGACCATGGTCGGCCGAAACGGCCACCGCTCCCCCGGCCTGCCCCACGACCGCCTGCGCGAACTGTCAAGAACAGCGGTACGTACCAGCGCACACCCGGCAGCGCGTCCGGCGGATGCCGTATGGCTGAGGAGTAGCGCCGGCGCTGTGCCGGTGCCGCGCGGGCGCCTGGACGCGCAGGAGCGTTGCGGACGGTGCGGCCGGCCGGGGAGACGCCCGCGTCACTCATCAATCGGACTGCGGCCCGTTACGGTCTGGCCGCCGGCGGCGTGCTGGGGACCACCGTCCGTGGGCGTCCTCGCGGGGCAGTGGGCCCACGTCAGGGTGACGGCCGGGGCGCAGGGCGGCATGGCGTTCACCGGGTCCGGGCCCGCCACAGGCGGCGAGGGCGTCGGCCACGGCGCCGGTGACGAAGGCGTAGACGGCCTTGTGCAGCAGGTCCACGACCAGCTCCTTGCGGGGCCAGCCGGAAGGCGGGGCGCCGACGCCGGTGGCGTTCTCCAGGATCTGGTCGTTCGTGAGGCGGACGACGGCGAACTGGGCGGAGGCGACCGGACCGCGCAGACCGGCGTTGGCCATGACCGAGCGCAACACGCCGAGGAGGGCGGCCTGGCCGTGGTGCATGGCCCAGTTGACCAGCAGTGGCTGCTTGCCGGGGCGCTCGGGCAGGCCGGTCAGGCGTTGGAGGACTCGTGCGGGCACATGGGAGTCAGGCCGGCCGGTGAGAGCCTGCTCGATCTTCTCACCGAGTGTCATCATGACACCTCCGGCTGTCCCCGCGACCAGCCCCTGCCACAGCGACTGCTTGACCATGGCACGGCGAGTACCCCTGTGCCGGCGTGAGACACCGCGCCGGGCCGCCCAGCGGACGCGCCGCCGGCGCTGGTACTGGGAGTGGCTGGTACACCGCCCGCGGCCGGGCCCGACGTACGCACCCGGAAGGCCGCACTCGTCGCGCTGTGCAGCAGGCGGTACGGCCGGCGCCTTCGCTGCGGACTTCGCCCGGCCACCTCTGCGGCACTCGGTCCCCGGGTCATGGCACGGGAGGGCGGGCGGACGGCACGCTGTGAGCGCTCGCTGCCGGTCCTACCGGCGCAGGCGCACCTCGACGTGCCCGTCGACGATGCGGGTGTCGAAGGCGGGCTGCGGTGCGGTGGCGGGGCCACGGACGTTCCAGCCGTCCGAGAGCCGGAAGACGCTGCCGTGCCAGGGACAGCGGACACACCCGTCGGCGACCGTGCCCTCGGAGAGCGGTCCCGCGAGGTGACTGCATCGCTCGGCCAGCGCGTGCAGGGTCCCGCCGAGTTCACGCACGACCAGGACCGGCACGTCGTCCACGCTGCGCCGCACGGACTGGCCGGCGGGGAACTCGTCCACGGTTCCGATCCGGTGCCAGCCGTCCGTGAGGACGTGCGGGACCTCTTCGGCATGGTTGGCACCGCAGGCCAGCCGGTAGGCGAGGTGGCCGCCCAGCATGCCGCCGAGCCCGACCGCCGACAGCCCGAGAAAGCCGTACGCCCGGCCGGCTCCCGTCCGCCCGGTGAGGCGGCAGACGAGCGAGGCACCGTACAGGACCACGGCTGCCGTGTTGGTCAGGGCGTGCACGAGTCCGACCCGCATGTGCTGCCGGTGCAGTTCCGCCCAGTCGACGGCGCCCGCCAGTGCGGCGGGCGCCGCAGCGGCCAGCCCGACGCCCACCAGGAGATCCGCCTCACGGGAGCGGCCGGGCCTCAGGTCCAGTACCGCGGCGGACAGCCAGCTGCCGATCGGCACCTGCACCATCAAGGGGTGCACCGGATGTCCCAGCCACCTGCCGTGCAACAGGTCACGCACGTCGCCGAGCGGCAGACTTCGCACGGCCCTGCCGAGAACGTCGATCACCGAGTCCGTCCGGGTGTTCCGCTCAACGGCGTCCAGCAGCCATAGGACTCTGTTCTGCCGCATCCGGCGGCGGGGCAGGGTGCTCATGGGCGCAGAGTCCCCATCAGTGCGTGGGGCAAACGGAGGCGGCAGGGCGGTGCTCCCTGGTCAGCCGTCCGGCTTATGCGCGTACGCAGCCCCGGGCAAGAAGGTACTCGGCGGACTGGCTGTACTCCTCGCCTCCACCGGTGTGGACGCCGTACCCGTGCGCAAGGCGGTGCCGGGCCGCGCACTCGCCGACGCCGCGAGGGGGCGGCACTGCCCGACGGTTGAGGCGTGAGCGGGGGGTGCGTGGGCCCGGTCAGCCGAAGACCGGTGCTCTGAGGGAGGGACCTCGCCACCGTCCGGGCGTGTGCTGTAGCTGGGCGCCGCCTGATGGCTGAAACATGGCAGGGTGCCCTGGCTCGCGGACTGAAAGACGGCGACGGGGGACTTCGCCCACCCGGACTTCCCACGAGAGAGTGCCCATGACGTTCAATCCTCTGGAGCAGCGGGGCATTCCGCTGGACCGCCAGGTGCGCAGCTGGCGTGAGCTGAATGTGGAGCCCATCGACCCGGACCGCTGTGACCCGTACACCCGGTGCCGGATCATCACGATGAACGGGATCGAGGTGGAGGCGATCCTGTTCAGCCACCAGCTCGCCCGCAACACGGTCGATCCCGAGATCAAGCGGCAGCTGGCGCGGGTGCGGTACATCGAGGCGCAGCAGCAGAAGGTGGTGAACTGGCTGCTGCCGGGTGTGTCGTCGGTGCTGGAGACGACGATCGCCTACGAGCAGGTCGCGGTCGACCTGACCGCCTGGGTCGCGCGGATGGAGCCGGATCCGTACCTGAAGCAGGCGTACCAGTTCGGTGTGCTGGAGGACTTCGACCACCTGTACCGGTACGCGAACCTGTACGAGATGATCGAGCACCGCAAGGCGGAGTCGATCGTCGACAACCTGACCGAGGTCATGCCCGGCCGGCCCACGAAGTTCCACCACCGCGACCCGGTGGACAACGTCCGCGACCCGTACGCCAAGGACGAGACCGACCCGCTGTCGAAGCTGCACGCGCTGACGATCATGTCGGCGGAACAGCAGACGATGAACTTCTACATGAACACCGGCCCCACCTACATGGAGCCGATCGCCCGCCAGCTGTACCAGGAGATCGGGCTGATCGAGGAGGAGCACGTCACCCACTACGAGTCGCTGGTCGACCCGGGTGAGACATGGTGGGAGCAGCTGGTCAACCACGAGTACAACGAGTGCTACCTCTACTACTCCTTCATGGAGCAGGAGAGCGACCCGAAGGTGAAGGCGATCTGGGAGCTGCACCTCAACATGGAGCTCGAGCACCTGCATACGGCCTGTGACCTGATGCGCCGCCACGACGGCCGTGATCCCGCCTCCGTACTGGCACCAGAGCTGCCCAACGTGCTCACCTTCGAACCGAACAAGCAGTACCTGCGCGAGCTGCTGAACACCCAGATGGACCTGACCACGCTCGGCGCGGGCTACGTGCGTGAGGCGCACGAGCGGTTCGAGCAGATGCAGGAGCAGATCCACGGCGGCGAGGAGCCGCCGAGCGAGCGGGTCATGGCCGAGCACGACGAGATGTTCGGCCGCGAGTACCGCGTCCAGTCCGAGGGTGAGCACCCCGACCCCGCCATGCGTGAGAAGTAGGGAAGCCGAGATGTCCGAGCTGCACACCCCGCAGGCCGGGGACGACCAGGCCCAGGACACCGACGTGGTGGCGTTGCTGATGCGCCAGCACGGCGACATCCGCAACCTCTTCGACGAGGTCGAGGCCACCACCGGTGAGGAGCGCCGCGACGCGTTCCGCCGCCTGGTGCGGCTGCTGGCCGTGCACGAGACCGCCGAGGAGGAAGTCGTCCACCCCTTCGCCCGACGCGGCTTCCCCGGCGGCGAGCAGGTCGTCGAAGACCGGCTCGCCGAAGAGCGCGCCGCGAAGGAGACCCTCGCCGCCCTGGACGAGATGGACACCGACGGCCCCGAGTTCATGCCGCAGCTGATGCAGCTGCGCACCGACGTCCAGCAACACGCCCGAGCGGAAGAACGCTACGAGTTCACCCACATCCGCCGCAGCGCCGATGCCACCGCTCTCGCCGCCATGGCCAAGGCCGTCAAGGCCGCCGAAGCCATGGCTCCCACACATCCCCACCCCGGTGTGGAGTCCGGTGCGGCGAACGTGGCACTCGGCCCGATTGCCGCACTGATGGACCGCACCAAGGACACGGTGCGCAAAGCCATGGGCGACAACGGCTGACCGGAAGGAGCGGGCCAGGGCGTCGCCCACCGCCGAGAGCGAACGGTTCTGGACTAAGGAGCGAATGCGTCAGGCAGACGGTCTGTGACGCGACTGGCGCCGCCCGATGAAGCATCGGGCGGCGCCGGCGAACAGGAGACCGCCGCCCGCGTGGGTGATCTCGGACGGTGCGTTCGTGGCCGCACCCCACACGTTGCCGTGGCGGGGTGAAGGAGTCCGCACCCGTACCGGCGGCGTTCGTGCGGGCGTCGTAGCCCCGCTGGTCGGTCGCCTGAGAGGGGTCCCACACGCCCTGCACCGCATTGCTGTACATGTCCGAGAAGTCGACGACCACGACCTGCCGCCCGACCGGGATGCCGTCGCCGGAGGGCGCTTTCATCCCCCGATGCACCGCTTGCCCCTGGCCGGGGCTAGCGTTGTCACACCTTGGACACGTCCGAAATGACAGCTACATGGGCAGTCATTACGTTCATCGCAAGTCGGTCGCTCGGCCGATGTCCGTGAGACGAGAGACGTGACATGCCCACGCATACATTTGCTCTGGCCACTGCCGGCGTTGGCACGGCGGTCCTTGCAGTCACCGGTATCACTTACGCCTCGACCTCCGATGCCACCTCGGCGTCACCCTCTGTGCACCACGCGGCCGCCCCTGTCCAGCGTCCGGCTCAGCCCGCCCAACGTGTGACCAAGCCTGCCCAACGAGCCGCCCCTACTGGGGTTACCGAGGGCGACGGCCACTCAGGCAGCGAAAAGGAGGACGAGGGCCGCGACCGCGAGGGCGGCGAAGAGGGCTACAGCCATGAGGAAGAGGGAAGGATCTACTTCAACGAACGTACGTACTCGGCCTCCGCCGACGGCTGCATCTCCGCGGCCAGCGGACTGGGTTCCAGCAGCTTCAGTATTTTCAATGACAGCCGGAAGACCGTCGAGGTCTTCCGCGGCTTCACCTGTGACAACGGCGCTCCGGTCGCCACCGTGGGTCCTCACGGCTCCACCCACGGCGTTGTGACTCGTACCGTCCAGGGGAGCCTGTTCGGTGACGACGGCGTCGCGGGCAGCTTCCGGGTGATCAGCGACGAGGAGTGGTGACAGCGTTGCTCGGAGCACAGGAATGATCCCGGCACCGACGTGATCGGGCCGATGTTACCGACGTCCTGGTCGCGCTCGCTGGACCGCTCAGGACCGGCGCACGGCCCGCTCCGGATCGGCGGCCGCGGTGACGGCGACGCGGCAGATCCTGGCCGAGGCGGTCCGCGAGGGCGAGCGCCCGGCGATGGTCGCGGCCCCAGACGTGGAGCTGGCGGACCGGGCGTACGAGGGTGAGGGCGCGGGCCTGGAGTTCGGCCTGCCTGCCGGTGCCGAGGACGGTCGCGCGGGTCGCGTCCGGGCCGGACAGCGCGCGGGCGCAGACAGCTCCGGCGGCGGCCGTGCGGAGGTCGGAGAGGTGGCGTTCGTCCTCCAGCACGGTGGAGACGGCGCCGGTCGACGCGTCGAAGAGCGCGCGCCCACCCTGCGCGGCGCCGCACCAGCCGCGCCCGGCGGGCCGAGCTGCGCGAACAGCTCGACGCCTGATCTTGCCCTCCCCCTCCTCACAGACAGGAACCGCCATGACCCGCACGATCCAACTCGCGCTGCACCCCTACGGTGTGGGCGGCCCCGGCCGGCACGGCCTGTGGAAGGACCCGCGCGCCGCGAAGAACGCCAGCATCGACATCGACTACTACATCAAGCAGGCGCAGGCCGCCGAACACGCCCTGTTCGACGCGCTGTTCATCGTCGAGACGCCGGCGCGCCTTCGACGGCATCAACCTCGCCTTCCGCGCCCACGAGGAGCTTGACCTCTTCGTCGACGGCCTTGTGCCGGTTTCCGCCGGTCAGCGACACCGCGAGTGGGATGCCCTGGCCGTGGGCGAGGAATGGGATGGACGCCGTCGCCTTTGAGACGGCCGCACTTGTGCTCAAGTCTCGTCGGTGATCACCTGCCTGCGATCACTTGCGAAGTCGGGAACGGTACTCGCCCGGGGGCATGCCTCGGGCGCGTCGGAAGGCACGGCTGAAAGCGTGCGGAGAGGCGTAGCCGACCGCGCCGGAGATCGACTCGACCGGCTCGTCGGTGTCGCGGAGCCGGACGGACGCCAGGTCCATGCGCCACTGCGTCAGGTACGCGCCCGGCGTCTGTCCGAGGGCGGACCGGAAGTGCCTGGACAGCGTCGTCCGGGAGACCGCCGTGGCGGCCGCCAGGGACTCGGTGGTCCAGGGGTGTTCCGGTCGGGCGTGGACACATACCAGGGCGTCGCGCACGACCGGATCACGCATCGCGCCCAGCCATGAGCCGGACTGCCTCTCCGGGTGGCGGGCCGACCAGACGCGTATGAACTGGATGAGCAGAAGGTCGACGATGCTGTGGGATGCGCCTGAACACTCGGCGCGGCAGTGGAGGGAGTGCGCGGATGCCGCACTGCCGCCTCCTTGAGACCCTACGCAGGACCAGCGCAGCGACCAGCCCCGTGAGACCGATCAGTTGACGATCTGTGTCAGTGCGGCTCGCGCGCGGCGACCAACTCTGCACGCATTCGGTTCCGGGACTCAGGTCGCGTACGAAGCAGTTCGTATGTCTCCATAGGGGTCATCGGTCCGCATTCCGTACAACACCTGCCGGTCGGGCAACGGGGTGGTTGTCGAATCCTGTGGATCGGTGGTTGCCTGTGCGGCGTTCCGGCTCTGGAGGAAAAGCAGGTGCGTGCCGCCTCAGCCCATGGCAGGCTCCGCCGGTGAACCGTGAACAGATCTCCAGGCTTGCCCATGCGGATCATCCGATTGCGGCCCCGCTCGACGACGACTCCGTGCGCCGACTGCTGGAACACGGCATCCCACGCGGCGACGAGCGCATACTCGACCTCGGCTGCGGCGGCGGAGAGTGGCTCGTGCGTGCCCTGACCACGCATCCGCAGCTGCGGGCCGAGGGCGTCGACGTCTCCGAGAGCGCGCTGGCCCATGCCCGTAAAACCGCGCGCACCCTCGGCGTTCACGAGCGCCTCGTCCTCCACCACGAGGACGCCGCAGACTTCGCCGCCTCCCACGCGTTCGACCTGGTGCTCAGCGTCGGGGCCACGCACGCCTTCGGTGGCCTGCTCGCCACCCTCACGGCGGCACGCAAGCACCTGGCCCCCGGGGGACGCGTCCTGATCGGTGACGGCTTCTGGGCCCGCGAGCCCTCCTCCGAGGCCGTCGACATGCTCGGGAACCTCTCCGATCTGCCGACCACCATGGACCGCGTCATCGCCGATGGGTGGACACCCGTCCACGGGCACATCAGCACACGCCGAGAGCTCGACGACTACGAATGGGCCTGGACGGGCGCACTGGCCTCATGGGCCCTGGACCACCCCAACGATCCGGACAGTACCCAGGCGCTCGCAGCAGCCACCACCCACCGCGACCAATGGCTGCGCGTCTACCGGGACGCCTTTGGCTTCCTCTGCCTGATCCTGCGCCGGACGTCCGGCTGAACCGGAGTGGACCGCCCCACCACCTCAGCCCGGCTCCCGGCACATGGCCGGCACCTGCCGGGCCGAGGCGGAGGCGGGGTGCAGGCGGCGGTGCCGGTCGCACCCGATCAGCCGGCCGAAGTGTTCTGTGTCGCCTCGTGTGCTTCGGCGAGCGCTCGCTGCCTGAGGTTGCTGCCGAACAACTGAATCGTGGTGGCGGTCAGGATGTCATCCCTGCCGATGGTCCGCCCGTCCCCCTTGTGGGTGGACAGGGCCTGGAGGGAATCCTTGAGGAACGGAGGTGAGGCCGGTTCGCCCGACATCACTGGGGTGACCGTACCGAAACGTCTGGCCCCGCCCTCGCGGACGACCACGGCCGCGTCTCGGGCGAGGTCCGTCAGGAACACGCTCGCGATTCCGTCAAGGTCGCGGACCATCGCTGGGACGGCCGTCACCCCCTGGCTCCGCAGCAGCTTCTTGACTCCGGCCTCGAACCTGTGGGCGCCGACCACAGCACTCGTTTTGCGTGACCTGCTGCGCTTACGGGAAGGCACGATGACACCCGCGGTGTCGTACAGGACCCCGGTCAGGTCTCGGAACGTCGGGCTGTGGTCGTACCACTTGCTCCCCACCTCGAGCTCGACGTTCCGGTCGATCGCCGAGAGAAGGTCCCCGGGAATCAGCTTCTTCCGAGCCTCCTCCGCCGCCGCTCTCCTCGCACCGTCGATGATCTCCGTCAACACTGTCCGAGTCACCGACGCGGCGGCCCACGCGGCCGACCGGGAAACGTGCATCGAGGTCACGTCCCTGAACACCGCTTTGACGAGAGAAGGCTTGAACGGCGAGACATCCATGACCGAGGCGGTCCTGGGACCGCCGCGCTCAGGGCGTGCGGGCTGTATGGTCATCGGAGGAAACGCTCCTTGCTGCCGGAGTTACCAGAGACCCACACTTCACCACGCAGCCCCGCTCTCTTCCCCATCCTCCGTCGAAGCGGCACCCGGTCAAGGCTGAGCACCTCGGCGGCCTTCCGGGGCAGAGCCCCCGCCAGCCCTTGAACCGGGGGCTGCCGGCGTTCTCGCCCGATGCCGGCTCGGCGCCGGGTCCGCAGACTGCCCCGACCACAAGCCCCACCATGTCGTCGTCTGCACCGGCCACGCCACCGTCTTCGACACCAAACGGCACCGCTCCCTCGCCGTCGCCCACGCCGGCACTCTCCTCATCCCCGGCCCAGTTCGCCGGCCAGGAGACAGAGAAGACAGCTGATGCCCAGCCGAACCCGAAGAAGGCCGACAAAGTCGGAGGCAGGGGAAAGCATTGACCGATGCGGTTGGGCTTCCGCACAGCCCGAATCCGCCAACAGCGCGCCCTCACCGTCGGGCCGGCAGGGGCGCGCCGGCTGGCTTTCAGACTGTCATCAGACGGAGACGCTGACGCCGGCGTGGTTGTACTGGCCGGCGGTGGTCAGGACCTCGTTCTTGACGGCGTCGATCTGGGCCAGGACATCCGCGTCGCTGACCGCCGTGGGGCCGACTACGAGGCTGGCGTGCGGGTCCAGGCCGCCGGAGACGTTGTCGAGCTCGGCGTCGGAGATCTCGACGGTCTCGACCTGGGGAGCGGAGTGCATGATGAAACTTCCCTTCGTATGGGTGATCCACAGGGGGTGGCCCCGCTGGCGACAGACCGCGGGCCTCGGCCGCAGGCGCGCGGCACCCGTTTCCGGAGCCTGTCGCACAGCCCTCGCGGCGCAGTGGATCAAAGCACGGAGCACGTCCGGTATCCAGCCAACCTGGCCTGAATGCCTGCCAAGTTGAGGGACAGGCAACGCATCCGTGCAGGTAGGCGTACGGGTCGGGGACAGCATCTCCACACGCCGCGCAGCACCGGTCCCCGGCATGTGCTGCGACCACGGTCGCGAACGGGACACTCCACACAAACAGAGCTCCATGCGGCAGACCCTGGCGCAGATCCCTCTCGCCCTGTGCCCTGGCTGCGGATTCGCTGTGCAGATTCACTGAACCCGGAGCTCCGCCACGGGGCAGCGTCCCCCGTTCAGCCCTCCGCCGCGACTTACTGGCTCCAACAAAGGCTGTTGATGATATGGCTGTCGGCTTGTCCGCTCGCTGGTCTGATCGTGGGGAGAGACAGCGGCGGCCGTGGATCGTGTCGGATGAACTGTGGTCGCTGATCGAGCCGTTGCTGCCGGAACCGGTGCCGAAGCAGGTCGAAGGACGGCCTCGAGTGCCGGATCGACAGGCCCAGTGGCAGGTCCCCGCCGGCCCCGGTCCGGCCACGGCAGGACACCCCCTCGGCCCGGAACGGGAAAGCCCCGGCCAGTGGTCCGGGGCGCTGCTCAGGTGCTCGGGAGGTACCTGCCCGTGCCATGCGGTTTTCGCGTGCCATCACGGTCACGCCGACGCCGGTGGCAGAGGCCATGACAGCCCCTTGGGATCCCGTCCCCGCCACCCCGGCCGGGACCACCGGCGACTGGGAGGCAGCCGGAAAGCGGGGCAGACCTCCGGGTCGCCGTCCGCGTAGAGGCAGGTGCGCCCGTCGCCCTGGGCGATCGTCAGGGAGTCGAGGGTGTCCCCGTTCAGGAAGCGCTCCGGGGCGGTGAAGGAGAGGGACAGGTGCGCGAACTCGATGGCCGAGGTGCCGCCCTGCACCACGGACCAGGTGCCGGACCCGTCGAAGGTCTCGCCGAGTTCGCTCCGGTACCAGTCACCGGTCGGCCAGTCGTACACGGTGACCGTGCCGCTGTCCGGCTTGTTCTTGGACCCCTTCAGGGTGAGCGTCACGCCCTCCGCGTCGCCCTCTCCCCGGTAGGCGCCGACGAGTTGCCCGGAGGCCGCGCCGACAGCCGTCGGGGTCCTGGCCCTTGACCGTGTAGTTCAGGTTGTACGAGCCGGTGAACGCCTCGCCCAGATGGTCCTCGTCGCCGGTGGCGATCGTCGGCAGGTCCGTGGTGACGAGCTTCTTGGACGCGCCCAGCTTGCCGCTCTCCGAGATCGAGTACGCCACACTGCCCTGGGGCTGACCGGTGGAGCCACTGCTCCAGTGTGTCCAGACCGCGCGTTGGGTTTCATCAGCGTCAACCTGTTCAGGTCTCCTGCGGCGGCAGTTCCACGGGGTACGGCTCGGCGAAGTCGGCCGAGCGGCTCACCTTCTCCCAGGCGCTCGCCTCGGCCAGTTGGCGGCGGGAGTAGTCGAGTGCCATGGTCACTGCGTTCACGCCGAGCAGCAGATGGCTCGGGACCGGGCCGCGCCGCACCGTGCGCACGATGATCTCGGCGGCCCGCTCCGGGTCGCCGGCGCCGCCGGACGTCCCCTGGCGGACCAGTCGGTTCATCGCGCCCACGGTTTCGTCGTAGGCCTCCGGGACGGGGTGGACGGTCATGGACGAGCCGGCCCAGTCGGTGGCGAAGCCGCTCGGCTCGACGACCATGACCCGCACTCCGAACGGCGCGGTCTCCGCGGCCAGCGACCGGCTGAAGCCGTCGACCGCGAACTTGGCCGCCTGGTACGAGGCGATACCCGGGGATCCGCCGACGCGCCCGCCGATCGAGGAGAACTGCACCACGGTGCCCGACCCCTGCCGGCGCAGGGTGGGCAGCGCCGCCTTGGTCACGTTGTAGACGCCCCAGAAGTTGGTCTCGAACTGGGCGCGGAAGTCGTCGTCGTCCGAGGTCTCGACCGGAGACACGTTCGCATATCCCGCGTTGTTCACGAGGACGTCGATACGGCCGAAACGGGCGAGCGCGGCGTCGATCGCTGCGTGTGCCGCGTCGGGGCTGGTGACGTCCAGCGGCAGGGTGAGGACCCGGCCGGCGTACTCCTCCAGTTCCCTGGCGAGGGCCTCGGGGCGGCGGGCGGTGGCGACGACGAGATCGCCTGCGTCGAGGGCGGCGGTGACGAGGGCGCGGCCGAATCCGCGGGACGAACCGGTGATGAACCAGACCTGCTGCTGCGTGCTGCGTACGTCTTCACTCATGCATTTAGTACAACACCGTTCTCTAAATAACGCAACACCGTTCTGTTAAGTGTTCCTATGATGACTCCATGAGCCAGCCAGCCTTCCAACGAGCGCGCAGCGCCGAGGCCAAACAGGCGCGTGAAGTGGCGATCCTGGACGCAGCACGGGCGCTCGGCCGGGGACGCGGCATCCGCGAGGTCACCCTCACCGACATCGCCACCGAAGTGGGCATGCACAAGTCGGCGCTGCTGCGGTACTTCGAGACGAGGGAGCAGATCTTCCTCGAGCTCACCGCGGAGGGCTGGCGGGAGTGGTCCGCATCGCTCCGCGCCGACCTGGAGGCGAGGGCGGAGGCCACCCCCGCGGATGTCGCCGAGGTCTTCGCCGCGACGCTGGCGGCACGCCCCCTGTTCTGCGACCTGCTCGCGCAGGCCCCGCTCAACCTCGAGCGCAACGTGTCGCTGGAGGCGGCGCGCGCGTTCAAGCTCGTCACGCTGCACGAAGTCGCTTTGATCGGCGGTGAGTTGAGCCGCCTGCTGGGCCTCACCGAGCAGCAGGTCCTCGACATGATCGCCACCGCCACCGGCATGGCCGGCGCGCTGTGGCAGATGGCCAGCCCGGGCCCCCGCCTGCGGGAGCTGTACACCAGCGACCCCCGGCTCGGGCACGCGATCGTCGAGGTCGAGCCCCGCCTGCGCCGCATCCTCACCGCGTTCCTGACAGGAACGGGAGTCGGAGTTCCGGCCCCTTGAGGTACCGCAGGAACCGAGCCGAACCAGACGGCTCTCCGTGCACGGCCGGCGTCGGAGAGCAGAGCATCGTCAAGGCTTCCAGGCGTGCAACACGGCGGCAATCCCACAGGCGGTGCACCTCGGGTCAGCTACCGCGGCTGACCCTACGGAAGGAGGGGCCGGCCGGCCTCTCCCCGGGACGATCCGCTGCGTGCCGGGTCCTGGGGCCTGGGTCACCGGCACGGCCTGCTGGTGTCAGCGGTGGTCTCCGTGGCGGTGGTGGCCCCAGGAGTGGTCGTCGACGGAGCGGTCGCGGTGGTTGCGGAGGGTGGCGGTGTCGGAGCGGTTGTCCCAGACGTAGTGGCCGCGGTCCATTCCCCTATACGGGTTGCGGGCGCAGCCGGGTGCGCGGCTCATCGAGACCGGCACCGACTCCTACCGCCTCGCCACGGCCCGGGCCCGGGGCGAACACCAGCCTGCCGGCTGAACTGAGACGGACCAGCACTCACTGAGCGCCTCCGCAGACCCCGAAGACACGAGCGACCCACTGATTCATCCGGGTCTCGAAGTCCGAAGCAGAGGCGATGTCCGAGGCCGGGAGGGAACCCGCGTCGTCGAGGCCGGCGATGAAGTCCACATCGGCCCAGCCACCCCGGAACAGCACAACCGACAGCTCGGCCTCTCCCGGACCAGAGATGACCACGCCGACCGAGTCGGGGTCATGCACCCGAGCCCTGTCGGTCTCCAGAGGCTGGGGCCACGACGCCTCGGCATCCGTCCAGGTCGCCTGGCCCACTTCGAGGCCGGCCGACCTCCAGCCCACCGTCCGGACAGCCAGAACCGCAGCCACCTCATCAAGATCAACAACCCTGCCCATGAGGGGATCATCCTTCATGGACGAACCCGGCCGCCCGGGAATCCGGTCACCGAGAGCGCGAGACAAGGGCGCCAGCCGGTTCCTCCTTCTCACCGACATCTTCAGGGCTGCCTGCCGCGGACGTTCTCGGAATCCACCGACAACCGTTCCTGCTTCTGACCTACGCAGCCAGGCCGGGCGTCGCTCAGCGTCCCTGCCCGGGCCGCCGGGGCCGGGAGCGCCGGGAGCGCCGCACGGGAGCCGGGTCGCCGGCGCCCAGGGCGGCGGGCGAGGAGAAGCCGCCCGCGATGGACGGCCGCGCGGGGGCAGGCGTCTGCGTGGTGGGGCGTTCGGGGGTGCGGCGGGGTCGTTCGGCGCGGGCCAGGACGGTGGCGTTCGGGATCAGCGGGGCGCAGGTTTCGCAGACTTCTTCGACGCTCCAGACGCGGCGCATGACCGGGTCGTGGCGCAGGATCATCAGGACGGCGCCGGCGCAGTGCGTCTTGACGTCGGGGTGGGCGCCGCACCTCTGGGAGCGGCAGTGGCACCAGGCGTTGGGGCGGACGGTGGCCGCCTTCGCGTGGGCTGCGGCGTGCCGGGCGGCGAAAGCGCGCAGCACGGCGAGGTCCTCGGAGCGGGGCGGCATCCGGCACGCCGCGGTGCTGCAGGTGACCGACGCGGAGGACCGGCCGTGGCCGACGATGCGGACGGTCCAGGCCCGCCCGGGGATGCGCTCGGTGGAAGGTTCGCTGTGCACGGTCGTCACGGCCGCTCACTCCAGGATGCTCAGGTGATCAGTGCTGTGTGGCTCCACTATGTGCTACCCGCAATGGCGTTGGGCAGCAGATTTCGCCCCCCGGGGGCTTCGCGGATCCAAGCGGTGAGCCGGCCATGGGCGGCATTCTCTCCGCTGCGGCATCACTGCGGCTCCTGGCGCCACGGATCAGCAACGCGTTTCAGGATGTAGAGGTCCCAGCTGTCGGGGTCGCCGATGTAGACGAACAGCTTCGGGTGCTCCGAGGTTCCGAATACCTCCCAGGTGTCCAAGGGGCAGTCGTCGACGGACACAGCCACCTCCTGGGACCACGGCCCGGTGCCGGGGTCGTACTCCCACGTCCCGGTGCCAGTGCACGTGTGCACCACAGTTTCGAAGGCGTCGTCGAGCTCGAACGTCTCGACGCGGGTCGCCGTGGCCTTGCCGTCCGTCGTGAGGGTGAGTGTGCCGCCCTTTCCGTCGGACCAGGTCCCGGCCACTCCTTCCGCGCCCAGCCGCGGAGGCTCGTATCCGATTCCGGCGTACAGGCTGATCCCGGCGAGCGCGCCGGCGGTGATGACAGCGAGCGTTCCGTACAGCGCCACCCGCCAGAACATCACGCCCCCGGACAGATGCGGACGGCCGGGGAGCAGCAGCCTGCGGGCGACCAGCGCCGTGGCAGCGAGCGCGGCCGACACCACGAGCCAACCACCGAGGCACGCCAGGACATCCGCCTCCACGAGCACCACCGCGGCCAGGACCGATGGGGAAGTGAAAACGGCCGCCAGCACCGGAACCCACCACCACGCCTCGCGCCCGGAGAACCGGCGGCCGAACCATCCGGCCACGCCCACCAGCGGCATCACCACGCCGATCGAGAGCAGCGCGGCGAAAACAGCTCCAACCGCCGCCATGACCGGCGCCATCAGGACCAGGAGGAAGATCCCCAACCCGCTGTAGGGAAGACCCGGGCTCTCCTGCGTCTGCCCCCAGAGGAAGAGCGCGATGCCCCCGAGCACCGCCTCGACGGACAGCACCGACATCGAAGCCGTCAGCACCGCCCCGAACCGATCCCGCACGCGCGCCTGCGACTGCACCGGCTCCCGCATTTTTGAACGCATTCAAATCCTCTCCCGTCACGCATCCTCCCCCATGCCGTCCGAGCCCCGTAACGCGGCCCCGGCGGGCGCTCTCCCGACACCGGCGTGGGACCGCTCCGGCCGGGTGACAGGACACGGCCGACAGCTACCGGCGCAGTGAAGGAGCGTCTCCGTCAGGACTCAGCCAGCGAGGAAGCTCCCCTGTCGTCACTCATCGCCCTCCCCGGGCTACCGATCAGCCGTGGGCAGTCCGCCCGGGAAAGGTTCAGCGGACCGGCGGACGGTGGCCTGTCTGGCTGCTGTCAGGCGCGGGCTGCCTGCGCAGCGGTGAGGTGGGTGGCAGGAGGGCGGCGCGTTCGGCGGTGGTTGCGGGCCCAGGACGTCGGGGCCCGCGCGCTGGTGGCGGCGCCGGTAGTCGCCGTGCCATACAGGCTTCCGCTCTGCCGGAGGCGCCCAAAGGTTCCTGGCCGCGTCAGCCAGACCTCACCGCACTTCCGCCGCCGGTGCCACCGGCCCAGCGCCACCGGCTACCGGCTACCGGCTACCGGCTACCGAGAAGAGGCGATCACCCGCTTCGCCGCCTTGCCGGGCTGAATCGCGCCCAGGATGCCGCCGGCCCCGTCGGCAGCTCAGGAGGCCTGCGGCGTCTTGACGTGTTCAGGCCGTACGCCGATGCCGACGACGCGGGCCACAACGCGGCGCAGCGCCGGGAACCGGTCGAGCAGCCTGAGCGGCAGCGCCAGCTCGGCCGACGCCGGGTCCCGTACCACCTCTCCACTCAGCACCGCGCCGATCACCCTGTTCTGGATCAGGACCTGGCCGGCCTGCGTGACCCGGGTCGGGAACTGGCGACGCCGCTGCACCCGCGCCAGATCCGCGGTGCTCAGCCGGCCCGCGCGCAGGCGCGGAGCCAGGATGTTGGCGGCCGCGACCGCGTCCTGGATGGCCAGGTTGATACCCACCCCGCCGACCGGCGACATGGCATGGGCGGCGTCGCCGATGCACAGCAGGCCCCTGCGGTACCAGCGGCGCAGCCGGTCCACCCGTACCGTCAGCAGCTTGACGTCGTCCCAGGCGGCGATCTCGGCGACCCGGTCCGCGAGGAACGGCACCAGTTCGGCGACGTCCGAGCGGAACGCGTCGAGCCCGCGCGCCTCGATCTCCTCGCGGGTCCCCTTGTTGATCACATACCCGAGCTGCCAGTGCTCGCCGCGGTTGATCACCACGAAGATCCGCCCCAGATCGAACCGCCCGGTGCTCCGGACCGGGTCGTCCGGCTTACGGGACAGCCGGAACCACAGCACATCCATCGGCGAGCCGAGCTCCCGGATGGCGAGGCCCGCGCGCTTCCGTACCACTGAAGAGCGACCGTCGGCGCCGACGACGAGTCCGGCCCGCACCTCGAGCGGCCCGTCCGGGGTGCTCGCCCGTACGCCGATCACCCGCCCGGCGTCCTCGACGAGGTCGGTGACCCCGGCCTGCCTGATCAACCGGAACCCGGGGTAGGCCGCGGCGCGGGCGGCGAGGAAGTCGAGGAAGTCCCACTGCGGAATCATCGCCACGAAGCGGCACCGGGTCGGCAGGTGACTGAAGTCGGCTACCTCGACCTCGACACCGCCGACCACCGCCGCCAGCTTGGGGACCTCCTGGTGCGGCAGCTTCAGGAACTCCTGCAGCACCCCGAGCTCGCTCATCAGCTCCAGCGTGGAGGGGTGGATGGTGTCCCCGCGGAAGTCCCGCAGAAAGTCCGCGTGCTTCTCCAGCACCACCACGTCCACGCCCGCCCTGGCCAGGAGCAGGCCGAGCATCATCCCGGCCGGGCCGCCGCCGACGACGCAGCAGGTGGTGCCGAGCGTCGCCGCCGCTCCCACCTGGATTGCCGGTGTGCGTGCCGTGCCTGTCTCGTCCGCCATCACGCCCTCCCGAACGTTTGTTTCGCTTTTGGGCGAGCATCGGCTCCGCCGGTGCCTTCATCACCACTGCGCGCCCAGGCCGTGGGTCAGCCGACGTGGTCCTCGGGGTGCGCCGGCTTCTGCAGCGTCCAGAATTCGCCGGAGCAGCCGGATGGCAGGGGTGGGAAGCGGTGGCTCTTCACGTCCGTGCTCCAGTGGTGTTCTCCGCCGCAGTCGCATTCGTAGATCCCGCTGGCAGGCACGATCTCACCGGGATGCCACGACGTCTTCTCCTCGCTCATGGCTTCTGTCTACGACGACACCACGCACTGCGCGACCCGGTTGGTCCCCCGGAGTCCGCACGCTCGGACCGCGCACTCGATGTCTCAGCAAACCGCAACACACCAGATCAGCCGGCACCCCGCACACCAACAAGCCCCCTCCGAGCGTCAGCCCGCGCCCTGGCCGCCATCGCCCCCTGGTGAGACCCGCCCCGGGCATGGCCTGGCAGCACGCCTGCCAACGGACCCGCGCCGAATCCCAAGTCCTCACAACCGGCTCGTCCTGGCGGTCGACGTGACCAACTGGCTGCTCGGACGCCCCGTGCAGTCCCGAGCGGCTGTTCTGCCACGTCTACGGCCGGAACGGACGCTCCAGCGACCAGTTCATTCCCGGCCGGCCGTACTCGTTCGTCGCGGTCCTGGAGACCGGCCGCGCCTCGTGGTGCCAGCTGCTGGACGCGGTCCGGCTCGGCCCGAACGACGATGCCGCCGAGGCCACCGCCGTCCAGGTTCGTCGCGTCGTAGCCGACCTGTCAGTCGATGTGCAGATGCTTGATGTACACGTACGGAGCGGTGCCCGTCTGCCCCTTGGTGAAGTACACCCGCTGCTCCACACCGTTGGCGTCGTCGTAGCTGAACCAGCCGGTGTTCTGCCCGGCGCCCCAGGGGCCCGGCTTCCACATGGGCAGCGTCATCGGAGAGTCGAGGTCACCGTGGCCCTTGAAACAGGTGGTGCCGCTGAACGGGGCGACGAAGTAGAACTGGGTGCCGTTGGCCTCGCAGGCGGCCCGCTGCAGGGTACTCGTCGCGGCACCCGACGGAGCGGCACCGAGCGCGAGCACGGCGCACGCCGCGGCAGCGACGGCCCCGCCCTTGGCGATGGACATGCGCATGAAGGACTCCTCACTACGATCCGGTACTTACCGGATCAGTCTGGCCACGCCGCCACTGCCCCGAACGCCTCCGGACAGCAAGCTGTCAGCGCGGAACCGCCCCCGTCCTGGGATCGGGGGGCCAGGACGGCGGCGGTTGTCAGGAGGCGGACACTCAGCCTCGGTGCAGCCGCCTCTCCCGTGGTCGGACTGTTCGGCGCCCAAAGCCCAGCGCCCATAACAGCCGTGATGGCTGTCTCCCTCACCCTGGGCACCCTGGCGGCGATCGCACCCAGAGCGGCGGGGGACCGGTGATCAGGGCATCTACGCCGTGACTCCGAAGACGCGTGAATCGCCCGCCGCCTCGGCCTGGACCGCAAGACGGACCGCCGCCACCGCGACACCGTCGGGGCGGGTCCGGGGTCGGGCCCGTCTCCGGTGCCGACGACGGGGGTGTCGAGGGAGTCCCGGGCTCGTCCGCCGTCCCCGACTCCGACGCCTCCCTGGACGATGCCGACGCCGACACCGTTGGCCAGGCGGTCTCGCAACCAAGGGCAGCTCTCAAGCACGACGACGCCGTCACGCACGCCCAGGACGCCCGCGACACGAAAGCTGCACGGCCTCACCGGACCCGACCCCGAGCGAAACGTGCGACCGCTCCCCGCGTAGTGCACCTCAGGCGTCTGCCCTCGCTGGCCGGGCGGGTTCACCGGCCGACGAGCACCCGCACCAACTGCACGGGCACCAGGACGACACCGGCGGTGAGGAACACGCAGGTGACGACGGCCATGCCCCCGGTTTCCAGTACGCGGACCAGCAAGGGCAGCGGTGAGACGACCCGCTGCGGATCGTGCGGATCGTACGTGACCTCGATCTGCGCGGCCACGTGCTGGCGGCTGCGGAACTCGCGCACGGCGCCTCGGGCGTCCGTGAACGTGTACCGCCGCGCTTTCCCGCTGTGCCCGGCGAAACGCGCGGTGACCGTGTGACCGCGGCGCCGCAGAACGACCCGGTCCCGCAGGTCGCGCACCAGGATCCTGACCATCAGGACGCCGGGAATGAGGGGCAGGACACCGAGAGCGGGGGCCATCCACTGCATGGGCCGGCCCAGAACGGCGACCGTGACGACGGTCGCGAGGTACGCGAGGGTCAGGACGACGAACAGCGCGCCGGGAGCGGGAGGTCTGTGCGAGCGGGTCGCGGCGTCGCGGCCGGTGTGGTTCGACGATGAGCGCATGATCGTATGACACCCGGGCCGGGGCGGAAGTTGCCCCGTCGGCCGACGGAGGCGGAGTCGGCCGTGGGAATCGGGGCCGGTCGAGGAGCACGCCCGGCTAGGCACCCGCGCCCAGCATCCTTTGCAGCGCATCCGGCAGAGCGACCCGCTCCCCCTCCGCGCCGGTTTTCGCATCGGCAGCGGCTCCAGCGACAGCAGGCTGAGCAGCTTGGCCTGCGCCAACCACGCCAGGCGAATCGACCGGGTACACGTCGAGCTTGGGCTCCGACGGCGCGGCGGCGGACGGGATCGACGACGCGCTCGGCACCCCGAACGCGATCGGTGAGAAGGCGAACGTGACGGCCTTCGTGGTTCCGGTTCGTCGATCGGGGGGCTGATGGTCGACCTGAGCGCAGTCCGGACAGGACGTGGCACCAACCCGGCCAGGTAGCGGAGGTCTGCGCGCGGGAGGACCTGGCCGAACTGGTCGCCGCCGACACCCTCTCGGGCCCGAGCAGGTCCTTGTGGGCCCTGGACCACCCCAACGATCCGGACAGTACCCAGGCACTCGCAGCAGCCACCACCCACCGCGACCAATGGCTGCGCATCTACCGGAACGCCTTTGGCTTCCTCTGCCTGATCCTGCGCCGGACGTCCGGCTGAACCGGAGTGGACCGCCCCACCACCTCAGCCCGGCTCCCGGCACATGGCCGACACCTGCCGGGCCGGGGCGTGGCTCCCGGGCTTGAGTCCTCACTTTCTGGCTGCCGTGTCAAATCGAGTCAGTTCGGTCAACAGGCCTGCCGATGGTCTTGAGCGGTACTGGCGCAGAGCACCTATTCCGTTGCCGTCGTATTCCTGCGGGCGGTGGCAGTTCTTACCTCTGCGCGCTGAACTGCACGTTGATCTGGCGGGGTTCAAAGACCGTCGTGTGAGCTCGCGGCGCTCCGAGGCTGCCGATGGCGGGACATGTCGGCTTGCCGGCCGGTAGTGTCTGCATGTGCGTTGATCTTCCGGGCGGCGGCCAAGCCCGCTGCAGACGGTGAGCGGCCCGATGCGTTCGGGACCGCGTGGCCGGCATTCCCATCATCACCACACCCGGAGCTCAACCATGACTGCTCAGAAGGCCCTCACCTACGACGCGTTCGTTGAACTCGCGACCGCTGACCCGGCTGTCGTCGGTCTCGTCCTGAAAGGTTCTCGGGCCCACCAGGGCATGACCACCGAGCACTCCGACCATGACCTGTACGTCGTTCTCGACGATGACAGGAAGACGCACCTCTCCCGGTTCGCTGGTCACCGCACCACAGAACTCGACCTCGTGATCGTCTCCCTGGACGAGTTCCGCGGCACCGCTGGAATGCCCGGCTTCGACCGCTACGCACTCGCGCGTGGCAAGGTCGTACTCGACCGGCTCGACGGCGGTATCGCCCGGATCCTCGCTGATAAGGCACGGCTCGGCGCCGATGAAGCCTTCCAAGAGGCGGACAAATGGCTCGATGCCTACTCCAACTCCCTCTACCGGTCGGTCAAGAACGCGCGGGACGGCCATGCGTTTGCATCCAAGCTCGATGCCGCCGACAGCATCCGATTCCTGTTCGAGTTGCTTTTCGCTCTCGATCGTCGGCCCCGCCCGTTTAACAAGTATTTGGAATGGGAGCTTGCCCGGTTTCCACTGCCCGGCTGGGACACCGCCGAGCTACTCGACGCCGCGGACAGCATCTCGGCAACAGGTGATGTGTCAACCCAGCGTGGCCTCTTCGCCCAGGTTGAGGCGGTGGCCCGGCGATGCGGGCACAGCGCGGTGCTGGATGCATGGGGTGAGGACTTGCACCTGATGCGACCGCAGTAGGGGCGCGACCGGCCGACCTCATGGCGGGGACCAGTTGTTGTGCGTCTGACGGCCAGCAGGGGCGGGGTGCCGGGCACACCGAGTTCCGTACCGCTCCCGCTCCCACCCGTTCCAGTGCCTTCTCCCTGGTCGGTGCCATCACCACCGGCGCGCAGGCCGCCGGGGGGCAGCTACCGCAACGACTTCTCCCTTCCGGGGGCGGACTCGCAGGCCGCCGCCGACCTGCTCACGGAGCACCGCGCCGCACAGGCCGGCGACAGCATCCAGATTCTCTTCAAGGACGAAGACGGCCTGGCAGGCGCCCGGCCCGTCGTGGCGGCGCTGCTCGAGAAGGCGGAGCGCCTGCCGTCCGCCGCCGGCGTGCGCAGCCCCTACGACGATGCGGCCGCCATCTCCGACGACGGCACCGGCTCCGGCTCGGTCATCGTCATCCTGGGCACCGACGCTCCGCTCCTGCCCGGCCAGTGCAAGGTACTCGCCCGTCGCGCGGCGATCGGCCTCGGCCGCACCGGCACCGCCGGCGGGCACTTCTCCGGCGACATCTTCCTGGCCTTCTCCACCGCCAACGCCGGAACGCTGAGCAGCGAGTTCCCCCGGCCGAGCCGTCCGCCGACGAGTACGAGACGCTGCGCTTCATCCCGTGGGGCCGGATGGACCGCTTCTACACGGTGGCCGTGCAGGCGATCGAGGAAGCCGTGCTCAACGCCCTCATCGCGAACGAGACCATGGTCAGCCGAAACGGCCACCGCTCCCCCGGCCCTCCCCACGACCGCGCCCGCACGCGGCAGCACGTCCGGCGGATGCCGTGTCGCTGAGGAGGGCGTCCGGCGCTGTGCCGGTGCCGCGCAAGCGTCTGGGTGCGAGCCGGGCAGTCCCGGCTCGGGCCGCCGGTTCTTCTCGCCGATGGTCAAGTGGCAGTTCCCAGCGGTTGCGTTGGCCAGTTGGGAGAGTTGGTCCACCATGGGTGGATGGAAGAAACGAGTTAGTGATCACTGACGGTTTCTCCGGTCGAGGACTGTGCTCGATCACAGACTGGTGGCCAGCCAGATGGTCACGGCCGCGGTGGCGGTGAGCACGACGTTGAGTGCGATCCGGCGGTCTCCGCCGGTCAGGTGAACGGCGATCGCACCGGTCTGCAGGAGGACGAATCCGATGGCCGCGGCCGGCGCCAGCGAGGGCGCGATGCCGGTCAGCGGTGGCAGGACCAGGCCGGTCGCGCCGAGTATTTCGACCGTCCCCAGCGCCCTGAGGGCGGGCAAGGGTATGCGGTCGACCCAGGCCATCATCGGGCGGAGTTGATCGCGGCTGCGGATCACCTTCAGCGTGCCTGCGTAGCAGTAGAAGAGGGCGAGCAGTCCGGCGACGATCCAGTAGGCGATGTTCATCGTTCCTGTCCATGGGCCACCGGTTCGCGGGGCCGTGTCGATTGCGTTGATTACGTCGATTGCGTCGATTGCCAGGGAAGCCCTGGAGAAGGCCCGGTCCGTCGTCCGAGGGGGCCAGGCGCCGAAGGGCGGCAGCGCCACGGCCTCACCGGTCGGACGAAGGGTGGCCGGGCCGTTCCGTCCCGTCGCTTCAGGCGGGGTCGGTGGCGGGCTCGGTCGCGTAGCGGCTCATCGCATCGATGTTGGCCTGTCGCGTCAGCGGCCGGCCGTCGGCGAGCACCGCCTGGAGGTCTCGGAAGTACTGCACGTACAGGTCGGGGGTGAAGGTGCTGAGCAGGACGGCGGGCTGGTCGGTCGGGTTGGCGAAGGTGTGCGGGGTGCCTGGCGGAACCATCACCAGCGTGCCCGCGGTGGCGTCGTAGTCCTCGTCCCCGACGGTGAACCGCACGGTGCCGGAGAGGACGTAGAAGCCCTCGTCGTGTCGGGCGTGGCGGTGCTGCGGCGGTCCCTGGGTGTGCGGGGCGAGGACGGACTCGGCGATCGCGAGGCGGTGCCCGGTGTGGCTGCCGTCCTCCAGAACGCGCATGCGCGTGGTGCCCAGAATGATCGTCTCGCCGTCGCCGGGACCCACCACCGATACGGCGGGGTCGGTCTGCGGCTCGCTGGTCCTGGCTTCTTCGGTCATGGTCACGAGTGCACCGCCGGGACCCCGCCGGTGTCCAAGACTCATTCCGCAGTGCCGATACCTCATGGGTATCGTTGCAGCGTGGAGCTACGGACCTTGCGCTACTTCGTGGCGGTCGCCGAGGAACTCCACTTCGGCCGGGCCGCCACCCGACTGCACATGAGCCAGCCGCCGCTGAGCCGGGCGATCAAGCAGTTGGAAGCCGATGTCGGGGCCCTGCTCTTCGCCCGCTCGCCCACCGGCGTCACGCTCACGCCGGTGGGCACAGTGCTGCTCGACGAGGCGCGCGCCCTGCTCGACCATGCCGACCGCGTCCGTGTACGCGTCAGCGCGGCGGCCGGCGCCGCGACCCTCACCGTCGGCATCCTGGGCGACGGCACCGACCCGGGGGTGTCCAGGCTGGCCGCCGCCTACCGGCGAACCCACCCCGGCATCGACATCCGCATCCGCGACACGGACCTGACCGACCCGACGTGCGGGCTGCGCGCCGGACTGGTCGACGTCGCCCTCACCCGGGCGCCGTTCGACGAGACCGCCCTGACGGTGCGGGCGCTGCGGACCGATCCGGTCGGGGTGGTCCTGCGCGCCGACGATCCGCTGGCCCGCCGCGAGCGGCTGCGGCTGGCCGAGCTGAGCGACCGCCGCTGGTTCCAGTTCCCGCAGGGCACCGACCCCGTCTGGCAGTCGTACTGGAACGGCGGCAGACCGCGTGAGGGACCCATCGTGCGCGCCGTCCAGGAATGTCTGCAGGCCGTGCTGTGGAACGGCACGGTCGGCCTGGCTCCGCTCGGACACGACCTGCCCGCGGAGTTGGCCGTGGTACCGCTGACCGACATGGCGCCGAGCCGAGTGGTGGCGGTGTGGAACGAAGGTGACACCAACCCGTTGGTCCGATCCTTCGTCGACATCGCGGCAGCCGCGTACCGCCACTGAGCGCATCTGCTGCCCCTTCTCGGGCTCTGGCACGACTTCTGTGACGCCATCACTGCCCGTCACAACAACGGGGCTCATTTCCGAAGGAGTTGGAAGCCGGCGTGGCCGAACCTCTGTGCCGGTGCACGGCACGGCGCCGGGGGTTCGGCACCTGTCCGTGGGCTCGGCCCTGACCTGGTCCGCTTCCAACTCCTCCGCTGTCCGGCTGAGTACGCGTACTCAGGTGCCGTCTGCCGGACTCCTCCATGCTGGGGCGCGAACGCCGGACCGTCTCAGGGGAACATACGCATGGACCATGCCCTGCAGCTGCGCACTGCCACGCCTCGGGATCACGACTGGATCCACGAACTGCGCCACCGCGTGTACGCGGAGGAGCTCGGCCAGCATCCGGTGGATCCGTCGGGAAGGCTGATGGACGGACTCGACGGCGACAGTGTCTGTCTCGTGGCCGCGCGCGGCGAGACGCGGATCGGCTTCGTCAGCCTCACCCCGCCGTGGGTCGGCCGCTACTCCCTCGACAAGTACCTGACGCGCGAGGAGCTGCCGGTCCTGACCGAGGAGGCGCCGTTCGAGATCCGCATCCTGACCGTCGAGGAGCACTGGCGGTCCACCGCGGCGGCGCCACTCCTCATGTACGCGGCGCTGCGCTGGGTCGCGGCGCGGGGCGGCCGCCGGGTGGTGGCGATGGGACGCACAAAGCTGCTCGACATGTACCTCGCCACCGGGCTGCGGCCGGTGGGGCGCACGGTCCGCTCGGGCGCGGTCTCGTTCGAGGTCCTCAGCGGCTCCGTGGCCGAGCTGACAAGAACGGTCGCGGAGCGCCACGGCCGGATCCTGGAGCGGCTGCGGTCGGGCCTCGACTGGCGGCTCGACGTGCCCTTCGCGCCGCGTGCGGACGGCTGTGAGCACGGCGGGGCGTTCTTCTCGGCGATCGGCACCGACTTCCGGACCCTGTCCCGCCGTCACGAGGTGGTCGCGGCGGATGTGCTGGACGCCTGGTTCCCGCCGTCCCCAGGGGTCCGCGCGGTCCTCTCGGAGGATCCGGGGTGGGCGGCCCGGACCTCGCCGCCGACGGGCGCGGAGGGACTGCTCGCGGAGATCGCCAAGGCCCGCGGGCTGCCGGTGGAGTCGCTGGTCGTCGGGGCGGGCTCGTCCGATCTGATCTTCCGCGCGTTCGGCCGGTGGCTGACGCCGGGGAGCCGGGTGCTCCTGCTCGATCCGGGCTACGGGGAGTACGCCCATGTCACCGAGCGGGTGATCGGCTGCCGGGTCGACCGGCTCCGACTGCGCCGGGAGGACGGCTGGCTGCTCGACCCGGCCCGGCTCGCCGCCGCGACCGGCGACGGACGGTACGACCTCGTGGTGGTGGTCAACCCGAACAACCCGACCGGCCGGCACGCCCCGGCCGACGCGCTGCGCGCGGTGATCGAGGCCTCGCCCGTGCGGACCCGGTGGTGGATCGACGAGGCGTACCTGGGGTATGCCGATCCGGCGGACTCACTTGCCGGGCTCGCCTCGGTCGACGCCCGGGTCGTGGTCTGCACCTCGCTGTCGAAGATGTACGCGCTGTCGGGGATGCGGGCCGCGTACCTGGTGGCCGGCCCGGAGACGGCCGGGGAGCTGCGACGCTGGACGCCCCCGTGGCCCGTGAGCCTGCCGGCCCAGCTGGCTGCCGTGACGGCGCTGCGCGACCCCGCGTACTACGCGGAGCGCTGGGCCCGCACCCATGTGCTGCGCCGGGGACTGGCGTACGACCTAGAGAAGTTGAACGGGTTCTCCTCGGTCGACGAGGGGGTGGCGAACTTCCTCACGGTGACCCTGCCGCCGGACGGACCGAGCGCGGCGCGGCTGGTGCGCGAGTGCCGGCGGCACGACGTTTTCCTGCGTGACCTGTCGCCGATGTCCCCGGCGTACGAGGGGCGGACCGTCCGGATCGCCGTCCGCGACACGGCGGAGAACGCGCGGATCGTGGCGGCGTGCCAGAGCGCCCTGGACGCGCTGCGCACGCCGGCCGCAGTGGTCTCGGGCGCGTCGGGACGGGCCGCCCGGTGACGACAGTCGCCGGTCTCGTGCCGTACCTCGGCGGGGCACTGGCGGTCGGAGGCGTCGCGGTAGCGGCGACCCGGCGCCGTGAACTGATGGTCCGCTGGTGCGTGTGGGCGCTCGGAGTGCCCCTGGTGACCGCCGCGTTCTGGCTCGGTCCACCGGGGATCGCGGTCCTCGCGGCCGTGGTCGGTGTGGTCGCGGTGGCGGAGTTCGGCGGGCTGCTCCGGCTGGGTCCGGTGGACCGGGCGGTGCTGGGCGCGGCAATCGCCGGACTCGTCCTGACCGCCTGGCTGGCCCCCGGGGAGGTGCTCCGGGTGGCGGCGGCCGGGGCGCTTGCGATCGCCGGGGTGCCGTTGCTCTCGGGCGACGCGGAGCACGGACTCCGCCGCCTGGGGGCGGGCCTGCTGGGGCTCGTGTGGCTGGGCGTCCTGGCCGGCCTCGTATCGTCCGGCGCCCTCGGCCTCGTCCTGTTCGTGGCCGTGTCGATCGCCGACATCGTCGCGTACGCGGCGGGCCGCCGTCTCGGCGGCCCCCGGCTCTCCCCGCTGTCGCCCGCCAAGCGGTGGAGCGGCACGCTGGCCGGGGCCGCGGCCGGTCTCCTCACGCTGGCCGTGCTGTCCTCCCTGACGTGGCAGACGGCGGTGGCCGTGGCGGTCGGCGGCCCGCTCGGGGACCTGCTGGAGTCGATGGTCAAGCGGGGCGCCCACGCCAAGGACGCCGGCCGGTGGCTGCCCGGCTCCGGCGGCATCCTCGACCGGATCGACTCCCTCCTCGTCGCTCTGGCGGTGCTGTTGGTCCTGGCGTGAGCCTCGGGGCGGTCGCTTCCTACGCGGCAAGCGGCTTTGGCTCAACTTCTGTGACGCGGCCACTCTGGGAGTGCGCATCATCTCCCCCGGCGGCGGGCAACGCAGTTTATGGTGCGCACCGTGCGCGCACCCACGAGTTGTACGGAGGCCAGGACGTCGACGGCGGCCGGGCGGTCGGGCGGTCGGGCGGTCGGGCGGTCGGGCGGTCGGGCGGTCGGCTACGAACCTACGCAGCCGCTCCGCCTGGAGGCGGAGCGGGACCCCTGCGCCGCGTCGGCCCAGCCGCTGGTCCTCGACCTGGACGACTCGGTGACCCTGGTCCCCCGCCGGCCAACACCGCCCCGCTCCAGGACTTCCAGACCGCCTCCATGCCCACCACGTACGCGGTGCTCTGACACCGCGCGTCGCCCGTTCGACGCATACCTCCGTTCGAGTAGTCCGACGGCAAAAGCCCCATAACCTACCATTTCGCGGCAAAGATCACATCACGAAGACGAGGAGGCCAGACGGCGAAGCGGGAGGCCGCCGCCGGCCGGCCCGGTCGAAGAGAGTGAGGGAAGCTTCCATGAAAAGGACCAGGGGAGCCGCGGTAACCGCTCTGATCCCCGCGGTTTTCCTTGCCGCGAGCGTCCTGACGGGTTCGGGCCAGGCGGTAGCGGAGAGCCGGCTGGTGCTGGAGAACGTCGCCCGCCCGGGCTTCGTCCTCGACAACGACGCCGGCGGCGGGCAGGACTCGAGCGTTCTCGCCCACGACCGGAACGGCGGGGCGAACCAGCTGTGGGAGGTGAGCCCCGACGGCGGTAACCCCGTTCAGATCAAGCAGCGGATCGGCGGACAGGAACTGTGCGCGGCCGCCGTGTTCAACGGCGTCGCCGACGTCTCCATGCAGCCCTGCGACGGCTCGGGCGGCGTCGTACGCTGGCACGAGATCCGGGTGGGTGAGAACCGGTACGTCTACCGGAACGTCTCCCAGGGAACGTGTATCGCCGCCACTCGGGCGAACGGGCCCGTGGACCTCGTCGAGTGCGCGTTCGGCGACCAGGACCAGCAGTGGGTCAAACGGGTCGGCTGACCCGACCATCCACGCTGCGCGCGTCCGTCAGCCCTGCCGGTCCACGGCCTCCTCGGCGGCGGCGAGCACCAGGTGCCAGGGGTGGGCCTCGGGCCTGCCCTGGCTGGGCGGGGTCGGGTCGGAAGCCGCCGGGCCCGCAGAGCACCCGGTCGCCGGCGTCGCCCACCCCCCAGTGAGCGAGCGACCTGGGGGTGTGGGCCGAATCCCGTAAGTCCGCAGGCCCGATGGCCGGTCCGGCACCGACGCCCGAGCCGGCCCGGCCCGGGAGCGGATCGCCCGGCCGCCTCACAGGACGCGCCGGATCTCCCGCAGCCGTCGGGGCGTACGACGTAGCGCCAGGCGGAAGACTGTGACATGCGGTGCGGGCCTGCTTTCGGGGTGGAGCGTGATGCGAACGGCCACGACCGCCCGTCTGCTGATCAGCTGTCGACGGTCAAGGAGTTCCCCACCTCAAGTGGGTTCGGCATCAGATAATTCCCCACCCTCGCGGTCACGTTTCCCCCAGAGGGATGACGGTCGCGCCGGGCGACGTAGCGGCCTCCGCTGTCAGCCGCCGGCTGACTTCTCAGGGGCAAGGCATCGCCTGTGCGCCAGGCACATCGTCAGAACGGCGATCTTCGCTCCAAGCGATGGCGGTCGAGGGCTGTGGCGGACGAGGCCTGTCCTGGTGAAGGACGGCCACGGCCTCTCGGGGTGAGCTCGGGCCTGCTCAATCGATTCGTCAACTCCGTCGCAGGCGGCCATCAGCGGAAGTCGTATCCGGAAGAGGACCCAGTCCTCCTCACCCCCGCGGGCGGCGGCGAGGGCGTCGAGGTGCGCCAGGCCGTCCTCGGGGCGGCCCTGGTCGAGGTACAGGTCGGACAGATTATGGAGGATCCAGTCGTCCCCGTTGCAGGCGTCGGCCTGGTGGCTCATCACCTCGATCGCTTCGTTCCTCCGGCCGTGCAGGGCCGGCAGATCGGCCAGCTGCTCCCCGGCCGTTGACGGAAGTGACGTCCCGGGTGCGGAGCAGGGCGATCCTCGTCGATGCGGCAGGAAAGGCCATGCTGCCCCGGACGATGTAGCCACTCGGCCCACTTCTGAGCGACGGGTGGTTCGGATGGTTCACGCCGGCCATCCGGTGTCCGGACAGAAACCCGGACAAGGACCTGACCAGGTCGGACAGCCCGAGGCCTGTCCGGGACAAGCGGCGGATCTTGTACTCGTCCGGCGAACGGAGCATCTTTCCTCACGGCGACCGAGCAGCCGTGGGGCGGCCGGCGCCGGTCAGTGGTCCCGGGGCGCATGGTGTCCGGCCTTGCGAGGCGACGGAACTTGTCTGCCCGGGCGTCCAGTTCACGGATGAGGAGCCAGGCTGTGCGTATTCGTCGTGCTCTCACAGGCATTGCCCTCGGAGGGGCTCTCGCTCTCGGGGCCTCCGCCGCCCCGGTCCAGGCCCAGCCCCAGGCACAGGCCCAGGCCCAGGCCGCGGACCCGTACGTCATCTACGGCACGTACTCCACCTACGCCCAGTGCGAGGACGTGGGCAGCACCGGTGAGTTCCACGGGCGGTGGATCAGCTGGATGTGCCCCAGGGTGAGCGGGGGTTACCAGCTCTGGGTCCAGTACCGATGAGTCATGACCTGCCGGCTGTTGCCGGCGGTCGACGGTCTGTCCGTCCGGCCATCGCAGGGGCGGAGCACGAGGCAATTCCGGAGGGGGAAGTGAACATGAGGAACTGGCGAGGGCGCACACTCATGACCGCGGTCGCGGGAGCGAGCGCCGCCGTTCTGGCGACGGCCGTTCCCGCGCACGCCGACTCGATCGTCTACAACGGCTACGCCGAGGGCGGATTCATCAGCTACGGGGACAAGGTCTGGGTGGAGCACTACGAGGGCTCCTACAGCTACGTGGAGTGGTACACGAACTACGGCCGCGAGGGTGAGTGCTCGGTGGGCGCCGCCACGGGAGGCACGACCTGCAACTACGACATGCGCGAGAACAGCACGATCACCCTGCGCGTCTGCACCATGCCCGCCGGGGTGTGCAGCACGTGGGTCAGCGACGACACGTAGCGACACGTCGTCCGCAGGCCGGTTAGCCGGTCAGCCGGTCAGGCCGGTTCAGGACCACACCCGCCCAGGGGAAACGAGGGGAAACCGAATGAGATTGCGACGTTCCGTTCTCGGTGCCACCGCGGCCGCCGTTCTCGGCGCCGGCCTTGCCGTCGCGCCCGCGTCCGCCTCCACGTCCGCCGTCACCTGCAGCGGATGGCAGAACGAGGGCACGTTCGAGAGCTACGACCAGGTCAAGGAAGACGGCCGGACGGCGCCCATCCGCACGGGGCCCTACGGCGAGTGCGCCCCTGTCATCACGCTGCAGGGCGGGTACTTCGTCTACATCGACTGCTACGTGACGAACGACTACGGCAACACCTGGACGTACGTGTCCTTCAAGAGCGTCAACGAGCGCCGCTACTACGGGTGGATCTACGACGACCACCTGGTGGACGGGGGCAGCTACGAACGCTGCTGACCGCCTCGCCGGTGAGCCGCCGGGGCCGGTGGGGGGCCGTCGGGCGGGCTGGTACCCGCGCGTGTGGTTCGCGGGTACGAGCCCGCTCGTCCCGTGGCTGTCGACTGCCTCACCTCCAACAGCACCAGTCTCATGCCTACTGCACGAGACTGAGGCGATAGCGCGTGTACTCCTCGAAATCGGCCACCGGCTCGAAGCCCAAGCGCCTGAGCAGGGCGACGCTTTTGTCATTGCCGTGGGTGACGCCGGCGAAGATGTCGGTGGCCCCGAGTTCGCGTGCCGCGTAGACGTACAGGGCGGCGCACGCGGCTGTCGCGTGACCTGCACCGACGTGGGACTCACAAAGCCAGTAGCCCGTGCCATAGCGCGGGGGGTCAACGGCAATCAGATCGACCCGGCCGATGAGTTCGCCGTTCAGTCGGATCCCATAACGTCGGCTGAGGCCCGGGTCCTCGCTCAGGTGTTCGCGAACCCAGGCCGGGGTGGCCTCACTCTCCGCCTGGTAGTTGCCCAGTCGGCTCAGGTGCTTACGGTTTCTGTCCAGCAGTGCGTAGTAGACGTCTGCATCTTGGAGCGTCAACTCACGCAGAACCAGACCCGGGACGTGGGTCGGAATGTCCGGAGCCGGGCCTTGGGGCACCGCGGATGCAGCCACGGCACAGAACTTAAGGCAGGACCTCAGGACGATCAACAGCGTTGGGAGCAGGCCCTGGGGAGACCACGCTGACGTCATTTCCCACGGCCATCCGCGAGTCCGCAGGCCGACGCGGGCACAGAACAGCACGCGGCGCAGCCCGCGGCCTGACCTCCGTCCCACCGTCGTGCCCGGCCGGCGCACGCATTCTCCGTCTCCCTGGGAGGCTCTGTCGCGGCAAGGATGCGGCGCATGATGTCGGCCCTGTTCGGCCCGGACACCGCGTACAGCACCTTGTGGCCGTCGCGGCGATCCGGCTCTGGCTTGGAGGGTAGATCCATTATCCCCGCGCGGGCGGGTGTCTGTCACCGTTCGCCGGAATGATCTTTAACCGGACTTACGTCTCTAGGATTGCAGGCCGGACACAGAGCACGGATCCGACCGGGGAGTTTGAGTGGCGCACGACGTTGCCGCGCTGGCGGTGGAACTCACGGACATGGCTGCGGCCGATCACCAGTGCGCAGTCCGCGCGAACAGCGATGACCCCGCCGAGCAGCTGGCGTGGCGGCGGCTGACCGCACGGCACGGTGACCGGCTCAGCGAGATCATGGATGAGTACGGCTGGCCGACGGCGGAACTGGTCGGTGAGGAGGCCGCACGCGCGGCATGGCTGATCGCTCAGCACGCCGACCGGCAGCTCGAGGTGCAGCGTCGTGCCCTCCAGTTGATGCAGCAGGCGGTGGCGGCAGGCTCGGCCGGCCCGCGCGAGCTGGCCTTTCTGCGCGACCGCACGCTGGTCAATGAGGGCCGTAAGCAGGTCTACGGCACTCAGATCGCCGGTGTGAAGGACGGGGCACCGGTTCCGTGGCCGTGCGAAGAGCCCGAGCGCATGGACGAACTCCGTGCGGAAGTCGGCATCGAGCCCTTCGACGAGTACGTCGCCAAGTTCTCCGTGGCCTGACGCCCCGTTCCCAGCCTCGTCCGGTGGATCATTGCCCGGGCTTCACCCGCCGCGCAGTGATCCGCCGGACAGTCCGGCGCCACCGGCTACCTCCTCGGGAGACACTCACATCGCCGGCCCGTTGCGGTGCAGTACGCCGCACGAGCGCACCGTCGCCACCATGCGCCGCTGCGCGGTGCGCACCTGCGGGGACACTGCCTCTGCCATCGCCCCCGCCCGCCTTCCGCCCCGGCGCCCCGGCGGGCACCGTCCGTGCTGGTCAACGACCGGCGCCACGAGGCCGTCCGGTGCGGCTTTTCCCCGGCAAGCGCCCCGCCGGTCCGGGCGTACGGTCACGGCACGGCCGGGCAGGTGGCGCCGCTGCGCGTACGTCTTCTGCTCCCGGCCGCTGCCGGTGCGTTCCCGGAGCGGGAGGCGGTTGTGCTCCGCGCGGTGCAAGGCCGGCACGAGGCGGTGGCGGCACCACGTACAGCCCCGTCGGACTCTTCGCTTTCCAGGACGCGGCCGAGGGCACCACCCGGGACCCGGGTCATAGTCTGGCGACCGTGGGCGCGGCGATGCCCGATCCAGCCGTCGACCCTACGGTTGTGCCATGGCGGTGATCAACGGTTGGAGGCTGGCAACGCGAGCCCGGGTCCGCGTAGTGGACGCTCTGGGCGCGGCCGTGCTGTTCGTACTGTCGGTTGTGGCTGCGTCGATCGATCCGGACCAGGACCAGTTCTTGTTGCGGTGGTCCGCCGTGGTGCTTGCGGCCGTCGGCTGCTCCGCGCTGGTGTGGCGGCGTCGCCACCCGTTCGGCGCACTCGCCGTCACCGTTGGCTGCGGCGTCGTTTTTCAGGTGCTCGGGTTTCGAGACAGCCCGCTGGTGATCAATCCGGTTCTGGTGTCGGTCTACAACATCGCGGTGCGGACCGACCGGCGTACCGCCTGGACCGCGGCCACTGCCTCGGCTGCCGTTCTGGTGGGGGCCGCCACCGTGCTCGCCTCGAAGTCGTTGCTGGACCCGGACATGGTGGCGACGGTCGCGTGGACGGCTCTGCCCGCCGCCATCGGGGACGGGGTCCGCTCCCGCCGCGCCTATGTGGCGGCCGTCGAGGAGCGGGCGGAGTACGCAGAACGCACCCGCGAGCAGGAGGCCCGGCAGCGCGTGGAGGCCGAACGCGTCCGGATCGCACGCGAGCTGCACGACATCGTTGCGCACCACATCACCTTGATCAACGCGCAGGCAGGCGTGGCCGTCCATCTCGTGGAGCAACGGCCGGAACAAATCCTCACGGCTCTGGAGGACATCAGGGATACCAGCCGGTCCGTGCTGGACGAGCTGCGGGTGACCGTGGGCCTGCTGCGGCAGTCCGACGATCCGGCGCAGCCACGGGACCCGATGCCAGGTCTCGCGCAGGTACCGGCTCTTCTGGCGTCGTTCGAACGCGCAGGGCTCGCGGTGAGCCAGACCCGGTGCGGCGCGGTTCGACCGCTTGAGCCGGCAGTCGACCTGGCTGCGTACCGCATCGTGCAGGAGTCCCTGACCAACGTGCGTAAGCACGCCGGGACGGACACCGCCCGGCTGTTCCTGCACTACGACCGTGAACGACTGGTGATCACCGTCGAGGACGACGGCTCGGCCAGGCCGCATCATGCCTCCTTGGGAACTGGCCTCGGGCTGATCGGGATGCGTGAGCGGGCGGTCACGATCGGAGGCAGGCTGTGTGCGGGACCGCGCCCCGAGGGCGGTTTCACCGTGACCGCGGAACTGCCGCTGCGGCCCAGCCAGGCACGGGATCGGAGAGAACGGGATCGGAGAGAAGGGCATGACGATTCGCGTACTGCTTGCCGATGACCAGGCCCTGCTGCGGGGTACGTTCAGGATGCTGTTCGACGCCACGGACGACATGGAGACCGTGGGCGAGGCGTCCGACGGGCGCGAGGCGGTGGAACTGGCCAGTGCACAGCACCCGGATGTGGTTCTGATGGACATCCGCATGCCCGAGATGGACGGCCTCGAAGCGACACGGCTCATCAGCGAGTCGGAGGACCTCGCCCATGTGAAGGTGCTGATTCTGACCACCTTCGAGGATGACGAGCATGTCGCCGAGGCACTGCGCGCGGGTGCGAGCGGCTTTCTCGGCAAGGGCGCGCGACCCGAAGAGCTCCTCGATGCCGTCCGCACGGTCGCAGGCGGGGAGGCGCTGTTGTCCCCGTCGGCGACGCGAGCGTTGATCACCCGGTTCCTGGCGCAGCCTGATCCGCGTCGTCCGGCAGCCGTGCACGAGCGGCTGCAGTGCCTGACGGCTCGAGAAAGCGACATCACGAGGCTCGTCGCACTGGGCCTGTCCAACGACGAGATCGCCGAGCAGCTGTTCATCAGCCCCCTGACCGCCAAGACCCACGTCAACCGGGCCATGACCAAGCTGGGCGCTCGTGACCGGGCCCAGCTCGTGGTCATCGCCTACCAGTGCGGACTGGTCAGTCCGGCGACGGAACCGGGTCGGTCCCACATATCCGCCTAGCGGCTGCGGCGCACCCGGTTCTGTCGCCCGGTTCTGTCGCCGCGGTAGAGCGGCGGGCCGCATACCGCGGCCGTGGTAGCGGGGAATCGCTGCGCGGGGACGACGCGCCAGGGGCCGTTCCTGGGCGATGGTGGAACCCGGAACGGAGGTTTCGCCATGATCGGAAAAGAAGCCCAGTGCCTGACCAGGAAGCACAGTGACAAGGCAGCCGTCGAGGATCTGTCCTTCACCGTCCGCCCCGGCACCGTGACGGGGTTCCGCAGCCCCAGCGGTCCTCACCGGACGGGTACGGTGCGGCCCCGTCATCTGACGTCCTGCGACGCGCCCCGGGATGAGCACGACTGCCTTGCCGCCGTGGCACCCCACCTGTCTCTTCTCCGCGATGCCCTGGCCCACGGCACCGGTCAGGACCAGCAGAAGCACGGCAACGGCGGAACCGTGCACGGCCACGTGCCACCGCGGCGGAACAGCGCAGCCCGCGTAGCCCTGGCCAGACAGCTCACTCTGGCCGAATGGGTCAGCAGGACCGCGAGCATCGAGCGACTTGATGGTCGTGCCGCGTGATCGGTGACCGGCGGTGCGTCGTGCGTCCTTTCCGGGGGACGCCGTGGTGCCCCGTGTTGCCGAGGACCGGGTACCGCTCACCGGGCCGACCGCTGCTGATCTGGGTGCAGCGGTACCCGCGGTCCCTGCGGCACGAGGTGATCGACAAGCGAAAGCGGAGCCGTCGCTCGTACGCGGCTGCCCGAGTCGATCACACGGGGGTGTGCGGGATGCGGTACGGCGATGCAGTACGGCGTGGTCGTGGAGGAAAACGCGGTCGAGGTCATGGCGGAGCTGCCGCACGGCGGCGGACCGAGCCGGTGCGGTAGCCGTCCGGCAGCGCGGTCAGGGCCCGCGCGGCCGCCGCGGGCTGCGGCAGTCGCGGGGCGGGCCGGGCCCGGTTCCAGCGCCAGGCCGACCACGCGGCGGCGGCGTCGGCGAACGGGCTGGAGTGCTCCCTACCTCGACAGCCCAGGCGCCCGTACGTGAGGAGCCGTCATGCCCGACACCACCATGCCGCTTGCCGCGATGGCCCCGGGCTCGGCCAGCAGCGCGTTCAGCTACCTCCGGCCGCCCAGGCCGACGACGTAGACGCCGCCCGCGAGTTCGTCGGCGCCGAGCCACGGATGCCCGAGCTGCTCGTCGACGTCGCCCAGCAGATGCTCACCGCGCACAGTCTTCGAGCCGTACGTCTTGTCGCCCAGGGATTGGGTGCTCGGTCGTGATGACGTGCAGCGTGGTGTCCTTGCCGTCGCAGGTCAGCTGGTGGTTGCTGCCCGTCTTCCGCCGGTCGGCCGGCGACGGACCGGTCGCGGCTCCCCCTCTTTCGCGCGCGTGGGAGCCGTCCACGCACGCGACGGGTCGTCGGCGGTGCGCACCCCGAAGGCGCGATGTCCTTCGGGGCGCGCGGGAGGGGTTGCGGTTCAGGCGTTGTAGCCGCCGTGGGCGTCCAGGACCGCGCCCGTGACGTACGACGCGGCGGGGCTCGCCAGAAAGGCGATCGCCACGGCGATTTCTTCGGGGTGGCCCATGCGTTGCAGGGACAGCGAGCTGACCAGGGCCTTGAGGGTCTCGGGGTCCGGCCCTTCCATGCCGCCCTCCATCAGTCCGGCCTCCACGACGTTGGCCGTGATGTTCCGGGGCCCGAGGTCCCGTGCGACCCCCATGGTGTACCTCTCGATCCCTGACTTGGTCGCCGAGTAGTCGGCAAGGCCCGGGGCACCGACCCGGGAGCCCAGTCCGGAACTCACCGTGATGATGCGGCCGCCCGCGCGCAGCACGCGGGCGGCGGCCCGGATGACGGCGATCACGCCGAGGTAGTTGGTGGCGTGCATCCGGTCCAGTGCGGCGGTGTCGGCGTCCGGGTCGTCCACCGTGCGGCCCTGCTCCACCGAGATCGCCGCGTTGTTGACGAGGATGTCCAGGCCGCCGAAGTGCGCGACCACGTCGTCGATCAGCGCCGGCGCCCGACTCATGTCCGCCTGGTCGGACTGGAAGGCTACGGCCTTCGTCCCCTTGCCGCGCACCTCGTCGACGACAGCCTGCGCCTGCTTCTCGGAGCTGACGTAGGTGAAGGCGACGTCGGCGCCCTGCTCGGCCAGCAGTCGTACGGTCGCGGCTCCCAGTCCCCGCGACCCCCCGGTGACCAGGGCGACCTTGCCCGTGAGTGGCTTGCTCATGCTTCTCACCTCGTTGTTTGACCTTCCCGACAGTCGCAACGCTAATTGTTACGACAGCCTGTTGCAACCTTCGCTGTTACGACTGCGCTGTCGTAACATAAAGCGTTGCGGCCGAGAGGAGGGGTTCATGAGCGCCAACAGCAGGTTGACCATTGCCGCCCACGCGCTGGCCTGGATCGGCCTCTACCAGCGCCAGGGCCATGAGGTCGCCACCTCCGAGCAGATCGCGACCAGCGCGAACACCAACCCCGTGGTGATCAGGCGGCTGCTCGGCGAGCTGCGCAGGGCCGGGCTCGTGGAGTCCCGCCGGGGCGTGGGCGCGGGCTGGTCGCTGGCGCGCGAGCTGGGGTCGATAACCCTGCTCGACGTGTACGAGGCAGTGGAGCCCGGCCCGCTGTTCGCGATGCACCGCACCACCCCGGACCAGGGATGCGTGGTGGGTTACGGCATCCAGCCGGCGATGCAGGGCATCTACGAGGGCATCGAGAAGACCCTGAGACACGAGCTGGCCCGCGTCACGCTCGAGAACGTACTCCGGGACGTACTCGCGGCACCTCGCTAGTCGGCCGGTGTGAGCGCGCATGGCCCGCAGCCTTCGTACACGCTCGCGCCTGCGTGTTCTGCCTGCGCAGCATGGGCCCCGGTGTCAGTGCCCTGCGCCATAGTGCCGTCCATGATCAACGAACTTGAGGCCATCGACTGGTCGTCGATGAGCCACGCATACGGTCCGGCCGACGACGTCCCGGTATGGCTGCGGGAGATGGTTTCGACGGACCCCGAGGCACGGGAGACGGCGTTCCGGAACTTCTACGGTGCGGCCCACCACCAAGGGGACGTCTACCCGTGCACCGTGGCGAGCCTGCCGTTCCTGTTCGCCCTGGCCGAGGACCCGGCAACGCCCGACCGTGCCTCAGTCGTCGAGCTGCTGCTCAGCATTGGACGTGCGTCTTCGGAGCGTGACATCGACGCCGTCTACTTCTCGCCCGACGGCACCGAGTCGAGGGCCCACGCGGATGCCGTCGCGCAGATGCGCGAGCGCGCCGACGTCTTCGTCCGCTACGCGGCTGACCCGGACCGGCTGGTGCGCCGGGCGGCGATCGAGGGCCTCGGTCTCTTTCTGGACGACGCCGACCGCGCGCTCGGGGTACTGCGCGGCAGGCTGCCGGCCGAGCACGAAGCCGTGGAACGGCTGCTGGTCGTCCGGACGGCGGCCGACCTCGCACTTCGGCTTCCTGCCGCGCATGCCGCCGCCACGGCGTGGCTCGATGCCCTGGCCGGCGAGACGACATCGCCCCCCGACATCCGGCTGGCTGCCCTCGTCCACCGAGCCCGCTGCACCCCACAGGGCATCGGGAGCGACATCGTGCCGCAGGCGATCGAACTGCTCCGGCAGGCCACGCCCACGCCGCAACGCGCACCCGGCGACGACGCGCGCGGGGCCCGTGCCGGTGGGTGCGCGTGCACGTCGGCCTCCCCACCACCGGCGGCCCAGAACGTCCCACCGCAGATAGCCGCCGCCTTCGAGGACCTCGAACGGCACAACCGCGTCCACGCACCGACCACGTCGCTGCTGAGCGCCTTCCATGAGGTGCTGGACGCCCGCGTACCCGAGCGTACGGCTCTGCTCACCGAGCAGCTGCGCAGTTCGGACCCCGCTACCCGCTACGACGCGATCCGCATGACCCGGGACCTGATCCAGGCCTGGCGCGGTGATCACACCAGCCTCGTCCTCCTCCTCGCAGCCTGCCTGCTGCCCGAGGACCCCTACACCGCTGCCGCGGCCGCCGAGGCCCTCAGATCCCTGACCCCCGTGTCCGAACCTGCCCGGGAAGCCCTGGCCTCCTACGTCGTCACGCACCGCACGGCGCACGGCCCCAACGTGTGGGCGACGCCGCAGCCACTGCTGCGCCGAGCCCACCAGGAAGCCGTCCTGGCGCTGGCCCGCCTCGGTGACCTGCGGGCTCTGCCCAGTCTGCTGACCGCTCTGGACGACGATGCCGACGCCTGGCGCGCCCTGCAGGTCGTCGGGCACCTGCGCCCAGCCGCCGGTGAACTCGTGCCCCGGCTGACCCGGCGCCTTGCCGACGCCGACCTCTCCCAGGAGGGGTTCGGGACGAGCGCAGACGCCCTGATCTCCGCTCTTGCCGCGCTGCGTGACCCGGCGGCCGTTCCCGCGATCACGAACGCCGTCACCGCCGCGGTCCGTCACAAGAACTGGCGCACTGCCGCCTCCGCCTTGGATGCCCTTGCCTCCTTCGGTGCCGCGGCCGCATCTGCCCTGGAAGTCGTCCGCCCGCTCGTCGACGCGGAGGACATCGGCCTCCGCACAGCCGCCACCGCCGCTCTGTGGGAGCTCGAACGCAGCCCCGAGACCGTTGTGCCGAAGTTGTACGACCTGCTCGACAGCCACCAGAACCATGCGGCGGCCGGCGTCCTCGGCCGGATCGGCCCACCCGCGGCGATGGTGCTGCCGCGCCTGAGGACCATGCTGACGGCCGACTGCGAGTGGACCCGGGTCCACGCCGCGGCCGCGCTGTGGGACATCGGCGGCGAGGCCGAGGCCCCCACTGTCGTACAGACGCTGCTTGGCGCCTGGGAGAGGAACGAGGCGACCTCCAACCACGTCGTGGCCTGCCTGAACCGCATGGGCCCAGCGGCTGCCCCTGCCCTCTCCCGGGTCCTGGCGGAACTCGCACTCTCCCGCCGCAGCGGCCGCTTCCGAGGCACCGCCGACGACGAGGAGTTGCAGGCAACCTGCCGCGCCATCGTGACTCGCCTCGCCTGATCCACGGAGCACCTCGTCGAATCCCCGCGGCCGGCATCCCACCGAGCCCGTATTCGGCCGGACCGGCCAGCTACAGCGCTCAGTCACAGCCCATCTTCACCGTCCACGCCGCAGTCGCAGCACCGCCGGGCGGATCGCGCACGAGGTCTACGACCAGGCCGCCGCCGCGCAGCAGACCGGACTCGAGATCCCGGCCAAGCGGCCGAACGGCTGGGAGCTCGACTGGAAGGATGCGACCGCCGGCCGCTGCGCCCGTCCCCACCCACCGCCCCGCGCCGGCCGGGCCGGCCTGTCCGGTTCCGGCTGCGGCGCCGGACGGATTGGTGGGGCAGCAGCCCCCGCTGCGTACCCCTCAGCGGGGGCTTGATCGTGTGCCCGGGAGGCGTGGCTGCTGCCCAGCGGTCAGTTCGCGGTCGACGCGAAGCCGGGCGGGCAACCGATCCCGAACATGAGGCAGCCGAGCGGTACGACGTCGGCGGGTTTGGCGGGGGCGGCGTTCGCCGGGCCGGCGAGGAGCCCGACGAGAGCGAAGGCACCAAGGGCCAGGGTCACGATGCGGCGCATGCTGTTCCTTGAGGGGGGTCGAGCCATTTCTGTGGCTGGGTGCTTCGCAGAGTAAGAGAGCCCTGGTGCAGACGAGGCGAGGTCGGGGATCACATCACCCGAATGGGCCGTCGCGCGCCTTCGCCGATGGCAGCGGCGTCGTTCAGCCTGCGGCCGGGCAGGGCCGCCTCTCCTGCCCGGCCGTCGCCACGGCCGTCAGGCGCCGCCGTACTGGTGGGAGGGCCGGTGCACGACGACCGGTGTGCTGGTCACGCCTCCCAGCCTGCCCCGGGGCCGGTTCGAGGGGCGAGCCGGCCGGAGGGCGGCAAGGAGTGTGCGTGCAGAAACTGAGTCCTCGTGGGGCCCTTGCGGCCGCGACGTAACCCGGAACCGGAAGGAGCCGCATGAGTGAGGGAATCGTCTGGATGGGCGCACACAGCACCACAGGGAGCTCAGCCGGCCTGCCCGGCATGCTCGGAGGGATATCGCTCACCTGCGCCCGCGGCGTCGATGTGGACGAGTTCCTCATCGCGCTGGGCGCCGACATCGACGAGCTCGCCGGGCCTACTCCCTGCAAGGACCTCGTCGTGCCGGCGAGGCGACGAGGCGACCAGTCGCCTCACGTGAATCGAGCGATGTACGGGACGTGCGGCGACTGGGTGTACGTGCTGGAGGACTGGGGCATGGCGACGTGGGCCACCGGCTACCGAACGGTGGAGTCGATGCGGCCCGCACCGGACGAGGAGATCGTCTGCGTGACGATGAACTCGTGGAGCCCACCGCAGAGGATCATCCATGCGCCGGGTGACGGGCGCGCCTGGCAGGCCGAGTTCGGGGAGGACACCGGGGAGAACTCGTCCCTCGACGCCGCGCTTCACTCGGCCGGCGCGGTGTTCCCGTCCATCGGAGAGGTGGGTGAGGCCGCCGTGGTGGCGTACTACGAGGAGCACGGGCCCCGACTGCCCGTAGCGGTGTTCACAGCCGTCGGCAACTACTGCGGCCTGTCCATCGATCAGGAAGCCGTTCAGGCCGGTGATCTTCCCGCAGTCCTGCTTCCCATGGTCTGACCGCCGTTGCGGGGAGATGTACGAGAGCCGGTTCATCGTGCTCGGTGGCCCGGCGGGCCGCGGCAAGGCCCTGCTGGTCTGCTGGTTCACCGCGGTCCTCGCGTGCCGGCGCACCGCGCATGCGTGTTCCTTGGCCTCGGGCGGCGGGAGGAAGCCCTGTTGGCAGGCAGGTGGGGGCCGTACGGCGTCGGGGGGCCGCCCCGACCGGGTGTCCGTGCATCGTGCCCGCAGCGTTTGCTCGCATTCGGTGTCTAGACTCCGGCCATGTTGCTCGAACATCGCGGCAAAAGTCCTGTTGTTCCTGATTCCGCCTATGTCTCCCCCGCGGCAGTCCTCTGCGGTGGGGTCGTCCTGGGCGAACACACACGGGTTCTGCATGGCGCGGTGCTCACCGCCGAGGACGGTGAGGTGCGGACGGGGGCGAACGTGGTCGTCATGGAGAACGCCCTGATCCGCGGTCGCGGCCGGCATCCGGCGGTGCTGGGTGACGCGGTGCTGATCGGTCCCCACGCTCACATCAACGGGGCGACCGTCGAGGACGAGGTCTTCGTGGCGACCGGTGTTTCGATGTTCCCCGGTGCCGTGGCCGGGACGGGCTCCGAGCTGCGGATCAACAGTGTGCTGCACGTCAACTCAAGGCTGCTGCCCGGCGTCGTCGTACCGATCGGCTGGGTCGCGGTCGGGGATCCGGCCGAGTTGTACTCTCCCGACCGGCACGCGGAGATCTGGGAGATCCAGCGTGCTCTCGACTTCGAGGGCACCGTCTACGGCGTCCCGGCCGACACCCCGATGCGCACCATCATGGCCCGTCAGGCGGACTACTACGCGGCTCACCTGTACGACCGGCGGCACGCCGGCCGTTGACCCACCTGCGCGGTGAGTTACTCGCGGGCGTGAGCCTTCGCTGCGGGATGGGGGTCACCGCTGTCCGCGCCCAGGCGCGCGAGCAGGCGCAGCCCGTCCTCGGCGGGGCTGCCGGGGGCCGCGGACAGCACCAGCAGCTCCATGCCTGATTCGTCCGGCAGCGTGAAGTTCTCCTGGTGCAGTTCCAGCAGTCCGACCAGCGGGTGCCGGTACGCCTTGCGTCCATGGGTGCGGGCGCGCACGTCCGCGCGGGCCCAGAGGCGGCGGAAGCGCTCGCTGCCCATCGCCAGTTCGCCGATGAGCGAGGCCAGTCGGGGGTCGTCGGGGTATTTGCCGGCGGCCAGGCGCAGGTGCCCGACCGCGTCGAGGGTGCATTTCTCCCAGTCCGCGTAGAGGCCGCGCTCGGCCTCCTCGAGGAAGATGTGCCGGGCGGTGTTCAGGCCCGGCATCGGCCGGCCGTAGAGGAGCGCGGCGAGGCGGTTTCCGGCGAGCACGTCCATGCGGTGGTCCATGAGGAGCGCGGGTGCGTCGGCGACCAGGTCGAGGACGCGCAGCAGCTCCGGCCGGACCCGCCCGGCCGGCGTCTTCGCGCGGCGGCGGCGCTGCCGGGCGAGCCGGTAGAGGTGTCCGCGTTCGGTCTCGTCGAGGCCGAGGACGCGGGCGAGCGCGTCGAGGACCTGCTCGGAGGGCTGGGTCGCGCGGCCCTGCTCCAGGCGTACGTAGTAGTCGACGCTGACTCCGGACAGGTGCGCGACCTCTTCTCGGCGCAGTCCTTCGACCCGGCGGCGGCTGTCGGTGGGGATGCCGACGGCTGCCGGGTCGACCCGGGAACGCCGGGTCCGGAGGAAGCCCGCAAGATCGTCCATGTGTCCCAGTATGGCCTCGGTGGTGCCTGTGAAGGTGGTCCTGCCGTTACCAGGAAGTCCCGTCCGACGGAAGAGGCGCCCCTGAACGCCGGGCGCCGCGGCGCCCAGGATCGAAGGCATCCGATCCGGAGGAGTTCCCATGAAGACGCTGATCGTCTACGCCCACCCGGAGCCGAAGTCGCTCAACGGCTCGCTGAAGGACCTCGCGGTGTCCACATTGGAGACCGCCGGGCACGAGGTACGGGTGAGCGATCTGTACGCGATGAACTGGAAGGCGGTCGTGGACGCCGCGGACTACGGCCCCGACGCCTCGAGTCCGCTGAGGGTCGCCCTGGACTCGGGCCGGGCCTTCGACGCCGGGACGCTCACCCCGGACGTCCTCGCCGAGCAGGAGAAGCTGCTGTGGGCCGACACGGTCGTCTTCCAGTTCCCGCTGTGGTGGTACACGATGCCCGCGATCCTCAAGGGCTGGGTGGACCGGGTGTTCACCTACCACTTCGCGTACGGCGTCGGCGAGCACAGCGACACCCGGTACGGCGAGCGCTTCGGTGAAGGGACCCTCGCGGGCAGGAGGGCTCTGCTGTCCGTGACCGTCGGCGGCCCGGAGCCGCACTACGCCGCTCGCGGGATCAACGGACCCATCGACGATCTGCTGTTCCCGATCCACCACGGCATCCTCTACTACCCGGGCATCGAGGTGCTGCCGCCGTTCGTGCTGTACGGCGCCGACCGGATGACCGGCGATGACTACCCGGACGTCGCCAAGGCATGGGAGCAGCGCCTGCTCACCCTGGAGTCGACCGAGCCGATCGCGTTCCGGCGGCAGAACTTCGGTGACTACGAGATCCCCTCGCTGCACCTCAAGGAGGGGCTGGAGCCCGCGGGCCGCACGGGTTTCGGGCTGCACGTGCGCGGCTGACCGCCGGCGCTGGACGGGTGCTGTTCGTCGGAGATCAGCTCGGGTGGCACGCAGCGGCTGGACCGGTGACCCGTGTCTTCGTGCGAGTGGGCGCGGAAGGAGCGTCGGCTGTGGTGCGGTCCGAGCGGTGTGAGTGTGTCGGGCGTTGCTGGGTGGCTCGTGCCCGTAGCCGGCGCAGCATCCGGGCGTCCTCGAAGCCGACCGCGCGGGCCGCGGCCTCGACCGTGGCTCCGTGGCCGATGAGGTGCTCGGCGCGCTCCAGACGCAGCGTCTGCTGGTAGCGCAGCGGCGTGAGGCCATCGGTGGCGCGGGCGAACAACCGGGTGAGGGTGCGTTCGCTCACGCCCACGGCCGCGGCCAGGCCCGACAGCGGCAGCGGCTCGTCGAAGCGGGCGTCCAGCAGGTCCTGGACGCGGTGCACCGTGTCGTCGAGGTGCGAGCGGTGCCGGAGCATCGCGCTGGCCTGCGGCTCGTGGCCGTTGCGCCGCGCGTAGACGACCATGTCGCGGGCCACCTGGGCGGCGAGTGCGGGGCCGTGCCGGGCGGCCAGCAGATGCAGGGCCAGATCGATACCGCTGGCGATGCCGGCCGAGGTGACCACGCGGTCGTCCGTGGTGTACAGGACGTCGCGCATCACGACCGCCCGCGGATGGCGGCGGGCGAGCTCGTCCTGGACGGCGTGGTGCGTGGTGCAGCGACGCCCGTCGAGCAGCCCCGCCCGGCCGAGGGCTTCGGCCCCGGCGCAGACGCTGGCCACGGTCCCGCCCCGTTCGTGGTGCTCCCGCAGGGCGCCAAGGGCCGCCGCCCCGATGGCAGGACGGCCGGCGGGCCCGCCCACCCGCCAGCCGGGCACCACGATCAGGTCGTCGGGGCCGAGCGGCGGCCAGTCCTGCCGGGCCGCCAGCGGCAGGCCCTGCGCGCTTGGGACCTGCTCCCGTTCGGCGACGTAGGTGAGCGTGTAGGGATGCCCGAAGTCGGCCGCGGTGGAGAACACCTGCGCGGGTCCCGCCAGATCCAGCAGATGGACTTCAGGCACCAGGAAGAAGACGACGTGGCTCACGATCCGGTCATCATGCCTCAGCCCCGGCCGCGGCTTCCAGCTCGGCCACGGTGGCGAGGGTGGCGAACCGTCCGGCGAGGACGTACTCGGTGCGTCGGATGATCTCCTGCGCGCTCAGGGTGCGAGGGTCGGCGAGCAGCTCGGCGGCGCTCAGCCCGGCCGGGGCGTCGCGGTGCGGGATCGGGTTCGTCGCGGTGGCGTCGACGACGAAGGTGACCCCGTAGCCGAGATCACTGGCCACACGGGTGGTGGTCTCCACGCACTGCTCGGTGCGGATGCCGCAGACGGTGAGCTCGCGGATACCGCGCTCGGTGAGGAGCTGCTGCAGGTTGGTGGTGGTGAAGGCGTTGTGCGCGGTCTTGTGGATCAAAGGCTCGCCCTCCTCGCGCCGCAGTTCGTCCATCACCCTGACGTGGCCGAGAGCCGGGTCGAAGGCGTTCCCGCTGCCCGGCTCGGAGTGCAGCACCCACACCACGAGGTCACCGGCCCGGCGCGCGAGACGGACCAGCCGGTCCACCCGGTCGGTGATCTTCGGGTCGGAAATGGTCTCCCACAGCCCTCCGGCGCGGAAGGACTCCTGGACGTCGATGACGATCAGTGCTCGGTTCATGCCCCAAGCCTGGGCGCCGGACGCCTGTGGCGGGAGTCCGCATCGGGTCCGGGGGCGGACCGATCCGGTCAGAGGCCTCTACAGGTCGAACTCCACGTGCTCGACGTCCGTGAAGCGGACTTCCTCCAGCTGGCCGGCGCGGCGGCCGTTGTCCTGGAAGTAGACCTCCTTGAGCGCTTCGGCGGTGATCTGCTGCAGTTGCTGGTCAGTGGCTCCGGTCTGCTGGGCGTCGAAGAGGCGGGCGGCGTACTGCGGCGGCAGGGCGACGGTCAGGTGCCGGATGCGGGCGTCGTCGGTCGTACCGGCCGGTGCGGTGTAGCCGATCCGGGCGCGGGTGTCGATGACGATGCCGCCGGTCGTCGCCGCCCTCTCCTTGGCCTGTGCCCGGATCTGCGGCTGCCACCGGGCCTTCACCTCGCGCTCCAAGCGCGCGGCGAGGTCCGGGCGTGGTTTCCTGATCTGGTTCTTGACGTAGCGTTCGACGGTGCGCTGGGAGATGCGGAGCGTCTGGGCGACCGGTCTGGTGCCCTTGAGCTGCCTGACCAGGTAGCGCATCTGCGCGGGTGCGCTCTTGGGTGCCGGGCGGGTGAACGATTTCTGCACCGCGGCGTCCAGGCCGTCCCCGAAGAGGGTCATGGGTTCCTCTCCTATTCGCCGTTGTCGGTGACGGTGACGGTGCCGTCCTTGATGTAGCGGGCGAGGTTGAGGTCCGGGGCGTCGAAGCGCTCGCGGACCTCCTCGCCCCACAGGACGGTCTGGGTGCCCTCGTGCTTGACCAGGCCCGGGTTGACGCCGAGTTTGAAGCCGCCGGGCAGCGGCTTGCCGTCCCGGTAGGGCAGGAAGTCCAGAGGTGACGTGCCGTCGGCGGCGTAGACGACGCAGTCGGAGAGGATCGCGACCGGGTACTGGCCGGTGAACGCCGCGTGCTTGACGATCTTGCGGTGGAGGTTGACGCGGGTGCGGGAGATGACCGCCGCGCGGATGTCCGGCCGCCACGTCGGCCGGGACAGCGCCCGCCACGGCTCGCCCGGGCGCCAGCCCTCCCCGCGCGGGCGTTCGCGCAGCTTGCCCAGGCCGCCCTTGACCGTCGCCTTGATCGCCGAGACGACGATCGCCAGCTGAGGATCGCGCTGCCTGTAGCCGTCCATGGCCGCGAGGAAGTCGGCCGGCGCCATGTCGGCGTGGACGCCGAGGTCGGCCATCGTGGCAAGGTAGGCGTCGCGGAGCCGCTGGTACCAGGCGTCCAGGTAGCGGCCGTTGTCGTAGCGGACGTACGCCTCGATGGGGCGCACCTCGTAGCCGAGCTCCACCGCGTAGGCGACGGTGGGCGTGGCGTACCAGGCCGGGCCCTGGGGGTGCTCGCCGTTCGGTGTGAACGGGCTGGGCAGCAGCGAGCCGTCCAGCTCCGCCCACTTGTCCTTGCCGGCCTTCACGCGGGACAGGTCGACGTGGGAGAGGTCGACCAGCCACGAGCCGGGCAGCTTCGGGTCGAACGCCGGGTTCGTGACGCGCGTCGGCGCGCCGAGGCCGACGACCAGACCGTTGGCGCCGGCGGCGAAGGCCATGTTCACGTCGATGCCGACGAGGTGACGGTGGCGGCACTCGTCGTCGGTCATGGGCCGCGCCCAGTCGTACGCCTCCTCGAAGAGCTTCTCGCCGGGGCCGCGGACGTGGAAGCGGGGCAGGTCCGCCAGCAGCGGGTGCCCGTCGGGGGCCTCGCACGGTGCGCAGTCCACCGGGTCCTTGCCCAGCGAGCCGGGGTTGTGCTCGGAGTGCCGCTTGCCGTCGGCGTCGGGCTCGGAGGCGCGGGTCGGCGGGTGCAGCGCGGTCATCAGCTCCAGGCCGGTGACGGCGGTGGATCCGCGCGGTGTCATCACCCGGGCCGCGTACACGCCCAGGAGCCGGGCGAGTTCCGCCGGCGGGAGCCGGTCGGCGTCGCCCCAGTGGCGCGAGTCGAGCGCGTGCCAGGACGGGATGCACAGCTGCACGCAGGCCCGCTCCGCACCGGTGGCGGGGCGGTAGATCCGCGCCCACGGCCCGAGGCCGCGCTTCGTCAGCTTCCACTGTGCGCGGGCCAGCTGCTTGACGACCTTGTGGCCCTCCGGGATCCGCCCGGCCAGGCGCTCCTCGTCCGTGAGGGCGACGGGCAGGCCGTAGCGTTCCAGCGCGGCCTCGGTGAGCACGATCAGCGGGTCGGCGTCCTTGCCCGGACCGGACAGCTTCGGCTGGCCGAGCTTCGCCTCGCCCAGTGTCCAGTCGACCAGGGCCGGGAGGGACTTGGCGGGCACGTCCAGGACCAGGCCGCCGGGGCAGTACGCCAGCGCCTGGCCGTCGGGGTCGACGTCGACGACGGCGAGCGGCCCGTTCTCGAAGCGCGGGTCGGTGCCGCCCGTCGCGGCGCCGGCCGGGGCCGCCTTGCGCGCGGCTGGGCGGCGTGACGTCGGCGTACTCCGGGCAGAGCGCTCCGGACGCGGCGCAGCGGCGGTGGGAGCGGCCTGGACATCCGCGTCCTCTGGGACCGGGCCGGCGGGCGGAGCCTGCTCCACCGGGGCAGGCGCGCCGGCAAGCACGGCGGGCACCGCGACGGCCGCGGGCTCGGGCGTGGGCACAGGAGCCGCCGCCGGCTCGGGCGTGGGCACAGGAGCCGCCGCCGGCTCCTGCGTCGGAACAGGAGCGGGATAGAGCTCCGCGAGTCTGTTCAGCAGCCGTGCATACGCCTCGCGTTCCGGGCCGCGCGGCTCGGTCGGTTTCTTGGACGACTCCCAGCCGGACACCGTGGCCCGGCGCACCTTCAGCGCGGCGGCCACTTCGTCCAGCGTCAGACCGTGGGCCTGGCGCAGCCGCTTGCGCTCCCCCGCCGGCGGCAGCGGCGCGCGGGACGCGACCAGCGCGTCGACCGCGTCGAACAACTCGGACACGAAAGCACCTCCTGACCGGCACCCTACTCCGGGAACCGTACGGATCGTGCACATTCACCGTACGCATCGCGTACGAGCAGCGTTCCGGGGAAGGCTCGGGGTGAGACGCTGAGGCACGTCATCGTCCTCGCGTGCTTCGGACGGGGAATCACATCTGCGACTCCGCGATCGTCGCCCGGAGTTCGCGTGCCAGGCGGTCGACGTGGGGCTCGATGAAGAGGGTGACGTGGTCGCCGGGGAGCTCCCGGACGCGCGGCGGCTGCGTCGAGACTTCTTCCCAGCCTCCCGTGGCGGTCTCGCAGAGCGCGGAGTCGTAGGCACGGAAGAACGAGACGGGGCCCGTGTAGACACCCTTGGGTTCGTACCCGGCGCGGCAGATGCGGGCGGCGAGATCCACGAGACGGCTCACGCGGTCGTCGGGCTCGTCCGGTGGGAACATGCTGCGCTCCCTGGCGAGCTCCGTGATGTACGCCGATCGTCGCTCCGGCTCGACCGCGCGCAGCCTCTCGCGCCTCAGCGGGAGCGCCTGGCCGAACCAGGACATGAACCCTCTCCCGAAGAACATCATGGCCTCGAAGGGGTCCTGGACGATTTCCGTGATCTCGTCGCGGAAGAACGGGGCGGGCGCAAGGCCGTCCATGGCGGCGAGCAGGGCCACGCGCTCCCCGCGGCGCTGCAGCTGCAGGGCCATCTCCAGCGCGACCATGGCGCCGACGCAGTGACCTCCCAGGAGATACGGCCCGTGCGGCTGCACGGAGCGCATGGACTCGATGTGGTCCGCCGCCATGTCCTCCACGTGGTCGAACGGCGGTTCGGCACCATGGAGCCCTCGGGTCTGGAGGGCGTGGAAGGGCTGGTCCGGCGCCATCCGGCGCGCGAGCGCGTGGAAGTAGTACACGTTTCCCTCCCCACTCGGCAGGAAGAAGAACGGCCGTTTCGAGCCGTGCGGCTGGAGTGGCACGACGGGCTGCTCGCAGAGCTTCCTCGATCGCGCACGCAGGCGGCAGCCGATGCGCTCGATCGTCGGCGCCTCGAGGAACATCTGCATCGAGAGCGGCGGAGCGTCGAACTGAGCCGCGATCGTGTCGAGGACGGCCTCCGCCTCGGCGTGGTCGCCGCCGAGGGCGAAGAAGTCGTCCTTCACCCCGATGTCGTCCACGTGGAGGAGGTCTGAGCAGATCTGCCAGAGCCGCAGTTCGTAGATGTCCCGGGGGGTAACGGGTCGCGGGGGCATGTCCTTCTTCCTCAGCCGTGCCCGGGAATGGGGGCGCGTGCACGTCGCTCGTGCTCGCGCCGGCCCGGACGCTTTCCACCGGGGCGTCCTTGGCTCGTGCCGGACGGTTCGCGACGGAGCAGGAGTTCCTGGTCGCGCATCCGGCGCTTGACCTGCACCGGCAGCGCGCCGGAGACGGCCTCGCGCGCGAGCACGCTCGCGATGAGGTGCGCGACGCGCGACCAGTCGCAGTAGCCGTCGATCGCTGCCCGCTGGCGCGACTGGATGTCCGGCTCCACCGCACGGCGCAGCGTGTTCAGTGCCTTCTGCGGATCGTCGCCGAGCGTGTCCACGAGGACCGGCAGCGGCGGGTCGGGGTGCTCGGCGCACTGGGTGGCGTAGAGCCGTTCGAGCTGGAACGCGTAGACCGCGCGTTCCATGGCCACCTCCGCCGTGATCGGGTCCACGGTTCCGTCCGGGCCCGCCAGTGGATCGGGCGACATGAGGAGCGGGGGGATGCCGTTCGCAAGCGCGGCGCCGATGCTGCTCAGGCCCGGGCGGCAGACGAAAGTCGCCCGTGGTGTGGCGCGGAGGGCCCGCAGGAACGTGCTCCAGTGCTCGTTGATCCATCCGAGGAGCGTCACGTTCGCGCGGGGCCGGTGCTCGAGCTCGCGGGCCAGCCACGCGCGGTCGTCCGCGCTGCCGCCCGCGAACAGGAACTGCGTCTCCTCCATCCGCGCCGCCAACGCCAGCATCGTGCGCCAGTGCCGGCGGCTGTGGGCGGAGAAGCCGTTGCCCTGCGAGACGAGCGCGACGCCGCGTGCATCCCGGGTGGTGAAGAGGTACCGGAGCGCCGGCCGGCGCCGGGCCAGGACGGCGCCGGCCCGCTCTGCGGCCTGTTCCGGGCAGAGCTCGCTGGCTTGGCCGAGCGGCGGGACGACCACATAGGGCTGCTCGCCCGACTCCAGCGACAGCCAGTCACGCCAGTTGACGGCTTGGTACCAGATCGTTCCGCTCTGAGGCATGCGGGCCATGATCTCCCGGCTGGCGGCCTCGAAGTCGGCCGAGGGATTGCGCCGCGGATCGGTCCCTGACGCGTGCAGCGCGTTCCAGAGTTCGCGTCGCGTGTGGATGGCCGGGGCGGACGCGGCCAGGAGCTCGGCCACTGCCGTCACCGGCTGCGACGCCCGGGCCCGGCCCGCCAGCTTCCTCAGGCACGAGAACTCCTCGAACGCGTAGCGCACGGCATGCAGCGGTACTTCCTTCTGCTGCGCGTGCTCGGCGAGCTGGTGCAGGATCCAGGTCTCCGGCCGGCAGTCGTTGACGATGGCGGCCGCGCCCGCGCCGGCCTGGGCGAGCTCGAGGTTGTCCGCGATCCAGAGGAGAGCGGCCTCGCGGTTCAGGAGCTCCGGTCGCGAGAGGTTGGCGACATCGGCGGGTGTGATCGTCGCCGACTCCGAGTCGCTGTAGTGGAGGGGGATCACATGGAGCCGCGCTGAGTTCTCGGCCTTGCGGCGAGCGTGGGCCGCGTCCTCCTGCCGCCGGATCGCTGCGGTGAAGGGGATCGGTTCCGGGAGCCCGGCGAGGGCTCCGTGCACGGCTGGTACCCAGCCCGTCGTGTGCCCGAAGGCTTGGGCGACGTACAGCGCACCCGTACGGGCGGACGCGCCGTGGACCGTCACACGGAAGTGGCCCGCGCGCCGGGGGTCCGGTCCGGTGGCGTAGAGCGAGGCCTGCGCCTTTGGCAGCGACGAGCCGTCGCATGGGACGAGCACCGCCAGCCTCTCGTCGCGGTCCGAGACAAGGATGCTGTCCGGTCCGGCCGCCAGGGCGAACGCCGCCTGGTCCTGGTCCGGCGGCGCGTCCCCGATCGGCAGCGACTGCCCGGCGACGGTGATCCGCGGTAGTTGTCCGGAGACGAGGTACGTCACCTCGACGCGCCCGAGCGAGAGCGTCACGGCGTTGCCTCGGAGGGCGCGGAACGGCTCGTCCGGCGGCGGATACGCGCACATTGCAGAGGCTGTCACCGGGAGGTCTCGTTCGCGTGGAGGTCCCTGGCGATCATGTCCTCGTAGGTCTCCGGGCGCCGGACGAGCGTCTCGCGGCCGTGGTCCAGGACCACGATGCCCGGCTGGGGAAAGCAGAAAGAGTTGGAGAAGGAGACCAGGTAGGCCCCCGCGTCCATGACCGCGAGCGTGTCTCCGACCCGGAGTGGGGGGAGTTCGACCGTTTGACGCAGGCAGTCCATCGGGCTGCAGGTGGGGCCGTCGAGGGTGTAGGTCTCGCTCCGGGAGTCGCCCCACCGCTCGGCATGGAAGATCTCGTGATACTCGCGGTGCAGGATGTGGGCGATGTTCTCGCCGGCATCCAGGATCGCGTGGGCGGGCCCCGCTCCGGGCGCGTTGAGGCTGTTGACCCGGCAGAGCAGTATCTGGGTGTTCCCGGTCAGCGCGCGTCCGGGCTCCAGCAGGACGCGAGGCGCCGGCCGGCCGGCGCGACGGAAGTGATCCTCGACCTGCTCGACGAGCAACGCCAGGTAGCGTTCGACGGAAAGCCTGCGGCCCACCCGCTCGGCAAGCGGCAGCGGCGAGGCATCGAGCGGAAGCGACGACGCATCGAGCGGCAGCACCGTCGGGACCGCCAGGCTCCCACCGAGGTCGAGCAGCCCCACGCCGAGGCCGAGCCGGGCGTGGAGCGCATCGCAGAACTCCAGCACCTCGCGGACGAAGCGCTCCAGCGTGTCCGCGTCCTCGATGGCCACGCCGCGGTGCGCGTGCAACCCGACGACGCGCAGCGAGGGATGCGACAGGGCCTCCTCGTAGGCTGCCAGCGCCTGCCCTCCGGCGATCGGGATGCCGAACTTGCCCGACCAGCTGTCGGAGGTGGCCACGCGCAGGCCCACGTCGGTGCGCTTGCCGAGCTCCGCGGCGGCCTGTGCGACGAGCGCGATCTCCTCACGATGGTTCAGGTGAGTGAGCAGCAGATCGCTCTGGACCAACGTGCGCGCGACACCCGGGGTCTTGCCCGGGCCGTTGTAGATGATCCTTCCGGGCTCGACCCCGAGCCGCAGGGCGAGCCACAGCTCGTACGGAGAGACCACCTCGGCTCCGACGCCGAGCTGCGAGAGCCTCTGGAGCACGGCCGGAACCGGATTGGTCTTGTAGGAGTAGAAGACGTCGACCCTCAGCGACCGGCCCGGCGGCACCTGCTGGAAGCGCCGGACGTTCTCGGCGAGCCGAGCGCCGTGGACGACGAAGAGAGGGCTCCCCCAGCGATCCGCCAGGCTCGACAGCGACTTCCCCTCCAGGCACAGCCCTCCTTCGGCGCGTGTCAGGCCCCATGTCTCGGGAGGAAGGGACTGCGAAGCTCCGGCCGCTGGGTTCGGGCCCCCTTCGGGAGCGATGACGGAGTGAGCGGACGACGCCGCGCTGCCGGAGCCGGTCCCGGATTCCTTGAGGGCCGCATTCGGTTCGGCGTCGTCGGCGGTGGCCGTACCGGGAAGCCGGCCGGTGTCGATCAGCTCCTGGCGCCGCCACGTGCAGATCGTCTGGTCGCTGATGTCGAGCACCTTCCGCCGGAACGCCGGCGGGTATTGCCTGGGCATGGTCCTCCGTGCAACTGGGATCAGTAATCCTCCAGCACCGTGACTGCGAGCAACAGCGGGAACATCCGTTTGGCGCCGGCACCGGCGGCCGCCGGTACGCCCAGTGCGCCGGCGCCGCCTGCTGAATCTGCCGGTCATCCGACTGACGCACGCAGCGGATTCGTCCTGCCGGATGTCAGTTTCCGTACTGCAGCGGGCGGTAGGCCTTGTACTCGCTGCCCGCCGCCAGTCCGTAGGTCAGTGAGCGGTGGCTGGTGCCGTGAACGCTGCGCTGTTCGTACGCCGTGTAGGAGCGGTGGGCGGCGTCGTTCCACTTCTCGAAGATGACGACGTGGCGGGTGTTGTTGTTGCCGATGGCGTCGATGACGAGGTCACCGGGCTGGAGCTCGCTCATGGCGATGGGCCGGGTGTGCCGGCGGTTCGCCAGCCCCACGGTGTTCGTGCCGGGTGTGGGCAGGCCCAGTGCCATGGAGGCGTAACCGGAGCAGTCCTGCCGGTAGCCGTCCCGCCAGTACGAGCCCTGGTGGTAGGGCACCGGGCGTCCGTTGTCGGCGGTGAGCCAGGTCGCGGCGCGTTGCAGGGTCTGCTGCCGTGAGGCGGGCTGAGGGTCGGGCCGGCCGCCGGCCTGTACGGGGACGCCCGGCAACCGGTCTTCGGGGATGTCCACCGCGACGACGGTGAGGAAGCCGGTGACGGGCTGGGTGATGTGTGCCATGAAGGTGGAGCAGGCGCTGCCCTCGCACACCCTGCGGCCGGTGTCGACCTGGTAGTCGGCGGTGACGCGGTCCTGGCCGGGGGAAGACTGGTTGATCATTCCCACGGCGGGTGAGTCGATGTCCGGCGTGGTGTGCACGACCCAGCGCGTCCCCCAGGTGGGGAAGGATGCGGCGGCCTGCGCGGCGGCGGACCGGGCCTGCGTCGTGCCGGCCTGTGCGGGGGCCGCCGTGGCCGTCGCGTGGGTGGGTGGCGCGAGGCTGCCCGCGGCAAGGCCGGCCAGGGCGAGTGCGGGCAGCACCCGGCGCAGCACGGCGGGGCTCGGTGCGCGGAACAGGGGCGTGCGGTGGGGGAGGATGGACATGGAGTTCCTCTTTCGGGGGCGTGGTGAACGCTTTTTGACGGGTAGGCAGGTCAGGGCTCTCTGTGGCACCTCCGCTCCGGGGCTGCCGCGTCGCGTACGGGTGTGTACTCCGCGGCCGCGGCGCAGCGTGCCGCGGCCGGAGAGAACTGTGCGATGGGACTCGCTCGCGCGCCCGGTACTGCCGGTGCCGGCGGTCCAGACGTGTACGGGGGTCGATCCGGCCGCAGCCGTCCAAGTCCGCACCGATTCCGGGCCGTCGTCCGGCTCGGGGCCTTACGGCGCGCGGGCCGGTCGCCGTCAGCCGCACGGCGACCGGGTGCCTGCGGGGCGGTGCGGCGGTGCGGCTGTGCGCGGCCGCGGGGCCTGCGCCACCGGGCAGACCGCCTGCCGGTGGCTGCGGAAGAGCGGACGGGCAGGCGGTGGACGGCGTGGGCGGGTGCCGGCAGCCGGTGGCCTCCGCGCGAAGTGGTCGCGTGGCGGAGGCCACCGGCGGCGCTAGGTATTCAGCGGTTGGTCCACAGGTTCCACGTCCAGGGCCACATCTTGCCCTCGGCGCACTGGTAGCGGTCCCAGTGGCCGCGGTCGATGCCCTGCTGGCCGGCCGTCTGGCAGCCGCCCAGGGTCATGTACTTGCCGCGGTGGACGTCGAGGCTGTCGGCCGCCTGGACGGCAGCGGCCCGGTGGGACGCCGCGCCGGGGACGGCGACGGCAGGAGCCGCCGCGCCCAGGCCCAGACCGACCACGGCGATCGCTGCGAAGGAGGACAGTGCGGTGCGTACACGCATGGTGAAGATCCTTTCGGTAGGGGTTCGACGTCGGTCCGAGCGGCGTCCGCGGCGCGGTGACGACCACCGGGACGCTCACCCTCGGGGGTGATCTGCTCGGCCGGTATGCAGAGTTTGCGCAGGAAGCTCCGGCGTCACAACCAGATCCCGCTTGCTTCACCGATGTCGGGATAAATACAGTCCTGACCTGCTGGGACGCGTCCGTCCCGGGACATGGGACAGCCGGCGGGACGCCATTTGCCCGCCCTGCGGAAAGGCCCCGATCGATGACCGGCCAACGACCAGACCGTCGCGCGGCAGCCAGGGAGCTGGGAGCCGCGCTGCGGAGCCTGCAGCAGCGTTCGGGGTGCACCCTGCGCAGCCTGGAGGCTCAGGTCCGGATCAGCGACTCGTCCCTCTCCCGCTACTTCCGCGGCGAGACCGTGCCGGCCTGGCCCGTGGTGCGGGACCTGTGCCGGGCGTTGGGCGCGGACCCGTCCGAGTACCGCGCGCTGTGGGAAGCAGCCGGACCGGCACGCCCCGACGAACCGGCCCGGAGCGAGGAGCCGGCCCTCACCGGCGGCTTCGACGGTGCCGACTCCGGCGAAGCCGCCGGTCCCTCACCCCACGCCCGCCCCGCCCGCCGGCGCCTCCTCAACGGGATCCGGTCCCGGCGTCGGGTCCTCGCCGCGGCCATCGCCGCTGCCGCGGTCGCTGCGGGCGGACTCGTGACGGGGCTGCTTGTCCTGTATTCCCCACAGGGCGTGCCCGGTGACGCGCCCGCGCAGGGAGCAGAGGGCGGCGCGGGCACGAGCGCCGAAGCCGGCGTGCTCGTCCACAACGTCGAGAAGGCATGCCAGAAACCGCGCACGAACCATTGCGCGCTGTCCCTGGCCTACAGCCCCTACCGCCCCTACGTCACCTCCAACTCCGCCGACCGTGTCTGGCACCACGACCTGCTCCGCGCCCGCTGCACCGTCGCCAACGGCGTCACCGTGACCGACGAGAACCACAAGCACACCAGCATCTGGGTCCAGGTCGTACGCGACGGAAAGCACCTCTGGCTCCCCGGAATCCGCGTCCGCCCCGACCACCTGGACCAGCTCACCACCGTCCTGCCCGCATGCCCTGTGGGCACCGGCCGGCCGAGCCGGTAGGGGTTGCCCCCAACTACCGCTCACCGGATCGGACCCGACGGCGCCCACCCGCCCCGCACGCAGGGACCTGTGCGAAACTCGCCCCGCGATGGCCGAACACGCGTACGCACGCGTGGGTCCGCACGACGGAGTGGGAGTGACCCGGGCCGTTCTCTGCGTTCGTGAACTCCCGCGGGACGGCCGCCGCGGTTCACCGCGCTGCCCGGCGCGGACACACCGGCGAGGGCTTTTCTGTTATCCGGCCCTGTGCGGCGGCTCTCCTCTTGTGACAGGGCAGAGCGGTCCAGGACCGAGAAGGAGCGTGTACGAGCGTGGCAGTGAGCAGCGGACCCGGCAGGGAGACGGTCGAGGCGGCACAGCGTGGCGATGTGCGAGCCCAGGACGAACTCGTCGCCGGCTGCCTCCCGTTGGTCTACAACATCGTGGGCCGGGCCCTGAACGGGCACCCCGACGTCGACGACGTGGTGCAGGAGACCATGCTCCGCGTCCTCGGCTCGCTCGGTTCGTTGAACGACCCTGCCTCCTTCCGGTCCTGGCTGGTGGCCGTCACCATGAACCAGATCCGCCACTACTGGCGCGATCACCGTACGGATCGGGCCAGTTCGGGCCTGCACGACGCGTACGACGTCGCCGACCCGGGGGCGGACTTCGTGGACCTGACGATCGTGCGGCTCGGTCTGGAAGGCCAGCGGCGTGAGGTCGCCGAGGCCACGCGCTGGCTGGACCCCGACGACCAGGCGCTGCTGTCGCTGTGGTGGCTGGAGGCGACGGGCGAGCTGACGCGGGCGGAGGTGGCGGCCGCGCTGGAGCTGTCACCGCAGCACACGGCGGTGCGCGTGCAGCGGATGAAGGCTCAGCTGGAGACGGCCCGGCTGGTGGTGCGGGCACTGTCCGCGCAGCCGCGCTGCGTGCTGCTGGACGACGTGGTCGCGACCTGGGACGCCGCCCCCTCGGCCCTGTGGCGCAAGCGCATCGCGCGCCACGCCCGGGACTGCACGGTCTGCGCGGGCTTCCAGGCGGAGCTGGTGCCGGCGGAGGGCCTGCTGGTCGGGCTGGGGCTGGTGCCGGTGGGGGCCGGCCTGCTCGGCGGCCTCGGTGCCGGGACGGCGGACGCGACGCCGCTGTCCTACGCCGGGAGCGCGGCGGCCGAACCGGGCACGGCTCCGGGGGGCATGACATCCGGGAACACGGCATTCGGGAACACGGCATTCGGAGCCACGAGGTCCAAAGACACGGGACCGACGCCTGCCGATCCCCTCACCGCGTCCCACGGGCCGGTGGCGGTGGTGGGCCCCCGTACGAGCCGCCGCGCGCGGGGCCGGGAGCGGAAGCGGTCGGGCAGGACCGTAGCGGCCGCGGCCGCGGTGCTGCTGGTCACCGGCGGTGTGATAGCCGGGATCGCCGTCCTGACGCCGGACGGCGAGGGGGACACGGGACGGCCGGCGTCCGCGGGCGGTTCGGAGTCCGCCGTGCCCACCACGCCCGCGGCGCCGGCTCCGTCCGCCTCCTCCCCTTCGTCCTCACCGTCGTCCGGCGCCTCGGCCGACGCGTCCCGCAAGCCGAAGCCCTCGGCCACACCGCGCCCGGACAACTCCGACGCGAAGCCCTCCCCCGCACGCACCTCGACGCCCGCGAAGACACCGGCGCGGCCGGAGGCGGCGCGGCCGTCCGCGCCCGCCGCCCCCGCGGCCGGGGGTCCCGCCGCCCAGGTCCTGGCCGTCACCAACACCGAACGGGCCAAGGCAGGGTGCGCTCCCGTGACACTCGACGACCGTCTGGGCAGGGCGGCCCAGCTGCACAGCGAGGACATGTCCGCCCACGACTACTTCTCCCACACCGGCCGGAACGGCAGCAGCTTCGCCGACCGGGCCGAGGCCCAGGGTTATCCGAGTCCGGGCGCCGAGAACATCGCCCAGGGCCAGAACTCCGCCGCGAGCGTCATGCAGGCCTGGATGGACTCTCCGGGCCACCGCGCGAACATCCTCAACTGCTCGCTCAAGACGCTGGGCGTCGGCGTGGTCACGAACGACTGGACGTGGACCCAGGTGTTCGGCTACTGATCGGCCGACGGATGGTCAGCCGACGGGCAGCACGGCCGGGAGCCTTGCCTCTGCGGGATGGACGACGGCAACGGGCTGGTGCGGCTGGCCATCTTCACCGGAAGTGGTGCCGGTCAGCATGCGCTCGCCCCGCCGTTCATCACGTCGGCGGCGGCGCACTGGCGCACCCCCCTCTCCGTCTCCACATCTCCTTCACCGCACAAGCATGCGATGATCACTTTCCGGTATGCTCCGGGACGCTCCATTCGCACCGCTGAGGGGGGATTCCTCATGCGACGCACCACCACGACATACCCAGGTGATCATGAACGACCTGCACACCCCGCCGCCCGCGCCGCAGCCCAAGAGCAAGAGCAAGAAGGTCTACCGGCGTAAGGGCTTCTGGATCTTCGTTGCCGGTCTCGTTGTCGTCGGCGCGGTGGCCAACGCCACCGCCGAGGACCCCGGCCTCGACAACGAGGCCGCCCCGCAACCGACCGTCACCGTCACCAAGACCAGCCCGGCCGCCCCGGCCGAGGAGGACGCGCCCGCCCGCGAGACCACACCGGAGGCCGCCCCGACCGCTGAGGAGACCTCCGAGGAACCCGCCTCCGAGCCCGCCGTGGTCCCCGACGTCGTGGGCATGAACCACCGTGACGCGATGGGCCTGCTGCACGAGCGGGGCTTCATGGTCAACGAGGAGGACGCGTCGCCCGAGGGCCGCATGATCATCCTGAACAGCGGCTGGAAGGTGTGCCGGCAGGACCCGGCACCCGGCGCCACGGACGTCCTTCGCGTCGCGATCTACTCCGTGAAGCACGACGAGTCCTGCTGACCACCCATCCCGACGGCCGTCTCCCGCGCCGGCACCGCCGTCAGGCGCGTGCACAGGGAGGCGTTGACGTGCTCGTCGACGCAGGCGTTGCCGGAACCGGCCACCCTCAACCACCGGGCCGGCGCCTTCCCCGGCTCGTCGTCCGGACGGTCGGACCGCTGCCGCCAGGCGTCATCGGCGGACGAAGCCGGCGTGGAGTTGACCCCACTGCTGGGCATGGGGCTGGCAGGTGGCGGTTGTAGGGGCCTCTCGACAGCCTTCCCCGGCACCTGTTCAGCAGACTGGGACCACGGAAGAGCGAGGCGCGCGGAGGCCGGCCCGAGGTCCGAGCACCGGAAGCCCTCGTCTCGGTGGTCGGGGCTCCCCGTCGACCGTGGTCTTTCGTGTCTGCCGTTCCCCCGAGAGAGATGCGAGCACGCCATGTCCCACCACCTCGACTCCCCCATCGCTCGCCAGGACCCGCGCCTGGACATCACCGATCTCTACGTCTTCCGTGGCGAGCAGGGGACGGTCTTCGTGACGAACCACAGCCACTCGCTCGCCGGGGAAGACATTCCGCGCGGCCTGCACCCCGAGGGCCGGTACGAGTTCAAGATCGACGGCAATGGTGACGCCGTGGAGGATCTGACCTACCGCTTCACGTTCTCGGACGCCGGCGCGGACGGGGTGCAGGGCTACGAGTTGCGACGCCTGGCGGGGCCGGAGGCCCGCGACGCCTTCGCGGCGGGCACGGTGATCGCCGAGGGCCGCACCGGCGAGACCGTCGAGCTCGCCGGCGGTGGCAGGATCTGGGTCGGCGAGGCGGGCGACCCGTTCTGGATCGAGCCGGATGTGCTGCACGCCGTCGGCCACGCCTTTCAGGACGGCACGACCGTCGACCTCTCGTCCTGGAAACCGGCGGAGGCGAAGAACCTGTTCGCCGGGCACACGGTCTACTCGATCGTCCTGGAGATCGCCGACGAGGAGCTGTTGCCGGTCGCGGGTGAGGACCGCCGGATCGGCGTGTGGGGCCTGGCCTCGCTGGCCACGGACGCCGGCGGGTGGCGTCCGGTCAACCGGGCCGCCCTGCCGATGATCCACCCGCTGTTCACCCAGTTCGACGAGGACCTCGGCGACCGACTCAACGAGAACACGCCGGCCAACGATGTCCAGACCCACGGCAAGCTGCTCACCGGCATGGTGGCGGGCGTGGTGCGCGCCTACGGCACCGCCGAGGACCCGGAGTCCTACGCCCGGACCGTCGTCGACCGGATCCTGCCCAATGTCCTGCCCTACACCGTTGGCACGCCGGCCGCCTACGGCTTCGCGGGGTGGAACGGCCGTTCGCTGACGGACAACGCCCCGGACGTCATGTTCTCCTTCGCCGCCAACACACCCGTCACCCTCGGCATCGGCAAGGAGTCCGTCACGGCCAAGCCGTCCTCGGTGTTCCCCTACGTGCCCTCCGCCTCGTGACGGGAACGTCCCCATGTCCGCGGCCGGCCGGCGGCGTCTCGCAACGCCGCCGGCCGCGCACGCCCGGCCCGCGGTCCGCGAAGCCGGTCGTCGGCACCCGGGTCTACTCCCCCGGCCGCAACGTACTCCGGGCGGCCTCGACGAAGTCGGTGACGAGCGTGGACCGCCGTGTGCCGTCCCAGGCGAGGGCCACGCGGCCCGGCGATACGCCGGTCACGGGGACGTAGGCGATATCGGGGCGCGGGAAGACGGCGGCGACCGGCTCCGGCACGAGAACGACGCCGCGCCCCGCTCTCACGTAGCCGAGGAGTTCCTCCATGTCGTGGAAGGCGGGCCCTCGTGGCGGCTGGGTGCCGTCGGGGCGCGGTACGGCGTTCCAGACGGCCGTCCAGGCGGGCGTCGCGTCGGCGTACTGCAGGACCGGTTCGCCGGCGAGGGCGGTGACGTGCATGCCGGCCTCGTCGGCCAAGGGGTGACGGGCGGGCAGGACCGCGCTGAGCCGCTCCGGATACAGCGGCAGGACGTCCAGCCCGTCGGAGTCGACGGGCAGCCGTACGAAGGCGATGTCGACGGTGCCGTCCAGGAGTGACCGTGCCTGGTTCCACCAGCGGATGCGAACGAGTTCGATCGCCACATCGGGGTGGTTGGCGGAGAACGCGTTCAGGGCGGCGGTGACGTCCGTGCCGAGCATGAAGCCGACGGTGAGCGTGTGCCGGCCGGCGCCTATGCGGCCGGCCCTCTCCTGGGCGGCCTGCGCCGCGGCCAGCAGCGCCCTGGCGTCGTGCAGGAGCTGCTCCCCGGCGGGGGTGAGCGTCACCTCGCGGCTGGTGCGGCTGAAGAGCACGGCCCCGAGGTCGTGCTCCAGCTGCCGTACCTGGCGGGACAGTGCGGGCTGTGTGACGTGCAGGGCGAGGGCCGCCCGGCCGAAGTGCAGCCGCTCGGCCACGGCCACGAAGTACCGCAGCTTGCGCAGATCGAGATCCATCGGGCCATCAGGCATCCCACTCCCGACCCTTCCTGTGCCGATGCCCTGTGGTTATCGAAAGCACCGCATGAGGCATTGGACACGCGTGTGACGACGGCTGAATACTCCCATTGAGCTTCTGTCCCCGGCACGGTAAACGGGCGGCCGTCACCTATGATCCGTCTCCCCTCGAAGGCCTCTGCCACTGGCCGCGCCCGCGGACTCGCTCCGTGTCCGGCCGGTGGGCGCCGTGCCGTCCGGACGGCACGGCACACGGGCCTTCGGCGGAGCGTGCGGCTCCGGTCCCGCCCCGGCCCGTCGGTTCGCTGCCGGCGCTCAACAGAGCGCCCAAGCTGGGGGCGTCTCCCTGGACCTGACCGGTTCTGTCCTTCTTCGAACTTTTCTCTCCGTACCCGGATACCTTCCCCGTCAGGGGAGTCTCGGTCTTTTCCATCGCTGGGCGGAGCATGAGGGTACGCAGACGGTACGGGGGTCCGCGAGTGGGGCTGACGAGCCTCACGATCGCGGCGAGCGGCCTGCTTGCCCTGCTGATAGGTGTCGCGTTCGCCGTCCTGCTGTGGGCGATCGCTGACGCGAACAGCTCCGCATCGGCGAGACGCGCTTCTCGGACGGCCCTCGTCGAAGCCGGAAACCTGGAGCAGCTGGTCCTCGACCTCGAGACGGGACAGCGCGGCTTCGTGATCACCAAGCGGGAGGAGTTCCTCGAGCCGTGGCAGGAGGCGCGGATGAAGATCCCTGCGGAGGCGCGGAGGTTCAGGGAGACCGCTACCTCTGACGGACAGCGGCGCGTCGCCGCACAGATCACGCAGGGCCTCGACTCTTTGGTGAATGACTACTCGGTTCCGCTGGTGGAGGCGGTCCGGCGAGGTGATCCCGCCGCATCCGGTCTGGCGGCGACGGCCGAGGGCAAGCGCCGCGTCGATGTCCTGCGGGCCCGGTTCGACCAGTACACGGCGGACGAACGCGCCAAGCTCGCGGCGCGCGAAGACGCCGCGGGGGCCAACGGGCGGCGGGCGGTGATCGCGGCGGGGGTGGGGCTGGCGGCGTCGACTGCGCTGGTGGCTGCTTTCACCGTGCTCCAGCACCGTGCCGTCGTGCGGCCCGTCCGCGGGGCGGCGGCTGCCGCGGGGCGGTTCGCCGCCGGTGACCTCGGAGTGCGGATCGCCCCCAGCACGGTGGCGGAGATCGGTGCGCTGGGTGCGTCCTTCAACACGATGGCGGCCTCGTTGCAGGACAGCCGCAGGCGCGTCATGGAGAGCGTCGAGGCAGTGCACCGGCGCACGGCTCGGGACCTGCACGACGGGGCGCAGCAACGACTCGTCAGCCTGATGATCGGGCTGCGACTCGCACGGGAGCTGGTCCCCGATACGGAATCGTCCGCCACCGAGCTGCTGGACCAGTCGATCGCCAACGCACAGACGGCGATCGACGAGCTGAGGGAACTGGCGTCGGGGATCTACCCGCTCGTGCTGACGGTGAAGGGGCTGGTGGCGGCGGTGCGGGACCTGGCGTCCCGCTGTCCGATTCCCGCCGTCGTCGAGAGCAACTGTGACCAGCGGATTCCCGCTGCCGTTGAGTCGAACGCCTATTTCGTGGTGGCCGAGGCCGTGACGAACGCGGTCAAACACGCCCGGGCGTCCCGGGTCGACATCTCCCTCGATCTCGGGGAGATCCTGCAGATCCAGGTCGTCGACGACGGGGTCGGCGGTGTGGACGTCACCACGGCCGGCAGTGGTCTGACCGGGCTGGCCGAGCGTGTGGCCGCCTTCGACGGCACGTTGACCATCGCGTCGCCCCCGGGCGGCGGCACCACGGTCCTCGTGAGGATCCCCATACCGGCCTGAGCCCCCTGCGGTGGACGTGGGGTTGGCCCCATGGCCTGCACGTCGCCCCGTCGGAGATGCTGGTCCCCATGTCAGTCAACGTGGTGGTCGTCGACGACGACCCGGGCTTCCGTCGTATCGCCAGGGCACTGCTGGCTGCGCGGGGGCTGCACGTCGTCGCCGAGTCGTCGGACGGGGCGTCGGCGGTCGCGGCGGTCCGTGAGCACCGCCCCGACGGCGTGCTGCTCGATCTTCACCTTCCGGACGAGGACGGTCTCTCCGTCGCCCGGGCGCTCGCGCAGGAGGGACAACCGCTGAGGGTTGTCCTGACCTCCACCGATCCCTGGGCGTGGTCGGCCGAGGAACTCGCCGGTGCCGGCATCGTGAGCTTCGTGGCGAAGGACCGGCTGTTCGACACCGACCTGAAAGCCCTTTTCTCGCCTACCGCTTGAGGTAGTGGAGCACGGCGAGAACGCGGCGGTGCTGTGAGGATTCGGCCTGCTGCAGGCCCAGTTTGAGGAAGATCCCGGTGACGTGCCGCTCCACCGCGGGGACCGTCACGACGAGCTTTTCCGCGATGCCCGAGTTGGAGTGTCCCTCGGCCATCAGCGCCAGAACCTCTCTCTCGCGGGGGGTCAGTCCGTCCAGCGGATCGGCTCTGCGCCCCCGGCCGACGAGCGTGGAGATGACGTCCGGGTCGAGTGCCGAACCTCCGGCCACGACCCGCTGCACCGCGTCTGTGAGGATCTGCGAGCTGGCGACCTTCTCCTTCAGCAGATAACCGACTCCACTCGCATCGTCTCCGACGAGGTCGAGTGCGAACGAGGCGTCGAGGAACTGGGACAGCACGATCACGGGGGTGCCGGGCTGCTCCGCCCGGATCCGCCGCGCCGCCTGAAGGCCGTCGTCGGCGAGGTTCGGCGGCATCTGGATGTCGGTGATCACTACGTCGGGCCTGTGCTCCGCGGCCGCCCTGACCAGTTCCGGAGCATGGGAGACGGCCGCTACGACCTCGATGCCGGACCGCTCCAGCATGACCGTGATGCCCTCACGGGCGATCGGCTGGTCTTCTCCGAGCACCGCACGCAGAGGTTCACCCATGAACGCATCCTAATCGGCGGCGCCGAGCCGGCCGGAGCGTGCGCGGCGACGGCTGCCCGAGGTGGACCGTGGGGTTTTCCCCACATGCGGCCTCAGGGCTGCCGACCCGGGCTGTGCAGTGGGCTCGACAGCGGTCCGGGCGGCCCGTGACCAGACTGGAAGACGTCGCAGGCGGCTCCCCGCCGAGTCGCCGGTCAAGCCCCCGCCCCTTAGTGGAGGAGCATCATGCCCGAGAGGTCGACACCGGTCAGCCCCGTCCTGGAAGCGCCCGCGGCGGCGTTCGCCGAGGCCACGGCCAAGCCGCCGTTCCTGTACCAGATGCCCCCGGCCGAAGGCCGCAAGGCGGTCGACGAGGTCCAGTCGGGCGAGATCGCGAAGCCCGCCGTGGACGAGGAGTGGATCACCGTACAGGGCGGTCCGACGGGCAGCGTCCGCACCCGCATCGTCAAGCCGGCCGGGGCCGTCGGCACCCTCCCGGTCGTGCTCTACCTCCACGGCGCGGGCTGGGTGTTCGGCAACGCCCACACCCACGACCGCCTGGTCCGCGAGCTCGTTGCGGGCACGGGGGCCGCCGTGGTCTTCCCCGAGTACGACCTGTCGCCCGAGGCGCGCTACCCGGTCGCCATCGAGCAGAACTACGCGGTGGCCCGGTGGGTCGTCACCGACGGTGCGGGCAAGGGGCTCGACGCCTCCCGGATGGCCGTCGCGGGCGACTCGGTCGGCGGCAACATGACGGCCGCGATGACTTTGATGGCCAAGGAGCGCGGCGATGTGCCGCTGAGGTTCCAGGTGCTGTTCTACCCGGTCACCGACGCGAGTTTCGACACCGGCTCCTACCGCCGGTTCGCCGAGGGATACTTCCTGACCCGCGAGGCCATGAAGTGGTTCTGGGACCAGTACACGACCGACGAACGGCAGCGCGCCGAGATCACGGCCTCGCCGCTGCGGGCCACCACCGGGCAACTCGCCGGGCTGCCGCCGGCGCTCGTCATCACCGGCGAGGCGGACGTCCTGCGCGACGAGGGCGAGGCGTACGCGAACAAGCTGCGCGAGGCGGGTGTCGCGGTGACCGCGGTCCGCTACCAGGGCGTCATCCACGACTTCGTCATGCTGAACGCCCTGCGCGAGACCCACGCCGCCGAGGCCGCGATCCACCAGGCCGTCGCCGCTCTGCGCACGGCACTTGCCGCGTGATCAGGACGCCACCGCCGCTGCACGGGGTCTACGCCCGGCCCGGCCCGTCGGTGCCGACATCGGCGTCGGCACCGTCCCCGGCGGCGATGCGGTCCAGCAACTCGCCGAGCAGGGCGCGCTCCCCGAAGGTCAGGGACCGCTCCCCGTCGCGCATCAGGGACTTGAGGGCAACGGCGTGCACGGCCGCGTGGTGGGCTCCGGTGCCCGGCCGGGCGTCGACGTGGCCGGCGGGGGCGAGCACGGAGCCGAGCACGGCTTCCCGGACGTTCTCGGACAGATCTTCATAGTGGGAAAGCCTGCCGTCGGCCTGCGCGGCGATGAGGGTGAGCGTCACCCCCATGCCCGAGGAGTGGATCATCGTCGCGGCCGGCTCGACGCCCGTCCGCAGCCGACCGGCCCTGGCCACCCGTTCGACGATGCGCAGCAGCACCTGGTGGGCCTCACCCGTGACCGCGAACTGCTGGCCGGGCCGCGGTTCGGTGTACAGCAGCCTGTACAACGCGGGATTGGCCAGTCCGAACGCCACGTGCATGTCCCAGCCGCGCCGCAGCTGGGCCACCGGGTCGCCGTCCTCGTCCTGAGCCTGCTTGGCGGCCAGATAGGACGCGTACCCCCGCCGGGCCACCTCGTCGAGCAGTCCCTGCATGTCACCGAAGTGCCGGTAGATCGTCTGCGCCTGCACGCCGGCGGCCGCGCTGACCGCGCGCGTGGACACCGCTTCTCGTCCGCCCTCGGCGAGCAGGTCTGCGGCGGCCTGCAGGATCCGCTCGCGGGGCTGCGCCGTCTTCGTCTCGACCGTCGTCATGAATCAACGATAACACTTGCACTACATCGATGATGTGTTAGCGTTGATGCATCAGAGCGGTTATCGCTGATGCGGTGACCGGCAGTGCCGTGCACTTCCCCCTTTCTCTCTCGTCTTCTCTCTCGTCGAACAACTCGTCCCAAGGAGAACCGCCATGGCCATCGCCACCCGCAAGCTCGGCGTGAGCGGCCCCGAGGTGTCCGCCATCGGCCTGGGCGCCATGGGCATGTCCGACCTGTACGGACCCGCCGACGACGCCGAGAGCATCGCCACCCTGCACTCCGCACTCGACGCGGGCCTGAACCTCATCGACACCGCGGATTTCTACGGCTCGGGCGCCAACGAGATGCTCATCGCGCGGGCACTGAAGGAGCGCAGGCGCGACGAGGTCGTCCTGAGCGTCAAGTTCGGCTCCCGCCGCACCCCCGACGGCGGCTTCCAGCCGGTGCCCTACGACGTCTCCCCGGCCGCGGTCAAGGACCGCCTCGCCTACTCCCTGCGCCGGCTGGGCACCGACCACATCGACATCTACCGCCCCGCCCGCCTCAACCCCGACATCCCCGTCGAGGAGACCGTCGGCGCGCTCGCGGAGATGCGGCAGGCCGGCTTCATCCGGCACATCGGCCTGTCCGAGGTCGGGCCGGACACCATCCGCCGCGCCGCGGCCGTCGCACCCATCAGCGACGTACAGATCGAGTACTCACTGCTCTCCCGCGGCCCGGAAGCCTCCATCATCCCGACGCTGCGCGAGCTCGGCATCGGCCTGACCGCCTACGGCGTGCTCTCCCGCGGCCTGCTCAGCGGCCACTGGACCGCCGCGCGCAACCTGGGCGCCGACGACTTCCGCGCCCACAGCCCACGCTTCCAGGGCGAGAACCTCGAGGCCAACCTGCGCCTGGTCGAGGCACTGGGGCGCGTGGCCGAGCGCCTGGGCGCCACCACCGGCCAGGTCGCCATCGCCTGGGTGGCCGCCCAGGGCCAGGACATCGTCCCTCTGGTCGGTGCCCGCCGACGGGAGCGCCTGGCCGAATCCCTCGGCGCGGCCGGCCTCGTCCTCGACGCCGACACACTCGCCGAGATCGAAGCCGCGGTTCCCGCCGGGGCCGCCGCCGGTGAGCGCTACGCGGCCCCTCTCATGGCCACCCTCGACAGCGAACGCTGACCTGCCCCCCGCAACCGACACCAGGCCCACCCGGGTCACAAGACACTTCACCGAAGGACGGATCACCATGACCGACAACTCCACCACCCGCGTCGCCCTGATCACCGGCGGCTCCGGCGGCATCGGCCGCGCCGTCGTCGAGCGCCTCGCCAAGGACGGCATCGCCGTCGGCGTGCACTACGCCGGCAACAAGGCCCGCGCCGAGGACACGGTCGCTGCTGTCACCGCGGCGGGCGGCCGGGCGATCGCGGTCGGCGGTGACATCGCCGACGAGCACGCCATGGCGGAGGCGTTCGACACCGTGGAGCGGGAGTTCGGCGGCATCGACGTCGTCGTCAACACAGCGGGAATCATGCTGCTGTCGCCGATCGCCACGCTGGACCTGGACGACCTGGACCGGATGCACCGCACCAACATCCGCGGCACCTTCGTGGTCTCCCAACAGGCGGCCCGGCGGGTACGCGCCGGTGGCGCGATCATCAACTTCTCGACCTCGGTCACCCGCCTGCAGTTCCCGGCCTACGGCGCCTACGCGGCGAGCAAGGGCGCCGTCGAGGCCATGACTCCCATCCTGGCTCGCGAACTGCGCGGCAAGGACATCACCGTCAACGCCGTGGCCCCCGGCCCCACGGCCACGCCCCTGTTCCTGGAAGGCAAGGACCAGGCCGCGATCGACAAGCTGTCCAAGGCGGCTCCGCTGGAGCGCCTGGGCACGCCCGAGGACATCGCCGAAACGGTCTCGTTCCTCGCCGGCCCGGCGCGCTGGATCAACGGCCAGGTCCTGTACGCCAACGGCGGCGTGGCCTGACCGCCTTCCCCACCGATTCCCCAGGAGAGACCTCCCATGAAGAACATCGTCGTCATCACCGGCGCCTCCAGCGGCTTCGGTGCCCTGACCGCCCGCGCCCTCGCCGACGCCGGCAACATCGTCTACGCCGGCATGCGCCAGACCGACACCCGCAACGCGCCACAGGTCCGGGCCGCCGCCGACTACAGTGCCCAGCACCGCGTCGACCTGCGCGCCATCGAACTCGACGTCAACTCCCAGGAGTCCGTGGACGCCGCGATCGACCGCGTCATCACCGAGCACGGCCGTATCGACGTCCTGATCCACAACGCGGGGCACATGGTCACCGGCCCGGCCGAGGCGTTCACCCCTGAACAGCTCGCCGAGCTGTACGACGTCAACGTGCTCTCCACCCAGCGCGTCAACCGCGCCGCCCTGCCGCACCTGCGCGCGGCAGGCAAGGGCTTGGTGGTCTGGGTGTCCAGCTCGAGCGTCAAGGGCGGAACCCCGCCGTACCTGGCGCCCTACTTCGCCGCCAAGGCCGCCATGGACTCCCTCGCCGTCAGCTACGCCGCCGAGCTCGCCCGCTGGGGCGTGGAGACCTCGATCGTGGTCCCCGGTTCGTTCACCAGCGGCACCAACCACTTCGCCCACTCCGGCCACCCCGCCGACACTGCGACCGAGGCGGCGTACGAGAGCAAGTACCCCGGCCTGATGGAGCAGGTCGCCCAGAAGCTGGCCGCGCTGGCCCCCGAGGACGCGGACGCCTCGATGGTCTCCGACGAGATAGCCCGCATCGTCGCGCTCCCCGCCGGACAGCGCCCGTACCGCGTCCACATCGACCCCGCCGACGACGGCTCCGCAGAGGTCTCGAACGTCGCCGACCGCATCCGCCGCGAGTTCCTCACCCGGGTCGGCCTCTCCGACCTCCTCACCGTGCACCCCGGCGAGCACGCCTGAGGCGGAGGAGGCGGTCGCGAGGCGGTTGTGAACGCTGCATGAGACCGGACAGCAGGCCCCAGGCCGCCGGCCTGGGGCCTCATGCACTCTGCGGACAGCACCGGACGCGGCACCACCGGCGCGAGCGCCTGCACGTTTGCCGGGTTCGACATCGGCAGCAGCAGCGAAGCCGTGTTCGACAGAACACCGCCGGCCATCAGCAGCACCACCGTGGCGTCCCGTCGGCCCTGGCGACGAAGCCCTCCTCCCCGCTGCCACCGTGATCACGACCGCTCTCAAGGACAGCGAGATCATCTCCTGTGGGAAGGCGGCCGTCTCCGCACCGACGACGACCTCGCCCCACGCGCCCACGAGGGGCCTCCCCGGAGTCGGGAGCGGAGGCTGCGGAGGGGCGTTGGGTGCGCAGGCGAACTGATTATGATCTTGGTCATGTCTGTGCAGAGTTCTGACAAGACCCTTTCCCGTAAGCAGAGGCTTCAGGAGAAGCAGCGCCGCCAGTTGGCGGTGGTCGATACCGTGGACAAGACCGAGGCGAAGGTCCGCAAGGCAGAGGTCGAACTGGCTGTGGCCGTCGCCGAGGCTGTGCAGGTGTTCGGCGACGAGCAGTCCGCGTCCGAGGGGCTCGACATGCCGGTCGAGGCGATCCGGCGCTTCCTCGGCATGGCGCAGGATGAAGCGGCCGGCGCAGCCGGCGACGTCGCCGGCGCATCCTGAGCCTGGTCCGCCGCAGGGCGGCCGCGTGCGTGGCCTCATTCTCACGGTGTCGCTGGACGCGGGCCGTCTCGATCGAGGCCGGCGCACCGCAGGTCCTCCACGACAAGTACCTCGGCCTGCGGGTGGCGAACGTTCGTCGAGCAGGTCTCGGGGCTGACTCATCGCTACGGGCAGCGGGCCGCGACGGACTGCGGTCGGCGCTGACCGAGCCCGGTCTCGCCCTGGCCGGCCGCGCCGGTACCCGCCTGGCCGGCGTCTTCGGGGCGAGGGCCGGCCGGAGCATGGCCCTGCGCCTGGTCGATGTGCTTGCGGAGCCTCAACCGAGAATCCCTCGGGTGGTCGGCGTCGACGAGTACGCGATGCGCGATGCCGGTCGGCGTCGAGAGCCGTAGACCGGTAGATCCACCGCCGGATCGCGAGGCGGGCACGCTCGCGGCCTGGCTGACCGGGCGCCCGGGGATCGAGGTCGTCTGCCGGGACCGCGGCCCGTTCTTCGCCGAAGGCGCCCGCATCGGGGACCCACCGCCGTCCAGGTCGCCGACCGGTTCCCTCTGTGGCGCAACCTCGGCGAGGCATCCGCACCCCTCGCCACCGCGTTCCCGGGCCGCCTTCGGCAGCCGCCCGAACTGAGCCACCCGCAGCCCGGTGACCGTCTCCACCCGCACCCGCTCGGCCCTCAACACCCCAGCCATACTGCGCAGATGGCCTGTTCACGGCCTTCTGCAACACCCTTCAGTGGGCGGGTGACTCGTCGGCGAGCTGGTTGTTGCGGTCGATCTCCGGCATGTGTGTCTCGGCCCAGACCCGCAGGGCGGAGAGCGGTCCTTCGAGGGACAGGCCGAGCGGGGTGAGCCGGTAGTGGACGGCAGGCGGCACGGTGGGTTCCACGCGGCGCGCGACCAGGCCGTCGCGGACCAGGCTCTGCAGGGTGGCGGACAGCATCTTCTGTGAGATGCCCGGGGCACGGCGCCGCAGTTCCGCGAATCGGATCTCGTCCGGAGCCTCTTCGGCCAGCACCTTGACCACCATCGACGTCCACTTGGTGCCGATGCGGTCGAGGAGCCGGCGGGTCGGGCAGCGCGGATCCAGCACGTCACCGCGCTCACCGGGCCGCCAGTCGCGTCCTCTGGGCCTCGACGTGGTCACCCGGGGCTCACCACCTGATGCGAAAGTGCCGTCTTGGGCGGACCAGGTTAGTTCCCTAGCGTGACCTTGTCACCATCGTTCACCATGCACCTGGAAGGTCCCCCTATGCCCGAGCTGCGACGCATCCCCGTCAACGGTGTCGAACTGAACGTCGCCCTCGCCGGATCCGGCCCGGCCGTCCTGCTGCTGCACGGCTTCCCGCACACCTGGGAGCTGTGGACGGACGTCATGGCCGATCTGTCCGACCGCTACCGCGTCATCGCACCGGACCTGCGCGGCTTCGGCGCGAGCAGCCGGGCCGCCTCCGGGTACGACGCGGGCACCCTGGCCGAGGACGCCGCGGCCCTTCTCACCACGCTCGGCGTGTCCTCGGCCGCGGTGGTGGGCATCGACGCGGGCACCCCGCCGGCCTTCCTCCTCGCCCTGCGCCGCCCCGATCTCGTCCGGCGCCTGGTCGTCATGGAGTCCCTGCTGGGCAGGCTGCCCGGCGCCGAGGACTTCCTCGCCGACGGGCCACCGTGGTGGTTCGGCTTCCATGCCGCCGCGTCCGGCCTCGCCGAGACCGTGCTGGAGGGCCACGAGTCCGCTTACGTCGACTGGTTCCTGCGCGCCGGCACGCTCGGCGACGGAGTGCGCCCCGCCGTCCGGGACGCCTTCGTCCGCGCATACACCGGCCGGCAGGCGTTGACCTGCGCGTTCTCGTACTACCGGGCCCTGCCCGAGAGCGCGCTGCAGATCGAGCGGGCAGTCACCACTGCCCGCCTGACCGTGCCGACGATGGCGCTGGGCGCCCGGCCTGTCGGCGCCGCACTGGAACGCCAGCTCCGCCCGGTCACCGACGATCTCACCGGACACGTCATAGAAGACTGCGGCCACATCATCCCGCTGCACCGGCCGCGCGCCCTGCTCACGCTGCTGCGTCCGTTCCTGGCCGGCGAGGGCGCCGGAGCGGCCTGACCCGAGCGAGGGGCCGAGGACCGCAACGGCGTTTGTGCGTCAAGGTGCCTTCGGGGATGTGGCACCGGCCGGCCTGTCATGTGCCGTGCCGGCGGTCTCGGACGTGGAGAGTGCGGCGAGGAGCCGCAGTTTCTCGTCGCTGTCGCTGTCCTTGTCGGGGTAGTAGACGACGAGGATGACCTCGTCGACAGGGAGTTTGTCCCGGTGGAGACGTAGGTCACCGACGACGGGGTGGTGGACCGTGGTCGTGCCTCCGTCGAGCCTGCGCACGTCGTGGCGGGCCCACAGGGTGCGGAACCGCTGACTGGACAGTGCGAGTTCTCCGACGAGCTCGACGAAGCGGGGGTCGTCGGTGTCGTCGCCGATGGTGGTGCGAAGGGCGGCGACGAAGTCGGCGGTGGCTTTCGTCCAGTCCTGGTGGAAGGCTCGTTCCTCGGGGTCGAGGAGGAGGGAACGGAGCCGGTTGTGGCCGGGCCGCAGACGCGGGGAGAGCGCGACGGCCATCGGGTTGGAGGCCAGGACGTCGAAGGCGCGGCCTTCGACGAACGCGGGAATCTGAAGGTGGGCGAGCAGCTCGTGCACGCGCGCCGGTACGTGCTCGGGCCGCTTGCGGCGGGGTGTCCTGGGGCGTGCTGACGTGAGGCCGAGCAGATACGCCTGCTCGACGTCGTCGAGCTGCAGGACGCGCGCCAGTGATTCGAGGACCTGAGGTGAGGGGTTCCTGTCACGGCCCCGCTCCAGGCGCAGGTAGTAGTCGGGACTGATACCGGCGAGCAGGGCGACTTCCTCACGGCGCAGGCCCGGCACACGGCGGGTGCCACCCGGCGGGAGCCCCGCCTGCTCCGGGGAGACCAGCTCACGCCGGGCGCGAAGGTAGCTGCCGAGCCGGTTGCCCGGTTCCTCATCCTTCATACCGACACCGTAACGCCAGGCGCGCGTCGCAGAGGGGGCCCTGCCAGGACCAGGGAGGACGGGGGCCCTGCCAGGGCCGGCGGATTCCGTCAAGACTGCGGTGACACCGATTCGAGAAGGACAGCGAACATCACTGTCCGCGCCGCAGGCCTGAACGCCGCCGGCGCCCTGGACCGAAGGGAAGATCTCATGGATCTGTCCGACCGCACCGTCCTCGTCGTCGGCGGGACCTCGGGTATCGGGCGAGAGCTGGCCCGCCGGTTCGCCGCAGCGGGCAGCACCGTGACCGTCGGCGGCCGCAGCGCGCAGGCACTCGCGGAACTCGCCGCAGAAGGCTTCGGCACCGTCGGTATCGACGTCACCGACAGCGCCTCCGTCTCCTCTGCCCGCGACGCCGTACTCGCCCGGTACCCCGAGCTGGACACCGTGGTGACCATGTCGGGCGTCATGCTCCTGGAGGACCTGCGCGACCCCGCGCACTTCGAGGCGGCCAGGACGACGATCGACACCAACCTGGTCGGCACCATCCGGGTCATCGACGCCTTCACCCCCCACCTCATCCGGCGGGGTGCCGGCACCTTCATCACCGTCACCTCCGGCATCGCCTTCCTGCCGTTCCCGCCCATGCCCACCTACGCCGCCTCCAAGGCCGCGGTGCACGCCTACTCCGAGGCACTGCGCGCGCAGCTCGACGGCACCGGCGTCGGCGTCGTCGAGCTCGTCCCCCCGGCCGTCGCCACAGCAGGCCAGGAAAAGGTGAACCCGCACGCACTGCCGCTCGACGACTTCGCCACCGAGGTCATGCACCTGCTCTCGCAGGACCCCACCCCTCACGAAATCCTCGTGAAGGGCGTCCTCATGCACCGCTGGGCCGAACGCGACGGCACCTACGACGACCTCGTCGCACAACGCTCCCAGGCCCTGAACATGCTCGGCCGCCAAGGCTGACCCGTTCCCTGGCTCGGCTTCGCCCTCGAGCCGACCCACCGCCGGGGCCTTGAGCGACTCATCCGCCTCGCCGGACAGGACACGGTCTTGTGGGGCGCATGTGTCACAGGAGACCCTCTTGTTGAGTACGGAATTAACCGGTAGACCTGCGTTTCCGCTCACTTCCGATCATCGGAGGCACGAAACGCATGGGAATGCCCAGACCCGTTCTCATCGCCACCGCAACGCTGGCCGGCGCGCTGCTGCTGGCACCACCGCCGGCGACCGCCGCTCCCCAGAAGCCACAGCCCCCGGTACGTGAAGGCGGCGGCCTGGACAGGGCCGTCGGCGTCGCGCCGGCCGCCGCGGCCAGCCGTGCGCTCGGCGCGCCGACGCCGGTGCTGCGCCACGACACCGGCTATCCGCGCCGCACCGTGCTCGTCCCGCCCCCGGTGAACCCGGCGGACAAGTCGGTCAAGCTGGGCCTGACGCCGTATCACGCCATCGCGCCGAAGCTGAACGAGCTTCAGAAGTCGAGCGACCGGGTCAGCGTCGAGGTGGCGGGGCGTTCGGCGGGAGGGCACGAGCTGTACCTGGTGACGGTCACCGCGCCGGAGACCGCGGCGCAGGCCCGTGAACAGGAGCGGATGCGGGAACGCATCGAGCACTCCCCCGCGGCCGCCGCCAAGGACCGAAGGATCAAGTCGGCGTACAAGGCGCCGTTGTTCATCAACAACAACATCCACGGCAACGAGTGGGAGGGCACCGACGCCGCGCTGAAGCTCATCGAGCGGCTGGCGACGGCGAACGACGCCCGCACGACCGAGCTCCTGTCGAAGAGCCGCATCCATCTCAACGTCACGGCCAATCCGGACGGGAGGATCGCCGGCACCCGCGCCAACGCAGGCGGTTTCGACCTCAACCGGGACTTCATCACCGCCAGCCAGCCCGAGACCCGCGCCATCCGGCAGATCGCCATCGACAAGCAGCCCGTGATGATGCTGGACCTGCACGGATACGTCAACGGCACCCTGATCGAGCCGACCACCCCGCCGCACGGTGAGAACTACGAGTACGACCTCTTCCTCAAGAACTCCTACGCCAACGCGCTGGGCATGGAGGCCGCCGTCAACGGCCTCGGCTACACCCCGCAGAAGGACGGCGTGCAGCCCGCCGTCATCCCCTTCCGCGACCAGCAGGAGGGCTGGGACGACTGGCCGCCGATCTTCACCCCGCAGTACATGCCGTTCCACGGCACGGTCGTGGCCCACACCGTCGAGTTCCCGATGCGGGTCAACGGGCGGGACTACGAAACCCAGCCGGTCGCCGAGCTGCGGCGCAGGTCGGCGATCAACACCGCCATCGCGGGCGCCGCGATGCGGGCCACGCTCGACTACGCCCTGGACCACCGCGCCACGGTGATCGCCGACCAGATCGAGATCTTCCGGCGCGGCGCGGCGGGCGAGGCTCAGAGGCCGGTGTCGGAGGAGACCGTTCCGGGTGTGCCGGGCATCGGCCCCGAGGACGTCTACACCGCCGAGTTCCCCCGGGCGTATGTGATCCCGGCCGGAAGCGGACAGCGGTCCGCGACGGCCGCGGCCCGGCTGGTGGACCATCTGACCGCCAACGACGTGCGGGTCGTACGGGCGGACGAACGCTTCCGGCTGGACGGACGGACGTATCCGGCCGGCTCGTACGTCGTCGACATGCACCAGCCCAAGCGCGGTCTGGCCAATGTGATCCTGGCCGACGGCCGGGACATCAGCGCGGACGTGTCCGCGATGTACGACATCTCGGGCTGGAGCCTCGGGCTGCTGTGGGGCGCGACGGTGGACCGGGTCGAGGACGGCCGGCTGCGTGTCGAGGGACGTACGGTCCAGGCGGCGGCGCCGGCCGGCCATGTCGCGCCGCACGGGGACCTGGCGCTGCGGCTGGACGACCCGAACGAGCTGAAGGCGGCCAACTCCCTGCTGGCACAGGGCGTCCGGGTACGCCGTACGGACGACGGGACGGCGATCGTGCCCGGCTCGGCGCGCGAGCGGGCACGGGTCCTCGCCGACCGGTACGGCGTCGCCTTCCGGGCGACGGAGCGGCGCGGCACGGCGGATCTGCACCGCACCCGGGTCGCCGCGGCGGTGACACCCGGCGAGCTGTTCTCGCTGCGCGAGATGGGCTTCGACGTGGTGCCGGTCTCGACGGACGTACTGGGCGCGGGCTTCGACTGGTCCGCCGTCGACGTCCTGTACGTGTCCACCGGACTGTCGTACAAGGCTCTCGACCCGGCGGCGCGCGCCGCGCTCGACGGCTTCCTGAAGGGCGGCGGTGGCGTGGTCGGCCTCGGCTCGACCGGCGCGGCCTTCAACGCCGACGCGGGGCTTCTCGCCGCCACGGCGGTGGAGGGCCACGGCGACGCCAACGGCGTGGTGCGGGTGGTGAACGCGAGCAGCCCGGTCACCGGCGGCGCCCCCGGGCACAGCTTCGTCTACTCCCCCCTGTGGTTCACCGCTCTGGGCGCGGGCGTTCGCGCCGACCAGTCGTACGGAAGCGGCAATCCGCTGGTCTCCGGCCACTGGCGGGCCCTGGAGAACGGCTCGGGCGGTCCCCTGGACGCGGCGGACCGCGCCTCGGTCGTCAGCGGTACGTCCGCGCAGGGCTCCCCGGTCGTGCTGTTCGGCACCCAGCCGCTGTTCCGCGCTCACCCGAAGGGGATGTTCACGCAGGTCGGGCGCGCGCTGCTGACCACTGGGGAGTGATTGCCGGCTGAACCCCCGGGCCGGGCCCCGGGTACGGCGGAGGGCCGCCCCCGACTGTTCGGGGTGCGGCCCTTCGCACGGACGGCATCCGGCCGCGGCGACGTCGGCCTTGTCGCTGCCGCGGGTTGCGCCGGAGTAGCCCGCGGCATCACTGGATGAGGTGATGAAGTACCGGGACGCTGCCTCCGGCGATCAGCAGGCCCGAGAGGATCGATCCTGCCACGGGCGTGCCGCTGAGATAGGACAGGCCGGCGACGAGTGAGCCGATGACGAACGCCAGCAGCAGCAAGAGAGCCGTGCGCAGTGTCAGAAGCGGCCCGGGACCCTGGGGGTCCGGCGGCGTGGAAGGGGCGGAACTCACGTGCAACTCCTGTGTGTTGGTGCGTCAGGTGGTTGCCTTCTACGTCCGCCTTAGTCCCGTGTCCCACGAAGTCGTTCCCTCCTCTCGGTCCGGGAAAAATCTTCGGAGGAATCCGTGGGGTGCCGCACCGGACGGCACCTACAAGGGGACGACGTAGGCGACCCCCCGTCCAGGTGGGGGCGGGCCGGAGACAACCGAAGGGGGAGGGATGCAGGGCGACGTTGCGGGCGAGCAGTCCGCCGCCACGTCCGCCCGGGACCTACAACCTCCGGACCACGTCGGGAAAAGCGATTTACGCGCGCCGGTGTCCGAGGACGACGTGCGTCAGATGGACGCGCGGCATGAACGGGCGACCCGGCGGTTGAAGGCGAACGTCGAACGGAGGGTGCGGGACCGGCAGCTCGTCCTGGCGTTGGCTCGCGACGGCTTCCAGGGACAGCAGTACGAGCACTTCGTGGAGGAGCTCGCCCGATACGGCATCTCGGTCTTACGCGGCTGGATGCACTCCGGGTACATCTTCCGGCTGACCGCCGAGCGCGGCTTCGGCCTGAGCCCGCACGAGCTGGAGCTGGAGGACCTGTCCCAGGACAGCGAACTTCGTGAGGAGCTGGCGACGATGACCGTGGCAAGCGCACTGCCGTCCTTCCGGCAACGGGCGCTCGTCGAGGGCCGCTGGTCCCACGAGGGCGGTGCGAGCATCACCACCTACTTCATGGGCGCCTGCCTGTACGCCTTCCCCAACGAGTTCCGCCGGCACCGCGCCGCCGAGGAGCGGCACCGCAGGGCCCTGCAGCGGCAGCGGGCCGTCCACGAGGATGTGGTCCACCCCCTCAGCACGTGCGAGGACGTCGCGGGGCGGGAGCGTGTGCTCGAGGAGCTGCGGAGCATCAGGGACCCACGGGCGCGGGCGGCGGTCGCCCTGACCATCGACGGCTACACCCAGGAGGAGATCAGACAGCTCCTCGACGAGAGGTCGGCTCGGGCCATCGAGGGCCTGCTCTACCGGTGGAGAGGAAAGGCACGGCGGCGCCATGGAGGCGAGCAGCGTGGGTGAGCGTGACCGCGACTTCGAAGTCCTGCTGGAGAGCTCGTCCCTGGGCGCAGTGGGCGCCCAGCTCCTGCGCGAACGGACGTCCGTCCACCAGGCCCGTGTCGTTCGCAGGATCGGCGAACTGCGCGACAGGATCAGGACCTCGGACAGCTCCCGCGATGAAACCCTCAGGGATGTCCGCGAGCTGCTCACGCTGCTCGGCTCCCTCGGACACGCCGCGCAGCGTCAGAGCCCGGGAGGGCCACAGACGTCCGCCGCGGACGCGGCCGGCGCCGGGAACCCGTCTTCGGGTGCGGCGACGGCCCGCTCGGGCCGCACGCGCTCCGAGAGGCCCGGCGCGGGAGCGCCCGGACCGGTGGTACGGCGCATTCAGCTCGGCTCGCAGCTGAGACGGCTGCGCCAGGCCCAGGGGATCACGCTCCAGGAGGCGAGCCGCGAGGTCCGCGCGTCCGAGACGAAGGTCAGCCGGATGGAGCTCGGCCGGGTCGGGTTCAAGCGGAGGGACGTCGCGGACCTGCTGACGCTGTACGGCGTCACAGGCGAGGAGGAGCGCGCCGGGCTGCTGGCGCTGACCGAAGAGGCCAACGCCCCGGGCTGGTGGCAGCAGTATGCCGACGTCCTGCCCGCCTGGTGGTCCACCTACCTGGGACTGGAGGGCGCGGCGTCACAGGTCCACGCGTACGAAGTGCAGTTCGTCCACGGCCTGCTGCAGACCGAGGACTACGCGCGCACCGTGTGCCGCCTCGGCGCCCCGGGCGCCCGGCCGGCCGACGTGGAGCGGCGTGTGGCGCTGCGCCTGCAGCGGCAGCAAGTCCTGGTCTCGGACGGCGCACCCGAGCTGCACGTCGTCCTGGACGAGGCCGTCCTGCGACGCCCGTACGGCAGCCGGGCGACGTTGCGCGGGCAGCTCCAGCACCTGCTCGACGTCTCCGAGCGCCCCAACGTGCGGCTGCAGGTCATGCCGTTCCAGTCGAGCGGGCACCCGGTCACGACCGGTCCCTTCACCCTGCTCAGCTTCCCGCAGGCCGAGGTGCCGGACGTCGTGTACGTGGAGCATCTCACCAGCGCGCTCTACCTCGACAAGCCCCAGGACGTCGTAGAGTACACGGCAGTCCTCGAAGGCCTGCGACAGGACAGCCATACGCCGGAGAGAAGCCGGGACCTGCTGCACAGGCTTCTGCTGGCGGCCTAGCGCGCCGCCCGGGCGCCCGGCGGACCAGCGGTGGCTTCGGCGCCCAGGCGCGCTGCACCCAGCAGTCCGGCCACGAGGGCGTCTGTCGCCGGCGGCAGCAAGTGCTGGGCGTCCGTCGCGTTCTCCAGGCCGGCCACGAGGGCGATGCAGATGTCCGCGGCCTCGGCGGGCCCGACCCCGGCGACGGTGCCCGCCTCGGTGAACAGGCCGGTGAACAGGCCGGTGAGCAGGCGGCGCAGGTCGGCGGTGAAGGCGGAACATATCCCGCCGAAGAGGCGGGTCCTGTCGTCGAGGAGTTCGGCCGTGTGGGGGGAGTCCCCGGACAGTTGGAGGACGAGATCGAGTCTGGCGGCGAGGACGCCCTGGATGCGGGCGGCGTACGGGGTGCCGGTGTCGGCCGCCGCCCGGCGGGCCCGCGCGAGCGCCTGGTCGTGCAGGCGCCCGGCGAGCCGCCGGAAGGCGTCGTCCTTGCTGCGGACGTACTGGTAGACCGCGGACCGGGACACGCCCATCGTGCCGGCGATGTCGTCCATCGTGGTGCGCCGCACGCCGTACCTGGTCAGGCAGTCGTACGTCGCGTCGAGGACCTCGTCGAGCCGGTCGGTGCCCATCGGGGTCAGGCCAGCTTCTTGAGCAGCTCGGCGGCGAGCGGTGCGGAGGAGGCCGGGTTCTGGCCGGTGACCAGGTTGCGGTCGACGACCACGTTCGGCGCCCACGGCTCGCCGGCCCTGACGTTCACACCGGCCTCGGTGAGGCGGTCCTGCAGCAGCCACTTCGCCTTGTCGGCGAAGCCGCCCTGGGTCTCCTCCTCGTTGGTGAACGCGGCGACGTCGTAGCCCTTGAAGGAGTTCGAGCCGTCGTCCTTGGTCGCGGCGAGCAGCGCGGCCGGACCGTGGCACACCACACCGAGCGGCTTGCCCAACTCCAGGGCCAGGGTGAGGACCTCACCGGACGTGGCGTCGACGGCCAGGTCCTCCATCGGGCCGTGGCCGCCGGGGTAGAAGACGGCGGCGTAGTCGTCGAGGTTCACGTCCTCCAGCTTGACCGGGGACTGCAGCTCGGTCATCGAGGCCAGGGTGTTCGCGATCTTGTCGGCGCCCTCCTGGCCGCCGTTGACCTGGGGGGCGAGGCTTGCCTTGTCGACGGTGGGGACGACGCCGCCCGGGGTGGCGACGACGATCTCGTGGCCCGCCGCCTTGAATGCCTCGTACGGGGCGACGGCCTCCTCCGCCCAGAAACCGGTGGGGTGCTTGGTGCCGTCGGCCAGCGTCCAGTGGTCGGCGCCGGTGACAACGAAGAGGATCTTCGACATGAGGTGGTTTCTCCGGGGGTGCGGATCCCGTACGGGATCGGGGACGGTGCATCGCGCTGACGTTCTTGAGGTTCTGACACTTCGCACTCGGTCCGTCAGTGCGGTGATGTCCTCGAAGGTAGGACTCCTCCCCCATTGGAATCCAATAGGCTCGTACATGTGAGAGATAGAGGAACCAATGGGAGGCCGGGAATGGCCGCGCCCCAGGGGAGCGGCCTTCCCGACCTGAATCTGCTGCGCACGTTCCTCGCGGTGTACCGGGCCGGCGCCTTCACTGCAGGCGCCCGCATGCTGGGCCTGTCGCAGCCCACGGTCACCACCCAGATCCGCTCGTTGGAGAACCAGCTGGGCCGGGAGCTGTTCGAGCGGCTCCCGCGTGGCGTCGCCCCGACCCCGTTCGCGGACGAACTCGCCGCGCGCGTCATGGAGCCGCTGGACGCGCTCGGCACGGTCGGCGGCTTCGGCGGGCTTTTCGGCGAGGGCGACGCGGACCCCGTTCACCTGGCGGGCCCGGCCGAGTACCTCTCGCACTGCGTGCTGCCGACGCTTGCCCCGCTCATCGACAAGGGTGTGCGCCTTCGCTTCACGTTCGGCCTCACCGACGATCTCCTGGAGGCACTGCGTGCGGGACGGCACGACCTGGTGGTGGCCACGCTGCGCCCCCGCGGCCGCAGCCTCGCCTCGGTTCCCCTGACGGACGAGGAGTTCGTGCTGGTCGCCGCTCCGCCGTGGGCCGACCGCATCGGTTCGCGCCTCGCGACCGAGGGCCCCGCGGCGCTGCACGGCGTCCCCCTCATCTCGTACGCCGAGGATGTGCCGATCGTCCGCCGCTACTGGCGGCACGTCTTCGGCAAGCGCCTGACCTGCACCCCCGCCGTCACGGTGCCGGACCTGCGCGCGGTCAAGAGCGCCGTGGCGGGCGGCGCCGGATACAGCGTGCTCCCCCGCTACCTGTGCGCCGACGAGCTGGCCTCCGGCGCCCTGGTCCTCCTGAACGACCCGGACGATGCCCCCATCAACACCGGTTTCCTCGTCCAGCGCCCCGGCTCATCGACGAACCCGCACGTCGCCCTCGTACGCGACCATCTTCTCCGGTCCGCCCGCGGGACATGAGGCGGACGGGCAGGGGCCCGGCACGGCAGCCGCGTTGTCTCGTGCCCGCCGGGTCGGTCGTCGCCGGGGGAAGACAAGGGCCGCTGCCGTCCGTTGAGCCGGCGGTGGCATTGATCCGTTCACCCGAAATGCGTTGGGGCCCAGGCCTACAATCGGCCGGGATGTCGAGTCCGGTCGAGGGGACTGCACGAAGTGTCGCTGAGGGATGAGCCCCAAGAGGTCGTCGTCTGTGTGGCGGAGGATCACGCCGTCGTGATCGGTGCTCCTTCACGGGCGAAGCGTTCACGTTGGGGGCGCTGGGTTGCCGACCTCACCCCCAGCGAATGGACGGCTCTCGCAAAGACACTGGACCCTGCGGTGCGGGCCTTCATCGAGGCTCGGCGTCTGACCGGCCACCTGGTCGAAGTCGACCAGGTCTCTCGCAAAATGATGAAGGCCGGCAGGGTGATCGCCGAGGAGGGCGGCTGGATCCAGAGCACCATCCGGAACAACCAGGGCCGAGTGACGCGCCTGATGCGTGTCCGTCCCGCCACGGGTGTCGCCGCCGTGTCAGGTGGGGCAGCCGTCCTGGGTGCCATCGCGGCTCAGGCTCAGGCTGCCGAGATGGCCCGCGACATCAAGGCCATCCGACAGCGGCTGGCCGAGCTCTACGACCATCTGCAGTCCGACCACATCGGTGCTGTCGAGAACGCCGTCGAGCAGGTCGAGGATCTGGTGGCGCGGCTGCGTACCCATGGTGAGCGTGGCGTCGAGGCAAGCGACTTCTCGGTCATGAGGAACAGCCTGGGTGACACGAGACGCAAGTGCCTTCGCCATCTTCAGGATGCGGTCACGCGACTGGAAAACGCCGGACAGAGGTCCCTGCGTCAGGCGGAGAAGAGCCTGAGCGAGGGGGCTGTGGAAGAGGTAATGCTGCACCTCGACCTGATGGCGAAGTGCTATGCAGCCACGGTCCAGTTCGGACTCGCCCAGATCGCCTTCGATTACCACGAGGGCAAGCCTGACGTCGCCAGGACCCGAGCTGAGCGGATCACCAGGTCCGTCTCCGAGCTCCGTGCCGAGATCGAGAACATCCACGGCCGGCTCGGCCGGCTCGACGAGGACGTCCGAGCCCGGTTCCGGACCCCGAAGCACATGAACTTGCTGTCTTCGGCATCATCGGTGATCACGGCCGCCACGTCTGCCGCCGCGAAACAGCTGGCAGGGAAATCCGTGCCCCTGGGGCAGTTTCGTGGAACCCCGGTCTCGCTCCCCGCGGCTCCATTCGCCGTCGGTGGCGGCGCACTGCTCCTGGGAGGCCTCGGCGCCATGACGCAGCCCCATGCGGAGAAGAAGCTGGTCGAACGTCTGGGGCAGCTGTCAGGAGCCACGGGCAGAAGCTCCCGGACCCTCCGCCAAGCGGCACCGAACCTCGAGGTGCTCCGAGCCCTGCCCGAAGCCCTTGCCGGACCTGAGGACACGCGAACAGGCGAGCGCGGCGGCGGGCCACCAGGAACGTGAGCCGGCCGATGTCCCGGCATGCGAAGGCGGTGGCGCCGCTTGCTGCGGCGTTGACGGGTCAGGCGCGGAGCAGGTCGGTCGAGACGGTCCAGAGACGCTTGGCGGTGGCGGGATCGAGCGCCCATTCCTTGACACCGTGCGGGTGCTGCGCGAGGTCGGCGTCGTTCGGCACCGTGTAGGCCTCTTGCGCATCGTCGAGGTAGTGGCCTCCGGAGTGGGCGAACTGAGGGGCGACGGCCGCGACGATGCTGGTGGCGGCCCCCTGCTCGACCGTTTTGTACGTGAAGACTCCGGCGGCCTCGGCCGCGTCGAGCGACTCCCGCTGTTCTGGTGTGAAGTTCCGCTGCAGTCCCGTCGCGATACCACCGGGGTTCACCGCGTTGGCGACGATGCCGTCGGACGCCCAGAGGCGGGTCGCCTCGACGGCGAAGAGGGAGTTCGCCGTCTTCGACTGGGCGTAAGCAATCTGCGGGTCGTAGCTGCGGCGCTCGAAGTGGAGGTCGTCGAAGTCGATGCCGGAACGCATGTGTGCCGTCGAACTGACCGAGACGATCCGTGCTCCGTCGCGGTCTGCCGCTCCCAGCGCCAGGGCACCGTGAAGGCCGGTGGCCAGCGCGAAGTGGCCGAGGTGGTTCGTCGCGAACTGCAGCTCCCAGCCCTCATGCGTTCGTTCGAGGCCACCGGTGACCACGCCGGCGTTGTTGATGAGCAGGTGGAGCGGGCCGGCCCACGCGTCGACGAATCGCGTGACGGAGGCTCTGTCGGCAAGGTCGAGCCGGACGACTCGGGGCCGGATCCCTCCGGTCGACTTCGCGATCCTGTCGGCAACGGCGTCACCCGCAGTCGTGTTCCGTACGGCGAGCGTCGTTTCCGCCCCGGCGGCGGTCAGCGCACGAGCCGTCTCGATTCCGAGTCCGGAGGAAGCTCCCGTCACGATCGCGCGGACACCGGCAAGGCCGACGCCCCGCAGTACTTCGTCCGCGGTGCTGGAGGCGGTGAAGGGGGTGGTGATGAGGGTGCGAGTGACCATGACACGGACTATACGCACTGTACTTGATTTGTATAGTTCGTTTCTCGCTCGTATGCTCGCTCCATGAGCAGTCCCGATGCCGGCCATCCGCTGTCGACAGCCGCCGATGCCGACCGCCGAACCCTGGTTCTGGACTCCGCCATGGCCACGTTCGCGCGATTCGGATACCGGAAGACCTCGATGGAGGAGGTGGCACGGGCGGCGCACATCTCCCGGCCCGGTCTCTACTTCCTCTTCTCTTCGAAGGAGGCCCTGTTCCGTGCCGCGGTCACCCAGGCCCTGGAGCGGGACATCACAGCAGTCGAACACGTCCTGGCCGACACCGGCCGCCCCCTTCCGGAGCGCCTCGTGGAAGCGTTCGACCAGTGGGCGGGCCGCTACATCGGCCCGCTGTCGCGCGATGTCGCGGCGGTCATCGAGGACAACCCCGGCCTCCTCGGAGAGATCGTCGAAACCACGCCGCGGCGTTTCGAGGAACTGATCACGAACGCGATCGCCCTCGAGTCGGGGCAAGAGGCGGCCGCCTCCATCGCGCAGACGATGATCAGCACATCTATCGGTCTCAAGCATCAGGCTGCATCACGGGAGTTCTACCTCGACCGGCTGAAGGTCGCCATCGCTCTACTGGTGCGCTGAAGAGGTTCCCGGCATTGGCGCAGGAGAACGGGGCGGCGATGCCTGCGTGGGCGAACGTGGCCGGCGGCGGCGTACAACCCTTCGTGACACCAGGCCCTGCCCCCCGGGAGCGTCCCGCGCGTCTCTGCCGTTGTGCCAGAAGATGACATGGACCGGTCGGACGCCGTCGCCCTCGCAATACGGCGACAGCCCGGCGCAGCGCTCGTAGGATGCCTGGATGCCCAAGCCGATACGGATGAGCCGCCGCGCCTCGGTTGCCGCGTGGGTGGTGCTGTGCGCAGGCGGTATCGCCGCCACCGCCGGACCGAACGCCTCCTCGGCAGCGGACCCGCAGCCCGAGGAGCCTGTCAGCGCCGAGTGCGCCGAGTACATCGCGGACATCGAGAGCCGGCTGGCCAAGGCCGAGCAGGAAGGCAAGGGAGACGGAGTGCTGGCCTTCTCGCGAGTCCGGGTCGGCACCGAGGACGACTGCCGCGACGAGCTCCGCAACCATTTGCGTGGCGATCGGTGAGCCGCCGTACATGGCTCGCCGCGATGGCAGGGCCGGCCTGCGTCGGTGCCGGGGTGATCATCGCCGTGGGCGCCGCATCGGAACCGGAGCCGCGGCCCACGCCGCCGCGGGTGTACTCCTCCTGCCTGGCGGCCGACACGAAGCCGGTGCCTGCGAACGACGAGCCGTGCGACGGCCGTTGAAGACCGGCTACGACCACTGACCGTGGAATCCATCATCCAGGCGCCCGCGCCCGGGGCGATCAGCCCCGTCTCGCAGGCGAAGACGACGGCCTGGACGGGGTCTGCGGTAATCGGTCAGCAGGCGCCTCCCGTGGTCGGCTTGCGGACGCCGGTACGTGCTGCCCGTCCCGCCGCTTGCCGGGTGCTGCGGGGCCGCGTTCCCTAGGACTTGCGTTCGCCGGTCTTCGGCTGGTCGTGTCCGGCGGACTCCATGAAGTCCAGCATGAGGTGGTTCACCTTTTCGGCGTGGTCTATTTGCGGTCCGTGGCCCGTGCCGGCGACGACCTCGACCCGGGCGCCCGGTATCAGCCGGGGAATGCGCTCGGCCTGCCGCTGCGGATGCAGTATCAGGCTGCGCTGTCCGAGTACCAGGTACAGCGGCGTGCGGATGCCGGCCAGTTCGGCGTCGGACAGGGGCAGTGGCGCCGGGCGGCGGATGCGGAAGGCGCTTCTGCTCGCGTGAACCATGGCGCGCAGTTCTGGTACGACCAGTACGGGCTGGTCGAGCCAGGCCGCGAGCCGGGGTCGCAGCGCTCTGGGGGCAAAGGTCGCGAAGAGACTGATGAAGATCCAGGTGAAGAAGCGCAGCCCCACTTTCTCCAGGCCGCCGGGGTCGAGGAGCGTGGCCGAGGCGAGGCGTTCGGGTTTGCGGTGTGCCTGGTTGAGGGCGAGCCAGCCGCCGTAGGAGGAGCCGACGAGGTGCACGTGGTCGAGTCCGAGCGCGGCCAGGGTCTCGTCCAGCCACTGTGCGGCGTGCTCGGGCTGGTGGATCGGGGCGCGCTGCTCGCTGCGGCCGGGGTCGCCCGGAGTGTCGAGTGCGTAGACGGGGCGCACGGCACTCAGTGCGCGGGTGTTCGGGTACCACATGGCGGAGCAGGAGCCCGCGCCGTGCAGGAGGACGACGGGTGTGCGATCGCGGGCGGCCGCATCGGCGGGGTCGTACCGGTAGACGTGCGTGGTACCGAAGGACGTTTCCACGTCCTGCTCCGCGGACGCGGTTGCTCCCAGCGCATAGACCGCGTCGCAGGCTGCAAAGTAGCGCTCACGTCGGACGTCACTGACGTAGCGGCCGACATCAGCCGGGGGACGCGGTACGGACTCGGGCACGGCCACCTCCGAGGGGCTGGATCGTTCGTGATACGAACGTATCACGACTATGGTACGACCGTATCAACAACGAGGCTGTGTGCAGCCTCGGCAGCGTCGGCTCAGGGAAGTGGAGAAGCGGATCGTGCCCAAGCGGGTGGACCATGCGGAACGGCGAACCGAGATCGCGGAGGCCCTGGTCCGCGCCTCCGGGCGGCTCGGCCTCCATGCGGTGGGGATGCGTGACGTGGCGGCGGAAGCAGGGGTGTCCCTACGGCTGGTGCAGTACTACTTCGAGTCCAAGGAGAAGCTGCTCCTGTTCGGGCTGCGGCACGTTGCGGAACGCTTCGGGCAGCGGGTGGCCGCCCGCGTCCGGGCGGCCGGGGACGATCCGGGACCGCGCGCGGTCGTCGAGGCCCTGCTCTGGGCAGCGCTGCCCACCGACGAGGAGAGCCGCGTGTTCCACCACCTGTACACCGCCTACGCGGTCCTGGCGGTCACCGACGAGACGCTTGCGGCCCAGCCGTACATCAAGGAACCCGACACCGCCGAGGCCACCGTCACGAAGCTGCTCACGCGGGCGGCGACGGACGGGCAGCTGCGGCCCGGAGCGGATCCGCAGGCGGAGGCGATCAGCTTGCTGGCCATGTCCGCAGGACTGGGCACCAGCGTCCTGGTGGGCCAACGCAGCGCAGAGTCCGCGGCCGCGGTCCTCTCCTACCACCTCGACCGGATCTTCCTCACCCCCGCGGGCCGGGCCCGGACGCAGCCCGCGCAGAAACCATGAGCCACCTGTGCGCCGGACAGGTGGGCCAGGCCGCCCGCTTGAGGCATCCCGCTAAGACATCCCGTGAGGCGGGCGCAGGCATTCGGCGCTTCGCGGTGCTCATCTGCTCGGGGATGGCCTGGATCAGCCGGTGTCGAGGCCGTCGATCAGGCGGTTGAGGAACCGGGTGAAGGTGGCTTCGGGGGTGAGGGGGCGCCCGGGGGCGGAGAGGGCTTCGGCGAGTTCCGGGTGGTGGCCGTCCGCGGCGACAGCGGCGAGGTAGCGGGCTTCGGCGGCGGCCCGGTCGGGGGACTGCGAGGCTGCGGCCTGCGCGATCTCATGGGCGACGTGTCCGGCCACGAATGCTGTGAGCTGGGCGAAGATCTCCAGCTTCGCCCTGCCGTCCAGTCCGGTGGGCCGCAGGGCGGCGAGCGCGTGTTCCAGGAAGGCCAGGGTGTTGGGTCCAGGGATGCGGCGGGCGGACAGGGCGGCGGGCAGCCAGGGGTGTCGCAGCATGAGGGCGCGCTGAAGGTGGGCGAGGGCCTTCAGGTCGGCGCGCCAGTCGCCGGTGAGCGTGGTGGTGGTCGGCAGTTCGCCGCTGACCTGGTCGACCATCAGATTCAGCAACGTCTCCTTGTCGGGGGCGTAGCTGTAGAGCGACATGACGCCGGCTCCGACCCGTGCGGCGACTTTCCGCATGGTGACCGCGTCGAGCCCTTCGGTGTCCGCCAGGGTGACGGCCGCCGCGGTGATCGCCTCTCGGCTGTAGGCAGGCTTGCGGCCCCTGCGGGGCTGGACGGGGGTCAGCCAGAGTTGCTGAGGGTCGACGCCCGGGGCGCCGGCTCCTCCGTCACGGGACATGGTCACGTTCCTTCTTGATCGGCGGCCCTTGCGGGCCCCAGTCAAGCATCCTCTATTCTCGTACATCGTACGGAAATGCAGGAGGGGAACGATGACATCACGCACGCACGGTCCTGTGCCGAGGCCGGCCTGGGCACCGCCCGCGGGGAAACCGCCCCTTGCCTCACGGATGATGAGGGCGACATGGCGCCGTCTCCCGGCCCGACTGCACGATGCCGGGTGGGAGCCGGGGCTGGTGGTACCGGCCGCCGATGGCAGCCCGCTGATCACGGACCACTACTTCCCTCGCGCAGAGGGTGACTTCCCCACCCTCCTGGTCCGCTCGCCGTACGGCCGAGGCGTGCCGTGGTCCCCCATGTACGGCCTGCTCTTCGCCGAACAGGGCTTTCACGTGGTCCTGCAGAGCTGCCGCGGCACCGGCGGGTCGGGGGGCGCGTTCGACTTGTGGCGCAACGAGGCCGCCGACGGCCGGGCCACGGTGTCCTGGCTGCGCGAGCAGCCCTGGTTCAACGGAACACTGGGGACCGTCGGCCCCAGTTACCTGGGCTACGTGCAATGGGCCCTCGCCATGGACCCGCCGCCGGAACTGAAGGCGATGGTGGTGCAGGTGGGCCTGCATGATCCCTACGCCCTGTTCCACGCGCACGGTGCGCTGCGCCTGGAGACCGCCCTCGCCGTCGGTGTAGGCATGACCTACCAGCACCAGGGCATGGCACCGTTCCTGAGGGCGACGCTGCGCCTGCAACGACGCCTGCGTGATGTCATCACCGCGCAGCCGCTGCGCGGGGCGTACGCGTCGGCCCTCGGGGGCGAAGTGCCCTGGCTGGACGATGTGATGACGCACCCGGACGCCGAGGACCCGTACTGGCGCGGCGCGTCCCTGGCCGAGGCGGCGGAACGACTCGGCGTGCCCACGAGTCTGATCACCGGATGGCACGACACACTGGCCGACCAGACCTTCGAGCAGTACGACCGGCTGCGTCGGGCCGGATGCGAGACCGCCCTGCTCGTCGGCCCCTGGACCCACACCTCCGCTCTGCAGCAGGGATGGCCCGAGGTGTTCGCCGAGAGCCTCGCCTGGCTGCGCGCTCACCTGTGCGCCGATCCCTCCGGCCTGCGTCCCACAAGGGTGCGCGTGCACGTCGGCGGCGAGAACGCCTGGCGGAACCTCGACGACTGGCCGCCGGCCACGGCCGTCAGCCCGTGGTTTCCCACCGCGCAGGGACATCTCACCCGGCAGGCTCCCACGGACTCCGCACCCTTGACGTCCTTCTGCTACGACCCCGGCGACCCCACCCCGTCCCTGGGCGGCCCCCTGCTCTCCCGTACCGCCGGTCCTCGCGACAACAGCAGCCTGGAGGCTCGGGAAGACGTACTGACGTTCACCGGTCCTCCGCTGACCGAGCCCGTGGACATTCTCGGGCCGGTCTCGGCGCGGTTGAGCATCTCCACGGACACCGGTCATGCCGACGTCTTCACCCGCCTGTGCGACGTGGACACACAGGGCCGCTCCGTCAACATCTGTGACGGGCTGGGCCGGCTGCGGACGGATGGGCAGGAGCCGTCGCAGATCACCGTGCCGATGAGCTCGACCGCCCACAGATTTGCCGTCGGTCACCGCATACGCTGGCAGATCAGCGGAGGCGCCCATCCGCGCTTCGCCCGCAGTACCGGCAACGGGGAGTCGCCGGTGGACGCCACCGCCTTCACTCCGGTACGCATCACGGTTCACGCGGATTCGGCGCTGGTGCTTGCGATGCACGCCCGCGGTTCCGGTCTCGGCCCTGCGGGGAACGGCTGACCGGCCGGACCCGACGGCCCGGCCCGGCTCACTCCTCGGCGCGGTCTACGTCGTCCGGGCCGACCGTCTCCGGGTTGCAGCGGCAGCCGGGCACGCCACGCACGTGCCCGGCGCCGGCGGTGGTGACCGTCGGCGCCGGGCGTCAGCTACGAGCTGAGCGGGTCCTGTTTCACTGCCCGGGCCGTGAACGCCGTCCCTGCCCGGTTCAGGGTGCCAGCACGACCCTGCCGAACACCTTGCCCGCGTCCATCTGGTGGTGGGCCAGCGCCGCCTGGTCCAGAGGCAGCACCTCGTGCACGACCGTGCGCAGGTCCCCGTGCGCAGCATCGGCGAACTGGGTCGCCCGCACGGCCTGCCGGTCGGGGCCGGGCACGGTGTCGGAGCTGAAGGTGGCGAACGACAGGGACCTGCGGAAGGCGTTCATCAGCCGCATGCCGAAGTCCGCCGGCGGCTGCCCGCCGACCACACCGACAGCCACGTACCGCCCGTTGGGGTTCAACTTGTCCAGGAAAAGGGGAAGCTGGGGACCTCCCACGACATCGATCACCACGTCGAAGCCCGCCGGTGCGTCCGGGCCGCCCTCGCCGGAGCGGTCGAGGACATGGGTCGCGCCCAGGTCGCGCAGGCGGGCGCCGCGCTCCGCCGACGAGGTGGTGACCGCCACCGCGCCCGCGCCGCCCCTGGCTGCGAGCTGGACCGCGGTGATTCCGATGCTGCCCGCCGCACCGCGCACGAGCACCGTCTCACCGGGCGTGCAACCGGCCCGGTCCAGGGCGAAGTGGGCGACCACGCCGGAGCTGCCGAGGGTCACCGCGTCGGCGCCGGTCAGGCCGTCGGGCAGTGCAAGGACGTCCTCGACCGCGGCGACGGCCCGCTCGGCGTACCCACCGGACAGGCCGGTGAACGCCCACACCCGCCGCCCGATCCACGAGGCGTCCACGCCCTCCCCCACCGCGGTGACCCTTCCCGCGACCTCGCTGCCGAGGAGATGGCCCTCCCGGAAGCCGTAGGCGGGGAGCGTTCCCCGGCGGATCACGGCGTCCACGCCGCCCACCCCGACCGCCTCCGTGGCGATCAGCACCTGCCCCGGGGCGGGGACGGGGGCGGGCAAGTCGACGACCTCCAGACCATCGGGGTTGCCGAACTCCCTGATCACGACGGCTTTCATCTCTGCTCCTCGGGTCGGTGGAGGGACGGATCGCGGTTGCTGCGGTCATGGGCGTCGAGCCGGTCTCCCACAGCGCGCGGTGCCGGCACGGGGCGGTGTCACCGCCATCGGACCGTAACGGACGCCCCCGTCCGTTTGGCTAAAGTGAGAGGCCATGACCGACCGTTTGCCTCACGCCGTGCGCTCCGACGCCCGCGACAACCGTGCCCGCATCCTGGAGGCCGCCCGCGCGGTGTTCGGCGAGGAGGGCCTGAGTGCGCCCATGCGCGAGGTCGCCCGGCATGCGGGCGTCGGCCCCGCCACGCTGTACCGGCACTTCGCGACCAAGCAGGCACTGATCGTGGAGACCTTCGCCGAGCAGCGGCGAGCCTGCCATGCCGCCGTCCGCGACGCCCTTGCGGACCCGGACCCGTGGCACGGGTTCCGGAGCCTGGTCGAGCGGATCTGCGAACTCCACGCGCACAGCCGGGGATTCGCCGACGCCTTCATGACGGCCTTCCCCGAGGCCATGGACTTCGCCGCCGACCGGGAGCAGACGCTGCGCGCGGTCAGCGAACTGGCCCGCCGTGCCCAGGAGACCGGCCGGCTGCGCCCCGGCTTCGTCGTCGACGACCTGGTCCTCATGCTCATGGCCCACCGGGGCCTCCAGGACACGCCGCGCGCGGCCCGGGTCGCGGCCTCCCGCCGCTTCGCCGCCTACGTGATCGAGGCGTTCCGCACCGTACCGGGGACGGGAGCGCCCACGCCGCTGCCGCCGGCACCCCGCCTGCAGCTCACCCACTCCCCCGGCACGCAATGAATCCGGGGCTCGGGTCGCGGTGGTCGCCGCGCACTCCGAGGTCGACTGGGACCATCCAACCGTCACCCGGCTGCACGGATCTCGCGCTGCGCCGGAGCGGGACGAGCCCGCAGGGCGACGCGGGACGCCAGGGCGAGGAAGCTGTCATCGTCCGCCGGAAGCGGAGGAGCGCCCGCGGATTCCGTCCAGGAGGTACATGGTGCGGCGGTCGTAGTCGTCCCGAGGGGGCCGCTCGCCGTGCTTGAGGGCGAGGGCGCTGTCGACGACGAGTGCGTGGAGATCGCCCGCCGTGAACTCCGGCCGCAGCGCATCGGAGGCCCGTGCCGCTGCGATGAGCTCTTCGTTGGCCTCGCTTCCGACCCGGCAGATCTCCATGAGCTGCTGCGAGTGCGGATATGTCTGCAGCAGGACGTCGTTGAAGGCGGGCTGGCGGTACTGGAGGTCGCGGATCGCGGTGATGTAGTACGCGATCCGCTCGCCGGCGTCGTCGATGGTCCGCGTGTGCTCGATGACGGCGAACAGCTCACGCGCCACGACCTCTTCGATGACGGCTTCGATGAGGCCGATACGCCCGCCGAACCGGTTGAAGATCGTGGCCTTGCTCACCCCTGCCGCCTTGGCGACCTCCTCCAGCGGCACCGTCAGGCCCTGCCCCTGGAAGGCGCCGATCGCGGCAGAGCGGATCTGCTCGGAATTGCGCCGGGCGTCGGCGCGCAGCCGGGATTCCGAAGGCACCGCACCGGCCATGGCCCTCACCGTCTCTTCCTGTCGCCCGTCGCCGTAATTTGACTCGCCGGGTCAGCTTACCTACGGTCGCAGATCACAAGAGAACTTGACTCGCGTGGTCAACTTACGATTCCGCCCACCACCAAGTCGGACACCGTGGGCGCTCAGGAAGGTCAAGAACATGATCGTTGTCACCGGCGCCACCGGTGGGCTGGGCGGCGCCACCGTCGAGCACCTCCTCAAGCGCGTACCGGCCGGCCAGGTCGGTGTCAGTGTCCGCGACACCGCCAAGGCGCAGCACTTCGCCGACCGCGGCGTGCGCGTGCGGCAGGGCTCCTACGAGGACCCGGCCACGCTGCGTGACTCATTCGCCGGTGCCGAGCAGGTCCTTCTGGTGTCCGGCAACGACCCGGCCGCCGACATGGTCGGCCTGCACCGCAATGCCGTCGAAGCCGCGGTGGCGGCCGGCGCCCGGCGGATCCTCTACACGAGCCAGCAGGGCGCCGTCCCCGGCAACCCGTACCGGCCGTCGGACATCCACATCGCCACCGAGGCGATCCTCGGCGACTGCGGAGTCGCCTGGACCGCACTGCGCAACGGCGCGTACGGCCCGCTCGATCAGGTTCTCGGCCCGTGGCAGCGGACCGGCGTGATCGCCCAGCCGGAAGACGGCCCCGTACCGTATACCGACCGTGCCGACATAGCCGAGGCCACTGCGGTCGTCCTCGCCGGTGACCGCTCCTTCGACGGCCCCGTCACCCTCACCGCGCCGACCGCCGTCACCTTCGACGACTTCACCAAGATCGCCTCAGACCTCACCGGTCGCACCATCAAGCGCGTCGTCCTGGACGACGAACAGTGGGTCGCCGACCAGATCACGATCGGTGTGCCGGAGCAGATGGCCCGGCTCATGCTCACCTGGTACCAGGCAGCCCGCGCGGGCTACTTCGCCGAAGCCGGCCCTCTGCTGGCCGAACTCCTCGGCCGCGAGCCCCGCACCGCCGCAGACCGGCTCGCAGCCCACATCGCCACCTGAACCGAGCTGCTCTCCGATCGCCTGGTTGTCGATCTGGGCACGCCCTTGCCTGAAACGCAGTGGGCGCGGATCGAGCCACTCCTACGCCGGCCAAGGAGACAGAACCTCAGACCCTGCCGTTCGCCGTTGCTGCCGCTTCCATGAGGGCGGCGAGGGAGTCGCGGTGGTCGTGCTCGTTGCACCCGATGACGATGGAGCTCGGCTCGGCGTCGGCGACGGGGACACAGGCCGTACCGGGCGGTGTCGGGGTGACCAGTGAGCGAGGAAGGACTGCGACGACTCGTCCGATCCTGACCATCGGAATCAGTTCGGCGACATCGTTCAGCTCCGGCCCGTCGGATTTCTCATCGGATACGCCACGCCAACGGGGGAAGGTCTCTCCTTCGAGATCCGCGTAGCCGATGCTGGGGAGTTCGGCCAGGCGATGGTCTTCGGGCAGCACCGCGACACGGTCCTCGACGTGGAGCGTTCTGGTCGTGAGGCCGGTGAGGTCGTCGAAGGGTGCGTACAGCAAAGCGGCGTCGGCTCGGCCGTCACGCACGAGGTCTGCTCGTTCTCGACCGGCGTGGAACATGATGTCCACCTGTCTGGCGTCAGGAGTGTTCGCGTACTCCGCGAGCAATCCGGAGAGCAGCCCGGCGTCACCTCCCGGCTTCATGACGAGGCGCAGCGGCCCGGACTCGGCCGCCTGCCGGGTGCTCTGCACGGCGACGGCCATGGCGTTCAACGCGTGCCGGCCCTGCTCGAGCAGGACCGCACCGGCGTCTGTGAGCTTGACGCTCCGGCTGGTCCGGATGAACAACTGCACGCCCAGGCGACCCTCGACGCGCTGGATCGCCTTCGACAGCGCGGGCTGCGCGATGCGCAGGCGCGATGCCGCGCGGCCGAAGTGAAGCTCTTCTGCGACGGCCACGAAGTATCTCAGCTCTCGCACTTCCAGCAGATCCATGCCTTCAGGTTATCAGTTTGCGTTCGGGTGGGTATTGGACGACGTAATCCGGAGCGTGCTTGAGTTGAAGCATGTTCACGCACACCATGCTCGTGTCCTTCGAGAACCGGATCTCAGACGCGGACCTCGATCAGTTCCTGTCCGATATTGAAAAGTCCATGAAAGAGACGGGAGTCGTGCGGAGGTACTCCGCACGGCGCCATGTCCCGGTCGCCGGCGAAGAGGCGATCCCGGCGTTCATCGCAACCGCGGTGCTGGAGTTCGGTGTCGACACCGTCGAAGACCTCGCGACCATGTTCGCCGCGCCGGGCGCCGGCGAGGTGATCCACACCTGGCAGGCACGTCACCCCTACAAGGTGGCGTGGGTGAACCACGAGACCGAGGCATGACGCGACGCGTTCGGCGAGCAGGCACCCGGCGCCCGCTCGGGGACGCCCCGCGAGGCAGAAGGCCGTTGTGCCCATGAGGAGACCACGGACTCACCTCACGGGCGCTCCTCGCCTTGGGGCAGGGGCGAGTCCTCCCCGGTACAAGCTCGCCATCGTCAACTGGCTGGCGATCTATCCGCTGATCACCGTGTTGCTCTGGGTGGCAGCACCCCTGGTGGAACGCCTTCCGGTCTTCGTCACGACCCTGGTGCTTTCGGCCACGCTGGTATCCCTCATGACGTTCGTGGTCATGCCGTTCATGACGCGCCTGTTCGCCCCCTGGCTCGCGCGGACCGGCGGGCGGCAGCGCACCGACAGGTCCTGATCCGCACACTCCCACAGGACTCGTGACGACGCCTGAGCGGACCCCCGGGAGCCGGACCTGCATTCCTCGGTCCGCCTCCCGGGGGTCCGCTCGTTCACAGCACGCGGCCCTCCGGGTCAGCGCACGGTGTCGAGAAGGACGCGGGCGGCGGCCTTCGCCTGGGCGGCCGGTTCGGGGGAGCCGGTGATGCCCGCGACGGCCATGGCGCCGTTGGCGAGCAGGGACAACTGGTCGGCGAGGACGGGCGGGGCACCGAGGGCGTCGGTCTGCTCGGCGAAGTACGCCCGCAGGGCCTCCTTGTGGTCGCGGGAGATCGCGGCGACCGCCGGGGAGACCCCACCGAGCTCCCCGAAGCCGTTGATGAAGGCACAGCCACGGAACCCGGGCTCCGCGAACCAGTCGGCGAGCCAGTCGAAGACCGCGAGGGCCCGCTCGTACGGCCCCTCGGCGGTCCGCGCGCCGTGCGCGGTGAGTGAACTCCGTACGGCCTCGTCGCGGCGCCGCAGGACGGCCTCGACCAGGAGGTCCTTGGAGGGGAAGAGCTGGTAGAGCCGTTTGAGCGAGACCCCCGAGGCGCTGCGGATGGCGTCCATGCCGACCGCCTGGATCCCGCGTGCGCCGAAGAGCCGCTCGGCGGTGTCGAGCACCTTCAGTTCCGCGGTTTCCGCGTCCAGCATCCCTCACCCCTTGCGCAGAGAACCATCGTTCTCCTACTCTACAGGGCATCGGGAGAACGATCGTTCTCCCGGCCGGTCACGGAACGGGGAGCACCCATGCCCACCTTCGCCGCACGCGCCCGCACCACCACCGTCGACGGCCTCGACGTCTTCTACCGGGAGGCCGGCGACCCGGCCAACCCCACCCTCGTCCTGCTGCACGGCTTCCCGTCCAGCTCGCACATGTACCGCGGACTGATGGCCGACCTCGCCGACTCGTACCACCTGATCGCACCCGACCACATCGGCTTCGGCTTCTCGGCCGCACCCTCCGTCGAGGACTTCGCCTACAGCTTCGAGAAGCTCACCGAGATCACCCTCGGCCTCGTCGACCAGCTGGGCATCGACCGCTTCGCCCTCTACATCCAGGACTACGGCGCCCCCATCGGCCTCCGCATCGCCTCCCGCCGGCCCGAGCGGATCACCGCGATCGTCACCCAGAGCGGCAACGCCTACCTGGAGGGCTTCACCCCCTTCTGGGACGTCCTCTTCGCCCACGCCAAGGACCGGGAGGCCAACGAGGCCGCCGTCCGCGAACTCCTCACCGCCGAGGCCACCCGCTGGCAGTACACCCACGGCGTCCCCGCCGACCGGCTCGACCGGATCGGCCCCGAGACCTGGACCCTCGACCAGGCCGGCCTCGACCGGCCCGGCAACAAGGAGATCCAGCTCCAGCTCTTCTGGGACTACCAGTTCAACCTGGACGGCTACCCGGTCTTCCAGGAGTACTTCCGCACCCACCGGCCCCCGCTGCTCGCCGCCTGGGGACGCGGGGACGAGATCTTCGGCCCCGCGGGCGCCGAAGCCTTCGCCCGGGACCTGCCGGACGCCGAGATCCACCTCCTGGACGCCGGGCACTTCGCCCTGGAGACGCACGGCCCGGAAATCGCCGCGCTGGTCAGGGACTTCCTCGGCCGCCACGTGAAGTGAGGCGGGGCCGCCGGGACATACACACAGCGCGACACCGTCGAGCGGCGCATCAACCTGGCCGGAAGGCATGGAGGTACACGTCCGTGGCCGTGTCCCTCCTCGAAGCCCGCGCCACGCCGCCCGTCACCGACCCTGCCCCGAGACAACCGACCGCGGTCCAAATCGGCAGCGGATACATGCAGCAGCTCTACGTCTGCCCGACTTCGCCGGAGCGTCCCCATACCGAACTGATGCAGTAGCGCACCGACCACCAGAACACTCGAGGCCGCTCGCACCGGTGTCCGTCTCGCCGCCGCGCCCGCGGAGCGGTTCGTCCCGGGAGCCGTGCCCTCTCGCAAGATTCCGCCTCCGAGGTACCGGAATACCCCCGGGGGGTATATGGTTGCGATCAACGTCCTGAACGGACAACGCCACAAGGCGCATCGCACCCATGGGAGATGTCATGAGGAATTCCTCCGGCCACGGCCAGACCAACCACGGTGTCCACGGCGTCCACGGCGGAGGCCGGCCCGGTGGGCTGTCGGTCTCCGAGCACGGGTACACCCTTGAGCTCGACTCGACGATCCTCACCGCCGGCGTGCAGCCGGTCAGCTTCCGGGTGACCGGACCCGACGGGCAGGCAGTGACCGAGTTCGTGCCCGAGCACGAGAAGGAACTGCACTTCATCGCCGTCCGGCGCGACACGGCCGGGTTCCAGCACGTACACCCGGTGAGGGACGAGAAGGGCACCTGGAGCGTCGAACTGGCCCTGGAACCAGGGGACTGGAGGTTCTTCGCCGACGTCCACCCGGCCGGCCACGACGGGGCCATGACGCTGGGCATCGACGCCGCGGTCGCCGGGCCGTACGAGCCGCGGCCGCTCCCCGAGGCCACCGGGACCGCACAGATCGGCGAGTACACCGTCGCGCTCGACGGCGCACTGCTGCCCGGTGAGGCGAGCGAGCTGACCCTCACCGTCAGCCGGAACGGCCGCCCCGTCACCGACCTGCAGCCCTACCTGGCCGCGTACGGGCACCTGGTGGCACTGCGGGTCGGCGACCTGGGCTACCTCCACGTCCACCCGGAGGGCGAACCCGGTGACGGCACCACCGCACCGGGACCCGAGATCGCCTTCATGGCGGTCGCGCCTTCGGCCGGCACCTACCGCCTGTTCCTGGACTTCCAGCACAACGACGTCGTCCGGACGTCCGAGTTCACGGTGCGGACCACCGCGACCGCACCCCGCCCGGACGCGGCATCCCAGGCCGCACACGAGCACAAGAGCCACCGCCACCACGCACACCACTGACCGTACGAACGCCGCTGATCAGCTGCTTCGGAAAAGGAGCGTCATGCCCCGCCTGACCCCACTCACGCCCGACACGGCGGTCGGCGCCTCGCGCGGCCTCCTCGCCGACCTGGTCTCCCGCCATGGCCAGATCGGTGACATGGTTTCCACGATGGCGCACTCGCCGGCCGTACTGGGCGGCTACCTCCAGCTCAGCCGGGCCATGGGACGAGCCAAGCTCGACCGCAGGATCAGCGAGCGGATCTCGATCGCCGTCCAGGTCCTGCAGGGATGCGGGCTGTGCCTCGACGCGCATGTCGGTGCCGCCCGCGCCATGGGGGTGGACGAGGAAGAGATCGAGCAAGCCCGCGCGGGTACCTCGGCCGATCCCGCGATCGCGGCGATCATCACCCTCGCCCTCCAGGTCTACCGCGAGCCGACGTCGATCACGGACGAACAGGTCATCGCGCTGCGTGAGCACGGCTACAGCGACCGCGCGATAGCCGATGTCGTCGGCGTCGTCGCACTCAACATCCTCACCGGCGCCTTCAACCTGCTCGCCGGCCTCACACCGGAGAGTGACACCGGTGCCTAGAGACACACCCGCCTGTACTCGCGGGGCACGGCCTCCACCCGGGGCCCGTGCCCCGCCGCATGGACACGGAAGGAACCCGCCATGCGTCTGTTCGCCATCCGCGACTACCGCCACCTGTTCGGTGCCCAGGTCATCGCCCTGTTCGGTACCGGGCTGACCACAGTGGCCCTCGGCCTGCTCGCCTACGACCTCGCCGGTCCGCGCGCCGGTATGGTCCTCGGTACGGCCCTGACCATCAAGATGGTCATGTACGTGGTCATAGCCCCGCTGGCCGCCGCGTACGTCGACAGACTCCCCAGGAGAACTCTCCTGGTCCTCCTCGACGTGGTCCGCGGTGCGGTAGTCCTGGCCCTGCCGCTGGTCACCGAGGTCTGGCACATCTACGTCCTGATCGGCCTGCTCCAGTCCGCCTCCGCGGCGTTCACACCGACGTTCCAGGCAGTCATCCCCGACATCGTCGCCGACGAGTCCGACTACACGCGCGCCCTGTCCGCCTCCCAGGTCGCCTACACCATGGAAAGCCTGCTCAGCCCCGTACTGGCAGCCCTCGCCCTGACGTTCATGAGCTTCGACCGGCTGTTCCTCGGCACCTCCGCCGGATTCCTCGTCTCCGCCCTGCTCGTCCTGTCGGCGCGCGTCCCCGACGCCCGCCCCAGTGTCCACACCAGGGCATGGGACAAGGCGGCAGCGGGGATCAGGACCTTCCTCGCGACGCCGCGGCTGCGCGGCGTCATGGCGCTCAATCTCGTGGTCGCGGCGGCAGGGTCGATCGTCGTCGTCAACACCGTCAACTACGTCCGTGACGAACTCGGCGGCTCCCAGTCGGACGTCGCCTGGATGCTCGCCGCCTCCGGCACCGGAACCCTCGTGGCCGCCCTCGTACTGCCCCGCGTTCTCGACCGGATAGCTGCCCGCACCGTCATGATGACCGGCGCCGGAGTCCTCGTCGGCGGCACCACCGCCGCGGTGACGCTCATCGCGGCCGGTCTCACCGCCTGGACCGGTACGGCGATCATCTGGACCGTGATCGGCATCGGCATGGCACTGGTCATCACACCGACCGGCAAGGTCCTGCGCGACTCCATCGGACGGAACGCGATCCCCGAGGCGTTCGCGGCCCAGTTCTCCCTGTCGCACCTGGCCTGGCTGATCACCTATCCCGTCGCAGGGTGGCTCGGCACGAACGCCGGCTTCACCCTCGCCTGGTCCGTCCTCGCGGTCCTTGCCGGGGCGGGAGCGACCGGTGCCCTCCTCCTGTGGCCGCGCCACGATGGACGAGGAACCATGACCGGACCTGCGGCACACGCCCGGCACGCGCCCGGCACGGACCGGTCAACCCTGGCCAAGGCCGCGTGAAGCGCCACGGCCTCCTCTCGTGCGAGACCGGACACGGGAAGCGGGCATCGAGCCTTCCCGGGGTGCCCTCACTTCCCCGGGTGGCCTCACTTCCACGGGTCGGTGAACGACCGGCCGGGCACCGGCTTGGCGATGAGCGCCACGGGGATGAAGAAGTTGACCTGGCCGATCGCAAACATCAGCGTGGCGAGCGCCTTGGCCTCATAGTGCTCGGCTGCCTTCGCATACAGCTCGTCGGAGACCCTCTCTCCGTCGGCGGACGGCTGAAGCACCGCTTCCACCAGTGCCAGCGCGGCACGCTCGGCACCGGTGAAGTACGGAGAGTCCTGCCAGGACGCCACCGACGTGATCCGCTCCTCCGACTCCCCTGCCTTGCGCAGGAAGCCCGTGTGCAGAACGGTCAGGTAGGTGCTGCCGACGATCTGACCGGCGCGCAGCTGGACCAGGCTGATCGTGGAGCGCGGTACCGAACCGTTGCCGGTGACCTTGAACAGCGCCGCCGACACCTCGGCCAGCTCGGGAACGAGCTCCGCGGGGTCTTCGGACATCCGCGGAGCCATCGGGACCTCAGCCGCGATCGAACGTGTTTCCATCACCGTCTCCTTCGGGCTTTCATGCTCTTGTCACTGCCCTGACGGATCGCCACACAGAAATGTGACAGGCGGAAGATCTGCCACCGTGAGGTGAGCCTCGGTCCGGCCCGGTGGGTTCCTGAGCGCTGAAGGGGGTGAGGTGATGGAGGTGGTAGGCCAGGCCTTGCGCGAGGTTGCCCGGGGACGTGCGCAAGCCGGACCTTGTCGGCGCCGATGGCCTCGGCGACGGCCTGGCGGTCTCCGTCTGGGCATGTCGCGTCAGTGGCCTGCTTGCTACGGGCGCAGTTCCAGGGCGATGTGCGGGGACAGCGCGCGGAGGAAGTCGGGGGCGTCGAAGATCTCGCCGGCGGAGGCGACTCCGGTCGTTCTGGTGCGTCCCGTGAGGATGCGGTCGAGCGCTTCCACGACCAGCGGCGCGGTGACGGCGTAGATGTCCCGGCCCCTCGCCACGGCACGCCGTTCACTCGTGCCGGAGCGCACGACCGCGTCGACGAGGAAGGTCTGCCCGGACCGTCCGCGCTCGTCGGCCGCGGCCGGTGCCGGCGTGTCCGGGGCCGCGATGTCCCGGGCCGCCTCGACCGCCATGTAGGTGCGTACTTCGGGGATGGACAGGTGGCTGGGAACGGTGACGACGTCGGCCATGGTGAACTCCCCGATGACGGCACGGGGGCCCATCGGGGCGGGGAAGGGCCATTGCAGGGTGGGCAGGTCGTCCTGGTGGTACTCCAGCCGTCCGTTCCGGTGGCGGACGCTCCGGCCGTCGCGCCGCTGCCGGGACACCACGCCCGCGGCACGCGTCCCGGCGGTGGGGTGCCAATTGCTCAGCCCGTAGGCGATGTGCGCCTCGTCGGCCGCCGTCCAGTCGCCCATCGCCGTGGTGACCAGCAGGTCGCCGAGGCCGCCGTAGAAGGCCATCGCAGGAACGATCACCGCTGCGGCCTCTCGTGCCCGGTCGGCGAAGTGCGCGAAGGTGTCGGCGTTGGCCTCGATCTCGGCCGCCACGTCCACATACGGGATCCCGGCCCGCAGGGCCGCCTCGATCACCGGGACGGCCGTCGTGGCGAAGGGCCCGGCGCAGTTGACCACGGCCGCCGCACCGGCCAGCGCCCGGTCGAGCGAAGCCGGGTCGTCGGCCGACGCCGGGCGGGCGTCCAGCCCGGTTGCGGAGGCCAGTGCCTTCAGCTTGCCGGCGTCGCGACCGGAGAGCACCGGGGTGAACCCGCGCTCCCGCAGCTCCGCCACCACGAAGCGTCCGGTGTGTCCGTACGCGCCGTACACCGCGACCCTGGGCCTCGTCGTCATGGGTGCTTCCCCCGCTCGAATGATCCGTTCGGCTCCGTCGCGACCATCCTGGCGGGGGCAGGGTGCGCGCACGAGTGTCCGGAACGACATGACCCGTACACTTCCGGACGTGGACACTGTCGCGCTGGCCGTCACCGACGGGATGCTTCACTTCGAACTGGCCCTGGCGTACGAGGTCTTCGACGCCGCCCCGGACGGCGTGGCGGGTCCCTGGTACCGCCTCGTCGTCTGCGGGCCCGGTCCGGTACGGGCCGGCCGGTTCCTGCTCGAGCCCGATCACGGACTCGACTGGCTCCCCCACGCCGACACCGTGATCGTCCCGGGCTGGGCCGACGTCGACGAGGACCCGCCCGCCGAGCTGGTCGACGCGGTGCGCGCGGCCCATGAGGCGGGCGCACGCCTGGTCTCCCTGTGCACGGGCGCCTTCGTCCTGGCCTCCGCCGGCCTGCTGGACGGCCTGCGCGCGACCACGCACTGGGCGCACACCCGGGCCCTGGCCGACCGCCATCCGAAGGTCGAGGTGGACCCGGACGTCCTCTACGTGGACAACGGCAGCGTGCTCACCTCCGCCGGCAAGGCCGCCGCCATGGACCTGTGCCTGCACCTCATCCGCCTCGACCGGGGCTCGGCGACCGCCAACGCCGTCGCCCGCCGCCTGGTCGTGCCGCCGCACCGGGACGGCGGGCAGGCCCAGTTCGTCACTGCCCCGGTGCCCGCCCCGGACCATCAGCCCCTCGCCGAACTGCTCCCCTGGGTGCTGGAACGGCTCGACCAGCCGCTGACGGTGGAGGATCTGGCCCGCCGGGCGCGGATGAGCTCGCGCCACCTGGGCCGCCACTTCAGGGCCGCGACCGGTACCACTCCCCTGCAGTGGCTGCTCATCCAACGGATCCGCCGCGCCCAGGAGTTGCTGGAGACGACCGACGACAGCGTCGACGCCGTCGCGGCGGCCACCGGCATGGGCACCGCCACAACGCTGCGCCGGCACTTCAACCGCACGGTCGGCCTGCCCCCGAACACCTACCGCCGCACGTTCCGCAGGCGGAACCGGTCCGGCCGCGACGACGGCCGGCAGCAGCACCAACGGCCCTGAGCCGGCCGCTCACTGGGATCCGGTCCCGGACCGGCGGCGTGCCGTGATGGTGGCCGCCCCGGCTCGTCCGCGGCTGCCGTCACAGGCTCAGCAGCAGGTCCCGGACGGCGGCGGGCTGGGACAGGAACGGGTGGTGGCCGGCGTCGAGTTCGACGACGCTGCCGGCCCGGCGGGCGAACTCGCGCTGCAGGCGCGGCGGGGTGCCGCGGTCCTGGGCGCAGACGAGATACGTCGAGGGCACCTGCTGCCATGCGGCCGCTTTGACCGGCTGCCCGGTCACCTGCACGCTCTGCCGGGCGAGGTGGTCCGCCGCCTGTGTCCGGACCGCGGGGTCGCAGTCCTGCAGGAACGTGTCCACGAGCAGTTCGGGGCGAACCCCGAAGGTGCCGGCGTCGGGGTCGACGTCGAGGAACGGGGCGGGGCCGGCGTCCCCGAAATCCGACAGGCTCTGCCCTACCTCGGGCAGGTAGCTGGAGACCAGCAGCAGGTGGCGTACCGACCCGATTCCCGCGGCGGCTTCCGCGGTGACGATGCCGCCGTAGCTGTGGGCGACCACGACGGTCGGCTCGTCGCCGGCCTGCAGCACCTGCCGCACCGCGGCGACGTCCTCGGGCAGCCCCGGACCGCCGGCGCCGCCGGGCAGGCCCGTCTCGCCGCAGCTCGGCAGCGCCGGTGCCGCGCTCGGCACTCCTCGCTCCTGCAGCAGTTCGGCGGTGCGGTGCCACCACCATGACCCGTCCCGCACGCAGGCCCCATGCACGAACACGACCCTCATCGCTGCCTCCACGTCCGCCTCGACCGCCTTTCGGTCAACGGTAGACGTAGCTGCCGTTACGTGAAAAAGTGAGGCCGTGGGCAGACGACCGCAACCGCACATCAAGGAGAGGCTGCTCGATGCCTGCGCTGATCACGCTCTCGCGCACGGCCTCCCCGACCGGCTCGAGCCGCTGGCCACCGCCACCGGCACCTCGGCCCGCATGCTGATCTATCACTTCGGCACCCGCGACGCCCTGCTGCGGGCCGTCCTCGGGCGTGCGCGGCAACGCCAGCTCGACACCTTCGGTGACCTCCTGCGGGCGCGCCCCGACGAGCCCTACACGGCCACCCTGGAGCGCGCCTGGACCTCCATCACCGGCCCGGACGGGCGGCCGTACCTGCGCATGTTCGGTCAGCTGCGCGAGAGTGCCGAGCAGCAGTTGTGGCCCGGCTTCCGGCGCACCGCGACGACCGACTGGCTCGGGCCGCTCGAGGACGGTCTGCGCAGCATCGGCCGGCCGGATCTCGCGACGCTCGCTCTCGCCGTCATCCGCGGACTCCTCATGGACCTCGATGCCACCGGCGACACCGCGCGCACCGACCAGGCCTTCCGTGACTTCCTCGGCGCAGTGGAGCGCCTGTCGGGCGTCGGGCAGTCCACGCAGTAGGCCGGACGGGCAGGGGTGGCTGCCGTGAACCGCTCGTCGTCCGTGTCTGTCGTCGTCCATCACGTCAGTGCCCTGCGTGCGCGTCGTCCCGGACGGCCGGCCGGCCGGCTCGCTCGCCCTTCTCGACCACGACGAACTGGCCCATCATGCCCAGGTCCTCGTGGTACAGGAGGTGGCAGTGGTACATGTACGGGGTGTCCGGATCGGGCGGCCCGTCGAAGCGCATCGCCAGCTTCATGGTCGTGCCGTTCGGCAGGAAGACGGTGTCCTTGGCGCCGCGCAGGTGTGCCGGCGGGGTTTGTCCGTTCACCTCCAGGACGCGGAACTGTACGTCGTGGACGTGGAAGTTGTGCGGCATGCCGTTGGTGTTGCGGACGGTCCAGGTCTCGGTGGTGCCGCGGGTGACCGTCTCGTCGACTCGGTCCATGGCCATCTTGCGCCCGTTGATGCCGGACATCTTCAGGTCGAAGTGGCGGGCGCGGACCGCGTCCGAGGCGTCCGGCACCTCCAGTTCGCCCATACGGCCGGGCAGTTCGGGCGAGGGGCGGAGCGTCGTCGCCGCCCGCAGTTGCAGGACGTCGAACGAGTCGTCGCCCCCGCCGAACCGGGTGTTCCAGGCATCGCCGTAGTTGTCCTGCGGAAAGCTGCGCAATGTGGTGCGCTCGCCGGGCCGCATGCGTACGACGATCTCGGCGCGCTCGCCCGGTGAGAGCTGCAGCCGCCGGGTCTGCGCGGGGCGTTCCAGGAGTCCGCCGTCGGTCGCTATCTGGGCGTAGCGCCGGTTGTCGTCGAAGCCGAAGGAGTACACCCGGGCCGTCGAGGCGTTGAGCAGCCGCAGTCGCACCAGTTCGTCACGGACCTCCCGGTACGGATCGAGGGTGCCGTTGACCATGGTGCGGTCGCCGAGGAACCCGACGTTCCGCATGAAGCCGTGCCCGTGGTCGAACCGGGCGCCGTCGAACGTCACGTCCTGGACGATGACGGGCAGGTCGTCGACGCCGTACGTCTTCGGCAGCGGCAGGGCGGAGGACCGCTGGTCGTCGAGGAGGAACATCCCGGCGAGGCCGCGCTGGACGTGTGTCTCGGTCTTCCCGTGCGGGTGCGGGTGGTACCAGAGGGTGGCGGCGGGCTGATCGATCGTCCAGTGCGGGGTCCACGTGGCGCCCGGCGGCACCATCTGGTGGGGGCCGCCGTCCATCCGCGCGGGCAGGTGCATGCCGTGCCAGTGCACGGTCGACGGCTCGTCAAGCGTGTTGCGCACCCTGACCTCCACCTTGTCACCGCGTTCGGCGCGCAGTGTCGGGCCGAGGTGGTCGCCGTTGAAGCCCCAGGTGGTGGTCTTCCGGCCCGGCCGGAACTCCTTCTCGCCGGCGCGCATCGCGAGGTCGAAGACCTTGGTGCCGTCGGCCTTGACCCGGGTCGGTTCGGCGAGTGGGGGGACGGCGAGTTCGTTGGTGAACGAGGTCTCGCCGACCGTGCTGGTGTCGGCGCCGGTCCACAGCCATGCGAACCCCGCGCCGAGCAGGACGAGCAGCACGGTCGCGACCGTGCCGAGGGTGATCAGGACTCGCCTGAGGGTGCGGCGCCCCTTCCTCCCGCCGCGCGGCCCGGCCGCCTCTCCCCCCTGCTTCCCCGTCTTGCCCGGTTCGCTCGCCGTCCCCGTTTTCGCCATGCCCCGACGATCTCGGTCCAGGGGTGCCGCCAGCATCCGGGAGCCGCCCTGAACCGCCCCTGGCACGTCCCCTACGGGGGCCGGTCCAGGACCCCGTACGTGTCGACGGGTCCCGGGTGACGCCCGGTCCGCGAAGGCCGGTGGCGTGGCATGCTTTCCGGTGCGGGTGCCGCTCCGGCCCGTCGGCCGAATGGCCGTGCGGTGTCCGCCGGTTGGTCATACTGATGCGCGGGACGGCGGCGGAGGGGCTTGCACGGGATGGGGTTCGGCTCGGACCTGCCAGAGCGTATCGGCGGGTATACCGTGGAACGGAAGCTGGGCACCGGGGGCATGGGGACGGTCTACCTGGCCCGCTCCCGCGGCGGCCGTGCGGTGGCCGTCAAAGTGGCACACGCCGATCTGGCCGGTGACCGGCATTTCCGCGAACGGTTCCGTGCCGAGGTCGAGGCGGCCCGCAAGGTGGGTGGCTTCCACACCGCCCCGGTCGTGGACGCGGACCCGGACGCGGAAGCACCGTGGCTGGCCACGGCGTACATCCCGGGTCCCACCCTGTCCGCTCTGCTCGCGGACCGGGGGCCGATGGACGAGGGCCGGCTGCGGCTGCTGGGCGCCGCCCTGGCGGAGGCCCTCAAGGCCATCCACGCCTGCGGGCTCGTCCACCGTGACCTGAAGCCAGGGAACATCATCATGGCCGAGGACGGCCCACGGGTCCTCGACTTCGGCATCGCACGAGCTGTGGAGTCCACCCGGCTCACGTCCACCGGCGCCGCCTTCGGCACCCCCGGGTACCTGGCCCCCGAACAGGCGCAGGGCCGTGAAGTCAGCGGCGCTGCCGATGTGTTCGCTCTCGGCGCGGTACTCGTCGCGGCGGCCGGCGGCAGTGCCTTCGGCGACGGCGCTCCCATGGGGCTGATGTACCGGTCGGTGCACGAACCCGCGGACCTGTCCGCGGTGCCGCCCGGCCTGCAGCCCCTGATCGCCGCCTGCCTGTCCAAGGACCCGGCGCAGCGCCCCACCCTGGACCAGATCCTGAATCTGCTGCTGCCGGTCCCGGCCCCCCACGAGCCCACCCTGGCCGTCCCCGGGGAGGCGGGCCCGACCATGGCGCTGGGTTCCCGGGCCACGGCCGCGCCGGACGGCGGTGCGGACGGGTTCAGCAACGCACCCACCGCCGGCCCCGGGCTCGGGGGCAGCCGGCAAGCACCGGAGCGGAACCGCGACGACGGGCGACGCGGGCGGGTGCTCGCCATGGTGCTCACGGCCGTGGCTGCCGCGGGTGCGCTCATCGGGGGCGCGGTGTACTTCACCCAGCAGGGCGCGGGTACCGACACCCCTTCCGCCTCCTCGTCGACGTCTCCGTCGGCTTCGTCGGCTTCGTCGGCTTCGTCGGCTTCGTCGGCTTCGTCGGCCGCTTCGGAGCCCGAGCCCGGCCCCACCGGCAGTGCGGTCGCCCCGGAGCCGGGGGAAGAGGGCAAGGTCAAGGTCCAGGTCAGCGGCACGGACCGGCGGAGCTGGGTCTCGGCCAAGAACTCCGCGGGCCGCCTGCTCTTCGACGGACTGCTCGGGCAGGGCGAGAGCAAGACCTTCACGGACGAGGAGTCGGTCACCTTGGTACTCGGCGATGCGAGCGCCGTACAGCTCGTCGTCAACGGCAAACGGATCGGGAACGAGTTCGCGCCCGGGCAGGTGGAGCGGCTGACGTACACGAAGGACTCCTGAGGCCTGGCGGGCCGCAATCACGCGCCCCGCCGGAGAGTCCCCGCACGTCTTGGGAGTCCGACTGGGACCATGGCCGTGTGGAAGGGATTCCGGCCTCCGGCGGGGCCGAGCCCATGGCGGCACTGCAGGTGGGACCGACGCCCCGCACGGCGGTGGCATGGCTGCCGCCGCGGGAGCTCTGGCCGGCGATTCAGGACATCCGCTGGGAGCACGATCCGCAGGTGCGTCGCTGGCCACCGCATGTGAACCTGCTGTTCGGCTTCGTGCCGGAGGAGGAGTTCACGCGGGCCGTGCCGCTGCTGTCCGCCGTCGCGGCCCGCACCGCGGTGTTCACGGCGCGCCTGGCCGGTGTGCGGTACTTCCGGCACCGCCACTACGCGACGGTCTGGCTCGATCCGGCCGCGGCAGACCCGGCGCCCTGGGCCCGTCTCCACCGGGAGCTGCAACTGCGGTTCCCGCTCTGCCAGGGGCGCGGCGGCCGCTTCACCCCGCATCTGTCCCTCGGCCGCACCCAGAACCCGAAGCGCCTGGCGACCGAGTGCGCCGCCCGGCTCGGCACGCTGTCGGCACGGGTGGAGGAGGTGGTCCTGCTCTCCCGTCACGGCGAGGAGCCCATGCGGCCCCGCGCCGTGATCACCCTGGGCACGGGCGAGATCCGCCGGCCGTAGCCGCGGTGGGCGTGGTGCCGGCCCAAGGGTGAGCGTGAGGCCGTTTCCGCTCACTGTGCTCGCGGCGGCCGGGGTGGTGCAGCCCCGCTCAGCGAGCAGGGGCCTCACCTCGCCGATGGTGCGGGTGATGGCGGAGCGGTCCGCGTCGTACCAGCAGGCGAGCACGTCGTGTGTGGTCCCGTGCCAAAGGTGCCACGAGGGTGTCGGGAGGCGGTCGATGAAGACCGGCCGGCGCATGCCGTGCCTGCGGCATGCGCCGGCCGCCCCGTCAGGTGGCCGTCCAGCCGCCGTCCACGGCCATGGCGGTGCCGGTGACGAAGGAGGCGCGCCTGCTGCACAGCCAGGCGGCGGCCTGGGCCACCTCGTCCGGGGCGGCGATGCGTTTCTGCACGGAGCGGGAGACGAAGCTGTCCTTGAGGGACGGTGCCTTGGCCAGGACGTCGTCGATCAGCTCGGTGCGGGTGCTGCCGACGACGAGCGCGTTGACGCGGATGCCTTGTTCGCCGTACTCGTCGGCGGCGGCGCGGGTGAGGCCGATGACGGCGTGCTTGGCGGCGATGTAGGGGGCGGTGGCGCCGGTGGCGCGCAGGCCGGCGACGCTGGCGGTGTTGACGATGGAGCCGCCGGTCGCGGAGGCGAGCATGGCCGGGATCTGTGCCTTCAGGCAGTTCCACACTCCGCGCAGGTTGACGTCGAGGACCTGGGTGAAGACGGAGTCGTCGGTTTCGTGCAGGGCCGTTCCGGCGGTGGCCCAGCCGGCGTTGTTGAAGGCCGCGTCGAGGCCGCCGTAGGTCTGCGCGGCTTGTTCGACGGCCCGGTTGACGTCGTCCGGGTCGGTGACGTCGCCGGGTACGGCCAGGGCGCTGCCGCCGGCCGCGGTGATGTCGTCGGCGAGGGCGCGCAGGCGGTCGGCGCGGCGGGCCATGAGAACGAGGGCCGCTCCTTCCGCGGCGAACAGCCGGGCGGCGGCCTCGCCGATGCCGCTGGACGCTCCGGTGATCATGACGGTCGCGCCGCTGAGCAGCGGTGTTCCGGTTCCGTTCTGAGCTGCCACTGGCTTCGCTCCCCCTCTGTGTCGGGCCAGCAGGTGCAGGGTCGTGTGGGGCGCCGTCGCGGGCGCGGGTGCCTCAGCGGAAGCGGGGTGCGTGCCGGGCGGCCCAGTCGGTGAACGGTGCGGGCTCCCGGCCGAGGAGCTGCCGGATTCCGTCGGTCACGTGTTCCTTGGCGCCGGCCTGCTGTCGTCGGGCGCTCTCGGCGATGGCACGGGCGATGGGTTCGGGGTAGCGCCTGCGCCACAGCTCCCACGCCTGGTCGCACGTCAGTTCCCGGAATCGCAGGGGCCGGTGCAGCCGGCGGGCGAGGAGGTCGGTCTGCTCGCGTGCGGACAGCGCCTGGGGTCCGGTCAGGGCGTAGCTGCGGCCCGCGTGGCCGGGGGTCGTCAGGACGCGGGCGGCTGCCGCGGCGATGTCGTCGGGGTCGATGCAGGAGTTGCGTGAGGTGCCGTACACGGCGCTGACGACGCCTTCGGTGCGGACGGACGGGATCCAGTCGAGGGCCTTCGACATGAACGCCCGGGGCCGCAGCAGGGTCCAGGGCAGGCCGCTGTCGCGGACGAGTGCCTCGCACCGGCGCTGCCATCGGGTGATCAGGTCCTGGGCGCCGGGGTCGGTGACGGCGAGGGCGGAGAGCTTGACGACGTGGCGTACGCCTTGTTCCCGTGCGGTCCTCAGCAGCGTCTCGTCGTGGTCGGGGCGCAGGGGGTCGCTGGTGATGAGCAGGAGCGCGTCGGCGCCGGCGAGAGCGGGGCGCAGGGCGCGCCGGTCGGTGAAGTCGGCGCGTATCTTCTCGCCCGCGACGCCGCGGCGTTCGGCGGCTTCGGGGTCGCGGGTGACGGCCCGTACGTGGTGGTGGGGCGCGAGGCGGGCCGCGACGCGGCTGCCGATGGTGCCGGTGGCGCCGGTGACGGCGATCGTCAGTCTCGGTAACGGCGTGGCCGGTTCGGTCCGGTGGGGGGTGTGCCGGGTCATCAGGCCGCGCCTCGCCGGGGGTCGAGGTCGAGGCGGGCGGCGACGTCCGGGGTGGTGAGCCCGGGCAGGAGCAGCTGCCACATGCGGACGACGCGGTCGCCGAGGGTGTTGATCTTGCCGGTGAGGCGGGCGTGGTGCTGCATGCCGGTCATGGCACCCACCATGAACTCGGCGACCGCTCCCGTGCTGGCTCCGGGGGCGAGTTCACCCTCGTCGCGGGCCTCTTCCAGCCACTTGCGGAAGAGGACTTCCCATTCCTGGAAGGAGGTGTCCTCCTCGATGCCGTGGGCCTGCTGCTCGACGGCGAGCCGGACCGCGGCGCGCATCACCGGGTTGGCGTTGATCTCGTGGGCCCACACCAGGGTGAGGTCCACCAGTCGCTGGATGCCGACGGACTGGAGCTTGGGGACCATGACGTCGGGCTGGGCGAGGATGACGGCGCGGGCGAGTTCCTGCTTGCCGGCGAAGTGGAAGTAGACCGCGCCCAGGGTGACGCCCGACCGGGCGGCGATCTCCCGCATGCTGGCGCCCTTGTAGCCGAAGTCCTCGAAGGCCAGGGCCGCTCCGCGGAGGATGTCGTCGCGCGTCTTCAGGGCGCGTTGCTGCTTGGGTTCCGCAGGCATACGCCCTGCTCCCTCCCAGAGGAAAAACGAACACTCGTTATGTTAAGCGCGTGCGGAAGTGATCGTCAACCGCCTTGAGAACGGCTTGAATTCGGGCCTCGACAAGAAAAGAGAACACTCGTTATGTTGTTGCGCGGTTTCACCGAGCCACGAAGTAGGGCTCAGCCTCGTCCGCGTTCACGATCACTGGGGGGATTCATGCCTGTCGTCGAACAACCCGCGCTCGCCTCGGTGGAATCGGCTGTTCCCGCGCGTTATGTGCACAAGCGCGACGCAGCCGAGGTTCTCCTCACGGGATGGTCCGGGCTGCGTCCGGACTCCTTCATCGTGTCCGCGCGCTGGCCGCGGACCCATCGCTTCTATGCCGGCCAGGCCGGTCTGCACGATCCGATGCTCTTCGCCGAGAGCGTGCGGCAGTGCTTTCCGCTGCTGTCGCACACCGGGTTCGACGTCCCGTTCGACCACCACCTCGTCTGGCAGTACCTGAGCTTCGAGGTCGTCCCCACGGCGATGGCCGTCCAGGACGGTCCCGCCGTGCTCGACCTGTTCGTCACCTGCTCCGACATACGCCGCAGCCGGGGCCGGGTGGCCGCGCTGACCTTCCATGTGGTCGGCCTGCGCGACGGCGTGCACCTGGGGACGGCGCAGGCGCGCTTCTCCGTCCACCCGCCCTCCGTCTACCGGCGGCTGCGCGGCCCCCACGCCGACGCGCACCGGGCCGCGGTCACCGCCGGCCGGCCGCCCGCCCCGGTCCCGGCGGCCCTGGTGGGGCGTGCCGACGCCCGCGACGTGGTGCTCTCGCCGTCCGGCCGGGCCGGGCGGTGGACCCTGCGCAACGACACGGCCCACCCCGTTCTCTTCGACCACCCGGTGGACCACTCGCCCGGGATGCTGCTGCTGGAGGCCGCCCGGCAGGCCGCACACGCGGCGTGCGGGCCGCGGGGCGTGTATCCCGTCAGGTTCGAGTCGACGTTCCTCCAGTTCGCCGAGTTCGACACGCCGTGCCATGTCACGGCGCAGCCGCTGCCCACCGGTGACGCCTCGCGGCACCGCGTCGAGGTGCTGGCCTCGCAGGGCGGCCGGAACGTGTTCTCCAGTGTGGTGACCGCGCTGGCCGTGTGAGCCGGTGGCGCCTCACCCCCCGGGCCCAGGGCCTCAGCCCTCCCGGTCCCAGGACCGCTCCAGGGCCCGGTCCACGAGCAGGCCGGCGGCGCCGGTGTAGCCGCGCGGGTCGAGCAGCGCCGGCAGCGCGGCGACGAGATCCGGCCGGCCGGCGAGTTCCGGCGCGGACGCCAGCACCTCGGCCAGCGGCCTGCCCGACCGGCCGGCCTCGTCGGCGGCGCCGGACAGCAGGTCCTTGGCCCGTGCCCGGCCCAGGTGGGGGGCGAGGGCGGCGGCGATCCGCTCGGACAGCATCAGCCCGCCGGTCAGCTCGGCGTTGCGCCGCATCCGCTCGGGGGCGACCCGCAGCCCCTCGGCGAGTGCCGCCGCGGTGTGGGCGGCCCCGCCCACCAGGCGCAGGCACTCGCGCAGGGGCTGCCACTCGGCGTGCCAGGCACCGGCCGAGCGTTCGTCCTCCGCGGTCAGGCACTGGAACAGGGTCGACGCCAGCGCCGGGACCTGGAGGGCGACGCTGCGGATCAGGGTCGACAGCACCGGGTTGCGTTTGTGCGGCATGGCCGAGGAGCTGCCGCGGCCCGGCGCGGACGGCTCGGCGGCCTCCGCCACCTCCGTACGGGCGAGGCCCTGCACGTCGACGGCGAACTTGCCCAGGGCGCCCGCCGTGAAGGCGAGCACCGCGGCGGTGTCGGCGACCGGTGTGCGCAGGCTGTGCCAGGGCAGCACGGGTGCGGCCAGGCCGGTCTCCTCGGCGAAGGCCGCCGTCAGCCGGGCCGGGTGGTCGGGCACGGCCGCGGCGCCCTGGGGCGCGGCCTGTTCCAGGTAGCCGGCCAGGGTGCCGGCGGCGCCGCCCAGGGAGACCGGCAGGCCGCCGTCCAGGAGGCGGTCGACGCGGTCGACGGCGTCCAGGACGAGGTGGCGCCAGCCCGCCGCCTTCAGGCCGAAGGTGGTGGGCACGGCGTGCAGGGCGAGGGTGCGTCCGGCGAGGACCGTGTCGCGGTGCGCACGGGCCAGCGCGGCCAGGGCCTCGGCGGTCCGCCGCAGGTCGCTGCGGATCAGGCGCAGGGCGCGGGCGGTCACCAGCATGGTGGCGGTGTCCAGGATGTCCTGGCTGGTGGAGCCGCGGTGCACGTACTCGGCGGCGGCCGGGTCCTCGGCCGCGACCACGCGGGTCAGCTCCCGCACCAGGCACACCACGGGGTTGGCGGTCTCCCGGGCGGCCAGGGCCAGGACGCGCGGGTCGATGCCGCAGCCGGCCGCCGCCGCGGTGATGGCCCGGGCGGCGGCGGGGGGTACGGTGCCGAGCCGGGCCTGTGCCCTGGCGAGCGCGGCCTCCGCCTGGAGCATCGCGGCCAGCCAGGCCCGGTCGTCGACGGCCGGCTCCACGGGGGTGCCCGCCCGCGCCGGGGCGAGCAGCCCCGTGTCCGGGGCGGGCCCGGTGGCCTGGGACAAGGGGATCACCTCTCAGTGGGCGGGGCGGTGGCCGTTCAGGGGGTGAGGGCGTGGGGGAAGCGGAAGAAGCCGTGCGGGTCGTAGTGGCGCTTGACCTCGGTCAGGCGCGGCAGGTTCTGCCCGTAGTAGGCGCTCGCCCAGTCCGTCAGCTTCGGGTCGGGGTAGTTGACGTAGCTGCGGCCGTTGGAGTGCGGGTCGGTCGCGGCGAAGCAGCCGTCGACCCAGTCCTGCGCGGCGCCCTCCTCCTCCGGGGTGGGCGTGGCGGTGGTGAGGTCGATGCCGAACACCGAGGTGAACACGGCGTCGCGGTGGACGTAGGCGGTGGCGTCGGGGGCGACCTGGTTGGCGTTCTTGCCGAGGGCCATCAGGCTGACGTAGCGGTTCTGCCCGCTGCGGCGCCGGGCGTCGAACGCGGTCAGCAGGTCGTCGATGCCGCTCGCGGGCAGGGGGCGGCTGAACATGCGGCCGCGGTTCTTGGTGTAGGCGGTGCGCGGCAGGGCGGCGCCGGCGCCCGCGGTGTGGCACTGCTGGGTGGTCAGGTCCGCGCAGCCGAAGCGCTGCATCATCGCCTTGTCGTAGGGCAGTTCGTCGACCTGGCGGGTGGCCGGGGCGCTGCCGACCAGGGCGGCCAGTTCGCGCAGGGACGTCTCCAGCGTCTCCTTGGGGCCCAGGTAGGCGCCGGTGACGAGGGCGACGGGGGCGTTTCCCGCGGTGGCGTCCGGCAGGGACAGCACGGCGTCCGGGGCGAGTTCGGGGGCGCCGGCCTGGGCCCACTGCTGGTAGCCGGCCAGCATCTGCGGTGCCTTGTCCCAGGGCCAGGTGACGGTGAACGTGGTGGCGACCGGCACCCGGGTGGGGGCGAGGTCGAAGGCGGTGACGACGCCGAAGTTGCCGCCGCCTCCGCCGCGCAGCGCCCACAGCAGGTCGCTGTTCTCCTGGGCGGAGGCGGTGACGACGCGGCCGTCGGCGAGGACGACCTGGGCGGAGACGAGGCGGTCGCTGGCGGGCCCGTACTTGCGGTGCTGCCAGCCGTGCCCGCCGCCGGTGACGAACCCGCCGGGGCAGACGGTGGGGCAGAACCCGCCGGGGACGGCCAGGCCGTGGGGGGCCAGCGCGGTGACGATGTCGACCATCTGGGCCGCGGGCCCGACCCGTACGGTGGTGCCGCACACGCGGGTGCCGTTCAGCCGGGTGAGGTTGATGACGAGGCCCTCGGTGGTGGACCAGCCGGTGAAGCTGTGCCCGCCGCTGCGTATCGCGGTGTGCAGGCCGTGGTCCTGGGCGAACCGGATGCAGGTGCTGACGTCCTGGGCGCTCTCGCAGTAGGCGACGGCCTGCGGGCGCAGGTGGTCCCACTGGGCGGAGGCCAGCTGCCGGGCCTGGTCGTAGCCCGCCTCGTGGGGGAGCACCAGGTCTCCCCGGAGCCCTGCGCGCAGCTGCTCCCACCGTGTGGTGGTGCGGCGCGGCCGGGCCCACGCCGGCGGGGCGCCGGTCAGTACGGTGGAGGCGGCCAGGGTGAGGCCGGTGCCGGCTCCCAGGACGGCCCTTCTGGTGACCATGGTGTTCCTTCCGTGATGTCCCTGCTGCGGTCGTCTCACGCGCGTCGTCTCACGCGCTGCGGAGGGCGAGATAGGGCATTTGGTCGGCGGGGTAGCGGTCTCCGCGTGCCGCGCCGGGCGGTACGGCCGCCTCGACGGCGGCCAGGTCCTCGGGCCCGAGGGTGAGGTCGAGGGCGCCGAGTGCCTCGTGCAGGCGGTCCCTGCGGCGGGCGCCGACGAGGGGGACGATGTCGCTGCCCTGGGCGAGCGCCCAGGCGATGGCGGCCTGGGCGACGGTGGCGCCCCGGGACCGGGCGACGGCGCGCAGCGCGTCGACGAGGCCGAGGTTGTGGTCGGCGTCGGCGCCGGTGTAGCGGGGGGTCTTGCCGCGGACGTCGCCGGGGGCGAAGGTGCGGCCGCGTGGCCAGCTGTCGCTGATCAGGCCGCGGGCGAGGACGCCGTAGGCGGTGACGGCTATGCCCAGTTCCCGGCACAGGGGCAGGATCTCGCGCTCGATGCCGCGGTCCAGCACCGAGTACTCGATCTGGAGGTCCGCGACGGGGGCGACGGCGGCGGCCCGGCGGATGGTGTCGGGGTCGGCTTCGGAGAGCCCGATGTGGCGGACGTGTCCCGCGGTGACGGCTTCGGCGATGGCGCCGACGGTCTCCTCGATCGGCACCTGCGGATCGGTGCGCGCGATGCGGTAGACGTCGATGTGGTCGGTGCCCAGGCGCTGCAGCGAGTACGCCAGTGAGGTGTGGACGGCGGCGGGGCGGCCGTCGTAGCCGAGGAAGGTCCCGTCGGGGCGGCGCAGGGCGCCGAACTTCACGCTGAGCACGACGTCGTCGCGGCGGCGGTGGCGCAGGGCCTCGCGGACGAGGAGTTCGTTGTGGCCCATGCCGTAGAAGTCGCCGGTGTCCAGCAGGGTGATGCCGGCGTCCAGCGCGGCGTGCAGCGTGGCGAGGGACTCCTTCTCGTCCGCGGGTCCGTAGAGGGCGGACATGCCCATGCAGCCGAGGCCCAGGGCCGACACCTGGGGTCCGGTGGCACCGAGAACGCGGTTGAGCACGATGGCCTCCTTCGGGCGCGGCGGGGGGTGCGCCACATCGTGGCGCGCCCGCGGGACGTACCGCAATGAAGCGGCATTTATTACGGCAAGTCACCCAAGTCGCTTGGGGGCAGGCGGGGTTGCCGCCCCTGGCCGGGCGGCGGTTCAGTAGCGGACGGAGCGCAGGCGCGGCCCGTAGGGGGCGCGGTCCAGCCACCGTCCGGCGCGGTCCCAGCCCGGGGCGAGCAGGGCCGCCGCCCGCTGGGCCGTGCGCCGCAGCGGTCCGTCGGCGCTGAGGTGGGCGAGGGCCTGCCCGGCGGCGTGTGCGTTGGCGAGGGCGGCGGCGCGCCGGGTGTGCGCGTAGGCGGCCACGGCGGCCCGGCTGTGCGCGGCGACGGCGTCCGCGGCGGCGACGGCGTCGGCGATCCCGGAGTTCATGCCCCGTGCCCCGAAGGGCGGCAGCAGGTGGGCCGCTTCGCCGGCGAGCAGGACGCGGTGGTGCGGGTCGCTGAAGGCGGCGGCGACGCGCTGGTGGAAGCGGTAGGCGGAGGACCAGGTGATCTGGGCGCCGGAGGTGCCCGGCAGCAGGGCGGGCAGCCACCGTTCGGCGGTCGCGGCCCACTGGCCGGGGTCGTCGGCGGGCCGGCACTGCACGTCCACGCGCCAGCCGCCGCGGAACGGCACGAGCAGGACGTTGCGTCCGCCGGCTCCGGGATGGCCGTAGTGGAAGATCCGCTCCGCCGCGTCGTCGCCGGGGCCGCCCGCCACGTCCACGACGGCGAAGCCGGTGCCGGCCGTCGTACCGTCCAGGGGGATGCCGAGGCCGGCGCGGACCTGGGAGCGGGCGCCGTCGGCGGCGATCACGCAGGGCGTGCGCCAGTGCCGCCCCGCCGCGGTGACGAGTTCGACGCCGCCGGGCCCGCTGCGGATCTCGCGCACCGCGTCGCCCCAGTGGATCTCGGCGCCCGCCCGGGCGCAGGCCCGGCGCAGCAGGGCCTCGACGACGGTCTGCGGCAGGCTGGTGAAGCGTGCGCGGGCGGCCGGGCCCGGGTAGGTGCGGGCGTAGACCTCGCGTCCCCGCCACAGCGTGCGGCGGGTGCGCCACACCAGTCCTGCGCCGGCCACCTCGCCGCCCAGGCCGGGGCTGATGCGCTCCAGCAGGTCGAGGGTGGTCCGGTGCACGAAGATGGCTCTGCTGCCGGGGCGGCCCCGGTGCTCGGCGCCGGCCTCCAGCACGGTGACGCGGGCGCCGTGGTGCCGGGCGGCGAGGGCCGCGGCCAGGCCGACGGGGCCGGCCCCGACGACGGTGACCTCGGTCATGGCGTCGCCCTCGTGGCGGCGGGGCCCGGTGCCGGTCCCGGGGCGGTGCGCAGGTGTGCGGGCGCGATGTCGGGGTGGAAGAACTCCTCGACGTACCAGGGTGATTCGCCCGGGACCGCGAGGACGTAGCCGCGCCAGGCGGCGGGCCGGGACCGCGGTGGCCACGGGGAGCGGCCGACGCGCAGCAGCCGGCGCTCCTGGGGCAGGCGCAGGCCGGCGAGGGCCCGGCCGAGCGGGACCGTGGCGCTGGTGAGGATGCCGGCCATCTCCGGGCGGCGCGGCAGGGGGCCCATCACCAGGTTGCGGGAGACCACCCGGGCGCTGTCGTCGTGGAGTTCGGTGCGCCGCACGAGCCACGGCACGTCGGTGTCCAGGCCGAGCAGGGGCAGCACGGTGGCGGCCACGGCGTGGGAGCTCTGCACGTTCTGGCTCACCAGGCGGAGCGTCAGGCGGGTGGCCAGGTGCTGTTCCAGCAGGGCGGTGGTGGAGCCCTGGTGGGTGAGGAGCCTGCGGGTGAAGGGGTGGGTGAACCGCTCGGCCCGCAGCACGGCCGGGCGGGCACAGGGGTGGTCGCCGCGGTTTTGGGGCGGGTCCGGGCTCGGCACGGGCACCGCCCGGCCCGCCCGGGGGTGGGGGCGGGGCCGGGCCGGTGCCGCGGGGTGGGGGCGGGTCATGCCTTGGGCGTGTAGTGGCCGGGCACCATGCGGGTGGAGATCGCGATCCGGTTGTAGGCGTTGATCACGGTGATGGCCCAGATCAGCTGGGCGACCTCGGCTTCGCCGAACTCCTTGAGCGCGGCCCGGTAGACGTCGTCGCCGACATGGCCGTCGTGGACGAGGGTCACGGCCTCGGTCAGGGCGAGGGCGGCGCGTTCGCGTGCGGAGAAGAACGGGGTCTCCTCCCAGGCGTTGAGGGCGTACAGGCGCTGCTCGGTCTCGCCCGCGGCACGCGCGTCCAGGGTGTGCATGTCGATGCAGAAGGCGCACCCGTTGATCTGCGAGGCACGGATCTTGACCAGTTCCAGGAGGGAGTGCTCGAGCCCCGCCTGGAGGGCCGCCTCCTCGGCGGTGGCGTGCAGGCGTCCCATGGCGGAGTAGACCTTCGGGGTCAGCTCGGACAGCTTCAGGCGGGGGAAGGACTCGGTGGTCGTCATGGCTCGACGGTAGGAACGGCCGCGGCACCCGGGGAAGCGCGACTTCCCACTGTCGCAGGGCGTTCGCCGGGCCGGCCGGCGGAGGGTGCGGGGCCGAAGGCCGAGCAAAAAACTTTTCCGAAAAGCATCTCCGGAGGCCCGACTCCAGCCCGAATCCCCACTCCGGACGTCAACTTGCCTTAGTATCAGCGTCACTTGACACCCAAATAGCTTTTCCGAAAGCTATTTGCCATGACCGAACTCCTCTCCCCCGCACCCTGGGCCCCGGCCCCCGTGGACGCCGACGCCCACCTCCGCGACATCCTGCGCCGGCACTTCGACCCCGACACCGGCTCCCACTTCTGGCTCAGCAGGGCGCACACCCTCGGTTTCGACCCGCTCCGCGACATCCGCACCCTGGCGGACCTGCGCCGCTTCCCCGACCTCAGCGACGAGCTGCGCACCGTCCCGGTGGAGGACCTGATCCCCGCCGGACAGGCGGACCGGCCCTTCGAGGTGTTCGAGTCGGGCGGCACCGTCGGCGCCCCCAAGCGTGTCGTCGACAGCGTCTCGCGCACCCTCAACGTCGACTGGGTCAGCACCGTGCTGGACAGCCACGGCTTCCCCAGGAACGCCAACTGGCTGCACGTGGGCCCCGGCGGCCCGCACGTGGTCGGCCGCACCATCCGGCACCTGGCCCAGCAGCGCGGCGGGCTGTGCTTCACCGTCGACTTCGACCCGCGCTGGGTCAAGCGGCTGCTGGCCGCCGGCCGCACCGAGCCGGCCGCGGAGTACCGGGACCATCTGCTCGACCAGGTCGAGCAGATCGTGCGCTCCCAGGACATCAAGGTCCTGTTCATCACCCCGCCCGTGCTGGAGGCCCTGTGCGCCCGCCCGGAGCTGTACGAGCGGCTCGCCGTGGGCCTGGAGGCACTGATGTGGGCGGGCACCAGCATCAGCCCCGAGTCCCTGCGCCAGATCGAGGAGACGTTCTTCCCGCGGGCCAGGGTCGCCGCGATCTACGGCAACACCCTGATGGGCATCGCCCCGCAGCGTCCGCGGCAGGAGGGCGACACGCACGCCGCCGTCTTCCGCCCCTTCCACCCGCAGTCGGTGGTCGAGGTGGTCGACTCCGCGACCGGCGAGGCCGTGCCGTACGGCGAGCGCGGCCAGGTCCTGGTGCACCTGCTCAGCCGCGACATGTTCCTGCCCAACGTGCTGGAGCGGGACACCGCGGTCCGGGTCCGCCCGGCCGCCGGTGACACCGTCGACGGCCTCGCCGACATCGCCCCGCTGCCCTCCCAGGGCGGCACGCGGATCATCGAGGGGGTCTACTGATGGCCGCCGCCCACGGCAGCACGCGACCCGGCCCCGGCAGCACACGCCCCGCCCCCGGTGTCGCGCGTCTCGACCCCGGTGTCGCGCGTCTCGACCCCGTCATCGACGGCCAGGACGTGCCCAGCCGGGACACGGCCCGGCTGACCGGAGTGGACGGCGCCCCGCTGGCGGAGGTCGGGCTCGCACCCCGGCTGCTCGCGCAGGCGGCCGTCAACCGGATCCGCCGAAGCGCCGACGGCTCCGTGCCCGACGCCGGTGTCTTCGCCGCCGCCGGCGACCTGTTCGCCACCGCCACCCTCGACGGCGAGAGCCCGCAGGAGTACCGGCGGCGCGTCGCCCTGGCCACCGGCTCGGCCCACGGCACGATCGACCGGGCCGTAGCCGGCATCCGCGCCGCGCTGAACCAGACGGAACTCCTCAACTCCTCCGAGCTGCCCGCCCCGTTCGCCGCCGGCGGGTACGCCCGCCACTGGGTCCCGCGCGGCCGGGTCCTGGCGGCGGTCGTCCCCAACAACCACCCCGAGCCGAACGTCACCTGGGTCCGCGCGCTGTCCCTGGGCTACAGCGTGCTCGTACGGCCCGGCAGCAAGGACCCCTTCACCCCCCGCCGGCTGACGGCCGCCCTGCTCCGGGCGGGGCTCGCCCCGCACAGGATCGCCTTCCTGCCCGGCGGGCACGAGACGGGCGAACACCTCATCGACCAGGCCGACCTGGGCATCGTCTACGGCGGCCCGGACGCGGCCGCACGCTGGGCGGGCCGGCGGGACGTGCTGGTCCGCGGCCCCGGCCGCAGCAAGGCGCTGGTGGACGCGGCGGCCGCGGCCCGGCTCCCGGACCGGCTCGCCGACTGGATCGCCGACGACGGCGGGGTGCGCTGCAACAACATCTCCGCCGTCCTCACCAGCGGCCCGGTGGACGAACTCGCCGACGCCCTCGCCGAGCGGCTGGCCGCACTGCCCGTCCATCCGGTCACCTCCCCCGAGGCCGTCCTGCCCGCCACCGGACGGGACGACGCCGCCGCCCTGCGGGACCATCTCGCCACGCTGACCGCACAGGTCACCGATCACTCCGCCCGGCTGTACCCGGACGGGCCGCTGGCCGAGGCCGGGGACGGCAGCACGGTGCTGCGTCCGCTGGTCGTCGCCACCGACGACCCCTTCCACCCGCTGGTCGGCACCGAACTGCCGTTCCCGTTCGTGGTCGTCGCGCCCTGGCGCACCGAGCACGGCATCGCACCGCTGCGCGACTCCCTGGTGGTCAGCCTCAACGGACGCCACACCGACCTCGCCCAGCAGCTGCTGCGCGAGCCGAGCGTGCGCAAGGTGACCACCGGCCCCGTCCGGCCCTGGGCCTCCCGCCCCGAACTCCCCCACGACGGCAGCCTCGCCGGGTTCCTGCTGGAACCCAAGGCGCTGGTCGTCGCCACCTGACCGCCTCGACCCACCGGAGAATCCGCCATGCCGCTCACCGCCCCCGCGCCCGTGGCCGGGCCCGGCACCGCCGCGCCGCCGCACTGGCGCGGCCTGCCCGCCGCCCAGCAGCCGCCGTGGCCCGACCCGGCCGCGCTCGCCGCCGTACAGGAGGAACTGGCCCGGCTGCCCGCGCTGACCCACCCGGCCGACGTCCGGCAGGCCGGCATCGCGCTCGCCGACGTCTCCGCCGCCGGTGCCTTCCTGCTCCAGGCCGGCGACTGCGCCGAGCCCACCGGTGCCGAGGGCGTCGCGGCGCTCCAGGGCAAGCACCGGATCCTCGGCGACATGGCCGAGATCATCAGCGACCGGATCCAGCGGCCCACCGTGACCGTGGGCCGGATCGCCGGCCAGTACGCCAAGCCCCGCTCCCGGCCCGAGGAGACCGTCGGCGACCGCACGCTGCCCGTCTTCCGCGGCCCGGCGGTCAACGCGCCCGCCTTCGACCCGGCCGCCCGCGTCCCCGACCCGCGGCGCATGCTCGACGCCTACCGCAGTGCGCGGGCGGTGCTCGACGAACTCCACGTGATGGCCCACCGGTCGGCCGGGGCCGGCGCCGCGCCCCCGGCACGCTCCTTCGACGGCACGCTGCGCGCCGTACTGCCCGGCTACGGGCGCACCCGCCGCACCGAGCGGGGCACCTGGCGCCGCACCGGGCTGTGGACCAGCCACGAGGCGCTGCTGCTGGACTTCGAAGAGGCCTTCGTACGGCCCGATCCGCTCACCGGCGAGGCGTACCTGCTCTCCACGCACCTGCCGTGGGTCGGCGACCGCACCCGCCGGCCGGACGGCGCCCACATAGCGCTGCTCGCGCACATCGCCAACCCGGTCGCGGTCAAGGTCGGCCCCGACACCCGCCGCAGCGACCTGCTCCGCCTGTGCGCGGCCCTCGACCCGCACCGCCGCCCCGGCCGGCTGACGCTGATCGCCCGCATGGGCGCCCGGGCCGTCGACGAGGTCCTGCCGCCGCTGGTCAAGGCCGTCGCCGGCGCCGGACACCCCGTCGTATGGGCCAGTGACCCCATGCACGGCAACACCTTCACCGCCGCCACCGGTCACAAGACCCGGCACATGGACGACATCCTCGCCGAGACCACGGCGTTCTTCCGGATCCTGCACCGCGCCGGGCAGTGGCCGGGCGGCCTCCACCTGGAGGTGGCCGGTGACCGGGTCACCGAGTGCCTGGGCGCCGGCGGTCCCGGCAGCGAACTGGGGCTGCGCCGCGCCTACCGCACCCTGTGCGACCCCCGCCTCAACGACGACCAGGCACACCTGCTGGCCCGGACCGTGGCCGACCTGGCCGCCCGGGGCTGACCCGCCCGCCGCACCCTCCCCCGTCCGCCCAGCGCCCGACGGAGCCTTCGATGAAGACCCTGCTGATCGACAACTACGACTCCTACACCTACAACCTCTTCCAGCTGATAGCCGAGGTCAACGGCGAGGAACCGGTCGTCGTGACCAACGACGCGCCCGGCGTCGACGACCTCGACCTGAACGCCTTCGACAACGTGGTGATCTCGCCCGGCCCCGGGCACCCCGGCCGCGCCGAGGACTTCGGCGCCAGCGCGCGGATCATCCGGACCTCCCCCGTCCCCGTGCTCGGGGTCTGCCTCGGCCACCAGGGCATCGCCGCCGCGGAGGGCGCCGACGTCACCCGCGCCCCGGCGGCCCGCCACGGCCACCTCAGCCGCATCACCCACGACGGACAGGACCTGTTCGCCGGGCTGCCGCAGGAGTTCACCGCCGTGCGGTACCACTCCCTGGCCGTCGCCGAACCGCTGCCCGCCTCCCTGGAGGCCACGGCCTGGTCCGAGGACGGCGTGATCATGGGGGTGCGCCATCGGGAACGGCCGCTGTGGGGACTGCAGTTCCACCCGGAGTCGGTGGCCACGGAGCACGGCCACCGCCTGCTCGCCAACTTCCGCAACCTGACCTTGGCCCGCCGGACGGGCCGGCCCCGACCGCGCATCCCCGCGCAGCGCAGGCCCGCACCACAGCAGCCGGCCGGCGCCGGCCGCGGTGACCGCGCGGCCCGGCCCGGCCAGGACGCACGCTACCGGCTGCACCTGCGCATCCTGGAGAAGGAGATCGACACCGAGGCCGCCTTCTCCCGGCTGTACGCGTCGTCCACGGCCCCCGCCTTCTGGCTCGACAGCGCCCTGGTGGAGAGCGGCCGCTCCCGGTTCTCCTTCCTCGGCGACGCCTCCGGCCCGCTGGCGGAGACGGTGCGCTACCGCACCGGTGACGGCGCCGTGGAGGTGACCGGCCCCGGCACGGGCACCCGCCGCGTGCCCGGCACCGTCTTCGACTACCTCCAGTCCGAGCTGCGCCTGCGCACCACCGACGCGCCGGAGCTGCCCTTCGACTTCACGGGAGGCTATGTCGGCTACTTCGGCTACGAGCTCAAGGGCGACCTCGGCGCGCACAACAAGCACACCGCACCGACCCCGGACGCCGTGTGGCTGTTCGCGGACCGTTTCATCGCCGTCGACCACCAGGAGGGCACCACCTATCTGGCCGCGCTCAGCAGCACCGACCCCGCGGTCCCCGGCGCCGGCCCCGCCTCGGCCGAACAGGCCGTGCACTGGCTGGAGTCGACCGCGTCCGCCCTGCTCGCCCTGCCCGGCACCGGCCCGGCGGACGCGCCCGCACCGCACACGGCCGACGTCGAGCCGTGGCTCGTCCACGACGCCGAGCAGTACACCGCCCGTATCGCCGACATCCACCGCGAGCTGCGGGCCGGCGAGAGCTACGAGGTCTGCCTGACCACCGCGGCCTGGGTGCCCGCCCGGGAGAACGGCTACGACTTCTACCGCAGGCTGCGCCGGGTCAACCCGGCCCCCTATGCCTGCTACCTGCGGCTGGGGGACGTCGAGGTCGCCGGCTCCTCGCCCGAGCGGTTCCTGACCATCGACCGCTCCGGAACCGTCGAGACCAAGCCGATCAAGGGCACGGTCGCCCGCAGCGACGACCCCGACGAGGACCGGCGCCTGGCCGACTCCCTCGCCTCCAGCGCCAAGACCCGCGCCGAGAACCTGATGATCGTCGACCTGCTCCGCAACGACCTGGGCCGGGTCAGCAAGGTCGGCAGCGTCCATGTGCCCCGGCTGATGGCGGTCGAGAGCTACCGCACCGTCCACCAGCTGGTCTCCACCGTCCGCGGCACGCTCCGGGACGACGCCGACGCCCTCGACGCGGTCAGGGCCTGCTTCCCCGGCGGCTCCATGACCGGGGCCCCCAAGCGGCGCACGATGGAGATCATCGACGGCCTGGAGAGCGAGGCGCGCGGCATCTACTCCGGCTCGATCGGCTGGCTGTCCACCAACGGCACCGCCGATCTGAACATCGTCATCCGCACCGCCGTCCGCGTCGCGGACCAGTGGCGGGTGGGCGCCGGCGGTGCCGTCGTCCTCGACTCGGACGCCGGCGAGGAGTACCGGGAGATGCTCCTGAAGGCCGCCGCCCCGCTGCGCGCACTCAGCACCGACGACGCCCCCGTCACGGCCTGAGCCGTCCCCTTCGGACCGGCCCCGAGCGCAGAAGAGGAACCCTTCGATGAACATGGCCGCAGACCTGGCCCGACGGGCCGCCCGTGCCGGGTGGCGCGACCGGCCCGCCTACCACGAGGACGACCGCACCATCAGCCACGGCCGGCTCCACGACCTGGCGGCCGGTGCCGCCACCGTCCTGGCCGAGGCCGGCGCCGGACCGGGCACCCGGGTGCTGATCGCCCTGCCCGACTCGGTGGCCTGGGTCACCGCCTTCCTGGCCACGGCGCGCCTGGGCGGCGTCGCCGTCCTGGCCAACCCGGCGCTGACCGCCGCGGACCACGCGCACATGGTCCGCGACGCCCGCGTCGAGGTGGCCGTCACCGGACCCGAACTGGCCGGGAGGTTCCCCTCCCTGGCCCATCTGACCGGCGAGCAGCTCCTCGACCGGGCCGCGGCGGCGCCGCCCGCCCGCCCCGCCGAACGCGCTCCCGACGACGCCCTGTACATCCAGTACACCTCCGGCACGACCGGCACCCCCAAGGGCGTCGTGCACCGCCAGCGGGACCCGGAGCTGTACTACACCGGGGCCGGGGCCCAGGTCCTCGGCATCGGGCCCGACGCCGTCAACCTGTCGGTGTCCAAGCTGTTCTTCGCCTACGGATTCGGCAACTCGCTGGCCTTCCCGCTGTACTCGGGCGGCTGTGCCGTGCTGGTCGCCGGCCCCCCGCGCCCGGAGACGGTCGCCGGGCAGGTGGCCCGGCACGGCGTCACCCACCTGCACGCGGTGCCCTCCGCCTACGCGGCGCTGGCGGCCGCCACCGACCCGGCCGCCTTCGCCGGTGTGCGGGCGGCCGTCTCGGCGGGGGAACGCCTGGCCCCCGCCCTGGCCGCCCGGTTCGCCGAGCATCTCCAGGCACCGGTGTACGACCAGCTCGGATCCACCGAGACCGGCCACGCCTTCTGCACCGACGGCGTCACCGGTCACGTCCCCGGCACGGTCGGCCGGCCGGTGCCCGGTTTCGAGGTGCAGCTGCGCGACCGCGACGGCACGCCGGTGGCCGACGGCAGCGAGGGCGAGCTGTGGGTGCGCGGGCCGACCGTGATGCCGTACTACCTCAACCGTCCCGAGGAGACGGCCCGCACCCTCGTCGACGGCTGGCTCGCCACCCGGGACCGGGCCGTGCGCAACCCCGACGGCACCTACACGCACCGCGGACGCACCGACGACATGGAGATGGTCGGCGGCATCACCGTCGCCCCCACCGAGGTCGAGGAGGTCCTGGCGGCCCACCCCGAGGTCAGGGACGTGGCCGTGGCCTCCCTGCCCAACGCGGACGGCGCCACCAAGCTGCGCGCCTTCGTCGTCCCGCGCAGCCCCGGTGCCTCCGCGCAGGTCCTGGAGGCCGAACTGACGGCCCTGGCCCGCAGCCGTCTCGCCCCGTTCAAGGTGCCGCGCAGCGTGCAGCTCGTCGACTCCCTGCCGCGCACCGCCACCGGCAAGCTCCAGCGCTTCCTGATCCGCCGCCCCGCCGCCCGCTGACGACCCACCGCAGAAAGGCACCCCGACATGTCCAGGTTCACCCTCCCGGAAAAGGCCTTCTACCTCGGGCTGCTGTGGGAGAGGGCCGCCGCCCGGCACGGCGACGTCCCCGTCACCCTCGACCAGCCCCTGGCCACCCTGCCGGACGCCGGCACCGACCTGACGTACCGCCAGGTGGCGGATCTCGTCGACGATCTCGCGGCCCGGCTGTGGCAGGTCGGCATCCGCCCCACCGAACGCGTCGCCGTCCACAAGGACGACAACTTCGACATCGCCCTGCTGGCCTGCGCGGCCGCCCGTATCGGCGCCGTCCCCGTCGTCCTGTCGGCCGCGCTGAGCGCCGAGGTGGTCGCCAAACTCCTCGAACGCCTCGACGAGCCGTGGCTGATCAGCGACGCCCACAAGCTCGGCGGACCGCTCAAGGACCTCCCCCTCGCGCACCTCGTGCGCGAGACCGTCCTGGCGGGCACCGCGCCGCACGGCTCGCTGCGCCTGCTCGCGGACCTCACCGACGCGCCGCGCCGGCCCGCCGTACGGCTGCACCGCCGGCAGACCGCGCTGATCACGCACAGCTCGGGCACCACCGGCGTCAACAAGCTGATGGTCCACAACGCCCGGGCCCTGTTCCACCGGCTGCTGCCGCAGCAGCTCATCGCCTGGCCGGTGCGCGGCAAGGAGACGGTGGCGCTGTGCATGTCGTACGTGCACTCGCGCTTCTACCACTCGCTGGGCGTCTTCCTGAACTACGGCAACCCGCTCGTCGTCCTCACCGACCCCGACCCGGACGTGGTCGGGCCGATCTTCACCCGGACCCGGCCCGGCCTGGTCGAGACCCACCCCAACAACTTCATCCAGTGGGAGGACCTCGCCGACGCGCCCGGCGCGCCGCTGTCCAGCGTCCGCTACTACAGCAGCACCTTCGACGCGATCCACCCGCGCACCATCCAGCGGCTGCTCGCCGCCTCCCGGCGCCGCCGGCCGCTGCTGGTGCAGCTGTACGGGCAGAGCGAGACGGGCCCCATCTCCGGCGCCTGGTACACGCGCAAGAGCGCCGCGAAGAACGACGGGCGCGACGTCGGCTTCGTCCTGCCCGGCTTCATCAAGCTGCGCGTGGTCGACGAGAACGGCAGGCCGGTACGGCGGGGCAGGCCGGGCCATCTGGAACTGCGCGGCCGCGGCACGATCATGACGTATCTCGGTGAGGACGAGCGCTACCAGCGGCAACGGCACGACGGCTGGTGGCGGCTGGGCGACATGGGCTCCGTCAGCCGGGGCGGCCGGCTGCGCCTGCTGGACCGGGAGATCGACCAGATCGACACCATCGACAGCAACCTCGAACTCGAGGACGTGCTGATGTCCCGGCTGGACGAACTCCTCGAGGTGATCATCGTGCCCGGTGCCTCCGGGCAGCCCGTCCCGGTGGTGTGCACCCGCCGCGACGCACCGCTCGACCCGGAGCGCTGGCGGGCGGCCACCGCGGACCTGCCCTCCCTGGCCCCGCCGCTGCACTGGCCGTTCGGTGACGTCCCGCGCACGTCGACCTGGAAGGTCCGCCGGGTGGAGATCTCCCGGATGCTCCACGAGGGCGACGCGCCCCGCAACCTCAACTCCCCCGCCTGAAGCCACCGCAGAAGGACGTGTCATGACACACTCGCCGCACGGCACCCAGCCGCTCCCGGTCGTCGTGGCCGGCGCCGGGCCGGCCGGGCTCACCGCCGCCCTGGCCCTGCGCCACCACGGACTGCCCGTCACCGTGCTCGAAGCCGACGCCGAGGACCGCGTGCGCCCCGGCAGCCGGGCCCTGTTCGTGCACCGCGACTCCCTGGCGCTGCTCGGCACGATCAGCCCCGGACTCGACCGGACCCTCGCCGCCCACGGCGTGGTGTGGCACACCCGCCGCACCGTCTACCGCGACCGGGAGGTGTTCGCACGCACCTACCCCGAGGCGCCCGCGGGCACGGCGCCGCCGTTCACCAGCCTGCGGCAGGTGGAGACCGAGAAGCACCTGCTGCGCGCCTGCGAGCGGGCCGGGGTCCGCTTCGTCTGGGACGCGCCCGTCACCGGAGCCGAGTCCGGGCCGGACGGGGTGCGGCTGTTCACCGCCGACGGCACCGTGTACGACGCGCAGTACGTCATCGCGGCCGACGGCGCCCGCTCGACGCTGCGGCACGCGCTCGGCATCACCATGAGCGGCACCCGCTCGAAGGCCTTCCACGTGGTGGTGGACGTGGCGGAGGACCCGGCCGACCCGATGCCGCTGGAACGCGTCTTCACCTACGAGCATCCCGCTCTGGGCGGGCGCAGCGTGATGCGGGTGCCGTTCGCCGGCGGCTTCCAGCTCGATCTCCAGTGCAAGGACGGGGACGTCCCCGAGGAGTGGGCCACCGAGGAGGCCGCGCGCCGGTGGGTCGCCCAGGTGGTGCCCGCCGGCTACGCCGACCGGCTGCTGTGGGTGTCGCGGTACCACTTCCTCCAGGTCGTGGCGGACACGTTCACCGATCCGCAGCACCGGGTGCTGCTGGTCGGCGAGGCGGCCCACCTGTTCCCGCCGTTCGGGGCCCGCGGGATGAACAGCGGCATCGCCGACGCGGTGGCCGCCGCGGAGGCCGTCGCCACCGCCCTGTCCGGCGGCGAACGGGCCGCCGCCGTGGGCGCCTTCGCCTCGGCGCGGCGCGCGGCGGCCCAGTTCAACAGCCGCGCGGCCGGCACCGCCCTGGCCCATCTGCGGCCCCGGCACCGCCTGACCCGGGTGCGCCAGGCCGTGTCGGCCCGGATGGCGCCGCTCGTGCCGGCCTGGGGCGAGTGGCTGGAGCGAGCCCCCTACGGGCCGCGCTCGGCGCCCGCCGCGGCCACGGCCGGCAGGTACTGACCGTGCCGGCCGACGCCCCCGTCTGGCTGGCCTGGGAGTCCGGCGCGGGCCTGGTGCCCGGTACGCCGCCCGCGGCCGAGCTGCTCGTCGCCGACTCCTGGCTGGTGCAGGACGGAAGGTCCCGTTTCCTGCAGCGGCACCGGGCCCGGTTCACCGAGGCGTGCCGGGCCGCCGGGGCGCCCGGGGCGCTGGACCTGGACGGTTTCTGGCAGCGGGCCGTCGAGGCGCTGCCGCGCGAGGGAGAGTGGTTCCCCCGCGTCGAACTGCTCGGCGGCCGGCGGCCGTGCGCGGCGCTCAGGCTGCGCCCGGCTCCCGCCCGCACCTCGTCGGTGCGGCTGCGTTCCTGGCGGGGCCGCGACCCGCGCCGGATCCCGCACCGCAAGGGACCCGACCTCGATCTGCTGGCGCGGCTGCGGGCCGCGGCCGCGGAGCACGGCGCCGACGACCATCTGCTGCTCACCGGCGACGGCTGGGTGACCGAGACCACCTCGGCCAGCCTCGTGTGGTGGGAGGGCGCGGACCTGTGCCTGCCCGGCGAGGATCTGCCGGTGCTGCCCGGGGTGACCGCCGCCTGGCTGGCGGACCGCGCCCGCCGGCTGGGCGTGCGGGTGCACCGGCGCCGGGCCCGCCCGGCCGACCTGGACGGGCGGGAGACCTGGGTGGTCAACGCCCTGCACGGGATCCGGCCGGTGACCTCCTGGTCCGGCACCTCCCTGCGGCCCGGCCCCGCGCGGCGCGCCCCGTCCTGGCAGCGCGCCTGGCAGCGGGCCGCCCACCCGCTGCCGGGCATCCCGACCGCCGCCTGACCCCCGACGCCTTGCCCTCGCCTCCCCCGCCCCGTCCCGGGCGCGCCCGTCTGTCACTTTTCTTTCCGAGGAGAAACCCATGTCTGCCCGCCACCTCACTCTGGCCGTCGTCGGAGCCGGTCCCCGGGGACTGTCCGTTCTCGAGCGGACCGTCGCCAACGCCCGTGCGCACCCGGACCGTTCGGTGACCGTGCACGTGATCGACGCGTTCCCGCCCGGCGCGGGCGCGGTGTGGCGGACGGGCCAGTCCCGTCACCTGCTGATGAACACCGTGGCCTCGCAGGTCACCGTGTTCACGGACGGCTCCGTGCGGATGGCGGGGCCGCTGGTGCCCGGCCCGAGCCTGTACGAGTGGGCGCGGGCGCTGCCGTCCCGGCCCGGTGCACAGGACTTACCCGGCCATGTCCTGGCCGAGGCCCGTGACCTGGGCCCCGACTCGTATCCCACGCGCGCCTTCTACGGGCACTATCTGCGCTGGGCCTTCGGGCACATCACCGCGCACGCCCCCGCCCACGTCCGCGTGCACACGCACCGCACCCGCGCGGTGGCCCTCGACGACGCCGGACCGGACCGGGACGGCCCGCAGACCCTGCGGCTGGAGGACGGCACGGTGCTGACGGGCCTGGACGCGGTGGTCCTGGCCCAGGGGCACGTACCGGCGCGGCCCTCGCGCGGCGAGGCCGAACTGGCCGGGTGGGCCGGCCGTCACGGGCTGCGGTACGTCCCGCCGGGCAACCCCGCCGACCTGGACCTGTCGGGCATCGCCCCGGGCGAGACGGTTCTGCTGCGCGGTCTGGGGCTGAACTTCTTCGACCACATGGCCCTGTTCACCGTCGGCCGGGGCGGGACGTTCGTGCGGGAGGAGGGGGCAGGGCTGACGTACCGGCCCTCGGGGCTGGAGCCGTCGCTGGTCGCCGGGTCCCGTCGCGGTGTGCCGTACCAGGCCCGGGGCGAGAACGAGAAGGGCGCCCACGGCCGGTACGTGCCGCGGCTGCTGACGGCCGGCCGGATAGAGCGGCTGCGGCGCGCACCGGTCGGCTTCGCCGCGGGCCTGTGGCCGCTGATCGCCGCCGAGGTGGAGAGCGTGTACTACCGCACGCTGCTGCGCTCCCGCGGGCGCGGAGCGGTGGGCGACCTGCTGGCCGAGCGGTATCTGGCCGCGCCTTCGGCGCAGGCCCGGACGTCCCTGCTGGACGCCTGCCGGATCGCGCCGGAGGACCGCTGGGACTGGGAGCGGGTCGCCCGGCCCTGCAAGGGGACCGCGTTCACCGGCCAGGACGACTTCACCGCGTGGCTGCTGGACTATCTGGAGCGGGACGCGGCCGAGGCGCGGCGGGGCAATGTGAGCGGTCCGGTGAAGGCGGCCCTGGACGTGCTGCGCGATCTGCGCAACGAGATCCGGCAGGTCGTCGACCACGGTGGGCTGCGGGCCGCGTCGCACCGCGACGACCTCGACGGGTGGTACACGCCGCTCAACGCGTTCCTGTCGATCGGCCCGCCGGCCTCGCGCATCGAGGAGATGTCCGCGCTGATCCGGGCCGGGGTGCTGCGGGTGCTGGGCCCGGGGATGACGGTGCGCACCACCGAGGGTGACGGCGGGGCCGCGTTCACGGCGTTCTCCGCCGCGGTGCCCGGACCGGCGGTGCGGGCCGGGGTGCTGATCGAGGCGCGGCTGCCCGAGCCGGATGTGCGGCGGACCGCCGATCCGCTGCTCGGCCATCTGCTGACGACCGGTCAGGCCCGGCCGCACACCCTCGTCGACGGCGAGGAGCGGTACGAGACGGGCGGGCTGTCGGTGACGCCGCGCCCGTACCGGGTCGTGGACGCCGCGGGCCGCGCCCATCCGCGGCGCTTCGCCTACGGCGTGCCCACGGAGGCCGTGCACTGGGCGACGGCGGCGGGGATACGGCCGGGTGTGGACTCGGTGATCCTCGGCGACGCCGACGCCATCGCCCGCAGTCTGCTGGGGCTGCCGGAGCGGCCGGACGGGCCGGATGAGCCGGATGGGCCGGCGCAGTCCGCTTCGGCCCAGGTCGCCGTGGCGGCCGGGGGGCACGCGTAGCGCGTGGAACGCCACTTCGCCGTTGTCTAGACTGCGCTGCCGCGTAGAAAGGTTCCGATGGAGACGACATCCGCGTCACGGTGCACACCGGCCCACCTCGCGTCCCAGGCGGCGCGGCTCGCCGCCGCCATGGACGCCGTCACGGACGCCGAGGCCGCCCGGTGGGGTCTGACCCGCGCCGACTTCGAGGTGCTCGCCGCGCTGCGGGACGCCGGCGAGGAGCACGGGTACCGGCTCCGGCCGACGGAGCTGGCGGAACGGTGCCGGCTGTCCTCCGGCGGAACGAGCAACATCATCCGCAGGATGACCGAGTCCGGCTATGTGGTCCGGGAGGCCGATCTGCGGGACGGGCGCGGCTCGTGGGCCCAGCTGACGCAGGAGGGGCTGCGGGTCGAGGAGGAGGTGCGCGGCGCGGCGGACGCCGTCTACGAGCGGCTGCTGGGCCCGTTGCCGGGGGGTGTCGTCGAGGCGCTGTCCGGGCTGATCTCGCTGGTCGCCGCGTCCTTGGAGAGCGATGCCGGGGCGCAGGGGGAGGCGGCCGGGCCGGTCAGCGCGCCCCGGGGCCGGTCAGCTCGGCGATGACGTCGCGCACCCGCTCCGGGGTGGGCACCCCTTCGGCCCGCCAGCGGCCGATGAGCACGGTCGGGACGGTGTGGACGCGGTGGACGCGGCGGGCGTCGCGCTGCTCGCGGCGGTGGCGTTCGGCGTCCCGCGCGGAGGTGATGCGGGCCCGTACGCCGTCCGGGTCCAGGCCGGCCTCCCGGGCGACGGCCAGCACGACGGAGGGGTCGCCGATGTCGCGCTGTTCGCGGAAGTGGGCGGCGAACATGCGGTCGTTGTACTCCTCCGCCGCGCCGTGTTCCCGGGCGTAGCAATAGCCGCGCAGGGCGAGCGCGGTGCGCGGCAGCGGCAGCCGGTGCGGGGGGCCGACGGGGACGCCGAGCCGGCGGGCCATCGGCACCACGGAGTTCTCCCACACGCCCGAGGGGTGGTCGCCCTCCCCGGCCCGCGGGGTGCCCTCGGGATGCAGTTCCAGGGGGTGCCACAGGATGCGGGTCCCGGGGTCGGTGACCGCGTCGGCCAGTACCTTCCGGACCATCACCGAGAAGGGGCAGATGTAGTCGAACCAGACCTCGATCGTCAGGGGCATGGCGAAGCTCCGTCAGGTGGTGTGTTACGTCCGGCCGAGCATCCGGGCGAGGGCGCGCAGCGGCACGTGGCGCAGGGCGGGCCGGTGGCGGGCCTCGTACAGCGTCTCGTAGACCGCCTTGTGCAGGACGCAGGCGTACAGCAGCGGCCGCTGGTCGCGCGGGTCGGTGCCCGCTTGTGCGGCGTAGCCGCGGCAGAAGGCGTCCTGGGCGCGTGCGGACGGCGGCGGCTGCGCCGGGTCGCCGGCCGGGCCCGGGCGGACGGCGAGGTCGGCGGCGTAGTCGAAGGAGCGCAGCATGCCCGCCACGTCCCGCAGCGGCGAGTGCGGCACGGTGCGCTCCGGGATCGGCAGCGCGGGCTCTCCCTCGAAGTCGATGACGACCCAGCCGGCGTCGCCGCGCAGCAGCTGCCCGAGGTGCAGATCGCCGTGGATGCGCTGGGCGGTCGCGCCGCCGGGCAGGGCGGCGACGGCGTCGAAGGCGTCGGTGAGGTCGCCGGCGAGGGGGTCCAGTTCCGGTACGGCCGTGCGGGCCTCGGCGAGCTGCCGTCGCATCTCGGCCGCCAGCGCCGCCAGGCGGGGCGGGGTCAGCTCCACGGTGCCGAAGGCGTCGGCGAGGGCGGTGTGCACGCGGGCGACCGTGCGGCCCATGCGGTGGGCCTCGGTGAGCAGGTCGCCGGTGGCGCCCTGTTCGAGGGCCCGGGTGACCACGCTCCAGCCGTCGGGGGCGCCGGGCAGGAAACGCTGGATGACGGCGAGGGTGACGGGGGCGTCGCCGAGGCTGCCCTCCACGGCGCCGTACACGGGGGCCGCGCGCCCGCTGCCGTGCGCCAGCAGGGCGCGCTGCACCTCCAGGTCCGGGTTGACGCCGGGGTGCAGGCGCCGGAAGAACTTGACGAGGTAGCGGTCGTCCACGACCACGGAGGTGTTGCTCTGTTCGACGCCGAGGGGGCGGCAGTCGCCGACCGGGTGGGTGGCGAAGCGGGCGCTGTCGGGTGCGGGCTCGCTCGTGCCGGCGAGGTCGCCGCTGCGCTGCCGGCCGGCCACCAGCCGGAACAGGGCGCGCAGCAGTACCGGGTCGGCGACCGCCTCGTAGACGACGAGGTCGTCGAGTGCGGCGATGACGTGGCCGGCGGCCGCGTCCGGGACGGTGCCGGCGAGGGCGACGACGGTCTGGAAGTGGTCGGCGCCGCCGTCGGCGAACTCGGCGCGCAGGACGAGGACGAAGCCGCGCAGGTCCTGGCGGTTGTCGGGCAGCGGCACGGGGGCGCTGCGCACGAGGCGGACACCGGTGAGGGCGCGGCCCTTGCCGGCGTACCACCGCTGCCAGGGCAGCCAGGCGGCCAGGGCCCGCTCCAGGCGGTCCGTGGGCAGCGGCGGCGCGGCCTCGGTCGTCGGCGGGGTCATCGGCGCTCCTCGTCCGGGCAGACGCAGAACCAGTGGAAGCCGTGGCCGGGCAGGCTCAGCTGGTAGGGGCCGGGGCCGATCACCGGGTAGGCGGCGCCGCCGGTGATCTCCACCGGGGTGATGCCCCGGTAGCCGCGCAGGTCGAGGCTGACGGGCTGGGGGTGGCGCGAGAAGTTGTTGACGCACAGCACCTGGGAACGGCTGCCGTCCGGGCCCGTCCAGCGGCGTACGTAGGCGAGGACGGCCTGGTTGGAGGAGGGGATCTCCTCGTAGTCGCCGAGGCCGAAGGCCGGGTGGGCGCGGCGGGCCAGCAGCATGCGCCGCGTCCAGTGCAGCAGCGAGGCGTCGTGGGCGCGCTGCCGTTCGACGTTGATGGCCTGGTGGCCGTAGACCGGGTCCATGATGGTCGGCAGGGTGAGGCGGCCCGGGTCGCACGGGGAGAAGCCGGCGTTGCGGTCGGGGGTCCACTGCATCGGCGTCCGTACGGCGTCGCGGTCGCCGAGCCAGATGTTGTCGCCCATGCCGATCTCGTCGCCGTAGTAGAGGATCGGCGAGCCGGGGAGCGACAGGAGGAGGGCGGTGAACAGCTCGATCTGGTTGCGGTCGTTGTCCAGCAGCGGGGCGAGCCGGCGGCGGATGCCGATGTTGGCGCGCATGCGCGGGTCCTTGGCGTACTCCGCGTACATGTAGTCGCGCTCCTCGTCGGTGACCATCTCCAGGGTCAGCTCGTCGTGGTTGCGCAGGAAGATGCCCCACTGGCTGCTGGAGGGGATCTTCGGGGTCTTGGCGAGGATCTCCGAGACGGGGTAGCAGGACTCGCGGCGCACGGCCATGAACAGGCGCGGCATGAGCGGGAAGTGGAAGGCCATGTGGCACTCGTCGCCGCCCTTTTCGTAGTCGCCGAAGTAGTCGACGACGTCCTCGGGCCACTGGTTGGCCTCGGCGAGCAGGACGCGGCCGGGGTACTCGTCGTCGACCATGCGGCGTACGCGCCGCAGGAACGCGTGGGTCGCCGGGAGGTTCTCGCAGTCGGTGCCCTCGGCCGCGTACAGGTAGGGCACGGCGTCCAGGCGGAAGCCGTCCACGCCCAGGTCGAGCCAGAAGCGCAGCACGTCCAGCATCTCCTGCCGGACCGCGGGGTTGTCGTAGTTGAGGTCGGGCTGGTGGGAGAAGAAGCGGTGCCAGTAGTACTGGCCGCGCACCGGGTCGTAGGCCCAGTTGGAGGTCTCGGTGTCGACGAAGATGATGCGGGCGTCGGCGTACTGCTTGTCGTCGTCGGCCCACATGTAGTAGTCGCCGTAGGGGCCGTCCGGGTTCCTGCGCGACTCCTGGAACCACGGGTGCTGGTCGCTGGTGTGGTTCATGACCATGTCGATGATCACGCGCATGCCGCGTTCGTGGGCGGCGTCGAGCAGGGCGGTGAAGTCGTCGAGCGTGCCGAACTCCGGCAGCAGGCTGCGGTAGTCGGCGACGTCGTAGCCGCCGTCGCGCAGCGGGGAGGTGAAGAACGGCGGCAGCCACAGGCAGTCCACGCCCAGCCAGTGCAGGTAGTCGAGGCGGGAGGTGAGGCCCTTGAGGTCGCCGACGCCGTCGCCGTCGCTGTCCTGGAAGGAGCGGACCAGCACCTCGTAGAAGACGGCTCGCTTGTACCACTCGGTGTCCGGCGACGGCAGCGGGTGGCGGCCGGCGGTGGCGGGACGGGCCTTGGCGGGGGTGCTGGTCAACTGGTCCTCCAGGCGAAGATGCGGGCGGCGGCCCGTTCCGGGCCGAGCTTGACGGGGACCACCGGGCCGAGTTCGGCGACCTCCCCGGTGACCTCGTCCACGGCGGTGAAGGGCGTCCGCGGCCTGCCGAGCCGGTCCAGGTCGAGGGCGACGGTGCCCTCCTCGGTGTCCGAGGGGTTGAGGCTGACGACGCACAGCACGGCGTCGCCGGTGGCGGGGTCGGTCTTGCTGTAGGCGATGAGTGCGTCGTTGTCGACGGGGTGGAAGCACAGGGTGCGCAGTTGCTGGAGTGCCGGGTGGTCGCGTCGTATCCGGTTCAGCAGGGTGAGCCAGGGCTCCAGGGAGCGGCCCCGGGCGAGGGCGCCGTCGAAGTCGCGCGGGCGCAGCTGGTACTTCTCCGAGTCCAGGTACTCCTCGCTGCCCGGCCGCAGCGCCCGGTCCTCGTACAGCTCGTAGCCGGAGTACACCCCCCAGCTGGGCGAGAGGGTGGCCGCGAGGGCGGCGCGCAGCGCGAACATGCCGGGGCCGCCGCGCTGGAGGGCCACGGGCAGGATGTCGGGGGTGTTGACGAAGAGGTTGGGGCGCAGGAAGTCGGCGTCCGCGGCCAGTTCGGTGAGGTAGGAGGTCAGCTCCTGCTTGGTGGTGCGCCAGGTGAAGTAGGTGTAGGACTGGGCGAATCCGCGCCGGGCGAGGCCCTTGAGCACGGCCGGGCGGGTGAAGGCCTCGGCGAGGAAGAACACGTCGGGGTGGGTGCCGCGGACCGTGCGGATCAGCCACTCCCAGAAGTCCGGCGGCTTGGTGTGGGGGTTGTCGACCCGGAAGATGCGCACGCCGCGGTCGATCCAGAGGCGGACGATGCTCAGCACTTCCGCGTACAGGGTGCCGGGCGCGGTGTCGAAGTCGAGGGGGTAGATGTCCTCGTACTTCTTGGGCGGGTTCTCGGCGAAGGCGATGGTGCCGTCGGGGCGTGCGGTGAACCATTCGGGGTGTTCGGTGACCCACGGGTGGTCGGGGGCGCACTGGAGCGCCAGGTCCAGGGCCACCTCCAGGCCCAGGCTGCGGGCGGTCGCGGTGAAGCGGGTGAAGTCCTCGACGGTGCCGAGCAGCGGGTGGACGGCGTCGTGGCCGCCTTCGCGGGCGCCTACGGCCCACGGGGAGCCGACGTCGTCGGGGCCGGCGGTGAGGGTGTTGTTCGGGCCCTTGCGGTGGACGCGCCCGATGGGGTGGACGGGCGGCAGGTAGACGACGTCGAACCCCATCCGGGCGATCCGCGGCAGTTCCCGGGCCGCGGTGCGCAGCGTGCCGTGGAGGGGGGTGCCGTCGGCGGCGGTGCCTCCGGTGGAGCGCGGGAAGAACTCGTACCAGCTTCCGAACAGGGCCCTGTGGCGGTCCACGGACACCCGGCGAATCGTTCCTTCGGTGAGCAGGTCGCGGGGCGGGTCGGCGGTGACGAGACGGTGCACGGGCTCGGACAGGGCGGGGCCGACGCGCTGCGGCAGGGGCCGGGCGGCATCGCGCAGAGCCGCGACGGCCCGGTCGAGGACACCGCGCGCGTCCTGTCCGGGGGCGCCGGGCGCGTGCGCGTCCTGTCCGGGTGGTCGCACGCGCTCCAGCAGCCGGGCTCCCTCCTCCAGTTCGTTGGACAGGTCGGTCAGGCCCGCACCGAGCTTGGCCTGCAGGCCCGACCGCCACGTCGTCCACGGATCCGCCCAGGCCAGGATGCGGAAGCTGCTCTCTCCCGGGGACCTGGGCACGACGACGGCGTGCCAGCGGTCGCCGCCGGGCTCCTGCCGCTGCATCGGCACGGTGCTGGTGCGGCCGTCCGGCTCCCGCCATTCGACGGCGGCGCCGACGGCCCCGTGCCCTTCTCTCCATACGGTGGCGCTGATCACCAGGTGCTCGCCCACGGCCGCCTTGGCGGGATACCCGCCGTGGCCGACCACGGGTGACTCATCGTCGATTCCGAGACGACCGACCATTGTTCACTCCCAGTGGTCACAGCTGAGACTGACCGGTTCATGGTTGTTTCACGCGAAAGCAACGGGCAAGGAATGAGGCCCGACTTGGGCGAGTCGCGGAAATCGCGGAATGTTTTCCGCGGCCGTCGCCCCTGGTTCCCCAGCGGCGCATCACCGGCTTTTCCAGGCCCTGATGGAGCAGCCAGGAAAGCATCAGCGCGACCACGAACGAGAGCAGGATCACAAGGAATTCGGCTATCGGCCCGCGGCCGTCCGCGTCCAGGGCGCGGTGGACGTGGACCACGACCGGGCGGTGCACCAGGTAGAAGGCGAAGGAGAGTTCGCCGAGCCGCACGGCGGCCGGGTGCCCGGCCCGTCCGGTGCGTCCGCGCAGCCCGGCGTCGGCCACCGCGCCCACCACCAGGGCGAGGGGGACGACGGTCGCGGCGGCCAGGCCGTACAGATAGGGCAGGCAGGTGGCCAGGGCGCAGGCCAGGACGGCCAGGGCGGCGGCGGGCGCGGGGCCGGGCCCCCGCCAGCGGCCCTCGCGCACGATCCGGGCGAGCAGCATGCCGAGGACGAACTCCGGCAGCCGGGCGGCGGGCAGCACGTAGACGGCCCAGTAGTGCCACAGGCCGGGGGTGCCGTCGGGCATGGGCAGGGCCGGGCCGGCGGGCAGCAGCAGGGGCACGGCCGCGGGCAGGCAGACGGTGCTGCCGGCGGCGGCCCCGGCGGCGGCCCACAGGTGCCGGGGGCGGATCCTCGACAGGACGGACCACAGGGCGGGGAACAGCGCGTAGAACAGCACTTCGGCCGAGAGCGACCAGCTCACGGGGTTGCCGCTGACGAACACTTGCGGGCTGGGCACCCAGGCGTGCAGGAGCAGCAGGTTCACGGCGGCCGTGCCGGGGGCGGGCAGGTCACCGGCCGCGCCTGCCACGGCGAAGGCGGCCAGCGCCGTGGCGAGGTGACTCGGGTACACCTTGGCGGCACGGCGTCGCCAGAAGCGGCGCGCGGTGTCGCCGCAACGGGCCGAGAAGGCCAGGACGAAGCCGCTGAGGACGAAGAAGAAGGACACGCCGGCCCAGCCGGCCTTGGCGGGCAGCGCGGCCGGGCCCGGGCCGGGGGCCGGCACGGCCGCGAGCCAGGCGTGGAAGACGAACACGCCCAGGGCGGCCGCGAACCGCAGGCCGGTCAGCGCCGGCAGCCGGGCCGGCGCCCGGGCCTGCCGCGGCGGCCTGCGCGCCGGGGACCGGGGGGTGGGGCCGGACGGGGGCCTCATCGGTACGGCAGCCTCCTGGCTCAGGACATGTGCCGGACGGCACCGGGTCGCACCGCGGTCCGGGGGCCGGGACCGGGGCCGGGGACGGGGACGGGGACGTGATCGTCGCCGGCATCCGCAGCGCCCCGGGCACCGGGGCGATGCGGGCGGCGGCTCGGGGCTCGCCGCGCCGGCCGGCGACTCGGTGCCGGTGCGGGAGCCGAGCGGCGTCATGGGGCGCGGCCGGCGCGAGCAAATTACTCCGCGCCCTGTCGGAATTCACGCTTCCAGTTCTATTGGGCCAAGTTGGAGAAGTCTCCCGTCAACACCCTTGCCTCATTGCGGATATCCCTTGCCCAAGGCTTCACTCGACAACGTCTGCTGTTCCCGATCCCGGCCCCGTGCACCGCATTCGGAGGGCGGGGAACCCTTTTGACAGCGAGGAGACATCCGTGTCCAAACGCATCCTGGTGGTGCTTTCCGAATACGGCTATTGGGGGGAGGAACTGGTCGGTCCCCTGGAGGCCTTCGACGCCCGCGGATACCGCACGACGTTCATCACCCCCACCGGGAAGAGGGCGCACGCGCTGCCGCCGAGCCTGGACTCCGAGTACATCGACCCGCCGCTCGGGCGCTCGGTCACCACGCGTGACATGGCCCGCAGGGCGCGGGCGCTGGACGACTCCAGCCGCCTGGACAACCCGCTGAGCCTGGCCGAACTGCTCCCCGAGCGCCCCTACTTCAGCTCCCTGAACCACCTGCGGGAGCTGGAGGACTACCACCGCCGGCTGGCCACGGCCACCACCGAGCTGCTGTCCGGCTTCGACGCCCTGGTGATCGTGGGCGGCAGCGGTCCCATCGTCGACCTGGCCAACAACGAGCGGCTGCACGAGCTGGTCCTCGCCTTCGTCGCCGCCGACAAGCCGATCCTCGCCGAGTGCTACGGCGTCGCCGCGCTGGCCTTCGCCCGTGACTGGGAGACGCGCCGCAGCATCCTGTGGGGCAAGCACGTCACCGGGCACCCCAAGGAGTACGACTACAAGGACGGCACCGGGTTCCTCGGCGTCGAGTTCAACATGGGCCCGCCGCCGTACCCGCTGGAGTACATCCTGCGCGACGCCACGGGGCCCGACGGCGGCTTCCACGGCAACGTCGGCAAGGAGACCTCCGTCATCGTCGACCACCCCTTCGTCACGGCCCGGTCGACGCCCGACTCCGTTCCCTCGGGCGAACTGCTCGTCGAGGTGCTGGAGAACGGGCTGCGCCGGCACGGCTGGTAACCGCGCAGCGGGCAACGGCACGCGACCGTGAGGAGAACTGCATCCATGTCCGCCAGACCAGGCAAGGCCGCCCTGTTCGAGCAGTTCGCGGCCGACGGCATCACCCACATGTTCGGCAACCCGGGCACCGTCGAGCAGGGCTTTCTCGACCTCGTCGACCGCAGCGGCATGCAGTACGTGCTCGCCCTGCACGAGAGCGTCGCGGTCGGCATGGCCGACGGCTTCGCACGGGCGTCCCAGGGCCCCGCCGTCGTCCAGCTGCACAGCGGGGTCGGGCTGGGCAACGGCATCGGCATGCTCTACCAGGCCAAGCGGGGCGGGTCCCCGCTGGTGACCCTGGTCGGCGAGGCCGGTGTGCGCTACTCCGCGATGGACGCCCAGATGGCCGCCGACCTGGTGGCCATGGCGGAGCCGGTCACCAAGTACGCCACCCGCGTGGTGGACCCCTCCTCGGTGCTGCGCGAGCTGCGCCGTGCGGTGAAGATCGCCATGACGCCGCCGCGCGGTCCGGTGATGGTGGCGCTGCCCGCCGACGTCCTGGACCAGGTGACGACCGAGCCGGCGGTGCCCACGTCCGTGCCGTCCTTCCGGACCGCCCCGGCGCCAAAGGAGACCGCGCGCGCCGCCGAGCTGCTGCTGGAGGGCTCCAGCCCGTTGATCCTGATGGGTGACGGCGTCGCCGCCAGCGGCGCCCAGCGGGAGCTGACGGCCGTGGCCGAACGGCTGGGCGCCCCGGTGTGGGGGGTGAACTCCTCGGAGGTCAACTTCGATGCCACCCACCCGCTGTACCGGGGGCAGCTCGGGCACATGTTCGGCGACGACAGCGCCCGGGTGGTCCAGGACGCGGACGCCGTCCTGATCGTCGGGACGTATGTGTTCCCGGAGGTCTTCCCGCGGCTGGCCAGTCCGTTCCGCAAGGACGCGCGGCTGGTGCACATCGACGCGGACGCCTACGAGATCGCCAAGAACTTCCCCGTGGACCTGGGGCTCGCCGCCGATCCCCGGCTCACCCTGGAGGCGCTGGCGCAGGAGCTGGACCGCCGGGGAGCCGTCCCGGCGGCGACCGGGCCCGCCGTCCGCACCGGGCAGCGGCAGCCGGACACGCCGATGGACCACTTCGCCCGCGAGCTGGCCGCGCAGGCGGACACCGGGCGGCTCGCCGTGTTCGACGAGGCCCTCACCGCGTCCGGCGCGCTCCTGCGCCATCTGCCCCCGCGGATCCCCGGCACCTTCTTCCAGACCCGCGGCGGCTCCCTCGGCGTCGGCATCCCCGGCGCCCTGGGCGTGAAGCTGGCCCGGCCCGGCCTCGACGTCGTGGGCTTCACCGGCGACGGCGGCAGCATGTACACCATCCAGGCCCTGTGGACCGCGGCCCGGCACGGCATCGACGCGAAGTTCGTCATCTGCAACAACCGCCGCTACCGGCTGCTGGACCACAACATCGACCAGTACCGGCGGGAGCTGGGCATCCAGCCGCACGCCTACCCGGAGGCGTTCGACCTGACCCGGCCCGAGATCCGGTTCACCGAGCTGGCCGCCTCCCTCGGCGTCCCGGCCGTCCGGGTGGAGAAGCCGGAGCAGGCCGCCGGCGCGGTCCGCCGGCTCCTCGCCCACGACGGGCCGTTCCTGGTGGACCTGGTCACCGAGTAGCCACTTCCTCAGAAGGAGCATCAACATGTCCACGACCCAGGCCGCGCCGGTCCTCACCGAGGAAGCGGTACGCCAGTTCGTCACACGGTGGTACGAAGCGCTGGACCGCCACGACCCGGTCGACGAGGTGGAACGGTTCCTCGCCTCCGAGGGACTCGTCATGCACTTCCCCGAGGGGACCTCCGAGGGCCTCGACGGCTTCCGCTCCTGGTACGACGCCGTCACCCACCGGTTCTTCGACGAGACGCACACCGTGGCCTCCGTCGACACCGTGACGACCGGACCCGACAGCGCCGAGGTCAAGGTCGTCGTCAACTGGCAGACGTCGGTGTGGACCCCGCCGGCCGCGCGCAGCCAGTGGCTCGGCTTCGACGCCTACCAGACCTGGACCGTCGTGGTGGAGAACGGCACCCTCCGCATCCGCACGTACACCGTGGACGGCCTGAAGGCGATGCCCGGCTCCGCCGAGCTGTGACCCACCGGGTCGTCCCCGAAGCGGCGCGACCCGGTGAACGCGGCCCGCGGCAGGCATCCCCCGACTGCCGCGGGCCGCGCCCCGTCCTTCCGTCCTCGACCACCCATCCGACCACTGCCGCTGAGGACATCCCATGGCACCTGTCAAGCCCCTGAGCACCGGCCGCATCGCCGGGAAACGCATCGGCATCCTCGTGGAGAGCGACTACGTCGAAGAGGAGATCACCTACTACCAGCGCAGGTTCGCCGAGGAAGGCGCCGAGGTCCAGCTGCTGACGCGGCTGTGGGGCCAGGCGTCCCTGACCTTCACCGGTCACGAGCACCGGGCCACGCTGGAGGTCGACGGCGACCTGGAGGCGCTGGACTTCCACGACCTGCTCCAGTTCTCCGCGCTCATCGTGCCCTCCGGCATGGTCGCGGACCGTCTGCGCTACAGCGAGGACGTCAACCAGATATCGCCCGCCCTGGAACTGGTGCGCCGGGCCTTCAGGGTGCCCAACCTGGTCAAGGCGTTCTCCTGCCACGGTCTGCAACTGCTGTCGGCGGCACCGGAGCTGATCCGGGACCGGCCGGTGACCTGCCACAACAACCTCGCCGCCGATGTGCGCAACATGGGCGCGGTCTATCTCGACCAGGACGTGGTCGTCGACCGCGATCTGATCACCTCGCGCACCGTCGAGCACTGTCATCTGCTCGCGCGCACCGTCATCGAGCGGCTGGCCGTCCCCTACGAAGCCGCGGCCTGATGCGCCCGGCGCACCACGGTCCCCTCCCTGTCCCCGGCGCGACCCAGGAGCCGTCCCATGGCAGCTGACCTCGCCTTCTCGTTCTCCGACAGCACGGCCGGCTACATCACCGACCACCGGGCCGGCACCTTCCGCGTCAAGACGCTGGACGACCGGGAGGTGACCGTCCACCTCACCGAGACCACCACCGCGCAGCTGCTGCGCAACCTCGGCGAGCCCTACCAGGACGTCACCGGGCGCCTCGCGGAACTGCTCACGCCCGGCACCCTGGTGTTCTCCTACGGTCCGGTCTATCCGGACGAGGACGGCCTGTACTTCCAGGCCGACCGGCTGGTCGTGGTCGGCGAGGGGGACACCCCGCACCCCTACGAGGAGCCCGGCTGGTGGACCACCCAGCTGTCCCGGCTGGCCGCCTTCTACCGCAGGTCCCAGTTCGGCACCGGGCCGGTCGACTTCGCGCAGTACCGGACCCGTATCCACGGCAGCGGTCACAAGACCGACCAGCACGTGCAGGAGACGGACACCATCTCCCGGATGGTCTACGGCATGGCCAGCGCCTACATGCTCACCGGGAACGAGGACTTCCTGGAGGTCGCCGAGCGCGGCTCGCACTACCTCCACGACCACATGCGCTTCCGCGACGAGGCCGAGCAGGTCGTGTACTGGTACCACGGCATCGACGTGTCCGGGACCCGCGAACGCAAGCTGTTCGCCTCGGAGTTCGGCGACGACTACCGGGCCATCCCGGCGTACGAGCAGATCTACGCGCTGGTGGGCCTGACGCAGACCTACCGGGTCACCGGCGACCCGGTGGTGAAGCAGGACATCGAGGACACCGTCCGGCTGTTCCAGAAGTTCTTCCACGACCCCCGGCTGGGCGGGTACTACTCGCACATCGACCCGGTCACCCTCAGCCCGCACCACGACAGCCTGGGCCCCAACCACTCCCGGAAGAACTGGAACTCGGTCGGCGACCACGCCCCGGCCTACCTGATCAACCTGTACCTCGCCACGGGCGAGGACCGCTACCTGCGCATGCTCGAGCACACCTTCGACATGATCGTCACCTACATGCCGGACCGGGAGAGCCCCTTCGTCAACGAGCGCTTCTACGCGGACTGGACGCCCGACCACTCCTGGGGCTGGCAGCAGAACCGGGCGGTGGTGGGCCACAACCTGAAGATCGCGTGGAACCTGATGCGGATGAACGCCGCCCGGCCCAAGCGCGAATACGCGGAGCTGGCCCGGCACATCGCCCGCACCATGCCGCGCTACGGCCGCGACCCGCAGCGCGGCGGCTGGTACGACCTGCTCCAGCGCGAGGCCGAGAACGGCCGGCACGCGTTCGTCTGGCACGACCGCAAGACCTGGTGGCAGCAGGAGCAGGCGATCCTGGCCTATCTCATCCTGGCCGGGCACACGGGCGACGACACCTTTCTGCGGCACGCCCACGAGGCGTCCGCGTTCTACAACGCCTTCTTCCTGGACCACGACGAGGGCGCCGTGCACTTCACGGTCCTCGCCCAGGGCCTTCCGTTCCTGATGGGCGACGAGCGGCTCAAGGGCAGCCACGCCATGGCCATGTACCACAAGGCCGAGCTGTGCTACCTCGCCGAGGTCTACACCCGTCTGCTGGTGCGGGGCGAGCCGGTCACCCTGTGGTTCCGGCCCGGCGCCGACGCCGACTTCCCGCAGCGGCTGCTGCGGGTGGCCCCCGACATCCTGCCGCCCGGCCGGGTGGTGCTGGACCAGGTGCGCGTCGACGGCGCCTACTGGGACGACTACGACGCCGAGGCCATGGCCGTGCGGCTGCCCGAGTCGGCCGGCCGGCTCACCGTCCAGGTGCGGCTGCGACCGGTGGAGCGGCGGTGAGCACGCCGACGCTGCAGGCCCCCTCCCCCGCGGGGACCGTACGGCGCACAGGGCGCGGCCTGCGGGTGCTGCCCGGAGACGCCCGGCGGCCCGGTGCGACGGTGACCGGCGACGGGGTGGTCTTCACCGTGTACTCCTCCACCGCGCGCCGGATGCACCTGGTGCTGTTCGACGCCGGCACCGGGGCGGAGCTGGCCACGCTGCCCTTCCCGGACGAGTACCGCACCGGCCATGCCTTCACCATGACCGTGGCCGGTGCGGACCCGGACACCGTCCACTACGGCTTCCGTGCCGAGCCGGACGGCGCCGGGCCGGTGGGGCCGGTGCTGCTCGACCCGTACGCCAAGGCGCTGGCCGGCGGGGAGGAATGGGGCCGGCGCCCCGACTACCGGTGCCGGATCGTGGACGACGCCTTCGACTGGCAGGGGGTGACCAGGCCGCGGATCGCGCCGCAGGACCTGGTCGTCTACGAGCTGCACGTGCGCGGCTTCACCCGCGGCCGCGCCTGCGGTGTCCGCTTCCCCGGGACGTACGACGGGGTGCGCGAGAAGATCCCCTACCTGCGTGACCTCGGCGTCAACTGCGTCGAGCTGATGCCCGTCTTCGAGTTCGACGAGACCGACAACCCGTTCACCGACCCGGCGAGCGGGGCGCCCCTGCGCAACTACTGGGGCTACAACCCGGTCGCCTGGTTCGCCCCGAAGGCCGCCTACGCGGCGGATCCCTGGGGCGCAGGGCCGGTGCGGGAGCTGAAGACCCTGGTGCGCGAACTGCACCGGGCCGGCATCCAGGTGGTGCTGGACGTGGTCCTCAACCACACCGCCGAGGGCGACCACCGCGGGCCCGTGCTGAGCCTGCGCGGGCTGGACGACGGCGCCTACTACCTGCACGGCCCCGACGGCTCGTACCGCAACCTGACCCGCACCGGGAACACCGTCAACGCCAACCATCCGCTCACCCGGGCCCTGATCCTGGACTGCCTGCGGTACTGGGCGACGCAGTACCGCGTCGACGGCTTCCGCTTCGACATGGCCCCGATCCTCGCCCGCGGCCAGGACGGCTCACCGCTGGAGCGGCCTCCGCTGCTGGAGGCGATCGCCGCCGATCCGGTGCTCGCCGGCTGCCATCTGATCGCCGAGCCGTTCGACGCCGACGGTCTCGATCTGCTCGGCACGTTCCCGCGCCACGGCCGCTGGATGGAGTGGAACGCGCGTTTCCAGTACGCGGTGCGGCGCTTCCTGGCCGGGCACACCACCGACGCCGCGGAACCGGCCCTGCGGCTGCGCGGGTCGCCGGACGTGTACGCGGGCCACGGCACGGGGGCCTCCGTCAACTTCGTCGCCAGCCACGACGGTTTTCCGCTGGCCGACTGGACCGCGTACGAACAGCGGCACAACGAGGCCAACGGGGAGGGCGGCGGCGACGGCCCGCACGACAACGCCTCCTGGAACGCCGGGCACGAGGGCCCCACCGACGACCCCGGGGTGCTGCGGCTGCGGGCCCGCCAGGTGCGCAACGCGCTGCTGCTGGTGGCGGTGTCCCACGGGGTGCCGATGCTCGCCGCGGGCGACGAGTCGGGCCGCAGCCAGCACGGCAACAACAACGCCTACTGCCAGGACAACGAGACCAGCTGGCTCGACTGGGCCGCCGGCGACGCCGCCCTGCTCGCGTTCACCCGGGCCGTCCTCGCCTTCCGGCGGGCCCACCCGGTGCTGCGCCGTCGCGACCATCCCCCGGCCGAGGCGCCGGACGGCGGCCTGCCGCCGTACAGCCTGCACGGGGAGCGTCCCTGGCAGCCCGGCGCGGACGGGCTCCTCGCGGTGCTGATGCACCGCCCGGGGCAGGCGGCGGAGCCGGGCGACACCGTCTTCGTGGCGGCGAACAACCGCCCGTGGGAGCGCCGCGTCGAGCCGCCCCCGCCCCCCGGGGGAACCGAGTGGCGCCTGTTCGCCGACACCGGCGCGCCGCCCGGCCATGACATCCACCCCACCGAGGGCACGGGCCATGTGCCGGTGCCCGGTCCACTGACCCTCGCAGACCACTCCGTCACCGTGCTGGTGGCGCATCCGATGGGAAGGAACGAGCGATGAGTTTCGAGGCGTACCTGGGCTTCACCGACTCCACGGCCACCGTCTACCTGTCCGGCGACCTCACCGACAAGCGGGTCCCGGCGCTGCGCTCCCTGGTGGAGCACGCGGTGCAGCGGCCCTTGAGCCGGCTGGTCTTGCGGATGACCGACCTGGAGTCCATATCCGCCGGCGGGGTGCGCTGCCTGGCCTTCGCCCAGCAGCAGCTGCCGCAGGGGGCGGACATCGTCGTGGACGGGGCCGGACCGCAGATCCGGCAGATGCTGCGCTCGGGCGGGTTCGACCAGGCCGTGACGCTGCTCGCGGAGACGCCGGTCTTCGACGATCAGATCGCTGCCTGATCCCGCCCGCGCCCCACGCGTTGGCGCACCGAACTGAGGAGTCTGACGTTATGAAGGCTGTCGTGATGGCCGGGGGCGAGGGCACGCGGCTGCGGCCGCTCACGCTGCACCTGCCCAAACCACTGCTCCCGGTGGCCGACCAGCCCATCATGGAACACGTGCTGCGCCTGCTGAAGCGGCACGGCCTGACCGACACCGTGGTGACGGTCCAGTACCTGTCCGCGCTGGTCCGGGACCGCTTCGGGGACGGCGGGCAGCTGGGCATGTCGCTGAGCTACGCCGAGGAGGAGCACCCGCTCGGCACGGCCGGCAGTGTGAAGAACGCCGAGGAGCAGCTCGCCGGGGAGCCCTTCGTGGTGATCTCGGGCGACGCGCTGACGGACATCGACCTGACCGCGCTGATCGGCTTCCACCGGCAGCGGGGTGCGCTCGTCACGGTCTGCCTGAGCCGGGTGCCCGACCCGCGAGAGTTCGGCATCACGATCCTCGGCGCGGACGGCAGGGTGGAGCGGTTCCTGGAGAAGCCGGCCTGGGGCCAGGTCTTCTCGGACACCGTCAACACCGGCATCTACGTCATGGAGCCGGAGGTGCTCGACTACGTCGACGCGGACGTGCCCGTGGACTGGTCCGGTGACGTCTTCCCGCGCCTGCTCGCCGAGGGCCGCCCGGTGTACGGGTACGTCGCCGAGGGCTACTGGGAGGACGTGGGCACGCACGCCGCCTATGTGCAGGCGCAGGCCGATGTGCTCACCGGCCGGGTCGCGGCCGAACTCGACGCGGTCGAGGCGGCACCGGGCGTGTGGGTCGCGAAGACCGCGCAGGTCGACATGGACGCCGTCCTCGAAGGGCCCCTGTACGTCGGGGAACACGCCCGCATCGAGGCCGGGGCCCGGGTGGGCGGCCACACGGTGGTCGGCGCGCACACCGTGGTGGACCGGGGCGCCTGGCTGGAGCGGGCCGTCGTCCACCCGCACGCCTATGTCGGCCCCGGGGCGCAGGTGCGCGGCGGTGTCGTCGGGGCCAACTCCACGCTGGAGCCCTGCGCACGGGTGGGTGAGGGTGCCGTCCTGGGCGCCGGCTGCCTGCTGCGGGAGGAGTCGTCCGTCGCCGACGGCGCCCTGGTCTATCCGGGCAAGACGGTGGAGGCGCGGGCGCACGTCGACCAGTGCCTGATCTGGGCTCCGCGCGCCACCGCCTCCCTGTTCGGGCCGCGCGGCGTCTCCGGCCGGGTGGCCACCGAGCTGACCCTGGACCTGGTGGTGCGTCTGACGAGCGCGTACGCGGGGATCCTGCCGTGCGGCGCGGACGTGGCCGTCGCCCGGGACCACTCCCCCGGTGCGCAGCTGATCGCACCGGTCGTCATCAGCGCGCTGCGGGCGGCCGGGGTCGACGTCCGTGATCTGGGGCAGGTTCCGGTGCCCCTGGCCCGGGGGCGGGCGGCGGCCGGGGACGGCGGTGTGGTCGTCACCACGACGCCGGGCGTGCCCGACTCGGTGGACATCGCCCTCCTCGACGGGCAGGGCCTGGACCTGCCGCAGTCCGTACAGCGCAAGATCGACCGGGCGGTGGCGCTGCGGGAGTTCCGCCGTGCCCCCGCGGACCGTCCGGGCCGTCTGGAGACGGTGCCCGCCGCCTGGGAGGCGTACGCGGACCGGCTCCTGGCCGCCACGGACAGCGGCGCGGAGCCCGGCCGGCGGCTGAAGGTCGTGGTGGACGCCGCCGGGGGCAGTACGGCGCTGGTGCTGCCCGCGGTGCTCGGCCGGCTCGGGGTCGAGGCGCTCACCGTCAACGGCGGGCTCGATCCGCAGCGCCGTACGGAGACGGCCGACGAGCGGGCGGCGGCCCTGCACCGGCTGGGTTTCCTCGTCTCGCGGGCCCGGGCCGCGTTCGGGGTGCGTTTCGACGCCACCGGGGAGCGCCTGTCCCTGGTCGACGAGCGGGGGCGGGTGGTGGACGGCGACCGGGCGCTGCTGCTGATGCTGCACCTGGTGACGGCGGAGGCGGGCGGCGGCCGGGTGGCGCTGCCCACGACGGGGAGCCGGGCGGCCGAGCAGGTCGCCTCGCGGCACACGGCCCGCGTGCTGTGGACCGCCACGGCCCCGGACGCGCTCGCCCGTGCGGTCGGTGAGGCGGGCGTGGTGTTCGCCGGGGACGGCGAGGGTTCCTTCATCCTGCCGCGGCTGTCGCCGTATCCGGACGCGGTGGCGGCCTTCGTGGAGCTGAGCCGGCTGCTGGCGCGCACCGCGGGGACGCTGAGCGAGCTGGTCGCCCGGCTGCCGCGGACGTTCGTGCGGCGGCGTGAGCTGCCGGCCGACTGGCAGGACAAGGGCCGGATCATGCGCGCGGTGGCCGAGGCGGTCGGCGACCGTGCGGTGGACACCGTCGACGGGATCCGGGTGGTGGAGAGCGACAGCCGGTGGGTGCTGGTGCTGCCGGACTCCTCGGCGCCGTCGGTCCATCTGTGGGCGGAGGGACCGGACCCGGCGAGCGTGGACCGGCTGCTCGACGAGTGGTCCGCGGTGGTCGGCCGCCCGGCGGTCGCCTGACCGCGGGACGGTACGGCCCGCCTGTGCGTGAGCCCCGCCGGTCGCGTCCGGCGGGGCTCACGCATGCGGTCCGCGGGTCCGGATGCCCGCTCAGGGGCGGGTGGGGGTGCCGGTCCAGCCCGTGCGGAGCAGGAACTCGGTGATGGCCTGGGCGAGGCGGGGCAGGGTCGCCCCGGTCAGCAGATGGCCCGCGGCCAGCTCGGCGAACCGGGCGCCGGCGATGCCCTCGTGCAGCATCCGGTGGTGGCTGGGCAGGATGAAGGTGTCCTCGGCCGTGCTGACGACGAGCGTGGGTGCCGTCACCCGCGGCAGGTCCGAGCGCACGTCCGTCTGTGCGAGCAGGCCGATCTGGTCGGTCAGCCCCGGCTCCTGGACGGTGCCCGAGGACACGGCGTCGGTCAGGTCCTGCGGGGACAGCTCGGCCAGCTCCTCCTCGCGGTAGCCGGCGATCAGTCCCCACTTGGCCAGGAACCGCGGATGCTCCGTCAGGTCCCGCCACAGTTCCGCGATCAGCCGGATCCGCGGGTCGGCGTAGGCCACTCCGGCCACCAGCACCAGGGCGGCGACGCGGTCGGGGTGGCGGGCGGCGGTGCGGACCGCCACGGAGGCGCCGAGCGAGTACCCGGCCAGGGCGAAGCGGGTGTGGCCGTGGGCTTCGGCGGCGGCCACGACGTCGTCGGCGAGCAGGTCGAGGGTGAGGGGTTCGGTTGCGCGCGGGGTGCTGCCGGAGCCGGGCAGGTCGGGCGCGAGGACGGTGTGGTGCCGTCCCAGGGGTTCGAGAATGCCGCCCCAGGTTCCGGTGGCGCTGCCGCCGGTTCCGTGGAGGAGGACGAGGGCGGGACCGTTGCCCTGCACGGTGCAGGCCAGGGGGGCGGCGGGAGTGGGCGCGGACATGGGCCGATGCCTTTCATGGTGACGGCCCGGCCGGGGGCCGGGCCGGGGCGGTGAGGCGGGTGCCTCAGGGGACGGTGGTGTCCCGGTGCGGCGCGGTGGCCGCGCCGGGTATGTGCGGGCCGTCGGCGGGCGCACCGGGCGGGCCGGCGTGGGCCGGGGCGGCCGCCGGTGCGGCGGGGCGCGGGGCGGGCCGGGTGGGGGGTGTGCGGCGCGGGGTGCCGAACCGGCGCATGACGGGCCGTTCGAAGGCGGCGAAGACCAGCCAGGACAGCAGCAGGGTGAGGCAGGCGCCGAGGACCAGCAGACCGATGGCGGCGGGTGTGCTCCAGGACTCGTCGGCGCCGAGCAGGCGGTGCCCGTGGATCTGGACGAGGCGGTGCAGCAGGTAGAAGGCGAAGGATACTTCGCCGAGCCACACCATCGTGCGGCTGCGGAACGGGGAGGCGGTGCCGCGGATGTCGGCGACGGCGGCGGCCGTGATCAGCCAGGCGAACGGGATGACGCAGACGGCGACCATGCTGTAGGCCATGGGGACTTCGAGGGCGAGGGCGTAGCCCGCCACGACGGCGGCGCCGGCGGGCAGCAGTCCGGTGTGCGGCCACAGTCCGTTGCGGACGATCTCCGCCATCAGGATGCCCAGGACGAAGTCCAGGGCCCGCACGGGCGGGAAGGCGAAGACAAACCAGTAGTGGTGCTCGGGGATCGCCAGCCACGCCATGTCGGTGCGGGAGGTGAAGAGCGTCTGGGCCAGCAGCGGCATCGCCAGGATCGCGGCGACGACGCCCGCCGCGTACCACCACAGGCGGCGGGGCCGGATGAGGCGGACGGCGGTCAGCAGGAAGGGGAAGGCCAGGTAGAAGGCCGCTTCCGCGGACAGGGACCAGGCGACCGGGTTGACGCTCAGTATCACGTCGCTGTCGGGGATCCAGGCCTGTATCAGCAGCAGGTTCGGCAGCGCGCCGGTGAGCGGGCCGCCGGTCGCGGCCAGCAGGACGAGGGCGGCGGCGAACGTCAGCAGGTGGTTGGGGTACACCTTGAACAGGCGGCGCCGCCAGAAGCCGCGCGCGGTGTCCTTGTCCCGTGCGGACCAGGTGAGCAGGAATCCGCTGAGGACGAAGAAGAAGGACACGCCCATCCAGCCGGCCTTGCTGAAGGCGGTGGCGAAGGCCTCGCCCGCGTCGGGGTCGGCGAAGAGGTTCTCGTACGAGGCGTGGAAGCAGAACACGAGCAGCGCGGCGAAGAAGCGCATGCCTGTCAGTGAGGGAAGTCGTCTGGAGGACGGGGGAGCCGCCGTCGGCATGGGGAACTCCAGGGCAGAGTCGACGGCACGCCGACGGCGGCCGGTTCGGATGGTGGGACCGGGATGGGTGCCGCCTCCCGGGGGGCGGTGCTTGCCGCCCGGCCGCCGTGGGCCGGGCGGGAGCGGTCATGCGGGGTGCTGCTCCGCCCGGGTCAGGCGCGGCACGAGGGCCAGGGCGAGCAGGGCGAGGACGGTGTTGCCGGCCAGGGCCCAGGTGAAGGCGTCGGCGTAGGAGGTGACGTCCGAGGCGGAGCCGAGCACCGAGAAGAAGACGAGGCCGATGCCGGTGATGCCGAGCGACATGCCGACCTGGCCGGCGGTCTCCAGGACCCCGGAGGCCGACCCGGCGTCGTTCTCGGGTACGCCGCTCAGGACCGTCCCGAACAGCGGGCTGACGCCGAGGCCCTCGCCGAAGCCGATGACGGCCAGGGCGGGGATCATCATCGTGCCGGTGATGTCGGGCCCGCCCGCCCACAGGGTGGCGAGCAGCGCGATCGTGCCGAGCGCGTTGATCGCGTATCCGAGGGTCAGGACGTGGGCGCCGAGCCGGGGGGCCATGCGGGGGGCGACCAGTGAGGCGACCACGAAGGTCACGGCCAGCGGGGTGAAGGTCAGGCCGGCTTCCAGCGCCGAGTAGTCCAGTCCGAACTGGAGGTGCATGGCGAGCACGAAGAACAGGCCCGCGTTGCCCGCGAAGAACGCGACGGCCAGGATGTTGCCGCCGGTGAAGGTGGGGCGCTTGAACAGGGCGGGCGGGGTCAGCGGGAAGCCGCCGCGGGCGCCGAGGCGGCGCTGCCAGCCGATGAACGCCGCGAACGCCGGCACGCTCAGGACCAGCATGATCCAGGTCCAGGCGGGCCAGCCCGTCGCATGACCCTCGGTCAGCGGCACGGACAGCAGCAGCAGCGCCGCGGACAGCAGCAGGGTGCCCCGCAGGTCCAGCCGGGTGCCGGAGCCGCCGCTGCGCACGGAGGGCAGGGTGGCCAGCGCCCCGGCGATCACCAGGGCGCCGAAGGGGACGTTCACCAGGAAGATCGGCCGCCAGGACAGGCCCCACAGGTCGGCCTGGATGAGGATGCCGCCGAGCAGCTGGCCCGCGATGGACGCGCCGCCGATGGTCGCCCCGAACACCGCGAACGCCCGCGTCCGCATCCGTCCGGTGAACGCCGTCTGGAGGATGGACAGCACCTGCGGGTAGAACAGGGCGGCGCCGACGGCCTGCACGACGCGGAAGGCGATCAGCGTGCCCGGCGTCGGAGCCAGCCCGCACGCCAGCGAGGCGGCGGTGAACACCACCACGCCGAGCAGGAACAGCGGCCGGTATCCCCGGATGTCGCCCAGGCGGCCACCGGTGATCAGCAGCAGTCCGTACACCAGCACGTACCCGGAGATGACCAGCTCGACCTGGGCGAAGCTCGCGCCCATGTCGGTGCGGATCGAGGGGGCGGCGACATTGACGATGAACGAGTCCATCAGCGCCATGAAGGTCGCCGTCATCACCACGAGCAGCAGCCAGCCGCTGTTGGCACGCTGCGCGGTGTCGTCTTCGGGGACGGGGGTGTCGGGGCGTACGTCCTCTTCCTGCGGCTCGTTCACTGTCGCTGGGGTCACACGGGTATCGGCCACGAAAGTGCTCCTCGCGGATTCGTCGGCAACTGTGCGCCTCACGATCGGGAACCGGGCCGTGGCCGGGCAACGGGAACTTCCCATAGCCGTCACGGGAGGGGAGGGAGCGCGCCCGGCGCTCAGGCGGCGGACGGGAACGCCTCTTCGCCGGAGGCCGGGCGCGGCGCCCGTCCGTCGGCCGCGAGGGGGGACACCTGCGTCCCGGCCGGGGTGGAGGAGGGCGCCTGCTCGTCGGCCGCCGCCCGGTCGAGGGCCTCGGCGAGCTGCTCGCGGGTGGGCACGCCGTCCAGCCGCCAGGAGCCGATCCTGACCACGGGCACCATCGTGATGCCCTGCTCGGTGCGGGCCGCCGCGTCGGCGCGCCGGTGCCGCAGCAGGTACTGCGGCGACATGATGGCCGCCCGGTAGGCCTGCGCGTCCAGGCCCGCCCGGGCGGCCAGCCGGGTGAGCACGACGGGGTCGGAGATGTCCTGCCACTGGTCGAAGTAGGCGCGGAACACCTCGTCGCTGTAGGTTCCGCCGGCTCCCTCGTCGAGCGCGTACTGGTAGCCCACCAGGGCCAGGCGGGCGCGGCGCAGGGGTGCGCCGGGCGGGCCGGACAGGCGGACGCCGCGTTCCCGGGCCAGCGGACGCACCGACGCCTCCCACACGCCGCGGGGGTACTCCCCCGCCTCCTCGACGCAGTCGGGGTTCACCTCGAAGGGGTGGTAGGTCACCACCGCCTCGTGCCCCGCCAGCACTTCGGCGACGACGTGCCGGGTGATCACGCTGTAGGGGCAGATGTAGTCGAACCAGACGTCCATGGCCACGGCCATCGTCTCCCGCCTTCCGCTCAGGGGGTCACGGACTGTTCGCCCGGCCCGGGGGCCGGGCGGCGCCGTCCGGCTGCCACCGGGCGGCGATGCCGGGCAGGGCCAGCTCCCAGATCCGGGCCAGTTGCTCGTCGGCGGTGCCGGCGGCACCGGCACCGCCCGGCCAGGCCGAGCGCGCCCATACGTACCACTCGGTGCCGGCGACCAGATGGGCCACGAGCTGGGCGACGACCTCCCGGTCGGCGTCGGGGCGCAGCTCTCCGGCGTCGGCGGCCCGGTGCAGCAGCCGGCACACCGTCGGGCGCCATGCGCGCAGCCAGCTGTCGGCCGAGCCGGGCAGTTCGCGGGCGAGCCGCGCGGCGGCGCGGACCAGGGGATCCTTCTCCAGGAGCCGGGCCAGGCACAGCGTCGCCTCGACCACGCCCTGCAGGGCGCTCTCGTGTTGCGGGAGCACCTGCGTCACGGCCGCGCCGGCCGCGTTGCAGCCCTGCTCCTGGACCGCCTGCGCCAGGCGCCCCTTGGTCGGGAAGTGGAAGGTCAGGGCCCCCATGGAGATGCCCGCCAGGGCGCAGATCCGGGCGAAGGACGTGCCTTCGTAGCCGTTCTCGGCGAACTCGGTGGCGGCGGCCTGGAGCAGTAGCCTGCGGGTCCGTGCGGCGCGTTCCTGCGTCACCGCGCACTCCCTCCGTGTCCGCGCGGGCGAGCGGGTCGCTGTGTCAACCTCGTTCCTCCGGTGGGGCCTGCGTCGCCTGCCGGCACCGGGGGGCTCGGCGGCTGGTCCGGTACTGGGGAGCCACAGCATGCGCCGCTGATCAGCCGGGCAGCAAGGCCGACTTGGACAAGACGCAGCGGGTTGCTCAGGCGGTGGCCGCGCGGCGGCGGATGTTCGTCGGCCCCGACTTCCGGAAGTCGGCGCCCGGTCCTCGCCAAGAAGCAAAACAAAGCAATCGTTCGTTATTCTTTTGCGGACAGCGCTCTCAGCAGCAGAAGCAGAGGAAGAGGGCACACCACATGACCGCGCACGACTCGCCATCCACACCGGAGTCGGGACCTGCCAGGTCCATCTCCTCCTTCACCCATGAGTTGTTCGGGCATCTGCCGCGGGCGGACCAGCGCAGATGGGCGCAGGCCTATCTCCAGGGCCTGCTCACCACGGGCGGCAAGAAGTCGGTGCGCCGGCTGGCGGCCTCGGTGTCGGCCTCCCCCACGGCCTTCCAGTCGCTGCAGCAGTTCATCAACGCCAGCCCCTGGGACTGGGCGCCCGCCCGGCAGGAACTGATGCGCTGGGTCGAGGAGCGCGCCGTACCGCGCGCATGGCTCATCGGACTCGCCGTCATGCCCAAACGGGGAGACCGTTCGGTCGGTGTGCACCGGCGGTTCGTGCACGCCGCGGGCCGGACCATCAACTGCCAGGTGGGGATCGGCGGCTTCCTCTCCACGGCGAGCGGGGACTTCCCGGTCGACTGGCAGCTGCTGTTACCCGGCCAGTGGTGCCAGGACGAGGACCTGCGGCAGCGCACCCGCATCCCGGACGGGGCCAGACGCCGGCACGCCTGGGCCTACGTCCTGGACCTGGTGCAGTCGGTGGCGGCGCGCACCGCCCACGCCGCGGTCCCGGTCGTCGCCGACATGACCGAGCTGAGCGAGGCGGGAGCGCTGGTGAACGGGCTCGGCAGGGCGGGCCACGGATTCGTCCTCGCGGTGCCCGGGAGCCTGCGGGTCGTTCCGGCCACGAAGCTGCCCACGGCCCTGGGGCGGGCGGGGCAGGAGGCGCAGCGTCCGCTCACCGCCCAGCGGTTCCTGCACCTGGTGGGCTGGCAGCACCCGCACATCGCCCCCGCGGGCACGTCCGGCGGCGGGCACCACGTGCGCATCCACTCCGCCGTGGCCCGGCTCCCGACGCCCGACCGGCACGACCAGTCCTACCGCCTGTTCACCGAGGGGCGGCCCGGCAAGCAGACCCCCGGCAGGATCTGGATCACCAACCTGATGAACCTGCGCGTGGACGAACTGCTCGCGCTCACCCGGCTGGAGACCAGGACGGCGGCGACCCTGCGGACGCTGGCCGAGGACTTCGGCCTGCTCGACTTCGAAGGGCGTTCCTTCCCCGGCTGGCACCACCACATGACACTCGTCTCCGCCGCCTACGCCTACCGCCTCCTCGCCGAGACCGACGGGGATCCGTACGGGACACTCCTGGGGGAACGTATCGCCTGACGCAGAATGTCGAGCCGGTCGGGCAGGCCGGGCGGGCCGGGCAGGCCGAGGAGGGACCGGTCGGTGCAGGAAGGCCGCCCACGGACCGCGCGGTCCGCGCGGTCCGTGGGCGTATCGGTGGCGATCACCCGTAGAGCGAGCGGGCTCCCGGGCTGTTGCCCTTGAAGCGCCGGCCCGCGGCGATCTCCTCTCCGACCACCGACCAGACGGTGTCGTCGTCCTGGAAGGGGAGCGGGTCGATGCTGCCGGTCTCCTGGCGGATGCGCTCGACCTCGCGCTCCAGGCGCTCGCAGCCGGCGTCCTCGTCGCCGTCGTCGTCGCTGAAGGTGAACTCCTCGAGCAGGCGCTGGAACCGGAGGGTGACCCGGACGAGGGAGGAGACGTCCGTGTGGAGTTCCTGCGCGGTCTCCTCGTCGGCGTCGAAGGCGTGGACCTTGCCGGAACCGGGGTCGAGGGCGAGGTGGGCGTTGAGCAGCCAGCCGATGACGGGCCATTCGCCCGCGTCCTCCGCGTCGACGACGTCCCGGACGAGGGGCAGCCGGCCGGTGTCCTGGTCGGGCTCACGCAGCCGGAGCGTCCCGGTGGGGACACCGACGGTCTGCAGGATGCGGGCGCCCTCGGTGTCCATGGCCGAGGGCGGGAAGGCGGTGGCGGGCAGGGTCGCGAGCCGGTCCTCGCCGAAGATGCCGGCCAGTTGACCGCGGGTGACGTCGAAAAGCACTTCCGGAACTCCGAACTCGGTGACGGCACGGACGCCGTGGGACTCCTGACGCACGGTATCGCCACCGACGTCCCGTCAGCTTGTCGTCCCCCACGGCACCTTGATGTCGGTGTCGTGTGCGGCGACGGTGGTCAGCACGATGCGGAGGCCCTCTGCCGCGGTGTCCACCGCCATGGACGGTACGCCGTAGGCCGAGACCGCGGGCATCTCGGGGGTGTGGGGGACGTGGATGAAGCCTCCGCGCCGCTGCTTGTCCTCGGTCGCGAGCAGGTGCATCAGCCCGTAGAAGACGTGGTTGCAGACGAAGGTGCCGGCGGTCAGGGAGATCTCGGAATAGATCCCGGCCTGCTGGACGGCGGCGGCGCAGCGCTTGATGGGGAGGGTGGAGAAGTACGCGGCGGGCCCGTCGGGGACGATCGGCTCGTCGACGGGCTGTTGGCCGTCGTTGTCGAGTCCGGGGCTGTCGTCGACGTTGATGGCGACGCGCTCGATCGAGATGCCGCGCCGGGGGGACAGGCCCAGACACACCACGAATTGGGGGTCGGTTTCCAGCACGGCGCTGCGCAGCGCCGGGATCGACTTGGTGAAGACGCAGGGGAGCTGGACCGCGGTGACCTCCAGCCCTGCCGGGGGCTTGTCCTGCAGCAGTTGGGCTGCGGCCCAGGAGGGGTTGTAGGTGTCCTGCTGGAACGGCTCGAATCCGGTGACGAGTACGCGGGTCATGGGGAATGGGTTCCTTCCTGGAGTGTTCTGCCCCTTCTTTTCCTGCCTGTCCCCGCCCCCATCACCCCCACCGCCCCTACTCGATGTAGACGCTCGCTCCGTTCTGGGTGGTCCGCCCGCCGGGCAGGACCCATCCTTCGGGCGCGCCCCAGCAGCCGGCGTTCGGGTAGATGTAGGCCGTCCGGTCGGTGTTGTTGACGACGGTCACCATGAAGCCGTTGGCCGGGTAGCAGCCGTGCGGGTTGGTGTGTGCCTGGCCGTTCACGATCAGCACTCCGGTGGCTGCGGCGGCGGACGGAGCCTGGGGCGCGAGAGCGAGAGCCCCGACTGAGGCCAGGACGCCGAGTGCGGCAGTGATGCGTCGCATGCGTGAAGTTCCTTTGCTTCGGACGAGGGGTTCGCGCATTGAGCATGAATTGCGCAGTTGACGTTTCGCACCGTAGCGGCGCTCACCCCGTAATGTCCGCCGCCTTTCCCTGCGATCGCCCGGGCGGCCGAGCGCATACGGGATCGAACGGGAGGGAAAATACGCGACGGCGCACTGGCAGAGCACGGAGTAAAAAAGGAGTGCGTGAGAACCACCGGCGCTCTGAACGGAATTACCGGTACGCCGGCGCAGCACCGCCGAGCGGATTGCCTTGCGTGGCCCGAGTCGGAACGCTTCGGCGGCAGCGAGCGGCCCCTGCCCTCCTGCGGGCAGGGGCCGCTCGTCGCCGTCGAGGCGGACGGGGAACCGCACGGGGGGCGGGCCGCCGGGTCACAGGTTGTCGATGGACCACCAGACCTTGTCGACGCTGCTGTTCGGTTCGAGGACGACGACTTCGCCCAGGGCGTTGCCGTAGTACGGGGTCATGACCTGGCGTGCGGAACGGCTGTAGATCTTGTACGCGCCGTCGGAGAGCCGCTGGATCAGCTCCCACTGGTACTCCAGACCGGTTCCGCAGGTCCCCTCGGTCACGCGCGGCTTGTTCGCCCAGGGAGCGCCGGGCTTGAGGCACATGCCGGTCTTGGTGTTGCGGATGATGTAGACGAAGCCGGAGACGCGCTCGAACTCCCACTCGTCGGCTCCGAAGGTCGCACCACGGTCGTAGACGTAGTGCACCCACCCCTCCTGGAAGCCGTCGCCCCAGTTGTGCGGCAAGAGACTGCCGCCGGTCTTGATGTTGACGATGTGGGCGTGCAGGCCCTGCGCGTTGGCGGTGGTGGTGGCGGTTACGGCTCCGCCGAGCAGCGCGCCGATCATTCCGAAGACGACCAGGAGTCTGGTCAGGATGCGATGCATGTGCTTCCCTCTCTGCGGTGAAGCGGAATCCGGGTGAACCAGTCGGCTGCGCGCAAAGCTGGTGACTTGGCCATTGAAGGTAGCAATGGAGTAACGATTCACCATTTCTCTGGATGCGCTGTCATGCCATCAGGTGATTAGCCCGCTTCAAACCGTTTTCGGGAAGCGAATGGAAGGCCGGCACCGAACCGGTTGGATTCCCGGGCGACTTCGAGCGCCGGTTCAATCCTCGTTGCACATGCGAGCCCCCGAGGCCTCGAACTTCACTCCCCCGGCTGCGGGGCGGGCGCAGCCCAGGCCGGCACCTTCTCGATCCGGCCGGGGCGATGCCGCACCTACCTCGACAGCAGATACCGTATTACGGAAAATCAATGTCGACATACGGAAGAATCGGCTGAGGGGGCGGGACGTGCGACGGTCGGTGCGAGCCCGATGGTGGTGGTGTCCGGCACACGTTGCGGGCTTCTGCGCACAGGTGCTGCGCGGCCTGGGCCAAGTGGTGTTCCTGGCGAATCCGTGGACGGGAGCCGTCTTCGGTCTGGCCCTGTGCACGGTCGACTGGCGGTACGCCGCGTACGCGGTGGGGGGCGCCGCCCTGGGCACCCGTACCGCCCGCGGGCTCGGCGTGCCCCGCGACCGGCTGGAGGCGGGGCTCGAGGGCTTCAACTCCGCGCTGCTCGCCCTCTGCCTCGCCGTCCTCCTCGGCCCGGACCGGCCGGCCACGGCACTGCTCGCCGCCGCGGGCTGCGTCGTGGTCACCGTCGGCACGGCGGCGGCGGTCCGTGTGCTGCACGTCTGGAACCTGCCGCCGCTGACCCTGCCGTACTGCCTCCTGGCGGTTGCGGTGACCGTCGCCGCGCCGGCCTTCCGGCGGATCTGGCCGTACGGCGACAGCCTCGCCGCGCTGCCCGGCGCGGCCTCCGGGCCGGCCGCCCTGCACCCGGACGACCTGGCGCGGGCGTTCTTCCACAACGTGTCCCAGCTCTTCTTCCTGGAACGGTGGCACGTGGGGGCGCTGCTGCTCGCGGCCGTCTTCCTGGCGAGCCGGACGGCGGGGCTGATCGCCTGCGCCGGCAGCGTGACGGGCATCGTGACCGCCTGGGCGCTCGGGGCGCCGGCCGAGCGGATCGCCGACGGCACCCTGGGCTACAACGGGGTGCTGGTCGCACTGGCGCTGTGCGGGGTGTTCCTGCCGGCGGCGCCGGCCACGCTGCTGTACGGCCTGCTCGGCGCGGCGACCGCGACGGCCCTGACCCCGGCCGTCGCGGCGCTGCTCGCCCCGTCCGGCGGACACGCCTTCACCTGGCCGTTCGTGCTGACGACGCTCGGCTTCCTGGCCGCCGCCCGCTCCTTCCCGCGGCTGACCGCCCCGGACCGCGCCCCGGACCCCGGCCCGGACCCCGATCCGGCCGTCGCCCGTGTCGGCGAGTGCGAGGCCCCCGGCGGAGACGGCGGCCTGCCCGGTGCCGCCGGTGCTGCCGCCTGAGAGAGTCCCTGCCGGGCGGGCCGCCGCCGAGCGCCGAAGTCCGTGAATCTTCGGCCTGTTTCAGGCTTCGGGGCGTCCGTTGGTCCGGCCGCGTTCGAAGCGGGCGAGCTGCTCGGCGGCGCCGCGGGGCAGGTCGGCGACCGCCGCCTCCGGCAATGACGTGATCACGGTGCGCAGCCGCGCGCCCAGGTCTGGCAGCAGGGACCAGGCGGAGGCAGGGGCGTTGACGGCGGCGAGCAGCAGGTCGCCCTCGTAGAAGCAGGCGTCGAGCAGCGGCTCCTCGAGCAGCAAGCGCACGGCGAGCGGAAGGACGTAGGGCAGTGCCACCTGCTGGGAGATGAGGATGCGCAGATCCGCCGGGCGGAGTTCGCCCAGGGGCACGCGCCGCAGCTCATGCACCTTGCGCACCAAGCGGGTCGCGTCACCGGCAGGGGGCGTCCAGCGGGGCGGGTCCAGCTCGTCGAGCGTGCGGTCGAGGTGCAGCAGATGGTCCATGGGGTTCATTCTCGGCGGGGCAGGCAGGGGATCTCAGAGTCATCCGGGTCCGTCAGGTGCCGTACCGGCTCGTCGCCGAGGCCGGCGCTCTCCGCCGGGCGCGTGCGGGCCGCTTCGGGAGCGGCCCGGGATCCGTGACCGGCGGGGAGTGTGGTCAGGCCGGTCCCGGGGGTGGTGTCCAGACCGTGCCGCGGGTCTCGTACTCCAGCATGCTCTCCAGGCCGAGGGCGGCGTCGGTGCCGAGTTCGCGGCGGGTCAGCCACAGGGCGAGGTCCAGGCCGGAGGTGACGCCTCCGGCGGTGACCAGGTCGCCGTCGTCGACGACGCGGGCGTTCTTCACACGACCGCCCTGCTGTTCGAGGTCCTGCCGCGCCCGGTGGTGGGTGGTGCAGGGCCGGCCGTCGGTCAGGCCGGCGGCGGACAGGAGCATCACTCCCGTGCACAGGGCGCTGATGGTGAGCCCCGGGCGGGGGGCCTTGGCCAGTGCCTTCGGCAGCGCACCCCGTCGGATTTCGGCCCAGACGCCGGGGTCCTCGCGGCGGGCGTATCCGCCGCCGGGGACGACGAGGAGGTCGGCCTCTTCAGGCGCCCAGGCGTGCTCGGCGCGGAGGGCGGTGCCGAAGGCGGCGGTGACGGTGCGGGGGCCGTCCAGGGCGACGTAGCGCACGTCGACGGTGCGGTCGGTGAAGTGGCCGGAGGCGGCGAACACCTCGTAGGGGGCGGCCAGGTCGAGTTCCTCCACGCCGTCGAAGAGGACGACCTGGACGCGGAACGGAGGGTCGTCGCCTCGTCGGGAGGGGGCCGCGGTGGCGCTGTGCGGGGAGGCACCGGCCGCGAGGCCGGCGGCGCCGAGCGCGGTCGCGCTGCGCAGAAGGGTGCGTCGTTTCACAGGGTCCTCTCTTCTCTTTCCTGGCCCTTCCTGGCCCTTCCTGGGCGGTCGGCAGGTGCAGGAGGGCGGCTGGGGTCCGCGAAGGTGGTGGTGGCTGGGCGGTGTCCGTCAGAGGGTGTTGACGATGCCCCGGCGTTCGTACTCCAGGACCTCCTCGGCGAGGAGGGCCATGTCCGGGCCGCAGAAGCGCTCGAGAAGCCAGATGCCGAGGTCGATGCCGGACGTGACGCCGCCGCAGGTGACGAGGTCGCCGTCGTCGACGACCCGGCCGCCGACCACGCGCCCGCCCTCCCGGCGCAGATCGTCCTGGGCGATGTGGTGGGTGGTGCACCGGCGCCCGGCCGTGAGACCGGCGGCGGACAGCAGCATGGTGCCCGTGCACACCGCGCCGAGGACGAGGCCCTTGCGGGGCGTCGCCTTCAGGGCGCGGGGCAGAACGCCCCGTTGGATCTCCCGTTGCAGCGCGGACCCCTCGCCGTACCCCGCGCCGGGCACGATGATCACGTCGGCCGACCGGGGCGACCAGGTGTCCCGGCACAGGATCTCCAGGCCGGCGGACGTCTTCACCCGCCGGGCCGCCTCGACGTGGACGAAGGACTGCACGACCAGCTCTTCGCCGGCGATACCGAACACCTCCACGTGACCGGCGAAGTCCTGCTCCTCGATGCCGTCGTAGAGCACGGTGTGGACGCGCAGCGGGCGCTGGGTCCGGGTACCGGGGTGCGTGAGCGGGGCGGCGCCCGCGGGTCGGCTGGACATGAGGGTCTCCGTGTGGACATGGCAGCGCCGTGGCCGGCGGCCTGGGGAAGCGGGAACGCCCTCAGTCTTGCGGCGGCCGGTGACCTGCGACACCGGCGCGAGCGCCCATGATGCGCAAGATGCGGCCAGCCCCCCGCGGCACGAGGGCACGGCTCACCCGGCGGATCCTCCGGGGCAGGAGATGTGCGCAGTCCGGGTCTTCCGGCCCAGCCGGCGCGTCAGCCCTGGGCGACGGGCCCGGATGCTGCCCGGGTGAGCGTGTCCGCCACCGTCGTACAGGCGAGCCGGGCCACGGACCGCAACTCGGCGTCCGAAGCGCCGGCCCGGCTGAGCACGGCCAGCGACTGGTTGACCGCGACGACGTACGTGGCGAGTGCGTCGAGCGTTGGGGCGTCGGCCGAGGAGTCCTCCAGCGCCGCGCGTACCCGTTGGCGCTGCATGTCGAGAAGCCCACGCACCCGAGTGCTGTTCTCCTCGTTCAGTGCCGGTGACTGCGCGGCGGACTGGGCGATGAGGCACCCCGCGGGGACCGACGGGTCGGCGATACGGCCCAGGATGACGTCGAAGAATGCCTCGACCGCGCGCACCGGGTCACCGGGGTGCGCCGCGAGCGCCTGCTCGTACCGCGCGCCGTAGACCGACGTGTAGCGGTCGAGGCACCGGCGGAACAGGGCGTCCTTGTTGCCGAAGGCACCGTAGAGGGAGCCTCGGCCGAGACCGGTGGCGGAACCGAGGGCATCGAGCGAGGCGTCCGCGTACCCGCGCTGCCAGAACACCCGCATGGCCTGGTCCAGGGCCGCATCGACGTCGAACTGCTTCCGGCCGGACACAAGCATGCACCTCCCGTTTCCAGCGCTTGCCCCGTGAGCCTACCCGCATCTTGGATCGATCGGTCACATTATCTTTGACCGATCGATCCAAGATGCTTAACGTGATGACCAGTGGTTCCGCGTCAGCCCTGCACCGAAGGAATGATCATGAATCTGTCATCGGCCGGCCTCCCCGCGCCCGAAGGCCCCGGTTCCGTCTCCCGGGCGCCGAACCTCCCGGCCCGCTTCACCGACACCTTCACCAGCCGGTACGTCGACACCGGCGACCTGCGCCTGCACGCCGTCACCGGCGGCGAAGGGCCCGCGCTGCTGCTGCTGGCCGGCTGGCCCCAGACGTGGTACGCCTGGCGCCTCCTGATGCCCGCGCTGGCCCGGGACTTCGCGGTCGTCGCGGTCGATCCGCGCGGTGTCGGGCTCTCCGACAAACCCCTGGACGGGTACGACACCGGCACTCTCGCACGCGACATGGTGGCGCTGATGGACTCGCTCGGGCATCACAGATTCGCCATGGTCGGTCACGACGTCGGGATGTGGACCGGCTATGCCCTGGCCGCGGACCACCCTGACCGACTCGACCGCCTGGCCGTCGCCGAGGCCGCGATCCCGGGGCTTTCCCCCGCACCACCTCTTTTCGGCAGCCGGGAGGCCAACGACCGCCTCTGGCACTTCGCCTTCAACCGCCTCGCCGACGTCAACGAGCAACTGGTCAGCGGACGAGAACATCTCTACTTCGGCCACCAGTTCGCCACGAAATCCGCCAAGGCACTGCCCGACTACGCCGTCCGGCACTACGTCGACACCCTCGCCGCCGACCCGGACGCCCTGCGGTGCAGCTTCGAGTTCTACCGCGCACTCGATACGACCATCGCGCAGAACCAGAAGCGCAAGAGCCGACGGCTGTCCCTCCCCGTCCTGGCGATCGGGGGAGCGGAGAACCTGGGCGCATCGGTCGGCGCGACGATGAAGCTCGCCGCCGACGACGTGGAGAGCCTTGTCCTTGCCGAGTGCGGCCACTACCCCGCCGAGGAAGCCCCGGAGGCGATGCTGTCGGCGCTGACCGCGTTCCTGGCCCCGTACAAGAACGGGCACGCATCACACGTCCCCACGGCACGGGGTGGCGAGGGCTAGGCGGTCACGGAGTGTGACCCGTCCCCGGAGAAGCGGAAGGTGTCCCGGTAGGCGGACGGGGTGGTGCCGACCTGTCGTGTGAAGTGGTGGCGCAGCGCCTCGACGGAGCCGAACCCGGTCTCGTCGGCCACCTTCGTCAGCGGCAGCGCCGTCGTCTCCAGAAGCTCCCTGGCGCGCTGGACGCGCTGGGCGAGCAGCCAGCGCAGCGGTGTCGTGCCCGTCTGGGCCCGGAAGTGCCGGGACAGGCTGCGGCGGCTCATCATCGCGTGTGCGGCGATGTCGGCGAGGCTGAGCGGCTCGTTCAGCTTGCCGCGCATCCATTGCAGGGTGTCACCGAGGTCGGCGGAGTCGCCTTCGGGCGCCCGGTATTCGATGAACTGGGCCTGGCCGCCCGTCCTCTGGGGCGGCATCACCAGCAGGCGTGCGACGTCCGCGGCGACCGCCGCGCCGTGGTCGCGGCGGACCATGTGCAGGCACAGGTCGAGGCCGGCGGCGATCCCGGCGGAGGTGAGCACCTGGCCCTCGTCCACGTAGAGCACGGACGGGTCGACGCGCGTACCGGGAAAGAGTTCGGCGAGCAGGCCGGCGAACTGCCAGTGAGTGGTCGCGCGGCGCCCTTCCAGGAGCCCGGCGTGGCCGAGGGCGAAGGCGCCGGTGCAGATCGAGGCGATGCGGGCCCCGCCGGCCGCCGCCTGCCGCAACAGCCGGACGGCACGCGGGTCGGGGACGCGGTCATGGGGGATGCCGGGCACGATGACGGTTGCCGCGTCCAGGACGTCCTCCCAGCGGTACGAGGAGGAGATCCGGAACGGTTGCGCCGGGCCGGCCGTCGTCGGCAGTGCCTGGTCGGCGCAGACACGTACCTCGTAGGCCGGCGCCCCGCCGTCTTGGACGGCGAGCGCGAACACCTGGCAAGGGATGGTCAGGTCGAAGGCCGACACCCCGTCGAGCGCAAGAACCCCTACCACCTGCATACGGCCCGAGCCTACGCCATGGCCCACTGCCCCGGCGGGCCCTCGCAGTGGGCGGACAGCGCGGGCCTGAAAATACTGACGAGCCGCTGTCGATCCGGCCGCGTCCCGTTCGACGTCCTGGTGCGGGCGCATCGCGATACGAGAATGCGCCAGGACCTGACGAGGAGAGATGTGGATCAGCTGCTGAGAGTCATGAACTTCAACGTCTCGAGCGACGGAATCGGTGCCGGTGAGCATCAGAGCCTCGAGAACCCGTTCGGCCACGCCCGACCCGAGAGGCTGTTCGCCTGGGCCGGCGCCACCGCGAGCTGGCCCATGCGCACCGGCCCCGGAGGCAGCCGCGGCCTCGACGACTACTTCACGCGGGACTTCGCACGCAACATCGGCGCCGAGATCATGGGCCGCAACAAGTTCGGCCCGCAGCGCGGGCCCTGGCAGGACCACGACTGGCGCGGCTGGTGGGGGCAGGAGCCCCCGTTCCGCACCCCGGTGTTCGTCATGACCCACCACAAGCGTCCTTCGTTCACCCTGGCCGACACCACGTTCCACTTCGTCGACGACGACCCGGCGACGGTCCTCGAACGGGCGCGGGAGGCGGCACAGGGCAAGGACGTCCGGCTCGGCGGCGGGGTCACCACCATCCGCCAGTTCCTCGACGCCGGCCTCGTCGACACCATGCACGTGGCGGTCTCGCCGGTGAAGCTCGGGTCCGGTCTACGGCTGTGGGAGTCACCCGACGAGCTGCTCGACCGGTTCCATCTCGAGGTCGTGCCCAGCCCGAGCGGGGTGACGCACCACCTGTTCTGGCGAAAGTGACCGGACCTCGGGGCGGCCCGGGGAAGGCTGCGTTGCCTCCCCCGGGCCGCCCCGGGGCAAGTCAGCGTTTGACGCGACCGCGGACGGCCAGGACGGCGAGGCCGAGGAGAACGGGTTCGGCGATGCGGGAGGTCATCTCCGTGTAGGTGCCGGCGGTGGTGAGGTTCTGGCCGGAGGAGCGGAAGACCACCGAGTTGATCGCCACACGCAGCGCCTTCTCGAACCGCTCGGTGGTGACGCGCTCGGACCACGGCCCCGTGGGATTGACCGGGTCGGGGGTGCCGGTGGTCAACGTGAGTTCCTGCCCGGCGGTGACCTGGCGTCCGGTGGTGGCCGGCTTCGGATCGACTGCCGGCACACCCCACAACAGCAGCGCCAGCACGGTGGCGGCCATGGCACCCAGCAGCCAGGCCAGGGCTCGGGAGGCGCGCAGGCCGTAGCCGGAGACGGCCCAGTAGGCGGTCAGCAGCGCCCGCTCGGCCGGCGGCCGGGTGGTGTCGTGGCGACGCATCTCCATCTCGCCGTAGTAGAAGTCGGCCGCATCCGGCTCGTTCTTCCCGTCCTCCAGCGACTTGCGCACTTGCCGGTACAGCGCTGCGAGGGCCGCCGGCCGCAGCACGGGGGTGTCCGCGGGTGGCGGCGTCCAGCCGTGGGCCAGGGCAGGGCGAGCGCTTTGCGCACGCCAGTGGTGTTCCTCGGCCAGCGTGCTGCGCCGGCCCCACCACCAGGGAAGCAGCTGGTGGCGGCGGATACCGCCGGGGGTGCCGGCGAAGGTGCACCAACCGTCCACCCTCAGCTGGTCGAGATGGACGGCGCCGGCGAACCGGCAGTCCGTGAGATCGATGTCGTACAGCGCCACATGCGCTGCGTCCACCCCGCCGATGGATGTCAGACGCACGCCGGGGTCGTGACCGGACAGCAGTGTTTCCGGCAGCGGATCGCCCGGGCCGGACGAGAACGGTGTGGAACGGGCGGATACCGTCAGCGGGCACTCCAGCACCGCGTCTGTCAGATCCAGCTCGGCATGGCGCAGATTCAGCGTGGCCGCCGATGCCCACCGGGTGCGGACACAGGTCACCGCACGTGCGGCTGCCTCCACCGTCACCGGCACGGTGAACACCGCACCGTCCAACTGCACCCTGCTCCCGCACGCCAACGGCCCCAACTGCGACTCGGCCTCGAAACGCGCCCCCTTGAACGAGACGTTCCGAAAGAGCGCCCTTTGGAAAGAGGTCTCGCCGGCAAAGGCCGCCCAGGCGAAGTCGGCCCCGCCGTGGAAGTCCGAGTCGTCGAACGAGGTGTCTCCGGTGAAGGCCGCCTCTTGGAAGAAGGCGCCTGCGGTGAAGGTCACGCCGTGGAACGAGACGTCCGCGCCGAAGGCCGCGCGTTCGAAGAAGACATCGCTGGTGAAGGTCACGCCGGCGAACGAGGTCTCGCCGGTGAAGACCGCGCCTTCGAACGAGGCGTCGCTGGGGAAGGTCATGTCGTCGAACCAGACGTCGCCGGTGAAGGTCGCGTGGTCGAACCGGACGGTGCTCAGGAACGGGAACCGGTCGTCCGAGGTGCGCAAGGCGCGCAGTAACCGGCGAAGCAGACCCGGGGTGAACGGCGTACCGGTGTAGTCGGCGCCGGAACGGGATGCCGGACCGGCCAGGTAGGCATCGCGGTCGGCGTCGGCCAGGTGGGCGAGGCATGAGGTGTGGCCGGGGATGTGGATTCCGCGGCAGCCGACCGGATCCTCGGGTGTGGCGCCGTGGCCGCAGTGCGGCCAGTCAGGCGGGGTCGGCGACGGATCGGGGCTCGGATGGGTCATGCCTGAAGGACGATCGAGCCCGGCCGGACAGTTGCCCGCTCCGCCTCCCCCGCCCCGGCCCCCGGCGCCGAAATCTTCGCCGCAGCACTGAAGTTGCACGGCCATCAGGCCCGAGTCGAGGGACCGCGCGCTGGAACGCCCGGGTGCGGATCCTGGCGCTCCAGCCCGTCGGCGGCGTCCGCCTGCTGGCCGGCCCCGTGGGCTCAGCCCGCCGGCCTGGCGCCTTCCGGGTCGCGTCGCTGGGCCGGTGCCGTGGTGCGGTCGGCCTGTGATCCGGCTGTGGGCTCGTGCGTGTCCGGGCGCAGACACTCGATCAGGTAGTCGCCGGTGTCGGGGTCGCGGACCACTCCGTGGGTCTCGCTGTGGAACCCGGGGAAGCGGCGGTCGAAGGATTCGAGCGCGCCGAGGTACCGCAGCAGCGGGCCGTCCTGGCCGCCGGTGCTCTCGCCCGGCATGAGCACGGGGATCCCGGGCGGGGTGACGGTGACCATGGCGGCCGCGACGCGTCCGGACGCGTCGGTCAGCCGGACCCGTTCCGTGCCGCCGCGGATCAGGCGCTGGTAGCACAGCTGGGGTGGGGCGACGGGCTCCGGGAGTTGCCGGAAGGCGGTGTCCAGCAGGTCGACCAGGCGGACTTCGCGCAGGTGGTCGTGCATCTCCTGGCACAGCTCGCGCAGACTCCGCCCGGAGTAGCGCCGCGGGTGCTCGGCGACCAGCGCGGGCAGCACACGGTCGAGCGGGGCGTCACCGTCGTAGAGGTCCTTGAAGTCCATCAGGGCGTCCAGCAGCGTGCCCCACTTGCCCTTGGTGATGCCCATGGAGAACAGCACCAGCGTGGTGTAGCTGTCGGTCTTCTCCACGACGATGCCGCGCGTGCCCAGGTACGCGGTGAGCACCCGGGCCGGGATGCCCCAGTCGGACATGTCGCCGGTGGCGCCGATCCCCGGGCAGGTCAGGGTGACCTTGATCGGGTCGAGCATGCAGTAGCCGTCGGTCAGCCCGGGGAAGCCGTGCCAGTCCGCGTCGGGCTCCAGGTGCCAGCAGGACGGCTCGGTCCGCAGCAGGTCGGCCGGAGCCTCGTCGAAGGCGAGTCGTACGCCGCTCGCGGGGTCGGTCACCTCTCCCGGCTGCCACACCCCGAAGAACCAGGCCGGCCGGTCCCCGGCGGCCTCGATCCGGCGCCGGATGCGCACCATCTCCTGGCGGAACCGGATCGCCTCGGTCACCGCCTCGTCGACCAGCCAGTGCCCCTGCGGACCGTCCATCATCGCCGTGGCCACGTCCAGCGAGGCGATCATCGGGTACAGCGGGGACGTGGTGCCGTGCATCATCAGCGTCTCGTTGAACCGATCGTGCTCCACCGGCGCCCGGGGCGCGGGCCTGACGTGCACCATGGCGCTCTGCGACAGCGCCGCCAGCAGCTTGTGGGTGGACTGGGTGGCGAAGACCGTCGGCCGGTCGGGGCCGGGGAAGGCCTCCTCGTCCACCGACATGCCGTACCGGCCCGCGTAGAGCGGGTGGAAGCGGGCGTACGCGAACCACGCCTCGTCGAAGTGCAGCCGGGGCGTGCCGGCGGCGAAGGCCCGGGCCGCCGCCACCGCGTCGTAACACAGGCCGTCGTACGTGGAGTTGGTGAACACCGCGTACTGGGCGCGCGACGACACGGCGTCCGGCGTCAGCGGGCTGGCGGCGATGCGCGCCGCCACGGACTCCGCCGCGATCTCGGCCGGCGGCAGTGGTCCGGCGAGGCCGTAGCCGTTGCGGGTGGGGACGAGGTACACCGGCCGGGCGCCGGAGACGACCAGGCCGTGCAGGACCGACTTGTGGCAGTTGCGGTCCACCAGGGCGATCTCGTCGCGGGTCACGCTGAAGTGGCCGACCAGGCGGTTGCAGGTGGAGTCGCCGTGCAGGACGAAGTAGGTGAGCTCGGAGCCGAAGACCCGTGCGGCGTTGCGCTCCGCCTCACCGATCGGCCCGGTGTGCTCGAACAGTGAGCCGAGCTCCTCGACCGAGATGGACAGGTCGCTGCGCAGCAGCCGCTCCCCGAAGTAGTCGTGGAACGCCCGGCCCACGGGCGACTTCAGGAAGGCGACGCCGCCGGAGTGCGCGGGGGTGTGCCACGAGTACTCGTGCGCGTCGTCGAAGCGGCGCAGCGCCTTGAAGAACGGAGGCAGCAGGGCGTCCTGGTAGGCGCGCGCGGCGGTGGTGATCCGGCCCGCGATGAACGTCGGTGTGTCCTCCAGCGGCCACACGTAGCCGACGACCGACTGCGACACCCACAGCGGCAGGTCGCGCAGCCCCTCGTCCGCCATCACCAGGAACACCGGCAGGTCCTGGAAGCGGCGCCCGATCCGGCGCAGCACGGCCGCACCGCCCGGTTCACCGTCGGTTTTCCGTCCGGGCGGAAGGTCCCAGGCGACCACTGCGGCCGCGAGGCCGGCCTCGGTCCGCAGCACCGCTTCGGCGTCCGTGACGCTCACGACCCACCGGACCTGCAAGCCGCGTGCCCGGATCGCCTCGGCGATCCTCACCAGCTGCCCGGCCGCGGCGTCCCCGTCCTGCGGACGCTCCGTCACCGCCACCAGAACCGTGCTGTCGGTCATGCCGCTCCCCTCCCCCGGTGGCCCGCGCCACCCCGTCCAGTGTTCGCGGGCCCGCCCGCACGATCGGGTGGGCACAGGGCCAAACCACTCCATCGGTCCAAAACGCCGGCGCGGCGCTGACCGCGCACTGCCGCGCGGGGTGCGGCGGCCGCAGGCGAGGCGTGGAGACGTCGCCCGGATCCGGCGTCTGCGTCGTGACCGAACCGCCCAGGGTCAACGCGCGGCGGTGAGAGCGACCGTGCGGCCACCTGAGCCGGCGAGGACGTGCTGCGCACCGGGGCTCCGGGCCGTGTGCGTCAGGTTCGGTTGTCCGAGACGGAGCCTTGGCTGCCGGTCAGGGCGCGGTGCAGGAGGGGGAGCAGGCGGTCCCAGTGGCGCTTCAGTCCGAAGGGGCTGAAGGCGTCGGTGTCGGACATGGTGAAGCCGTGGACGGTGCCGGGGTAGATCTCGGAGGTGTAGCAGACGCCTGCGGCATCCAGGGCCCGGTTGAGTTCGCCGAGGGCCTCGGGTGTCATGTCGCCTTCCGCGTGGCCGAGGTGGACCTGGGCGGTGAGCCCGGACAGGAGGCCGGGTCCGTCGGCGCCCACGGGGCCGTGGAATCCGGCGACGGCGGCCACCTGGCCGGGGTGAGCAGCAGCGGTGCGCACCGCCAGGAGGCCGCCTATGCAGTAGCCGGTCACCGCGACCGGGCCGGCGCCGGCCTCGGGTTGGGTGGTGAGGAACCGGAGGTAGGCGTCGGCGTCGCGAAGGACGCGTTCGTTGGTGTGCGCCTCGAGCAGGGGCATCAGCTCGGCCATGACCTGCTGCCGGGCCTCTTCCCCGATGTGCTCGGGAAGTTCTGCCACCGGTGCCGGGCCGTGCCGGTAGAAGAGGTTGGGGACGAGCACGTAGTACCCGTGCCCGGCCAGTTCCCGGGCCATCTCCCGCAGCACGGGCCGGATGCCGAAGCCGTCCGGGTACATGAGCACCCCCGGGTGCCGCTCGCCTCGGTCGGGGTAGGCGGCGAACGCGTCGGCCAGGCCGTCCGCGGTGGGAATCTGCAGCGTCTTGATGGGCATGGACTCTCCTGTCGTGGTTGATGTGTCGAGCCTGTGATCAACACGACGGAGGCGGAGCCCGCGCAGCAGCGCAGGATTCTCGACCGGGCAGCGGGCCCGCACCGGCCCGTACGGCGCTCAGAGGAGCACCGGGTCGCCGATCCGTGTGTGGCGCAGTGCCGTCCCGGTATTCATGCCCACAACATAGACCACGGTCCTGATCAGGGAGGGGTGATTACAGCGGCACGTAGGCCAGGTCGCAGTCGACGCGTCGCCGCCGGCGGGCCGCGGTGAGCCAGGGGTGGTCGGCTCGGACGACGGCGCCGAGCCCCTGCACGGCCGTGCGCTGCAGTGCGTCGGCCTCGGCGCTCCGGCCGAGTCCCCGCAGGTCGAGGGCCAGGTGAGCGGTGCAGGACAGGGTCAGCGGGTGTCGCTCGCCCGCGACTTCGGCCAGCAGCGACAGGTTGGCCTGGTCGATCTCGCGTGCCCGCTCGAACTCCAGGCTTGCGTAGGCGGTGCTGGCCCTGCCGATCGCGAGGGTCAGCGTCGCCGGGTGGCGGGGTCCCACCGTTGCCTCCAGCCGGTGCGAGACGTCGTCCTCCATGTCCTGGGCCTGGTCGAGGCGGCCGAACGCACGCAGGGTGGCCGCCAGGTGGGCCCTGACGACCAGGGTGCACAGGTGGTCCTCGCCCAGGCGTGCGGCGAGGCGCTGTGCGGTCGTCTCGTCCAGCCGGCGGGACCGGTCGAGGTCTCCGGCGAGGCGCCTGTCGACGGCCGCGCCGACCGCGGCAGACAGTGATGCGGGGTGATCGGGTCCGTAGCGGGCCGTGCAGCGCCTCAGTGTCTCCTCGGAGAGCAGGGCGGCCTCGGCGAGTGCGCCGTCCCGGCGTCGGCAGACCGCGAGGTGGCCGGCGGTGCGCAGGGTGAGTGGGTGTTCCTCGCCGAGTTCGGACCGCGCCCAGCGGTAGAGGTCCTCCTGGAAGTCGCGGGCGCCGGGGTAGTCGCCGCTCTCCCGCATGTCGACGGCGACCGCGTTGAGGCTTTCGAGGGTGAGGGGGTCGCTGGGCCGCAGGAGCAGTTCGCACCGTCGGGCGTTCTCTTCGTCCAGCGGCAGGGCCTGGGCGAACTGTCCGCACAGCCGCAGGTCGGCACCCCAGCCGTGGGTGGCCCGCAGCGCGAGGGGGTCCTCGTCGCCGAAGAGGGACCGGGCCAGCTCGGTGGCCTCCTCGTCGAGGTCCCGTGCCTCCTGGAACCGGCCCTGGTGGCGCCGGGCATCGGCCAGCTCGCACAGGGAGTCGACCAGGTCCCGGGAGTCCGGCGCGGTCCGGCGCGACACCTCCAGCGCTTTCTCGGTGAGCGGCGCGGACTCGGCGATCCGGCCGGCCCGGCGCAGCAGCATCGCGTAGGTCTTGGTGATGCGCAGGACCGCGCCGTTCTCCTCGCCGGAGGCCGTCAGCCAGGCGGCCCGGGCCTGCTCGCCGAGGGCGGTTGCGCCTTCGTGGTCACCGCGGTGGTGCAGGAACAGCACGGTGTCGTGGACGAGGGCGCGCAGCTGCGGGTCGGTGCTGGTCACCGCCTGCGAGGCGAGTACGTGCGGCAGCAGTGACCAGTAGGCGGACCATTCCTGCGGCACGGTGTGGGGGCCGGGCCTGGCCGCCGCCAGCAGCCAGTGAACGCTCTCGCGTGTCCGCTCGCGCTGCTCGGTGGTCATCCGGGCCGGCAGCAGCGTGTGCAGGAGCCGGTGCAGTCGCAGGGTGCGGGTCCGGTGGTCGGCCTTGGCCAGGGCGAGCCTGCCCAGGGCCCGGACGGAACGGGCCTGCTCCACGGGGTCGTCCAGCCGGTCGCCGTCCGGCGTGTCACCGGCGGACCGGCCCGCGTGCAACAGGTCCAGCGGGATCGGTTCGGCGGCCATGGCCGCGCAGCGGTCGAGCAGCCGGCGCGCGTCGGGGTGTGTCTGCCCGAGCCGCTCCAGTGACACCTCCCAGGCCGCGGCCAGGGCGGCCGGCAGTCCGGGATCCGCCCCGAGCGCGCCGGCGGCCGCGAGCTGCCCTTCGAGCAGCCCGAGATAGACGTCGGCCCCCAGCCCGGTGTCCTCCAGCCAGGCGCCCGCCTGTTCCAGGGCGAGGGGCTGGTCGCCCAGGGCCTCGGCGAGGCGGTCGGCGTCCTCGGCGGGAAGAGCGGACGCGTGCTTGTGGAGCAGGAGGACCGACTCCTCGCGCTCGAGGACGCCCACCGTCACCGGGGTGGCCGCCCGCTCCCAGGAGCGGTTGCGGGAGGTGACGAGTATTTTTCCGGGTCCGCCGGCAGGCAGGTGGCGGCGGACCGTCTCGACGTCCTCGGCGTTGTCGAAGACCAGCAGCCAGCGGCGGTACGGCGTGCCGGTGCGCAGTGCCTGGAGCACGGCGGGTACGGCCGCGTCGACGGGGAGAGGTCCGCGGTCCGTGTCGTCGGCGCCCAGCCTGACCGCCAGGTCGGCGAGGCCGGCGAGGACGAGTCCGTTCCGCTCGGCGGGGATCCAGCAGACCAGGTCGTAGTCGCGCACGTGCCGGTAGACGTATTCGAGGGCCAGCTCCGAGGTGCCCACGGCGCCGGAGCCGTGGCGGGCGTCCGGGAGCAGGCACACGATGTCCTGGGTCGCGAGGCGGTCCGCCAGCGTCTGGAGCTGTGCCTGTCGGCCCACGAACCGCGCGTTCCGTGGAGGAATGTTCACCGTGACGGCGGGCGCGGGCGGCTGCTCGGTGCCCGACGCCGTCACCGGGGCCTCGGCGGCCGGCCCGCCGGACGCGTCCGTGCGGGGCTGCTCCGTGGGCGGCGGTGGACTCGCGACCGTCACCGCGGGCATGTCTGCGGGGGCACCGGCGGCCTGGATCCGGCGGGCCCGCTGCGCGTGCACGCCTCCCAGCGCCCGCATCACCGCGAGTTCGGGCCGGCGCCATCCCCGGGCGGTCGCCGGGTCGGGCAGCGCGGTTCCCAGCGGGTCGTACAGGGCCGCGCGCAAGGCGGCGCCCTGTTCTCCCGCCGCGGGAAGTTCCGCGAGGGTGCTGACGACTCTGACCAGTTGCGTCCGCGTCGTGGTGGCGAGCAGCGCCTGGCGCACGCCGTCGGCGAACTCGGGCCGGCCCGTATCGGCGTCGTCCCAGTCGATCAGCCCGCCCATGAAGATCTCCGCGAGGTGCTCGGCCGTGGTGTCCGGCATCATCCGGCCGCGCAGCTGCTGGATCAGTTCGAACTCGAAGGGGGCCGCCGCCAGGTGGGCGGCGAGCCGGCGGGCGGACGGCGTGGCCAGCCTGAGGAAGCTGCGTACGGCGTCGTGTGCGGCGCGGGGGAACCGCGGGGGCCGCAGTCCGGGCGCGGGTTTCCCCTGGTGCAGCGATCCGGCCACCACAGCCGGAAGGGCGCGGCGTACGCCTCGTTCCCCGACGACCAGATCGGCCCATGCGGCGAGGGATCCGGGTTTGATGGACAGTACGGGCACGACCAGGGCCTCGTGGCCGACCGGCGGCAGGGGGCGCAGCGGATCCGGTCCGCTGGGCGGCGGCCTGAGGAGGAGGCCCGGGTTCGCGGCGCCGAATCCTCCTGACTCCAGTACCGCGTCGTGGGGATGGAGGGAGGAGCGGCGCCGCAGGTGCGGGGGCAGCAGGTGGAGCAGGGCGGTGGGGCCCGCCCGGCCCAGGAGCCGGAGCAGGTGGTCGGCGGCCGGGGCGGCCCAGCCGGGTCCGAGGCCGTCGGTGACGACCAGGAACATCCGGTCCTGCCTGCCGTCGACGATCTCCCCCAGGTCCGCGGTCCTGCCTGCCGCGCTCCAGCGCAGCGTCGGTGCGCCGGCTCCGGCACCGGGCATGTCCAGCCGGACGGTGCGCAGGGACCGGAAGGCACCGCTGTGCTCGGCGGCGGTTGCCAGGGCGGCCGTCTCCTGCTGCCAGACGGTCATCGTGGGGCCGTCGTCGACGAGGACGACCAGGTTGAAGGCCCTGTCCCGTCCGGGCCTGAACGACGGTACCCACAGTTCGTCGGCGACCATCCGCTCGGCGGTGAGTTCCTCGTCCAGCAGCAGCTCGTGGGAGGACTCCACCCGCCGCCCGAGGCGGTGCAGGGAGCGGGAGAGCAGTGCGGAGCGTTGGGCCGGCCGGCCGGGCCCCGGGACTCGCGTTGCGGGCAGGAGGGGTGACTCGACGAGGACTTGGACCGGGCCTTCCGGTTCGAGGGCCGGTCCGGTGGGCGCGGCACTGGAACCGGCGGCGTCGCCTGCCGGCTGCCGGCGGGCATCGGGCGGCGGGGCGGCGGCCGGCGGCGGGCCGGCGGCCGCCCGGTCGTCGTCCACCGGGGCGGACGGCTCCGGGGCGATGCGCCCGGCACGGCTCCAGTGGGCGGCCAGCCACAAGGCGTCGGCCAGCTCGTGCCAGTGCGGAGCGTTTCCCGCCCGGTCCCCCTCGGCCGGTGCCGGCTGCAGCGCCGCCGGCTCGGCGGCTGCCGCCCCGGGCAGGTCCTCCGGTCCTGGCGGGTCCTCCGGTCCTGGCGGGCGCTCGCGGGGAAGGCCGTTCATCAGCGGCCTTTCGTCAGGTCCCGCAGCAGCATCTCCATGAGATGGCGTCGCGCGCCGTCGGCCTGGAGGGCGCCCTCCGTGGTCAGCTGCACCGCGTTGAGCAACTGGTCCAGCGAGTGTGTCCCGCCCGACCGGACCCGTTCGACGAAGATGTCGATCAGGTTCTCGGCGTCCGACGGCAGCGCCTTGAAGTGGCTCTCCACCATGGCGAGCAGCTGCGCCCGGGTGGGAGTCCTCATCTCCAGGGGCAGACAGCGCCGGCGGAAGGCCGCCGGGAACTCGCGTTCACCGTTGCTGGTGATCACCACGACGGGGAACTCCCGGCACTCCACCCGCCCGTGACGCACCACGGCGTGCAGCCCCGGGTCGCTGGTGTGCACTCTGGCCGTGTCGTCCGGATGGCGCACCAGTTCCGGAATCTCGTAGCTGCCGTTCTCCAGCACGTGCAGCAGGTCGTTGGGCAGGTCGATGTCGCTCTTGTCGAGTTCGTCGACGAGAAGGACACGCGGGCGTGCGTAGGGCAGCAGGGCGGTTCCCAGGGGTCCCAGGGTGATGAAGTCGCCCAGCGCGGGCAGTGGCTGGCCGTCGTCGCCCGGACCGGACACCGCGTATCCCGGGGGCGGCTGGTGGCCGGCCCGCCAGGCGGCGATGGCCTGTGCGCGGCCGAGGGCGTCGTGCGCGTACAGGCCGTCGCGCAAAGTGGTGCGGCTGACGATGTTCCACTCCAGTACCCGTCCGAGGCCCAGTTCCCGGGCGATCAGGTAGCCGAGCGTGGACTTGCCGACCCCTGGCGGGCCGCTGACGAGCAGGGGCCGGCGCAGCACGAGGGCGGCGTTGACGACGTCGATGGTCTCCTCGTCGAGCTGTGGCACGGGGTCCGCGTGCCCGAGACGGCGGCGTGCGGTCTCTTCGTCGTCGGGAGGCGGGGGAAGAGGCGGCCCGCCGAGGAACCTGCGCCAGGGCGGCGCTTGCGGCAGGGGGCGGGGTTCCCCGTCAGGAAGAGAGCCGGTGGCGTGGAACACCCGCCAGGTCCGCCCGTCCGTCGGTGTCGTCCCGCTCATGTCCCGCTCTCCTCGCTGTCGATCGTGAACATGTCGACGTCCGCGTCGGTCTCCTGGACGTCGACGAGCCGGGTGGGGTCGTCCCAGAAGAAGGCGATGCTCCTGCCCAGCAGGAGCGGGCCCTCACCGCGGAGTTCGGCCTGCCGTCTGAGCCGGTGAATGGCCACGGGGATCTGCTCGGGCGTCGGGACGGCGGCGAAGACGGCCCCGACCACCTCCCGGCGCTCGGGCGGGAAATGGCCTCGGCGGTCCCAGACCGCGAGTCCGATGCCCTCCGCGATGGCCGTCTTGAGAGCGTCCATCGCCGCGCCCCCGTCCGGCGCGTCGAGCACGGCCGCGGTGCGTCGGGGATCGCCTGCCAGACCGGCCTGCCACCCGGCCTGCCGCTGGGCGTCGGTCTGCTGCCATTCGTACACGCTGACTCCGTGCGTCTGCAGAGTGCGCCACCGTTCGCGCCACTGGTGCCGGACCAGGGCGTCGTCGCTGCGCATGCGCTCCAGGCTGCGCAGGTGCACGCCGTACTTCAGCCCGAGGGGCAGCGGCCTGCCGTCTCCGGTGCGGAACGCCAGCCCGGCCACATCGTGGTTGAGCAGGTCGTAGGGGAGGACGAACTCGACGTACGGCGGTGGTGACGCGAAGCCGGTGGACGGCTCCTGCGGCAGGGATGCCAGACGTGCCATCTGGCGCAGTGTCTGTTCGACCGCCGCGCCGAGGCCGTCGAGGGTGGTCGTCGCCGGCTCGGCGGGCAGGGGGTTCCAGTGACCGGGGACCGTGTTGATCCAGGGCCGGACGGTGATGTCTCCGGTGCCGTCGCGGGCGGGCTCGACCACCACCAGGAGGCACCGCGGGATGGAGGGATCGCCTCGGGTACCGGCACGAGCGGTCCGCCGGTGTTCGAGTTCGCCGAGCAGGCCGGATCTGCTCGCCCAGTCCTCCGCCCAGGCGGACAGGGCCCCGCGGCGGCCCGGGGACCGCACCGTCGCGGCCGCGTGCTCCATGAGCAGGACGGCCGGCGGCAGCCCGTCCGGCTGCACGTTCCACTCCAGTACGTGTGACAGAAGTTGTGCCGGGGACAGACCGATGGGGAGGTCGAGGCCGGTCTCGTCCGCGAGCCCGTCGCGCAGGCCGGTCCACGACAGTTCGTCCTCCGCCTTGTCCAGGAGGGCACGGGCGGTGGCCACATCCCGCTGGGACAGGGGGCCGTACCGGTGCGGGGCCGGGTCGGCCGGGCCGGCCGCGGGCGCGATCAGCCGCTCGAGTTCGTCCGAAGCCGCTGCTCCCTCGAAGACCTCCACGACCGACACGAGCACCCGTTCGCCGCCGGGCACGCTCAACGCGGTCCGGACCAGCGAGACGACGTCCTCACGCAGCCGTACGCCGCGGAGGTCGATCGGGACGCCCAGCTGCTGCGCGAGCACCTCGGCGAACATCAGCCGCCCCTGCGCGTCGTCCATACAGGAAAGACCGCCCAGTGCCTCGACCAGACCGGACAGCAGGGCGAGACCCGACGTGCTCTCGAACTGCTCCATGCCGCTGACGACTTCACCGACCTTCCCCGCGGAGCCGGTACACCTGCCCGGCGTGTGAAGCTAGCACGCCGGCCGCAGGTGGACGGGTGACTTGCCGACATCCGACGCGCGGCAGCACCGGCCGGCGCGGGCGGTCAGGCACGGTTCGCCGCCGCCCGGCGGCGCCGCAGAGCCTCCGACAGTCCCGCGTTCGCGGCCCAGGTCCCGGACCAGGCGGCCAGGGCGGAGCGGTGCTCCGGCGATCGCACGAGGCGGGCCGCGCACTCGACGAGCAGCACGGCGGGGGGCAGACCGTCCGGCTGCGCGGTCAGCTCCAGCGTGTACGCGAAGAGCTGCTCGGGTGACAGGCCGGCGGGCAGGCGCAGACCGCTCAGCTCGTGGACGAGGACGTCCCGCAGACGGGCGGCGGGCAGTTCGGCGGCGGCGTCTCGCAGGCGGGTCCGGGCCTCGTCCTCCTCCTGGGCCGAGAGCACCCGGGGCACCGGGGGGCCGGGCGCGGCGATGATCCTGCCGACCACCTCGTCGGCCGCCGGGGACCCTTCGAGGATCCGCACCACGTCGGCCAGGACCTGCTCCCCGCCCGCCGTGCTCAGCGCGGCACGCACCAGGGTGACGGCGTCCTCGCGCTGTCTGACCCCGCGTAGCTCCACCGGACGGCCCAGCAGGTCCCCCAGCAGAGCGGCGAACTGCGCACGCCCCTCGCGTTCCTGGAAGACCGTCAGTCGGCACAGGGCGTCGACCAGGTCCGCCATCAGTGCGAGGGAGCCCTGTGCGCGTCCCGGTCCGTCGGCCTGTGCCCCGGACGCGTCGGCAGGGGGGCTGCCGGCCTCGTCGAGGAGCCGCCGCAGCTCGCGGCTCGGCACGTCCCCTTCGAAGAGCCGTACGACGCGGACGAGTGCGTCCGCCCCGTCCGCCACCGCCAGCGCGGCACGCACCAGGGTCACGACGTCCTCGCGCTGTCTGACGCCCCGCAGGTCGACCGGGCGGCCCAGCTGCCCCGCGAGGACGGAAGCGAACGACGCCCGGTCCCGGGCCTCCTCCATGCACGTCAGTGTGCACAGGACGTCGGTCAGGCGCAGCAGCAGGTTCAGGCTCCGCGCACGCCTCAGGTCTCCCCCGCGGGCGGAGCCGATGATCTGCTCCGGGGACGTGCCGCACTGCGCCCATGCGATGCCGGTGGAGGCACCGACCCTGACGGCCCGTCCCTCCGCCGGGATCGGCGCGATGATCTCGTTGCGCAGGCGTACGGCGAGGTTGGCGGCCTCGGCCCGGTCCAGCCCGCCCGCGAGGACCGCGAACTCGTCGCCGCCGACCCGGGCGACGGTGTCGTCGTCCCGTACGGCCTCGCGCAGCCGGCGGGCGACCTCGACGAGAACGGCGTCGCCGGCGGCGCGTCCGAACCGGTCGTTGACGGTCTCCCATCCATCGAGGGAGCACAGGACCATGGCCAGGCCCCGCTGTCCGGTGTCCGGATCCTCCGAGGGGGCACCCAGGTGCGTGTGGTGGGGTTCGTCGTCCGTGCGCGGGTCGGCGCACAGCAGGCCGGACAGCTGTGCGCGGAGCGTGGGCCCGTCCCTCAGGCCGGTGAGGGGGTCGTGCCGGGCGCGGTGGGCGGACGTCAGGTCGCGTACCGGAAGCGCGGTCCATTGCCGGGGGTGGCTGCGTGCGGTCACCAGGAGGTGCCCGTACGCCCCGATGCGGTCCCGGAGACCGGTCGCCTCCGCGGCGTCCGTGACGTGGTCGAGGACGAGCAGCCAGCCGGGGTGGGACTCGAGCCACCGCAGGGCGCGTTCGGTGGCGTCGGTGCCCGCCCGGCCGGAGGCGGGCACCGGGAACAGGGCGTGCGCGATGCTCGCGATGCCGTTGTCCACACCGTCCGGCTCGCGCGCGTCGATCCACCACACCAAGGTGTGGTCCCGCAGGTGACGGTAGGCGTACTCCAGCACGACGGTGGTCTTGTCCGACCCGGCGGGCCCGCAGAGCACCACCGCACCGAAGGCGCTGCGGCCGGCCAGTGTCTCTTCCACCCAGTCCACATCGCGCTGGAGTGCGGGCAGCCACCGCACGGCGCGGCGCTCGGGCAGGTTGTGCGTGCCCGGCGGCAACGGCTGCGCACCCCGGCCCGCGCCCCCGGGACCGTCCTGGCCGTACGGCCGGCCGGCGGGCACCAGCTCGGCGAGCGGCTCCCCTCCCCTGGGCAGACTGAGCGTTCCCGTCCGGTCTGCGATGACCGCGGGGAAGTCCGGGGTACGGCCGAGCCGCGGGATGATGAAGTCGCTCACGGCGTCGACCGTGCGCTGCGCCGAACCGGCTCTGACCACCGTGCGGAGCACGGCGCGCACGTCCGGCGAGAAGGCGAAGACGTCGTGGCCGTCGAGCGGGGCGTCCACGTGCATGAGGCCGCTCAGCATGACCTCCGTCAGGCAGACGGGGGTGCTGTCGGGCAGGGCGGCGGCCTGGACCAGCCGCATGACGGGCAGTGTCAGCGGGTCGACGGCCGCCAGGTGGCCGGCCAGTTCGTAGGCGGGCGGGGAGGCCGTCGCCCGGAACGTGCGTACGCGGTCGGTGGCGGTGCCGGTGTCACCGGTGGTGTCGCCGCCGGAGCGTCCGTCGCTGTCGGATCCCGGGGCGGGAGGGCTGTGCGCGTCGATGACGCGCAGCGCGGTCGTCCCGCCGTGCGAGGCGATCAGGGCGGCCCAGGGCCGCAGGCTCAGCTCCTCCAGTTCGAGCACGGGCACGGGCAGTGCGGGCCGGGGGGCCGGCTCGGCCGGGGGCGGGGGCTCGTCGACGGCGAGCAGAGTGTTGGGCGGTGCGGGGCCGGTCGTCCGGACGACCGCGGGTTCGGCTGCCAGCCCGGTCCCGCTCCACAGCCGGGTCGGGAGCAGGTGGAGTACGGCGGTGGGTGCTCTGCGGGCCAGGGCGGCCAGCCGCCGGTGGGCGGATCCGTCGTACCAGTGGTCGGCGACCCCGTCGGTCACGGCGAGCACGACGGTCGGGTCGCCGGTGAGGAGGGCGGAGGCGTCGAGCGGGCTCACGCGGACGGACCGGAAGATTCCCGAGCCGGTGAGTGCGTCGGCCAGTTCGCCGAGCGTGTCGCGCCACACCCGCATGGACGGGCCGTCGTCCACGGCCAGCAGGAGGCGGAGCCAGCGGTCCCGGGCGGGGCGGAGCACGGCGTCGAGGACGCCGCTGTCGGCGATGGCCTCGGCGGTGGCGGTCTCGTCCAGTTCCTGCCGGTGCGGGGACGGCACTGTGCGCTTGAGCGCGCGCAGACCGCGGACGATGCCCAGCGGATGGCGCAGGCCCCGGACTCCGGGGATGCGCAGCGGCGCGCCGGGGGCGCCGCCGTCGCGGGTGCGGGTGAACGCGTAGACCGGTCGCCGTACGTCGCCCGGGGCGCTCTGCCCGGTGTTCCGTTCCCCGGGCCGCGGCTGCGGGACGGAGGCGGGTACGGGCCGGGAGCGGGGCGCCGCGGCGGGTTCCGTCACGGCGGCGTCGGCCGGGCTCGGTGGGGCGTGCAGGGCGAGCCAGAGGGCGTCGCTCAGCTCCCTCGGCGAGAGTTCCGCTCCGGCGCTGCGCAGCGCGGCGTGCAGGCGTGCGGCCCAGAGTTCGTCCGGCTCACCGGGATCCGCCGCTTCTGAGCTCACGCAGCACCGCCTCCCTGAGGTGCCCGGCCTCGGGGTGGACGCCCTGCTGGAGCAGGTGGACGGCGTGCAGCAGTTGGTCGGTGGCGAGGCCGCCGAGGTTGCGCCGGTCGGTGAAGGTGCGGATGAGTTCCCGGACCCGGGGCCATTGCGCCTGGAGCTGCGGCAGGTCCTGGGCGAAGTGCGCCCGCACGATGCCTTCGAGCTGTTCGGGGCCGGGCTCCGGCAGTTCCAGCCGGACGCAGCGGCGCAGGAAGGCCGCGGGGAACTCCCGTTCGCCGTTGCTGGTGATGACGACGAAGGGGAAGTCCCGGCAGCGGACGGTGCCCTGCCGCACCCGCACCTTCTCCTGCGAGCCCTGTACGTGGACGGCGACCTCGGCCTGTTCCTCGGGCAGGCGGGCCAGTTCGGGGATGGTGAACTCGCCTTCCTCCAGCACGAAGAGCAGGTCGTTGGGCAGGTCCAGGTCGCTCTTGTCCAGCTCGTCGATCAGCAGCAGCCGCGGTCGTCCCTCGTGCCGGGTGGCCAGCGCGGTCCCCAGGGGGCCCAGGCGTACAAAACTGCCGATGTCGTCCGTGCCGTCGCGCTGCTCACGGAGCCGTCCGATCGCGTCGTAGCGGTAGAGGGCGTCGGTGAGGGTGGCGCGGGTGTTCACCGGCCAGACCAGGACCGGCCCGAGTCCGAGTTCCGCCGCCACGGCGTGCGCGAGCGACGACTTGCCGGTGCCGGGAGAGCCGGTGACCAGCAGGGGGCGGCGCAGGCGCAGGGCGGCGTTGACCACCTCCACCTCCTGGTCGCCGATCAGGTACGGCCGCGGCCGCTCGGGCTCGTCGTCCTGCCGCGGCCGTCGCCACGGCGGGGGTTCGGGCAGCGGTACCGAGTCGTCGTAGGTGCCGCCGCCACCGCGGAAGAGCCGTTCCTGCGGGCGTCCGCTGTTCACGCGGCGCCTCCTTCCCGCCTGGTCGGGTTGGCCAGCCGTCGCCGGGGCGGTGACCAGCCCGGGTCCTCCCACAGCAGGGCCAGATGAGCGCCCATGTGCAGGCTGTCGTGGAGTGCTTCGGCGCGCCGCTGTCTGACCTGTTCGCGCAGGCTGTGCGGCCAGTCGTCGTGGACGACGGCCCGCAGCTGCTCGGCCGCGTCGGGGCCGTGGGCGGCCCGGTGCCACAGGACCACGGGTACGCCCAGGTGGCGGCACAGGGCCAGGGTGCCGTCGCGCTGGTCGGGCGGACAGCAGGCGATGACGCAGGCGATCTCGCTCCGCTTCGACAGGGTGCCGTCCGCCGCCCGCAGCTCGTGCACGACGTAGGGTTCGGCCACGGTGCTGCGGCCGCGTTCCCAGCGGGCTTTGCGGGCGCCGCTGCGCGGTACGTTCTGCCCGCGCAGGACCACCGCCCTGTCCAGCCCGATGGGCCGCGTTCCCAGGGAGCCGGCGCGGGTGGGCAGGCGGTCCACCGGCAGGTGGAAGAAGCCCTCCTCCAGCAGGAACTCCACGCCTGTGGACTCCTCGTACTGGTCGAGGTCGTCGACGGCGTCGGAGAGCGCGGCACACAGTTCGTCGCGGTCGCGCAGGGCGTCTCCGTCCGTCCAGGTCCTCGCCGGCTCCTCGTGTGCGTCGTGGTCGTAGAGGCGGATGTCGTAGTGGAAGGCGTCGGCGTCGGGCTGCGGCCAGAGCCACACGCGCAGCACCGGCTGCGCGGTCAGGGCGGCTGCGCGGGACTTGGCGGACCAGCGGCACTGCGCCATGGCGTCCGGGCTGACGCCCAGCCGGGTGGCGACGCCCTGCGACCATTCCCGCAGGAGGTCCCCGCCGTCCCGCCGGGACGCGGCCACCTCCTCGACCACCTGGATCAGGGGCGGCACGACGCCGGGTTCGCTCGCGCGGTCCTCCAGGTCCTCCACCAGCGCCCCGATGCCGGCCTGCCCGGCGTGGGCGAAGGACAGGTGCGGCACGGCACGGCGGGCCGCCGCGCGCACTTCCTGGTACGGGTCCGGGCCGAGCAGGTCCTCGAGGTCGTCGTACTCGTCCTGGGTGAGCAGGCGCACCGGGCCGAGCTTCGCGGCGGCCTCCCGGACCCGCAGGGCCACTGCCTCGAACGCGGTGAGCGCGCTGAGGAGGGCCGGTACGCCCCGGGGGTGGCTCAGGGCCGCGTCGACGAGTTCCGCACCGGTGTCCGGGGTCCAGGAGAGGCCGAGGGCGCTGCCGACCCGGCCCGCGCAACGCTCCAGTTTGCCGTCGGGGAGTGCGTCGAGGGCGTCGGCCATCTCACGGCGCCGGGCTCGTGTCCTGGCGTCGGCAGGCGCCGCGGCCGCGGCGGGGAGCACACCCGCGTCGTGGAGCAGCTTCACCATCCGGGAGGCCCTGATGGCGTACGAGCGGGGCCGGTCGGGTTCGGTGGACACCACCAGGCCCGTCACGCAGCCGCGTTCCCGGTCCCACAGGGGTGCTCCGCTGTGGCCGGGCTCGATCTCCAGCGGGGCGTACCCCGGGTCCAGGATGTACCAGGGGCCCATGGTGGCCTGTACGTAGACGTCCACGAGCGAGCGCGGGGCTCCGTGGGCGTACCAGGTCGACAGTCTGCGGCCGGGTGTCTCGCGCACGGGCACCGGGCTGAGAGCGGGGTCCCGGAGGTCGGCCCTCAGCAGGGCGAGGTCGCCGTCCCACCACTGCCCGTTGCAGGGCTTGGGGGCCAGCCAGCCGGCCAGTTCCACCGGGTGCTGCTCGCTGCCGAGGCACGGGAAGGACGCCGCGATGCGGAGCATCTCCGCCGCGGTCGGCGCGGTGGGCGCCATCTTGTCCCGGCCGAGAGCCGCGTTGATCACATGGGCGCAGGTCAGCAGGAATCCGTCCGCGACGATCACGCCCGCCCCCAGGCCCGTCCCGGTGACGCCACGGGTGTGGATGGTGGCCCAGGCCTGGCGGACACGCCCGTCCGGGTCGTCGCGGTGCTGCCGGTGCACGGTTACTCCGTCGGCGCGGGAGCTTCTTCGAGGTTCCAGGTCGCGGACACGGTGAGGCTGGCCTCGCCCTTGTTGGCGACGATGCCGAGCGTCAGGTCGTTGCCCACCTTGACGCCCAGGTCCACGGTGAGCTGGTGGGGCCGTCGCTCCATGGCGGACACCGTTTCGTGGACCGACTGCAGCACGGGGACCAGCGGCTGCAGTACCTGCCGCAGCGCACCGCGGGCCGCACGCGCCACCCGTCCGCCGCCCTCGCCCGCAACGGGCACGAGCGGCGCGGACCCGGGCGCCGCGCCGGCTGCGGCGGAGTCGGCCAGCGGACTGGGAAAGACCTCCAGCAGCACCCTCTGGCCGTCGTCGAAGGTGAACTCCACAAATTCCCCCATGGCCTCAACTATGCCAGTGCTCGGGGCGCCTGGCCCTGTGATCGATCGATTCCGGCGGCCGGAGACCGCGGAGTGACGGGCTCTCGCCGCTCGTCCGGCTGGTGTTGACCCTCCGTCAGTCATGTTCCTGTCCCCCGCCGCTGTCACGGACTCGCGCCTCGCCGGGTTCCGGGAGCCAGCCCGTTGCGGTGAAGTGGGCGACATTGAGGGCGAACCGTTTCCGGTCGGTCCCGGGCGCGGGGCGCCGTACGTCCGTCGCGGCCAGTGCGGCGTCGGTGGCCGTGGGGTCGAAGGCGAGACCGCCTTCCGATCCGGCGCCGGTCAGTTCGGCGGCCAGTGTGCCGAGGAGCGGGTACGCCGCGTTGCCGGGGTCCGTGCCGATCCGGTCCAGCCATGCCTGCGGGGAGACTTCCGGCAGGCGGTGGCCCATGGTGCGCAGCCAGTCCAGTGCCGTCTCCAGGCGCAGGCGCCGGCCTGCGGCGAGGTGGAAGGTCCGGCCGGCGGTGCCCGGGAGCAGGGACAGCGCCACCAGGGCGTCGGCGACGTAGTCCACCGGTGCCAGGTCGAAGGCGGTGTCCACCCGGGCGGGTGCGGCCTGGGCCTGGACGCAGCCCTTGAGCATCAGCCACAGGTAGTCGCCCGTCTGGCAGGCGCCGGTGCGGCTGTGGCCGGTGATGCGGGTCGGCCGGTACATGGTGACGGGCAGTCCGCGCCGTCGGGCTTGTTCGACGAGGCCTTCGGCCACCCATTTGCTCTGGGTGTATCCGTGTTCCAGCGCCTCGGGCGGTCCCGTCGGGTGCTCCGGGCCGATCGGGTGCGGGGCGGTGCCCGCGTACACGCCCACGGTGGAGACGTGGTGGACGGGGACGGTGCGGTGGCGCGCGGCCAGCCGGAGGATCTCGGTGGTGCCGTCGACGGTCGCCGCCTTGAGCTGTCGGTAGGAGGAGACGAGGTTGACCGCCGCGCCCACGTGGTGCACCGCGTCCACGGTGCGGGCGAGGCGGTCGAAGGCGTCCTCGGACAGGCCCAGCGACGGCCGGGCCAGATCGCCGTGGACGACGGTGACGCGGCGGGTGCAGCGTTCGTCCCACAGCCCGTGGTTCTCCAGGGCGCCGCGCAGCCGTTTGCCGGCGTGCTCGGGGTCGGTGCCGCGGACCAGGCAGTGCACGGTGGCGTCGGTGCGGTCCAGCAGGGCGCGCAGGGTGAAGGCGCCCAGGAAGCCGGTGGCTCCGGTGAGCAGGACGTGTGCCGGGGTGGGGGCGGCGGGGGCCGGGTCCGGTGCCGGGACGATGTCGGCGGGCAGGTCGGTCTCGGCGGGCAGGTCGAGGGCCGGGGCGGTGGTGTTGCCGTCGACCAGGGCGGCCAGCCGGGCGACCGTCGCGGAGGCGGAGACCGCGCCGGGCGGGATCCGCGTGCCCAGTTCCTCCTGGATCCTGAGTACGAGTCGGGTGGCCAGCAGGGAGTGGCCGCCCAGGGCGAAGAAGTCGTCCCGGACGCCGATGCGGGGGATGTCCAGCAGGTCGCTCCAGATCCGGGCGATCCGGCGCTCGGTGGCGGTGGTGGGCGGATCGCAGGGGGTGGGCGGCCGGGTGTCCGGGTGCTCGGGGCGGGGCAGGGCGGCGCGGTCCAGTTTTCCGCTGGGGGTGAGGGGGAAGCGCTCCAGTTGCAGCACGGCGGCCGGGACCATGTGGTCGGGGAGGCGTTCGGCCAGCGCCTGCCGGACCGCGGCGGGCCGGGGCGGGTTCGCCGCGTCGTCGGTGGCCGTGAGGTAGTGGGCGACCAGGCGGCGCCCGGCGGGGGTCTCCTGCGCCACCACGGCGGCGTCGGCCACCGCGGGCAACGCCCGCAGGACGGCCTCGATCTCGCCGGTCTCCACCCGGTGGCCGCGGATCTTGACCTGGTCGTCCCGGCGGCCCAGGTACTGCAGGCGGCCGTCGGGAAGGTGCCGGACGAGGTCGCCGGTGCGGTAGAGCCGCACACCGTCGCGCAGGACGAACTTCTCGGCGGTCAGGCCGGGGTGGCCCAGGTAGCCGTCGGCCAGTGCGGGGCCGGCGACGCACAGTTCGCCCGGGGTGCCGGGCGGCACCGGGCGCAGCGCCTCGTCGAGGACGGATATCCGCGTGCCCGCGACGGGGCGGCCGATGGGCGGCAGGTCCGGCCAGGAGGCCGGGTCCTCGGCGAGGCGCTCGGCGGTGACGACGTGGGTCTCGGAGGGGCCGTACTGGTTGTCCAGCACCGCGTCGGGCGCGTGTGAGCGGAAGAACTCGCGCAGGGCGGGGGTGGCGAAGAGCTGCTCGCCCGCGGTGGCCACCTCGCGCAGCCGCGGCAGTGTCCGGCCGGTGGCGCAGGCGTACTCGGCGAGTTGCTGCAGGGCGACGAACGGCAGGAAGAGCCGCTCCACCCGTTCGGCGGCCAGGAGGCCGAGGAGGCGGGCCGGGTCGCGGCGGGTCCCGTCGTCGGTCATGACCAGGGTGCCGCCGGTCGCCCAGGTGCTGAACAGTTCCTGGAAGGCCACGTCGAAGCCGAGCGGGGCGAACTGCAGGGTGCGGGTGCCGGTGGCCGCGGCGGACCGGGTGCGCTGCCAGGCCAGCAGGTTGGCCAGGGAGCGGTGCGGCATGGCCACGCCCTTGGGCCGGCCGGTCGATCCGGAGGTGTAGATCAGGTAGCCGAGGTCGTCCGGGTCCGCCGCGGGCAGCGCCACGGCGGGGGCGGGCGGCAGGTCGTCCACGACGACCGGCTCGGCGTCGACGAGGTGCGCCAGGTCGCGCTGGGTGAGCACGGTGGTGATCCGGCTGTCGGCGGCCATGAAGGCGAGGCGGTCGGCGGGGTAGTCGGGGTCGAGCGGCAGGCAGCAGCCGCCCGCCTTGAGCACGCCGAGGACGGCGACGGCCAGGTGCGGTGAGCGGCGCAGGCAGATCCCGACGGGCTGCCGCGCCGCGCCCCGGGCCACGAGGTGGGCGGCGACGTTCGTGGCGGCCGCGTCCAGCTGGGCGTAGGTGAGCGTCCGGTCCCGGTGGACGAGGGCGGGGGCGTGGGGGGTGCGGCGTGCCTGGGCGGCGACGGCCTCGTGGGCGAGCGGGCGGTCGGCGGCGGGCGGCGGGCCGTGCGTCCACTGCCGGAGGAGGGCGTGTTCCTCGGGGGGAAGGACGTCCAGCTCGGCCAGTGGCCGGTCGGGGTGGGCGACGGCGGAGGCCAGCAGCGTGGTGAGACGGGCGGTCAGCCGCTGGGCGGTGGCGCGGTCGAAGAGGTCGGTGGAGAACTCCCAGTAGCCGTGGAGGCCGTCCGCCTCGGGGACCATGTGGAGGAAGACGTCGTACTTGGCCGTGCCCCCGTGCACGTACAGCCGCTCGGCGGTGATGCCGGGCAGGTCCAGGGCCGGGGCGGGGGCGTCGTCGAGGCCGAACACCACCTGGAAGAGCGGGAAGCGGCCGGTGGAGCGCGCCGTCTTCAGGTCGCGGACCAGGTGGGAGTGGGGAACGTCGCGGTGGCGGACGGCGGCCCACACCGCGGCCTTGGTCCGGGCCGTGAGCTCGGCGAAGGAGGCGGTGGGGTCCAGGTGCTGGCGCAGCGGCATGACGTCGGTGAGGCAGGCCAGCATCGGTTCGAGGCGTTCGTCGTCCCGCCGGGAGACGGGAGTGCCGATGACCACGTCCTGCCGGCCCGAGGTCCGGGCCAGCAGCGCGCCCAGGGCGGTGGCCAGCACGGTGAAGGGGGTGGTGCGGGCCCGGCGGGCCAGTGCGCGCACCCCGGTGACCAGGCCGGGCTCCAGGGTGAACTCCACCCGGTCGCCGCCGGTGCCGAGCACGGCGGGCCGGGGCCGGTCGGTGGGGAACGTCGACTGCTCCGGTGCTCCGGCCAGCGTGCGCCGCCAGTACTCCAGGGAGGCGCGGCTGGGGGCGGGGCGTGTTTGGGCGTACGGGCCGAACTGCACGGGCAGCTCGGGCAGTTGGGGGTCGGAGCCGTCCAGGGCGGCCCGGTAGAGGGCGCTGAACTCGGTGTCCAGCACGCTCCAGCACCAGCCGTCGACGACCGCGTGGTGGACGGCCACGACGAGGACGGCGTCGCTGCCGCCGGTGCGGGTGTCCAGTTGGAGCAGGGTCGCCCGCAGCAGCGGCGGCCGGTGCAGGGCCACCGGCCGGGTGGCTGCTTCGGTCAGGGCGGCGGGCAGCTGTGCGGGGGTGACGCGGCGGATCTCCAGCTCGACCGGGGCCGGCGGGAGGACCGTCTGGCGCGGCTGTGCACCGTCGAGATGCAGGCGGCTGCGCAGGGCTTCGTGCCGGGCGACGATGCCGTCCAGCGCGGCCTGTACGGCGGCCGGTTCGACGGGGGCGCCGCGCAGCCGGTACGTCCAGGACTCCAGGTAGCGGGAAGTGCCGTCCTGGAACTGGTCGTTGAGCCAGATCGACTCCTGTTCGCCGGTCATCGGGTAGCTGGGGTGGCTGGTGTGCGGCATGGCGGGCGGTCCTCGGTCAGAGCCAGGCGGGCAGGGCGCGGCGGTCGAGTTTTCCGTTGGCCGTGGTGGGCAGGGACGCGCAGCGCCGGACGGTGCGGGGCACCAGGGGGCCGGGGAGCCTGGCGGCCAGGGCACGGCGCACCACGGCCGGGTGGGACGGGTCGTCCCGGTCGTTCGAGGTGTAGAACAGCGCGAGGCGTTCGTAGCCGCCCGCCGGCGCCGGGACCGGGACGACGGCCGCGTCGCGGACGCCGGGGACGCGGCGGGCGACGGTCTCGATCTCGTCCGGCTCGACGCGGTGGCCGGCGATCTTCACCTGCCGGTCGGTCCGGCCGCGGAAGTGCAGTGTCCCGTCGGTGTCCATGACGCCCAGGTCGCCGGTCCGGTACAGGCGCAGGGGGGTGCCGTCGAGGAGGTGGGTGGTGAAGGACGCGGCGGTGGCCTCGGCGTCGTCCAGGTAGCCGAGGGCCAGGCCGTCGCCGGCCAGGCAGATCTCGCCCGGCTCGCCGGGTGCGGCCGGGCGGTCGCCGTCGAGGATGTGCACGGTCGTGCCCGGTACCGGCACGCCGACGGGGACGCCGTCGGGGCGGGCGCAGTCGGCGGCGGTGACCCGGTGGGTGGTGGCGAACACGCAGCTCTCCACCGGTCCGTAGCCGTTGATCAGTACGGTGCCGGGGTGGCGGGCCAGGAAGCGGCCGGCGTGTGCGGGCGACATCCGTTCGCCGCCGGTGAGGACCTGCCGGATCCCGGCGAAGCAGGGGCGGTCGGGGGTGTCCTCGTCCACGAAGAGGTTGAACAGGGCCGAGGTCAGCCACACGGTGTCCACGCCGGCCCTGGCGACGAGGTCGGTGAGGGTGTCCGGGAGGAGGTGGTCGCCGGGGGCGATGGCGCAGGTGCCGCCGCTGGTCAGCGGGCCCCACAGCTCCAGGCTGAAGGCGTCCCAGGGGGCCGGGGCCGCCTGCAGGACCACCCGTCCGGGGCCGAAGTCGGCGAACGTGGCGCCGTCGGGGGGAAAGAGGCGGGTGGTCGCACGGTGGGGTGACAGGACGCCCTTGGGGACGCCGGTGGTGCCGGAGGTGAAGAAGACGGTGGCGGCATCGTCCGGGGCGGCGGTCACGCCGGGCGGGGCGATGCGCCGGGCCGCTGCCTGCCGCAGGGTCTCGGCGGGTGGGGCCCAGGCGTGCGGTATGTCTTGCTCGGCCACCGTCAGGGGGGCGTGCAGGCGGGAGACGACGTCGTGGATCCGCGGGGCGGGCCAGCGCGGGTCCAGGGCGGCGTAGGAGGCGCCGCACTTGAGGACGGCCAGCAGTACGGCGACGAGCCGGGGTGAGCGGGGCAGCAGGACCGGTACGACGGCGCCGGGGTGCACTCCGGCCCCGGCCAGCTCCCCGGCGTAGGTGTCCGATGCGGCGTCGAGGGTGGCGTAGTCGACGCGTTCGTCGCCGTGGATCAGTGCGAGGGCGGTGGGGCGCAGGCGTGCCTGGTGGGTGACGGCGGCGTGCAGGGAGCGCCGGGCGGCGGGGTGAGGTGCGGTGGGTGTGTGCCGGGCGGCGGGTGCGGGGGTGCTGTCCGGGCCGCGAGGGGGTCCGGCGGTGGACGTGGGCCCGGCGGTGGGGGTGAGCCCGGCGGTGAAGGCGGTGAGGGTGTCAGCCTCGAACAGGTCCTCGGGCGAGGCGTGCAGGTGCAGGTCCTTGGCGAGCCGGGCGCAGATCCGCATGGCCTGCAGGGAGGTTCCGCCGAGGTCGTAGAAGCTTTCGGTGCCGTCGGCCCCGGGCACGCGGAGCACCTCGGCGACGATCTCCAGCGCGGCCTGTGCGGTCCTGCGGGCCGAGGGGGGCGGCGGCACGGGCGCGGGGTGCTGTGGGGGCGGGCCGCTGCTGGGCGGAGGGGCCGGGTGCGGTGAGGGCATGGCGGGGCTCGGTTCCTCGGGTGGACGGGCCGGTCGGCCGTGGGGACGGGTCGGTGGTGCGCATGGGCGGTCCGGCGGGCGGCCGCCGGCCTGCGAGCCGGCCGCCCGCCGTCGGGCAGCGGGGTCAGACGAAGTCGAGCAGGTCCGCCAGGGGCGCGGGGACGCGTTCGTGCGGGAGCGCGTCGACCAGCACCCGGCCGTAGTGGATCTTGCGTCCTTTCTTGGTGCCGAGGAAGCGCCGCAGCTGCTGCTGCGGGCTGCGGCCGCGCTGCGCGGGCTGGGACAGGAAGATCTGCAGGGGGCGCAGGTCGCCCTGCTGCCGGATGAGTTCGGTCACCCGTTCCACGCCCAGGGCGCGGATGAGTTCATCCTCCAGGTCCGCGTCGCACACGAAGAAGTGCGGCGGCAGCCCGGCCCGCGCCCAGGCGCGGGCGTAGTAGCCGCGTTCCCGTTCGTCGCACAGGCCCGTCAGCTGCAGGTCCAGGCCGTCCGGCCCGAGGCGGTCGACGAAGCGGGTCACGTTCATCGCGCCGCCCATCGGCAGGACGCAGACCGCCTCCGCCGCCAGGTCGCGGCCGTAGCCCTCCGCCAGTGCCTCGACGGCGGCGACGTCGCTCGGGCCTTCGAGCAGGACGGCTCCCTGGACGGGCAGCAGCGTGGCCAGTTCGTGCGCCAGGTCGCCGGAGCCGCCCGCCGCCCAGTCCATGACCGCGTCCCGGAAGGACCTCATGTCAGCCAAGAGGCCCGCCCGCCTGCGCGGGCACCGGCCGCCGGGCCGCTGCCGGGGACGGCTGGGTGTCCGCTTCGCCGAAGGAGGGCAGGCCGGGGGCGTGACGCTCGACCAGTTCGGCCAGTCCGGCGACGGTGGCGGCCTCGAAGAACTCGGCCGCCGGCAGGTCCACGTGGAGCACGGTCCGGATGCGGGCGAGGAGGTCCATGGCCATCAGCGAGTTGCCGCCGATCTCGAAGAACTCGTCGTCGATGCCGATCTCCTGGAGGGCGAGCGCGTCGGCCAGCAGGTCCGCCAGCAGTTCCTCGAGGGGGGTGCGCGGGGCGGCGTAGGGCGTGTCCGCGGTCCGCGGCAGGTGCGTGGGGGCCGGCAGGGCCCGCCGGTCCGTCTTGGAGCCCAGCGTCAGCGGGAAGGCGTCCATGACGATGATGACGGACGGGTGCATGTACCGGGGCAGCCGGTGGTGCAGGGCCAGGCGCAGCCTCGGTACGAGGCCTTCAGCGGGGCCGTTGGGGACGACGTACGCCACCAGGACCTTGCGTCCGGGCATGACGTCGTCGCGGGCCAGTACGACGGCCTCCTTCAGGTCCGGCAGGCCGGACAGGGCGGCCGCGATCTCGCCGGGCTCGATCCGGTAGCCGTCGACCTTGACCTGGTCGTCGATGCGGCCGCGGAACTCCAGGGCGCCGTCGGCGCCGAGCCGGACCACGTCGCCGATGCTGTACATCCGCTCGCCGGGGACGAACGGGTCGGGCACGAACCGCTCGGCGGTGAGCGCCGGGCGTCCCACGTAGCCGCGGGCCACACCGCTGCCGCTGGTGTACAGCAGGCCCCACTCGCCGTCGGGGACGGGCTGCAGGTTCTCGTCCAGGACGTACAGGCGGGTGTCGGTGACCGCGCGGCCGATCGGGACGCTGTCGCCGATCTCGTCGGTGATGACGTGGCAGGAGGTGAAGCAGGTGTCCTCGGTGGGGCCGTAGCCGTTGACGATCAGCAGGTCCGGGTAGGCCCGGCGCAGGGTGTTCATGTGCAGCGGGGACAGCGGTTCGCCGCCGCCGAGCATCTGGCGCAGGCCGGCCATGCTGTCGAGGTGGTCGTCGACCAGGCGGTGGAACAGGCCGGTGGTCAGCCACAGCGTGGTGATGCGTTCCTTCTCCAGGAACGCGGCCAGTTCGTGCATCGCCACCGTGCCCGGCGGATAGACGACCAGCTTGGCTCCGTTGAGCAGCGATCCCCAGATCTCGAAGGCGGAAGGGTCGAAGCGCAGCGAGCAGAACTGCAGGAAGGTCTCGTCCGCGGTCAGTGAGGCGTAGTCGCCGTCCTGGACCAGGCGGACCACGCCGCGGTGGCGGACGGCGACGCCCTTGGGCATGCCGGTGGAGCCGGAGGTGTAGCAGATGTAGGCCAGATTGTCGGGGCCGGTGCCGGGCTCGACGGGCCCCTGGGCGGGGGCCGTCTGCCACGGGTGGTCGAGGTTGACCACGGTGCCGTCGATCTCGGGCACCCGGTCGGCCAGCCGGTCGTGGGTCAGCAGGACGCGGGCCTGGGCCTGCTCCAGCATGTACCGGAACCGGTCGGGGGGTTCGTTCTGGTGCACGGGCAGGTACGCGCCGCCCGCCTTCAGGATGCCGACGAGCGCGATGATCATCTCGAAGGAGCGCTCGACGAACAGGCCGACCACGCTCTCGGTTCCGACGCCGAGCGCGCGCAGGTGCCGGGCGAGTTCATCGGCCCGCCGGTCGAGTTCCGCATAGCTCATGTCGACGCCGTCGAAGCGCAGCGCGGTCGCCTCGGGGCGGCGACGCACCTGCTCGTCGAACAGGTCGGTGATGGTCGCGTTCCGCCAGTCGTCAGTCGTCATCAGATGCCTGCCTTGTCAAACGCCGCTTCGGACTCCCGCTCGGGAAAGCCGGCGGGATCGGGGAGCCCGGTTACCGTGCCGTGCGCGTCGCCGCGCCGTGCCGGGGTCATCGGGCTCGCTCCTTGCGTGCCGGGACCGGCCGGCCCGCGGTGGTCACACGACCCCCTGCTTGCGCAGGCCGTCCAGGATCGTCGCGGCACGCAGCGACAGCAGGCTGAACGATCCCGCGTCGCCGATGCCGTGGCTGGACTCGCACAGCCCGTTGAGGAACAGCGGGGGTGTGCCGTCGGTGCGGGGCCGCAGCCGGTAGTCGGGTTCGACGACCAGGTAGCCGTCGTCGTCGAACTGGAACCGGTCGATCACTTGGGACAGCAGCGCCGGGTACGCCTCCTGGCCCTGGTGCGGCCCGAGGTCGCGGAACCCGGTCGCGAGGATCACCAGGTCCGCGTGGTCCGTGGAGACGTCCTTGGTGTGGACCTCCTCCACCTTGAGGCGTACGCCCGTGCCGTCCGCGTCCGCGGTCCGCACCTCGCTGTTGCCGCGGACGAATACCCGCTGGTCGCCGTCCAGGCGCTGTTCGTATATCAGCGCGTACAGGTGGTGCAGGACGTCGGCGTCGGTCGACGAGTAGTTGGTGGGGCGCATGTACGCGTCGAGTTCGTTCTTGCTCGCCCGGCTCGCCCGGTAGTAGTAGTCCGTGAACGCGGGGAAGAAGCCCTCTTCGCTGAACGGGCTGGTGTCCTTGAGCCGCAGCCCGAACTTCCGGACGTAGTTGACGATGCGTGCCTGCGGGAAGCGGTGCGCGAGGTCGAGGACGATCTCGACGGCGCTCTGGCTGCCGCCGATGACGGCGATCGACCGCGGGGGCTCGTCCAGGTCCCGCACGGTGTGCAGGTACCGGGTCAGGTGGCACACCCGGGGGGAGTCGAGGCCGGCGAACGGCTGGGGCACGAACGGGGTGCGCCCGGTGCCCACCACCAGGGAGCGGGCCCGCCGCCGTGAGCCGTCGGCGCAGGTCACCACGTACTCGGGAGTGCCGTCGGTCTCGGCCACGGCGATCTCCGTCGCCCGGGCGCCGAAGGCGACCTGCGGGTGGAACTGGCGGGTGGCCCAGTGGATGTACTGCGCGTACTCCTTGCGCAGCGGGAACTCCAGGGGCAGGTTCAGGTGCTCGATGAGCCTGCCTTCTTCGAAGAGGTAGTTGAGGAAGCTGTAGCGGCTGCGCGGATTGCGCAGGGTGACGAGGTCACGGTTGGGGTGGTTCTGCATGTTGGAGCCGTCCAGCAGCAGTCCGCCCTGCCACACCGGGTCGGGTGCGGCCTCCAGGAAGAAGGCGTCCGCCTCCGGCAGGTCCTCCTGCAGCGCGATGGCGAGCGACAGGTTCGCGGGTCCGAACCCGACGCCGAGCACATCGACGGGTTCGCCGGCCGGCGCGGTCGCCCGGACGTCGGGTCGGTCGGTCATGCGGCACCTCGGCGTACGTCATCCCGTGTGAGCATTGTTCTCCCGTTCCGTGTGTCGGCCGGCGATCAGTGCCGGGTCCGCCCGCATCTCCTCGTACCAGTGCCGCCACTTCGCCACGTCGTCTTCGAGGCCGGCGGCGGCGATCGCCGCTTCCTCCCGTTCCCAGTCGACCGCGCCCCTCGGCTGGATGCCGCTGCTGCCCAGGACCTTGCGGTAGAAGGGGTCGTCCGCCTTGCGGACGTCGCTCATCAGCGCGCCCACCTCGGGCGAGACCAGTTTCAGGCCCGGACGCGGGGTCCAGTTCTCCAGCCCGCCGGCCTGCGGCAGCCCGACCGCCGTGATCAGGGCGGCCGTGACACCGGCCGGATCGGCCCGCATGTCGTCGGAGTCGACCAGCACGTACGGGATGTCCCGCGCCCGGCACAGCTCCACCTGCTCGCGCAGCGACTGCCAGCCGCTCTCGAACGGCGGGAAGGTGTGCGCCCCGTTGAGCTCGCGCACGATGCGCAGCCGGGAGGTGGTCGACAGCCTCGGGTCGCAGATCACGAAGACCGGCGGGGCCGTGGCGAGCCCGACGAGCTGGGTGAACTGGGCCTCGCTGAGCTGGAAGCTCATCTCCTTCATCAGCAGGCCGCTGCCCCGCTCCACGTCGGCCAGCGCGATCCGCTCGCCCGACGCGACCACCATGGGGTTGCGCAGGACGCCGGCGACCGACTCCGGTCCCTGGTCACCCCAGTAGCAGGCCTCGAACGGCTCGTGGCAGTGGTGCGTGACGCGAGGGTGCTGCCACAGCAGCCGGGCCACGGCGGTCGACCCGGTGCGCGGGGGCGATATCAGCGCCAGCCGCGTGTCGTAGGCGCGGGTCACCGCGTTTTCCCATTCCACTGTCTCCTCCTGCTGACTCGGCTTGGCCACGGCCGGGGCCGTGGGTTTCGTCGGAGGTGTCACGGGGCTCTCACCGGGTCCGCAGCGCCTGGTCGAGATCGGCGATGATGTCGTCCACGTGCTCGATCCCGACGCTCAGCCTGATCATGTCCGGCGGTACCGGGGCCCGGCCGGGATCGGCGTCCGCGGCCTGCTTGTGCGTGGTGGCGCCGGGGATCGTCGCCGTGCTCCTGACCTGGCCGAGGTTGTTCGCCCGCCAGATGAGCCCGAGGCGGTCCATGGCCTCGTGCGCGGCGCGGACACCGCCGGCCGGGCGGAAGCAGAGGAGGAAACCGAACCGGTTCTCCGCCTGGCCCCCGTCCAGTTCGCTGTCGACCAGCCACATGTCCCGCCGGGCGATGTGGTGGGAGCGGTGGCTCTCCAGTCCCGGGTAGAAGACCTCGGTGACACCGGCGTGCTCATCGAGGTACCGGGCCACCTGGTGCGCGCTGCGGGACATGGCGTCCACCCGGCCGCGCACCTCCCGGACGTCCGCGAGGATCGTCCAGGCGTTGAACGGGCTGATGACCGCGCCCATGTCCCGCAGGGGGCCGCGGCGCAGATAGCCGGCGTAGTCGGCCGACAGTTCCGCGGGCCGGCCGCGCAGCCCCAGGTCGTGCCGGGCGATCACCGCCCCGCCCATGCTCCGGCCGCTGGCGCCGGCCGTCTTGGTGAGCGAGTGCACGACCACGTCCGCGCCGAGGGCCAGCGGGCGCAGCAGTGCGGGCGTGGCGAGCGTCGCGTCGACGATGAGCGGGATGCGTGCCTGGCGGGCCAGCGCCGACAGCGCCGGGATGTCCACGAGCTGCACCGTCGGGTTCGAGGGGGTCTCCGCGTACAGGAACCGGGTCTCGTCGTCGATGCGGCGGGCCCAGTCGTCCACCGACAGCGGGTCGGCGACCCAGCGTACGTCGACGCCGCGTTCCTGCCCGTAGCGCTTGTCGAAGACCATGGTGGTGGAGCCGTAACACTGCGGTGAGGCCACGATGTTGGGCCTGGGTCCGGCGTCCGTGGACAGCAGCGGCATCGTGGCCAGGGTGATCGCGCCCATGCCGGTGGCGGTGAGGGCGGCGCTCACCTCGGCGTCCGTCCCGTAGCCCTCCAGTGCGGCGACGGTCTGTTCCAGGAGGCGGACGGTCGGGTTGCCCCGCCGGGCGTACACCCAGCCGTCGCCGTCCTCGGCGGTGGCCGCGAGCATGGCGTCCATCGACGGGAAGCTCTGCGCGGTCGTCAGGTGGGCGGGCTCGCTCAGCGCACCGAGGTGCCCGGCGGCCTCCGCGTGGTCGTAGGCCCCGCTGATGGCGAGGGTGGTGAACCGGGCGCCCTTCATCGCGGTGACCCGCCTTCCGTCGTCGCGGGCGGCAGCTGGGCGAGTTCGTCGTGGAGGTCGTCGAGGCCGAGCGGGCCGAGGGACAGTGCGGCCGTGTGCCAGGACTTCAGGTCCAGCCGTTCGCCGCGGCCGGCGTGGGCGGCCTCGGCCGCGGCCCGTCCGTCCAGCCAGGCCCGCTCCCCCAGCTTGTAGGAGATCGCCTGGCCGGGCAGGCCGAGGTAGCGGCCCACCTCGCTGTCGACGAACTCGGCCGGCTGGCCGCTGTGGGCGGTCAGGAACTGCTTGGCGAGCCCGGGGGTCCAGGCCCGGCCGGCGCCGGCCGGGGCGTCGTCGGGGAGGTCGAGGCCGAGGTGTACGCCGATGTCGACGAGGACCCGCACGGCGCGCAGCATCTGCCAGTCGAGGAAGCCGAGGCGCTCGCCGGGGGTGCGCAGGTGGCCGAGCTCGTCCATCAGCCGTTCCGCGTACATGGCCCAGCCCTCGGTGCAGGCGTCGATGGCGGCGAGGGCGGCCTGGTACGTGGACAGCTGGTCGCTGAGGTACCTCCACTGGGCGAGTTGGAGGTGGTGGCCGGGTACGCCCTCGTGGTACCAGACGCTGCGCAGGCTCCACAGGGGGAACCGGGTGCGTCCCTGGGTGGGCAGCCATGTCCGGCCGGGGCGGGAGAAGTCCACGCTCGGCGGGGTGTAGTAGGCCGCCGAACCGCTGCCCGCCGGTGCGATCGCGGATTCCACCACCCGTACCGGCGGGGCCAGTTCGAAGTACGTGCCGTCGAGCGCGTCGAGTGCCTCGTCCATCCAGCCCTGCAGTCGCTGCCGGACGGCCTCCGTGCCGTCGGCCGCCTCGCCGTGCCGGTCGAGGTGGCGCATGGCCTCGCGCGGGGTGGCGCCGGGCAGCACGGACTGTGCCTCGGCGTGCATCTCGTCCCGGATCCTGCGGTACTCCCCCCAGGCCCAGGCGTAGGTCTCGTGCAGGTCGAGGTCGGCGCCGGTCCAGAACCGGGCCCAGGTGCGGTAGCGGTCGGCGCCCACGCCGTCGGGCTGGGCCTCGGCCCTGGGGAGGTATGCGGTGCGCAGCCAGTCCCGCATCCCGGCCGCCGCCGCGGTGGCGAGGGCCGCCGACCTGTCCAGTTCGGAGCGCAGCGGCGCCGGTACGTCGGCGTCGGCGCAGAAGCCGGCGTACCAGCCGCGGCCGTCGGCGTCGCGGATCCACGCGTCGAGCTGGTCGGCGATGATGCGGACCTGCCGTGGTGCGGCGGTGAAGTGCTGCTTGTCGAGTCCCCGGGTGAGGGATTCCCGCAAGCCGTCCAGCGTCCGGGAGACGCGGCTCATCCGCCGTGCGGCCGCTGCCCAGTCGTCCGGGGTTTTGGTGGGCATCAGCTGGAAGATGTCCTGGACGCGTTGTTGCAGGCCGTAGACGTTGACGATCTCCCGCAGGTACTCGTCGTCGGTGCTGACGGCCAGGTCGGCCCGCAGGCGCTCGCGCAGCAGCCGTCCGCACCTGCGCTCGGCGGGGGCGAGGGGGCCCGCGGCGGCCTGTTCGGCGCGGTCCAGGTCGGCGAGGGTGGCGCGGGACAGGTCGTCCATCCGGTCGCGGCCTTCCGGCGACAGGTCGGGCATCTCGTCCTGCCCCACCGGCAGACCCAGGTAGGTGGCGATGCCCGGGTCCACTCGGGCGAGCCCCGTGACGTAGGCGTCGGCTACGTCACGCACGGCGCGGGAGTCGGCAGACAGGTCGTCGCCCACGTGTCTCCACCTCACTGTGTGTCGGTCGGTCACTGGCTGTCGTCCGGGGGCACGGCGACACGCCGTGGGCCACGCAGCGGACCGGGGGACGCGGTGCACGGCACCGCCGGGGAACAGATCATGGCCCGACCGGATGGGCCGGTCAATCGGCGTCGATTGAACGCCGACCGGCCGGGATCGGGGGCGAGTCGGCCGTGCCGGCTCGCCGTGCGGCACGCGGCGGCGACGGCCGGTTCGGGGCTGCGGCCCGGTCAGCGGGGCAGGAAGACGCCGGTGTCCTCGGCGCAGGCGAGGGCGTGGACGCGGGTGGCGAGGGCGACGTCGTGGACGCCCATGCCGAACGGGTTGATCACCGTCCGGTCGGTGGGGGTGACGGGGCGCGGGTAGGCGCCGGACAGGAGCGTGGCGAGGTCCGCGTCCACCTGGCGGGCGCCGGGGACGTGGGTGCCCGGCGCGGTGGCGCGGCCGGCGCGGGCCAGGCGGCCCAGGAGCCGGGTTTCGTCCTCGCTGACCAGGTGCCAGTCGTCGACGAACAGGTGCTCGACGCCCAGGAGGACGTCCTCGGCGGCGTCGTCCAGGGACACGTTGAGGAAGACGGAGCCCTCCGGCAGCCAGTCCAGCGGCACGTACGCGGTCGTGGTCGTGGTGGCGGCCACCGTGACCGGGGCCGAGCGGACCGCCGGCTCGGGGTCGGCGGCGGTCTCGACGTCGATGTGGGGCAGTGCGGTGCGCAGTTCGTCGGCGAAGGCCTCGCGCCGGGACGGCGACAGGTCGTAGGCGATCACCGACTTCACCGCGCCGTGGGCGGCCAGCAGTTCCAGGTGCGTGCGTGCCTGGCGTCCGCAGCCCAGCAGGGCCACCCGGTCCACCGTGGGCAGCGGGCGGACCGCGCGCAGCGCCGCCACGGAGACCGCCGCCGTGCGCAGGGCGCTGATCTGCGCGCCTTCCATGACGCAGACCGGTTCGGCGGTCTGGCTGTCGTACAGCAGGATCAGGCCGGCGGCCCGGGGCAGGCCGCGGTCGGTGTTCCCCAGGCTGGCGTTGATGATCTTGCAGCCGTAGGTGCCGTCGTGCCATGCGGGCAGGACGAGGCTGCGGGCGGCTGCTCCGTCCGGTGCGGTCCAGCGCAGGGCGGCCTCGGTCGCCACTCCGGAGCGGTTGGCGCGCACGGCGAGGAACGCCTCGGTGACGGTCTCGAGCGGGTCGATCCGCGCGCACAGCGACGCGACGGTGGCACCGTCGAGGTAGCGCATCGGCCGGGGCTGGGTGTGCATGGGTCAGGTCCTCATCTCGTGGTGGAACAAGGGCGATTGCGTGTCCTTGAAGCGCTCGGACGGCCTCCTCTACGGTCCCCGCATGACTTCACCGCAGCCCCGTCCCAAGAAGCCGCCGCGCTGGCTGTTGCGCCGCCCGGACCCGGACGCGCCGGCCCGTCTCTTCCTGTTCCCGTACTCGGGATGCGGCGCCTCGATGTTCCAGGGGTGGCCGCGCCGTATCGGTGCGATCGACGTCTGCCTGGTCCAGCCGCCCGCCCGGCAGAACCGGATCGGCGAACCGCACTACGGGACGTACGAGAACATGGCGCGGGAGCTCGTGGCGTACCTGCGGCCGCATCTGGACAGGCCGTTCGCGTTCTTCGGGCACTGCGGTGGCGCGCTTCCCGGGATCGAGGTGACCCGGCAGCTCGCGGCGGCCGGGCTGCCGTTGCCGCAGCGGGTGTTCGTCTCGGGGCAGGTGGCCCCGCACGACGGGCCCTACAGCCGGCTGTTCGAGCTGGACCGGGACGGGCTGCGCGCCGAGCTGGGGCACATCATCACCAGGCTCGGCGGCGAGCCGACCGGGCCGCTGGTCGAGATGGGCCTGGAGGTTCTCGCCAACGACCTGGAGGCGAACCGGCGGTACGCCCCCGGCCGTGTCACCGTCGGCTGCGGCATCACGGCGATCGGCTGGTCCGAGGACACCGAGATCCCGGCGACGCTCATGGGCGGCTGGCAGGACGTGTCGGCCGACTGCCGGACCGTCGAGCTGCGGGGCGGCCATTTCGATTTCCTCTCCGCGCCGCAGGCGCTGCTCGCCGAGATCCGCCGGGACTTCGGCGGCGTGGCCGACGCCCCGGCGAAGCAGGAACAGACGGTCGGATGAGCCGGGCGGCCCGCTCGTCGCGAGCCGTTCGCCGTCCGGCACGTCAGCGGCCCGCCGGCGGGCGCAGCACGTGGCCGCAGCCGGTCCGGCGCGGCCGCGTCCGCGGCGGGGCCAGGCTCGCCCAGCGGGCGTGCCGGTCCGCGTAGTGCGGGCTGAGCGGGTGCCCGGACTGGCCCGCGGGCAGCTCGGCGGTGACGAGGTCGTCCACCGTGGCCACGATCCGGCCGGCCGCGCCGAACCCGGGGACGGCGGTGCGGACGCTGTGCAGCATCCCGGCCTGCGAGCGCGGGCGGATGCCGAGCACGGGGTCCGCCCACGGCACGAGGGCGGCGAGCGGATGACTGAGCCCGACCCGGTTCAAGCGGCCCCATCGGCGCGGACGTTCGCGCACCGCCGCCGCCACGCACTCGGCGATGAAGCCGTCGACGTCGGTGGTCCCGGCGGGCAGCAGCGCGCAGTCCCGGGCGTCGAGGATGGCGCGCAGGGGCCGGTCGAGATCGCGGAACGGGAAGCGGAAGGCGGGTTCGTACTCGCGGCAGACGGCGACGTACGGGGCGAGGACGCGCCGGGCGAGGACGTTGCGCAGCCGCACGAGGACGCCGAAGGCGCGGGAGCCGGTCGAGGCGGTGCCGTCCCACTCCTGAAGGAGGGTCCGGACGGGGTCGCCCGGCCGGAGCGCGGCGACCGCGAGGTCACGGTAGTGCAGGTACAGGTCGGCGGCGATGTCGTGCTGCAGCGCGTGCATGCCGGCCGCATCGTGCCGCTCGGCCGCGCCGAGGACGTCGCGGATGCGGCGGGCCCGGTGGCCGGGGTCGAGGTCGAGGCCGATGCGGAACTCGTCCTCGGGCAGGGCGGCGTCGTTGGCGGAGACGAGGATGCCGTCGGCGGGGTCGACGGCCCGGGGGCGTTCCGGTCCGGTGAGGTGGCCGTCGGCGGGTTCGGTGCGCGGGGTGCCGGCCGGGCGGCGGGGCAGCAGGCCCGTCGCCAGGTGTGCCATCCGCTTGCGGTCGGCGACGAGGACGTTGAGGGCGACGCCGTGGGCGTCGTCGAGGACCCGGACGGCCTCGTCGACGTCGTGGGCGTGGGCGAGGCGGTGGAAGCGCAGGTCGGCGGCGCGGGGGTCGTGGCCCGTCCAGCGGACGGCGATCTTCTCGCCGCACAGCGGGGTCTGCGAGACCGGCATGGTGCCGTCGGTGGTGATCTCCACGGTGACCGGCCGGCGGCCGCGGACGCGGATCTGTTCGGTCCTGGTGTGCAGGGTGTCCCGGCCGGCGGGGACGAGGTCGAGCACGTCCGCGGTGAGGTTGGTGACGCCCCACACGATCCGCCCGTTGGTGCCGGTGAGGGCGACCGGGAGGCCGGGGCTGGCGAGGCCGCGCAGCCGGGTGCCGGGCCAGGCGAGGTCGATCTCGTAGAGGACGTTGGGCACGCCGAACGCCAGGTGCAGGTCGCAGGCGAGCAGCGGCTCGTCCCCCGTGGCGATCCAGCAGTTGGAGCCGGGCACGGCGCCGTCGAGGGCGACGAGGTCGGGGGACTGCTCCTGGCCGCGGTGGTGTGCCAGCCCGGTGGGCAGGGAGGTGGTTCCGCCGGGCAGGAAGAAGTCGGCGACGGGTCCGGGCAGCGCGCGGCGCATGACCGACTCCGCTCGCTTGGCCTCCTCGTTCCACGACAGGGAGTGGGACAGCACGAGCGCGGTGAGCACGCTGTCCTCCACCTGCCACGGCTGGGGCCGGTAGGACAGGAACCGGCACTCGAACGGGGTCTGCTGGGCGAAGGCGGCGTTGACGCCGTCGGCGAACGCGGTCAGCAGGTCCCGTTCGGGCCCGGCGAGCCGCTCGGTCGCGGCGCGGGCGGCGGCGGCCAGCCCGAGGCGGCGGTAGGCGGTGTCCAGCGGCACGGCGGTGCGTCCCCACACCTCCGCGACCCGGCCGCTTCCGGTGCGGCGCACGAGGTCGAGCTGGAAGCCGCGGTCCCGTGCCATCGTGTAGCCGAGCGCGCGGACCGCGTCGTGGTAGGTCTGCGCGGTGATCCGGGTGACGCCGTCGTCGCCGCACTCGGCCCGCACCGGTGCGGTCAGTGTGGGCACCTCGATGTCCTCGGGGCAGCGGGGCGCCGAGTCCTTGAGGGCGCGCAGCATCCGTCGCTCAACTGCGACCCGGCCGCAGTTGCGGTGCACATGGCCGGCGATGCCGGCCGCGCCCGCGGCGAGCACGGCCGCGGACACCCACGGCCAGGCGAGCGCGGCGGCCGCCGCGAGCACCACGGTGGCCGCGCCCGCGGCGCCGACCGTGCGGACCGTGGGCAGCTGCCACAGGCGGCGCAGGCGCGGGCGGTGCGCCGGGCAGGTCGTCACGAGGTCTCCAGGAGGGCTTCGGCGGTGGTCCGTACGGCGGTCGTGATCGCGCCGAGCAGCTCGGCGGCCAGCTCCTTCGACGTGGTCGCGGGCCGGTAGCGCAGCTCGAACAGCAGCTCGCCGCCGGCCGGTGCGACACCGAGGACGAAGTCGGTTGCGGTGGCGACGACCTGGGCGCCGAGCACGTCGTGTCCGGACCGGTACGGCGCGAACACCAGGCCGTCGGCGGCGGTCACGGTGGCGGTCTCCTCCTGCGCGACGAGCATCGCCTCGAACACGGGGCCCGTGTGCGGGTGCCGGTCGCCGATCTCGGCGAGCACGTCCTCGAAGGGCAGTTCCTGGTGCTCGAAGGCGGCGACGCAGACCTCGCGGGCCTGCCTGCTGACGGCGACCGGGTCGGTGTCGCCCAGGCGCATGCGCAGCACGACCGTGTTGGCGACGAGGCCCACCACTTCGTCCAGGCCCGGCTCGACGCGGTTGGCGAGCATGGTGGCGATGCGGATGTCGTCCTGGCCGCTCCAGGCCCGCAGGGCCGCCGCGTAGGCGGCGAGCACGAGCATGAAGTCGGTCAGGCCGTGCTTGCGTGCCGCGGCGCGGACCGTGCGCATCGCGTCGGCCGGGAGCGTCGTCCTGGTCGTCGACGACCGCAGACGCTGTGCGAAGGAGGCCGTGCCCAGTTCGGCGAAGCGGCTGCCGGGGGTGTCGGCGAGCGCGGGCCACGGCGGGGTGAGCTGCCGCAGCCAGTACGCGCGCTGCCGTGCCGCCTCGCCGGTGGTGAGCCAGGCGGCCCGGTCCTCGGCGAGCCGGCCGCTGCCGCGCGGGAGGGGCCGGGGCGCGGGGGTGCCGTCGGCGGCGATCTCGCGGTAGATCCGGGCGGCGTCCGACAGCAGCAGTTTCAGCGACCAGCCGTCGCACACGATGTGGTGGATGTTGAGGAAGATCACGTGCCGGTCGGCGGCGAGCCGGTACACGACGACGCGCATGAGCGGCGCCCGGTCGAGGGGCAGCGCCTCCCGCGCGGCGGCGGCCATGAGCTTCTCGCAACGGCGGGCGGGGTGTTCGTGGGCGGTGAGGTCCTCGACGTCGACGCGGACCGTGACGTGCGGTTCGACCACCTGGACGGGTTCGTCGCCGGTGGCCTCGAACCGGGTGCGCAGCGCCTCGTGCCGGGCCGTCAGCTCGGTGAAGGTGCGTTCCAGGAGGGTGATGTCGAGGGGGCCGTCGGCGCGCAGGGCGCCCGCCATGCCGAACAGGCCGATGCCGGGCAGCCGGCCGGCGATCTCCCACATCTGGCGTTGTGCGCGGGAGAGCGGGTGGCGGGCCGCCGCCGGGGCGACGGTCGGCGCCGGGGCCACGGTCGGGGCCGGGGCCACGGTCGGGGCCGGTGCGGCGGCCGGGGCCGGTGCGGCGCCGGTCAGCGCGTTCGCCAGGCCCTCGATCGTGGGCTGTGTCATGAAGGTGCGCATCGACAGGGTGCCGTGGCGGGCCCGGAGCCGGCTGACCACCTGCATGGCGGTGAGCGAGTCGCCGCCCGCGTCGAAGAACGGTGTCGCCGTGTCGAAGTCCGTGGTGCCCAGGACCTCGGCCCAGACCTCGCGGATGCTCTCCTCCAGCGGCACGCGGGCCGGTCCCACGCCGGGCGCCGGGACTTCGGCGGGCGCCGGGACGGCCGGCCGTACGGGGGCCGCGGCGGCCGGGGCCGCTGCCGGGGCCGGGAGGGGGGTGGTACCGGCGGGCGCGTCGGACGCCAGCAGCCGGGCCAGGTCGGCCATGCCGGGCAGCGGGGTGTCCCGGAGGGACCGGCCGGCGTCCTCGACGATCGCGTCGAGCGCCCTGCGGTGCACCTCGGCCGCGAGGGCCATCGTGCCGTGCGGCAGTGCCGCGGCGTCGTACTCCATCAGCAGCCGCAGCTCGTGGGTGCGGACGTCGACGGTGTAGGCGGAGCTGTAGGCGTAGTGGGTGGACTCCAGCTCCTGCGCGTCCAGCAGTTCCAGGCCGCCGGCGCCGACCATCCGGCGGGTGTTGTGGTAGTCGGTGAAGTTGAAGCCGGAGTCGAACAGCGGCGTCGTACCGTGCCCGGCCTGGATGGCCGCGTTCGGGTACCAGCGGTGCCGCATCATCTCCTGTTCCTCCTGGTGGACGCGCACCGCCAGGTCCGCCCAAGACCGTTCGCCCAGCGCCATGCGCAGGGGCAGCTGGTTGAGGAAGAGCCCGAGGACGCGGTCGGCGTCACGGTCCTCGGGGCGGCAGGCGAAGACCATGCTGGTGGCCACGTCGTCGGAGCCGGTCAGCCAGGACACCACCCGCAGGTGCGCGGCGCACAGCAGCGCCTTGACCGGTACGCCCAGCCGGGCGGCGGCGGCCCGCAGGCCGTCCAGGCGTCCGGTGAGGTCCAGGTGGAACTGCCGCATCACGGGCGCGCCCGACCGCTCGGGTGCGATCAGACGGGCCGGGCCCGCGGTGCGCCCGGTCCAGAACGTGCGCTGCTCCTCGTCGGCGAGCGCCGCCTGCTCCAGTGCCACGTAGTCGCCGAAGGTGGTGCGCGGGACCGGCTGCGGCGCCGCCGTGCCCGCGTCGAGCAGTTCGCGGTAGCGGGCGTGCAGGTCCTCGAAGAAAAGGTTCACCGACCAGCCGTCGAGGATGGCGTGGTGGTGGGTGAAGATCAGCTGGTAGTCGGTCGCGGACGTGGTGAGCGCCACGAGCCGGAACGGGCCCGGCCGGGACAGGTCGAAGTCCTCGGCGATCTCGTCCGCCACGACCTGCCGGATGCGTTCCTGCTGGGCCTCGGTGTCCAGGCCGGTCAGGTCCTCGAACGTGACCGGCACGGTGACGCCGGTGTGCACCCGCTGCAGCGGGCCGAGTTCGCTGGCGAGGTCGAAGCTGGTGCGCAGCACGGGGTGGGCGTCGGTGACGGCCTGGGCGGCCGCGCGGAACGCGTCCGGGTCGAGCACGCCGCGCACCCGGTAGCTGAGCATGATGTGGTAGACGCGGGCGTCGGGCGCCATCTCCTGGTGGTACATCATCCCGGACTGCAGGGCGGTCATCGGGTAGGCGTCGACGACGTCCGGCGGGAAGACGGTGCCGGCCGGCAGCCCGGCGAACGGTTCGCGGACGGCCTGGTCGGTACGGGTCTCGGCCGCCCGCGGTGCGAGGGCGGCGACCGTCGGCGCGGCGTACACGTCCCGCACGGTCAGGTCCAGGCCCCGGTCCTTGGCGAGGCTCACCAGGCGGATGGCGCGCATGGAGTCCCCGCCGGCGTCGAAGAAGTCGGTGCCGGTGTCCGCGGTGGGGTCCGCGAGCACTTCGCGGAAGACCTCCAGGAGCAGGGCGTCGCGTGTGCCGGACGGCGCGGCGTCCCGCCCGGCCGGTGCCGTTGCGGCCGCCGTGTCCCGGGCCGCGGCGGCGACGACGGCCGCGCGGTCGAGTTTTCCGTTGTTGGTCAGCGGCAGGTCGTCGACGACCACGACGGTGCGCGGCACCATGTAGCGGGGCAGCGTCGTGCGTACGGCCGCCAGCAGCTGTGCGGGTTCGGGTGTGGCACCGGCCTCGGGGACGACGACGGCCACGAGGTGCGCGCCGCTGTCGTCCGTGGTGACCGCCGCGCCGGCCGCGGCGACGCCCGGACGTGCGCAGAACGCGCCCTCGATCTCGGCGAGTTCCACCCGGAAGCCGTTGACCTGCACCTGCTGGTCGCGGCGGCCGAGGTAGGCCAGGGTGGTGCCGTTGCGCCGGGCGAGGTCGCCGGAGCGGTACATGCGGGCGCCGGGCACCTGGGTGAAGGGGTCCGGCAGGAAGCGCAGCGCGGTCTCCCGGGGCCGGCCGAGGTAGCCGTCGCTGACCTGGGGGCCGCCGACGTAGATCTCGCCGACGCAGCGGTCGGCGACCGGGGTGCCGTCGTCGTGCAGGACGTGCAGCGCGGTGCCGGGCAGCGGTGTGCCGATGTCGGACTCGGCGGTGCGGGTGTCCTCGGGCCGCAGCCGTCGCCAGGAGGCGTGCACGGTCGTCTCGGTGATGCCGTACATGTTGACGAGCTGGGTGCGGTGGCCGATCTCCTCGTACCAGCGCTCGACGAGCCGCCGGTCCAGGGCCTCGCCCGCGAACAGCACGTAGCGGATGTGTTCGGTGGCGTCGGGCCGGGCGGCGAGAGCGGGCAGCATCACGGTCAGCGCGGACGGGGTCTGGCTGAGGACGGTGACCTGTTCGCGGGCGCAGAGTTCGGCGAACTCCTCCGGCTCCCACGTGGTCAGCCGCGGCACCACGACCAGCCGGCCGCCGTGCACCAGGCAGCCGAACATCTCGTACATCGACACGTCGAACGAGCAGGCGTGGAAGAGGGTCCACACGTCGTCGGGGCCGAGGCCGTAGCCGTCGGCGGTCGCGTCGAGCAGGCTCAGCACGTTGTGGTGGGTGACGCGTACGCCCTTGGGCCGGCCGGTGGAGCCGGACGTGTAGATCACGTAGGCGGCGGCGTGCGCGGGCACGTGGGCGAGCGGCGCCTTGCCGGGGGCGTGCACGAGGTCGGCGAGGGCGGCCCGCTCCCCCGGCACCGTGTCGTCGTCGGTGATGGTGAGCCGGGCGCCCGAGTCGGTGAGGATGCCGCTGACGCGTGCGGTCGGCCAGGACTCGTGCAGGACCAGGCAGGCCCCGCCGGAGGCCATCACGCCGATGATGGCGACGACGAGGTCGAGGCCGCGGGGCAGGGAGATGGCCACGACGTCCCCGGCTCCGATGCCGCGGGCGCGCAGGGCCCCGGCGGTCGCCTCGATCCGTGCCCACAGGTCCGTGTAGGACAGGGCGCCTTCGGGCGCGGTGACGGCGACCGCGTCCGCGCGGGTGCGGGCCATGGCGGCCAGGCGGCCGGTCAGCGACTCGCCGGCGTGCGGCACCCGGTCGGGCGGGGCGAGCGCGCCGGGTGCGGCCTCGGCGAACGGTCCGGTGGCGAGCGCGGTGACCGGGGCGGCCGGGTCGGCGCCGGCCGCCGTCAGCACGGCCAGGACGGTGCCGGCGATGGCCTCGGCGTCCGTGCCGGCCACCGCCCGGTGGTCCGCCTCGACGTACAGGGCGAGTGTGTCGCCCTCGTCGCGGACCAGGAAGTTCAGGTCGTACTTGGCGCCGGTCTGCGTCACTTCGAGGTGTTCGATCGCCAGTCCCGGGAAGTCGGGCGCGGGCAGGGTGGTCCCGAGGTCGGTGACGATGACGTTGAACGCCGCGCGGGCGGCGGCGACGTCCTCGGGCACGGGTGCGTGGCGGACGGCGCCGAGGACGGCCGAGCGGGTGCGGCGCACCAGTTCGGTGAAGGGGGCGGGGCCGGCGTCGAGCCGGACCGGCACCATGTCGAGGAGCAGGCCGACGACCCGTTCCAGGCCGGTGCGGTCGCGGCGGGAGACCGGCATGCCGACGACCGGGTCCTGGCGTCCGGTGTAGCGGGACAGTGCGACGGCGACGGCGGTGGAGACGACGGTGAAGACGCTGGCGCGGGTCTGCTCGGCGATGCGCCGCACGGCGGCGGTGGTGGCGGCGGGCACGACCGTGCGGTGGGCGTGGCCGCGCTCGCCGTCGGTGCCGTCGAGGGGCGGGGGCAGCGGGAGCGCGCCCAGCGACGCGTCGTCGAACCGTTCCCGCCAGTACCGGCGGGCGGCGGCGTGGTCGGCGTGGGCGACCCGGTCGGCCTCCCAGCGGGCGTAGTCGACGACGGGCACGGCCTCGCCGAGGGGTGGCGGCTGCTGCCCTGCGGCGCGGCTGCCGTAGCAGCGTGCCAGGTCCTCCAGGAGCGGGCCGAACGACGAGCCGTCGGCGATGACGTGGTGCAGGACGAAGAAGAAGACGTGGTCCTGCGGCGCGAGCCGGAACAGGCGCATCAGCACCGGTGGGGCGGTGTCCAGGGCCAGCGGCAGGTCGGTCAGGCGTGCGCACTCGGCCAGGCACGCCTCCAGGCCGTCCGCGTCGCACTCCGTCAGCGGGGGCTGCACCGACGGCAGGATCCGCTGCTGCGGCTCGCCGTCGGTGACCGGGAAGACGGTGCGCAGCGACGGGTGCCGCTCGTGCAGGTCGTGGAGAGCCGTGACGAACGCGTCCCGGTCGAGGGGGCCGCGCAGGCGCAGTGCCCCGCACAGGTTGTAGGTGCCGTCCTCGGCGAAGTAGGAGGTGGCCCACAGGGAGCGCTGTGCGGCGGTCAGCGGTCCGGTGTCGTCGCCGGGCGGCGGCGGCCAGGTCAGGCCGTCGCGGCGGCCGACCAGGCCGACGAGGTCGGCGCGGTGCCGCTTCATCTGGGCCAGCAGTTCGGGCGGCAGTTCCTCGCCCCGGCCGCGGTAGCGGAGCCGTCCGTCGGTGAGGGTCAGGGCCACGCCGAGGTCGTCCAGGCGGCGCAGCACCTCCTGCGCGCTCACAGCTCTCCCTCGAACACCGGCTCGGCGGGACGGGCGGCCCGCAGGCGGTCCAGCTCTTCGGCGACCTCCTCGACCGTGCCCAGCTCGAAGAAGTCCTCCAGCGCCAGTTCGACGCCGGTCACCTCGGTGAGCCGGTAGAGCACCTGCACGGCCAGCATGGAGTGGCCGCCCAGTTCGAAGAAGTCCCGGTCGACGGCCACCGTGTCCAGCTCCAGCAGTTCGCGCCAGACCTCGGCGACCTGATCCTGTGTCGACACCTTCATCACCTTTCGCCGAAAGTCAGTACCGTGTCGGAGTCGGCCGCGCCGGCGCGCAGCACGTCGGCCAGCGCCTGCGTCCAGGCCGCGACGGTCGCGTGGTCGAGGGTCTCCGGCCAGAACAGGACCTCCAGCCGCAGCCGGTCGTTCTCGCCGGAGACGTCGATCATCAGGTCCAGGTCCATCACGGGGTCCGCCAGTTCGCGCGGCTCGACGCGGAGGTTCCCGAGCCGCATCGCGGTCCGCCACGCGCCCTGGTGGGTGACCTTGACCTGGAACAGCGGGAACCGGCCCGCCCGGCGCGGCGGGTTCACCGCCGCGACCAGCTTGTGGAACGGGAGCCGGTCGTGTTCCTGCGCGCCGAGCACCTGCCGGCGGGCCAGGTCGAGCAGGTCGCCGAAGGACGGTGCGGCGCCGGGCGCGAGCCGGACGGGCAGCTGGTTGACGAACGTGCCGATCAGTTCCTCGCTGCCGGGCCACGAGCGGTTGACCGAGTCGATGCCGAGCACCAGGTCGGTGGTGGCGGTCGCGTCCCGCAGGACGACGTAGGAGGCGGCGAGCACCGCCATGAAGGGGGTCGCGCCGCGGGCGCGGGCGGTCTCGGCGAGGGTCTTGGTCTCCTCCGCCGTGAGGAGGGTGACCACGTGGTCGGTCACGAAGGCCGGCCTCGCCGGGCGGGGCCGGTCGAGCGGCAGGTCGATCGCCCCCGGGGTGCCGGCCAGTTGGTCCTTCCAGTACCGCGTGCACTCCTCGGCGTCCGGGCTCTCCAGCCACGCGTGTTCGGCGGCCACGTAGTGGGAGTACGAGGCGGGCGGCAGCGTCACCGCGGTGTCGCCGGCCAGGGCCCGCTCGTAGTGCTCGGCGATGTCGCGTTTGAGCACCTGCAGGGACCAGCCGTCGGCGACCAGGTGGTGCAGGGCGAGGGTGAGCACGTGGTGGTCGTCGCCGATCCGCTCCAGCCGGGCCCTGGCGAGCGGCGGTTCGGGGGTGCGGGCGGAGATCCCGGGCTCGCCTGCGGGGCCCGTCTCCAGGGTGATCTCGGCGGTGGGCCGTACGACGGCCTTGGGGACGCCGCGGTCCTGGGTGAAGACGGTGCGCAGCGGCTCGTGCCGGGCGACGACCGCCGCCAGCGCGTGCCGCAGTGCTTCCTCGTCGAGGGGGCCGTGCAGGTCGAGCGAGAGGATCAGCAGGTTGGGCGCCTTGCGGCGGTGCAGTTGCTCGAAGAACCACAGCCGTTCCTGCCCGGACGACAAGGCGCCCAGCGTGTCCGGGCGCCCCGGGGCGGCCACGGGTTCGGCGGCCTCGATCGCGGCGAGGAGACCGCGCGGGGTCGGGCGGGACAGGAACGCCCGCAGGGACGTGCCCTCGGCGCCGAACCGGGCGCGGGCGGCGGCGACCAGGGTCATCGCCAGCAGCGAGTCACCGCCCGCGGTGAAGAAGTCGTCGTCCGCTCCCGTCACGGCCACGCCGAGGGTCTCGGCGACCAGGCCGCGCACCGCGTCGAGGCCGGCGGCCCGGGCGGCGGTGTCCGCGGCGGCCTCGGGGGTGTCCTCGGGGGTGTCCTCGGCGCACAGGGCCTCCAGGGCCCGGTGGTCGGTCTTTCCGGAGGTGTTGACCGGCAGCCGGTCGAGGACGGTCACCTCGTGCGGGACGAGGTAGTGCGGGGCGCCGGCGCGTACGGCGGCGGCCACGTCGGCCGGCGCGTCGAGGGTCACGAACGCCCGCAGCCGGCCGCCGGTGAACACGCAGGCGGCCGAGCGGACCTGGGGCACCCTCAGCAGCTCGGCCTCCACGTCGCCCAGCTCGACCCGGTGGCCGCGGATCTTGACCTGGCGGTCGCGGCGGCCGTGGAAGTCGAGGGTGCCGTCCGCGGCGCGGCTCACCCGGTCGGCCGTGCGGTAGAGCCGGGCGCCGGGCGTGCCGGACAGGGCGTCGGGGACGAAGGCGAGCGCGGTGCGCACCGGGTCGCCGATGTAGCCGCGGCCGACGCCGGCGCCGCCGACCAGCAGTTCGCCCTCGGTGCCGGCCGGTACCTCGCGGCCTCGTGCGTCGACCACGTACAGGCGGGTGCGCAGGATCTCCCGGCCGATGGAGGGCCAGGGCCGGGTGGCGCTCTCGGCCGCGGTCACCACGTGGTGGGTGACGTCGTCGGAGCACTCGGTCGGGCCGTAGGCGTTGACGATCGGGATGTCCGGGCAGTGCTCGTACCAGCGCCGGGCGACCGCGGCGGGCAGTGCCTCGCCGGTGGCGACGAGGTACCGCAGCGAGGACAGGCCGGCCCGCAGGTCGTCGTCGAGCTGTGCGGTGAGCACACTGAGGAAGGACGGGACGATCTCCAGGACGGTCACCTGGTGCCGGCGGACCCAGGCCACCAGTTCGGCGGGCTCGGAGATGTTGCGGGGCGAGGCCACCGCGGTCCGGGCGCCGACGGTGAGCGCGGTGAGGGTCTGCCACACCGAGATGTCGAAGGACAGCGGCGCGGTGAGGCCGATGACGTCGGCGGGGGTGAGGCCCAGGTCGGTGGTCTTGGCCGCCATGTGGTTGTCCATGCCGCCGTCGGCGACCATCGCGCCCTTGGGCGTGCCGGTGGACCCGGAGGTGAAGATGACGTAGGCGAGGCCGTCGCGCGGCCGGTCGGGGACCGTGTCCGGGGCCGGCCCCGGCGTCCCGGGCTCCTGCTCCTGGGTGGTGACGAGTACGCCGGGCGCGGGGTCGAGACCGGCCACGACCTGTGCGGCGAACTCCTGGTGTGCCGGCTCGACGAGCAGGGCCCGCACCTCGGCGTCGGTGCACATCCGGCGGGCGCGCGGCACCGGCACGCCCGGCTCCACCGGGACGAAGGCGGCGCCGGCGAGGAGGACGCCGAGCACCATGGCGACGTACCCGGGGCCGCGGTCGGCGACCAGGGCCACCACGGTCTCCCGGCCGGCGCCGGCCGCCCGCAGCCGGGCGGCGTGCCGGCGGGCCAGCGCGTCCAGTTCCGCGTACGTGTGGGTGATGCCGTCGGCGACGACGGCGGGCGTGCCGGGGTGCTCGTGCCGGTGGGCGGCAAACCGTGCCAGCACGGGGCTCACGGTCGGTTCGGGCATGGTCAGGTCCTCTCCACCATGTCGCTCGCGGGCAGCAGCTCGGCCAGACAGGCGGCGCCGGCGCCGGTCAGGGCGTGCACCGTGGCACGCATCCGGCGGGCCAGCTTTGCGACGCCCGCCGCGTCGAAGCGGCCGGTGCGGTAGCGGTAGGTCACCTGGTAGCCGCCGTCGCGTTCCTCGATGTCGACGAGGAGCGGGTAGGGGGCGGCTGCGGTGTCCAGGTCGGTCGTCTGCACGTCGAGGCCGGTCAGTTCGAGGGGCCGGGAGGGCGGCTGCATCACGAGCATCACGTCGAACGGTGATCCGTCGCCGCCGGCGGCCGGGGTGAGCAGCGGTGCCAGCTCCTGGAAGGGCACGTTCGCGGAGCGGTAGGCGCGCAGCGCGCCCGCGCGGACGGCGGCCAGCGCGTCGGCCGGGGAGTCGGCCGGGGACAGGTCCACGGCCAGCACCGAGACGTTCAGCAGCGGGCCGACGACCCGCCGCCACTCGGGCCGGTCGCGCTGGGCGATCAGCGTGCCGAGCATGATCTGCTCGCGTTGGTCCGCCCCGCTGTGGACGAGCGCGGCCAGCGCGGTGGCGAACACCATGTAGGGGGTGGTGCCGGTGCGGACGGCGAGGTCGCGCACCGCCGCGGCGAGGCCGGCGTCGTAGGTGTCGGTGTGCTTGGCGGCGGCCGTCTCCTCGCCCGGCGCGGGCGGCACGGCCCGGTCCGGCAGCGGGGAGCGCTGTGCCGGGCGGCCCGTCACGTCCCGCCACAGGGCGGCGGTCTCGCTTCGGTCGCGGTCCTCGCGCCAGGCCCGTTCGTCGTGGCAGTAGTCCGCGAAGCCGTAGTCGGCCGGCGGGGGTGTGCGCCGGTTGTAGCGGTCGGCCAGTTCGTGCAGGAACACCGAGACGGACCAGCCGTCGCACACGATGTGGTCGATGGTGATGAACAGGCCCCAGTCCCGTTCCCCGAGCCGGGCGAGCAGGGCGCGCAGCGGCAGGTCCCGGCGCAGGTCGGTGACGACCAGGGCCTCGTCCTCGGCCAGCCGGTCGAAGACGGCGTCGCCCAGTTCGGCGACCGGGCCGCGCAGGTCCAGGCGGGCGAGGTCGAACTCCTCCACCGGGCGGGCCGTCCAGGTCAGTTCGCCGCCGTCGGTGGCGAACCGGGCCAGCAGCACGGGGTGTGCGGCCAGGGTCTCGCGCAGCGCCGCCTCCAGTGCCTCCTCGTCGAGGTCGCCGCGCAGGCGCAGCACTCCGGGCATGTTGTAGGTGGGGGAATCCGGGTCGATCTCGCGCAGGAACCAGAAGCGCTGCTGTGCGGCGCTGGCGGGGACCGGCCGGGCGGGGTCCGCGGGGGTCCGGTCCGGTGCCCGGCCGGCGGTCGCCGGGTCGGCGGCGCGGACGGCGGCGACGAAGTCGCGCAGCCGCGGGTGGGCGAAGACGACGTCGACCACCAGGTGCACGTCGAGCAGCGCGTTGACCCGGTCGGTCATGGCGAGGGCGAGCAGGGAGTGCCCGCCGAGCTGGAAGAAGCTGTCGTCCCAGCCGATCGTGTCCCGCTCCAGCAGGTCCGCCCACAGGGTGCGGACGGTCGCGGCGAGCGGGTCGTCCAGCTCGGCCGTCGTCCGGGTGGTTTCCGGTGTGGTGAAGGACAGCGACCGGTAGTCCACCTTGCCGTTCTTGGAGCGGGGCAGCCGGCCGAGTTCGGCGATGATCGTCGGGATCATGTGGCGGGGCAGCAGGTCGGCGAGGACGGCGCGGAACCGTTCGTCCTCGTCGAGGCCGAGGACCGCCGCGGGGCCCTGGGGCCCGCCGGGGCGGGTCACGTATCCGACGAGCGAGGCGCCGGCCGGCCCGTGGTGGACCTTGACGGCGGCCTCGACGACGCCGGGGCAGCGGCGCAGCGCGGCCTCGACCTCGCCGACCTCGATCCGCTGGCCGCGGATCTTGATCTGGGTGTCGGCGCGTCCCAGGAACTCCAGGTCGCCGTCGGCGTTGACGCGGCCGAGGTCGCCGGTGCGGTAGAGCCGTCCGCCGGGGGTGGCCGCGTAGGGGTCCGGCACGAACATCTCGGCGGTGCGCCTGGGGTTGCCCCGGTAGCCGCGGCCGACCGCGCCGCCGCCGACGTGCAGCAGGCCGACCACGCCGGGCGGCACCGGCCGCAGGTGCTCGTCGAGGACGTGCACGGTGGTGTTGGCGAGCGGCCGGCCGACCGCGGTGGTCATCGGTGCGTCGGGGCCGGTCGCGCACAGCCCCGCGGTGACGTCGTCGGTGCACTCCGCCGGGCCGTAGGCGTTGTGCACGGGGATGCCGGGCAGTTCCCGGACCCAGCGCCGCAGCACGTCGTGGGTGAGGGTCTCGCCCGTGGACAGCATCACCCGCAGGGCGCCCGGGGTCGCGGCGAGGCCGGCGTCGAGCAGCGCCATGATGTTGGACGGCACCAGCTCCAGCATGGTCACGCCGCCGTCGACGACGGCCTTCAGCAGGTTCGCGGGCGACTGGGAGTCCGGTTCGGGCACGATCCGCACCCGGCCGCCGGTCATGAGCGGGGTGAGCAGCTGCCACACGGAGATGTCGAAGGAGACCGGGGCGGTCTGGGCGACGCAGTCGTGCTCGGTGAGCCCGAAGTGCTCGACGAGCTGCCACATGTGGTTGGTGACGCCGTAGTTGGTGGAGACGGCGGCCTTGGGCACGCCGGTGGAGCCGGAGGTGTGGATGATCGTCGAGGTGGCGTGGTCGTGGCCGAGCCGCGGGGGCCGGGTGCCGGTGGCGCCGGAGACCAGCTCGGTGAGGTCGAAGACCTCGCGGTCGCCGAACAGGTGACGGCCCGAGGGGCCGGCGATGATCGCGGCCGGTTCGACCGCGTCGACCATCGCCTCGGCGCGGCGGGGCGCCTCGCGGGGGCTGACGGGCACGTAGGCGCCGTCGGCCTTGTGCAGGCCCACCAGCGCCACGAGGTAGTCGGCGGACCGGTCCGCGCTCATCACGACGGTGCGGTCGGTGGCGACGCCGGCCGCCCGCAGCCGCTCGGCCACGTGGTTGGCGCGGGCGTCCAGTTCGGCGTAGGTCAGCCGGACGCGGCCGTCGTCGACGGCGATGCGGTCGGGGGTGCGGTCGACCCAGTGTTCGAAGGAGTCGAGGTAGTTCCCGGGGCGTGGCACGTCGGGGCCGATGCCCCGGGCGACCAGTGCGGCGGCCTCGTCGTCGGTCAGCAGCGGCAGCGGGTCCCCCGCCCCGGTGCCGATCCCGGCGAGCAGCACGGGCAGGGTCCGGGCCACCAGTTCGGCCTGGTCGCGGGAGACGGTGGCGGTGTCGTACTGGAGCTGGAAGTCCAGCACGTCGTCGCGGACCGCCACGTTCAGGCCGAGGTCGGACTGCGTGGTGTGGTCGGGGACCGCGTGACCGTGCAGGGTGACGGCGCCCGCGGGCAGCTCGGCGTGTTCGTCCCCGGTCACGATGCCGGCCGCGCCGGGCAGGGAGGCCGTGTAGCAGGTGAACATGGCCTGGAAGATCGTGGCCGTCGCGGTGTCGCGGTCGGGGTTGACCAGCCGCACGATGTCGGACAGCGGCATGTCCGCGTGGTCCAGCACGTCGAGGACGTGGCGGTGGGTGGCGGCGGCGAAGTCGGCGAACGGCGTCTCGGGGCGGTGGGCGGAGCGCACCGGCACCACGTTGACGAGGTAGCCGACCCAGTCGGCCAGGGATCGTTCGGTGCGGCCCGCGGTGGGTACGCCGACGATCAGGTCGGACTGGCCCGACAGGCGGTGCAGCAGCGTCTGGTAGGCGGCGAGGAGCAGGTTGTGCAGGGTCAGCCCGTGCTCGCGGGCGTATGCGGCCAGCGGGGCGGCGGGCACCTGGAAGGTGAGGGAGGTGCGGGGGGCGGTGGCGTCGGGCCGGCCGAGGTCGGGGAGGGTGAGGGTGGGCAGTTCGCCGTCGAGTTCGGCCCGCCAGAAGTCGCTGCGGTCGCGGGGGGCGGCCGGGGCGGGCACCGGGCGGGGCGCGGTGTGTTCGCCGCGCAGTGCGGCGGCCAGGTCGGCCACGACGATCGCGACGGACGACACGTCGCACACGATGTGGTGCAGGGACAGCGCGAACAGCCAGTCGGTGCCGCGGCGCAGCAGGGCGGCCCGCAGCGGGGTGCCGGAGGCGAGGTCGAACGGGCGGGTGGCGAGGTCGCGGTACCAGGCGGCCACGCGCTCGGCGGGCCAGTCGCGTCCGTCGGTGACGTCGACGCCCGGGGTGGTGGTGTCGCGTACCTCGGCGTGCGGGGCGCCGTCGCGTGTGGTGATCGCCAGGCGCAGGCTGGGGTGGCGGGCGGCGACGGCCGCCAGGGCGGTGCGGAAGGCGTCGGGGTCGACGGTGCCGGTGACGCGGAACGCGCGGGTCACGTTGTAGTCGCCGCTGTCCGGGGCGGCCCGGTGCAGGAACCACAGGGCGCGCTGGGCGGGGTTGAGTGTGTAGTCGCCGGCCGGGGCCTGGGTGACGGCGGGCGCGGCTGTGGTGGCGGTGGCGGTGGTCGCCGCGGCGGCGAGGCCGGCGATCGATTCCGCGCGCAGGGCCGCGGTGGGTGCCAGTTCGACTCCGAGCGCCTCCTCCAGGCTGTGGCGCAGCCGTACGGCGGTCAGCGAGTCGGCGCCGAGGTCGGCGAGGCGGGCGTCGGCCGGCGGCGGCTCGGGCAGGCCGAGCAGGGCCGCGATGTGCAGGCGCAGCGCGTCGGTCAGGGGGTGGCCGGTGAGCAGGTCGGTGAGCGAGGAGGTGTGGCCGCCGAGGGTGTCGTCGAGCAGGACGGGCAGGTCGCCGGCGAGGTGGCGGGCGCGGGCGGCGTAGCGCTGGACCTTGCCGCTGGAGGTCTTGGTGATGGTGCCGGGCGGCACGATCAGGACGGTGCGGGCGGTGACGCCGTGGACGCGGGAGAGGGTGGCGCGCACCCGTGCGGCGATCTCGGAGTACCGCTCGGGCGGGGTGTTGGCGCCGACCTCCTGGCACACCACGACCGCTTCGTCGTCGTCGTGTTCGACGCCGAAGACGGCGCTGCGGCCGGGGCGGACATCCGGGTGGCAGGTGCCGGCGTCGGCCTCCAGGTCCTCGGGGTAGATGTTGCGGCCGCGCTGGACGATGAGGTCCTTGGCGCGCCCGACCACGAACAGTTCGTCGCCGTCGCAAAAGCCGAGGTCGCCGGTGCGCAGGTGGGTGCCGAAGCTCTGTCCGCCCCAGTAGCCGGCGCCGTTGCTGTCGCCGGCGACGGCGATCTCGCCGATCTGTCCGGGGGCGAGTTCGGTGTCCGTGTCGCGGTCGAGGATCCGTACGTCGGCGTGGTCGGGCAGCCGGTAGGCGGTCAGTTCGCGGCCGTCGTCGAAGGTCCGGGAGACGGTGGGGGCGACGGTCGTGACGAGCAGGGTGGCCTCGGCGAGGCCGTAGCAGGGCAGGTGTGCCCCGGGCCGGAAGCCGGTGTCGCGGAAGGCGTCGGTGAAGGCCCGCAGGGTGCGGGGGTAGACCTGGGCGGCGCCGTTGAAGGCCACGCGCCAGCCGGACAGGTCGAGGCCGGCCTTCTCCTCCTCGGTCACCTTGCGCACGCACAGGTCGTAGGCGAAGTTGGGGCCGCCGCTGATGTCGGCGCCCTCGGCGCTGATGGTCTCCAGCCAGCTCGCCGGGCGCCGGATGAAGGACAGCGGGTCGAGGATGACGCCCTTGGCGCCGGTGTACAGGGGCTGCAGCATCGCGCCGATGAGGCCCATGTCGTGGTGGAGGGGGAGCCAGCTGACGATCGTGGAGTCGGGGGTGACGCCGAACGACCGCTGGATGGCGGCCTCGTTGTGCATGAGCGCGCCGTGGGTGACGACGACGCCGCGGGGCGTGCTGGTGGAGCCGGAGGTGTACTGGAGGAAGGCGACGTCGTCGGCGGCGGCGAGCGGCAGGCGGGTGCCGTCGGCGGCGGTGGCGGGCTCGATCCGGTCGGCGAGCAGCCAGTCGTGGGCCGCGGCGAAGGCGCGCAGGTCCGGGTCCTGGTCGGCGGCGGCCAGGTCGCGTACGAACGACAGGGAGACGATGAGCGACACGTCGCAGTCCCGGGCCACGTTCAGCACCCGCCGCCGGGCGCCGTCGTCGACCGGCAGCGGCACGGGCACGGCGATCACGCCCGCGGCGAGGCAGCCGAGGAAGGCGGGGGCGAACTCCGGTGCGGTCGGGAACAGCAGCAGTACGCGTGCGCCGGGCCGCACCCCCTTGTCGGCGAGGGCGCGGGCCACGGCCGTCGACCGGTCCCACAGCTGACCGTAGGTCAGGTCGGCTCGTGGGCCGCCGCCGAGCGTGGCGATGGACAGCGCGGGCTTGTGCGCCGAGTCCTGTGCGTGGGCGGCGAGCCGTGCGATCAGCCCGCCGGGGACGTACCCCGTCATTGCACTTCCTTCCATGTGAACCGGATGGTCGCCTCGCTCGCGCCGAACATGAGCCGCGGGTCGAGCAGGCGGGTGCCGGCCGGGTCGATCGCGAAGTCCAGGGTGGAGTCCAGGAGTTCCGCCAGGGCGTTGCGGATCTCCAGGCGGGCCAGCGGCGCGCCCAGGCAGTAGTGGATTCCGTGGCCGAAGGCGATGTGCGGGTTGGGCGAGCGCTCGATGTCGAACACGTGCGCCTGCTCGAAGATGCGCGGGTCGCGGTTGGCGGCCGCGATCCACACCGACACCGACTGTCCGGCGGGGATCACGTGTCCGCCGATCACGACGTCGCGGACGGCCTTGCGTTCCACCCGGGTGGTCTCCGAGCGGTATCGCATGACCTCGTCGATGGCCGAGTCGAGGAGTTCGGGCCGGGCCCGCAGTTTCGCGACGGCCTCGGGGTGCCGTCCGAGGACGATCATCGCGTTCACGAGGGTGATGGTCGCGGCCTGCCCGGTGGACATCAGCAGCGCGACCAGGCCGGCTATCTCGTCGTCGCCGAGGCGTTCGCCGTCGATCTCGGCCGCGATGAGCTTGCTGATCAGGTCGTCGGCGGGAGCCGCGCGCCGGGCGGCGATCACCCGGTGCAGATAGGCCTCGGCGACCTGGGTCAGGGTGAGCACCTTCTGCAGGCCGTTGCCCTGGGCGCTCGGGTCGGCCAGCGCCAGCAGGTTCCCGGACCACTCCTGGAACAGCCGCTGTCCCTTGTCGGGGATGCCGAGCATCCGGGCGATGACGGTGGCGACGACCGGTGAGGCGAACTCCCGTACGTAGGCCACCTCGGTCCGGCCGCGCAGGCCGGCGAGGAAGGTCCGGACGGTGTCGCGGATCATCGGTTCGAGCCCGGCGACCCAGCGGGGGGTGAAGGCCTGGCTCACCAGGCCGCGCAGGTTCCGGTGGCGGGGCGGGTCCATCCAGGTGAGGTTGCCCGTGCGGTACAGGCGCATCGGCGAGTCGTCGGGCACCGGCCGCACCACGGCGTTGGAGAAGGCGCCGTGGTGGGCGAGCACCTCCTTGACCTCCGGGTAGCCGAAGACGTGCCAGCCTCCGCCCGGGGCCCGGGTGACCGGGTCGCGGGCGCGCAGCCAGTCGGTCAGCGCGGCCTCGTCGGCGGGTGGTGGCGTCCACACGCTCGTCGTCACGCTCATGCTCCCTCTGTCGCTACCGGTGTGAGGTGTTCGGCGACCCAGTCGTCGGCGTAGACCGTGTCGGCGTACGGTGTGCCGCTGTCGGCGCACAGGAACGCCACCACCGGCTCGGGGCCCGTGTGTCCGTCGAAGTGACGGGTGATCGCGGCGTAGACGCAGCCGGTGGAGCCGCCCGCGTAGATCCCGTGGTCGTGCAGCAGGGCCCGGCAGCCGGCCACCTCGTCGCGTTCGGACAGCACGACCACCTTGCGGATCCAGGCGTCGTCGATGAGCGGCGGACGGATGCTGGAGCCGATGCCCGGGATGCGCCGGCGGGCCGGCGGGGCGCCGAAGATCGCCGAGCCCTCGACGTCGACGGCGACCACGGCGGCCTGCGGGTGTTCCTCGCCGAGCCGGCGGGAGAGCCCGTTGATCGTCGCGCCGGTGCCGACGCCGACGAAGAGGTAGTCGATGGGGCCGACGTCGTCGAGCAGTTCCCGTGCGGTCAGCTCGTAGTGGCCGCGTGCGCCGTCCGGGTTGGTGTACTGGTCGGGCCAGTACACGTCGGTCAGTTCCGCGCGCAGTTCGGCGACCCGGGCGAGCCGGCTCAGCAGGTAGCCGCCGGTGCTGTCCGGCTCGGTGACCTTCTCCACGCGTGCGCACAGCCGCCGCAGCGTCCGCTCGGTGGCCGCGTTCACGTTCGGGTCCAGCACCGGCACGAACGGCACGTCCAGCTCGTTCAGGAACGAGGCGAGGGCGAGGGCGAAGTTCCCGGAGGACGACTCGACCACCGTGGTGGTCCGGGTGATCTCGCCGCGCCGCACCGCCTCGCGCAGGATCCAGATCGCGGCCCGGTCCTTCGCGCTTCCCGTCCGGTTCTCCGACTCCATCTTGGCGTAGAGCCGGATGCCGGGGTGAGGCAGCCGCACGACCGGGGTCCTGGGCAGGCCGCCCAGGAGCGCGCCGACCCGGTCGAGCAGCTCCTCGTCAATCCGTCGTTGGTCAACGTGCGCAAACACGGAAGCCCATGTCGTAGCAGCTGTAGTCGGGCAGGTTGTAGATCCGCACCCATGCCAGGCAGCCACGGGGGTCGCAGTTGTTGTAGAAGGAGCCGCCGCGGATCACGCCGAGCCGGACGGAGCCCGCCTTCGTCTTGATGACGCGGCCCGGCTTGGTCTCGTCGTACGGGTAGTGGTGGAAGGCGCTGGAGGTGATCTCCCAGACGTTGCCGGTGAGGTCCCGGTGGCCGTAAGGGCCGGTGTTCTTCGGGTAGGCGTCGACGGGGGTGGTGTCGGCGACGTTCATGGTGTGGTTGCAGTGCTCGGCGGTGGGCTCTTCGTCGCCCCACGCGTAGGCGCGGCCGTCGGTGCCGCGCGTCGCCTTCTCCCACTCGGCCTCGGTGGGCAGCCGGGTGCCGGACCACTCGCAGTAGGCGGCGGCGTCGTAGGAGCTGACGTGGGTGACCGGGTGGTCGTCCTTGCCCTCCAGGGTCGAGCCCGGGCCGTGCGGGGTGCGCCAGGTCGCGCCGTCGATCTCCTTCCACAGGTAGTCCTGGTCGGGGACGACGACGGCGGGGTCGCCGATCCACACCCAGCTCTTGCCCTTCTTCTCCGCGCTGGTCACATGGCCGGTCGCCTCGACGAAGCGCCGGAACTGAGCGACGGTGACCGGGTACTTGGCCATCCGGAACTCGGCCACGTCGACCTGGTGCTCGGGCGCGGCGGCCCGGGGCTTGCCGTCCTCGCGCAGTTCGCCGGAGCCCATGGTGAAGGGGCCGCCGGGGACGGTGACCCAGTAGTCGGCGGGGATTGCCTCGGCGGGCGTCACTTCGGCCAACACCTCAGTCACGGTTTCTCCTTAACGTCGTTGTGGATGCGGTCGGTACGTGCCGGCCGTCGAGGTAGTAGCGCCATACGGTCGCCAGCGGCGCGCTGCCGCAGCGCAGCAGCCGGTCGTGGAAGGACTTCAGGTCGGCGGCCGCGTCGCGGACACCGGCCTGCTCGCGCCAACGCCGGATGTGGAGTTTGCCGAGCGTGTACATGGCGCCGGCCGGGTTGGCGGCGACGGCCAGCACCTCGCGGCCGGCGCGTTCGGGCGACCACGCGCACAGCGTGGCGGCCTCGGCGGCGGCGGCGCCGAACTTCCTGCGTCCGCTGTGGACGGAGAGGAACACCAGCAGGCGGGTGGCGGCCTCCAGGGCGAAGCGCAGGGCGGCGACCTCGACGAGCGGACGGCCCTCGGCGAGGCCGCGCTCGATCGCCAGTTCCTCGGTGTAGTGGGCCCATCCCTCGCTGGTGCCGGGGAACCACGGCATGCACCTGCGGATCACGCCGGCGTGCTCGGGGGTGGCCTCGTGGTGCAGGTAGTGTCCGGGGACGGCCTCGTGCACGGCGATCATCTCGAGCATCGGCTCGTTGAGGTAGTCGCGCAGTGCGGCGGGGTCGGCCGGCTCGGGGACGTGCAGTACGTGCGGCTGCGGGACCTTCTCGAGCGCTCCGGCGTGGTCGAAGACGACGGCCGCCGAGGTCGACGCGTCGCGGACGGGCCGGATGTCGAGACCGTACCGGCTGGTGAGGGTGACGACGTCCTGCTCGGCCCAGAACTCCCGCAGCCGCTCGATGATCCCCGACAGGGCGGTGACCACCGGCCCGGACGGCAGCCGGGCGCTGAGCAGTTCGTACGCCTCCGGCCGGCTGCGCACGCCCAGTCGTGCGGCGAGCGCGTCGAGGCGGGCCACCAGGCTGCGCACCTCGGCCTCGGTCTGCGCGAGCAGGTCGTCCACCGGTGTGTCGATCCCCTCGGCCGCCTCGAGGTAGGCGGCGAGCAGGTCGGGGCCGAAGACCGCACGTGCCGGCCGGGTGGCCGCGACCGCGTCCGCGAAGCCCGCGAACGCGGCGCTCGCCGCGTCGGCCAGCCTGGGCAGTGGGCCGTCGGCGAGGTCCGGGCGTGCCGCGAGGAGCTGCGCGACGACGTTGGGAACGGATGCCGCGCGGGCCCTGGCGTTCTCGATGCCGCTGATGCGCTCGCCCGCCGGCAGGGCGGGGCCGAGCGTCTTCGCCGCGGCGGCGAGAAAGTCCGGCACCTGCGCGAGGTGCCGGGTCAGTGCCGCGACGCGCTCGTCGAGCGGCGCGTAGGCGCTGCGCAGGTAGACGTTCACGTCGGTCTCGGCGAGCCACAGGTCGGGTCCGCGGTGCGGCCGGCCGCGCTCGGCGATGCGGAACCGTTCGTCGGTGAGCACCCGCATCGCCGTGCCCAGGTCCGCTCGCACCTCGGGGTCCGCGTCCTCGGGCAGGGCGTCGAGCCGTGTGCGGACCGCGGTCAGCAGGCCGTCGACATCGGACGCAGTGTCGGCCGAGACCTCGGGCAGCCGGGCATCGAATTCGTGACGGCCCGCCCGCCGGCCGACCTGCGGATACCGCTGGAAAACATGGTCGACGACGGCAGAAACGGAACTCAGGGCAGCAGACGTCATTTCACTTGTCTTCGGACTAGGCCACTTCCGGGCCCGGGTTGGGTTCGATGACGTTGCCGTCCTCGCCGTAGATCACGTCGTCGTCGAGGCTGGCCAGCATGTTGCGCAGCTCCTCCGGAGACATGGCCTTCAGTTCGTCGGCGTCCACCAGCTGTGAGAGAACCATTCGACTTCCCTGTGCGATGAGAGATCCGGCATTTTCGAGGGCTTCGCGCACGCTCTTCGGGCGCATGTCGGTCCATACGCTTTCGATGTGGTCGAGGCATTCCTTGCGCGGGCGGGGGGCACCCACCGCGGTCCAGCCGCCCGGCAGATCGCGGGTCGCCGGCCAGATCGAGTACTGTTCCTCGCCGTTTACCACCACGAGGTATTCGGCGTTCTCGTCGTCGAACATCAGATCAGTTTCCCCATGCAGTCGTTCCCGATTGGAGAGAGACGGGATGATTGGAGAGAGACGGGATGCGCTGAAATGCATCTCCGCAGTTCGGCGGGGCTCAAGCTAGGTCAGGCCGATTCGGGGTGTCAAGAAACCCCGGCGGCCCGATGAACACCCCGAATGAGCAACGCGGCGACGGTCATTATCGGGGCCGCACGGGACAAGGTGGCCAACTGCGGCTGAACGCAACCGCCCTTGACCATATGACGGGATCCGGGAATCCTCGAATCCCCGCATACGCGCCCCGCGGGCCGGAAGAGAAAAAAGGGGCCGGCGCGATCACAGGCGTCGAACTCGTCGCCCCCACAGGTCCGGAAGACGACGAGCCGGACGGAAACCGTCCAGGCAGCGCCGCCCGCACCCGGGCTGTTCCCGGAACCGGCCACCGCCCGCTGTTCGACCGGTGCCGGGCTCCACTTGGACGGCAGTCCCCGGCGCGGGTGCCCACCGACGCGGAAGACGATAGGAGATGTCCGTGACAACGACGGCCCAACCGGTCCCTGTGGACGTACGGACCGAGCTGAGCCCCGAGGAGTTCCGCGCCGCGTACATGGGGCGCAGACCGGTGGTGATGCGCGGTGCGGCCGCGCACATGCCCGCGGTGTCCACCTGGTCGGCCGCCCATCTCGGCAAGGTGGCGCCGGACCAGCAGGTGCGTGTCAAGGTCGGTACCGTCTCCGCGGGCCGCACCGCACTCGTCCGCCTGGCCGACTACGCCCGCGAACTCGCGGCGTGGGACGCGGCGGTCGCCAGGGGGGACGATGCCGGGGATCCGCCGGGCTATCTGCACGACGTGCCGCTGCTGTCGATGGTGCCGGCGCTGCGGCACGACCTGGAGCCGTTCCCCTGCGACTACTTCCCGCCGTTCTTCCGGGACCGGTGGTGGGCGTTCACGCAGTTCTTCGTCGGCCCCGCCCGCGCGGTGACCCCGCTGCACTTCGACACCCTGCTCACCCACAACCTGTTCTTCCAGATACAGGGCTCCAAGCGGTTCGTGATGGTGGCCGACGCCGAGCGCGACAAGTGCCACACGTACAACTGGCGGTGGGCCGCGGTCGACCCGGAGGCACCGGACCTCGACCGGTACCCGCTCTTCCGTGACGCGACGGTGCTGACGTGCGACGTCGAGGCGGGCGACGTCTTCTACATGCCGCCGGGCACGCTCCACAAGGTCATCTCGCCCGGCGCGTCGATCTCGTTCAACATCGACTGGCACGACCGCGCCAGCGCGCTGCGCGGCCTGGCCGCGGTGCGCGAGGGCATGCCGCTGAAGAACCTGCGCTACAACCTGCTGTTCGCGCTCGGGGTCGTCGCCGGTGTGCCACGGAGCCTGCTGATGCCGGGACTTCGCTCGTACTACTCCTACATCTCCTAGCGAGGGCCGGGCTCCGGTCGCGCTACTCCTCTCCCAGGGAAGGGGCTTGCATGAGCAGCTTCAGCCACCACGAGTCGAACGTGCGGTCCTACAGCAGGCGCTGGCCGGTCGTCTTCTCCCGCTCCAGCGGCAGCCACCTGTACTCCGAGGAGGGCCGGCGCTGGCTCGACTTCTTCGCCGGGGCCGGCTCGCTGAACTACGGGCACAACAATCCGGTGCTCAAGCGGGCGCTGCTGGACTACATCGACAACGACGGCGTCACGCACGCGCTGGACATGTTCACCACCGCGCGGCACCACCTGCTCAAGTCCCTCGTCGAGGTGGTGCTGCAGCCGCGGGGCCTGGACCACAAGGTGATCTTTCCGGGTCCGGGCGGCGCCAACGCCGTCGAGGCGGCCCTGAAGCTGGCCCGCACGGTCACCGGCCGCAGCGAGGTCGTGCACTTCACCAACTCCTTCCACGGGGCGACGCTCGGCGCGCTCGCGGTCACGGGCAATCCCGCGCACCGCCGCTCCGCCGGCCTGCCGCTCACCGGCGCGACCCCCGTGCCGTTCGACGGCCAGGACGGGCCCTGCCGCCCGGAGCACCTGGCGCGGCTGCTGGCCAACCCGGGCAGCGGGCTGGACCGGCCGGCCGCGGTGATCGTGGAGACCGTCCAGGCCGAGGGCGGGGTGAACGTGGCGGGCGCCGAGTGGCTGCGGGGGCTGGCCGAGCTGTGCCGGGAGCACGGGATCCTGCTGATCGTCGACGACATCCAGGCGGGCTGCGGACGCACGGGCCCGTTCTTCAGCTTCGAGGACGCGGGCATCGTGCCGGACGTGATCTGCCTGTCGAAGTCGATCGGCGGATACGGGCTGCCGCTCGCGCTCACCCTGGTCCGGCCGGAGCTGGACGTGTGGCAGCCGGGCGCCCACAGCGGCACGTTCCGCGGTGTGAACCCGGCGTTCGTCACCGCGACGGCGGCGCTGCGCGCCTACTGGCAGGACGACGCGCTGGAGAAGTCGACGCGGGCCAGGGGCGAATGGATAGCGAACGCCCTGCAGGACATCGTCAACGCCCACCCCGGCGCGGGCCTGTCCGCCCGCGGCCGCGGCCTCATCCACGGTCTGGTGGTCGGCGCGGGCCTGGCGGACGCGGTGGCCGACGAGGCCTTCACGCGGGGTCTGCTGGTGGAGACCGCCGGTCCGCGGGACGAAGTCGTCAAGCTGCTGCCGCCGTTGACGGCCTCCGACGCCGAACTGGCCGAGGGGCTCGCCATCCTGGAGGCGTCCGTGCGCGGGGTGGTTGAACGGGCCCGATGAGCACGATTATGACCGCTCCGGCAGTCAGTCCGTCAGTGACCCGAGACAGGAATCCGCTTGTGACGTCGCAGAACATCGACCAGGTTCGCGTCCCATCGCACGCCCCGGCACGACGGGGGGCACGCCGATGACGCAGGAGAAGGGCAACGGCAGGCGGCGCGTCCTGGCCGAGGCACTGGCGCCGCTGTCCATCCGGGAGTTCCGCATCCTGTGGACCGGGCAGGCGGTGTCGGCCACCGGCGGCGGGATGACCAAGGTGGCGCTGATCTTCGCCGTGCTGGCGGTGGACGGCTCGGTCACCGACATCGGGCTCGTGATGACCGCGCAGGTCCTCACGCAGGTGCTGTTCACCCTGGCCGGCGGGGTGTGGGCGGACCGGCTGCGCCGCCAGGTCCTGATGCTGACGTCCGATCTGATCCGCGCGGCCACCCAGCTGATGCTGGCCGTACTCCTGCTGTCGGATGCCGCCCAGGTGTGGCATCTGGCCGCCGGTGCGGCGGTCTTCGGCGGCGCCCAGGCGTTCTTCGGCCCGGCGTCCCGGGGCCTGATGGCAGAGATCATGCCGCCGGAACAGCTCCAGCGCGGCAACGCGCTGATGTCGTTCTGCATCAGCGCCTCCACGGTGCTGAGCCCGGCGCTGGCCGGTGTGGTGATCGCCTGGTGGGGCCCCGGACTGGTGCTGGCCCTGGACGCCGTCACGTTCATCGTGAGCGCCGTGTCGCTGGCGATGCTGCGGCTCGCCCCGCGCACCATGCCCGCGCCCGAGACGTTCTGGCGCGATCTGGGCACCGGCTGGCGCGAGCTGTCCGTACGGCGGTGGCTGTGGCTCAACATGATCGTGCACATGCTGCAGAACCTGGCGGTCGCGGCGTACTACGTGCTCGGTCCCGCGATCGCGGACGCCTCGCTCGGCGGGCCGTCCGCGTGGGGCGTCATCGTCTCGGGTTTCGCGGCCGGCGCCATCACGGGCGGGTTCGTCGCGCTGAAGCTGGAGCCGGCCAGGCCGCTGATCGTCGGCAACCTCGCGCTGGCCCTGACCGCGCTGCCGCTGCTGGCACTCGCGGTGCCGATGCCCCTGTGGGCGGTGGTGGGCTCGGCGTTCGTCAGCGGCGCGGCCACCCTGTTCCTCGACGCCCTGTGGCAGGCCTCGATGCAGCAGCTGATTCCCGCGGAGGTGATGTCGCGGGTGGAGTCCTACGACTGGCTGATCTCCACGATCGCCGCGCCGCTCGGCCTCGCCCTGGTGGGCCCGCTGGCCGGGCAGACCGGTCAGACCCAGACCCTGCTGATCGCCGCCGTGATGATCGTCGTGCCGTGCGGTCTGACCCCGCTGGTACCCGGCATCCGCGCGGTCCGGCGCCATGCCGACGGCAAGATCACCGGCCCGGTGCCGCAGCGGCCCGCCCATGTGTGAGACGACGAGCGAGGAGCCATGACCAAGGCACAGGGCGGGTGGATCCGCCGGTACCGGGCGGCGCCCGAGGCGGGGGTGCAGGTGGTGTGCCTGCCGCACGCCGGCGGATCCGCGACCTACTTCCGGCCGATGGCGATGGCGCTGTCCCCCACGGCCGAGGTGCTGGCCGTGCAGTACCCCGGCCGGATGGACCGCGTCGACGAACCGCACGCCGGTGACTTCGAGGAGCTGACCGAGCGCACGCTCGCCGCGGTGCGCCGCGCGGTGGACCGGCCGGTCGCGCTGTTCGGGCACAGCATGGGCGCGCTGCTGGCGTTCCAGGTGGCCAGGCGTCTGGAGGCCGAGGGAGTCGTACCGCTGGCGCTGTTCGCGTCGGGGGCGCAGCCGCCCGGCCGGTCGCTCGCCCGGCACACGCACCCGCGCACCGACGAGGAGCTGCTCGCGGACCTCGCCATGCTGGGCGGCACCGACGAACGGCTGCTGGCCCACCCGGACATGCGCGGGCTGGTGCTGTCCGCGCTGCGCGCGGACTACCGGATCCTGCGGTCCCGCCGCCGCGACGACGCCACGCTGGCGTGCCCGGTGGTGTCACTGACCGGTGACCGGGACCCCGTCGTCGCGGTCGATGACGCGGCCGCGTGGGCGCAGCACACCGCCGGCCGGTTCGACCTGCATGTCTTTCCCGGTGAGCACTTCTACCTCGACGACCACTGGGCCGGTGTGAGCGCGGTGGTCACCCGGCACCTCGGGGCGCACGAGCCGGCCCCGGCGAAGTGACACCGTACGGAACACCCCCTTGCCCGGCGATGCCGCGGGCAAGGGGGTGTTCGGTGCTGTTGCGGTGCCGCGGGCGGCGGCCGCCCGGCCTCAGTCACCGGCCTGCCACGAGGGCTCGGCCAGGATCTCCAGCACGGCGCAGCCGAAGGAGAACCCGGTGGAGTCACCCAGCATGACGACCCGGTCCCCCGCCCGCACGGCCCCCGTCTCCAGCAGGTGGGTGAGCCCGACGAACGAGTCACCGCCGCTGATGAGATGGCCGACCGTGCGTCCCCTGTCCCAGGTGGTGCGCTCGTCCTCGATGCCGAACTCGGCGCAGAACTCCCTGTCGACCAGGAACCGCCCGGAGTAGGGCAGGAGCCAGTGCCGGATGTCGCCGGCCTCGGCGCCGGCGTCGGCGAGCGCGGCGCGCACGCAGTCGCGCCGGGCCTCGGTCATGGTCCGCATCATCGACATGACCCGCTTGCGCTGGGCCTGGAGGTACTCCCGGCGGTCCGCGAACCGGCCGGGGTCGAGCGCGGTCAGCCCGCTGAACCTGCCGTCGCCGACGATCTCGGTGGCCAGGAGCCGTGCGACGCCGTCCCCGCGGCCCAGCACCATGGCGGTCGCCCCGTCGCCGGGCACGCCGCCCTGGTCCTCGCGGTAGCGGTCGCACTCCCGCGCGTACTTGTCCGCCGAGGTCAGCACGGCCGCGCCGCCGGCGGACACGTACATCGCGCCGACCTCCAGCGCCGCGAGCGCGCCGTTGCAGCCCTGCCGCAGCCCGAAGGCCCGGGCCCGGCCGTCGTGGGCCATGCCCTGGACGTAGGAGGCCGGTTCGGAGACACCCTCCGGGCCCTGTGCGTCGACGTAGGCGTGGACGAACAGGCCGATGCCGGCCGGGTCGACGGCGGACCGGGCGATCGCGACGCGCGCGGCGTCGACGGCCATGTCGGCCGCGCACACGGGGCCCGCGACCGCGATCGACTCGTAGCCGTGCGCCTCACGGACGGCCGGGTCGTACCGGCCGGCCGCCACCGCGGCCTCGACCGGTTCGGGGTCTCCCAGAACCACTGCACAGGACCGGACGTACACATCGCTCCAACGCACGCGACAACCTCCCAGAGCAGCAAGGGTTTCGGAGAGTGAACCGGCCCGACCGTAACGATCCGCGCTCGGGTCGGGCAACGCTCATGCCCCGCGGCCGCGGGCCCGGCGCACCTGGTCACAGCGCCTGAGGCCGGTGCCGCGGCCTCGTGCCGGGGTGTTCACGCCGCCCATGTGCGCGCCTTCACCGAGCGGCGGCGCTGTGGATACCATCCCGCGACGAACCAGGCTGCACGGGACGGGAGTTGATGACACTCCCTCCTGTGTGGTGTTCGAAACACCCCGGGCTGGAGAGGAGCACCACGTGACAGCAGCCACGCTGCCGGACGTCGATACCGTGGACGTCGCGGGGGTCGGGTTCGGGCCCGCCAACCTCGCCCTGGCGATCGCCCTCCAGGAGTCCGGCACACCGGTCACCATGGCCTTCCACGAGCGGCAGGCGAGTTTCGGCTGGCACACCGGCATGCTGATCGAGGGCGCCACCATGCAGGTCTCCTTCCTCAAGGACCTCGCGACGATGCGCAACCCCGCCAGCCGCTACACCTTCCTCGCCTACCTGCACGCCCACGGCAGGATGCCGGCGTTCATCAACAGCAAGATGCTCTACCCGTACCGGATCGAGTTCCACGACTACCTCGGCTGGTCCGCGGCGCAGTTCGACGCACATGTCTCCTACGACTCGGCGGTCGTGGACATCCGCCCGGTGCAGGACGCGGACGGCCGCGTCGGCCTCCTGGAGATCGTCACCGACGCCGCGGACGGCAGCCGGCGCGTCCAGCGCGCCCGCAACGTCGTGCTCGGCACGGGGATGACACCCGTGCTGCCGCCGGGTGTCACCCCCTCGGCGCGGATCCGGCACAGCTCGCAGCTGCTCACGAGTGACTTCGGCACACCGCGCCACGGCCGGTTCCTGGTCGTGGGGGCCGGGCAGAGCGCCGCGGAGTGCGCCGACTACCTCCACCGCACCTGGGGCGACGCGGCGGTGCACACCGTCCACTCGCGCTACGGCTACAGCGTCGCCGACGACAGCCCCTTCGCCAACGGCATCTTCGACCCGGCCGCCGTCGACGACTTCCACCGCGCACCGCACCAGACCAAGGAAGCGCTGCTCGCCTACCACCGCAACACCAACTACGCCGTGGTCGACCTGGACCTGAGCCAGGAGCTGTACCGGCGGGTCTACCTGGAGGAGGTGCTGGGCCGGCCACGGCTGCACGTCCACCGCACCTCGCGGGTGCGCACCTGCACGGAGACGGCCGACGGTGTGGAGGTGGAGGTGGAGTCGCTGATCACCGGTGAGGTGACACGGCTCGTCGTGGACGCCGTCGTCTACGCCACCGGCTACCGGCCCGACGATCCGCTGCCGCTGCTCGGCGACCTGGCCGACGAGTGCAAGAAGGACGAGCGGGGCGGCCTGTACGTGGACCGTGACTACCGTGTCCACACCTCCGACGCGCTGCGCTGCGGCATCTACCTGCACGGCGCCGGCGCCGAGAACAGCCACGGCCTGAGCGCGGGGCTGCTGTCCAACACCGCCGTCCGCGCGGGTGAGATCGCGCATTCGATACTCCGTCAGATCTGATCCGGAGAGACACCGTGTTCGTTCCACCGATCTACCGGGTCACCGATCCCGGTCAGCTGCACGACATCATCCGGAACCACCCGATGGCCATGCTGGTGAGCAACGGTCCCACCACGCCGTACACGACTCTCCTGCCGGTCATCCACCCCCCGGGCGGCGGGGATGCGCAGGAGCCCGAGGGGTTCGCCGGCTTCTCGCTGCTCGGCCACCTCAACCGGGCCAACCCGCACTGGCGGGCGCTGGCCGGCGGCGTGCCCGCGCGCCTGGTGTTCACCGGCCCGAGCGGCTACGTCACCCCGGCCCTGTACGACACTGCGGTGGCCGCGCCCACGTGGAACTTCGTCACGGCCGAGCTGACCGGTGATCTGGTGCCGCTGCCCGAGGGTGAGGAGACGCTGGAGGTCGTGCGGCGCACGGCCGAGCTGTTCGAGCAGCGGTTCGGCAAGGGCTGGGAGGTGGGCGGGTCGGTCGACTACTTCCGCAGCATCGTCGGCGGGGTCGGCGCCTTCCGGTTCGAGGTGACGTCCGGTCAGGCGATGTTCAAGCTCAGTCAGGAGAAGAGTCCCGCGGTCCGCGACCGGGTCGCCGAGAGCATGCTCGACGACGGTGACGGGACCCGTCGGGCGCTGGGGGTGCACATGTGCCGCATGGCGCGGGCGGAGGCGACGCGGCGTCCCACGCTGTGGGGCGGGAGCGTGGAGCCGGAGTGCCTGCTGGACGGGCTGGTCCGCACCGTGGCGGAGCGGCCCGACGAGCTCGCCCTGGTCGACGGGGACCGACGGCTGACCTACGCGCAGCTGTGGGCGTGGGTCGCCGAACTGGCCGCGGCCCTCACCCGCCACGGCATCGAACCCGGCAGCCGGGTCGCGGTGACCGGCGGTCGCGGGGCGCGCACCGTCGCGGCCCTGCTCGCCACCGTCGCCGTCGGCGCCACCTACATACCGCTGGACGCGTCGTATCCGGAAAACCGGCTCACGTTCATGCTGCAGGACAGCGGCGCGAGCCTCCTGCTGCACGACGGTCCCCGGCCGGCGATCGCCGACCAGGTGGCGGCCCTGGCCATCGAGGACCCCTCCGGCGCGGGGGCCGGCGGCTTTAGGCCGGTCGCCTGCCGGCCGGACCTGCCGGTGTACGTCATCTACACCTCCGGGTCGACCGGCCTGCCCAAGGGCGTGACGATCCCGCACAGCTGCCTGGACACCATGGTGACCTGGCAGCGCACCGACTCGGTCCGGCCCGATGTGCGCACCGCGCAGTTCGCGCCGCTGAACTTCGACGTGAGCTTCCAGGAGATCCTGGGCACCCTGTGCGGCGGCGGCACCCTGGTCATCGCGCCCGAGACACTGCGGCGCGACCCGTTCGCCTTCCTGACCTGGCTCGCCGAGCAGCGCATCGAGCGCCTGTTCCTGCCCTACGTCGCCCTGCACATGCTGGCCGTGGCGGCGTCGGCGCAGGACGGCGACCTGGGCCTGTCCCTGCTGGAGGTGAACACGGCGGGCGAGCAGCTGCTGTGCACGCCGCCGATCCGGGCGCTGTTCGAGGCGCTGCCCGGGGCCCGGCTCGGCAACCACTACGGGCAGAGCGAGTCGGCGATGGTCAGCTCCTACGTGCTGCCCGCCGACCCCGCCGCCTGGCCGTTGCTGCCGCCCATCGGCCGGCCCCTGCCGGGCTGCGAGCTGCTGGTGGACCCCACCGACCCGCAGGATCCGGCCACCGGCGAACTCCTCGTCGCCGGCGCCCCGCTCTCCCTGGGCTACCTCGGCCGGCCGGAGCTGAACGCCGAACGCTTCGTCACCGTCGAACGCACCCCGCAGGGACACACCAGGGCCTTCCGCACCGGCGACCTGGTGCGTGTCGAGGACGGCCTCGTGCACTTCCTCAGCCGCCTCGACCACGACGTGAAGATCCGCGGCATCCGGGTCAACCTGCTGGAGATCGAGGCGTGTCTGATGCAGCAGCCCGGCGTCGCCTCCGCGGTCTGCGTGGCCCTGGAGCCGGTGCCCGGCTCGCGTCAGCTGCGCGCCGCGGTCACCCTGCATCCGGACGTGACGGAGCCCGGCGACCTCCGCAAAGCGCTGGCCGGGCTGCTGCCCGAGGCGTCGGTGCCCGCTTCGGTGACCGTGCTGCCCGGGCTGCCGCGGACCCCGAGCGGCAAGATCGACCGGGACTCGGTCGCGGCGTCCCTGACGAGCGGCGGTGACCGATGACGGGCGGACCGGCCACCGACGAGGCCACCGAGCCGTACCGGCGGCGCATCGCCGAGATCTGGTCGGCCGCGCTCGGCACCCCGGTCACCGACGCCGGCCACCACTTCTTCGCGGGCGGCGGCGACTCCTTCCAGGCCGCGCTCGCGACCGCGACGGTGCGCCGCGAGTGGGGGCTGGAGATCACCGTTCAGCTCCTGATCGACCACCCGGTGCTGGGCGACTTCTCCGAGCGGGTGGCGCGTTGCGTGGACGAGCGATGACGACGCGCGCCGGTCCCGCCGGAGCCGCGGCAGTCCTCACACCGCCCTCCGCGGGCGGGGACGGGCCGCGCACGATGTACGGCTGGTTCGCGGCCGCCGCGGCCTCGGGCCCGGACCGGATCGCCCTCGAGGTCGGCGGCGAGGAAGTCACGTACGGCGAACTCGCCGACCTCGCCGGACGGATCGCCGCCCTGCTGATCCGGCGCTGCGGCACCGTGCCCTCCCGCATCGGCCTGCTCGCGGGACGCACGCTGGCGGCCTATGCCGGGTATCTCGCCGTCCAGCGGCTCGGCGCGACGGCCGTGCCGCTCAACCCGGCGGCTCCCGCGGCACGCAACACGACGATCGCCCGGCTGGCCGGGGTGGACGCCGGGCTCGCGGACCGGGACGCCGCAGGCGGGCCGGATCTCCCGGTGCCGGTCGTGCGCCTGTCCGGCAGGGACGTACGCGCCCTGCCGGCGGCCGGCCTGCCGGATGTGCGGGCCGGTGCGCGGGACATCGCCTACATCCTGTTCACCTCCGGCTCGACGGGCGCGCCCAAGGGGGTGTGCGTCGAGCACCGCAACGTGAACGCCTACCTGGAGCATGTGGTCCCCCGGTACGCGGCGGGTCCCGGCGCCCGGTTCTCCCAGTTCTTCGACCTGACCTTCGACCCGTCCGTGTACGACATGTTCACGGCCTGGGGTTCGGGATCCACCCTGGTGGTGCCGGCCCGGCAGGACCTGCTGTCCCCCGTGCGTTTCGTCAACGCGAGCGAGGTGACGCACTGGACGTCGGTGCCGTCGGCGATCTCCTTCGCGCTGCGCATGGGCGAGCTGGGTCCGTCGAGCATGCCCGGCCTGCGCTGGAGCCTGTTCTGCGGCGAGCCCCTGACGCTGCGGCAGGCCGAGGCGTGGCAGGCCGCGGCGCCGCGAAGCGTGCTGGAGAACGTCTACGGTCCCACCGAGATGACGGTGACGTGTGCCGGGCACCGCCTGCCGCGCGATCGCCGTGACTGGGTGCGGCCGTCGAACGGCACGGTGCCGATCGGGACCGTCCACCCCGGGCTGGAGCAGCTCGTCGTGGACGAGCGGGGCCGCCCCGCCGCGGAGGGCGAGCTGTGTCTGCGGGGCCCGCAGCGCTTTCCGGGATACCTCGACCCGGCGGACGACGAGGGCCGGTTCGTGGCCTTCGACGGCGAGCGGGTGAGCGCGTACGACGGCTCGGCCCCGCTCACCGACGACCACTGGTACCGCACCGGGGACCGGGTCGGCCGCCTGCCGGGTGCAGGCGGTGGGCTCGTGCATCTGGGCCGGGTCGACCACCAGGTCAAGGTCAGCGGTTACCGGGTGGAACCCGGTGAGATCGAGGCGGTGTTGCGGGAGCACCCGGCGGTCACCGACGCGGTGGCGCTGGCCGTCGACGCCGGGGACGGCGAGGCGGAACTCGTCGCGGCCTACACCGGCGCCCAGGAGGCCGAAGGGGAGCTGCTGGCCGCGCTGCACGCCCGGCTGCCCGCGTACATGGTGCCGCGCGCGCTGACCGCCTTCGCGGCGTTTCCGCTGACCGGGAACGGAAAGACCGACCGCAAGGCCGTCGGCGCGGCGTGCTCGGCCCATCTGCGCGCCCCTGCACCGCACTCGCTGCTCGCCGAGGTCCGCGGCCTTTTGGGCAACGCCGACCTGACGCCGGACGACGACCTCCTCGACGGGGGCATGACGTCTCTGGACGCGATCCGGCTCGCCACCGTGCTCAGTGCCCGCGGCCGTGGCAGGGTCACCGTCTCGGACGTCTACCGCAAGCGGCGGCTGAGCGCCCTCACCGACACGGGGTGCGCGGTCCCCGCACCGGCCGCGCCGGCGGCGGGCGACGACGGGGACCGGCCCCTGGCCCACGCGCAGAAGCGGTTCCTGTTCGCGGAGGCGTACGCGCCGGGCAGCGCGGACAATCTCGTCGTCGTCGCGTACGAGCTGACCGGCCCGCTCGCACCCGACGTGCTCCGCGCGGCCCTCGACGACGTGGTGGCCCGCCACGAGGCCCTGCACACCGTCTACGTCTGGGAGGAGGGCCGGCCGGTGCAGCGCCCGCTCACCGGCCGGGCCGTGCCGTGGGAGCAGGTGCCGGCGCCCGCCGGGCCGGCGCCGGTGCGTGAGCTGGCCGAGCGGATCACCGCGGACCTGTGGGACACCCCGTTCCGGCTCGACCGGGAGCTGCCCCTGCGCGCCCGGCTGTGCCGGCTCACGCCGGACCGTGCGCTGCTGTGCCTGCAGTTCCACCACATCGCCTTCGACGGCGCGTCGGAACGGATCCTGCTCGACGACCTCCGGGACGCCTACGCCGCGCGCCGCGCCGGCGGTGTCCCCCGCTTCCCGCCCGTGCCGGGGCAGCGGCTGCTCGGCCTGTGGGAGTCACGCGACGTCGCCTCGCAGGCCGCCGACGACGTCCGTCACTGGCGGGGCGTGCTCGCCGGCTGTCCACCGCCGTGCCTGCCGCCGGCCCGGGACGCCGCACCGGAGGCCCCCGCCCACGAGGCGGTCCGCCGCCTCGACGCCGCCCTGGTGCGCCGGATCGGGGCCGCGGCGGCCCGGCACGGCGGCCCGCCGCTCGCCGTGCTCGCGGCCGGTGCGGCAAGGGCCCTCGCCCGGCGGTCCGGCGTGGACGACGTGTGTGTCGGCACCCTGACCACGGGCCGGTTCGACCCCGCCGTGGACCGTGTGGTCGGGTACCTCGTCAACCCGTTCGCCGTACCCCTGCGCGGGCTGCGCGGACAGCCGGAAGCGGTGCTCGCCGCGGCGGCCCGGCAGGTCGTCGACGCGCTGGAGCACTCCCGGACGCCCTTCGACGAACTGGTCCGCGAGCTGCGCGCCGGGCACGGCGGGCACGGGTGGTTCGACGCCTGGGTGGTGCTGCAGCATCCACCGCCGTCGGTCTCGCTCGGTCCGGTGGGACTGCGTCCCGTGCGCATCCGGGCGCCGCGGACCTCGCGGAGCTGGATGGCCGAGGCCTTCCCCGGCGCCGACGGCGGCTGGGACCTCGTCACCACGTGGCGTACGGACGTCCTGTCGCCCGCCGCCGGGACGGTGCTGGCCGACGAGGTGGCGGCGGTGGTGGCGGAACTGGCCGGTGTGTGAGGGAGACACGACATGCTGATGATCCTGGACTATCCGGGGCGCCGGCCGGAGGCCCCGGTCACCGCGCTGGGGCTGGACGGCATGGTGCCGCTGCTGACCGACCCGCTGCCGGTCGAGGGCACCGGTGCCGCGTACGCGGCCCGGCTCGACGCCGGTCCCCATCCGGTTCTGGCGTACTGCGCCGCGTCGGCGATCGCGGTGCACCTCGCCCGCCGGTCCGCGCGCTCGCGCCCGCTGGTCCTGTTCGATCCGATGCCGGCCACCGACGACGACGTCGCCCGCGCCTACGCGGGCGCGGTCGCCCAGGTGCCGGGCAGCTGCGGCCCGCCGGTGCCGGCCGGGGAGCTGCCCGCCGAACCGGAGCGGTTCCTGGGGGCCGTCCACGAGGACCTGGCGCGGCGCGCGGAGGCGGCACTGCGGGCGCAGGGCCTGGGCGACGGTGTGATCGACGAGCCGGTCGCGCACTTCGCCCGGCAGCACGTGTCCTATCTCGCCTATCTGCTGGCCGCGCGGGGCGCGCTGCCCCGGGAGCCCGTCGGACCGGTGCTCCAGGTGCTCTCCCGCGACCACCCCGACCACCGGGACTGGCTCCCGGAGGGGGAGCTGACCACCGTACGCGTCGACAGCGACCGGGCCGGGCTCACGGCCCACGAGTCGGCCAGGGCCCATGTCCTGTCGTTCCTGGCCGAGACAACGAGGAGGCAACACGCATGACGGACGACGAACTGCGCACCGCCGTCGGGACGATCTGGCGGGAGGTTCTCGAAGCCGACGTGGACGACGACACCGACTTCTTCGGGGCGGGCGGTCACTCGTTCGCCGCGCTGCGCATCATCGCGGTGCTCGGCAGCCGGCACGGGGTCTCGGTGCCGGTGAAGGTGCTGTTCGACAATCCCCGGTTCGCCGACTTCGTCGCGGTCCTGGCCAAGGAGCCCGAGCTCAGCCCGCAGGGCTGACAAGGCCGCGCGGACGCGTGGCCATGACGTCTTTGACATTCATCGAGAAGCAGGGGGCGTTCTTGTCCGTGTCGTTGTCGGTCGATCTGCTGGATCCGGCCCTGTATGCGAACGGCAATCCGTACGAGGTGTGGCGGGCCATGCGCCAGGCAGGTCCCGTGCACCACCAGGAGGCGAGGACCGGGTCACGGTACTGGGCCGTGGTCGGGCACGAGGCCGGCCTGCGGGTGCTGACGGAGTGGAAGGTCTTCACCTCCACCCGCGGCGCGATGCTGCGTGAGGACGACAACTCCGCTCCGTACCCCGGTGCGGGGAAGATGCCGATCCTCACCGATCCGCCGCGCCACACCGAACTGCGCAGGGCGGTCGCCCGGCTGTTCACGCCGCGGGCCGTGCGGAGTCTGGGCGCGCTGGCCGGTGAGGTGGCGGGGTCGCTGCTGGGAGATCTGCGGGCGCGGGGCGGCGGCGACTTCGCCACCGAGGTGGCCGCGAGGTTCCCGCTCGCGGTGCAGGCCCAGATCCTGGGCATCCCGGCCGAGGACGTGCCGCTGATCCTGGACGCCACGGGCCGCTCCGTGGACGAGGGGGAGGACGCGGCGGCCGGCCACCACGACGTGATGGCGTACTTCCTCAAGGCGATCGGCGCCTGGCGGTCACAGGCCGGCCGGGACCTGATCGACGCGCTGCTCGCGGCCCGCGCGGGCGGTCTGCCGCTGTCGGACGAGGAGATCGTCCTGACCTGTGACAACATCGTGGTCGCGGCGAGCCAGACGGCCCAGCACGCCGCGAGCGGCAGCCTGCTGGCCCTGCTGGAGCACCCCGGGATGTGGAGGGCGCTGCGCGAGGGGCGGGTCGATGTCGGCTCGGCGGTCGAGGAGCTGCTGCGCTGGTCCGCGCCGGCCACGCACGTGATGCGCACCGCGGTCTGCGACACCGAGCTGGCGGGCACCCCGATCCGGGCCGGTGACGCGGTGGCGGTGTGGCTGCCCTCCGCCAACCGCGACGGCGCCGTCTTCACCGACCCGGACGAGCTGGTCCTGGACCGCAGTCCCAACCCGCACATGACCCTGGGGGCCGGCCCGCACCTGTGTCTGGGCGCGGCCCTGGTCCGGGTGCTGCTGCGGGCGCTGCTGGAGGAGCTGATCGCCGCCGACACGTCGCTGGCGCTCGCGGCCCCGCCCGTCTGGCAGTCCTCCTGGGTGATCAACCGCATGCGCTCCCTGCCGGTGACGGTCGTCGCCGGCTGACCGGCCGGGTCCCCCGCCGCCGGCCGCGGCGCACCCGATGTTCCGTCACTTTCCAGGGAAGGCCCCGTGAACAGCGAACTCCTCGTCTCCGATGCGAGCCACTTCCGGGTCGACTACGAGATCAACCCGTACATGGACACCGCGGTCCAGCCCGATGCGCAGGCGGCGCTCGCCGAGCACCGGGCGATCGTGGCCGCGCACCTGGCGGCCGGCCGGACGGTCGAGTACCTGCCGTCCGCGCCGGAGTGCCCGGACATGGTGTTCACGGCCAACGCCGCCGTGGTCCGCGGCGGCCGGGCCGTCCTGGGCTGCCCGCCGCCCCAGCGCAAGGCCGAGATCCCCTATGTCCAGGAGTGGCTGGCGGGCCGGGGGTTCGAGGTCGTCGAGGCCCCTTACCCGTTCAGCGGCCAGGGCGACGCGCTGGCCTGCGGCGATCTGCTGCTGACGGGGTACGGGCAGCGCACCGACGAGCGGATGCTGCCGGTGCTCGCCCGGGAGCTGGGCTGCGAGGTGGTGCCGCTGCGCACGCTGGACTCGCGCTGGTACGACCTCGATCTGGCGGTCGGTGTCATCGACGCGGGCACGGTGGCGTACTGTCCGCAGGCCCTGGACGCGCCCAGTGTGCGGACCTTGCGCGGGCTCGGCATCGAGCTGATCGAGGTGTGCCTGGAGGAGGCGCGGCGGTTCGCGCTGAATCTGGTCAGCGACGGCACCACGGTGACCATGGCCCGGGAGGCGCCGCGCCTGGCCGCCGCGCTGCGCGACCGCGGTCTGAAGGTGGTCGTGCTCGGCACGGCCGAGCTGGCGAAGGGCGGCGGTGGCATCCGCTGCACCGCCCTGTCGCTGGACGGTGCGCCGGCCCGGCAGCGGTGAGCCCGCCGTCCCGGGGTCGGAAAGCGGCCGTCGCCCCCGCTGACTGTCAGCGGGGGCGACGGCCGTGTGCCGGTCCGCGCGGGTTTCAGAAGTCCCAGCCGTCGTCGTCGCGCGCCGGTGCCCCGGTGGCCTGCCCGGCGAAGGCGTGACCGGCCATGGCGGCGGTCAGTGTGGTGCCGTCGGCCGGGTCGATGAGGAGGAACGATCCGGTGCGGCGGGAATCGGCGTAGGGGTCGATGGGCAGCGCCTCGGCGGTGCGGATCACCACCTGCCCGATGTCGTTGGCGGCGAGCGAGCCGGGCGCCGGGTGCGCGGACAGGTCGTCCAGGGCGAGCCGGGACGGGATGTCCTTGACGAGCGCCTTGACCGTGCGGGTGGCGTGCTTGACCAGGACCCGGTCGCCGGGGGTGAGCGGCCGGTCCGCGACGTGGCAGACGGTGGCCTCGATGTCCTGGGTGACGGCGGGTGCGGCGGCGGCCGGGGCGATGAGGTCGCCGCGTGAGACGTCCAATTGGTCGGCCAGGCGCAGCGCCACCGACTGCGGGGTGACGGCGGCGTCGACGCTCTCGCCGAGCAGGTCGATGCCGGTGATGGTGGTCGTGCGGCCCGACGGCAGGACGGTGACCTCCTGGCCGACGCGGAAGGAGCCGGCGGCGATCTGGCCGGCGTATCCGCGGTAGTCGGGGTGCTCGGGGGTCTGCGGGCGGATGACGTACTGCACCGGGAGACGCGCCGGTGACTGTGCCGGCGCGTCACTGACCGGGACGGACTCCAGGTGCTGCAGCACGGTGGGGCCGGCGTACCAGTCCATGTGCGCACTGGGTTCCACGACGTTGTCGCCGTTGAGCGCGGAGACCGGGATCGCGGTGACCTGGGGCAGGCCCAGTTTCGTGGCGTAGGCGGTGAAGGCGTCGGTGATGGCGGTGAAGGCGTCCTGCCGGTGGCCGACGAGGTCCATCTTGTTCACGGCCAGTACGACGTGCGGGACCCGCAGCAGTGCGGCGACCGCGGCGTGGCGGCGGGTCTGCTCGACGACGCCGTTGCGGGCGTCGACGAGGATCACGGTCAGTTCGGCGGTGGAGGCGCCGGTGACCATGTTGCGGGTGTACTGCACGTGGCCGGGGGTGTCGGCGAGGACGAAGCGGCGGCGGGCCGTGGCGAAGTAGCGGTGGGCGACGTCGATGGTGATGCCCTGCTCCCGTTCGGCGCGCAGGCCGTCGGTGAGCAGCGCCAGGTCGGGGGCGTCCTGGCCTCTGCTGCGGGAGGCGTGCTCGACGGCCTCCAGCTGGTCGGCCAGCACCGACTTCGAGTCGTGCAGGAGGCGGCCGACCAGCGTCGACTTGCCGTCGTCGACGGAGCCCGCGGTGGCGAAGCGCAGCAGCGTGGTGGCCGCGGGCCGATCTGTGGTGCTGGTCATCGTCAGAAGTATCCTTCGCGCTTGCGGTCTTCCATCGCGGCTTCGGAGAGCTTGTCGTCGGCGCGTGTGGCGCCCCGCTCGGTCAGGCGTGACGCGGCGATCTCGGTGATGACCTGCTCCAGCGTCTCGGCGCCGGAGTCGACGGCGCCGGTGCAGGACATGTCGCCGACGGTGCGGTAGCGCACCCGCCGTTTCTCGACCGTCTCGCCGTCCTTCGGGCCGCCCCACTCGCCGGCCGTCAGCCACATGCCGTTGCGGCGGAACACCTCGCGCCAGTGGGCGAAGTAGATCGGCGGCAGCTCGATGTTCTCGCGGGCGATGTACTGCCACACGTCCAGCTCGGTCCAGTTGGACAGCGGGAAGACGCGGACGTGCTCGCCGTGGGCGTGCCGGCCGTTGTACAGGTTCCACAGTTCGGGGCGCTGGCGGCGCGGGTCCCACTGGGAGAACTCGTCGCGCAGCGAGAACACCCGTTCCTTGGCGCGGGCCTTCTCCTCGTCGCGGCGGCCGCCGCCGAACACGGCGTCGAACCTCTCGCTGCGGATCTTCTCCGTCAGGGGCAGCGTCTGCAGCGGGTTGCGGGTGCCGTCCGGGCGTTCCCGCAGCACCCCCCGGTCGATGTAGTCCTGCACGCGGGCCACGTGGAGCGTGAGTGTGTGGGCGGCGACGACGCGGTCGCGGTGGTCGAGGACCTCGGGGAAGTTGTGCCCGGTGTCGACGTGCAGCAGGGCGAACGGCAGCGGCGCGGGGGCGAACGCCTTCAGCGCCAGGTGCAGCATGACGATGGAGTCCTTGCCGCCGGAGAACAGGATCACCGGCCGCTCGAACTCACCCGCCACCTCGCGGAAGATGTGCACCGCCTCGGACTCCAGGGCGTCCAGGTGCGAGAGGGCGTACGGGGAGTC
>NZ_JACVQF010000188.1 GCF_014534645.1 Streptomyces griseicoloratus
GTTGACGGCGGTGCCGCGTACGACGGCGAGGACGCGGTGGCCGTTGCGGCGGGCGTCCGACAGCCGCTCGACGAGCAGCAGGCCGACGCCCTCGGCCCAGCCCGTGCCGTCGGCGTGCTCCGAGAAGGACTTGCAGCGGCCGTCCGGTGACAGCCCGCGAAGCCGCGAGAACTCGATGAACGCGGTCGGCGTCGACATCACCGCGGCACCGCCGGCCAGGGCCAGGTCGCACTCGCCCGACCGCAGGGCGTTCACCGCGAGGTGCATCGCCACCAGGGACGACGAGCACGCCGTGTCCACCGTGACGGTGGGTCCCTCCAGACCGAACGTGTAGGCCAGCCGCCCGCAGGCGATGCTGCCGGCGCTGCCGCTGAAGAGGTAGCCCTCGTTGCCCTCGGCGGGCAGCTGGGGCCGGGACCCGTAGTCGTTGTACATGAGGCCGGTGAACACACCGGTGCGGCTGCCGCGCAGCGACGCCGGGTCGATGCCGGCCCGCTCGAAGGTCTCCCAGGTCGTCTCCAGCAGCAGCCGCTGCTGCGGGTCGACCGCGAGCGCCTCACGCGGGGACATCCCGAAGAACTCCGGGTCGAACCGGTCCGCGTCGTGCAGGAAGCCGCCCTCGGTCGCGTACGACGTACCGGCCTCGTCCGGGTCCGGGGAGTACAGCCGCTCCAGGTCCCAGCCGCGGTTCGTGGGGAAGCCGCCGACCGCGTCCACACCGTCCGTCACCAGCCGCCACAGGTCCTCCGGGCTGGTGACGCCACCGGGGTAGCGGCAGGCCATGCCGATGATCGCGATCGGCTCCTGGGCCTTGTCCTCGGCCTCGCGCAGGCGCTTGCGCGCGTCCCGCGCGTCCGCGATGGCCCGCTTGAGGTAGTCCCTGAGTTCTTGCTCGTTCGCCACGTGCTCTCAGCTCCCCGACGTGATGTGGCTCGGTGATGAAAGGTCGTTGTGTGCGCGTCGTCGCGCGGCCCGGGTGTCCGCTGCCATCGCGCGTCCTCAGTCCAGGTCGTCGAGGAGCGCGAACAGCTCCTCGTCGGTCGCCGTGTCCAGGTCCCGGTCGTCGTCGGCGCCGCTCTCGCCGGCGGTCGCGTCGGCCAGGTCCAGCAGCTCCCTGAGACGCCCGGTGATCTGCTGGAGCGCCTCCCGGTCGGCCGCCGCGACCGACTGGATGGAGTCCTTCAGCCGGTCCAGGTCCGACAGGACCGGGGTGGCCGCGGAGACCTCCTCGACCGTGATCTGCCGGCGCAGGTACGCGGCGAGCGCGGCCGGGTTCGGGTAGTCGAAGACCAGCGTGCTCGGCAGTCGCAGACCGGTGGCGGCGTTGAGCTGGTTGCGCAGCTCGACGGCGGTGAGCGAGTCGAAGCCCATCTCCTGGAAGGCCCGCTCGGCGTCGACGGCGCCCTGGTCGGCGTGTCCCAGCACGGCGGCGACCTGCGTGCGCACCAGGTCCGTCAGGACCTCCGTGCGCTGCTCCTCCGGCAGGGCGCCCAGGCGCTCCGCCAGGGACGGGCCGCCCTCGCCGCCGGACCCCGTGCCCGCCGCGGCGGCGGTACGGCGCGGGGCGGTCGGCGCCAGGGCCCGCAGGACCGCCGGGAGCCGGTCCGCCTGCCGGCGCAGCACGGCCGTGTCGAGCCGGGTGACGGCCAGGACGGCCTCGCCGGTGGTGGGGGCGGCGTCGAACAGGTCCATCGCGTCGTCCGACGACAGCGGCAGCAGGCCGAGCCGCGCGAGCCGGCGCAGGTCGGTCTCGTCGAGGCCGCCGCTGATGGTGCTGGCCTCGGCCCACAGTCCCCAGGCGAGGCTGGTGGCGGGCAGGCCGTGGGCGCGGCGGTGCTGGGCGAGAGCGTCGAGGAAGGTGTTGCCGGCGGCGTAGTTGGCCTGTCCGGCGTTGCCGATGAGGCCGGCGATCGACGAGTAGAGCACGAAGGCCGTCAGGTCCCGGTCCTTCGTCAGCTCGTGCAGGTTCCAGGCCGCGTCGACCTTGGGCTGGAGCACCTTCGCCAGCCGCTGGGGCGTCAGGTCCGTGAGGACCGTGTCGTCGAGGACGCCGGCGGTGTGGACGACCGCGGTCAGCGGCCGGTCGTCCGGGATGCCGGCGAGTACGGCGGTCAGGGCGTCCCGGTCGGCGGCGTCGCAGGCGGCGAAGGTGACGTCGGCGCCCAGTGCGGTGAGTTCGTCGTGCAGCTCCCGGGCGCCGGGGGCGTCGATGCCCCGGCGGGAGAGCAGGAGCAGGTGCCGGGCGTCGTGCCGCGTGACGAGGTGCCGGGCCAGGAAGCCGCCGAGGGCTCCGGTGGCGCCGGTGACGAGGACGGTGCCGCCGTCCCAGCGGGGAGGAGTCTGCGTGTCCTTGGCGGTGCTGCGGGCCAGTTGGGGTGTGAGCACGGTGGTGCCGCGTACGGCGGCTTGCGGGACGTCGGGGGAGACGTGCCGCGGGTCGAGGGTGTCCGTGTCGCGGTCGACGAGGACGATGCGGCCGGGGTTCTCGGTCTGGGCGACCCGGACCAGGCCCCACACACCGGCGTGCGCGAGATCCGTGACGTCCTCGCCGTCACCGGTCGCCACCGCGCCCCGCGT
>NZ_JACVQF010000189.1 GCF_014534645.1 Streptomyces griseicoloratus
CACCCCCGACCTCGACGACGTCTTCTTCGCCCTCACCGGCGGCACCAACGTGCCCAACCAGCCGCACCAGCCGCACCAGCCGCACCAGCCGCACCAGCCGCACCAGCCCAAGGAGACCGCCCGATGAGCTCCCTCACCCTCGCCGTACGCGACTCGTCCACGATGCTGCGCCGCAACCTCCTGCACGCCCGGCGCTACCCGTCGATGACGCTGAACCTGCTGCTCTCGCCGGTCATGCTGCTGCTGCTCTTCGTCTACATCTTCGGCGACACGATGAGCGCGGGCATCGGGGACGGCGGGGCGGACCGCTCCGACTACCTCGCCTACGTCGTCCCGGGCATCCTGCTGCTGACCATCGGCGGCACCACGATCGGCAGCGCGGTGTCCGTCGCCATGGATATGACCGAGGGCATCATCGCCCGCTTCCGCACGATGGCGATCCACCGCGGGTCGGTGCTCGTCGGGCACGTCGTCGGCAGCGTGCTGCAGTGCATGATGAGTGTGCTCCTCGTCGGGGCCGTCGCGGTGGCCATCGGCTTCCGCTCCACGGACGCGACCGCCCTGGAGTGGCTGGCGGCCTTCGGGCTGCTGGCGCTCGTCTCCCTGGCGCTCACCTGGATCGCGGTCGGCATGGGCCTGTCCAGCCCGAACGCCGAGGCCGCCAGCAACAACGCCCTGCCGCTGATGGTCCTGCCGCTCCTGTCCAGCGCCTTCGTGCCGGTCGACGCGATGCCGGGCTGGTTCCAGCCGGTCGCCGAGTACCAGCCGTTCACCCCGGCCATCGAAACCCTCCGGGGCCTGCTGCTCGGCACCGGGATCGGCCACAACGGGTGGCTGGCCGTCGCCTGGTGCCTCGGGCTCGCGGTCCTCGGCTACTTCTGGTCCAAGTCACTCTTCGACCGCGACCCCAAGTAGGGACCGGCCGCGGCCCATCCCCCGGGGCGGCGTACTCCGACACAGCGTCGGCGTACGCCGCCCGTCCGCGTCCTCCTCACTCCAGCCCCGACACCTTGAACACCGTCCGAGCCGTCTCACGGTCGATACGCTCCCCGACCCGGCGCAGGGCCGTCTCGCCGCAGGTCAGCAGCCCTGCCGCCGCGGACCTGCCGGCGTCCTCGGCCACCCCGTACCAGAGCGCCGGGTTGGCGACGAGCACCTGCGGGTCGAGCTCGACACGCCCGCCGAAGACGTCCCGCAGGACCAGGCGCTGGGCGACACCGTCGAGGCAGCGCACGGACACCAGCAGATCGGTCCGCACCCGCTGTTCGCGCAGCAGGCCGCGGGAGGCCAGCCAGCCCGGGCCCGCCGTGACCTGGGAGGGGTAGAGCACGGCGAACAGCAGCAGCGCGAGCGCGCCCCACAGCACGGCCCGCACCGGCGTGAGGCTGCCGACGCCCCCGTCGATCAGCAGCAGAAGAGCCAGCAGCGCGCCCGAGTACCAAACCGCGCTGCGCAGCTCCTTCGACCAGCACCGGTCGTATGCCATTTCGTCGCCCGGCAGCGGACAGACACCCACCGCCCCGCGCCCGTGCTCGCGGCATCCCATGCCCCGACGCTAGGCCCGCCGCCACGCCCCCACCCCGACCATGACGCCCCCCTGACGACCCCCCTGCTCTTCCCTGACGCCGGGGAAGCGGATGCCAAAAGACCCCGGACCAAGATCGGTCCGGGCGAATCCGGAAAATCGGCGCCCGTGATGCGAGTGGTAGGAGGAGTAGCGTGTAGAGGCAGGCGAGGCGAGTCCCGTGATCGCACCGATTCACGAAGACGGGTGATCCTCATGACCGGCTCCGATGCACGGCCTGGTTCCCGGCATCTGCCCAGCGGCGTTCACGACGCCGTGCAGCCGGGGTGCGCGCTGCTCCGGCTGGAGACCACGGAGTCGCGCGAAGGCGTCCTCGACGGCGCGTGGTGGCCGCGGTCGCGCGACATCGGTGCCGAGCTGCCCGCGCTGCTGAGCGCCCTCACCGGCCACCTGGGCCCCCTCGCGCGCGTCGGGCTGGACAGCACGGCGTGGGAAGGGCTCCCGACGCGGATCGTCGTCGACGACCGGGTGGTGCACATCGACTCCTTTTCGCTGGGCGACGACACCGTGCTGATCACCCGAGGTGACCAGGACATCTTCTCGCTGCTGGTGGTTCCGCCGGACACCCCACCCGAGGCCGCCCGCGCCGCGATGGCCCAGGCCGTCCGGGCCGACAACGTCACCGAGGCGCATCAGATACTCATCGACACCGGAAGCGCGCAGGGGCCGCCGGAGTGAGATCAGCCGCGCCACTCCACCAGGAGCAGCGTCGCGTCATCCGTGGTGTGCCCGGCCCGCGCCCGCTTGAGCGTGTGGGACAGGGCGCGCGCCACCGTACGGATCCCGCGGCCGGTTCTCTCCAACTGGTTCACCCAGTCGATCATCTGGTCCTCCCCGAACTCCTCCTCCCCGGCACTGTGCTCCTCGACCAGTCCGTCGGTGAAGCACAGGAGGCGGTCCCCCGGCTCCAGCTTCATCTCGTTCGTCTGCGGCTGCGGACCCCCGAGGCCGACAGGGAGGGTCGTCGGTCCGGTCAGCCGGAGTGTGACGCGGTGATCACGGACGAGCATCGGTGACGGGTGCCCGGCGTTGACCCACTGAAGACGTCCCGTCGTGGTGTCCAGGTGCAGCATCTGCGCGGTGACGAAGTGCTCGGGGCCGAACTGGTCCGCCACGGCGCGGTCCATGCAGTCGTAGATCTCCGGCAGCCCGGTGCCGGCGCGGCGTGCGTGGCGGTAGGCGCCGATGGCCACGGTGGCCATCGTGGCCGCGTCCAGACCGTGTCCCATCGCGTCGATCATCGCCACCTGGAGGATGTCTGCGTTGAGGGCGTAGTCGAAGCTGTCACCCGCCACGTCATACGCGGGTTCCAGGATCCCGGCCACGGCTACGCGAGGCATGATCATCGCCAGCGGTGGCAGGAGGGACCACTGCATCTCCGCGGCGACGCTCATCGGTTCCCGGCGGCGGGTGCCGAAGAAGAGGTCGGAGTAGCCGTGCTTGGTCACGAGCAGGTCGGCCACCAGGGCGGCGAACCTGTTCAGTATGCGGCGGTCGTTGTCATCGACGCCGTCCAGCGTCACTGCCATGACCCCGACCTGATCGCCGCCGTCCAGCAGGGGCAGGACGACGCGCACGCCGTCGTCCTCGGGCACTTCGAGGGGGTGGGCGTCGAGAAAGCAGCGGCCTGCCTCGGAGTCGTCGATCACCTGCGGTTCGCCGGCCGCCAGGCCGTCGCCGGGCAGGGGGATGAGCAGCAGTTGGCCGTAGTCCTGCAGCAGCACCTGTGGCCGGCGGCCCCCCAGCCGCTTCACCACGTCCGCGACCAGGGGCCCGATGAGATGGGGCGGCAGTTCATGCGCGCGATCGAGGACCTCCCCCAGCAGGGCTTCCCCGAAGCTCTCGGAGCGGTCCGCGCGCTGTCCGGCCGTCATCGCCTCACCCGCCGTGATCCGAGCCGATCGGAGCGGCGGGCCGGGACGGCGCAGGGTCTGCCAGTGCCATCGCTCCATCCAGGGGTCGTGAACGCCCGGAATCCGGCCCCGTTTCCGGGCCCGTCCGGATCGGGCCTCTCACCTGACTCCGGACCCTCCTTCCGACTCCCATGTGTCCTGTCCGTCGAGGCCGCTCTCGGCCAGTGCCAGCAGGCGCGGAGCCGACAGTGGGTTCCCGGGGTCGGAGGCAGCGGTCAGCAGCCAGGCGGCCGCTCCGGCCGGCTCGTCCGGGGGGATCACCAGCAGTTCCCAGCGCCCCACGGTGCCGCAGTCCACGGTGATGGCATGCGCCTCGGCGGCGCGGTCGGTCCGGACCACCTCGATCACATGGCCGGGCGCCATCACCTTCTGCGGGGCATCGGGCCAGGCGGCGGTCCCCACGGTGACGCGGGTGACGGTGCCGACGCTCGGATCCAGGGAGCCGATCAGCGCGGGCAGCTCCAGCTCCAGCGCGTCGCAGCGCGGCCACCACGCTCCGTCCAGCGGGCCGTGGCTGGCGTCCCGCGTGAGGCGCAGCCGGGGGAGGGGCATCCGGTAGGAGTGTCCGTCACCCGGCGCCGTACCTTCGACGGGCTTTGTGATGGCGTTCATCGTGCGATCCCATTCCGGGCGTTTTCCGGCTGCCCGTGTCTGTCACTCGCCGGGAACGGCGCCACCGGGGTCGTGGGCCCGAAAGTTCTCGGTACCTGTCAGGCTACTCCCGGCCACTGCGGGCGTCGTGGCACGCAGCCATGGCGTGGAGTGACAGACAGCCACCGCGACGAGATAACGCGCCGCGTGCGGCACTCCCCTTCACCCAGTTAGATGCCAGGACTCAGTCAAGGCGTCGGCGGGAGCCCCTGCTGGGCCTGCCTCCCCGCCGGGCACCTGCAGGCATTCGAGAGACGCGACTTAAGGCGCGCGTGGGGAGACGCTCCTGCCCTCTCGCGGGCCATCCTGATCACGGCAGAGGCCTCCCGTTCGAATAACGGGAAGCCTCCGAACCCCTCTGACCTGCTACGCAGTCAGTGCCCCCGGCAGGAGCGAATCTGCGACACCCGCTCTAAAGGAGTTCGGTCCGGCGGCCCCTCTCGGCCTGCGTAGCGGCTTCGCTCCGCAGTTCGTGGGTGCGTACTCAGCTGCACTGATGCGCCGGCGCTCGCGCCCGTTGATGTCAGGACTGGATGTCAGCCGGCCTCGCCGACGTCCCTGACCCGCGGAGCAGGCGGCAAAGGCGTTTGCAAGGTCACCGGGTGTATCGCCCCCATGTAGGGAGCGATACACCCTGCCGCGCCGTCGGCTAACCCATGGTCTTGGCGCCGTCCAGGGACTCGCGGATGATGTCGGCGTGGCCGGCGTGCTGGGCGGTCTCGGCGATGATGTGCACCAGTACCCGGCGAGCCGACCATCGCGCGCCCGGCTCGGACCACGGGGCCTTGGGCAGCGGTTGTGTGGCATTCAGGTCGGGGAGGGTGGCGACCAGCTCGTCGGTTCGGCGGGCCACGTCGGCGTAGTCGAGGAGCACACCGTCCAGCGTCTCGCCGGGCAGCATCCGGAACTCGTCGGCCCGTCGGGCCCAGTCCGCCTCGGTCATGGCGGTGAAGTCGGGCATCGCCGACGGGCCGTCCAGAATGAACTGACCCCAGGCTCGCTCGACAGCAGTGACATGTTTGATCAGGCCGCCCAGGCACAGCTGGCTGGCGGTGGTCCGACGCCCGGCCTGCTCATCGGTGAGCTCACGGGTGGTGAAGCGCAGGAAGTGCCGATGCTTGGCCAGGGACTCCAGCAGGTCGGCGCGCTCGCCGGTGGAGGCCGGATTGTGGGTGGCCGGTTCGTTGACAGTCGTGGTCCCGCTCATGATCGCTGCCTTCCGTGGTTCGTGTTCCGCCGGGCAGGAAGGACACTAGGGGTCATATAGGTCAAGTTCCGACCTACATGGCGGCAGAGACAAGGGTGCTGAGGCTTGACCTGGGGCTTCACCTCTCAGGGCGGCGAAAATCTGAATTCGCGACCTCTTCGTCTCGAAGCAACTTGGGTGAGGGTTCTGCCCTGGGTTGGTGTGCCCCTTACCTGCGCTGATCGGCGCGGGTCTGTACGTCTCAATGGGGCATGGTGTCAGCCTGACGCCCTGCAGATGAACGCTGTGGCGATGAAATCGGGCTCCGTGCTGGCGTGGGCGGTGAGGCTGCGCTCCGGGTCGGCTGACGGCGCCGGACATCCCAAGGCAGAACTCGAGGACGAAGGCTCCGTCCGGGGCCGACGTCGGTTCAATCCCATCGTTGATCGACTCTGTAAATGACCAACTGGCGACAACCAGCACGAGCCAACCGGCGACCAGCCACCCTTGCGTGCGCCGCCTGCTCAACACGCCCCTGTCCGAAGCCCCACGACAAGCTGCAAATCCGCCAGCCGAACGACATCGCGCCTCGAAGACCGCCGCGTTCGGGGAGAGGCTGGGGTGCCGGACGGCTGACCTGGGGCTTGGATATCTGTTGCGGTACCTCGCAACTGGGCCATAGGACGCCCGTATTGACCGTGGCTGACCCCTGTATCCGGCACGACAGTGGCACGAACCTCCACCGACGACAGTCAGCCACGATGGTGGGTACGCCGGCCGACCACGCACGCGGGGGCCTCGCTGCATCCCCGCCGACATCAGCCACGCTATTGGCTTGTGGCGTCGAACAGCCTCAGGACAACAGCGGCCGATCCGTGGCCGAAGCGCCAATTGCGGTGCATCTCTTGAACGATGCTAGATGAGTCGGAAGTTGTGACGCGCAAGGATCTAGGTGGAGTGCCGGGCGCGGATCGCTCGGGCCTGATCCCGGGCCGCCTCAGCCTCAGCGCGTGCCTGCTGCTGATCGGTCTCGTACAACAGGTTGGCGGCGAGACTGTCCAAAACGGCTGCTGCGGAACGTTGGCACCAGATAGGGCGCTGAACTGGGCGAACGGTGCCCCTGCCGTCTCTTCAGGCTGGTCCTTCTTCGTTGTGGTTCCCCGCTCGATCTGGTGCGCTTGCGGTGCGGCTCCTGACGTGCGGGGCAGCACGTCATCGGTTGCCGGCGCGGACTCGTGCAGTGCGACGAGCTCCTTCAGGTCATTCGCGACCATGACCTGAGGCGAGGTGTTCTTCGTCGGTGTCGTTGGGCGCGTCGGCCGTCGCCGCGTTGAGTGCGGTGCCGAGTTGCCGCATGAGGAGGACCTCTTCCTGGGGCCTCAGGCTGGTGCCCAGGTGGTTCTCGGGGTTTTCGGCGTCGCAGAAGTCGTCGAAGAGCGTGTGGAAGATGTGGTCCAGGTTCTCGAACGCTGACGGGTCCAGCCATACGTCCCGCTGCCACGGAGGGTTGGCCAGGGCCAGTACTGCCGGGACGAGGTGGACTCGGAAGTTCGCCAGGCGTCGGCTGTCCCCTTTCACGGGGCAGAGGGTAGCGGCAGCTTGCGGAGCAGTGCTGACACCGGGACGTCACCCAACTCCTCGGGACCATGATCCACGAGGGTGGGAGGGGTCGGGCCGGGAGATGCGGATTCCGCGTGGATGCTGGTGACACGCCTGGGGCACGGCGTCCGGAACGACAAGGGCCAGCCCGGGAGGAAACCCCTCCTGAGCTGGCCCTTTTCTCTGTGCCCCCGGCAGGATTCGAACCTGCGACACCCGCTTTAGGAGTGGGATCGGATTCTTGCCGGGTGGTGCCGGAGGCTGCCGCGTGGAGCTGTTTCACCTGGTCGGCGCCACGCGGCTTCGCGCCCAATCCCGCTCGTAACACCTCCTGCCGGACTGTCCGCTCACGCGCCGCTCACGCGCCCGGGGGCTTTCGCCTACGGTGGAGCGGACTGGCGCACGCGAGCCAAGCAAGATCTATGTGGAGCTGGCTAGCTGCGCTGACGCAGCTGTTGGACTACCGGCACCACGGCCAAACAGAGCAGGGCGGTTCCTCCGAACGCCGCACCTGCCGAGAGCAGGGCCCCGGAATCCGGGGTGCCGTCGAGGACCCTGAGGAAACCGACGCATACCGCGACGAGGGCGGAGCACAGCACCATGACCAGCAGCCAGGGAATCCAAGAACTGTTCGCGGGCTCCGAGGCCGATGTGGGAGGGGCTGTCGGAGCGGACGATCGGCGCTGGGTGTTCACAGCGATGCTTCCTTCTCGAGTCGGCGGCGAGGGATGATGTCAGGGGCGGGTTCGGTAGACGGGCCCAGTAGTGCGCCGGCCAGGGCGATGCGGGTGCGTCGTACGGAGGCAGCGACGGCCAGATGCGCGCGGTCCAGCTCGTCAAGGCCGTTCAGCGAGGCCACGATCTCTTGCTGCTCGGCCAGGTCCGGCAGTGGAATTCGCAGCGATCCGAGGGATTCTGACCGGAGTGACGGGGCAGCGGTGGCGGCGGCCCGGTCCCGCATCCAGGCGACGGACTTGTCCAGGCACAGGTAGTGGAGGAGGTACTCCGGCAGCACCCGGCCCTCCTGCGCCTCGGGCACACGGAGCCGGATGACGTTGGGGCTCATGAGCCAGCCGATTTGATGCTGTTGCACCAGCGCCGGCTGAACGATCGCACCGGAGCGGACACACACGATGTCCTTGTGCCACAGCTCGAAGTTCCTCACCCGACGGGCCGTCTCCTCCGTCACCCGCTCGTCCGCCTCGTCACTGATGCGCCGATCCTTCAGATGCCGTGGGAACACCACGGGAACCGGGCCGTGGGTGCTGCGCTGCTTCTTGCCGAGCTTGGAATAGGACGGTCCGGCCTGGCGGGAATCGGTGTGGCAGGGCTTGGACCGGCGCTGGCTGGACGCCGCGTCCCAGGCGTTCCCGGAGGGCTACGAACGCGCTTGGGAGGAGACTGTGCAAGAGGTGGAGGAACTCCTCAGCAGCGCACGAGCCTCGCTGGAGAGCGGCGCGCTCAGCGCTCCCTCCGCCTTTCTGGAGACACATGGCCTGACGCGGACGAAGACTCGCGGCTCAGGGACCCTGTGCGCGGTGGCCGCCATGTACCTTGCCGCGCGGTCCGCTTCCAGCCCAGAGCGCGGCGTCGGCGTTCCGGCACGCCAAGAGGGCGCGGACACAGACACGTTGGCATCCATGACCGCCGGTCTGCTCGGCGCGGGTCTGGGGCAGGAATGGCTCGGTTCGTACGGCCGGTCCGTTCAGGACGCGCCTCTGCTGAACGCGCTGGCTGAGAACCTGCTCCGGCCGGTCCCCGAGCCCCTGACTCCGCCCTCCCCGGATGAAGCCGGTCAGGCACGGTCGCGGTTTCTCGATGAACTCGACGCCGCCGGCATCGGAACCGGCCTTCTGCTTCCGGACCGCCGCGAGGCACGCGTCGTGAGTCGAGGCACGCTGATGGCCGGCAACTGGTCTGCATATCGCACTCGTCTGACCACTGTGGACGGTCAGAACCTCTTCCTCATCCGTGGGGTGCGGCGCGTGGAAACGGGAGACGATGTCCACGATGTGCCTGGCGCGGAGGCGCCGGCGGACATCGAGAACCGATCACCTGTACAACCCCGACTGCAGGGTGCGTACTTGCCTGTCACCGACATCGGCCGCGTGAACGAAGCCCTCACAGCTCTGGGGATGACCACGTCCCGCCGCGGCAAGGACTGGGTCTCCTACGAGAACCTGGTCATCAGGCAGTGGTACCGCAAGGAGCGGGCCACGGATGTTCCAGGAGCCCAACTCCGCGTCGCGATCCCCGACGTCCTTGCGGCATGGAAGCGGCTGCGCGGTATGGGATTCGACGGAGCGGTCCAACGGGACGGCGGTGCCTTCTGGCTGCAGATCGACCCGTATCTGATCGTCTCCGTCAATAATGCTGAGCCGCCTGCGGGGTGACGGCGCGATCGACCGTCCACGATCATCGGTGAGGCCGGTGACGGTTGGGTTCTGGGCCGATGTCCTCGTACCTCCGCAACTTGTAGAGCGCGCTTGGGCTTTTCCGTCCCGGCGGTCGGCTTGACACCCGTAACGGAGGGTGCCTGTCGGTGTACGGCCAGCGGGCAGTCGGGGGAGCCGGCGAGTCGTCGGAGTGAAGTGTGGGCGGCGTCTCGTCAGACCTTCTCGACTCGCACGGAGTGCCCGGCGAGGAGCTGATTCATGTCGTCGGTGTCGGAGGTGAAGACGGTTGCCTCAGCTCCCTGCGCGGCTTCCTGCCCGGCCACGGCCGCCAGAATTGCGTCGATGGCGTACTTGTGCCCATGCAGGCCGGCTGTCTTCAGCATGTCGCGCGCCATGGCGATCACCTGGTCGTCCGTGTGCACGACGCGGATCCGGGACAGCGTCCAGTTCCACAGTGCCTGCCTCGACGCTTCGCGAGGGTCCCATGCCTCCAAGGTCGTGAGCGCCGAGGTGACGATCGGGATGTCGAGCCGTGGAGCCGTCTTGATCAGCGCTGCCATCTCCCGATCGCCCTGAACCGCCTTGGAGAGAGCCTCGGAGTCGAACACGAAGACGCGCTGTCGCGGCCGATGCAGCCTCGCCCGGGCGGTGCGGCTCACGCGGCCTCGTCCGAATGTGATCGCTGCTCGTCATGCCAGCCGTCAATGGCGGCGATGCGGTCCAGCGCTGCCTGCTGCTCGTCGTCCGTCACGGCGCCGTGCTCTTCCTCGAGGCGCCCGGCCAGCTCGCGCAGTCGGTCCATGGCGTCCTGATGAGCGGCGGCGGCCGCGATATAGCCGGATACTCCGCGTGCGTCGACGCGCTCCTTGATCGATTCCACCAGCTCTTCCGGCACGGTGATGGTGATCTTCCGGGTTGCCATACTTCAAGTATGCCATGTTCGCCCGGCTCGGAGGCCGTGCCGGATGATGCAGATCCTTTGGGAGATATTCGGGAGATCAACTCTCCGTCCGCTCACGCAAAACGGCCCCGGACGAGGAGCCCGAGGCCGAGTAGGGGCCCTCCCTGGGGAAGAAGCCCCAGGTCAGAGCGGTAACGCGTTGTGCCCCCGGCAGGATTCGAACCTGCGACACCCGCTTTAGGAGAGCGGTGCTCTATCCCCTGAGCTACGAAGGCGAGGCGGGGTCGCCTGCCCGCCACCCGACAGTGTAGCGGGTGGCCGTTGGTGCGGTGGTGGCGCTTGGCCGGGCGGTGGGGATGGGTGGTTCGGGGTGTGGGGTGCCGTCGGTCAGCTCCACCGCCGTCACGCACGAGCGGCCGTTGCCGTGCAGGGCCGCCACACGCCTGGCCCCTGGGCCGGGCCGAACAGCAGCCGCGTGCCCGCGCAGGGATGCAGCCGGGTGAAGTACTCGGCGGTCCGCGCCGAGACGGACTGGGAGGGCGGGCGGTCGAGCGCTTCGACGACCGTCACCACGCAGCCCGACTGGCGGGCCACGGCGGCGAATTCGAGCCCGGTGAGCCCGGCCCCCCACCACCACCGCGCGCCGGGCGGAGGCGAGCGAGGCCCGCAGTGCGGCGGCGCGCCCCGTGCGCCGACGAGCCGCCGGCGACGGCCGGGGTGCTGCGCCCCGGAGGTCAGACGGCGGGAACGGCGGAAGCGGCCTGCCGCGCCGGAGGGCGGGCGGCCGGGTGGGCTCGCGTGGTGAGGGGGCGCCGCGGTGTGGGTGGCGGGCGTCAGGCCGGGGGTACTCGGCGGAAGCGGCCTGCCACACGGAGGTCGGTCTCGATGCGAGTGGCCGTCGTGATCAGTTCCGGCAGGATCTCCTCCACGCAGGCCCCGGCCGAGCGGCGGGCGGCGTGCATCGCCACGTTGACCGCCGCCACCGCGCGGCCCGTGCGGTCGCGGACCGGGACCGCGATCGAGCGCAGGCCGGCCTCCAGCTCCTCGTCGACCAGGGCGTAGCCCTGCGCCCGGACCTCGTCGAGGAGGCCGGCCAGGGACGGCGGGGCGGCGGTGGCCGGGAGGCCGGCGAGCAGGACGCGGCCGAGGGAGGTCGCGTGGGCCGGGAGCCGGGTGCCGACCGTGACGTGGGCGCTCATCACGCGGCCCGTGGCCGCCCGTGCCGTGTACTGGATCTCCTCGCCCGACTCCGACAGGACGGCCAGCGACGCCGACTCGTGGACCAGGTCCGCCAGGGCGGACAGGTGGGGCTGGGCGATCTGCGCGAGGGAGGTGCGGGAGAGGGGCGGGAAGCCGAGGGAGAGGACGCGTGGGGTGAGCGCGAACGTCCGGTCGGGGGCCTGCGTGACCAGGCCCGCGTGCTCGTAGGTGATCAGGGCCCGGCGTGCCGTGGCGCGCGCCAGGCCCGTCGCCTTCGCGACCTCCGTGAGGGTGAGCGCGGGCCGCCCCTCGCCGAAGGCGGTCAGGACGGTCAGGCCGCGGGCGAGGGATTCGACGAACTCCCTGCCCAGCTCCTGCTTCGACGCGCCCGTCCACGTGGCCAGCCCGGCGGGGGCCGCGCCCGGCTCGGGCGGTGGCGCGGTGCGCAGGTCCTCCTCCATTGCTGCCACCGCCGCGCGGAGCCGGGGGAGCAGGCTCCCGCGCAGGTCCTCGGCCGTGTGCCGGCTGGTGTGGCTGACCACGCTGGCCACACACGCCACCCCGCCGGTACGGGGGTCCCGTACCGGAACCGAGACCGCGACCAGCCCCGGTTCGATCAACTGGTCGTCCAGTGCCCAGCCGTCGGCCGCCGCCCGTGCCGTACGGCGCTCGAAGTCCTCGTCGGGGGTGGGGTGTTCACGTGGCGGTACGGCCGGGAAGGTCCGGTCCTGCGGGTCCGCCGCCCGGCGTTCGCGCCAGTGGTGCCAGTCGGCCTCCGTCCACTCCGTCGCGAACAGCGGGCCGGGCGCGGTGCGTTCGGCGGGCAGCAGGTCGCCGATGCGGAAGCTCAGGGACATCGCGCGGCGGCGGGTGGCCTGGTGGATGAAGCGGATGCCGTCGCGGTCGCCGACCGCGAGGGAGACCGACTCGTCCAGCTCGTCGGCCAGGGCGTCCGCCCGCCATGACAGCAGGCCGGGGAGGCGAAGGGCGGCCAGGTAGGCGTTGCCCAGCTCCATCAGGCGGGGGGCGAGGGACACGTCGCGGCCGTCGAGACGGACGTAGCCCATGCGGGCGAGGGTGGCGGTGATCCGGTCGACCGTGGAGCGGGCGAGGCCGGTGGCCTTCTCCAGGGCGCTCAGGCTGAGCGTGCCGTCGGCCGCGGTCAGCCGGCGCAGTACGGCGATCCCGCGCAGCAGCGGTGCCACCGCCTCGGCCGGTGCGGCGCCGGACGCGGTCTCCGCATCCTCGTCGCGGGCGTCGTTCGTGGTGTTGGCGGGCATCGGGTCTCCGGTACGGCGGTCGCGGCAGGGCTACCGTAATCCGCCGGGCACCCGCCCCGGGCCGTCACCTCCGGGTGACCCGCACCTTGTGGTCGCCCTTGAGGTCGGCCCCGGCCACGGCGATGGTGATGCCCCGCCGCGGGTCCTTGAAGGTCTCGCCCGGCCTGAAGGTGGCGTCCGAGAGCTCGGCGTGGACGTTGGGGCTGCGGGTGCAGCCGCCGCTGTCCCGCCGGGAGTCGAAGACCTGTACCGGGCCCATCCCGGTGTCCACGTGCGCGTCGACCTTGTAGATCAGCACGCCCGGCCGGCACACCGTCTCGTCGTTGCCCGCACGGGTGCGCAGTTCCAGGGCGTACCCGGAGCGCGCGTCCAGCGGGACGAAGACCAGCTTGTCGCCGCCCGCGCGGGCCAGCGGCGTCAGCGTGTACTCCTTCGTCCCCGGCGCCGACGCGCAGTGCACCTGGGAGGACTCCAGCCAGCCCAGCTTCCACTTGTGCCAGCCGAGCAGGTCGTTGTTGGCGCCCCAGTCCTCGCTCATGATGTCCCAGTGGCCGACCGCGCCCCCGCCCTCCTGGGTGTAGAGGTCGGGCAGGCCGAAGACATGGCCGTTCTCGTGGGGCAGGACGCGGTAGCCCGTCTTGTCGTAGGAGCCGGAGCCGTCGTCCTGGCGGGAGTAGACGAAGGACGCGTTCGCCACCGGGACGCCGTCGGCCATCGGGGCCTCGGCGTTGCCGGCGAAGGTGACGGACAGCACGGTGTCCAGGGCGGAGGGGCCCGCGTTCGGCGTGACCAGCACGTTCAGCAGGTCGTAGGAGCGGAAGTCCACCTTGGGGTCGGCCGCCGTCACGATGTCCTCGACCAGTTTCCGGTAGCCGGGGTCGAAGGGGGCGCCGCGCTCTATGCCGTAGTCGGCGAACCTCTTGGGCATCCGCAGCCAGTCGCGCAGCGGCGTCTCGGGGCGGTAGTCGAGGCGGCCGTAGGAGCTGGTGCGGAACCACTTCTGGGTCTGCGGGAAGAACTCCGCGTAGCGGTCGAGGGCCTTGCCCTCGCCGGGCGCGTCGGAGAAGTCGATCATCAGGGTGAGGGCGCGGACGGTGCCCGTGGAGCGGGAGTAGCCGGCGGTGGTCGGGACGCCCTCGGACATCTGGATCTCCGGGCCGCCGCTGATCAGACAGGGACGGTGGGCGGAGGAGCGGGACAGGGGGGAAGGGCCGGGACCGGCCTTCGTGCCGCCCGATGCGAGGGGGCCGGTGCCCGCGGAGGTGCTGACCGCGAGGGTCAGGACGGTGACGGTCGCGAGGGCGGCCATGCGGCGCGGGGCGGCGGGGCGGCCCAGTATGGCCCGGTGGCCCAGTGCGGCCCGGTGGCCCAGTATGGCCCGGCGTCGCAGCACGGCCCGGCGTCGCAGTACCGTCAGGCGGCGCAGCACGGTCAGGCGGCGCGGGCGTATGCGACGGCTCGGCGGCTGCGGCTGGGGCTGGGACTGCGGCTCCATGCAGACCTCCGGACCACGGCAGCCGCCGGTCTCCGGCTGCACCCTTGCGATCACCCTGTGCCGAGGCGTGCGCGGGCGCTCGCTGGAGCAGCCGATCGTGGGTTTCTCGCCGGTAGGGGGCCGGGCGGGGTGCGAGTGAGCCAAGTGGGGTGCGTGGGACTCCGGTTGCCCGCAGTGGCGGGACGGTGACCCAGCAGTGATGTGGGTCAGGTCACACGAGAAGTCCTGGGTGGCGGGAAATAACCGGGGACCGTTTCCCCGTTTAGCCCTGTGTCCGAGCGAAACGGGGAGAGTGTCCCCGCTTCGTTGAACCACATTCGTCCTAGGAGTACGCCGTGCAGACCGCCACCCCCGAGCAGCGCAAGGCGCCCCGGCCGCGTGCCGACGCCCTGCGCAACCGGGAGCGGATCGTCACCGCCGCCCGGGAGATGTTCGTCGAGCACGGTCCCGACGTGCCGCTCGACGAGATCGCCCGCCGGGCCGGGGTCGGCAACGCCACGGTGTACCGCAACTTCCCCGACCGCGACGCCCTCGTCCGCGAGGTCGTCTGCTCGGTCATGGACCGTACGGCACGGGCGGCGGAGAAGGCGCTCGCGGAGACCGGCGATGCCTTCGAGGCGCTGGAACACTTCGTGCACGTCTCCGCCGACGAGCGGATCAGCGCGCTGTGCCCGATGGTCTCCAGCACCTTCGACCAGTACCACCCCGACCTGGAGGCGGCACGCGAACGGGTCGAGCGGCTCATCGCCGAGGTCATGGGCCGGGCCAAGGCGGCCGGGCAGCTTCGCCCGGACGTGGGGCTGGGCGACCTGATGGTCGCCGTGGCCCAGCTCAGCCGCCCGCCGGCCGGAACCCAGTGCCTGCGCGGCGACCGTTTCGTCCACCGCCATCTGCAGCTGTTCCTGGACGGGCTACGGGCTCCGGCCCGGTCCACCCTGCCGGGTACGGCCGTGACCATGGAGGACCTGCGCCGGCCCTGCGAATAGTTCCGCCAGTTCCGCCAGTCCCGCCGGTCTTGAGCGTCCCGCGAGTCCCGCGAGCTCCGAGAGTCTCATCCGTCCGGTTCCACGAATCCCATCCGTCCTGACGCGTTCGGCAGCGCCGTCGACGAGTCATCCCTTACGTCACGTCACGTCACCTTTTTTTACACGTCACCCCTTTTCCGTCACGAAGTACTGAAGTGGGTATCCCCATGTCCCGAACAGCCGACAAGGCTCCCGGCGTCCCCGACGCCGGCCGCTGGAAGGCGCTCGTCTTCATCGCGCTCGCCCAGCTGATGGTCGTCCTCGACTCGACCATCGTGAACATCGCCCTCCCCTCCGCCCAGCAGGACCTCGGCATCTCCGACGGCAACCGGCAGTGGGTCGTCACGGCCTACGCCCTCGCCTTCGGCGGTCTGCTGCTGTTCGGCGGCCGGATAGCCGACCTGTGGGGCCGCAAGCGCACCTTCGTCACCGGCCTGGCCGGCTTCGCCGCGGCCTCCGCGCTCGGCGGCGCGGCCACCAACGAGGCGATGATGTTCGGCTCCCGCGCCCTGCAGGGCGTCTTCGGCGCCCTCCTCGCGCCCGCCGCGCTGTCCCTGCTGGCCGTGATGTTCACGGACGCCAAGGAGCGCGCCAAGGCGTTCGGCATCTACGGTGCCATCGCCGGTGGCGGTGCCGCCGTCGGTCTGATCCTCGGCGGTTTCCTCACCGAGTACCTGGACTGGCGCTGGACCTTCTTCGTCAACATCCCGTTCGCCGTGGTCGCCGCGGCCGGTGCCTGGTTCGTCATCCATGAGCCGGAGGGCGGACGCAACCGCTCGCCGCTCGACATCCCCGGCGTCATCCTGTCCACGCTCGGCCTGGTCGCGCTCGTCTACGGCTTCACCCGCGCCGAGTCCGCCGGCTGGAGCGACGGTCTGACGATCGGCATGTTCGTCGGCGCCGCCGTGCTGCTGCTCGCCTTCGTGCTCGTCGAGGCCCGGGTCAAGAGCCCGCTGCTGCCGCTGCGCGTGGTCACCGACCGCAGCCGCGGCGGTATCTACCTCTCGCTGGGCCTGGCGATCATCGCGATGTTCGGCCTGTTCCTCTTCCTGACCTACTACCTGCAGATCGTGAAGGGGTACTCGCCGGTCAAGACCGGTTTCGCGTTCCTGCCCATGGTCGCGGGCATGATCACGGGTTCCACCCAGATCGGCACCCGCCTGATGACCAGGGTCGCGCCGCGGCTGCTGATGGGCCCCGGCTTCCTCGTCGCCGCCGTCGGCATGCTGCTGCTGACGCAGCTGGAGATCGGGACGTCCTACGCGGCCGTGCTGCTGCCCGGCATGCTGCTGCTCGGTCTGGGCATGGGTACGGCCTTCATGCCGGCCATGTCCCTGGCCACCCAGGGCGTCGAGCCGCGGGACGCCGGTGTCGCCTCCGCGATGGTCAACACCTCCCAGCAGGTGGGCGGCGCGATCGGCACGGCCCTGCTGAACACGATCGCCGCCTCCGCCACCACGTCCTACATCGCCGACCACATCGGCTCCGCGGCCACCCGGCCGCAGCAGCAGCTGGTCCAGCTGGAGGGCATGGTGCAGGGCTACACCAGCGCGATCTGGTTCGCCGTCGGCATCCTCGTCGTCGCCGCCGTGATCGCCCTGACCTTCGTCAACGCCGGGCGTCCGGGCGGTACCGCCGTCGCGGGCTCCGCCGGCGCTGCGGAGGACGAGGTGCCGGTGCCGGTCATCGCCCACTGAGGCCGGCGGCACCACCACCCCTTCGGGCCTTCGGGACCTTTCGTTCCACCCGTGCACGGGGGAGGGGACGCCCCCGTACGCACGGTTCCCGCGGACCTGCCCCGGCCGCGCTCAGCGCAGCCAGGGCAGGTCCGCCCCCGCTTCGCGGGGCTGGAGTCCCTCGGCGACGATCCGCATGATCTCGCCGAGGGACTTCTGCTGTTCCGGGGTGAGCCGGTCGAACAGGGCCTGGCGCACGGCGTTCACATGGCCGGGCGCGGTCCGGCGCAGCACCTCGTGGCCCTCGTCCGTGAGGACGGCGAACTGGCCGCGTTTGTCGGAGGGGCAGTCCTCCCGGCGGACCCAGCCGTTCTTCTCCAGACGGGCGATCGCGTGCGAGAGGCGGGAGCGGGTGATCTTCGCGTACCTGGCCAGCTCGGTCATCCGCAGCCGCCGCCGCGGGGACTCGGCGAGCTTGACCAGCAGGCCGTAGTAGACGTGCGGCATGCCCGCGTCGCGTTGGAGCTGGCGGTCGAGGTGGTCCTCCAGGAGGGTGGCGGCCTCGATGTAGGAACGCCATACGAGCTGTTCCTCGGCGGTGAGCCAGCGGGGCTCGTCGGCGGAGTGCGAGATGGGTGCCGTGTTCATGTATCCACTGTACGAGGCCACTTCTTGAAGGTTAAACAAAGTGGGCGTAGATTCGGTTCAAGAGAGATTGAGAGTTCAAGTACTGGAGCCGCCGCCATGTCCGCCACCACCCGGGAGCGCATGCCCGCCCTCTACCTCAGCCACGGCGCCCCGCCGCTCGCGGACGACCCCGTCTGGCCCGGCGAACTCGCCGCCTGGGCCGCCGCACTGCCGCGCCCCAAGGCGATCCTCGTCGTCTCCGCCCACTGGGAGGAGGCCCCGCTCGCCCTCGGCGCCACCCGCACCGTCCCGCTCGTGTACGACTTCTGGGGCTTCCCCGAGCACTACTACCGGGTGCGCTACGAGGCCCCCGGCGCGCCGGGGCTCGCCGACTCCGTGCGCAAGCTGCTGCGCGCCCCCGGCACGCCCGTGCAGGACGTCCCCGACCGCGGACTCGACCACGGCGCGTACGTCCCGCTGGTGGAGATGTATCCCGAGGCCGACGTCCCGGTCCTCCAGGTGTCGATGCCGACCCTCGACCCGGCGCGGCTGATGGACATCGGCCGCAGGCTCGCGCCACTGCGCGACGAGGGCGTACTGATCGTCGGCTCCGGCTTCTTCACCCACAACCTGGCCGCGCTGCGCCAGGCCGGGGTCCCCGCCTGGTCCGCGGAGTTCGACGACTGGGGGCGGCAGGCGCTGGAGGCGGGTGACGTGGACGGGCTGCTCGACTTCGCCCACAAGTCCCCGGCGGGCCTGCTCGCCCACCCGCGCACCGAGCACTTCGCGCCCCTGTTCGTGGCGATGGGGGCGGCGGACGCGGCCGGTGAGCTGGACACCCGGCGGTCGGTGATCGACGGGTTCTGGATGGGGCTGGCGAAGCGGTCGGTGCAGTTCGGCTGACCTCGGCGGGGTGCGGGCCGCCTCACCGGGCGCCGCGGTGCCGGGGCGCGGCCTGTGGTCCCCGCCTCCCTGCGGCAGGCAACCCTGGGCGGGCGCGTGCCGTCTTCAGGGGCGGAGGGGGCCGAGGGGGGCGTCCTCCGGGGCGAGGGCACGGGAGCCCGGTATGGCGGGCGTGGCGGGCGTGACGGGCGTCTCACCGGCGCGGCGGCCGCGAAGATCGGCGAGAGGGTGGAGGACTCCTCGATTCCCGGCCTGACCTGGGCCTCTGCCCGCGGGGCAGTGCCGCGTGCCGTCGTGTGGCGGCACAGGGTACTGCATGATCAGAAAAATCGGGGGGCGGGTTGGGAATTCTGTCCGGATTCCAGTCGTTGTTTCCATCGGATGCAGGGCACCCGAGGAGAGTCCGGAGACGAGACCGGGAGACAAGCCCAGACGGTGCCGAGTGTCCGTTGGACCACCCGCTGAACCACCATCGCAAGGGAGCACGCATGGCAACCCGTGCCGTCGCCCGTCGTCAGTCCGCCACCGGCGAGACGCCCGACGCGGCAACCAGCGTCCGCGCCAACGGCGGCGAGCTCGCCGACCGCGATCTGGTCGGCATGTACCTCGACGAGATCGCGCGGACCCCCCTGCTCGACGCCGCCAAGGAGGTCGAGCTGTCCCAGATCATCGAGGCGGGTGTGTTCGCGCGGCAGGTCCTCGAAGGCTACGAGGAGACCGGGGCGGATGCCACCCGCGAGGAGCTCCAGGCCCTGATCGACGAGGGCGAGCGGGCGAAGGACGTCTTCATCCGCTCCAACCTCCGTCTGGTCGTCGCGGTCGCCCGCCGCTACCCCCGCAGCGGTCTGCCGCTCCTCGACCTCATTCAGGAGGGCAACGCCGGCCTGGTCCGCGCGGTCGAGAAGTTCGACTACCGCAAGGGCTTCAAGTTCTCCACCTACGCCACCTGGTGGATCCGTCAGGCGATCACCCGGTCGATCGCCGACCAGTCGCGCACGATCCGGCTGCCCGTCCACCTCGTGGAGGAGCTGGGCCGGATACGCCGCGTGCAGCGCGAGTTCAACCGTGAGCACGGCCGTGAGCCGGAGCCCGCGGAGATCGCCGCCGAGCTCGGCTCGACGCCGGAGCGCGTCACCGACGTCCTCGACTGGGCCCGCGACCCGGTCTCGCTGAACATGTCGGTGGACGACGAGGGCGAGACCCAGTTCGGTGACCTGCTGGAGGACACCTCCGCGGTGTCGCCCGAGCAGTCGGTGATGACGCTGCTGCGCAGCGAGGAGCTCGACGACCTCATCGGCCGCCTCGACCCGCGCACGGCCTCGATCATCAAGATGCGGTACGGCATCGAGGACGGCCGGGAGCGCACGCTCACCGAGGTCGGCAAGGAGCACGGGCTGACCCGCGAGCGGATCCGCCAGATCGAGAAGCACGCGCTGCTGGAGCTGAAGAAGCTGGCCCGCGACACCGGCTTCGAGGCGGCGGCGTAAGGCGGTCGTGAGCCAGGGGGCGTGGGGTGACACATGGGGCGTACGCCGGGTGGCTGAACCCCGCGCAAACATGGCTGTGTAACGCTGCTTCAACCCCTGGGGGCCCGGGAACAAGAGTCTCGGGCCCGGCAGTACGGGTCCGGGGCCACCGCCCCTGACCCCCTGAACCAAGTCCCGACGCACTCCCCCCGGCGCCGGGACTCTCCCCGAGCCGGGCTCGGCGTCCTTCCCCCCGGGCGCCGGGCCCGGCTCCTCTCTCATGCGGGCCCGCGGGTTCGTGGTGGGTGTTTCGCGGGGGCGCGGGCTCGTAGTGGGTGCTCGCGGGGCTGCGGGTCGTGGCGGGTGGTCTCGCGGAGCCGCCGGTCCGTGGCGGGTCTCTCGCGGGCGGCCGCGGGTCCGTGGCGGGTCTCTCGCGGGCGGCCGCGGGTCCGTGGCGGATGTCTCGCGGAGCTCCAGGGCCGTTGCGGGCAGGCCGAGGGGCGGGGCACCCCGGACCTGAACCCCGGGGTGGCCCGCCGGATGGCAGATTCTGCCACAGCGGCATAGCCTGCCGAAGTGAGTAGCACCACCCCAGACCCCACCCCGTCCACGCCGGGTGAGGCACCCGCCCGACCGGCCTCCCTGACCGAGCGGCGCAAGGCGGAGACCCGGATGGAGATCGCGCGTGCGGCGGCCCGGCTCTTCGTGAGCCAGGGACTGCGCGCCACCCGCGCCGAGGACATCGCCCGGGCCGCCGGCATCGCCCCGCGCACCTTCTACCGTTACTTCGCCACCAAGGAAGAGGCGGTCGCTCCGCTCTACGCGATGGGCGCCCAGCGCTGGGCGGAGGCGGTGCGCCGGGCACCGGCCGAGCTGTCCCCGCCGCAAGCCCTGGAACACGCCGTACGCCACACGCTGACGCCCGGCGCCGGGGTGTCGGCACCGGGCTGGGAATGGGCCCGCACCCTCATCCGTCTGGCGGGCACCAGTCCGGCCCTGCGCAAGGTGTGGGCCGAGGTCTGCCACACCACGGAACTGACGCTGGCCGAGGCCCTGGCCCAGCGGATGGCCGAGGGCGACGACAACGTTGCCGCCCGCCTGGCGGCCTCCTGTGACCTGCGCTTCGCCGCGGCCGCCGCGGGCACCGCCGTCCGCGTGGCCGTGGAGCACTGGGCCTGCGACGACACCCCGGGCAAGCCCCGACGGGGCCCGCTGGAACCGGCGCTGCGCAACCTGGAGGCGCTGAGGGCCCTCCGCTGGGCGAACATGACGCCATGACACCGGGCACGTCTTTGGCGCCGGCCCCGGAACCGCACCGACGACGCCCACCGCGCCGCGCCGTCGGTCCCCACCTCCGCCCGCGCGCCCGACGTCCGGTCACCGGCCCCCAGCGCCCCACCACTGGCCGGGCTCCCCGCAGTTCGCTGCGACCGCCCCGCCCCGGGGGCCGGCCCCCGCGCTCGCCCCGCCCGGACCCCTGGGGGCCTGTCTACCGCCCGTGGTCCTCCACCCGCAGCCGCGCCCGGCCCGGCGCCACCTGCCCGGGTCGCTTCCCGCCCCCGTCTCCAGCCGCGCCCCGCCGTCCGCCGGTAACCGCCGCCCCCCCGGGTCACGCCCCCGGCACCGCGTCGCCGCCGCCGGTCGCGCGGCCCAGTCGGGCGGCCAGTTGTCTGGTGCACTCCACCAGGCTCGCGGGTGCCCGTACCGTGAACTCCACGCCCAGCAGGGCCAGTCGCGCCGCCAGCCACTCCGGTGAGTCCGACACGGTCGCCCGCAGGACGCACGACGCCCCGTCCTCCGACGCCTCCGGCGTCCCCAGCCACCCGCGCAGTCGTGACGCGACGACCTCGGCCGGCGCGGCGAACGCGACGACGGCCTCGTACGAGTCGCTCCGCCGGTGCATCGAGCGCCGCAGGAACTCCGCCGCGCTCCCCGTCGGCAGCTCCCGCGGAGCGAACCGCGCCCCCGTGGCGAACGGCTCGCTCACCCGGTCCACGCGGAAGGTCCGCCAGTCGTCGCGGTCGAGGTCGTAGGCCACGAGGTACCAGCGCCGCCCCGTCGACACCAGCCGGTACGGCTCCGTCAGGCGCCGGGACTCGGTGCCGTCCCCGGCGCGGTAGGCGAACCGAAGCCGCTCGTGCCCGGCCACCGTCGACGCCATGACGGTCAGCGTCTCGGGCGCGATGCTCGGCCCGTCCCCGCTGGTCAGCGGCGTCGTGGCGGCCTGGAGCGTGGCGACGCGGTGACGCAGCCGGCCCGGCAGCACCTGCTCCAGCTTGGCCAGCGCCCGCACCGACGCCTCGTCCACGCCCTCGACCGCGTGCCCCGCCCCGGCGCGCAGCCCCACCGCGATCGCCACCGCCTCCTCGTCGTCGAGCACGAGCGGCGGCATCGCCTTGCCGGCGACCAGCCGGTAGCCGCCGTCGGCTCCCATGGTCGCCTGGACCGGGTAGCCCAGCTCACGCAGCCGGTCGATGTCCCGCCGGACCGTCCGCCGCGACACCCCGAGGCGCTCGGCGAGCTCGCCGCCGGGCCATTCGCGGGGCGTCTGCAGGAGGGACAGGAGCGTCAGGAGCCGGGCCGGAGTGTCCGTCGTCATGGATACGAGGATGCCGCGGATCTAGGACATGATCTGACCTACTGGGGTCCTAGGTTCGGGTCATGTCCTTCTCCGAGACCTCGCAACCCCCAGCTCAGCCCGCCGTCGGTGACCGCCGGCGCTGGTTCGCCCTCGCGATCGTGATGACGGCCGCGTTCATGGACCTCGTCGACGTCACGATCGTCAACATCGCGATCCCCTCGATCCGGCGGGACGAGGGCGCCACCTTCAGCCAGATCCAGTGGATAACCGCCGGTTACGCCCTCGCCTTCGCCGCCGGCCTGATCACCGGCGGGCGGCTCGGCGACATCCACGGCCGCAAGAAGGTGTTCCTCGTCGGCATCGGCGGCTTCACCGTCGCCTCCGCGCTCTGCGGCCTCGCCGTGAACCCGGAGATGCTGGTCGCCTCCCGCATCCTCCAGGGCGCGATGGCGGCGCTGATGGTGCCGCAGGTGCTGTCGATCGTGCACGCCACCTTCCCGGCCCACGAACGCGGCAAGGTCTTCGGGCTGTTCGGCGCGATCGTCGGACTGGGCGCCGTCTCCGGTCCGCTGCTGGGCGCCCTGCTCACCGAGTGGAACCTGTTCGGTCTGGAGTGGCGGCCGATCTTCCTCATCAACCTGCCGGTCGGCATCGCGGGCCTGGTCCTCGGCAGCCGTTTCATCACCGAGTCCAAGGCCCCGCGCGCCCTCAAGCTGGACCTGGTGGGTGTCGCCCTCGTCACCCTCGGCCTGCTGATGCTGATCTACCCGCTGACCCGGGGCCGCGAGCTGGGCTGGCCGCTGTGGGGGTACGTCTCGATGGCCGGCGCGCTCGTCGTCTTCGCGGCGCTGGTGGCCTACGAGCGGCGCAAGACCGTACGGGACGGCTCCCCGCTGGTCGAGCTGTCGCTGTTCAAGGTGAAGAGCTTCGCGGCGGGCATCGCCGTGCAGACCGTCTTCGGCGTCGGGCTCGGCGTCTTCTTCCTCGTGTGGACGCTGTACATGCAGGAGGGGCTCGGCTGGAGCCCGCTGCGGGCCGGTCTGACCGGTGTGCCGTTCTCCATCGCGGTCTCCGTGGCGGCCGGGATGTCGGTGCAGAAGCTCGTCCCGCGCTTCGGGCGCAAGGTGCTCCAGGCGGGCGCGCTGGTGATGGCGGCCGGGGTGCTGCTCTACATCTGGGAGTCCGGGCGCTACGGCCTCGGCATCGAGCCCTGGCAGATGGCGCTGCCCCTGGTCGTCATGGGTGTCGGCATGGGGCTGATCGTCGCCCCGCTGACGGACGCGGTGCTCTCCGAGGTGCCGCGTGAGCACGCCGGTGCGGCGTCGGGGCTCATCAACACCGTGCAGCAGATGGGCAACGCGCTGGGGCTCGGCCTGGTGTCGGTGGTCTTCTTCGGCGCGATGAGCGACCACCTGACCCCCGACCGCATCGGCCCGGCCTTCGTGGACGCCTTCCAGAACGCGCTCGGCTGGGTGGCGGCGGTGATGGGCGCCATCTTCCTGCTGATGTTCGCGCTGCCGAAGCGGCCGGCGCAGCACGTCGAGGGAGCCGGGGACGAGTCCCCGGCGGAGGAGCGGGAGGCCGCGCTGGTCTCCTGAGCACCGCGGGACACGGACAGGGGACGGGCCCGGCGCCTCACCGCCGGGCCCGTCCCCTGCGTCCGCGACGACATCTGGGAAGCCCGTTCATGCCCGCCTGAGTCCGAACCTGTTTACTTTCTCGAAATCCGGGCGTAGCCTCCCAGGGAAACCACACGTTCGGGCATGGTCGGAGGCAAACGGACATGTACGCACCGGAGCGGCAGCAGGAGATCCTCCGCCTCGCCCGTGACGGCGGCCGGGTGGACGTGGTCTCGCTCGCCGAGGAGTTCCAGGTGACGGCCGAGACCATCCGCCGCGATCTGAAGGCTCTCGACCGGGCCGGCCTGCTCCGCCGGGTGCACGGCGGAGCGATCCCGGCCGGACGCCTCGACTTCGAGCCCGACCTCGCCGAGCGCGAGTCGACCGCGGCCGACGAGAAGGACCGGATCGCCAAGGCCGCCCTGGCGGAACTGCCGAGCGAGGGCACGATGATCCTCGACGCCGGTTCGACGGTGGCCCGCCTCGCGGCCGCCCTCCCGCAGGCCGCCTCGCTCACCGTCGTCACCCACAGCCTGCCCATCGCCGCCCGCCTCGCCGACCACCCCGGCATCCAGCTCCACCTGGTCGGAGGGCGCGTGCGGCACCGTACGCGCGCGGCCGTGGACGCCTGGGCGCTGCGCGCGTACGGCGAGATCCGCGCCGACGTGGCCCTGGTGGCGGCCAACGGCTTCTCCGCCGAGCACGGCCTGACCACGCCCGACCTCGCCGAGGCCGCCGTGAAGCGGGCCGCGGTGGCGGCCGCCCGCCGCGTGGTGCTGCTCGCCGACTCCTCCAAGCACGGCCAGGAGCACTTCGCCCGCTTCGGCGACCTGAGCGACGTGGACCTGCTGATCACCGACAGCGGGCTGAGCCCCGAGGACGCCGCCGCCATCGAGCGCGGCGGCACGGAAGTAGTACGCGCATGATTCTCACCGTCACCCCGAACCCGTCCCTGGACCGCACCTACGAGGTCCCCTCCCTCGACCGCGGCGAGGTCGTCCGCGCCACCGGCGAACGCGTGGACCCGGGCGGCAAGGGCGTGAACGTCTCGCGCGCGGTCACCGCGGCCGGGCGGCGCACGGTCGCGGTGCTGCCCCTGGGCGGTGCTCCGGGCGCCCTCGTGGCCGACCTGCTCGACGCCCAGGGCATCGAGGCCGCCCCGGTGCCGGTCGCCGGTGCCACCCGCTCCAACATCGCGCTCGCGGAGGCCGACGGGGTCCTCACGAAGATCAACGCGCCCGGCCCCGAGCTGTCGGCCGCCGAGCAGGAGCTGCTGCTGGAGACGGTGCGGCGGCAGTCGCGCGGCGCGGACTGGATCGCCTGCTGCGGCAGCCTGCCGCGCGGACTCGACCCGTCCTGGTACGCCGCGCTGGTCGCCCGCGCGCACGCCGCCGGCGTACGCATCGCCCTGGACACCTCCGGACCCGCCCTGCTCCGGGCCCTGCGCGAGCGGCCCGACGTGGTCAAGCCGAACGCCGAGGAGCTGGCGGAGGCCGTCGGACGGCCGCTGGCCACGGTCGGTGACGCGGTGAAGGCCGCCGAGGAGCTGCGCGAGCTGGGTGCGCGGGCCGTCCTCGCGAGCCTGGGCGCCGACGGGCAGCTGCTCGTGGACGACGCGGGCACCTGGTTCGGCAGCGCCCTCGTGGACGCCGTGCGCAGCAACGTCGGTGCCGGAGACGCCTCGCTCGCCGGCTTCCTGATCGCGGGCGGCGCCGGGCCGGAGGCGCTCGCCTCCGCCGTCGCCCACGGTGCCGCCGCCGTCCGGCTGCCCGGGAGCGTGATGCCGACGCCCGCCGACCTGGACCCGGACGCGGTGACCGTCACGGCCGACGTGCCGGTGGACCGCCCGCTGAAGGAGCCGGCGCCATGACCTCCCCCCACACCCCCGTCCCCTTCCCCCTCCCCGCCCCCGCCCGTCCCCCGGTCAGGGCGATACGCGAGCTAAGGAGCCCGCGATGAGCGACATGATCACCGCGGAACTGGTCGATCTCGGCCTGTCCGCCGACACCAAGGAAGCGGCGGCCCGCGCCCTCGCCGAGCGCATGGTGGCCCTGGGCCGGGTGACCGACCTGGACGGCTTCCTCGCCGACGTGGCCGCCCGCGAGGCCCAGATGCCGACCGGCCTCGACGGCGGCATCGGCATCCCGCACTGCCGCAGCGAGCACGTCACCGAACCGACGCTCGCCTTCGGGCGCAGTGCCGAGGGCATCGACTTCGGGGCGGCGGACGGACCGGCCGACCTGATCTTCCTGATCGCCGCGCCGGCGGGCGCCGACGACGCCCATCTGACGATCCTGTCCTCCCTGGCCCGGCAGCTGATGAACGACGAGTTCACCACGGCGCTGCGGGCGGTGCGGGACGCCGGCACCGCGGCCGCGCTGATCCGCGGGGAGGCATCCCCGGCGGACGTCACCGCATCCCCGGCGGACGCGACCGGACCGGCGGCCGGGGACTCCGAGCCTGCGGCCGGCGACTCCGGGCCGGCGGGTACCGAAGACTCCGTGGCGGCGTCGGCGGCGGCCTCCGCCGACGCCGCCACGGGCAGCACCGGCACGCCGCCGCCCTCGGCGGAGACCGCACGCCCGTTCCGTATCGTCGCCGTCACGTCCTGCCCCACCGGCATCGCGCACACCTATATGGCGGCCGAGTCGCTGGAGAACGCGGGCCGCGAGGCAGGCGTCGAAGTCCTCGTCGAGACCCAGGGCTCGGCCGGGTTCACCCGGCTCGACCCGGCGGCGATCGAGGCGGCCGACGGCGTGATCTTCGCCCACGACGTGCCCGTGCGCGACAAGGACCGCTTCGCCGGGAAGCCCACCGTCGACACCGGCGTGAAGGCGGCCATCAACCGGCCCGGCGAGCTGATCGCCGAGGTCCGCGGGAAGGCGGCGCGCGGCGAGGTCACCGCGGCCGGCTCCGCCGGCACGCCCGTCGAGCGCACCGGCGAGTCCGGCGAGGGCTACGGGACGAAGCTCCGCAAATGGCTCATGTCGGGCGTCAGTTACATGGTGCCGTTCGTCGCGGCGGGCGGCCTGCTCATCGCGCTCGGCTTCGCCATCGGCGGCTACGACATCAACAAGGCGCCGTCGGTGACGGACCACTTCGTGTGGACGCAAGCAGACAGCTGGGCGGCGCTGCTGTTCCAGATCGGCGGGGTGGCGTTCGCCTTCCTCGTCCCGGTCCTGGCCGGCTACATCGCCTACGGCATGGCCGACCGCCCGGGCCTCGTCCCCGGCTTCGTCGGCGGCTCGATCGCGCTGACGATCAACGCGGGCTTCCTCGGCGGTCTCGCGGCCGGTCTGATCTCCGGTGCCGTCGTGATGGCGATCCAGCGGGTGCGGATCCCGGCGGCCCTGCGCGGCATCATGCCGGTGGTGGTGATCCCGCTGATCTCCTCGGCGATCGTCGGGTTCCTGATGTTCGTCGTGATCGGCAAACCCATCGCCTCCGCGCAGAAGGGGATGACCGACTGGCTGAACGGCCTGTCCGGCGCCAACGCGGTCCTGCTCGGCGCCCTGCTCGGCCTGATGATGTGCTTCGACCTCGGTGGCCCGGTCAACAAGGTCGCCTACACCTTCGCCACCGCCGGTATCGCGGTCTCGGACCCGAGCGACTCGGCGATGAAGATCATGGCGGCGGCGATGGCGGCCGGTATGGTCCCGCCGCTGGCGATGGCGCTGGCGACGACCGTGCGCGGCAGGCTCTTCAACGCCGCCGAGCGCGAGAACGGCAAGGCGGCCTGGGTCCTCGGCGCCTCCTTCATCTCCGAGGGCGCGATCCCGTTCGCGGCGGCCGACCCGCTGCGGGTGATCCCCTCCTCGATGGTGGGCGGTGCGGTCACCGGTGCGCTGTCTATGACCTTCGAGGCGACGCTGCGCGCCCCGCACGGCGGCATCTTCGTGGTCCCGCTGATCGGCAACCCGCTGCTCTACCTGGTCGCCATCGCGGCGGGCGTCTGCGTCACCACCGCGCTGGTGATCGTCCTCAAGGGCCTGCGCAAGCCGGTGCCGGGAGCGGTGGCACCCGCGCCCGGCCAGGGCCCCGCGGCCTCGGCGGCGGAGGCGAAGCAGCCGGTGGCGGCATAAGCAGCCGGTGGCCGCCCAAGGGAACGCAAGAGAACTCAGGGCGAAGCGAAGGGCGGAGGCCGCCGGGCCGGTTCCTCACGGGATCCGGCCCGGCGGCTTCTCATGGGACCGGGCCCGGCGGCGCGGCTTCCCACCGGACCGGGCCCGACGGCTTCCCACGGGACAAGGCCGGGCGGTCTCCCACGCGGCGGGGCCGGTCAGGAGACCTGCGCGGCCCGCCGGTCCATCGCCTGGTGGGCGGCGTCCTCGCTCACGTACACCTCGCACATGTGCCGCCCGTCGGGCGTCGCCGTGTGCTCGACCTCCCAGAGGGAGACCTCCTCGCCGTCGCTCAGCAGGAACGCGTGCTCGTAGAGCGAGAAGCTGAGCCCCGCGCGGCCCGTGCGGCCGGGGCGGCCGAAGGCCTGGGTGATCTGGTGCGCGGTCGCCGTGGCCAGCAGCGCGGCCACGTCGGCGCCCGGCCGGTCCGCGTTCTCCGCGCGGCGCAGCAGCCGGCGGGCGTGGTCCGCCGAGCCGCCCCGCACATAGGTGTGTGGCGGCGCGGGGATCGGCGACAGCTGGACCAGCACCGGCAGCTCGAAGTCCGGGGCGTCCGGCGGCAGCGGCAGCCGGGCGGTGGCGGCGCGCAGCTCCTCCTCGTCCACGTACACCTCGTGCTGCGGCTCGCTGCCCGGGGCGGTGTTGTGGACGAGCTCCCAGAGCGTGAGCGCCGAGCCGTCGGCCAGCAGCCACGTGTGCCGGTACGTCTCGCGGTGCAGTCCCGCGCTGTGGTGCGCGGAGTGCAGCGAACCGTCGTGCGCCAGCGCGCAGTCCAGTTGCCGTATCGTCTCGTCGGGCAGCTCGAACGAGTTCAGTGCGCGGCCGAGCAGTCGCGCGAGGTGCTCCTCCGGAGACTCGGGCGACTCGGGTGGTTCGTACGCTGCCGTCTCGTACGGAACGCTCAAGGTTTCTCCCGGCGTTGCTGCATGTCACCTAGTGGGTGCATACCGTAGCCCCTCGGTCGGACATCATGTCCGGGAACCGAGAAAACGTACGCATGAAAAACGCGCGGGCCGCGCGAGAAGTTCCCGCGCGACCCGACGAATCGTCAAAATCCGCTGCTCAGACGGCGCTTCCGGCGACCCATTCGCTCCACGCCATGTTCCAGCCGTTGAGGCCGTTGTCCGGTGCGACCGTGCCGTCGGGGGAGTTCTTGACGATCACCACGTCCCCGATGAGCGAGCTGTCGTAGAACCGCTTGCCCGGAGTGTCGCCCTGCCCGCCCTGGACGTCCCGCAGTCCGACGCAGCCGTGACTGGTGCCCTGGCGCCCGAAGGGCGGATTGCCCGGGTTGTACCAGTAGTTGCCGTGGAGGAAGGTGCCGGACCGGGTCAGCCGCATCGCATGCGGTACGTCCGGGATGTCGTACTCGCCGCCGAAGCCGACCGTCGAGCCGTCCATGTGCGTCTGCAGGGACTTCTCGGAGATCACCATCTGCCCGTTGTACGTGGGGTTCTCCGCGCTGCCCGCCGAGATCGGGACCGACTCGATCGTCCTGCCGTCGCGCACGACCGTCATGGTCTGGGTGTTCGCGTCGACCGTGGAGACCTGCGAGCGGCCCACGGTGAAGGTGACGGTCTTCTTCTGCACGCCGTAGACGCCGTTCGCGCCCTCCACCCCGTCCAGGTCGATCTTCACCGAGACCTTGGAGCCGGACTTCCAGTACTCCTGGGGCCGGAAGTCGAGCCGCTGCGACCCGAACCAGTGCCCGACCACCTGCTGTCCGCTGCTGGAGGTGACCGTGATGTGCGACTGCACGGCCTTCCGGTCGCTGATCGCCTTGTCGAACGTGAACGACACCGGCATCCCGACGCCGACCGTGGTCCCGCCGTCCGGGGTGTAGGTGCCGATGAAGCTGTTGGCCGGGGAGACGGTGGTGAAGATCGAGTCGGCGGCGGCCGTCCGCCCGTTCGCGTCCTTCGCGGTGGCCGTGATCCGGTACTTCGTCCCCCGCTCCAGCTGCTCCTTCGGCTTCCAGCTCCGGCCGTCGCCGGTGACCGAGCCCGGCACGGCGGCACCCGTCTCCGCCACCGTCATCTTCACCTCGGTCAGCGTGCCGTCGCTGACCTTGACGCCGGTCCTGTTGATCGACGCGCCGGTGGACCCGTCCTTCGCCGAGATGGCGATCTTCGCGACGGAGGTCTTGACGGAGTCCCCGCCGCCCTTGTCGTCCTTCTTGTCGTCCGCGTTGGCGCTGCCGCCGCACGCGGTGAGGGTGAGGGCGCCGACCACCAGGGCGGCACAGGCCCCCAGTACGCGCCGCGCTGCTATGTCCGGCGTTGTCACGGGCTGCTCCAGGTTCGGGTGAAGTGTGTCGTCCACTTACAGCCCTGAAGAGGGAACCGGCGGCCGGCGAGGTTCCCGCCGGCCGCGCGGAACGCCGGTACGTGACAGAACCGCGACAATCGACCGCCACCCGGGCGTACTTGGACGCCCCGTGCGCCCGCCCGGACAGCCGGCGGGCTGCCCGGCTACCCGTACAACTCCCCGTACGACGGCCAGGCCCCGCCCGGCCCGTCCACCGGCTCGGCGGCCCGCACGGCCCGCACGATCGCGCGCGTCACCATGTCGGCGCCCGCCGCCAGAACGTCGTTCAGCGCGAGCGGCCGCCCGTCGTCCAGCGGCCGCTCCCCGGTGGCCAGCGCGAACACCGTGTCCCCGTCGTTGAGCAGGTGCACCGGCCGGACGGCACGCGCGATGCCGTCGTGCGCCGTACCGGCCAGCTTCTGCGCCTGCGCCCTGGACAGCCCGGCGTCGGTGGCCACCACGGCGAGCGTGGTGTTGAGCGGAGGCGGCGCGTTCCTCGCCGCGGCCTCGGCGAGACGCCGCCGCGCGGACTCGTGGACGCCCCGCTCCGGATACGCCACCCGCCGGCCCCGGAACAGCTCCCCGTACAGCACCCCCGTCTCCGGATCCACCGCCGATCCCGCCGCGTTGGCCACCACCAGCGCCGCCACCGTGATCCCCGACTCCAGCACCGTGCTCGCCGTGCCGATCCCGCCCTTCAGCGCCCCGACCACGGCCCCGGTACCCGCACCGACGCAGCCCTCCGGTACCCGGGCGCCGGCCGCGCTCGCGTCGGCCGCCTCGACCGCGGCCCGCCCGGTGGCCGCGTCCGGCCGCGCCCGGAAGTCGCCGCCGCGCCCCAGGTCGAAGACGCAGGCGGCGGGCACCACCGGCACGACGTGCGCCGGATCCGGCCCGACCCGCACCCCGCGCCCCCGCTCCTCCAGCCAGGCCATCACCCCGGACGCCGCGTCGAGCCCGTACGCGCTGCCGCCGGTCAGCACCACCGCCTCGATCTTCTGCACCACGTTGCGCGGGTCGAGCGCGTCGGTCTCCTTGGTGCCGGGACCGCCACCGCGCACGTCCACGGCGGCGACCGCCCCGCCCTCCGGCGCCAGCACCACCGTCGTGCCCGTGAGCCACCCGTCGCCGGTGCGCGTCGCATGCCCCACCCGCACGCCGGCGACGTCCGTCAATGCGTCAACTGTCATGCCGCCAGTGTCGTCCAGCCACCGGCACCCTCGGCGGCATCAGCCGGCCGGCGCCGCGGTGCGTCCCGCCGGACGCAGCCGGCGCGCGGTCAGCGCCACACCGGCAGCCACCGTCAGCGCCAGCACGATCCCCGCCACCAGTACCGCCCAGTCGCCGAGGAACGTGCAGCAGATCACCAGCAGCGCGGCGCTCGGCAGCACCAGCTGCTCGGCGATGCCCACCTTGAAGTGGCGCGCGTGCAGCAGCCACACCGTGAGCAGGTACAGCGCCGTCGGCAGGGTCACCGCGGCCGCCGCCGCCAGGGTGGAGATGTGCGCCTTGCCGACCGCCTGTTCCACCGCCACCTCCAGGCCCGCCCCGATCGCGGCCGCCGCCGCGAACACCAGGTAGTGGCCGTAGCCCCACACGAACGCCTGTCTGCTGGAGCGCAGACGGCCGTGGACGGGCACCACGAAGTAGATCCACCAGGCGGAGAAGACGATCAGCAGCCCGCCCGCCGCGATCGGCAGCACTTCGCCGAGGGCGTCGTTCTCGTCGATGCCCGACTTCACCGCGACCGTGGCCGCCGCGACGGTCTCGCCGAGCACGATGATCGTGAACAGCCCGTACCGCTCGGAGATGTGGTGCGGATGCCAGGCCGACATGTGCTTTCTTTCCGCATACATCGGCACGCACATCTCCAGCAGGGCCATCGCCAGGAAGAGCCACGGCCTGCCGTGCTCCGGCAGGAGCACCAGCCCCAGCCAGCCGACCTGGCAGACCAGCACGCCGCCGGCGTACCGCAGGGCCATGGTGCGCTCCGGAGGCCGGCTCGCCCGCGCCGCTCGCAGCCACTGCGCCGACAAGGCGACCCGCATGATGGCGTAGCCCAGCCACACGGCCAGGAAGTCGTGGTTGTCGAAGGCCCGGGAGACCCCCGCCGCCAGGACCAGGGCGCCGGAGATCTGCACCAGGGTGACGATCCGGTACAGCACGTCGTCGTTGTCGTACGCCGAGGCGAACCAGGTGAAGTTCATCCACGCCCACCAGATGGCGAAGAAGACCATCGCGTAGTTGAGGATCCCCTCACCCGCGTGCCCCTCGGCGACGGCGTGCACCAGCTGGACGCCCGCCTGGGCGACGGCCACGACGAAGCACAGGTCGAAGAAGAGCTCCAGCGACGAGGTGACACGGTGCGCCTCGTGGCGGGCGCGGGCCGTGAGCCTGCGCAGCGGCCTGTGGGCGTCGGACGGGCCGGAGGACGCGCCGGGAGTCGGACTGGACATCATGATCCCCAGCACAGCAGACCCGGCACGGATGTGCCTGTGGGCGGCTCCGTCCGCGGGGGAGGCGGCCGGGCGGCCGGGGCTGCGATCACCCGGAGGGCCGTACCCTGGACGCATGAGCACCGCCCCCGAACCCGACTCCGAGCCCCGCGCGCCGAAGCCCGCGCTGGTCTTCGACGACCCGCTGGACCAGCAGTCCTCGGACGACACCGACCGCGGCTGGGGCGAGCGGGCCGAGGGCGACAGCGCGGCCGACCTCAAGCGCTTCCTCGACGAGAAGCCGCCCCACCACCTGTGAGCCCTGCCGGCCGCCGCCGGTGGCCGGCGCCGCGCCGCCGGCGCTACGGCCGGTCGTGGCCCGAACCGCGCTGGGCGACCAGCGCGTCGCGGATCTCCTTGAGCACCTCCAGCTCGCTCACCTCGACGACCTCCTGCGTGCCCTCCTTGGCCTTGCGGCGTGCTTCCTGCCGGGCCAGGTACTTCGACATGGGCAGGACCATCAGGAAGTAGACGACGGCCGCGGTGATCAGGAACGTGAGCGTCGCCCCGAGCACCGAGCCCCACAGGATCCGGACACCCGTGGCGCTGTCGCCGGTGCCGGTGCACGGGCCCTTGAGGCAGGAGCTGTAGCTGTCCAGGCTCTGGGTGCCGAAGGCGCCGACCAGCGGGTTGATGACGCCCTTCACCACCGAGTTGACGATGTTGGTGAAGGCGGCACCGATGACCACCGCCACCGCCAGGTCGACGACGTTCCCGCGCATCAGGAAGGCCTTGAAGCCCTGCCAGACGCCCGGCTCCTTCTTCTCGCTCACCTCGGGGCCACTCCTCGCATGAACAGGTTATGGAACAAAACGCTCCGCAACCTACGTCAGCGTTGGGCCACCCTGTCCAATTCGGTCCCTCGATCGAGGGACTTGACAGGCTCAGCACAGCGTCACCGCCAACTGTGCCGTCGTACCGGCGCCGACCAGCCGGGGCGCGGTGGCGCGCGGCACCGAGAGCACGACCAGCGCCCCGCTCCCACCGGTCGACTCCGGGACCTCCGGCACCTCCGTCACCCGTACACCGCGCGCGACCACGGAGGTGCCGCCGCCCGTGGCGCCGTCCCGGGCGGCGATGACGTCGACCCGGTCGCCGGGGCTGAGCAGCCGCACCGTGGCCGCGTCGGCGATCCGGACCGGCGCCGCCACCAGTTCCGCGGGGTGCCGCTCGCGCACCCGGTCGGTCGCGGTCGCCGGATGCCCACGTGCCCGCTGGGCGTCCTGTGCGCCGGCGCCGGGGTGGGGGCCGGCCGCCACCAGCGCCGCCGCGGTGACGGCGAGCCCGGCGGCCACGGCCCGCCGCCGGTGCCGGACGAGCCGCCGCAGCCGGTGACATCCGCCGCCCACCCGCACGGGCGCGAAGTGCGGCACCTCGCACGTGGGCGGAGCGTCGGTGCCGGGCGGACGAGGGGAGAGGGCGGACAGGGCGGACAGGGCGGAGGACGGGGAGTACGACGGAATCGGGGAAAGCGACCAGGACGGGGACGAGGACGGGGAGGGGGAAGGAGAGGACGAGGACGGGGACGGGGACGGGGAGGGGGAAGGAGCGGACGGGGACGAGGGAAGGAAGGACACGGCGATCACCACCTGCTGCGACGAGAGTCCGGCCCACCCGGACCGGCTGGCGATCTCCACGATGCGGCCTCGCGCCACCGCCCGCCGGAGCCCGTGTGCTACCGACGGGTTGTGGACAACTCCCTCACCCGAACGAGAGATTCCCCGCCCGCCACGGCCGCGCGATCACGGCAGCGCGATCCCCGGATCCATGCCGCCCAGCGCCGTCGCGCACGGGCAGTCCCGCTCCCCGGTCGCCGGCAGCGCGGCCACCGCGTCGAACAGCACGCCCCGCAGCCGGTCCACGTTCGCGGCGAACACCCGCAGCACCTCCTCGTGCGAGACGCCCTCGCCGCTCTCCGCGCCGGCGTCGAGGTCGGTGACGAGGGTCAGCGACGTGTAGCAGAGCTCCAGCTCACGGGCGAGTGCCGCCTCCGGATGCCCGGTCATGCCCACCACCGACCAGCCCTGCGCCCGGTGCCACAGCGACTCGGCGCGGGTCGAGAAGCGCGGCCCCTCGACCACGACCAGGGTGCCGCCGTCCACCGGCTCCCAGTCCTGGCCCCGAGCCGCCTTCAGCGCGGCGGCCCGGCCGGCCGGGCAGTAGGGGTCGGCCAGCGACACGTGCACCACGTTCGGCATGGTGCCGTCGGGCAGCGGCAGCCCGTCGAAGTACGTCTGCGCGCGGGACTTGGTCCGGTCGACGAACTGGTCCGGCACCAGCAGCGTGCCCGGCCCGTACTCGGGCTGCAGGCCGCCGACCGCGCAGGGGCCGAGGACCTGGCGCACGCCGGCCGACCTGAGCGCCCACAGGTTGGCCCGGTAGTTGATCCGGTGCGGCGGCAGGTGGTGGCCGCGGCCGTGCCGGGGGAGGAAGGCAACCCGCCGGCCGGCGACCTCACCGAGGAAGAGGGAGTCGCTGGGCGGCCCGTAGGGCGTGTCCACCTGGACCTCGGTCACGTCGTCGAGGAACGAGTAGAAACCGGAGCCGCCGATCACGCCGATCTCGGCGTTCACCTTGTTCGCCATGCCCGAAACCCTAGCTCCCGGGGCGAACCCGTGTACGCCGAAGACCCTGTCGTCCGGCGACGACAGGGTCCCGTGGGACCGGCCGGGTCCCTGAAGCGAAGAGGGTTACGCGGCGGTGCTGCTGCTGGTGGTGGAGCCGGCGGAGCCGGAGCCCGACGACGAACCCGAGTCCGAGGAGGACGTCGACGAGGACGAGGACTTCGACGACGAGGCCGGCGAGCTGCTGGACGAGGCGCCGCGGCTGTCGTTGCGGTAGAAGCCGGAGCCCTTGAAGACAATGCCGACGGCCGAGAACACCTTCTTCAGGCGGCCCTTGCAGTTCGGGCACTCGGTCAGGGCGTCGTCGGTGAACTTCTGCACCGCCTCGAGGCCCTCGCCGCACTCGGTGCACTGGTACTGATAGGTCGGCACTGTGTTCCTCCTGGCACTCTCACTCAATGAGTGCTAACGACGGTCCATACTGACGTATTCCGAGGGATCAGTCCACTGCGGCGGGGGAGCGGTGACCGACGCCACGCGCGACGGTACGGCCGCCGGGCCGCGCCGCGAGCCGCGACCGCAGCGCCACCAGGACCGCCAGCGCCAGCACCGTGCCGCCCATCGGCACCAGGAACCCGGCGCCGTCCCGGAACCGGTCCTCCAGTTGTCCGGCGACCGTGACGGCGGCCGCCTGGCCCAGGGCGACGGCGCCGGTCAGCCAGGTGAACGCCTCGGTTCGGGCGCGGGCGGGGACCAGGTCATCGACCAGGGTGTAGCCGGTGACCAGGGCCGGGGCGATGCACATGCCGACGAGCAGGCCGAGGCCGGCCAGGACGAGCACCGAGTGCGCGGCCCACAGGCCGGAGGCGGTCAGCGCGAGGGCGGTGTAGCCGACGAGGAGACGCTGCTGCGGGGCGGCCTTCCAGGCGATGGCACCGCAGGCGAGGCCGGAGAGCATGTTGCCCGCGGCGAAGACGCCGTACAGGACGCCGTTCAGGCCGGGCTCGCCGATCGACTCGGTGAACGCGGCCAGCGAGACCTGCATGCCGCCGAAGACGGAGCCGATGCCCAGGAAGGTCACGATCAGCACGCGCACCCCGGGGACGCGCAGGGCCGAGACGTGCTCCACGCGCGCGTGGTCGCCGTCGGCGCCGCCGACCCGCGGCTGCGTGCTCTTCTGCGCGGCGAACAGCAGACCACCGACCAGCGTCAGGGCGGCCTCGGTGACCAGGCCGGCGGCCGGGTCCACGGCCGTGCACAGGGCGGTGGCGACCAGCGGGCCGAGGACGAAGGTCAGCTCGTCCGTGACGGACTCGAAGGCCGCGGCCGTGCTCATCAGGGGCGAGCCCTTGAGCTTCACGCCCCAGCGGGCCCGGACCATGGGACCGATCTGCGGCACCGAGGCACCCGTCGGCACGGCCGCCGCGAACAGCGCCCACAGGGGAGCGCCGGCGAGCGCCAGGGCCGTCAGGGTCAGGCCCGACAGGGCGTGCACGAGCACGCCGGGCAGCAGGACGGCCCGCTGCCCGTAGCGGTCGGCGAGCCGGCCGCTGTAGGGGGCGAACAGGGCCATGGAGACGCCGGTGACGGCCGCGGCGGCGCCCGCGGCACCGTAGGAGCCGGTGGTGTGCTGCACCAGCAGCACGATGGAGATCGTCAGCATGGCGAACGGCTGGCGTGCCGCGAAGCCGGGCAGCAGGAACGTCCAGGCGCCGCGGGTGCGCAGCAGCTGTCCGTATCCGGGGCGGGAGGAGGCGGGCGCGGTGTGCTGCCGCTCCTCCGGCGCGTTCGCCGACCCTTCCGGCGTGTTCGCCGGCTCCTTCGGCTTCTTCGACGGGGTGACCGTGGATGCCACGGCCCGTGCCTTTCTGCCGCCTGGTAGCGCCGACCCCTGTTGTGGCTGGTCACCGTGCGGGGAGCGCCGAGAGCTGTCCTCTTGCGCGGACTGCGGTAGATACCGGGGCCCGGTGCGGAAGGGGGCGTTCCGGCCGCCATACGGTCGCGCCAGCTCTGCGTCAGGCAGAGTTGGTTCGATCAGGTGACGCCTTCATCGTACAGGGATCAATGGGGCGTGCCCTGTGAAAGCGAGCACGCCCGCCGCGCTCACCTGCGAATGCCGTTCCCGTTGCCGGTGGTCCCCAGCCAGCCGGCGAGCTTGCCGCCGCGGCCGACCGCGCGCAGCCGCGCCTCGGCGGCGTCGCGCACGGGATCCGTGGCGACCACGAGGAGCTCGTCGCCGCGCCGCAGTCCCGTCGTCGGCAGGGGGACGAACGACTTCCCCTCGCGGACGACCAGCGTGACGGCGGCCCCGGCCGGCAGCCGCAGCTCGCTGATCTCGACGCCGTGCATCCGCGACCCCTCGGGGATCGTGACGGACAGCAGATGGCCGCGCAGCCGCTCCAGGGGCGCCGACTCGATCCCGAGGTCGGCGGCCTCGTCGCTCTTGCCCAGGCGCAGCTTGCGGGCGAGCCAGGGCAGGGTCGGCCCCTGGACCAGGGTGTAGATGCAGACGAGGACGAAGACGATGTTGAAGATACGGCGGCTGCCCGCGACGCCCTCGACCATGGGGATGGTCGCCAGGATGATGGGCACGGCGCCGCGCAGTCCCGCCCAGGACATCAGGGTCTGCTCCTGCCACGGCACCCGGAACGGGACCAGGCACAGCACGACGCTCAGCGGACGGGCGACCATGGTGAGCACCAGTCCGATCAGGAGGGCGGGCACGATGTCGTCGCCCAGTTCGTGCGGGGTGACCAGCAGGCCGAGCAGCACGAACATGCCGATCTGGGCGAGCCAGCCGAGCCCGTCGGCGAAACCGCGCGTCGCGGGCCAGTGCGGCAGCCTGGCGTTGCCCATGACCATCGAGGCGAGGTAGACGGCGAGGAAGCCGCTGCCGTGGGCGAGGGCGCCGGCCGCGTAGGCGGAGACGGCGATCGCCATGACGGCGATCGGGTAGAGGCCGGAGGCCGGCAGCGCCACGTGCCTGAGCCCCCACGAGCCCAGCCAGCCCACCGCGAGGCCGATGGCCGCGCCGATGGCCAGCTCCAGGGCGATCTCGCCCAGCAGCACGTACCAGTGCTCCATCGGGCCGGCCGTGGAGAAGGCGACCACGAGGATGACCACCGGGGCGTCGTTGAAGCCGGACTCGGCTTCCAGCGTGCCCGTTATGCGCGAGGGCAGGGGGATCCTGCGCAGCACCGAGAAGACCGCCGCCGCGTCCGTGGAGGACACCACCGCGCCGACGATCAGCGCCTGCCGCCACTCCAGCCCGGTCAGGTAGTGCGCGCCCGCCGCCGTCACCCCGACGCTCACCGCGACCCCGGCCAGCGCGAGTGCCGAGGCGGCCGGCAGGGCCGGTTTGATCTCCTTCCACTTCGTGCCCAGACCGCCTTCGGCCAGGATCACGACCAGGGCGCCGTACCCGATGACCTGGACCAGTTCGGCGTCGTCGAACTGGATGTCGCCGATGCCGTCCTGGCCCATGGCGATGCCGATGGCCAGGTAGACGAGCAGGCTGGGGAGCCCGCTGCGCGAGGAGATCCGGACCGCCGCGACGGCGATGAGCAGGACGAGCGAGCAGACGAGCAGGAGCTGGTTGAGGTGGTGGACAGTCAGCGGCCGTTCCCTTCCCTGGCGCACAGCGCGCACAGCGCCCACGCGCGGCGCACATCCATGGCACACGAGGCCGCGGACCCCGCGGCCAACTACTTCGTTACCTTACCTAACTCTTGACGATTTCTTGACGCTCGGCTTGGCAAGATCGAACGCCCGTGCTCGCCGGTTCCCCGACTCCGCGTCAAGGGGCAGCGGGCCCTGCGCCTATGGTTGCTCCAGCGCTCAGTAGAAAGCACAGCCCGCCCTGCCGCTCGTGTTAGGACAGCAAGGACAGCGATGCCGCCCACCAACACCGCCTCTTCGGGTCAGCAGCCCGGCAAGTCCGGCAGGAAAAAGGGGCGCAAAGCGCGCCTGATCGCCCTCGTGCTGGTACTGGCCGTCATCGGCGGCCTCGCCTACGGGGCGTACTGGTCGATCAGCACGGTCCGTGCCTCCTTCCCGCAGACCGAGGGGTCGATCACGCTGGAGGGCCTGTCGGGACCCGTCGACGTCAAGCGCGACGACTACGGCATCCCGCAGATCTACGCCTCCTCCGAGGAGGACCTGTTCATGGCGCAGGGCTACGTCCAGGCCCAGGACCGGTTCTACGAGATGGACGTGCGCCGCCACATGACCTCCGGGCGCCTGTCGGAGATGTTCGGCAAGAGCCAGGTCGACAACGACGAGTTCCTGCGCACCCTGGGCTGGGACCGGGTGGCGAAGGAGGAGTACGACAAGAAGCTGTCGGCCTCCACGAAGAAGTACCTCCAGGCGTACGCCAAGGGGGTCAACGCCTACCTGGAGGGCAAGGACGGCGCGGACATCTCCCTGGAGTACGCCGCCCTCGGGTTCACCAACGACTACAAGCCGCAGGCGTGGACCCCGGTCGACTCCGTCGCCTGGCTGAAGGCGATGGCCTGGGACCTGCGCGGCAACATGCAGGACGAGGTCGACCGCGCCCTGATGACCAGCCGGCTCGGCCCCAAGCAGATCGCCGACCTGTACCCGGCGTACCCGTACAGCCGCAACGGGGCGATCGTCCAGGACGGCCAGTACGACGAGCTGACGCAGACGTTCGACGGCAGCGGGGCGTCCGGCACCGGCGAGGACTCCGGCACGGGCACCGGTACCGGCACGGGCACCGGCACCGGTACCGGCACGGGCCTCGGTACGGGAGCGGGCACCGGCACAGGAACGGGCACGGGCGCCGGCCTGCAGAGTCAACTGTCCGCCCTCCAGAACGTCCTGGACGACCTGCCCACCGCCGTCGGTGTGAACGGCAACGGCATCGGCTCCAACTCCTGGGTCGTCTCCGGCGAGCACACCATCACCGGCAAGCCGCTGCTCGCCAACGACCCGCACCTGTCGCCGTCGCTGCCCTCCGTCTGGTACCAGATGGGCCTGCACTGCCGCACGGTCTCCGCCAAGTGCCAGTACGACGTCTCCGGCTACACCTTCGCGGGCATGCCCGGCGTGGTCATCGGCCACAACCAGGACATCGCCTGGGGCCTGACCAACTCCGGCGTCGACGTCACCGACCTGTACCTGGAGAAGATCACCGGCGACGGCTACCAGTACGACGGCAAGGTGGTCCCCTTCAAGACGCGCGAGGAGACCATCAAGGTCGCCGGCGGAGCGCCCAAGAAGATCGTCGTCCGCGAGACCAACAACGGCCCCCTGCTGTCCGACCGCGACGACGAGCTCGTGAAGGTCGGGCGGAAGGCCACCGTCGACACCGCGGCACCCGACCGCGGCGACGGCTACGGCGTCGCCCTGCGCTGGACCGCGCTGGAGGCGGGCACCACGATGGACGCCGTCTTCGCGATGGACCGGGCGAAGAACTGGGAGGACTTCCGCGAGGCCGCCGCCCTGTTCGACGTGCCCTCGCAGAACCTGGTCTACGCCGACACCGACGACCACATCGGCTACACGCTGCCCGGAAAGATCCCGGTGCGCGCGGAGAAGCACGACGGTTCCGTCCCCGCGCCGGGCTGGGACCCCGACTACCGCTGGACCGGCGAGTACATCGACCAGGACGAGCTGCCGTACGAGTACGACCCCGACCGCGGCTACATCGTGACCGCCAACCAGGCCGTGATAGACGGGGAGAAGTACCCGTACACGCTGACCACGGACTGGGGTTACGGCACCCGCAGCCAGCGCATCACCTCCCTGATCGAGCAGAAGATCAAGGACGGCGGCAAGATCTCCACCGACGACATGCGCCAGATGCAGCTGGACAACAGCAGCGAGATCGCCAAGCTGCTCGTGCCCCAGCTGCTGAAGATCGACGTCGAGGACAAGGACGTCCGCCAGGCGCAGAAGCTTCTGGAGGGCTGGGACTACACCCAGGACGCCGACTCGGCGGCGGCCGCCTACTTCAACGCCGTCTGGCGCAACATCCTCAAGCTCGCCTTCGGCAACAAGCTGCCCAAGGAGCTGCGGGTCGAGGGCCAGTGCCTGTGGGTCGACCCGGTCAACACCACCGGGCCCGCGGACGAGACGAACAAGGTCCGCGAGTGCGGTCAGCGGGACGCCGACCAGGCGCAGCCGGACGGCGGCGACCGCTGGTTCGAGGTGGTCCGCAACCTCATGGACGACCCCGACAGCGACTGGTGGACGACGCCCAAGTCCGGCACCCGCAAGGGCGCCGACAACCGCGACGACCTGTTCAAGCGCGCCATGGTCGACGCCCGCTGGGAGCTGACCGCCAAGCTCGGCAAGGACATCGACACCTGGAACTGGGGCCGGCTGCACCGCCTGTTCCTGAACAACCAGACCCTCGGCACCGAGGGCCCGGGCTTCCTGAAGTACGCCCTCAACCGGGGCCCGTGGAAGCTCAGCGGCGGCGAGGCGGCGGTCAACGCCACCGGCTGGAACGCGGCCGGCGGCTACGAGGTGGTGTGGGTGCCGTCCATGCGGATGGTGGTCAACCTCGGCGACCTCGACAAGTCGCGGTGGATCAACCTGTCCGGCGCCTCCGGGCACGCCTACAGCGCCCACTACACCGACCAGACGGACAAGTGGGCCGAGGGCGAGCTGCTGCCGTGGTCGTTCTCGAAGAAGGCGGTCGACGACGGCACGACCGACACGCTGGTGCTCAAGCCCTGAGCACGCGCCCCTGACGGAAACGGCCTCCACGCACGCGTGGAGGCCGTTTTTCCGTGTCCGGAGCGACCGGAGCGACCGGAGTGACCAGAGCGACCGGAGCTTCTGGGCGGTCAGCGGAACCGCCGCACCCCCGACGGGGTCACCACCGCGTCCACCGGACGGTCGTGGGGCTCCTCGGGGACGTGCGCGACGACCTCGGAGTCGTACAGCAGCACCAGCAGCGCGGGACGCGACCGCGCCCGCTCCAGACGCGCGAGGACCCGGTCGTAGGAGCCGCCGCCCCGCCCCAGCCGCATCCCGCGCTCGTCGACCGCCAGGCCCGGCAGCAGCACGACGTCGGCGGCCGTCACCGCGTCCGGCCCCAGGCGCTCGCCGGCGGGCTCGAACAGGGCCATCCGGCCACCGCGCTCCACGCGCGCGAGGGAGCCCTCCCCGGTATAGGTGCCCCAGTCCAGGTCGTTGTCGGGCAGCAGCACGGGCAGCAGGACGCGCACGCTTCGTGCGCGCAGCGCGTCGAGCAGCGCGAGGGTGCCCGGCTCGGCGCCCACGGACACGTAGGCCGCCACCGTGCGCGCCCGTGCCAGCTCCGGCAGACCGAGCGCCCGCTCGGCCAGCGCACCCGCTGCCGCCCGCACGTCATCGGCTGGCAAACTGTTCCTCACCTTGAGGAACTCCCGCCGCAACATCCGCTTGTCAGGCTCGGCCGCACGTCCGATGTGACTCAAAGGTCGCTCCCGTACCGTTCCAATGCGCTCATATGAGCGTCAATCATCCGGACCCACAGATTCTCCCTAAAGGCACCGGATATGGTGTCGGGCATGACTCAGTCGCACCCCAGGATCAGCAAGGCTGTCATCCCCGCAGCGGGCCTCGGTACCCGGTTCCTCCCGGCCACCAAGGCCACTCCCAAGGAGATGCTGCCGGTCGTGGACAAGCCGGCGATCCAGTACGTGGTCGAGGAGGCCGTGTCCGCGGGCCTCGACGACGTCCTCATGGTGACGGGCCGCAACAAGCGCCCCCTGGAGGACCACTTCGACCGCAACTACGAGCTGGAGTCCGCCCTGGAGAAGAAGGGCGACACCGAGCGGCTGGGCAAGGTCCAGGAATCCAGCGACCTCGCGATGATCCACTACGTCCGCCAGGGCGACCCCAAGGGCCTCGGCCACGCGGTCCTGTGCGCCGCCCCGCACGTCGGCGACGAGCCCTTCGCGGTCCTGCTCGGCGACGACCTGATCGACCCGCGCGACCCGCTCCTGCAGCGCATGATCGAGGTCCAGGCCCAGTACGGCGGCAGTGTCATCGCCCTCATGGAGGTCGCGCCGGAGCAGATCCACCTCTACGGATGCGCCGCCGTGGACACCACCGAGGACGGCGACGTCGTCAAGGTCAGCGGTCTGGTGGAGAAGCCCGACGCGGCCGACGCCCCCTCCAACTACGCCGTCATCGGCCGCTACGTCCTCGACCCGCACGTCTTCGACATACTGCGCCGCACCCAGCCCGGCCGCGGCGGCGAGATCCAGCTCACCGACGCCCTCCAGCAGCTCGCCGCGGACGAGAAGGTCGGCGGCCCGGTGCACGGCGTCGTCTTCAAGGGCCGCCGCTACGACACCGGTGACCGCAGCGACTATCTGCGTGCCATTGTCAGACTGGCGTGCGAACGTGAGGACCTGGGCCCGGACTTCCGGACCTGGCTTCGCAGTTACGTAGCCGAGGAGATGTAACGACGTTGAGCAGCGCCGCGCCCCGCGACACCGGTGACGACCGCTCCGGCCCGGACCGCCTGTGGTCGGTGGACGAGCACCTGGAGGACGTCCTCGCCACGGTCCGCCCCCTCGAACCCATCGAGCTGAACCTGCTCGACGCCCAGGGCTGCGTCCTGGTCGACGACGTCACGGTCCCGGTCTCCCTGCCGCCGTTCGACAACAGCTCCATGGACGGGTACGCGGTGCGGGTCGCCGACGTCACGGGCGCGAGCGAGGAGTTCCCGGCCGTCCTGGAGGTCGTCGGGGACGTCGCGGCGGGCCGGGCCGACCCGCCCACCGTGGGTCCGGGCCAGGCCGCCCGCATCATGACCGGTGCCCCGCTGCCGCCCGGCGCCGAGACCGTCGTCCCCGTCGAGTGGACCGACGGCGGCCTCGGCGAGGGCCCGGTCGCCGGCATGCGCGCCCGCAGCCTGGCCCCCGAGGGCGCCGAGGGCGAGGTGCACGTGTACCGCCCGGCCGAGGCTCGCGCGCACGTGCGCGCGAAGGGCAGCGACGTCAAGGCCGGCGACCCCGCCCTCAGGGCCGGCACGGTCCTCGGCCCGCCCCAGATCGCCCTGCTGGCCGCGATCGGCCGCGGCCGGGTCCGCGTGCGCCCGCGCCCGCGCGTGGTGGTGCTGTCCACCGGCAGCGAACTCGTCCAGCCCGACGAGGAACTGGGGCACGGTCAGATCTACGACTCCAACAGCTTCGCCCTGACCGCCGCCGCCCGCGACGCCGGCGCGATCGCCTACCGCGTGGGCGCCGTCGCCGACGACGCCGACACACTGCGGTCCACGATCGAGGACCAGCTGGTCCGCGCCGACCTGATGGTCACCACGGGCGGGGTGAGCGTCGGCGCCTACGACGTGGTCAAGGAGGCGCTGGCGCACGTCGCCGACGAGGACGAGCCGGGCAGCGGCGTGGAGTTCCGCAAGCTGGCCATGCAGCCGGGCAAACCCCAGGGTTTCGGCTCCATCGGCCCCGACCACATCCCGCTGCTGGCCCTGCCCGGCAACCCGGTGTCGTCGTACGTCTCCTTCGAGCTGTTCGTCCGCCCCGCGATCCGCACCCTCATGGGCCTGAAGGACGTCCACCGCCCGACGGCCACCGCCACCCTGTCCGCCGACAAGGCGCTGACCTCGCCGAAGGGACGCCGCCAGTTCCTGCGCGGCACCTACGCCGACGGCACGGTCACCCCGGTCGGCGGGGCCGGATCCCACCTGGTGGCGGCCCTGGCGCACGCCGACGCGCTGATCGTCGTCCCCGAGGACGCCGAGTCCGTCGAGCCCGGCGCCGAGGTCGAGGTGGTCCTGCTCGGCTGACCCCACCGGGTTGGCGGTACCGTGTCGCGCACAGCAGGCCCGCGCGCCGCACCGCGCCGGGCCCGGACCGGGAGCGCCACACGAGCATGAGCACGCAGGACCGACCCACCGAGGACACGCAGGACCGACTGACGCACATCGACGAGGCGGGCGCCGCCCGCATGGTCGACGTCTCCGGCAAGGACGTGACCGCGCGCACCGCACGCGCGAGCGGACGCGTCCTCGTCGCGCCCCGCGTGATCGAGCTGCTGCGCGGCGAGGGCGTCCCCAAGGGCGACGCCCTGGCCACCGCGCGGATCGCGGGCATCATGGGCGCCAAACGCACCCCCGACCTGATCCCGCTGTGCCACCCCTTGTCGGTCTCCGGTGTGAAACTGGAACTGTCGGTCGCGGACGACGCCGTGGAGATCACCGCCACGGTGAAGACGACGGATCGTACGGGCGTCGAGATGGAGGCCCTCACCGCGGTCTCCGTCGCCGCGCTCACCGTGGTCGACATGGTCAAGGCGGTCGACAAGGGAGCGGTCATCACGGACGTGCGGGTGGAGGAGAAGACGGGCGGCAAGTCGGGCGACTGGAGCCGGGCATGACAGCGCACACGCCGGCCGGGGGCGCCGTCGTCGCGCCGTACGCCGCTCTCGTGGTCACCGCCTCCAACCGGGCCGCCGCCGGGGTCTACGAGGACAAGGGCGGTCCGCTGATCGCCGAGGGCCTGCGCCGCTTCGGCTTCGCCGTCGACGGCCCCCAGGTCGTGCCCGACGGCGACCCCGTCGAGGCCGCCCTCCGCGCCGGCACCGACGCCGGCTACGACGTGATCGTCACCACCGGGGGCACCGGCATCTCGCCCACCGACCGCACCCCCGAGGCGACCCGGGCGGTGATCGAGTACGAGGTCCCGGGCATCGCGGAGGCCATCCGGGCGTACGGCCGGGACAAGGTGCCGACCGCGGTGCTCTCCCGGGGTCTGGCCGGAGTGGCGAAGGGCACGCTGATCGTCAACCTGCCGGGGTCCACCGGCGGGGTCAGGGACGGCCTGGCCGTGCTGGAGCCCCTGCTCGTCCACGCCGTCGACCAGATCCGCGGCGGTGACCACCCCAGACCGGCCGTCAGTGGGGGTGCGAGCTGAACAGCCCATCCTGGCCCGTGGTGCTGAGGGACGGCGAGATCGTCCTGAGGCCGATACGGCTGCGCGACCAGCGGGCCTGGCGCGAGGTCAACCGGCGCAACCGCGACTGGCTCAGGCCGTGGGAGGCGACGATCCCGCCGCCCGCGCCCGGCGGGCCCCTCGCGCACCGGCCGACCTACCGCCAGATGGTCCGCCACCTGAGGTCCGAGGCGAACGCGGGCCGGATGCTGCCGTTCGTCATCGAGTACCAGGGGCGTCTGGTCGGGCAGTTGACGGTCGCCGGGATCACCTGGGGCTCGATGTGCTCGGGGCACGTCGGCTACTGGGTGGACGAGGCGGTGGCCGGCCGCGGGGTGATGCCGACGGCCGTGGCGCTCGTCGTGGACCACTGTTTCCGCACGGTCGGGCTGCACCGCGTCGAGGTCTGCATTCGCCCCGAGAACGGGCCGAGCCGCCGGGTCGTGGAGAAACTCGGATTCCGCGAGGAGGGGCTCAGGCCGCGTTATCTGCACATCGACGGGGCCTGGCGCGACCATCTGGTGTTCGCGCTCACCGCGGAAGAGGCCCCCGAGGGACTGCTGCGGCGCTGGCACCGGTCACGGGCTCGCGGCGCATCCCACGGCACCTCGGAGAATCCCGCCCGGCCGGGCACCGGAATTGAATAAACGTTCGAAATTGATCGATTGGTGACCATCCGGAGGCGGGAAATTCGCCGCCCTGACGGCCGGCTGATCGCGTCGGTCACAAAAAAAGTTCGAAATATCAGCCAGATCGTGCGACACACCGGCCCAATTGGCGGATGGCCCCACGCAAACCCCTCTACCGTGTGAGGCGTGAGCAGCAGCGGCCTCATCTACGCAGTCATCGTCGGGGCCTGGGCCGCCTACTTGGTGCCGATGTGGCTCCGTAGGCAGGACGAGCTGAACGAGGCCCGTCCGACGGAACGCTTCAGTACCGCCATCCGGCTGCTGTCCGGACGGGCGGGCATGGAGCGCCGGTACGCCAAGGACCTGCGGTCGCGCCCCGCCGACGAGGCGGAGCACGACGAGGACGACCCGGATGCCGTCACCGACTCGGTGGACGTCCGGGCCTTCGCCGTGTCCAGAACGCGCCGGCACACCCGGCAGACCGCGTCGCAGCACATCGCGGACCGGCCCGCACCCGCGCGCGGAGCGACGGACGAGTCCGTGGACGACTCCAGAGCCCGCCAGGCACCCGTGTCACCGGCGGCCGCGGCCCGCGCCCGCCGTTCGAAGGTGCTCGCACGGCGCCGGCGGACCACCGTCGTGCTCTTCCTCGCCTTCACCCTCGGTTCGATCGTCGCGGCCGTCGGCGGACTGGCCTTCCTGTGGGCACCCGGCGTGCCCGCGGTCATGCTCAGCGCGTACATCGCCTACCTGCGCTCCCAGGAGCGCCGCCGGTTCGCCTTCCAGATGGACCGGCGCCTGGCCGAGGCCGCGGCGCAGCGGCTGCGGGAGCGCGACCGCCAGCCCCGGCGGCGCGCGTCCGCCGAGGCGGTCGGCGACCCCGACGCCGAGGAGCCGGACGAGGGACCCGACACCGAGGCCGACCCGGGCCTGTCCGCCCTCGCCGCGGACCGGCGGGCCCTGGTGGAGCAGACCGACCACGCCGAGTGGGTCGACCAGCAGCGCGAGCGGCAGCAGCGGCCGGGACAGGGCGAGAGCTGGGACCCGGTGCCCGTGCCGCTGCCCACCTACGTGACCGCACCCGTCGCGCCCCGCGCCACGGCCGACGTGGACCTCGCGGCCCCCGACGCCTGGAGCTCGGCCCGGTCCGGGCCGGTCGTCCCGGACGCGCAGGACGCGGCGGCCGCCCCCGAGCCGGACCGTTCCCCGGCCCCTCGCACGGAGGAGCGGCCGGAGAGCGCCGGCCGCAGCGACGCCCGCCGCGCCGCGTCCGCCCGCCGGGCCCGCGAGCGGGGCCGCACGCCGCTGTTCGACCAGTACGAGGACGGCGACCGTCCCCGCGCGGCCAACGAGTAGGCCGCCCCGCGGCCGTGTCCCGGAAGGGATTTTTGAGCAGGCCGATCGGGATGCTAAAGTTTCACTCGTTGCAAGGGCCTGTGGCGCAGTCCGGTAGCGCACCTCGTTCGCATCGAGGGGGCCAGGGGTTCAAATCCCCTCAGGTCCACGCAGCTCAAAGCCCCGGTAGGGAACTCCCGACCGGGGCTTTGACATGTTGTAGGGCAGCGCGGTTCATGCCCTGCAGCATTGGCGTCGGTCAGCGGGTGCCGTATGTTCCGAGCTCTGCCGGGATCCCTCGGCGGAACGGTTCCTCGCTGGAGAAGTCGGAGTATGGACACAGCCGCGCCGCGTGGCCCCGGCGGTTGCTCGTTCCTCGCTGTCGCGGTGGCCGCGGCCGTCCTCACCACCGTGTGGTGGGGGCTCACCGCGTTGCTCTCCGAGAACTTCGGGAACGACTGTCTCTTCTACTTCGGCGTCCACGGATCGCGGGCTGAGCACTGTTACCTGGTCAATGACCGGGCCGAGGCGTGGCTCCCCCGGCTGGTGTCCGTGGCGTGGGTCAGTGCGGTGCTGGTTGTCTGCCTGCCGCGCAGGTTTCTACCGGGGCGGCGCGTGGCCGCCGGCGTCACCGTCGCCTGCCTGATCGTCGCCGTGGTGCTCGGAGGTCACGCCCTGGCCGTCTCCAGCCCATGAGGGGCTCGACAAATCCCGTCCAGTCCAAGCGGCATGGAGCCCTGCCAGGGAAGGCCGGCAGGGGCTCGGGCTTCGCGGCCGCCCAACTGGCGCGGCCCGAAGCCCCCGTGCGGCCCGCTCAGGTACGTCGGCGCAGTGCCGCCCCGGCCGGGACGGCCGCCGCGACGACGGCGACGACCGCGCACGCACCGGCCGCGGCCCCCATGGCCGGCCACGGCAGGACCAGCCGGGCCGGAGCCGACAGCAGAAACAGGGCGCCCCGCATCCCGAGCAGGTTCACCGCCGCCACCGCGACCCCGAGCAGCGCGCCCACCGCGACCACGGTCAGCGCCTCCGCCGCCACCAGCCGCAGCACCTGGCCACGGGTGGCACCCGCCAGACGCAGCGCCGCCAGCTCCCGGCGCCGGCCGGACGTCGCCATGACCAGGGTTCCCGCCAGCGCGATGCCCGCGTAGAGCAGCGCGATGCCCAGGACCACCAGGAAGCCGGCCCGTGTCGTGCCGTCGGCGCGGGGTGCCGTGGCGCTCAGCCACGCCTCCCGGGTGAGCACCCGCCCGCCCGAGGACTCCACCGCCTCCCGCAGTCCCGCCGCCACGGCGCGCCGGTCCGCGCCCTCGGCGACCGTGACCTCCACCCGGTCGACCGTGGCGCCGGGTGCGTTGGCGAACGTGACGTAGGCGCCGTTGTCGCCGGTGCCCACCGGCATCACCGCGGCGATCCGCAGCGACCGGCGGGTGCCGTCGCCGAGCCGGACGGTGACGCGCTGCCCGACCGTGTGCCGCTCCCACTCCTCGTTGACGACGATCGAGCCGTCGTCGAGGCCGGTGAGCCGCCCGGCCGTCAGCGGCACCCGTGTCGTGGCCGCGAGCGCCCGGGGGTCGACCGCGCGGGCCTCGGACCTGATCAGGGCCACGCCCTCCTCCAGGACGTACACGGCGCTCGGCGCGGTGGGCGAGACGACGGTGCCGGGGACCGCCCGCAGCCGCCGCACCGCGGCCCGGTCCAGGCCGCCGTCCGCGGTCACCACGAAGCCGGCCGCGGTCCGCTGCCGGGCCTCGGCCGCCCGCGCCTCGTCCAGCGTCGCCGTCGCCCCGAGCAGCGAGCCCGCCAGTGCCACCGTCACCAGGACCGGCGCCGCCACGGCCGCGGTACGCCGGACGGACGCGGCGGCGTTCTCCCGCACCAGCATCCCGCCCGCGCCGGGCAGCCGGGACGGCAGCCAGGCGAGCAGCCGGGTCAGCGGGCGCACCAGGAGCGGAGACAGCAGCGCCACCGCCGTGATCAGCAGCATCGGGCGGCTGACGTACGTCTTGCGGTGCAGCAGGTCCGACGGGTCGGTCAGCAGGGCCACGGCAAGCGTCGCGGCGGCCGTGACCAGCAGCGCCGTACCGCACAGCAGGCGGCCCCGGGTCAGGGTCCCGGTGTCCACCGACGCCTCGCGCAGCGCCTGTGCGGGGGCGGTCCGCCCCGCCCGCCAGGACGCCGCTGCCACCCCGCACAGCGCGACCAGCAGACCGGTCCAGAAGGCCAGGTGGTACGGCCACACCTGGCCGCCGATCGCGAACCAGGCCGGCGCAAGCCCCTCGGAGACCACCCACGCGGCCAGACGCGGGGCGGCGTACGCGCCGAGCGCGCAGCCCGCCGCCGAGGCGAGCACGCCGACCAGCAGCGCCTCCCCGCACACCAGCCGACGGATCTGGCCCGGCGTCGCGCCCGCCGTGCGCAGCAGCCCGAACTCCCGGCGCCGCTGGGCCACCGTGAAGGCGAACGTCGACGCCACCACGAACACCGACACGAACCCGGCCACCCCGCCCGCCGTGCCGAACAGGGCGGTCAGCGCCGTCACCGCCTCCCGGTCCCGGTCCGGGCCGGCGTCCGCGAGCCGCCGTGCCGTACCCGTCAGCACCTGGGCGTGCTCGCCCACCGTCCGCCGTACCTCGGCCGGGTCGGCGTCCACCACCAGCTGCGTACTGACCGGCGCGAGGTGTGCGGCGCGGGCGTCGGTGTAGAAGACGGCGTCCTCGAAGCCCCGGTCGTCCACCGTCCCGACCACGCGGACCGTGCCGTGACCGGTGCGTAGCCGCTGGCCGACGGCCGCCCAGCCGCCGGTGGTCACCACCTCACCGGCCGTCCTCGGCGCACGGCCCGCGCTCAGCTCGTACGGGGCGAAGGCCGCCGTCGACCACGGGTGGCCCACCAGTCCGCCGGGCCCGCCCTCGGCACGTACCGGGAAGGAGCGGTCCTCGGCGACCGGGCCGAGGGCGCGCAGGGCTGCCACGGTCCGCTCCGGCACCGGGCGGGGATGCGCCAGCTTCTCCGTCTTCACGCCGATCGCGGTGGGCACGCGCAGGGTGTCCTGCCCCCGCACCACCACCGGCGCCGCCGCGAACCGTTCCGGCGCGCGTTGGGGGGCGTTCTGCGCGGAGGCCAGGGCCAGGCCCATCACGGCGAGCAGCCCGGTGCCGAGCGCGAGGGCGACGAAACTGCCCGCGAAGGTGGTCCAGCGGGCGCGCAGGGTGCGCAGCGCGATGCTCAGCACGGCACGGCCTCCGCCCCGGCCGTCTCCGCCCCGGCCGTCTCCAGGCCGGCCGTCCGGGCCGCGATCTCGGCGGCCGAGGCACCCGCCAGTTCCCCGTGCACCCGGCCGTCGACCAGGAACACGACGCGGTCGGCGTACGAGGCGGCCACCGGGTCGTGCGTCACCATGACGATCGTGCGGTCCTCGGCATCGGCCATGTCCCGCAGCAGCGCCAGCACCTCGCGGCCGGTCACCGAGTCGAGCGCCCCGGTCGGCTCGTCGCCGAACAGCACCTCGGGCCGGGTGATCAGGGCACGGGCCAGCGCGACCCGCTGCTGCTGGCCGCCGGACAGCTCGGACGGCCGGTGCCCGGCACGCTCCGCGAGGCCGACCCGCCGCAGCACCTCGCGCACCTCGGCGCGTCGCGGGCGCCGGCCCGCCAGGCGCAGCGGCAGGGCCACGTTCTGAGCGGCCGTCAGGGACGGCAGCAGGTTGAACGCCTGGAACACGAACCCGATGCGCTCCCGGCGCAGCAGCGTCAGCCGCCGCTCGCTCAGCTCCGTCAGCTCCGTCCCGCCGAGCCGCACCGAGCCCGAGTCGGGCCGGTCCAGACCCGCCGCGCACTGCAGCAGCGTCGACTTGCCCGAGCCGGACGGGCCCATGACGGCGGTGAAGGTGCCCGCGGGGAAGGCCAGGGACACACGGTCCAGGGCCGTCACCGCGCCGTCTCCCCTCCCGTGGCGCCTGCTGACGGAACGCAGTTCGATCGCGTCGGTTCCCATGTCTGCCTCTGCTCCCACTCGTCCGGTGCCTTCGGCTCAACGAAACCCCGGGAGGGCGGGCCGGATCAGTGCGGCAGGGGCGAGACTTGGGGTAGGGCCAGGCATACCCCCGCACCTCCGGCTGCGCCGATGGCGGCGGTCCGCAAGCCGCCCGTACGGTGATCCGCATGACGGTGTGGCGGGCGCTCGGCGGGCGCGGATACCTCGGATCGGCGTGGCCCTGGCGCGCGGTCGCGTACCTCACGAGCGGGGCACTGCTCGGCGCCGTCGTCCTGGTGGTGATCGTCAGCGGGGCCGTGGCCGGAGGCGCCCTGGCCGTCGTCGTCGTCGGGCTGCCGCTGCTGGTGCTGACCGCACTGGCCGGGATACCCGTGGCCGCCGTCGAGCGCCGGCGGCTGCGGCTGGCCGGCGTCGCCCCGGTGCCCGCCGGACAGCACCGGACGCCCGGCCGGCCGGGACTGCCGGCGTGGCTGGCGACGCGCCTCAAGGAGACGGCGACCTGGCGGGAACTGGCGTACGCGGTGCTGTTCGGCGTGGTGCTGTGGCCGCTCGACGCGGCGGCCGTCGTGGTCGGCGCGGTGCTCCCCCTGTCCATGGTCGCCGCGCCCGCGCTGGTCGCCGCCGGCGGCGAGGCGAAGGTGGTCAAGCTGTGGCTCGTCGACACCTGGCCGGGGGCGTTCGCGGCCGCCGCGCTGGGGCTGGTGCTGCTGGCCGCGGGGGCCTACGCCCTCGGCGTGGTCGCCGGGGCGCGGGCGGAGCTGGCGCGGGTGCTGCTGGCCGGCAAGGATGCCGACCGGGTCACCGAACTCGTCCGCTCCCGGGTGAGGCTGGTCGACGCCTTCGAGGCGGAGCGGCGGCGCATCGAACGTGATCTGCACGACGGGGCCCAGCAGCGGCTCGTCGCCCTCACCATGACGCTGGGCCTGGCCCGGCTGGACGCCCCGCCCGGACCGCTCGCCGACCAGCTCGCCGCGGCCCACGGGGAGGCCGAGCGGGCCCTCGTGGAGCTGCGGGAGCTCATCCACGGCATCCACCCCAAGGTGCTGGCCGACTACGGTCTCCACGCGGCCGTCGCGGACGCCGCCGACCGCAGCCCGGTCCCGGTGGACGTGGACCTGGACCTGCCGGGGAGGCTGCCGCGGCCCGTGGAGAGCGCCGCGTACTTCGTGGTCTGCGAGGCCCTCGCCAACGTGGCCAGGCACAGCGGAGCGGACCGCGCCGAGGTGAGCGGCGGGTACGGGGACGGGCGGCTGGTGCTGCGGGTCCGCGACGACGGCCGCGGCGGCGCCGACCCGGACGGCGGCACCGGGCTGACCGGACTCGCGGACCGGGTGTCGGTGCTCGATGGCAGACTCTCCCTGTCCAGCCCGCCGGGCGGACCGACCCTGCTGCACGTGGAGATCCCTTGCCGGCCGATTCCTCCGGAAGACCCCTGCGGATAGTCCTCGCCGAGGACAGCGTGCTGCTGCGCGAGGGCATCGTCGGACTGCTCACCCGCTTCGGGCACGAGGTCGTCGCGGCCGTCGGCGACGCCGACGCCCTGCTCGCCGCGGTCGCCGAGCACGGGCCCGACGCGGTGGTGACGGACGTGCGGATGCCGCCGGGGCTCCAGGACGAGGGGCTGCGCGCGGCCGTGCGGCTGCGCGCGGAGCGGCCCGGGCTGCCGGTGCTGGTGCTCAGCCAGTACGTGCAGCGGGCCTACGCCGCCGAACTGCTCGACTCCGGCGACGGCACCGGCGTCGGCTATCTGCTCAAGGACCGCGTGGGCCACGTCGAGGAGTTCGTGGCCGCGCTCGCCGAGGTCGCCGCCGGCGGCACGGTCGTCGACCCGGAGGTGGTACGGCAGCTGCTGCGCCGGCGCCGGGACCCGCTGGCCCGGCTCACCCCCCGCGAGCGTGAGGTGCTGGCCCTGGTCGCGGAGGGGAAGTCGAACGGGGCGATCGCCCGGACGCTGGTGGTGTCCGAGGCGGCCGTCGGCAAGCACATCGGCTCGATCCTGACCAAGCTGGACCTGCCCCCGGCCGACGACACCCACCGCCGGGTCCTGGCGGTCCTGGCCTTCCTGCGGGCGTGAGCTACAGCGCCTTCGCGTAGCAGAGGCTTTCGTCGTGGAAGCGGTAGTAGCCGAACTTCTCGCAGGGCTCGTAGCCGCTGGAGAGGTACAGGGCGACGGCCTCCGGCTGCTTGGTGCCGGTCTCCAGGACCATGCGCCGGCGTCCCGCGGCGCGGGCGTCCTCCTCCAGGGCGGCCAGGATGCGGCGGGCCAGCCCCCGGCCGCGCATCTGCTGGACGACGAACATCCGCTTCAGCTCGGCGTCCCCGTCCCGGTAGTTCTCGGCGTTCGCCTCCTGGGCACGCCAGCCGCCCGAGGCCACCGGGGAGTCGTCCGCGTCGTACGCGAGCAGGTACAGGCCGTTCGGCGGCGCGAAGTGCGACGGGTCCAGGTACGTGGCGTCACCGCCGTCGCCGTAGCGCAGGTCGTACTCGGCCTGGACCTCGTCGTTCAGCTTCACGGCGTCGGGGTGGTCGAAGGAGACCCGGCGTATGTTCATGCTGCCTACCGTATGTCAATGCAATCCAGATCGGGACGTAGTCCAGTGTGCCGGTATCGTGCCGGGGTGCTCACCGTGACCTCCGTCAATGTCAACGGCCTGCGCGCCGCCACGAAGAAGGGCTTCGTGGAATGGCTCGCCGGCACCTCCGCCGATGTGCTGTGCCTTCAGGAGGTGCGCGCCGAGCCGGAGCAGCTGCCCGAACACGTCCGCACGCCCGACGGCTGGCACGTGACGCACGCCCCCGCGGCCGCCAAGGGCCGCGCCGGCGTCTCCCTCTACACCCGCCGCGAGCCGGACCGGGTCCGCGTCGGCTTCGGCTCGGCCGAGTTCGACACCGCCGGCCGCTACGTCGAGGCCGACCTGCCGGGTGTGACGGTCGCCTCCCTCTACCTCCCCTCCGGCGAGGTCGGCACCGAGCGCCAGGACGAGAAGGTCCGCTTCATGGGCGAGTTCCTGGCGTACCTCAAGGAGCTGCGCGAGCGTTCCGCCGCCGAGGGCCGCGAGGTCGTCGTCTGCGGGGACTGGAACATCGCCCACCAGAAGGCCGACCTGAAGAACTGGCGCGGCAACACGAAGAGCTCCGGCTTCCTGCCGGAGGAGCGGGAGTGGCTGAGCCGCGTCTTCGACCCGGCGGAGGGCGGGTACGTGGACGTGGTGCGGGCGCTGCACCCGGACGTGGAGGGGCCGTACTCGTGGTGGTCGTACCGGGGGCGGGCCTTTGACAACGACACGGGCTGGAGGATCGACCTCCAGGCCGCGACGCCGGGCCTCGCGGCCGGGGCCGTCAAGGGGTTCGTGGAGCGTGCCGCCACGCACGCGGAGCGCTGGTCCGACCACGCGCCGGTGACGGTGGTCTACGACCGTTAGTCCCGGCCCGTCTGCTTGCGCATCCGCCGGTCCATGGCCAGGGACAGTTCCGCCTCCACGACGCTGCGGGCCAGCGGGCGCAGGCGGGGCAGGTCCTGTTCCGGGGCGTGGCGCAGGACCAGGTCGGCGAAGAGTTCGGCGAGGGCGTCGGCGTGTTCGCGGACGCGGGCGCCGGCCTGGAGCACCTCGGCGAGGGGGATGCCCTCGCGGACCAGGGCCGAGGAGACCTCCAGCAGGCGGTGGCTTATGTGGACGATCTCGTCGCCGTCGGTGCCGAGGTAGCCCAGGTCCATCGCGGCGGCCAGGTTCTCCGGGGTGACCTCCCCCTCGAAGCGGGCGGCGAGTTCCTCGGGGGTGAGGCGGACCGGGGTCTCCTCGGTGGGCTCGCCGAGGCCCAGCAGGTCGCCGACGTCGCGGCCGTGGTCGAAGGCGTCCGCGAGCTCGGCGATGCCGCTCAGGGTGTGGCCGCGCTCCAGGAGTGCCGAGATGGTGCGCAGGCGGGCCAGGTGGTGGTCGTCGTACCAGGCGATGCGGCCCTCGCGGCGGGGCGGCGGGATCAGCTTGCGTTCGCGGTAGAAGCGCAGCGTGCGCACGGTGATGCCGGCCAGCCGGGCCAGCTCCTCCATGCGGTACTCGCGGGGGCCGTCGTCACGTTCAGGGTCCGAAGCGCTTTCTGCCACGCCGGAAGCCTATGTCGTACCGTCGGTAACTTTCCTGGCGCCGACCCCTACCCATGAGTACGGAGCTGCTCTACTCTCCCCATTGCGCCAGTGTTCACTGGCAGAGTTCTAGGCGATGCGTGGAGGCTTCTTCGATGGCCGAGCACGAGCAGGTTCGAGAACACGTGCGGGTGGCGGTGGTCGGGTCCGGGTTCGGCGGTCTCGGAGCCGCCGTGCGGCTGCGCCGCGAGGGGATCACCGACTTCGTCGTCCTGGAACGGGCCGGCAGCGTCGGCGGCACCTGGCGGGACAACAGCTACCCCGGGTGCGCCTGCGACGTGCCGTCCCACCTGTACTCCTTCTCCTTCGCGCCCAACCCCGACTGGCCGCGCACCTTCTCCGGGCAGCGGCACATCCGCGCCTACCTGGAGCACGTCGCCGACACCTTCGGGCTGCGTCCCCACATCCGCTTCGACTCGGAGGTGAAGCGGATGGCCTGGGACGCCGAGCGGCTGTGCTGGGACATCGAGACCGCGAGCGGCGACCTGTCCGCCGACTTCGTCGTCTCCGCCACCGGACCGCTGTCCGACCCCAGGATTCCGGACATCCCGGGCCTGGACACCTTCCCCGGCAAGGTCTTCCACTCGGCCCGCTGGGACCACGACCACGACCTCACCGGCAAGCGCGTCGCCATGATCGGCACCGGCGCGTCCGCCATCCAGATCGTGCCGTCCATCCAGCCGCAGGTGTCGCGGCTGACGCTGTTCCAGCGCACCCCGGCCTGGGTGATGCCCCGCATGGACCGGGCCATCAGCGGCGCCGAGCGCGCCCTGCACCGGGCGCTGCCGGTCACCACCCAGCTGCGCCGCGGACTGCTGTGGGGCATCCGGGAGCTGCAGGTGCAGGCGTTCACCAAGCACCCCAACGAGCTGGGCTTCGTCGAGCAGATCGCCAAGCGCAACATGGCCCGCGCCATCAAGGACCCGGCCCTGCGCGCCAAGCTGACCCCCGACTACCGTATCGGCTGCAAGCGGATCCTGCTGTCGAGCGACTACTACCCGGCGCTCGCCCGGCCCAACGTGGACGTCGTCGCGAGCGGGCTCAGCGAGGTGCGCGGCCCGGTCCTCGTCGCCGCCGACGGCAGCGAGGCCGAGGCCGACGTGATCATCTTCGGCACGGGCTTCCACGTCACCGACATGCCCATCGCCGAGCGGGTCGTCGGCGCGGACGGGCGCACCCTCGCCGAGACCTGGAAGGGCGGGATGGAGGCCCTGCGCGGCGCCTCGGCGGCCGGCTTCCCGAACTGGATGACGATCATCGGGCCCAACACCGGCCTCGGGAACTCCTCCATGATCCTGATGATCGAGTCCCAGCTGAACTACATGGCCGACTACCTGCGCCAGCTGGACGTCCTCGGCGGCCGGGTCGCCCTCGACGCCCGCCCCGCCGCCGTGCAGGGCTGGAACCACCGGGTGCAGGAACGCATGAAGCGCACGGTGTGGAACACCGGCGGCTGCACCAGCTGGTACCTCGACGCGAGCGGCCGCAACACCACCATCTGGCCCGGGACGACGGCCGAGTTCCGGCGCGCCACGCGGCGCGTGAACCTGGCCGAGTACGAGGTGCTGCGGCCACCGTCCGGACGGGGAACCGCCACCGCCACCGGAGAGACCACCGAGCAGACCGCCGGGGAGAACGCGGAGGCGGTCGCGTGAGCCGCCTCACGCACGTCGCCTCCGGGCCGTACGCCCCGCCCGCCCCCGCCCGCGAACTCACCGCCGTCTCCGCCGACGGAGCCCGGCTGCACGTCGAGCTGCACGGCCCCCTCGGCGACCCGGCCGCGCCCGCGGTCGTCCTCGCCCACGGCTGGGCCTGCTCCACCGCCTTCTGGGCGGCGCAGATCCGCGCCCTGGCCGCCGACCACCGGGTCATCGCCTACGACCAGCGCGGCCACGGCCGCAGCCCGGCGAGCCCGGCATGCAGCACCGAGGCCCTCGCCGACGACCTCCAAGCCGTACTGAAGGCCACCCTCGCCCCTGGTGAACAGGCCGTGATCGCCGGGCACTCCATGGGCGGGATGACGGTGATGGCGGCCGCCGCCCGGCCCGCGTTGCGCGAACACGCGGCGGCCGTCCTGCTGTGCAGCACCGGCAGTTCGCGGCTGGTGGCCTCCGCGACCGTGGTGCCGCTGCGGGAAGGCCGGCTGCGGACCTGGCTGACCCGGCGCATCCTCGGCTCCCGGGCGCCGCTCGGGCCGGTCTCGCCTCTGGCGCGCAGGATCCTCAAGTACGGCACGATGGGCGCCGGTTCGGACCCGCACATGGTCGAGGCCTGCGCCCGCGTCGTGCACGCCTGCCCGCGCAAGGTGCGCCATGCCTGGTCGCAGGTGCTGGACCTGCTCGACCTGGACTGCGGCATACGGGAGTTGACGATGCCGGTGGAGGTGGTCGTGGGCACGGCCGACCGGCTGACCCCGCCCGTGCACGCCCGCGCGCTGGCCGGCGCGCTGCCGCACTGCCTCGGCCTCACCGAGCTGCCCGGACTCGGCCACATGACGCCGGTGGAGGCGCCGGAGCTGGTCACCGGGAAGATACGCACGCTCGCAAGCACCCACATACCCGCCGCACACGTCGAGGAGAGCGCATGAGCAGGGTGAATCTGGAGGGCAGGGTCGCCGTCGTCACCGGAGCGGCCCGCGGCGTCGGGGAGTTGCTGGCCCGCAAGCTCTCCGCGCGCGGCGTGAAGGTGGCGCTGGTCGGCCTGGAGCCGGACGCGCTCAAGGAGGTCTCCGCCCGGCTGCACAGCGACAGCGAGCACTGGCACGCCGACGTCACCGACCACGAGGCCATGGCCCGGGTCGCGCGGGAGGTGGAGGAACGGTTCGGCAAGGTCGACATCGTGGTCGCCAACGCGGGCGTCGCCACCGGCGGTCCCTTCGTCGACTCCGACCCGGAGTCCTGGCGGCGGGTGATCGAGGTCAACCTCGTCGGGTCGGCGGTGACGGCCCGCGCCTTCCTGCCGGCGCTGACGAGGAGCCGCGGCTACCTGCTGCAGATCGCGTCACTGGCCGCGATCACGCCCGCGCCGATGATGACCGCCTACTGCGCCTCCAAGTCCGGTGTGGAGGCGTTCGCGCACAGCCTGCGCGCCGAGGTCGGCCACCGGGGCGTGAAGGTCGGCGTCGGCTACCTGTCGTGGACCGACACCGACATGGTGCGCGGCGCCGACCAGGACGACGTGATGCGGGAGCTCAGGCAGCGGCTGCCGTGGCCGTCGAACAAGACCTACCCGCTGGGCCCGGCCGTCGACCGGCTCGTGGAGGGCATCGAGCGGCGGGCGGGTCACGTGTACGGGCAGTGGTGGCTGCGCGGCATGCAGGGCGTGCGCGGCTATCTGCCGGCCGTCATCGGGACCGTCGGGCAGCGCGAGATGCGCCGGTTCGCGGACCGGCTCGACGGGATGCGCACGGGGCTGGTCGGCGCGGGCGGCGCGGCCGACGAACAGCACCGCACTACACACCGTCACTGATCGACATGCGCACGGTCACCGCCCGTGTGAATCTGATCGAGCCGGGTCAACTCACCGACCAGGCACCGATCTCACCCACCACGGGAGTGAACCCACATGGGTATCAAGGACCAGTTCCAGGACAAGGCCGAGCGCATGCAGCAGCAGGGCAAGCAGCGGGCGGAGCAGGCCAAGGGCCAGATGCAGGGCCGCAACCGCCGCCGCGACGACGACGAGATGGATCCCTCGCGCCGTGAGGCGGAGGACCGCCACAGCCAGGACTACGACGCCTGACGCGGCCACCGCCGAACGGAAGGGGCGCCCCCACGAGGGCGCCCCTTTCGCGTGCCCGCACCGCACGGGCCGTGAGCATCGCGCGGGCCGTGAGCACCGCACGGCTCGCGCGGTGCTCACGGCCCGTCAGGGCCTGGGCGGCAGCGCGGGCCGGGAACGGTCCGGTACGTTCCGGTAGTCGGGCGGCGTGGCCGGCGGGTTGGTCTCCAGCAGCTCCACCGCCAGCCGGACCGCCTCGCTCAGCACCGGGTAGCGGCCCTCGGCCCAGTCCAGCGGGGTGCGCAGCACGTCCACGTCGGGCGTCACGCCGTGGTTCTCGACCGACCAGCCGTAGGCGTCGAACCAGGCCGCGTTCATCGGCACCGTGATCACCGTGCCGTCGCCGAGGCGGTGCCGGCCGGTCATGCCGACCACCCCGCCCCAGGTGCGCTGCCCGACCACCGGGCCCAGCTTCAGCAGCTTGAACGCCGCCGTGATCATGTCGCCGTCGGAGGACGTCGCCTCGTCCGCGACCGCCACCACCGGCCCCCGCGGGGCGTTGGAGGTGTACGACACCGGCTGTGCGTTGCGCGTCAGGTCCCAGCCGAGAATGGTGCGCGTCAGCTTCTCGATGACCAGTTCGCTGATGTGCCCGCCCGCGTTGCCGCGCACGTCCACGATCAGCGCGGGCCGGGACATCTCCATGCGCAGGTCGCGGTTGAACTGCGCCCAGCCGGAGCCGCCCATGTCGGGGATGTGCAGATAGCCGCAGCGTCCGCCGCTCAACTCCCGCACCACCTCACGGCGCTTGGTCACCCAGTCCTGGTAGCGCAGGGGCCGCTCGTCGATGAGCGGGACCACGGCGATCCTGCGGGGCAGCCCCGCGCCCTCCGCCGGCGCGAAGGTCAGCTCCACGGTCGTACCGCCCGCGCCCGCCAGCAGCGGGTACGGCCCGGCCGCCGGGTCCACCGGGCGGCCGTCGACGTGGGTGAGCACCGCGCCCTCGCGGATGCCCGTGCCGGCCAGCGGGGAGCGGGCCCTGGAGTCGGAGGAGTCGCCGGGCAGGATGCGCTTGACCACCCACCGGCCGTCCCGGCAGACGAAGTTGGCGCCGAGCAGGCCCTGCCAGCGCTGGTAGTGCGCCGGGCCCTCGTTGCGGCGGGCGGCGACGACGTAGGCGTGCGAGGTCCCCAGCTCGCCCAGGACCTCGCGGAGCAGGTCGGCGAACTCGTCCGGCGAGGCGACCTGTTCGACCAGCGGGCGGTACTGGGCCAGCACCCCGCCCCAGTCGATGCCGCTCAGGCCCGGGTCCCAGAAGTAGTCGCGGATCAGCCGGCCGGCCTCCGCGTAGGCCTGGCGCCACTCGGCGGCCGGGTCGACCTGGTGCAGGATGCGGCGCAGGTCGATCCAGGTGGTCGAGTCGGCGTCGCCCGTCTCCGTGGCCGGCACCGCGCGCAGGTCGCCCTCGTCGAGCACGACCAGCCGGGTGCCGTCGCCGCTGACCCGGAACCAGTCGAGGTGGCCGACCAGTTCGGACTTCTTCGCCTTGGCGAGGTTGAAGTGCTCCAGCGTGGGCCGCTCGCTCGGGTCGTCCGGGTTGGCGAAGGTCTCGCCCAGCGCCCCCGAGATCGGCCAGCGCAGCCAGACCAGGCCGCCGCCCGCGACGGGGTGCAGCGCCGAGTACTTGGAGGCGGTGACCGGGAACGGCGTCACCCGGTTCTCCAGGCCCTCGATCTCGACGGTCACCGCCCCGGCCTCGCCGGGCTCCTCCTCGACCGGGTCCAGCCCGCCGGCCGCCGGGCGGCCCTCCGGGTTCAGCGCGAAGGGGGAGGGGGTCGCCGACGACAGCGGCACCAGGTAAGGGCGGCAGCCCAGCGGGAAGGACAGGTCGCCGGTGTGCACGTCGTACACCGGGTCGAAGCCGCGCCAGGACAGGAAGGCGAGATAGCGGCCGTCGCGGGTGAACACCGGGTTCTCGTCCTCGAAGCGGCCGTCGGTGACGTCGATGACGAGCGGGCCCTCCTGTCCGTTGATCCGGGCCATCTTGATCTGCCGCAGCGACCGCCCGATCCCCGGGTGCGCCCAGGTCAGCCAGGCCCCGTCCGGGGAGAAGGCGAGGTCCCGCACGGGCCCGTTGACCGACCGGATCAGCTCGGTGACGCCACCGCCGTCCGGCACACCGCCGTCACCGCCGTCACCGGTCTCCGCGGGGGCCTCCGCAGCCGTCTCCGCGGCCGCGTCCGCCGCCTCCGCCGTGCCCACCGCCTCCAGCGCCTCGGCGACCTCGGTCTCGTCCGAGACGTCGAGCAGCAGCAGCCGCCCGTCGTGCGAGGCGACGGCCAGCCGCTGCCCCTGGGGATCCGAGACCAGCTCCAGCACCCGGCCCAGCCTCCCGGAGGCCAGCCGCCGGGGCGCGCGGCCGCCGATCGCGCGGGGCAGGTGGGCGATCTCGACGGCGTCCTCGCCCTCGGCGTCGGTCACGTACGCGATCCGTCCGCTCGCCCCCAGCATCTCCGGCAGCCGTACCCGTACGCCCGGGGTGTCGGCGATGGTGCGGGCCGGGCCGTCGCGGTGGGTGAGCCAGTACAGGCTGTCGCGTACGACGACGGCGCTGGCGCGTCCGGTCTCGTCGACGGAGAGGCCGCCCACGTTCTGTGCGGCGGGCACCTGGTAGGGACGCCGCCCGGCGCGGGGACCGCTCAGCCGCACGTCGAGCCGGCGCGGCACCGAGTCGGGCGCGAGGTCGTCGACGATCCACAGCTCGCCCGCGCACTGGTACACCACCCGCGTGCCGTCGCTGGCCGCGTGCCGGGCGTAGAAGGCGTCGTGGTCGGTGTGGCGGCGCAGGTCGGAGCCGTCGTACGCGCACGAGTAGAGGTTGCCGACGCCCTCGTGGTCGGAGAGGAAGGCGACCCGGCCGCCGACGAACATCGGGCAGTCCAGGTGCCCGTCGATGCCGGCGAGCAGCCGTTGCCCGTGCAGCCACAGCCGGCCCGTGGCGCCGCCCCGGTAGCGCTTCCAGGAGGCCGGCTCGTGCGGCGGGGTGCCGGTGAGCAGGAGGGTCCTGCGCTCCCCGTCGACGTCGGCGACCTGGAGGTCGGCGACCGGCCCCCAGGGCAGTTTGCGGCCGGGGTCGCCGTCGGGGGCGATCTTGTAGGCCCAGGTCAGATGGGAGAAGGGCTCGCCGTGCGAGGAGACGGCGAGGATGGCGGCGTCCGTGTCGTGGTCGGGCGGCGCCCAGCCGCAGACCCGCGCGTCGAGGCTGCCCCAGTGGGTGAGCTGCCGTCCCGGGCCGCCGTCCACCGGCGCCAGGTGGACCTCCGGCACCAGACTGCGCCAGCTGGTGTACGCGATGTGCCGGCCGTCGGGGGAGAAGCGCGGGTGGCCGGTCTTGGTGCGGTCGACGGTGAGCCGCCAGGCGCGGCCCGGGCCGTCCAGGGGCGCGAGCCAGAGGTCGTCCTCGGCCACGAAGCAGAGTCGGTCGCCATGGAGATGCGGAAAGCGCAGATAGCTCACCCATCCCATGCTTTTCCGCCGGGCGGGCACCGGCAACTTATGGCGAGCTGACAACCGTGACCCAGAACACGAACGAAACCGTTTCGTTTCGCTAGCCGCCTGCGGTACATTCGACCTGTACGAAACGGTGTCGTTCTGAACGGAGAGGTGAGAGGGAGATGGCCGAGGTCGCAACGGCGCGCCGGAGTCGGATCACTCCCGAGCGCGAGGCCGAGCTGTACGAGGCCGTGCTCGACCTGCTCCGGGAAGTCGGCTACGACGCACTGACCATGGACGCCGTGGCCGGCCGCACCCGGTCCAGCAAGGCGACGCTCTACCGCCAGTGGGGCGGCAAGGCCGAGCTGGTCGTCAAGGCCATCCGGCACGGCAAGCCCGGCGAGATCGGCGACGTCGACACCGGGTCGCTCCGCGGTGACCTGCACGCCCTGCTGGCCCGCGAGGACGACTGCACCATGGAACAGAACTCGGCGCTGATGCGGGGTGTGGCCATGGCGCTGCACCAGAACCCGGATCTGCGCCAGGCGTTCCGGGAGCAGCTCATCGAACCCGAGATGGCGGAGTTCCGGCGCGTGCTGCAACGGGCCATCGACCGAGGCGAGATCAGAGCCGACTGTCCGGCGCTGGACTTCCTCGTGCACATGATGGTCGGCGGTTTCGCCACCCGCACGCTGCTGGACGACCAGCCACCGACCCGGGCCTTCCTCATCTCGTACATCGACGCCGTGATCCTCCCCGCCCTCGGCGTCTCCACCTCCTGACAGTCCCCAGCCAGTCCCTTACCTGACGTCACCGCTCACGTCGTCGGGCTGATCACCCCTGCCCTGAATACCCCACGACCTGACCGGGAGTACGCCTCCGTGGCCACGTTCCTCTACAAACTCGGCCGGCTCGCCTTCCGGCGACGGCATTTCGTCGCCCTGATCTGGGTCGCGCTGCTGACCCTCGCCGGCGTCGGCGCGGCCGGCGCCCCGCCCGCCGGCAACTCGTCCTTCTCCATCCCCGGTACGGAGGCGCAGAAGGCCTTCGACCTGCTGGAAGAGCGCTTCCCCGGCCAGAGCGCCGACGGCGCGACCGCGCGGGTCGTCTTCAAGGCGCCGGACGGCGAGAAGATGACGGACGCCGCCCACAAGGCGACCGTCGAGAAGACCGTCGGCGAACTGGCCGACGGCTCCGAGGTCGCCTCCGTCGCCGACCCGTACACGGGCAACGCCGTCAGCAAGGACGGCACGATCGCGTACGCGTCCGTGCGCTACGACGTCTCCGGCATGGAGCTGGAGGAGTCCACCAAGCACGCCCTGGAGGACGCCGCGCAGCAGGCGCGCGACGCCGGGCTGACCGTCGAGATCGGCGGTGACGCGCTCCAGGCGGTCCCGGAGACCGGCGCCACGGAGATCATCGGCATCGCGGTCGCCGCCGTCGTCCTCGTCATCACCTTCGGCTCCCTGGTGGCGGCCGGACTGCCGCTGCTCACCGCCCTGATCGGCGTCGGCATCGGCGTCTCCACGATCGCCGCCCTGGCCAGTGCGCTGGAGCTGGGCTCCACCACCTCGATCCTGGCGATGATGATCGGCCTCGCGGTCGGCATCGACTACGCCCTGTTCATCGTCTCCCGCTACCGCGCCGAGCTGGCCGAGGGCCGCGAACGCGAGGAGGCCGCCGGCCGGGCCGTCGGCACCGCCGGTTCCGCCGTGGTCTTCGCCGGCCTGACCGTCGTCATCGCCCTGGTGGGCCTGGCGGTCGTCAACATCCCGATGCTGACAAAGATGGGCGTCGCGGCGGCCGGCACGGTCGTCATCGCGGTCCTGATCGCCCTGACGATGATCCCCGCGCTGCTCGGTTACGCGGGCCGCAGGGTCAAGCCGGCCGGCGAGAAGAGCAAGCTGCTGGGCGGCGCCCGCGCCGCGAAGAACGGCGAAGGCAAGCCGGCCAAGGCCAACCTGGGCACCCGCTGGGCGAGCTTCGTCGTGCGCCGCCCGGTGGCCGTCCTGCTCCTCGGCGTCGTCGGCCTCGGCGCGGCGGCGGTCCCCGCGGCCTCCCTCGAACTGGGCCTGCCCGACGACGGCTCGCAGCCGACCTCCACCACGCAGCGCCGGGCCTACGACCTGCTCTCCGAAGGCTTCGGCCCCGGCTTCAACGGCCCGCTGATGGTCGTCACCGACGCCAAGGGCAGCGACGACCCGCAGTCCGCGTTCACCGAGGTCACCGACAAGATCAAGGGCCTGAAGGGCGTCGTGGCGGTCACTCCGCCGGCCCCCAACAAGGCCGGTGACACCGCGACGATCACCGTGATCCCGGACTCCAAGCCGTCGTCCGTCCAGACCGAGGACCTGGTGCACGCCATCCGTGACGCGGGCGCCGACGTGAAGTCGGACACCGGCGCGGAGGTCCTGGTCACCGGCTCCACGGCCATGAACATCGACGTCAGCCAGAAGCTCAACGACGCGCTGATCCCGTACCTGGTGCTGGTGGTCGGCCTGGCGTTCCTGCTGCTGATCGTGGTCTTCCGCTCGATCCTGGTCCCGCTGAAGGCGGCCCTCGGCTTCCTGCTGAGCGTGCTGGCGGCCCTGGGCGCCGTGGTCGCGGTCTTCCAGTGGGGCTGGCTGTCCGGCCTGATGGGCGTCGAGGAGACCGGCCCGGTCATGTCGATGATGCCGATCTTCATGGTGGGCGTCGTCTTCGGCCTGGCGATGGACTACGAGGTCTTCCTGGTCACCCGGATGCGGGAGGCGTACGTCCACGGCGAGTCGCCGAGCCAGGCCGTGGTGACCGGCTTCAAGCACGGCGCCAGGGTCGTCACCGCCGCCGCGGTGATCATGATGGCGGTCTTCGCGGGCTTCATCGGCTCCAGCGAGTCCATGGTCAAGATGATCGGCTTCGGCCTGGCGATCGCCGTCTTCTTCGACGCGTTCGTCGTCCGCATGGCCATCGTCCCGGCCGTCCTCGCCCTGCTCGGCAAGAGGGCCTGGTGGCTGCCGAAGTGGCTGGACCGCGCCCTGCCCAACGTGGACGTCGAGGGCGAGGGCCTGCGGGCCCAGGACGACCCCGACGAGAAGCGGGAGCTGGTGCGCGTCTGACGCACCGCTCCCGAGCGGCGGACCGGCCGGTGAGGGCTCCGTGGGGACGGGGCGGCCCTCACCGGCTTCCCGCGTTCCGGACACTCCGGACACTCCGGACACGGCAAACCCGGTCGCGTGTATGCCGCACGCACCGCTACGGTGCCGCCCATGACGACGACTGACGGCACCTCCGACGCCCACCCCCGTTTCGCCGAGGCCCTCCGGGAGCTGGGCCTCGGGGACCTGAACGCCCGCATCCGGCGCTTCCCGGAGGCCACCCGCACCGCCGCCGAGGCCGCCGCCGCGATCGGGTGCGAGCTGAGCCAGATCTGCAAGTCGCTGATCTTCGCGGCGGACGGCGTCCCCGTGCTGGTCCTCATGGACGGCGCCTCCCGCGTCGACGTGGAGCGGGTCCGCGAGGAACTCGGCGCCGAGAAGGTCACCCGGGCCAAGGCCGACGTCGTACGGGAGACGACCGGGTACGCCATCGGCGGCGTGCCGCCCTTCGGGCACCGCACCCGCACCCGTGTGCTCGCCGACCGCTCCCTGCTCGCGCACGACGTCGTCTGGGCCGCCGCCGGCAACCCGCACGCCGTCTTCCCGATGGAGCCCAAGGAGCTCGTCGCCACCGCCGGCGCCACCCTCGTGGACGTGCGCGAGCGCTCCGAGTGACCCCTCTGGTCACCGGCGCCGTCCTGCTCGCCGCGCTCACGCACGCGAGCTGGAACGCCATCGCCCACCGGATCACGGACAAGCTGACCGGGTTCGCGCTGATCTCGGGCGGCGGGCTGCTGATCGGGCTCGCGCTGGCGCCGTTCACCGCGTTCCCGGCGGCGGGGGCGTGGCCGTACCTCCTGGTCTCCGCCGCCGTCCATATCGCCTACTACGCGCTGCTGATGCGGTCCTTCCGGCTGGGCGACTTCGGGCAGGCGTATCCGATCGCGCGCGGCAGCGCGCCCCTGCTGGTGACCGTCCTCGCCGCCGTCTTCGCGCACGAGGTGCCGAACGGCCGGGCGGCCGCGGGCATCCTGCTGTCCTGCGCGGGGCTGACCGGCGTCGCCCTGTGGGGGCTGCGCGGGCGGCGGCCGGACTGGGCGGCGATCGGCGCGGCGCTGGCGACCGGGGCGACCATCGCGGCGTACACCGTCGTCGACGGACTGGGCGTACGGGCCTCCGGGTCCTCCCTCGGCTACATCGCCTGGCTGATGGCCGTCCAGGGCACGGTCCTGCCCGCGTACTTCCTGTGGCGCCGGCGCGGCGAGGCGTGGGCGGTGCTGCGACCGCACGCCGGACTGGGACTGCTCGGCGCGGCCCTGTCGGTGACCGCCTACGCGCTGGTGCTGTGGGCGCAGACCCGGGCCGCGCTCGCCCCGATCGCCGCGCTGCGCGAGTCCTCGGTCCTCGTCGGCGCCGCGATCGGCGCGCTGTTCTTCAAGGAGCGGTTCGGCGCGCCCCGGATCGCGGCCGCCGGGCTCCTGGCCGTCGGGATCGGGCTGATGCTGTACGCGGGATGAGGGGCCGCAGTGGGTGCGTTCGGCGCCGTCCAGGAGCACCCTGGAAGCAGGTGTTCCGGAGGTGATCGTCATGATGCACACCACAGTGGGATGGCACGTGGAGCTGGAGTTCATGGAGGACGACCAGCACACCAAAGCGGCGGCGCTGCTCCGCCTGCCGGACGGCAGCGAGGTGCGGGCCCACGGGCACGCCACCCGGCACCACTCCGACGCCCGGCAGCCGCGGGTCGGCGAGGAGGTCGCCGGGGCACGCGCGCTGAACGAGCTCGCGATGCGGCTGCTCGACAAGGCGCACGGTGAGATCGACGAGGCGTCGGGGCGTAGGTCCCACCCGATCCACGTCTGAAGCAGCGGGGCGGCACCCCGCGACCCTGTGACGGCAGGGCCCGTCCGCCGGGCGGGCCCTACCCGAGCGACGTCCGCACCGCCCGCACCAGCGCCTGCGCCCGCGGGTCCGCCGTCACGGTCCTGCGGAAGCCGTTGGTGACGTAACCGAACGCGACGCCCGTCTCCGGGTCGGCGAAGCCGAGGGCGCCGCCGCGGCCCGGGTGGCCGAAGGAGCCGGGGGACAGGAACGGGGACGCGCTGCCGTCCAGCATGTACCCGAGGCCGAAACGGGTGTTCACGACGAGGACGCGGTCGGCTCCCGCCGACTCCTGCGCGCGGGCCCGCTCCACCGTGGCCGGGTCGAACAGCCGCACCCCGTCGACCTCGCCGATCAGTGCCGCGTAGAAGCGGGCCAGTCCGTCGGCGGTCGCGATGCCGTTGGTGGCGGGGAGGGCCGCCGCGCGGTACGCCGGGTCGTTCTGGTCGGGGAACGGGGTGATCGCGGCGAAGGCACGGCGGGTGAGGGAGCCGGGATCCTCGTACGCCTCGGTGACCGAGCGCTTGGGGCGCAGCCGCAGGCCGCCGGACGGCTCGGGGTCGTCGACGCGGCCCACCCGGCCCGCGCGCCCCGCCGCCTCCTCCGCGGCCGGCAGACCCAGCCACAGCTCCAGGCCCAGCGGCCCGGCGATCTCGGAGGCGATCCACTCGCCCGTGCTCCGGCCGCCGGTGACCCGGCGCACCAGCTCGTCGACCAGCCAGCCGTACGTCAGCGCGTGGTAGCCGTGGTCGGTACCGGGCTCCCACACCGGCGCCTGGGCGGCGACGGCCTCCGGGCCCCGCAGCGGGTCCAGGGCCTCCTGTGGGGTGAGCGGACGGTCGAGCACCGGGAGCCCGGCCCGGTGGTTCAGAACATGCCGGACGAGCACCCGCTCCTTACCGTGCGCCTTGAACTCGGGCCAGTACTCGCCCACCGGCGCGTCCAGGTCCAGCTCCCCGCGCTGGTGCAGCAGCAGCGGTACGGCGGCGGCGACGCCCTTGGTCGCCGAGCGCACGACCTGCGCGGTGCCCCGGCGCCACGGCTCGGCGCCGTCCGTGCCGTCGACGTCCTTCGTACCGCCCCACAGGTCGACGACCTTGCGTCCGTCCCGGTAGACGGCGACCGCCGCGCCCCGGTCCCCGAGCGCCGTGAAGTTCCGGACGAACGCGTCCCTGACCGGCTCGAAGCCCTCGGCCACTGTGCCGTGCACGTCCACGTCCGTACTCTCCTCCGACTCGCCTGCGACAGTGGCTGCAACAGTCGCCCCGCGCCTGCGATTCCTGTGCGGCGTCAGCCGAGCACGATCGTTACATCGATGTTGCCGCGGGTGGCGTTCGAGTACGGGCACACCTCGTGGGCCGCGTCCACGAGCTGGGCCGCCACCTCCGGGTCCAGGACCGGGAGGGAGACGCTGAGGGCGACCGCGAGGCCGTAGCCGCGGTGCCGGTTGGGTCCGATGCCGACCTTCGCGGCGACCGTGGAGCCGGTCAGGTCGTAGCCGGCGCGGTTGCCGACGAGGATCAGCGCGTTGTGGAAGCAGGAGCTGAAACCGGCCGCGAACAGCTGCTCCGGGTTGGTGCCGGCGCCGTCGCCGCCGAGCGCCGGGGGCATGGCGACCTTCAGGTCCAGGTGGCCGTCCTGGCTGGTGACGTAGCCGTCCCGGCCGCCGTGGGCGGTGGCTTCGGCGACGTACATGATCTTCGTCGGGCGGGTGTCGACGGCGGTGCTGTCGGTCATGGCCGGCCTCTCCCGGAAGCAGGTGCGCGCAAATTCATCGTGCACAAGGTACTGGCCGGTAGGTTCGGCTTCGCCGTCAGGGGGTGCGAACACCGACGACGGGGGCGGTGGTCGTACCACCGCCCCCGCCGTGGGTGGGCGTCATGCGATTCGGCTCACTCGCCGTGCCGTCAGCGGCCGCCTCCACGGCCGGGCCGGTTAGGGTTCTGGCCGGGCGGGGTCTGGCCCGGGGTCTGGCCGGGCGTGACCTGGCCCGGGGTCTGGCCGGGGGTCTGACCAGGCGGGGTGGCCGGCCTGTTGAGGCAGGCGGCGCGGTTCAGGGCTTCCGCCTTGCCGGCCGCGTAACCGGCGAAGTACTCCTCGTTCCTGGGGCCTTCCTCGTCTTCCTGCGCGTCGGTCACGACGCGGCCCAGGCGGCAGCCGGCCAGACCGTCGGCCAACCCGTCCCTGCGCCCTTCGGCCCGTACGGCAGCGGCGCCGGCCGGCGCGGCCGGGTCCGTCGCGGGTCCCGTCGGCGTGGGCGTTGCCGGTCCCGGACCAGGGCAGGTGGCAGCGCGTTGGGAGGTCAAGCCCTCGACGGTGTAGCTCCGAGCCGACAGAGTGATGCCGTTGACGGCGACTGCTCCGGCGACTGCGGATGCGGTCGCGATCACTTGCCCATCCGCTATGACCCGGACTTGTTCCGCGCCGTCGAATCCGTTGGCCGTGATGTTGCCCACGGCGTTGCCGGAGGGCGTGGGGGGCCCAAGGGCGAGCGCCCGACATGCCTGGCTGGGCGCAACCGATGGCGAGGCCTCCGCCGCCTGGGCCGAGCCGACCGGGTAGAGCATGAACGAGGCGCCGAGCGGCACGCCGAGCAGTGCGAGGTAGCGCTTGGGACGCATGGTCGCTCCTTTCGTTGCAACCCCCTCAGCGTCACCACGAGGGCGTGACCCGGGCGTGACGGCCACGTGCCCAAGGCTCCAAGAAGCCCGGAACCAAGCGGGCAGAAAAAGTCAGCGCGCCTCGTCCGCCGCCGCCCCCGCCCGTTCCGCCAGCCGCCACAGCTCCTCGCGCAGCCGCGCGACCTCCGGCCCGCCCAGCCCCGTCGCCGAGAGCAGCGCGCCCGGCACCCGGGCCGCGCGTTCGCGCAGTTCCTCGCCGCGCCCGGTGACCGCCACGAGCACCGACCGCTCGTCCCGGGCCGACCGCTCACGCCGCAGCAGACCGGCCGCCTCCAGCCGCTTCAGCAGCGGGGAGACCGTGCCGTAGTCGAGCCGCAGTGCCGTGGCCAGGCCCTTGACCGTCGTCTCGCCGCGCTCCCACAGCACCAGCAGCACCAGGTACTGGGGGTAGGTGAGCCCCAGGTCGTCGAGGAGCGGCCGGTAGGCGGCCGTCACCGCGCGCTGCGCCGCGTACAGCGCGAAGCACAGCTGGTCGTCGAGCAGCAGCGAACCCTCGGTCCCGGCGGTCTCGGCGCTCTCCTCGTTCGTCACGCGCCCATTGTCGCGGAGCGCGGATCGAAGCCGAAGGGCAGCTCCAGCCGGTGGGCGCGCATCAGCTCCTCGTCGGAGAGCAGGCCGGCGGTCGGGCCGTCCGCCGCGATCACGCCCTCGCTGAGGATCAGGGAGCGGGGGCACAGCTCCAGGGCGTAGGGCAGGTCGTGGGTGACCATGAGGACCGTGACGTCCAGGGAGCGCAGGATGTCGGCGAGCTCGCGGCGGGAGGCCGGGTCGAGGTTGGAGGAGGGCTCGTCCAGGACCAGGATCTCCGGCTCCATGGCGAGGACGGTCGCCACCGCCACCCGGCGCCGCTGGCCGAAGGAGAGGTGGTGCGGGGGCCGGTCCTTGAACTCGCCCATGCCGACCAGGGCGAGCGCCCGGTCCACGCGCTCCTCCAGCTCCGCGCCCTTCAGCCCGGCCGCCGCCGGTCCGAACGCCACGTCCTCGCGCACGGTCGGCATGAAGAGCTGGTCGTCGGGGTCCTGGAAGACGATGCCGACCCGGCGCCGGATCTCCGCCATGTTCCGCCTGTCCACGGGCAGCCCGGCCACCGTGACCGTGCCGGTGCCGCCGGTCAGGATGCCGTTGAGGTGCAGGACCAGGGTGGTCTTGCCGGCGCCGTTCGGACCGAGCAGGGCGACCCGCTCGCCGCGCGCGATCGAGAAGTCGACGCCGAACAGGGCCTGGTGCCCGTCGGGGTAGGCGAAGGCGAGGCCGGAGACCTCCAGGGAAGCAGTCACAGGGTCCATCCCAGCAGACAGACGACTAGGGCGGTGCAAGGGAGGGCCAGGGCGTACGACCACTGGGCCCGGGAGGCGGTCACCTCGTCGATGACCGGCATGGAACCGGCGTATCCGCGGCTGACCATGGCGAGGTGGACGCGCTCGCCGCGCTCGTAGGAGCGGATGAACAGGGCACCCGCGGACTTGGCGAGCACGCCCCAGTGACGGACGCCTCGGGCCTCGAAGCCGCGCGACTCCCGCGCGATCCGCATGCGCCGCATCTCGTCCGTGATCACGTCCCCGTACCGGATCATGAACGAGGCGATCTGCACCAGCAGCGAGGGGAGCCGGAGCCGCTGCAGGCCGAGCAGCAGTTCGCGCAGCTCGGTGGTGGAGGCCAGCAGGACGGAGGCGGCGACGCCCAGGGTGCCCTTGGCCAGCACGTTCCAGGCGCCCCACAGTCCGCTCACGCTCAGCGACATGCCGAGCACGTCGACCTGTTCGCCCTCCGCCACGAACGGCATGAGTACGGCGAAGGCGACGAACGGCACCTCGATCAGCAGGCGCCTGAGCAGGAAGCCCGCCGGGACGCGGGCCGCGCCCGCCACCACCGCGAGCAGGACGGCGTACAGGCCGAAGGCCCACATCGCCTCCCGCGGGGTCGACACCACGACGACCACGAAGGCGAACGTGGCGGCGAGCTTGGTGTGCGGCGGCAGGGCGTGCACGGGGGAGTGCCCGTGCCGGTAGAGCCTGTGCGCGTGTCCGGCGCCCATGTCAGACGGTCGTGTTCGTGTTCGTCGGGGACGTGTCGTCGCTGTGCCGCCTGCGCACCGCCCAGAACACGGCGCTGCCCGCGACGACCGTGACGCCGACGCCGATCACGCCCGCGAGGCCGCCGGACAGGCGCGCGTCGGTGATGTCCTCGACGCCGTAGTCGGCGAGCGGGGAGTCGGCGGCGGCGTGCTCCTCGGTCTTCTTGTCGATGCCCTTGTCCGCGGCGACCTTCTCCAGGCCGTCCGGGTCGGCGGAGGCGTAGAAGCTGACGAAGCCGGCGAGGACGAGGGAGGTGACGAGGCCGGTGATCCACACCTTGCGGTGCGAGCGGGCGGCGGGCGCGGCGGCCGGCTCGGCCTGCGGCGCGTCGACGAGTTCGCCGTTCACGCGCAGCTTGAGCCGCTGCGTCAGCCCGCGGGCGCCGTACACCAGGTCCGGGCGCACGGCGATGACGGCGCCGACGGTCAGCGCGGTGATCGCGGCCTCGCCGATGCCGATGAGGAGGTGCACGCCCACCATGGCGGTGGCGACCTTGCCGATGGAGACGTCGGTGGTGCCGCCGATCCAGTACAGCAGCGTGAAGGCGAGGGCGGCGGCCGGGACGGAGACGAGCGCGGCGACGAAGGAGGCGACGGTGACCGACCGGCGCGTGCGCGGCAGGACCTTCACCAGGCCCCGGAAGAGGGCGTAGGCGACGACCGTCGTGACGATCGCCATGTCGGTGATGTTCACGCCGAGGGCGGTCAGGCCGCCGTCCGCGAAGAGGATGCCCTGCATGAGCAGGACGACGGAGACGCACAGGACCCCTGTGTAGGGGCCCACGAGTATCGCGGCGAGCGCACCGCCGAGGAGATGTCCGCTGGTCCCGGCGGCGACGGGGAAGTTCAGCATCTGCACCGCGAAGATGAACGCCGCGACCAGGCCCGCAAGGGGCGCCGTCCGCTCGTCGAGCTCCCGGCGCGCGCCGCGCAGGCTCACCGCGATGGCGCCCGCGGCGACGACTCCGGTCACGGCGGAGGTCGGGGCGTCGATGAATCCGTCAGGTACGTGCACCGTTCGATGATAGTGGCTTGTTGCGAACGGCTTGCAAGAGCGAGCGCCCGTTGTATCTCACATGTGAGATGGCGGGCGCCCCCTTCCCAAAAGGCGCGATCCGGAAAATGTGCGACATTGGAGTGGGGGCGGACGTACAGCTTTCACATAGGTGGCACGGCGTAAGGGGCCATCCGATGTCCGTAGTCGAACAGTACGCACGAGCCCACATCCTCACCGACACGGACCGCCCGGACGAGGAGGTCGGAGCCGTACCGGTCGTGTTGCGGTACGACCCCGACGACAGCCCCCGGATGGTGCGGGTCGGGCTGCCCGGGCCGGGGCCCGGGTCCCGGGAGTGGACCTTCTCCCGGGCCCTGCTGGAACAGGGCCTGCGGGTGCCCACCGGGACCGGCGCGGTGCGGGTGTGGCCCTGCGGCCGGGTCCAGGCCGTGGTGGAGTTCCACTCCCCGCAGGGCTGCTCGGTGGTCCAGTTCGAGACCAAGACCCTGATGCGGTTCCTGCGGCTGACGTACGCGGCGGCCGCGGAGCCGGTGCCGCACTGAGCGGAGGGCCGCACCGAGCGGCCGCTCTTGCCGGTCAGCCGCCGGCCTTCAGCAGCGACGCCACGATCGGTCCGGCGGTGTCACCGCCGTGCCCGGCCGCCTGCACCACGCCCGCCGCGGCCAGATCGCCCCGGTACGCGGTGAACCAGCCGTTGGGCTTCTTCTGGCCGTCGACCTCCGCGGACCCGGTCTTCGCGCCGACGTCGCCGCCCACCCCGGACATCGCCTCCGCCGCCGTGCCGTACGCCGCCGTGTAGGACATCAGCTCGCGCAGTTGCGTCAGCGTGGACGCGGACATCGTGCGGGAGGCGGTGGCGAGCTTGCGCCCGTCCACCGACGGGGCGACCAGGTACGGCTGGTGGAAGGTGCCCGTACGGACCGTCGCCGACACGGACGCCATGTTGAGCGGGTTCATCCGCACTCCGCCCTGCCCGATGAGCGAGGCGGCCATCGGCGCCGCGCTCTGCACCGGCACCGCGCCGTCGAAGGACGGCACGCCGATCGCCCAGTTGTTCATCGACAGCCCGAACACCTGCTGGGCCTGCTTGGTCAGGTCGTCGTTCTTCAGCTTCGGCGCCTGGCTGATGAAGGCCGTGTTGCAGGAGCGGGCGAAGCTCGCCCGGAAGGTGCCGTCCTTTATCTCGAACTTGTCGTCGTTCTGGAACTTCCAGCCGCCGTAGGTGAAGTACTTGGGGCACGGATGCTGCTTGTCGATCGACGCCAGGCCCTTCTCGATCAGCAGCGAGGACGTGATGACCTTCATCGTGGAACCGGGGGCGAGGGAGCCCTGGAAGGCCGTGTTGAAGCCGTGGCTGCCGTTGGCGACCGCGAGGATCTCGCCCGTGGAGGCGCGCAGCAGGACGACCGAGGCCCGCTCCTTGCCGGCCACCTCCTTCTCGGCGGCGGACTGCAGAGCCGGGTCCAGGGTGGTCTTCACGGTGCCGGGCGTGCCCTCGCTCAGCTCCAGCAGGGTCTTGTCGGACACCTTGGCCGCCTTGGACTCCTTGCCGCGCACCACGCGCAGCTCGATGCCCGCCGTGCCGCCGGCCTTCTTGCCGTACTTCTCCCGCAGCCCGTCCAGGACGGTGCCCAGGGACGGGTACTTCGCGGCCGTGATCTCCCCGCCGTCCCGGTCCAGCGCCTTCACCGGCGGCGTCCCGGACTCCCCGGTGACCAGCTTGTCGCCGTCCCGCAGCTCGGGGTGGACGACGGAAGGCTTCCAGTCGACGCGGGGTTCGCCGTCGCCGGCCCGGCGTACGACGGTCAGCGCGCCGTCGTAGGCCAGCGGCTTGCTCGTGTCCTCGAAGGCCACGGTCGCCTTGACGGAGAACGGCACCTTCGCGCCGGACGGGGTGCCCGGGGTGAGGGTGACGTCCTTGATCCGGGCGTCCTTGGTGTAGCCGGTGAGCAGGGGCTTCGCGGCGCCGGCGTCGTCGGTGGCGTCGGCCGCCTCGTCGATCCGGCCCTGCTGCCAGGCCGTCAGGAACCGCTGCGCCGCGGACTCGACCTCGGCCGCCGAGAGGGGGCCGGTCTTCACCTTCTCCCCGGCCGCGGACGTCGTACGCGCCGTGTCCTCGGCGGCCGCTCCGCCGCCGTACAGCGCGTAGGCGCCGAGTCCGGCGCCCACGACGACCACGGCGGCCACGCCGCCGATCACGGCGGGTCTCGTCTTCCGCCGCCCGGCGACGGCCCTTCTTGTGCCCACTGCGTCCTGTTCCTCCGCGGTTCCCCAGGGCCTTCGGCCCCCGATGCCCTCGTTGCCTCACGCTTCCAACGACGGCGACCACCCTAGGGTCCCGTCCGGCCGGGTGGTTCAGCCGCCCGCCCGCAGGACGTCCGCCACGATCGGGCCGGCCGCGTCACCGCCGTGGCCGCCCTCCTCGGTCATGGCCGCCGCCGCGACGTCGTTCCGGAAACCGGTGAACCAGCTGTTGGACGTGGCCTGCCCGTCGACCTCGGCCGAGCCGGTCTTCGCGCCGATGTCGCCGCCGAGCCCGGACATGGCCTCCTGGGCGGTGCCCTGCCTGGCGGTGAGCCGCATCATCTGCTTGAGCTGGGCGGCGGTGCTCTGCGGCAGCCCCTTGGCGGTGGCCAGCTGCCGGCCGTCCAGGTCCGGCGAGACCAGATAGGGCTGGCGGAAGGTGCCGGTGATGGCGGTCGCCGTCACCGAGGCCATGTTCAGCGGGTTCATCTGGACCTGGCCCTGGCCGATGGCGTTGGCGGCGCGGTCCGGGCCGCCGGACGCGGGGACCTTGCCGTCGAAGGAGACGATGCCGGTCTGCCAGTCGTCCCGGCCGAGTCCGAACCGCTCCTCGGCCTCCGCCGTCAGCGAGGCGTCCGTGAGCGGCTCCTCGTCGACGAGCTTGATGAAGCCGGTGTTGCAGGACCGCATGAAGGTGTCGGCGAGCGTGGCGCTCTCGTTGGGCTCGAGGCCCGTCAGGTTCTTGAAGGTCTGGCTCTGCCAGGTGGCGGTGTCCGGGCAGGGCGCCGGGCCGTTCATCGAGGTCACGCCGTTGTCGATGAGCATCGCGGCGGTGATGATCTTCATCGTGGAGCCGGGGGCGACCCGGCCCTGGAAGGCCGCGTTGAAGCCGTCGGCGCGGTTGTTCGCCACGGCCAGCACCTCGCCGGTGCTCGGCTTGACCGCCACCACCGACGACTCGCCGTACCGCTCGACCGCCCGCTCGGCCGCCGCCTGCACGCTCGCGCTCAGCGTCGTGCGCAGCTTGCCGGGCTCGCCCTCGGCCAGCGTCAGCAGCGGGGTGTCGGCGGTCTCCCGGGCCGCGTGGCGGACCACCAGCTCGACGCCGGGGGTGCCGCCCGCCTTGTCGCCGTACTTCTGGCGCAGCGTGTCCAGGACCGGGCCGAGCGAGGGGTACTTCTCCTTGGTCAGCACCGTGCCGTTGCGGTCCACGGCCTCGATCGGCGGGCTCGCCGACTCCTCCGTGACCAGCGTGTCGTCCGGCTGCTTGAGCTCGGGGTGGACGACGGACGGCCGCCAGTCGACCAGCGCCCGCCCGGTCGTCTCCCCGCGCACCACCGTCAGCCGGCTCTTGTACGTCAGCGGCTTGGTCTTCCCCTCGAAGGACACCTTCGCGCTGACGGTGAACGGCACGGTGACGCCGCTCGCCGTGCCGGGTGTGATCTTCACACCGGTGATGTGGGCGGCCTCGCCGTAGGCCGTCAGCAGGGTCTCGGCCGCCGCGTCGTTGTTCGTGTACGACGCCGCCGTCGCCGCCTGACCCTTCTCCCAGGCCGAGAAGAACTTCTCCGTCGTCTCCTCGACCTCGTCACCGCTGGGCGGTCCGCTCTTCGGCGCCGAGCCGGCCGTCCCCGAGCTGCCGCCGTCCAGCGCCGACACGATGTTGTAGGCGCCGTACCCCGCTCCGCCCACCATCACGGCGAAAACGCCGCCTATGACGGCGGCCTTCACCCCCTTGCCCATTGGGCCGTCCCCTCCCCGTGGGGCCCTTCCGCACGTCTTCTGAACGTGTTCAGAAAGGCCGATCGTCGGCTCACTCTAAGCGCACGGACCGACACGCGGCACGGCCGTTTCCGTTTGTTGGCCGAACGGAGATCAGCCGGCTGGCCCGGGTCGACGGACAGACCGGGACGTTCCCTCTCAGGCCTCAGCTGGTCTGAACTCCTCACCGGACCGGGTGTCCAAACTCCGGGACGGCGATGCTCTCCCGGCTGACGTGGGTGCTCGGCCGACGCCTGCCGCTGCTCAAGGACCGGCCCTGCGGCACAGGTTCACCAACGCTCACCCGTCCTGTCGTCCCCTTGCCTGTAACTCCCGGCCGCAACAGGGCCCTTGGGAGTCTGCCCCTCCGGAGTGGGGACGGGCCCTCAGCACTGTTCCGGAACTGCTCCGTCGTCAGCAACTGGTGTCGGGGCGGGCGATGGCAGCCGGCGAGGCGAACGTCTCGGACGCGATACGGCACTTGATGCAGCGCCGGACAGTGCGATCCGAGCATGCGGGGTCGAAAACGATCCCATCGGGGATGCGGAGGTTGTGGCAGCCCCAGGGGGGTGGGTGCCCACATGCTCGTGCGGGAGCTGACCGGCACCTTCCCCGCACATGCCGCCACCCGACCACCTCTGGCTGACACCAGGTCACCGTCGCGCCTCGCGGCGCAGCGTCACGCGCCGCGGCCGTTAGTTGCCCAAAAGGCCCATCAGGCACAAATAGACATCTCTCGGATGGCTCGCTACGGTCGAAATCACAGGCGCTACAGCTGCAGCAGTGAGCAGAGAAGTCGGCGCCAGAGGCCGGAATCCACCGGCCCGAATGGTACCCAGCGCATCGCGCTGCTGTGCAGGTACCGGTCCCGGTCCGCAGCCTCACACCTGACGCTCCGACTGGGGCGAGTCACCGTCTGCACGTACCAGTCTCGAAGGAAGAAGATAGCCATGCGCCCGAAGCGAACCATCGCACTAGTGGCGAGCCCCTTCATCGCGGCCGCGGCCCTGGCGCTCCCCGCCACGGCCATGTCGCAGGACTCGGACACCTCGGTGGCGTCCGCTCCACAGGCCCCGAACCAGCCCACCCCCACTCCCGCGGATCGGCGCCCCGATCAGCCTCCCGCTCCTACCCCGACGCCGACACCGACGAGGACACTCACACCTCAGCAGCAGGGCAACCTGGACGGACGGCTGGCCGGGAGCAAGGACGGCGAAGACTGCCTCCACCGCCAGTCCTTTGCGCCGAAGCAGACGAACTCGAGATACGTGGCGGCCTACACCAGCGCCTACGAGCGGAACTACGACAGGACCTGCATCGAGGAGTAGAGCAGGTAGCGGAGCCCTGCGTCGGATGTCCGGGGTCTGCGAAGGCAGGCCCCGGACCTTTCTTGCTCCGGTATTCAACCGTGTCGGGACCGGGCCGACGGCCGCCCCGCTTTGATCCCCTTAAACCCATGTGTCCAGCCACATCCGCGACCGCCAGTCGTCGATCGGGATCGCCGTGCCGGTGTAGATCGGCCAGAAGTAGATGAAGTTCCAGGCGATCAGCAGCACCAGCACACCCGCGCCCGTCGCCCCCGCCACACGCCGGGCGTCACTGGAGCCGGCCCGCCCCACGATCGCCCCCAGCAGCATCGCCACCGCCAGGCACAGGAACGGCAGGAAGACGACGGCGTAGAAGAGGAAGATCGTGCGCTCCTGGTACAGGAACCACGGCAGATAGCCGGCCGCCAGGCCGCACGCGATCGCGCCCGCCCGCCAGTCCCGGCGGAAGGCCCAGCGCCACAGCACGTACAGCAGGGCGAAGCAGCCCACCCACCACAGCAGCGGCGTGCCCAGCGCCAGCACCTCGCGGGCGCACTTCTCGCCCGCGTCGGCCGGGCAGCCGTCCGTGCCCGGCGCCGGTGACTCGTAGAAGTAGGACACCGGGCGGCCCAGGACGATCCAGCTCCACGGGTTGGACTGGTAGGTGTGCGGCGACGTGAGGTTGGTGTGGAACTCGTACACCTGCGTCTCGTAGTGCCACAGGCTGCGCCACCAGTCCGGGAACAGCCAGGACCAGGCGCTGTCCCTGCCGTCCGTAGCGGCCCAGTTGCGGTAGTAGCCGCCGCTGCCGTCGGTGGGGGAGAGGATCCAGCCGATCCACGACACGACGTAGGTGAAGACCGCGACCGGCACCGTCGACAGGAACGCCCAGCCCAGGTCGTGCCGCAGCACCGCCCGGTACGGGCGGCGGGCGCCCGCGACCCGGCGGGAGCCCACGTCCCACAGCACCGCCATCACGCAGAAGGCCGCCGTGATGTACAGGCCGTTCCACTTGGTGGCGATGGCCAGGCCCAGCATCAGCCCCGCCACGATCCGCCAGGGACGCCAGCCGAGGCGGGTCGTCTCGGCGACGCGCGCGTCCGGGCGGACCAGGCCGTCGGCGTCCACCGGCAGCGCCGCGGCGAGTTTCGCGCGCGCCCGGTCCCGGTCGACGACCAGGGCGCCGAACGCGGCCAGCACGAAGAACATCAGCACGCTGTCCAGCAGCGCGGTGCGGCTCATCACGAAGTGCAGCCCGTCCAGCGCCATCAGCGCGCCCGCCAGACAGCCCAGGAAGGTCGACCGGAACAGCCGGCGTCCGATCCGGCACAGCAGCAGCACCGACAGCGTGCCGAGCAGCGCCGTCATGAACCGCCAGCCGAACGGGTCGAACCCGAAGACCAGCTCGCCGAGCCCGATCACGGCCTTGCCGACCGGCGGATGGACGACGTACGCCGCGTCCGTCGGGATCGGGACGTCCCCGCCGGAGTTCAGGATCAGGTCGTTGGCGTTCTTGTCCCAGTTGACCTCGAACCCGCGGTGGATCAGCGCCCACGCGTCCTTGGCGTAGTACGTCTCGTCGAATATCACCGCCTTCGGGCTGCCCAGGTTCCAGAACCGCAGCACCCCGGCCAGCAGCGTCACCAGCAGCGGGCCGCCCCAGCCCGACCAGCGAACGACGCGGTCGGCGACCGGCCCCCGCAGGCCGAAGAAGGCCCACAGCCGCGGTCCGGGCCGCGTGTACGGCGGCACCAGCCGGTCGCGGACGTCGCTCGCGGGCCCCGCCGTGTGGCCGAAGCGGTGCAGCCGCTGCTGCCAGGGGGTCCGCCGGTCGTTCGGGGCCTGGTCCTGCCGGATGTCCGTGGAGGACGCGGTACTGGTCACCGCGCCATCGTAGGGAACCGTTCTGTGCGCGTCCCGCGCATGGCCCGGACCGGTCCGGATGCGTCCCCGTCCGTCCACCCCTGGGAGGATGGGGACGTGACTGGAACCCTTGTACTGGCGGGCACCCCCATCGGCGACGTCCAGGACGCCCCGCCCCGGCTCGCCGAGGAGCTGGCCGGAGCCGACGTCGTCGCGGCCGAGGACACCCGGCGGCTGCGCCGGCTGACCCAGGCGCTCGGCGTGACGCCCAAGGGGCGCGTCGTGTCGTACTTCGAGGGCAACGAGTCCGCCCGCACGCCGGAACTGGTCGAGGAGCTGGTGGGCGGCGCGCGCGTGCTGCTGGTGACCGACGCGGGCATGCCGTCGGTGTCCGACCCCGGCTACCGGCTGGTCGCCGCCGCCGTCGAGCGGGACGTGCGGGTCACCGCGGTGCCCGGCCCGTCCGCCGTGCTCACCGCGCTCGCCGTGTCCGGGCTGCCGGTCGACCGGTTCTGCTTCGAGGGCTTCCTGCCGCGCAAGGCCGGCGAACGGCTCTCCCGGCTGAAGGAGGTCGCCGAGGAGCGCCGGACCCTCGTCTACTTCGAGGCCCCGCACCGGCTCGACGACACCCTCGCCGCCATGGCCGAGGTGTTCGGCGACGGGCGGCGGGCCGCCGTGTGCCGGGAGCTGACCAAGACCTACGAGGAGGTCAGGCGCGGCCCGCTGGGCGAGCTGGCCGCGTGGGCGGCCGAGGGCGTGCGCGGGGAGATCACCGTCGTCGTCGAGGGCGCCCCGGACAAGGGCCCCGAGGAGATCGGCCCCGAGGAGCTGGTGCGCCGGGTGCGGGTGCGCGAGGAGGCCGGGGAGCGGCGCAAGGAGGCGATCGCCGCGGTGGCCGCCGAGGCGGGCGTCCCCAAGCGGGACGTGTTCGACGCGGTGGTGGCGGCCAAGCACGCGGGCGCCTGACCGTTCCTTGACCCGGGGCCCCGGAACGGGCCCCCGGACCAAGGGCAGTACAAATCGGCTCCAACTCCTCGGCAGGTCCGCTGCGCCCGGCCCCGCCGAGGAGTCCACTGGGTCCAGGGGCACGAACCCGCCCCCTCCAGCGGAACAGCTGACGTCAGGAGCCGGCATGGGTGAGAACACCAGGGTCACCGGGACCACCGCCGTCGTCCACGAGTCGTACTCCTTCGCCTGCATGCGCTGCGGGCACGGCTGGGAGCAGTCGTACGAGATAGAGCACCACCGGGACGCCGACGGCCACGAGTTCGTGCGCTACGTGGCGGACGGCCGGATCGTGCCCTCCCCGCTGAGCCGGCCCGCCTGCGCCAACTGCGACGGCCACGTCGTACGGATCATGCGGCCCGGGCGGGTCGCCTCGGCACGCGGCCCGGCGACGGGGCAGCACCGGGCGCCCGCCGCGGAGATCCCCCGGCAGCGCTCCCCGCGGCACCACCTCTCCGGCCTCCTGCACGCCCTCCACCTCCACCGCGGGGCGAGCTGACCCTTCCGGGTGCCCGCGGGACCTTTCGTAGGATCGGGGCATGCCTTCGAACGCGTCCGACAAGAACGCCGCCCCGCCGCTCCCGGAACCCCTCCGGGTCCCGGTCGCCGACTCCCACACCCACCTCGACATGCAGGCGGGCACCGTGGAGGAGGGCCTCGCCAAGGCCGCGTCGGTCGGGGTCACGACGGTCGTCCAGGTCGGCTGCGACATCAAGGGCTCCCGCTGGGCGGCCGAGACGGCGGCGGCGTTCGACAACGTCCACGCGACCGTCGCCCTGCACCCCAACGAGGCCCCGCGGATCGTCCTCGGGGACCCCGACGGCTGGTCCCGGCAGGGCGCGCGCGAGCCGGGCGGGGACGCCGGGCTGGACGAGGCCCTCGCCGAGATCGACCGGCTGGCCGCCCTCCCGCAGGTCAAGGGCGTCGGCGAGACCGGCCTCGACCACTTCCGCACCGGGCCGGAGGGCATGGAGGCCCAGGAGCGGTCCTTCCGCGCCCACATCGAGATCGCCAAGCGGCACGGCAAGGCCCTCGTCATCCACGACCGCGACGCCCACGCCGACGTCCTGCGCATCCTCAAGGAGGAGGGCGCCCCCGAGCGCACCGTCTTCCACTGCTACTCCGGCGACGCGGAGATGGCGGAGATCTGCGCCCGCGCCGGGTACTACATGTCCTTCGCCGGCAACGTCACCTTCAAGAACGCCCAGAACCTGCGCGACGCCCTCGCCGTGGCCCCGCCGGAGCTGGTCCTGGTGGAGACCGACGCACCGTTCCTGACACCGGCGCCCTACCGCGGCCGGCCCAACGCCCCGTACCTGGTGCCCGTCACCGTGCGCGCGATGGCCGCCGTGCGGGGCGTCGACGAGGACACCCTGGCCACGGCCCTCGCGGCGAACACCGCCCGCGCCTTCGGCTACTGACCCGGCACGTCGCGAAGTGCAGCCGCGTCGCCTTGGACGGTGACGACCGCTCCGCCGGTTTCCGGGCCCGAGCGGACCCTGGAGAGTGCCGGCGTGCGCAGAGCGCCGTGCGAGACGTGCACTGCGGGGCACGGCCGCACGGATGCGCCCCGGCTACCCTTGCGGGGTGAGCAGCCCCACCCCCGACGCCCTTCTGGGCCCCGCCGACGTCCGCGAACTCGCGACGGCCCTCGGCGTACGCCCCACCAAGCAGCGCGGCCAGAACTTCGTGATCGACGCGAACACGGTCCGCCGTATCGTCCGCACCGCCGAGGTACGCCCCGACGACGTGGTGGTCGAGGTGGGACCGGGTCTCGGCTCGCTCACCCTGGCCCTGCTGGAGGTCGCCGACCGGGTCACCGCGGTCGAGATCGACGACGTCCTCGCCGGGGCCCTGCCCGCCACCGTGGCGGCCCGCATGCCGGAGCGCGCCGACCGGTTCGCGCTGGTCCACTCCGACGCGATGCACGTGACCGAGCTGCCGGGCCCCGCCCCGACCGCGCTGGTCGCCAACCTCCCCTACAACGTCGCCGTGCCGGTCCTCCTGCACATGCTCGACACCTTCCCGAGCATCGAGCGCACCCTCGTCATGGTCCAGGCGGAGGTCGCCGACCGCCTCGCCGCCGGTCCGGGCTCGAAGGTGTACGGCGTCCCCTCGGTGAAGGCCAACTGGTACGCCGAGGTGAAGCGGGCCGGCGCCATCGGCCGCAACGTCTTCTGGCCCGCGCCGAACGTCGACAGCGGACTGGTGTCCCTCGTCCGGCGGACCGAGCCGCTGAAGACGACGGCGTCGAAGGCCGAGGTCTTCGCCGTCGTCGACGCCGCCTTCGCCCAGCGCCGCAAGACCCTGCGGGCCGCCCTCGCCGGCTGGGCGGGCTCCGCGGCCAGGGCCGAGGCGGCCCTCGTCGCGGCCGGAGTGTCACCGCAGGCGCGTGGCGAGGCCCTGACCGTGGAAGAGTTCGCGCGTATCGCCGAACACAAGGAGTGACGAGCAAGTGAGCGTGACGGTCCGCGTCCCCGCCAAGGTCAACGTGCAGCTCGCCGTGGGCGCCGCCCGCGCGGACGGCTTCCACGACCTGGCCAACGTCTTCCTCGCCGTCGGCCTGTACGACGAGATCACCGCGACCCCCTCGTCGCAGGGCCTGCGCATCACCTGCGAGGGCCCGGACGCCGGCCAGGTGCCGCTGGACCGCACCAACCTCGCGGCCCGCGCCGCGCTGGCCCTCGCCGAGCGCTACGGCCGTGAGGCCGACGTCCACCTGCACATCACCAAGGACATCCCGGTCGCCGGAGGCATGGCGGGCGGCAGCGCGGATGCCGCGGGCGCGCTGGTGGCCTGCGACGCGCTGTGGGGCACGGGAGCCTCCCGCGACGAGCTGCTGGCGATCTGCGCCGAGCTGGGCAGCGACGTGCCGTTCAGCCTGGTCGGCGGGGCCGCGCTCGGCACCGGGCGGGGTGAGAAGCTGACGGAGCTGGAGGTGGGCGGCACCTTCCACTGGGTGTTCGCCACGGCCGGGCGGGGGCTGTCCACCCCGGCGGTCTACCGCGAGCTCGACCGGCTGGCCAAGGGCCGGGACATCCCCGAGCCGGTCGCCGACCAGGCGGTGCTGGATGCCCTGGCGAAGGGCGACGCCGACGCGCTCGCCGTCGCGGTCACCAACGACCTCCAGCCGGCGGCGCTCTCCCTCTTTCCCGAACTGACGGACACCCTCGCTGCGGGCCGGGCGGCGGGTGCGCTGGCCGCGCTGGTCTCGGGTTCGGGCCCGACGACGGCGTTCCTCGCCTCGGACGCGAAGTCGGCGTCCGACATCGCCGGGGTGCTGCGGGCGTCGGGAACCTGCGCGACGGTGCGGACGGCTCAGGGGCCGGCGGCGGGGGCGACGGTGGTCTGAGGGGCCGGGTCAGAGTTCGTCGATGGCGGTCAGGTCGATGTCGACGGAGTACGGCTTGTCGACCTTGATCCGGTCACGGTGCATGCCCATGTGGATGTAGGCCTTGGTGAGCGGGTCGAGTTCGTAGACGTGGATGATGGGCCTGCCGCTCGTTCCGCCCTGCTCGACGCGCCAGAAGTTCGGGATGCCGGCCGCCGCGTACTTCTGAGGCTTGGTCGTGCGGTCACGGGACTCGGAGTCGGGGGAGACGACCTCGACGGCGAGGAGCACGTCCGCCGCCTGGTAGCTGGTCCGGTCCGGTCCGGTGATCGCGTCCGTGCGGACGACGCTCACGTCGGGCTCTGGGCCATTGCGTCGGTCGAGGACGACGGTCATCTCCCGCCGCACCCTGAATCCGCTGGGTGCGGTTCGGCGAAGGCCGTTGACCAGCAGGTCGATCACGATGCTGTGGAAATCCCGCTGCGGACTCACGAAAACCAGGCTCCCGTCGATCAACTCGGTGTGCGGCGGGAGATCCGGCAGGGTGGACAGGTCGTCCACGGTGTAGCCGTCCACGGGCGGCACCGGCCAGTGATGACAGCGGTGCTCTACGGACTCGGCGGTCATGGTTCCTCCCATGGACGGGATCCTGCTGCCTGCCCTCCACGGTAGCCGCCGGATCCCGATCAGGTCATCACAAAGAGTGACGTCCCCCGCGCGTGCCGCTCCGTTCCCCGGAACGCCTACGCTTGAAGGCTGATCGATCCCCCAGGCAGGAGAGAAATGGCCGTCAACCTGGTCAATGTCGAGAACGTCAGCAAGGTGTACGGCACCCGTGCCCTCCTCGACGGCGTGTCGCTCGGCGTCTCCGAAGGGGACCGGATCGGCGTCGTCGGGCGGAACGGCGACGGCAAGACCACGCTGATCCGGATGCTCGCCAAGCTGGAGGAGGCCGACACCGGCCGGGTCACCCACTCCGGCGGGCTGCGGCTCGGCGTGCTCACCCAGCACGACTCCCTCGACCCCGGGGCCACCGTCCGCCACGAGGTCATCCGGGACATGGCCGACCACGAGTGGGCGGGCAACGCCAAGATCCGGGACGTGCTGACCGGACTGTTCGGCGGGCTGGACCTGCCCGGGTTCCCGCAGGGCCTCGACACCGTCATCGGACCGCTCTCCGGCGGCGAGCGGCGCCGCATCGCGCTCGCCAAGCTGCTCATCGACGAGCAGGACCTGATCGTCCTCGACGAGCCGACCAACCACCTCGACGTCGAGGGCATCGCCTGGCTCGCCCGGCACCTGCGCGAGCGCCGCTCCGCGCTGGTCTGCGTCACCCACGACCGCTGGTTCCTCGACCAGGTCTGCACCCGCATGTGGGACGTGCAGCGCGGTGACGTCCACGAGTACGAGGGCGGCTACTCCGACTACGTCTTCGCCCGCGCCGAGCGCGAGCGCATCGCCGCCAGCGAGGAGGCCAAGCGGCAGAACCTGATCCGCAAGGAGCTGGCCTGGCTGCGGCGCGGCGCGCCCGCCCGCACCTCCAAGCCGCGCTTCCGGGTCGAGGCCGCCAACGAGCTGATCGCGGACGTGCCCCCGCCCCGGGACAGCAGCGAGCTGATGAAGTTCGCCTCCTCGCGGCTCGGCAAGACCGTGTTCGACCTGGAGGACGTGAGCATCCAGGCCGGTCCCAAGGTGCTGCTCAAGCACGTCACCTGGCAGCTCGGGCCGGGCGACCGCATCGGCCTCGTCGGTGTCAACGGCGCCGGCAAGACCTCCCTGCTGCGCGCCCTCGCCGAGGCCGCGTACAGCGAGGGCGAGCGGCAGCCGGCCGGCGGGCACGTGCGCGTCGGCAGGACCGTCAAGCTGGCCTACCTGTCCCAGGAGGTCGCCGAACTCGACCCCGACTGGCGGGTGCTGGAGGCCGTGCAGCGGGTCCGGGAGCGCGTCGACCTCGGCAAGGGCCGCGAGATGACCGCCGGGCAGCTGTGCGAGACGTTCGGCTTCGGCAAGGAGAAGCAGTGGACGCCGGTCGGGGACCTGTCGGGCGGTGAGCGCCGCCGGCTGCAGCTCCTGCGGCTGCTGATGGACGAGCCCAACGTCCTCTTCCTCGACGAGCCCACCAACGACCTCGACATCGAGACCCTGACCCAGCTGGAGGACCTGCTCGACGGCTGGCCCGGCTCGATGATCGTCATCTCCCACGACCGGTTCTTCATCGAGCGGACCACCGACCGGGTGTTCGCCCTGCTCGGCGACGGCACGCTGCGGATGCTGCCGCGCGGCATCGACGAGTACCTGGAGCGGCGCCGGAAGATGGAGGAGGCCGCGGCGGCGAACGTCCCGGCGGCCAGGCCGGCCGCGGAGGCGACCGAGAAGAGCGCCGCCGACCAGCGGGCCGCCAAGAAGGAACTCCAGAAGATCGAACGGCAGTTGGACAAGATCTCCGAGAAGGAGACCAAGCTGCACGCACAGATCGCCGAGAACGCCACCGACTTCGCGAAGGTGGCGGAACTGGACGCCGAACTGCGGGAGCTGACCGGGCAGCGCGAGGAACTGGAGATGCGCTGGCTGGAACTCGCGGAGGACGCCTGACCCCTGCGAGCGCGGGGCGCGCGTCGCGTGAAGGGGGCGTGAAGGCGCGTAACAGTGGCATCACGGGCCGGTCCTCCCTTGGGAACAGGGGCGGATGCGGCCCGGTGCCATGTCGGCCACGGGTGATACAAAGGGCCGTCTGAGAACTGTCTGAGTGACTGCCTGAGGACGACTCTGAGACCAGCGCGTACCTCAGGGCGTGGCTAAAAATCAGTGAGTAAGGGGGAACGCGCTGATGACTCAGCCGCCCAACCAGCCGCCGCAGCCCGGTGGCTTCGGAGCACCGCAGGATCCACCGCCGGGCGGTGGCTTCGGAGCCCCGCAGACCCCGCCGCCCCCGCAGGGCCCGCCGCAGACCCCGCCGTCCGGCGCGCCGCAGCCGGGGTACGGCTATCCGCAGCAGCCGCCGGGGCCGTACGCACAGCCGGGACCGTACAACTCCGGCCCGTACGCCCAGCCCCAGCAGCCGGGCCCGTACGGTCAGCAGCCCGGCTACGGCTACCCGCAGCCCCAGTTCCCCGGCGGCCCCGGCACCCCGCCGCCCGGCGGCTCCGGGTCCCGCAACCCCTTCAAGGGCAAGCCCGCCCTCGCCGTCGGCGCCGCGGTGGCGGCGCTGCTCGTCATCGGCGGCAGCGTGTGGGCGGTCACCGGCGGCGACGACGGCAAGAACAAGAAGCCGGTCGCCGGGAAGAGCGACGACGCCAAGCCCTCCGTCTCCGGCGCCCCGGTCAACCCCGGTGACGGCAGCGGCGACGGCGGCGAGGACCCCGACGACCTCAACGAGGGCCGCCAGGCGGGCGAGTCCAAGGTGCTCTGGTACAAGGAGGCGCCCGACGCGCCCGGTTCCGGCGCCGACGCCCCCGGCATGTGGATCACCGGCAAGACCGCGGTGAAGGCGGCGTACAAGCAGCTCTTCGCCTACGGCGTCGCCGACGGCAAGCCCGCCTGGGACCCCATCGCCTTCCCGCAGAAGATCTGCGCGGTCACCCCGGAGAAGACCGCCGACGACAAGATCGTCGTCGCCTACATGAGCGGCTTCAGCGACCGCGCCGAGTGCAACCAGCTCCAGGAGATCGACCTCGACACCGGCGCGAAGGGCTGGACGCAGAAGGTCGAGGACGGCGAGCTGTTCGACTCCACCCTCTCCATCGAACTGACCGTCAGCGGCACCACGCTCATGGTCGGCCGCTCCCAGTCCGGCACGGCCTACGACGTCACCAGCGGCAAGAAGCTGTACGACAAGAAGCGGTACGGCGACGCCTGCTTCCCGGCCGGGTTCGCCGGCGGCAAGGGGCTGCTCCAGGTCGCCTCCTGCGGCGCCGGCGGCAACAACGAGCACGACGAGGTGCAGGGGCTCGACCCCAGGACCGGCAAGGTCCTGTGGACCCAGAAGTTCGACAAGGGCTGGCGGGTCGCGAGGACCTACTCCGTCGACCCCGTCGTCGTCTACAGCACCAACGAGGACAAGAAGGCCTGGAACATCTCCACCTTCACCGCCGGCGGCAAGTTCCGCTCGCAGGTCGCCTTCGACGAGGACTTCGCCCCCGAGTGCGGCTGGGCCATCCTCGAACGCGACCTTCAGGGCTGCTCGGGCGTCGCCGTCGCCGGCGACACGCTCTACCTGCCGACCGAGGCGACCACCGGCGCCAACGAGATCGTCGCGGTCAACCTCGCCAACGGCAAGGAGAAGTGGCGGGTGAAGTCCCCGGCGGCGGAGTCGATGATGCCGATGAAGGTCGAGGGCGACCAGCTCATCGCGTACGTGCAGCCGTCGTACGACGCCGGCGGCCAGGTCGTGTCGATCCCGACGGGCGGCAGCAGCCACCGGCCGGCCAAGCTGCTGCAGAACCCGCAGGGCGCCGCGGACATCGAGAACGGCTTCTACTCCAAGGCGATCGACTGGGTCGACGGGCGCTTCTACATCTCCACCACCCGCCTGACCGGCAACGACGACACGAAGGAGAAGTTGATGCTCGCCTACGGCAAGTGATCTTCTCCGTCCGGTCGTCCCCGTCGCATTCGTCGTCTCCGCTCTTCGAGGTACTCACGTCATGACCCAGCCGCCGCCCCCGCCGCCCAACCAGCCGCCGCAGGGGGGAGGGTTCGGCCCGCCGACCCCGCCCCAGCCCGCGCCCGGCGAGGGCGGGCCGAACCTGGGCAAGTCCCCGCAGCCGGGGTACGGCTACCCCCAGGCGCCGCAGCCACCGCAGGCACCCCAGACGCCTCCGGCTCCGCAGGCGCCGCCGGCCCCGCCGGCCGGTGCGCCGCAGCCCGGGTACGGCTACCCGCAGGCTCCGCAGCCGCCCCAGCCGGGGTACGGCTACCCCGGCCAGCAGCCGCCCGGTCCCTACGGGCAGCCGCAGCAGCCGGGGCCCTACGGCCAGCCGGCGACGCCCCCGTACGGCCAGCCCGGACAGCCCGGACAGCCCGGGTACGGCTATCCGCAGGCCACCGTGCCGATGCAGGCCCAGTCGGGCGGGTCCGGCGGTGGCGGGCGCAAGATCAACGCGCAGGTGGCGATCATCGTGGCGGCCGTCGTGGCGATCGCGCTCATCATCGGCGGCGGTGTCTGGTACGCCTCCTCCGGTGACGACGGCGGCAAGGACGACACCGCGAGCTCCAGCGGCGGCACCGGTGGCAAGGGCGGCAAGGACGACAAGGGCGGCACCGGCGGCACGTCGTCCGGCGGCGAGGAGAAGGTTCCCGCCGACCCCTCCGCCAAGGTCCTCTTCCAGGTCCCGTCACCGCCGGTGAGCAAGGACGACAGCAGTGTCGTCGTCTCCGGCTCCTGGCTCACCGACAAGGTGTACGCCAAGAGCGGCATCGCCGAGATCGTCGGCTACGACCCCGACAAGGGCAGCAAGCTGTGGACGATCAAGCTGGACGGCCCGGTGTGCACCGCGAGCAAGCACGTCACCGAGGACGACAAGGCCGTCGTCGTCTACCAGCCCGACATGCCGACCAAGGCCGAGCCCTCGCACGGCTGCAGCCAGGTCGCGCTGATCGACCTCGACGCGGGCAAGAAGGTGTGGACGAAGACCGGCAAGTCCGGTGACCAGCTGATCTCCTTCGACAACGTCACGATCAGCGGGGGCACCGTCGCCGCCGGCAGCACCAGCGGCGGTGTGGCCTGGGACGTCGCCAAGGGCAACGTCCTGTGGTCCCCGAAGACGACCGACTCCTGCTACGACGCGGGCTACGGCGGCGGCGAGAAGCTCGTCGCGGTCCGCAAGTGCGGTTCGTACGACGCGCGTGAGCTGCACATCCAGACCATCGACCCGAAGAGCGGGAAGGTGATCTCGGAGTACAAGATGGCCAAGGGCATCGAGTACGCCGGCATCGTGTCGACCAACCCGCTGGTCGTGGCCGCCGACGTCGGCGACTCCGCCGGTGACGGCAGCGGCATCTCGGACTTCTTCTCCATCGACAACAAGACCGGCGAGCTGCGCACCCGCATCTCGGCGCCGGGCGAGCAGTTCGCGGCCCGCTGCGACACGATCACGAAGATCGAGCAGTGCTCGGGGCTCGCGGTCGGCGGCGACCGGCTGTACATCCCGACCGAGGAGCACGAGGGCGGCGGCGAGGGCTACAGCCGGACCAACGAGGTCGTCGCGTTCGACCTCGCCACCGGCAAGCAGACCGGGCAGCGGGCCGACGCCGGCGACGGCTACACGATCACTCCGCTGCGCATGGACGGCAGCAACGTGCTGGCGTACAAGCGGCCGCCGTACGACAAGGGCGGCCAGATCGTGAGCATCGACGGCGGGTCGTTCAAGCAGACGACGCTGCTGGAGAACCCGGCGACCGAGACGGTCCGGGACGTGGAGACCAGCATGCTGCCGGAGTACGCCGAGATCCTGTACTCGCAGGGGCACCTGTACATGTCGCAGGTGTACGCGAGTGAGCTGAGCAGCGCCGACGAGAAGGAGTACCTGGCGGTCGCGTTCGGTACGAGCGGCTGATCGGTTCTGTTCGAGTCCCGCGGCGTTCACGGCCCCGTCCCCGGCAGGGACGGGGCCGTATTGCGAGGAACTTCGGCGATCCGGGGCAGTTATCACCGGTAGGGGCAGCGCAATGTCGAACAAGCGTGTAACTTCCCGGGGAATGAAGGGCGGGTGGGGGGAGTCGGGAGGGGGCTGCCGCTGTCCGTGCCGGGGGTACCGGGGTGACTGGGGGGTTGCTCGATGGGAGTGCGGCTCATGGTGGTCGACGACCACCGATTGCTCGCCGAGGCGCTGGCCTCGGCACTGAAGTTGCGGGGACACCGGGTGCTGGCCGCGACGGCGCCCGCCGCGGGCGCGGCGGAGCTGGTGATCAGCAGGGCGCCGGAGGTGTGTCTGCTGGGCACGGCGACGCCGGCCGAGGCGGGGATCTTCGACCCGGTGGTGCGGATCAAGCGGGAGCGGCCGCAGGTGGCGGTGCTGGTGCTGGGGCCGGTGCCGAGTCCGCGCGGTATCGCGGCGGCCTTTGCGGCGGGGGCCTCGGGGTATGTCCGGCACGACGAGCGCATAGAGGGTGTCGAGCGGGCGATCATGAAGGCGCGGGCGGGGGAGGCGGCGGTGGCGCCGGCGTTGTTGCAGGGGGCCTTCGGTGAGCTGCTGAATCCGGCTGCGCAGCCCGATGACGAGGGGCAGCGGCTGATGCAGATGCTCACGCCGAGGGAGGTGGAGGTGCTGGTGCGGGTGGCCGACGGCGAGGACACCCGGCTGATCGCGGCGGGCATGGGCATCGCGCCGTCCACGGCCCGGACGCATGTGCAGCGGGTGCTGATGAAGCTGGGGGTCGGGTCCCGGCTGGAGGCGGCTGCGCTGGCGGCTCGGACGGGGTTGCTGGAGCGGGCGGGCGCGGGGGTGCCACCGGCGGTTGAGCCGTGACACCTGCGGGTGCCTGCGGCGGCCTGTGCTTCTTCGGTGGGGGTGCGCGTAGCGCGGTCTGTTCGGTTGTGGGTCGGGGCCGCGCCGGGGGGTGTCCGTCCTCGGAACGGCGCGGAATCGGTTGGTGACCAGCTGGCTGGCGTTGACGCGCCAACCGCTGCGGGCGGACACCCCCCGACACGTCCCCTTCCCGCCGTAGGCGACTGCGAGTCCGTACAGGCGCGGGCGACCGCGCCGTCGTAGCTGCGGGCAGTCGTGCCGCTGGGGCGGCACGGGTGGGCGCAGCGGCACCCCGGTAGCGCCGGGCCGCGCGACCCACCCCCGGCCCGCGCCGACGCCGGGTGCCGCGCCGTGTGACCGGGACGGCAACCTGTTGGCGCCCGGCCCGCACCCGCGCCGGTCAGGCGACCGTCACTCGTGCGGCTCGTCCACCGGCGGTGGCGGCGGAGCCGTCGGGCGCAGTTTCAGCCAGGCCAGGAAGAACAACCCCAGCAGCAGCATTCCCAGCCCGGTCCACAGGTTGATGTTCACCCCCTGTGCCTTGTCGATGTCGTCGTCGGACGCCACGAAGCCCGCGATCGTCACGATGACGCCGTAGACCACGAACAGCCCACCGATGATCCGTCGGATGTCGAACAGACGCGCGGCCGTGGCGGACTTGGTCTCCAGCTCGGAGACCTCCCGCTGGACGTCCTTGTCGGAGTAGGAATCGGACATGCTCTCTCAATCCTCCCGCGATCAGAACGAGAACGGGATGTAGCAGACGGCGGCCAGCACGACCGCACCCCAGCCCAGCAGCGCCGGCTTGCGGTACCACGCGTCGTCGCCCGCGGCGGGCGGCTCGGCCATGCCGGGGGAGACGGTGCCGTAGACCAGGCCCTGGAGTTCGTCGGCCGGCTTGGGCTTGGTGAACAGGGACACGGCGACCATGACCACCGCGCCGGCCACGAAGCCCGCGATCGCCGAGACGAAGTTGGCGCCCTGGTCGGAGGGGATGTCGATGAGGCCCTGCTTGTAGATGACGAAGTAGTTGACCATCGCGGCGGTGGTGCCCGCGACCAGGCCCCAGAAGCCGGACTTCATGGACGCCCGCTTCCAGAACATGCCGATGATGAAGACCACGAACATCGGCACGTTGAAGAAGGAGAACAGCGTCTGGAGGTAGCTCATGATGTTCGAGAAGGACGACGCCAGGAACGCCGTCCCGATGGAGGCGAGGACGCCGATCGCGGTGATCAGGCGGCCGAACCTCACGTAGTAGCCGTCCTCGCGGCCCTTTACCACGTACTTCGCCCAGATGTCGTTGGTGAAGACCGTGTTGAAGGACGACACGTTCGCCGCCATGCCCGCCATGAAGGCGGCCAGCAGGCCCGTCACCGCGATGCCGAGCACACCGTTGGGCAGCAGCTGCTGCATGAGGTAGGGGATGGCGTCGTTGTACTGCAGGTCCGAGCCGGGGGTGCCGATCTTCGGTACGAGGACGGCGGCGACCAGGCCCGGGATCATCACCAGGAAGACGATGAAGATCTTCGGGAACGCGGCGATGAGCGGGGTGCGCTGGGCCGCCGAGAGGTTCTTCGCGGACAGGGCGCGCTGCACCTCGGCGAAGTTGGTCGTCCAGTAGCCGAAGGAGAGGACGAAGCCGAGGCCGAGGACGATCGTGAGCCAGTTGGCGCCGAGGGGGTTGTCGCTGCCGATGCCGGTGCCGCCCCATGACGTCATGAAGTCGGCGCCGTGGGTCTCGGTGAGGGAGTCCGACAGGCCGCCCCAGCCGCCGACCTTCTTCAGGCCCAGGACGGTGATCGGGATGAGGGCCGCCAGGATCACGAAGAACTGCAGGACCTCGTTGTAGATCGCCGAGGACAGGCCGCCGAGGGTGATGTAGGCCAGGACGAAGAAGCCGGCGACCACGATGGCCACCCACTCCGGCCAGCCGAGCAGGGCCTCGACGACGATCGCGAGCGCGTAGAGGTTCACGCCGGCGATCAGGATGGCGGCGAAGGCGAACAGGATCGAACTGAGCAGATGGGCCGCTTTGTCGAAGCGGAGCAGGAGGAACTCGGGGACCGAGCGGACCCGTGAGCCGTAGTAGAACGGCATCATCACCAGGCCGAGGAAGACCATCGCCGGGATGGCGCCGATCCAGTACCAGTGGGTCGTGTAGACGCCGTACTGCGCGCTGTTGGCGGCCATGCCCAGGATCTCGGTGGCGCCCAGGTTGGCGGCGATGAAGGCCAGACCGGTCACCCAGGCGGGCAGGGAGCGGCCGGACAGGAAGAAGTCCAGGCTGGTCTTGACCGAACGGCGTGCGGCGAAGCCGATGCCCAGGACCACGACGAAGTAGATCCCGAGGATCACGTAGTCGAGCCAGTTGGTGGGGAGTCGAAGCTCCGCGGCTAGGTATGTGGGGGTTTGCATGAGCACTCGCTTCGTTGCGCGAACTGATCCGGAGCGGAACCTACGCCTCCGCGTTCAGGATTTGAACAGTTTTGGTGATGTTCTTTGTTTGATTGTGATGCGCCGCGGGCTGGTCGGTTGTGATGTGTTATGTTTGATTGTGTTGAGTGACTTGGGTGCAGAGGAGTGCGGCAGTGAAGAAGACCTCGACCCGGCTGGCCGACGGTCGCGAGCTCATCTACTACGACCTGAGCGACGGCACCGTGCGGGACGCCGTGGACCGCCGGCCGCTGGAGCGGACCGTCACCACCTCCGAGATCCGCCGCGACCCCCTGCTCGGCGACTCGGTCGCCGTCGCCTCCCACCGCCAGGGCCGCACCTACCACCCGCCCGCCGACGAGTGCCCCCTGTGCCCCTCGCAGGGCGACCGGCTGAGCGAGATCCCGGACTCCTCGTACGACGTGGTGGTCTTCGAGAATCGTTTCCCCTCGCTGGCCGGCGACTCCGGCCGCTGCGAGGTCGTCTGCTTCACCCCCGACCACACCGCCTCCTTCGCCGACCTCGGCGAGGAGCAGGCCCGCCTGGTGCTGGACGCCTGGACGGACCGCACGTCGGAGCTGTCGCATCTGCCCTCCGTTGAACAGGTGTTCTGCTTCGAGAACCGCGGCCCCGAGATCGGCGTGACGCTCGGTCATCCGCACGGGCAGATCTACGCCTACCCCTTCACCACGCCGCGCACCGCGCTGATGCTGCGCCAAGTGGCCGCACACAAAGAGGCGACCGGCGGGGAGAACCTGTTCGACGCCGTCCTGGAGCGGGAACTGGCCGGCGAGCGGGTCGTCCTGGAGGGTGAACACTGGGCCGCCTTCGTGCCGTACGCCGCCCACTGGCCGTACGAGGTGCACCTCTACCCCAAGCGGCGCGTGCCCGATCTGCTCGGACTCGACGAGGCGGCCCGCACAGAGTTCCCCAAGGTCTATCTGGAACTCTTGAGGCGCTTCGACCGGATCTTCGGTGAAGGTGAGCCTCCGACGCCGTACATCGCGGCCTGGCACCAGGCGCCGTTCGGTGCGCTGGAGGAGTTCGACGGAGTCACCCGCGACGACTTCGCGCTCCACCTCGAGCTTTTCACCATTCGCCGTACGTCAGGCAAGCTGAAGTTCCTCGCGGGTTCCGAGTCCGGCATGAACGTGTTCATCAACGACGTGCCGCCGGAGCGCGCGGCCGAGCGACTGCGAGAGGTAGCGAGTTCATGAGTGGGAAGTACCTGGTCACCGGCGGCGCGGGCTATGTCGGCAGCGTGGTGGCCCAGCACCTGCTGGAGGCCGGCCACGAGGTCGTCGTCCTCGACAACCTCTCGACGGGCTTCCGCGAGGGGGTGCCGGCCGGTGCTTCCTTCATCGAGGGCGACATCCGCGACGCCGCCAAATGGCTGGACTCCTCGTACGACGCGGTGCTGCACTTCGCCGCGTTCTCGCAGGTCGGCGAGTCGGTCGTCAAGCCCGAGAAGTACTGGGACAACAACGTCGGCGGCACCATGGCCCTGCTTCAGGCCATGCGCTCGGCGGGCGTGCGCAAGCTCGTGTTCTCCTCCACGGCGGCGACCTACGGGGAGCCCGAGCAGGTCCCGATCGTCGAGTCGGCGCCGACCGCCCCGACCAACCCCTACGGCGCCTCCAAGCTCGCCGTCGACCACATGATCAGCGGTGAGGCGGCGGCCCACGGGCTGGGTGCCGTGTCCCTGCGCTACTTCAACGTGGCCGGTGCCTACGGGGAGTACGGCGAGCGCCACGACCCCGAGTCGCACCTGATCCCGCTGGTGCTCCAGGTCGCGCAGGGCAGGCGGGACGCCATCTCCGTCTTCGGCGACGACTACCCGACCCCGGACGGCACCTGCGTCCGCGACTACATCCACGTCGCCGACCTGGCCGAGGCCCATCTGCTGGCCCTGGACGCGGCGGCCCCGGGCGAGCACCTCATCTGCAACCTGGGCAACGGCAACGGCTTCTCCGTCCGCGAGGTCGTCGAGACGGTCCGCCGGGTCACCGGCCACCCGATCCCGGAAGTGGTCGCCCCGCGCCGGGGCGGCGACCCGGCGGTCCTGGTGGCCTCCGCCGACACCGCCCGCGAGAAGCTTGGCTGGAACCCGTCCCGCGCGGACCTCGCGGGGATCGTCGCGGACGCGTGGGAGTTCGCGCAGAACCGCGCGAAGTAGAACGTACGGAAGAGTCAGGGGTCAGGGCATGAGCGAGGCTGTCGCTGGGGCTGTCGCCGAGCGGTTCACGCAGTTGTACGGGTCCGAGCCGGAAGGGGTGTGGGCGGCGCCGGGGAGGGTGAACCTCATCGGCGAACACACCGACTACAACGACGGCTTCGTCATGCCGTTCGCCCTGCCGCACACCGCGGTCGCGGCGGTGTCCCGGCGCGAGGACGGCGTCCTGCGCCTGCACTCCGCGGACATCGGCGCCGACGTCGTGGAGCTGCGCGTGGCGGACCTGGCCCCGCAGTCGGACAGGTCCTGGACGGCGTACCCGTCGGGCGTGGTCTGGGCGCTGCGCGAGGCCGGTCACGAGGTGACCGGCGCGGACGTCCACCTCGCCTCGACGGTTCCGTCGGGCGCGGGGCTGTCGTCCTCGGCGGCCCTGGAGGTCGTGATCGCCCTGGCCCTGAACGACCTCTTCTCGCTGGGCCTGCGCGGCTGGCAGCTGGCCCGCCTGTGCCAGCGCGCGGAGAACGTCTACGTCGGCGCCCCCGTCGGCATCATGGACCAGACGGCCGCCGCCTGCTGCGAGGCCGGCCACGCCCTGTTCCTCGACACCCGTGACCTGTCCCAGCGTCAGATCCCCTTCGACCTCGCGGCCGAGGGCATGCGCCTGCTGGTCGTCGACACCCAGGTCAAGCACTCCCACAGCGAGGGTGAGTACGGCAAGCGCCGCGCGGGCTGCGAGAAGGGCGCGGCGCTGCTCGGCGTGGACGCCCTGCGGGACGTGCCGTACGCGGACCTGGACGCGGCGCTGGAGCGGCTGGGCGACGAGGAGGAGGTGCGCCGCCTCGTGCGTCACGTCGTCACGGAGGACGAGCGCGTCGAACGGGTCGTCGCCCTGCTGGAGTCGGGCGACACCCGCGCCATCGGGCCGGTGCTGGTCGAGGGCCACGCCTCCCTGCGGGACGACTTCCGCATCTCCTGCCCGGAGCTGGACCTGGTCGTGGACACGGCCCTGGCGTCGGGCGCCCTGGGCGCCCGGATGACGGGCGGCGGCTTCGGCGGCTCGGCGATCGTGCTGGCCGAGGAATCCGACGTTCCGGCCATCACCAAGTCGGTGGAGGAGGCCTTCGCGGCGGCCGGCTTCACGGCGCCCCGGGTCTTCGAGGCGGTGCCCTCGGCGGGGGCGCGACGGGTGCGGTGACGCCGGTCAGGGCGTGGCGGCACCCCGCAGCGCCCCGGCCACCAGCCCGGCGACGTCCTCGCGCGGCACACCGCCGCCCTGCGTCAGGGCGTTGAAGACCAGCCCGTCCACGCAGTGCAGCAGCGTCCGGGTGCGCGCCGGCGCGTCCGGGGTGCCCCGGGCGGCCAGGAAGGCGCGCACCGTCGCCTGGGCGGCGTTGTCCCTGGGCGCCAGGATCTCCCGCAGCTCGGGGTGGTTGAGGCTCTCCACCGCGCAGGTGTAACGGGCCAGAGTGCGGCGGCGGCCCGGTCCGGTCAGGCGCAGCTCGATGAACTCGCTCAGGCGGTCGGTGAGTTCCGGGGCGGTGCGCGGCACGGGCATCGCCTCGCCGAGCGTGCGCAGCTCGGTCTGGTCCAGCTCGACCAGACGGCGGACCAGTGCGGTGAGCAGCGCCCGCCGGGTGCGGAAGTACGCCGAGGTCGTGCCGTCGGGCAGATCCGCGGCGCGGTCCACGGCGCGATGGGTCAGGCCGCGCATGCCCTCGTCGGCGAGCACGGTGAGGGCGGCGTCGGCGAGGAGGGTGCGTCGGTCGGGAGCCACCCCCCATTTCTACCCGGGCCCCCTCCGCGGACCGTCACCCCCCTGCACCCCCCCTGCCACTCGGGCCCTATGATCGCTCCCGTCCTGATCTTTCTACAGCTGTAGAAACACCGGCTGGACCGAAGGGGGAAGCGGCATGGGGCGCAACGCTGTCGTGGTCGGCGGGGGTGTCGGCGGGCTCGCCGCCGCCGTAGGGCTGCGCCGTGTCGGCTGGGACGTGACGGTCGTCGAGCGGGCACCCGTCCTCGCCGACGCCGGCGCGGGGATCTCGCTCGCCGCCAACGGCATCCACGCGCTGGACGCCCTGGGCGTGGGCGCGGCCGTGCGGGCGGCCTCCCGCGGCCAGTACACCGGCGGTACGCGGACCCCGGACGGGCGCTGGCTGGTGCGGATGGACGGCGCCTGGGTCGAGCGGGCGGTGGGGACGCCGATCGTCGGCATCCCGCGCGCCGCGCTCCACCGGGCACTGCGCGACGCCCTCCCGGCCGGGTCACTGGCCGTCGGCGCCGAGGCGGTCTCCGTGGACCGCGGCGATCCCGCGCGGCCACGGGTCGCCCTGAAGGGAGGCGACCACCTCGACGCCGACCTCGTCGTCGCCGCCGACGGCGTCGGCAGCCGCCTGCGCACCTCCCTCTTCCCCGGCCATCCCGGGCCGGCCTACAGCGGGTCCACGGTGCTGCGCGCCATCACCGAACGCCCCGTCGACCTGCGCACCGACTTCGAGCTGACCTGGGGCAGGGGCGCGGAGTTCGGGCACATCGCGTTCGCCGACGGGCGGGCCGAGTGGCACGCGGTGCTGCGGACCGCGCCGGGCGTACGGCACGAGGACAGCCTCGGCGCGGTGCGCCGCCGGTTCGGCGACTGGCACGAGCCCATCCCCGCCCTGCTGGAGGCGACCCGGCCGGAGGACGTCCTGCACCACGACGTCAACGAACTCGCTGTCCCCCTGCCCTCCTACACCGCCGGGCGCGTCGTCCTGCTCGGCGACGCCGCCCACGCCATGACGCCGAACCTCGGCCAGGGCGCCTGCCAGGCCCTGGAGGACGCGGTCGCCCTGGCCTCCGCGCTCGCCGCCGAGCCCACGACCGAGGCGGCCCTCGCCCGCTACGACGCCGAGCGCCGCCCCCGCAGCCAGGCCGTAGCACGCGCCGCCCGGCAGGCCGGCCGCATGGGGCACCAGCTCACCAACCCGCTCGCCGTCGCCGTACGCAACGCCGCGATGAGGGTGACCCCGTTCCGCATCGCCCAGCACGCCGTCCTGCGCCACCACGCGTGGACGCCCCCGCGGCTCGACACGGCCCGGTCCTGAGGAAACCCGGCCGGCCCGAAGAGGTACGACCGCTCAGCCCAACAGTCGTTTCACCAGCGTGTACTCCGTGATCCCCGGCGGGTAGTCGGGGATCACGCACACCACCTCGTAGCCCTGCTTCGTGTAGAAGCCCGGCGCCTGGAAGTCCCAGGTCTCCACGCGGGCCGCCGCGCAGCCCCGTTCGTCCCGGGCCGTGCGCTCGGCGGCGGTGAGCAGATGCGTGCCCAGGCCCGAGCCCCGGTGCCGGTCGTCCACCCACAGGTAGGTCACGTGCAGCCAGGTCGCCCACGTGTGGCCGACGAGCCCGCCGGCCAGATCGCCCGTCTCGTCCAGGACCCACACGTGCAACGGGAACTCGCGTTCGTGGGGGGTGCCGCGCAGGGAACGCAGGACCGGGGACGCGGCCGTGTTCGTCTCCCGGAGGCGGGTGCGCAGCAGATCGCGCCGTGCCTTGTCCACTTCTGTCACAAGACGAAACATGCGGCTCACCATAAACGTGCCGGTCCGTCAGTTCTGCAAATAACCTTCCGCTCCCGGCCCCCGGCCGTACCCTGATGGACAGCACCGGTGGGGGCCGGTGCCGATCAGGGGGCGAGACAGCCGGGTACGGCGCCCGGGGCGGGGGTAGCGGTTACTGCACGGCGGCGGCCGAGCGGCTGCGGCGACCCGTCCCCGGGTACCGGGCCGAGAGCCGGGCACGGGGGTTTCGGGCGTCGTACCCGCACCGGTGTCGTCTTCCGACGATGGGTATCCCCTGCTCCTTGGGAGCCTGGGGAAGGGGGTTTCGTGGTTCGCATCCGAGTCCTGGTCGTCGACGACCACCGCATCTTCGCCGAGTCGCTCGCCGCGGCCCTGGCCGCCGAGCCCGATGTCGACGTCTCCGCGGCCGGCAGCGGACCGGCGGCGCTGCGCTGCCTGGACCGCGCCGCGGCCGAGGGGCGGCGGTACGACGTGCTGCTCGTCGACGCCGACCTGGGCGGCAGCGTGCCCGGTGTGCGGCCCGCCGTGCCCGTGCGCGACGGCCACGAGGACGGCCTCGTGGACGGGATCTCGCTGGTCGCGGGCGTGCGGTCGGCGCAGCCCGGGGTGCGGACCGTCGTCCTCGCCGAGAAGGACGACCCCCGGCGGGCGGCGCTGGCCCTGCAGGCGGGTGCCTCGGGATGGGTGGCCAAGGACTGTTCCCTGTCCCGGCTGCTGAACGTCATCCGCGGCGTGCTGCGCGACGAGACGCATCTGCCGCCGGCCCTGCTGACGGGCGTGCTGCGCGAGCTGACGGCCGCCCGCAAGCACCGCACCGAGAGCGAGCGGCTGGTCGAGTCGCTGACCCCGCGGGAGCGGGAGGTGCTGCGGTGCATGGTCGCCGGGCTGGGGCGCAAGGCCGTCGCCGAACGGCTGTACCTCTCCCCGCACACCGTGCGGACCCACATGCAGAACGTGCTGGGGAAGCTGGGCGTCCACTCCACCCTCGCCGCCGTGGCGCTGGCGCGGCGGGCCGGGGTCGGACCCGTGGACCTCGGGCCCGCCGGGCGGATCGGACCGGAGGAGAGTAACAGCGCCTGACCGGCCCGCGGCCGCCCGCCGACGCCGGAGAACGAGGATGCAGCCGTACCAGCCGACCCTCGCCCGAGCCGGACGCGATCCGGGCGCGGACGCCGGCCTCCGCGGGGCTGGTGGGCTCCGTCCTCGGCCGCATCGAGAAGGCCGAGCCGCATCTGGGGGCCCAGGTCACCGCTCCGCGCAGGATGCCGCGGCCGGGCGCCCGCGCGACCCGCGCGTCCGCGGCCCCGCCCGTCCGGGTGGCGCTCAGCCCGGGATGTTGTCGAACGGGGCGGTCAGCTGGCGCAGCAGGGCCGCCAGTTCGCTGCGCTGGGCGCGGGACAGCTCGGCGAGGATCGCCCGCTCCTGGTCCAGCAGCCCGGCCAGGGCCTGGTCGGCGCGGTCCCGTCCCTCGTCCGTCAGCCGGACCAGGACGCCCCTGCGGTCGCTCGGGTCGGGCAGGCGTTCCACCAGGCCCTTCTTCGCCAGGCGGTCGATACGGTTGGTCATCGTGCCGGAGGTGACCAGGGTCTGGGTCAGCAGCTGTCCCGGCGAGAGCTGGTAGGGGGTGCCGGCGCGGCGCAGCGCCGTCAGGACGTCGAACTCCCAGGGCTCCAGCTGGTGCTCGGAGAAGGCGAGCCGGCGTGCGCGGTCCAGGTGCCGGGCGAGTCTGCTCACGCGGCTGAGCACCTCGAGCGGTTCCACGTCGAGGTCCGGGCGCTCCCGGCGCCACGCTGCGACCAGCCGATCGACCTCGTCCTCCATGACGATCAGTGTAGTGGTTGTGTCGACATGAAGTCTCTTGATGTCAACTGTCTTGACATCAAGAGACAAGCGGGGTGAGGCTGGGTACCCGCCCCGCACGGCCACACCCCTGGGAGGCCCCATGCCCGCCGCTGTACCCGCCTGGGACCCCGCGCAGTACCTCCGCCACGCCGGCCACCGCGCCCGCCCCTTCGCCGACCTCCTCGCCCGCGTCCCGGACCTGCCCGGCGACCCGCCCCGCATCGCCGACCTCGGCTGCGGCCCCGGCAACGTCACCACCCTGCTCGCCGACCGCTGGCCCACCGCCCGCATCACCGGCTACGACAACTCCGCCCGCATGCTCGAACGGGCCCGGGAGCACGCCGGACCCACGCCCGGCGGCGGGCGCCTCGACTTCGTCCACGCCGACGTCCGCACCTGGACGCCCGACGGACCGCACGACCTGATCGTCAGCAACGCCACCCTCCAGTGGGTGCCCGGGCACGTCGAGCTCTTCGCCCGCTGGATCGCGGGACTCGCCCCCGGCGGCACCCTCGCCTTCCAGGTCCCCGGCAACTTCGACGCCCCCAGCCACCGCCTGATGCGCGACCTCGCCCACTCCCCGCGCTGGCGCTCGCGGCTCGCCGGCACCCTGCGCCACGACGACGCCGTCCTCACCCCCGTGGCCTACCTGGCCCACCTGACCGCCGCCGGCTGCACCGCCGACGTGTGGGAGACGACGTACGTCCATCTGCTCACCGGCGAGGACCCGGTCCTGGACTGGGTCAAGGGAACCGGGCTGCGGCCCGTGCTCACCGCGCTCGACGACGACCCGCAGGCCAGGGACGCCTTCCTCGACGAGTACCGGGCCGCCCTGCGTGCCGCCTATCCTGCCGGACCGCACGGCACGCCGTTCCCCTTCCGCCGCGTCTTCGCGGTGGCCCGCGGGAGGGGATGACTCCCGGCGCGCCGTCAGCTCTTGCGGTGCCCTATCAGCCGCGGCTTCTGCTCCAGCCCGTCCAGCCCGTGCCACGCCAGGTTCACCAGATGCGCGGCCACCTCCGCCTTCTTCGGCTTGCGGACGTCCAGCCACCACTGGCCGGTCAGCGCCACCATGCCGACCAGCGCCTGGGCGTACAGCGGAGCCAGCTTCGGGTCGAAACCGCGGCTCTTGAACTCGCGGCCCAGGATGTCCTCCACCTGGGTGGCGATGTCCGAGATGAGAGAGGCGAACGAGCCCGTCGACTGCGGGATCGGGGAGTCACGGACCAGGATGCGGAAACCGTCCGTGTACTCCTCGATGTAGTCCAGCAGCGCGAACGCGGCCTGCTCGCACAGCTCACGCGGATGGCCGGCGGTCAGCGAACTGGTCACCATGTCCAGCAGCCGCCGCATCTCGCGGTCCACCACCACCGCGTACAGCCCCTCCTTGCCGCCGAAGTGCTCGTACACCACCGGCTTGGACACCCCGGCCTTCGCCGCGATCTCCTCCACCGACGTGCCCTCGAAACCCTTCGCGGCGAACAGGGTGCGACCGATCTCCAGCAGCTGCTGGCGGCGCTCGGCACCGGTCATCCGGGTGCGGCGCGCACGCCGCGGCTTGTCGTTGCTGGGGGTGCTGGAGTCGGTCGCCACGGCGTCAATCATGCCGCCTCGACGGTTTCCCTCCGGCGCCGGGAGCCGCCTTCGCCCGGGTTGCGGCGGGAATCGATACGCGAGCGTGACGGCCACCGCACGTCGTACGCCCAGCCGAGCTGCTCGAACCAGCGGATCAGCCGCGCCGAGGAGTCCAGCTGGCCGCGCATCACACCGTGCCGCGCCGACGTCGGGTCGGCGTGGTGGAGGTTGTGCCAGGACTCACCGCAGGACAGGATCGCCAGCCACCACACGTTGCCCGAACGGTCACGCGACCGGAACGGACGCTTGCCCACCGCATGGCAGATCGAGTTGATCGACCACGTCACGTGGTGCAGCAGCGCCACCCGGACGAGCGAACCCCAGAAGAACGCGGTGAACGCTCCCCACCACGACATCGTGACCAGACCGCCGATCAGCGGCGGCAGGGCCAGGGAGACGATCGTCCACAGAACGAACTGCCGGGAGATCGCACGCATCGTCCGGTCCTTGATCAGATCCGGAGCGTACTTGTCCTGCGGGGTCTGCTCCTCGTCGAACATCCAGCCGATGTGGGCCCACCACAGGCCCTTGATCAGCGCCGGGACCGTCTCGCCGTAGCGCCACGGCGAGTGCGGGTCGCCCTCGTCGTCGGAGAACTTGTGGTGCTTGCGGTGGTCGGCGACCCAGCGGACCAGCGGCCCCTCGACGGCCATCGATCCCGCGATCGCCAGCGCGATCTTCAGCGGCCGCTTCGCCTTGAAGGAGCCGTGGGTGAAGTGACGGTGGAAACCGATCGTGATGCCGTGGCAGCCCAGGAAGTAGAAGAACACCAGCAGGCCGAGGTCGAGCCAGCTCACGCCCCATCCCCACGCCAGCGGCACCGCCGCCACCAGCGCGAGGAACGGGACGGTGATGAACAGCAGCAGCGTGATCTGCTCGATCGAACGCTTCTGCTCACCGCCCAGCGTCGCGGAGGGCACAGAAGCGCCGTCGGGCGCCTTCGGAGCGTCAGGAATCACATCGGAACTCGTGGTCATGCGCGTCCTCTGGGGGTCGAGGGTCGTGGCCGGCGCCGGGTCGCGGACCGTGCACAACTTCCTACGGTTCCGTAACCTACGGCGACGTAAGTATGGCAGTGCGTCGCCCGGCGGCAAGAGCCCGTGAGCCTGCGCGTCCTCCTGGACACCTATCCTGGGAGTCGGTCGGACAGCGCGGTCCGCTCTGATTTCTTCCCGGACGTCCGGCCCCGTATGCGGCGCCCGCCGCGCGAGACGCCGTCCGGGTCCCCTCCCAGACGAGCTTCAACACTGCAAGGAGCCGCACCTGTGAGCAGTGCCGACGACCAGACCACCACGACGACCAGCAGCGAGCTGCGCGCCGACATCCGCCGGCTGGGTGATCTCCTCGGGGAGACCCTCGTCCGGCAGGAAGGCCCCGAGCTGCTGGAACTCGTCGAAAAGGTACGCCGACTCACCCGAGAGGACGGCGAGGCCGCTGCCGAGCTGTTGCGCGGCACCGAACTGCAGACCGCGGCCAAGCTGGTCCGCGCCTTCTCCATCTACTTCCACCTGGCCAACGTCACCGAGCAGGTCCACCGCGGCCGGGAACTGCGCGCCCGGCGCGCCGCCGAGGGCGGACTGCTCGCCCGCACCGCGGACCGCCTGAAGGACGCCGACCCCGAGCACCTGCGCGAAACGGTCCGCAACCTCAACGTCCGGCCCGTCTTCACCGCGCACCCCACCGAGGCCGCACGCCGCTCCGTCCTCAACAAGCTGCGCCGCATCGCCGCCCTCCTCGACACCCCCGTCATCGAGTCCGACCGGCGCCGCCTCGACACCCGCCTCGCCGAGAACATCGACCTCGTCTGGCAGACCGACGAACTCCGCGTCGTGCGCCCCGAGCCCGCCGACGAGGCCCGCAACGCCATCTACTACCTCGACGAACTCCACGCCGGCGCCGTCGGCGACGTCCTGGAGGACCTGACGGCGGAACTGGAACGCGCCGGCGTCAAGCTCCCCGACGAGACCCGCCCCCTCACCTTCGGCACCTGGATCGGCGGCGACCGCGACGGCAACCCCAACGTCACACCCCAGGTCACCTGGGACGTCCTCATCCTCCAGCACGAGCACGGCATCAACGACGCCCTGGAGATGATCGACGAACTCCGCAGCTTCCTGTCCAACTCCATCCGCTACACCGGCGCCACCGAGGAACTCCTCACCTCCCTCCAGGCCGACCTCGAACGACTCCCCGAGATCAGCCCCCGCTACAAGCGCCTCAACGCCGAGGAGCCCTACCGCCTCAAGGCCACCTGCATCCGGCAGAAGCTGGAGAACACCAAGCAGCGCCTCGCCAAGGGCACCCCCCACGAGGACGGCCGCGACTACCTCGGCACCGCCGAGCTCCTCGCCGACCTGCGCCTGCTGCAGACCTCCCTGCGCGAACACCGCGGCGGCCTCTTCGCCGACGGCCGCCTCGCCCGCACCATCCGCACCCTCGCCGCCTTCGGCCTCCAGCTCGCCACCATGGACGTCCGCGAACACGCCGACGCCCACCACCACGCCCTCGGCCAGCTCTTCGACCGCCTCGGCGAGGAATCCTGGCGCTACGCCGACATGCCCCGCGAGTACCGCACCAAGCTCCTCGCCAAGGAACTCAGGTCCCGCCGCCCCCTCGCGCCGACCCCGGCGCCCGTGGACGCCGCCGGCGAGAAGACCCTCGGCGTCTTCCAGACCGTCCGCCGCGCCCTGGAGGTCTTCGGACCCGAGGTCATCGAGTCCTACATCATCTCCATGTGCCAGGGCGCCGACGACGTCTTCGCCGCCACCGTCCTGGCCCGCGAGGCCGGCCTCATCGACCTGCACGCCGGCTGGGCCAAGATCGGCATCGTCCCGCTGCTGGAGACGACGGACGAGCTGAAGGCCGCGGACACCATCCTCGAGGACCTCCTCTCCGACCCGTCCTACCGGCGCCTGGTCGCCCTGCGCGGCGACGTCCAGGAGGTCATGCTCGGCTACTCCGACTCCTCCAAGTTCGGCGGCATCACCACCAGCCAGTGGGAGATCCACCGCGCCCAGCGCCGCCTGCGCGACGTCGCCCACCGCTACGGCGTCCGGCTGCGCCTCTTCCACGGCCGCGGCGGCACCGTCGGCCGCGGCGGCGGCCCCACCCACGACGCCATCCTCGCCCAGCCCTGGGGCACCCTGGAGGGCGAGATCAAGGTGACGGAGCAGGGCGAGGTCATCTCCGACAAGTACCTCATCCCCGCCCTGGCCAGGGAGAACCTGGAACTCACGGTCGCCGCCACCCTCCAGGCGTCCGCCCTGCACACCGCCCCCCGCCAGTCCGACGAGGCCCTCGCCCGCTGGGACGCCGCCATGGACGTCGTCTCCGACGCCGCCCACACCGCGTACCGCAAGCTCGTCGAGGACCCGGCCCTGCCGGCCTACTTCCTCGCCTCCACGCCCGTCGACCAGCTCGCCGATCTGCACCTCGGCTCCCGGCCCTCCCGCCGCCCCGGCTCGGGCGTCTCGCTCGACGGCCTGCGCGCCATCCCGTGGGTGTTCGGCTGGACCCAGTCCCGCCAGATCGTCCCCGGCTGGTACGGCGTCGGCTCCGGACTCAAGGCCCTGCGCGAAGCCGGCCTCGACACCGTCCTGGAAGAGATGCACCAGCAGTGGCACTTCTTCCGCAACTTCATCTCCAACGTCGAGATGACCCTCGCCAAGACCGACCTGCGCATCGCCCAGCACTACGTCGACACCCTCGTCCCCGACGAGCTCAAGCACGTCTTCGACGCCATCAAGGCCGAGCACGAACTCACCGTCGCCGAAGTCCTGAACGTCACCGGCGAGACGGAACTGCTCGACGCCCAGCCCGTGCTGAAGCAGACCTTCGCCATCCGCGACGCCTACCTCGACCCCATCTCCTACCTCCAGGTCGCCCTCCTCGGCCGCCAGCGCGAAGCCGCGGCCAAGGGCGAACAGCCCGACCCGCTCCTCGCCCGGGCCCTCCTGCTCACCGTCAACGGCGTCGCCGCCGGCCTGCGCAACACCGGCTGACCCCGCCCGCGACCCACACGACGGTGCCCCCGCGCTCACCACGAGCACGGGGGCACCGTCACATCCCGGAGCCGGACCTCACACCACCGCGAACGCCGTCGACAACAACGCCACCCCCGACCCGGCCAGCAGCCACGCGAGCCGCGTCAGCCGCAGCCCGCCCGCCACCACCACCGACGCCAGCAGCAACGCCCCGCCCAGCGGAACCCACGCGTACAGCACCCCCGCCGGACCGGACCGCACCACGTCGTCACTGCCCGGCTTCACCACGACCGTGTACGTCCGCCCCTCGGCCACGGCGACCGAATCCTCGATGACGACGCTCTCCCGCGCCTGCGACCCCGCCGACACCGGCGAGTACGGACCGGTGCACCTGCCGTCGGCGCACCGCGTCACCTCGACCGTGCCCCGCTCCCGGCCCTTCGTCAGCATCACGTGCTGCGCCGTCCCCCACGACGCCCACACACCGGCGATCAGAATCAGCACCGCGACCGTCCCCATCACCGCCACCCGCCCGAACCGCAACGCGACACGCGAGGCCCGACGGGGACGGACGGCGGCAGCGGCTGAGGCAGGCATGGCCGGGATCATTGGCCAAACCAACGCGCCGGGTCAACTCACGTGAGGGACAAGTCAGGAGTTGTACGGACCGGCGATTACGAGTTGTACGAACTCTGCGCCCGCTCCAAGCCCTCGATCACCAGACACTCCACCGCGTCCGCCGCCCGGTCCACGAAGTAGTCCAGTTCCTTGCGCTCCGCCGACGAGAAATCCCTGAGCACGAAATCCGCCACCGGCATCCGGCCCGGAGGACGCCCGATCCCGAACCGCACCCGGTGGTAGTCCGAGCCCAGCGCCTTCGTGATCGACTTCAGGCCGTTGTGCCCGTTGTCGCCGCCGCCCAGCTTCAGCCGCAGCGTGCCGTAATCGATGTCCAACTCGTCATGGACCGCGACGATGTTCGCGACGGGCACCTTGTAGAAGTCCCGCAGCGCCGTCACCGGCCCACCCGACACATTCATGTACGACATCGGCTTCGCCAGCACCACCCGCCGGTTCGCCGGCCCCGGCGGACCGATCCGGCCCTCCAGCACCTGCGCCTGCGCCTTGCCGTGCCGCTTGAACCGCGCCCCGATCCGCTCCGCCAGCAGATCGACCACCATGAAACCCACGTTGTGCCGGTTCATCGCGTAGTCCGGCCCCGGATTGCCGAGACCCGCGATCAGCCACGGGGCACCCGCGTCCGTCGTCACGTCCATGTCTCCTTCATACGCGTCGGCCGCTGCCCCGCGCGGGAACAGCGGCCGACGAAACGATGACCAGCCAGGTCAGCCGGAGGCTCAGGCCTCGGCGGCCTCTTCACCCTCGGCGGCCTCGCCCTCCGGGGCCTCCTCGGCCTGCGCGGCCAGCACCTGGAGAACCACCGCGTCCTCATCGACCGCCAGCGACACGCCGTTCGGCAGCGTGATGTCCTTGGCGTGGATCGAGGCACCGGCCTCCAGACCCTCCACCGACACCGTCACCTGCTCCGGGATGTGCGTGGCCTCGGCCTCGACCGGCAGCGCGTCCAGGACGTGCTCCAGCAGGTAACCACCCGGGGCCAGCTCACCCTCGGCGACGACCGGGATGTCGACCTGGACCTTCTCGCCGCGCTTGACCAGCAGCAGGTCCACGTGCTCCAGGAAACCCTTCAGCGGGTCACGCTGCACGGCCTTCGGGATCGCCAGCTCGTTCGACTTGCCGTCGATGTCCAGCGCGATCAGCACGTTCGGCGTACGCAGCGCCAGCAGCAGCTCGTGACCCGGGAACGTCAGGTGCAGCGGGTCCGAACCGTGCCCGTACAGAACACCCGGAACCTTGTTGTCACGGCGGATACGACGCGCGGCACCCTTGCCGAACTCGGTGCGCGTCTCGGCGGAGATCTTCACCTCGGACATGATCACTCCTCGTAGAAAGCGGGAAACGGACGTGGTCACCCGGCCACGAACGGCCTGCTACGAAGAGCGCGTCGATTACGGACCGCCGTACCCACCAACGAGTACGGCCTCCCTCGCCGAGCAACTGCAGCAGTCTACTCGGTGGGGGAGGCCGTACCCAAAACGATCAGGACCCGCGAAGGATCAGGATGCGCAGAACCCTTACTGCTCGTCGAACAGGCTCGTCACCGAACCGTCCTCGAACACCTCACGCACCGCACGCGCGATCGTCGGCGCGATCGACAGCACGGTGATCTTGTCCAGCTCCAGCTCGTTCGGCGTCGGCAGCGTGTTCGTGAACACGAACTCGCTCACCTTCGAGTTCTTCAGCCGGTCCGCCGCCGGACCCGACAGCACACCGTGCGTCGCCGTCACGATGACGTCCTCCGCACCGTGCGCGAACAGCGCGTCCGCCGCCGCACAGATCGTGCCACCCGTGTCGATCATGTCGTCGACCAGCACACAGATCCGGCCCTTCACATCACCGACGACCTCGTGCACGGTCACCTGGTTCGCGACGTCCTTGTCACGCCGCTTGTGCACGATCGCCAGCGGCGCACCCAGACGGTCGCACCAGCGGTCCGCCACCCGCACCCGGCCCGCGTCCGGAGAGACCACCGTCAGCTTCTCCCGGTCCACCTTCGCGCCCACGTAGTCCGCCAGCAGCGGCAGCGCGAACAGGTGGTCCACCGGACCGTCGAAGAAGCCCTGGATCTGGTCCGTGTGCAGATCCACGGCCAGAATCCGGTCCGCACCCGCCGTCTTCATCAGATCCGCGATCAGACGCGCCGAGATCGGTTCACGTCCCCGGTGCTTCTTGTCCTGCCGCGCGTAACCGTAGAACGGCACGATGACCGTGATGGAGCGGGCCGACGCACGCTTCAGCGCGTCGATCATGATCAGCTGCTCCATGATCCACTTGTTGATCGGAGCCGTGTGGCTCTGGATCAGGAAGCAGTCGGCACCACGCGCCGACTCCTGGTAACGCACATAGATCTCGCCGTTGGCGAAATCGAAGGCCTTCGTCGGGACGACCCCGACACCCAGCTCGTGGGCGACCTCCTCGGCAAGCTCGGGGTGGGCGCGGCCGGAGAAGAACATCATCTTCTTCTCGCCGGTCGTCTTGATCCCGGTCACAGCACTTTCTCCTCAGAGGTGTCGCAGCTGAGCGTCACAACGCTCTGCCCGGCTGGGTGCGGGAGGCGTCTCAGCTGGTGGGGTGCGGATGTGCACTTATCACGGTACGCCGTGTTCGGCGCGCCGGTTTCCGGTCAGTCCTCGCCGCCCGGCGCACCGGACGCCGCCTCGGCCGCCTTCGCCGCCGCGCTGCCGGGCCGCTTACGAGCCACCCAGCCCTCGATATTCCGCTGCTGACCACGGGCCACGGCCAGCGAACCGGGCGGCACGTCCTTCGTGATCACCGAGCCGGCGGCGGTGTACGCGCCGTCCCCGACCGTGACAGGAGCCACAAACATGTTGTCCGAACCCGTACGGCAGTGGGAGCCGATCGTCGTGTGGTGCTTGTCCTGGCCGTCGTAGTTCACGAACACACTCGCGGCACCGATGTTCGAGTACTCGCCGATCGTCGCGTCACCCACGTACGACAGGTGCGGCACCTTCGTGCCCTCGCCGATGGAGGCGTTCTTGGTCTCGACGTACGTACCGACCTTCGCCTTCAGCCCGAGCCGCGTACCCGGCCGCAGATACGCGTACGGCCCCACACTCGCCTGCGGGCCCACCGTGGCCCCGACGGACACCGTGTTGTCGACGCGCGCCCCGGCACCCACGCGGGTGTCGGTGAGCCGCGAGTTCGGCCCGACCTCGCAGCCCTCGGCCAGATGCGTGGCACCCAGCAACTGCGTCCCCGGCTGCACCAGCACGTCCTGCTCGAAGGTCACGGTCACGTCGACCCACGTCGTCGCGGGGTCCACCACCGTCACGCCGGCCAGCATCGCCCGCGTCAGCAGCCGGTCGTTCAGGATCCGGCGGGCCTCGGCGAGCTGCACCCGGTTGTTGATCCCGGCGATCTCCCGGTGATCGGCGGCCACGGAGGCACCCACCCGGTGACCGGCCTCGCGCAGGATCCCGAGGACGTCCGTCAGGTACTCCTCGCCCTGGCTGTTGTCCGTCCGCACCTTCCCCAGCGCGTCCGCGAGCAACTGCCCGTCGAAGGCGAACACCCCGGAGTTGATCTCACGGATCGCCCGCTGCGAGTCGCTCGCGTCCTTGTGCTCCACGATCGCGGTCACGGCACCCGACGCCCCGTCCCGCACGATCCGGCCGTAACCGGTCGCGTCCGGCACCTCGGCCGTCAGCACCGTCACCGCGTTGCCGTCGGCGGAGTGGGTGTCGGCGAGCTGCCGCAGCGTCTCGGCGGTCAGCAGCGGCGTGTCACCGCACACGACCACGACGGTCCCCTCGACCGGACCGCCCAGCTCCTCCAGAGCCATCCGGACGGCGTGCCCGGTGCCGTTCTGCTGCTCCTGCACGGCGGTACGGACGTCCGGGGCGACCTCGGCGAGGTGCGCGGTGACCTTCTCACGGGCGTGGCCGACGACGACGACCAGGTTCTCGGGGTTCAGCTCACCGGCCGCGGCGAGCACGTGCCCCACGAGGGACCGGCCGCACAGCTCGTGCAGGACCTTGGGTGTGGCCGACTTCATACGGGTGCCCTCACCCGCTGCGAGAACGACGACGGCTGCCGGGCGAATGGCGCTCACGGGATGCCCTTCGGCTTTGTGGGGTGGGGGTGGACATCCGCAGGATACCGGGGGTGTTCACGGGGGGCATGAGCGCGGGCCCCCACCCGGAGGTGAGGGCCCGAACTGAGTGTGGGCTCCCGGGGGAGGACTCGAACCCCCATGATCAGAACCAAAATCTGACGTCTTGCCCTTAGACGACCCGGGATCGCCGCTATGTCCGATTCCGTAGATCGGCCGCGGAAGCAGCACCTACTATGCCGTACCACCAGCCTTCGATGCGACGGTACAGGTCTGCTCCGTTGCGCACATCGATGCGCAGGCAACCCCGGTGGCTCGGGTCGATGTTCTTTCGGTTGGTCGAGGGGTATCGCGTCGTATCGCTTGTCGAAAGTCACCGGAAATGCACCGTCCGGCGCCCGTAGGCTGGAGGCATGACCACGACGGGGGAAGACCACGTACCGGCCCGAGGTGGGCCTTGGTGGTGGGACAGGCGGCGCGGTGCGGTGCTCGATGTGGGCCTTGCTGTCGTGTCCGCTTTCGAGTGTGCGGCGGAGGGGGTTCCGTTCGCGCGGGACGCGGGGATCCCGTGGGCGGCGGGGGTCGTCTTCGGTCTGCTGGCCGGTTCGGTGCTGGTGGTGCGGCGGAAGTGGCCGATCGCGGTCGTGCTGGTGGCGATCGCCGTCACGCCGGCCCAGATGGGCTTCCTGATGGGCATCGTCGGCCTGTACACGCTGGCCGCGTCGGAGCTGCCGCGCCGGATCATCGGTTCGCTGGCGGGGATGTCGCTGCTGGGCACGTTCATCGTGATGTTCGTGCGGGTGCGGCAGGACATGGCGCGGGACGACCTGGACCTGGGGGACTGGTTCGTGCCGTTCGCGTCGATCACCGCCTCGTTGGGGGTGACCGCCCCGCCGGTGCTGCTGGGCATGTACGTGGGGGCCCGGCGCCGGCTGATGGAGAGCCTGCGGGAGCGGGCGGACAGTCTGGAGCGGGAGCTGCAGCTGCTCGCGGAGCGGGCGGAGGAGCGGGCCGAGTGGGCGCGCAACGAGGAACGGACGCGGATCGCGCGGGAGATGCACGACGTCGTCGCGCACCGGGTGAGTCTGATGGTGGTGCATGCCGCCGCGCTGCAGGCCGTTGCGCGGAAGGATCCCGAGAAGGCCGTGAAGAACGCGGCGCTGGTGGGGGACATGGGCCGGCAGGCGCTCACCGAGTTGCGGGAGATGCTCGGGGTGCTGCGCAGCGGTGGGGAGAGCGGGCCGCGGGAGCGGCCGTCGGTGCCGTTGGCCGCCGTGGGGGTGGCGGCCGCCGCGGCGGCTTCGCGCGCCGCGGAGGACGAGGGGCGGGCGGAGGGTCCGTGCCTGTCGGAGCTGGATGAGCTGATCGGGCAGTCGGCGGCCGCGGGGATGGTCGTGGCTCTGTCGGTGGAGGGGGAGGAGCGGTCGTATGCGCGGGAGGTGGAGCAGACGGCGTTCCGGGTGGTGCAGGAGGCGCTGACGAACGTGCACAAGCACGCGGCGGGGGCGAAGACGTACGTGCGGCTCGCGCACCGGGTGTCGGAGATCGCGATGCAGGTGGAGAACGAGCCGCCGCCGGAGGTGTCGTCGGCGTCGTCGGCGCGGTTGCCGTCGGGGGGCAACGGGCTGGTGGGGATGAAGGAGCGGGTGACCGCTCTGGGGGGTGTGTTCGTGTCGGGGCCGACGGATGCGGGGGGCTTCCGCGTGTCGGCGGTGATTCCGGCGTCGTAGGTCCGGCCGGGGGTCAGCCCGTGGTGAGGCGGGTGGGCTGGGTGCCGGAGACGAGGGCGGCGAGGGCCTGGTCGATGTCGGGGCCGAGGTACCAGTCGCCGGTGTGGTCGAGGGCGTAGACGCGTCCCTGGGCGTCGATGGCGAGGAGTGCCTGGGTGTCGGTCTCGGTGCCGAGGGGGCTGACCTCGGTGTCGAGGGCGCGGCCGAGGTCGCCGAGGGTGCGGGCCATGTGGAGGCCGTTCAGGGGGTCGAGGTGGAGGGCGGCGGGGGCGATCTGCCGGCCGGGGCCGGTGGGGGTGATGTTCAGGCCGCCGAATTCGGCCCAGGCTTCGACGGCGGCGGGGAAGACGGTGTGGCGGTGTCCGGCGGGTGAGGTGTGTTCGCGCAGGGCGTCGGCCCAGAGTTCGGCCTGTTTGATGTCCCAGCGTCCGGGTTGCCATCCGGCGGCGCGCAGGGCGGCGTCGACGGGGACGGGGAAGCGGGTGGTGGAGGTGCGGTCGGCGTGCATCTGCCCTTGGTTCGTTCCGGTCGTCGTGGGTGGGTCGTCGTCAGTCGTCGGTGGTGGGGTCGATGATGCGGACGCCGAAGTGGGCGGTGAGGGCGGTGCAGGCGCGGCAGGGGGCGGCGAAGCTGCCGTGGAGGGGGTCGCCGTCCTCGCGGATGCGGCGGGTGGTGAGTTTGGCGTGTTTGAGCGCTTTGCGGGCTTCGCCGTTGGTCATGGGTCTGCGGGAGGCGCGTTTGCTGCGGGCCGCGTCGGCGGTGGTGAGGTGCCGGGAGATGAGGATGGTCTCGGCGCAGCGGCCGGTGAAGCGGTCGCGCTGGCTGCTGGTGAGGGTGTCGAGGAAGTCCTGGACGAGGTGGTGGAGGGCGGGGGGTGTGTCGGCGCGGGTGGCGGTGCCGGTGAGGGTGGTGCCGCGCACGGAGAGGGCGGCGGCGACGGTGGGCAGGATGCCGTCGCGGCGGTGGCGCAGCGCGGGGGCGTGGGGGGTCTCGGCGGCGCTCCAGCCGATGCGTGGGTCTCCGGTCCGGGGGTCGCCGGAGTGGCCGGTGTGCGGCCCCGTCTGCGTCGCACTCATGATCATCATCCCCTCCTGAGCATCCCCCCGGAGGTCACAGAGTGCCAAATCCCGTGGCGGCTGGGGAAGCTGGGGCGGGGTGACACGCCCGGGTATGGGCGGTCTGTCACGCTGGGGTGACGGCTGGTCACGGAAGCGGAGGGGCTGCTTGCCGGTGCCCGGTGACCGGTGTCGTCGTACCGCATAGGCTGTCGGCACCGCGATTCCATGCGGTGATCCAGACAGCCAGACAGTCGAGACGGACAGTCGAGACGGACAGACGCCGCAGGGGGCAACCGCCATGACGACAGGTCGGCTCGGGCAGCAAGCCGCGCCGCCGAACGCGGCCTACGCCGGGCAGGTAGTGCATTTCCCGGATCCGGTCAGGGCGGCCCGTCATCCCAGAGGGGTGCGGGTGGACGAGCGTGGTTACCCCGACTTCTCGCCCTATGCGCGGGCGGCCGCGGAGGTCGCGGAGCCGCCGGAGGGGTTCGGGGTCGACGAGTTGCGGCTGACGGACTACGTGTCGGCGAACGCGGCGCTGGCGGCGTCGGGTCATGAGCTGTGGGACACGGTGCCTGCGGTGGCGACGCCGCACGGCTGGACGTGGCATCACGTGGTGGGGTCGCGGCGGATGGAGCTCGTCCCGGTCGAGGTGAAGGCGCTGCTGCGGCATCACGGCGGGATCGCGACGGCGGCGGTGGACCAGGGCAAGCGGGGGACGCGGCCGTTGCAGGAGACGCGTCCGGCGCACTTCGGGTTGCCGAAGTCGGGTGTGGCGGTGACGGAGCAGCAGGTGCAGGGGGTCGAGGAGGACCTCGGGTACCGGTTGCCGGGTGCGTACCGGTCGTTCCTGAAGGCGGCGGGCGGCTGCGCGCCGGTGGGGACGGCGCTGGACGCGGAGTTGGGGCTGCTGGTCGACCAGCCGTTCTTCACGGTGCGTGAGGAGGCGGCGGTCAACGACCTGGTGTACGTCAACAAGTGTCTGCGGGACCATCTGACGAAGGACTTCCTGGGGGTCGGGTTCGTCCAGGGCGGTCTGCTGGCCGTGAAGGTGAAGGGCGAGCGGATCGGTTCGGTGTGGTTCTGCGCGTACGACGACGCGCGGGACGTGGACGCCTCGTGGTCGCCGGCGGAGCGGGTGGAGCGGCTGCTGGTGCCGTGCGGTGAGGACTTCGACGCGTTCCTGTCGCGGCTGGCGGGGTCGCCGCCGGAGCTGGAGACGGTGGCGAACCTGATGGTGGACGGCGGTTTCGCGCGAGCGGTGCCCGCGTCGTCGGTAGGGGAGTGAGCGGGGCATGGTGACGTTCGCGCAGGCGCAGGAGCGCGCGGAAGAGTGGATCAACGGTGATGTGCCGTCGTACCAGCACCGTGAGGTGCGGGTGCGGGAGTTCGAGCTCGGGTTCGTGGTGTGGGCCGAGGACCGTGCGGACGGGCCGCGTTCGGACGGGGGCGCGCAGCGGCTGGTGATCGCGCGGGACAGCGGTGAGGCGACGCTGTGGCCGGCGCTGGCGGTGGGCGAGGTGATCCGCCGGTACGAGGAGGAGTACGGCCGTCCCGACGCGGCTCCGGAGCCGGCGCCCGCGCCGCCGGCCCGGGTGGACCTGAACCAGACGTCGTTCCTGCTGACTCCGCCGGAGTGGTTGCAGGAGGCGGCGGACCGGATGGGTGTTCCCGACCGGCGGGGTGAGGCGCAGCGTGGCACGGGGGCCGGTGCGCTGCCCGAGACGCAGGCCGGGGTTCCGTCGGCCGCGGCGGGGGCTTCCGCCGGTCCGTCGGGCTCGGGTGCGCCGGGTGCGCCGGGTTCCTCGGGGAGTGGCGCGGCGTGGCCGGCGGCCGGGTCGGGCGGTGCCGGCGGTTCCGGGGCGCCTGGTTCGCCTGCGGGGGCGACGCCGTGGGCCGGGACGGACACCAACGCGGACGGCGGGGACGACCGTTCCGTGCCGTTGCCGGAGACGGTGTTCGCGCCGCCGCTGAGCACCGGGGACGACACGCCGCCGCCTGCGGCGCCGGATGCCAAGACGACGTTGATGTCGGGGGGCAGTCAGCTTCCGCCGACGGCGCTCGCGCCGGCGATCGACGATCCGAACGCGCCGAGTGTGCCGAGCGCGCCGGCTGCGCCGCCTGCGCCGACGGGGGCGGGGGCGCCTGCGCCTGCGGCGCCGGGTGCGGCTTCCGTGCCGGGGGCGCCTCCGTCCGCGCCTGCGGCGCCGGGTACGCCGCCTCCTGGTACGGCGTCCGGTCCGGGTACGCCGCCTCCGGCCGCCCCGGGTACGCCGCCTCCGGGTGTGCCGCTGCCGTCGGCCGCGGGCGCCCCGGGGACGCCGGCCCGGCCGCTCGCGTCGAACGCCGGGGACATCGCCGACGCCGCGACCAGCAAGGCGGCGCCTCCGCCGCGCCGGGGCGGGGGTGCGACCCCGCCGCCTCCGCCGGGCGCTCCGGGGACGCCGGGCGCGCGGCCGGGGAGCACGCCTCCGCCGCCCGCGGCGCCCGCCGCGCCGGGTGGGTCGTCGGGCGGTTACGTGCCGACGCAGCTCGTGTCCTCGCTCGGTCCCGAGGGCCCGCAGGGGCCCGGCACGCCGCCTCCGCCGAGCGCGCCGCAGCCTCCGGCCGGTCCGGGTACGCCGCCTCCGAGTGCCCCGGGTACGCCGCCTCCGGGCGCCCCGGGCGGGACGCCCCCGGGTGGGGTGCACCACGCGGCCACGATGCTGGCCGACCCCGGCCGGACCGGCGGTGCGCCGCAGCCTCCCGGCCCTCCCGGTGCCCCGGGAGCGCCCGGTGCGCCGCAGCCCCCGGCCGCCCCCGGTGCTCCTGGTGCTCCCGGTGCGCCCCCCGCGCCGGGCACGTCGGGCGGCGGCAGCGGTGCCGTTCATCACGCGCAGACCGTGCTGGCCTCGCCCCCGGTGGGCGGTCCCGGCACGCCCCCGCCGCCGCAGGCGCCGGGTGTGCCCGGCCCGCCCGTGCCGCCGGGCGCCCCCGGCGCCCCCGGTGCGGCCCGGCCCATGCCGCCCGGTGCGATGCCGCCGCCCGGTCAGCCCCTCCCGGGGCAGCCGCCGGCGTACGGCTACCCGCAGCCGCCGGCCGGTCAGCCGACCGTCGGCCCCGGCTACCAGGCGGTGCTGCGCTACCGCGCGCAGGACGGTTCCGAGCAGCAGCTGATCCGGCGTTCGGCGCCGGGTACGCCGCACCCGGAGTGGCAGATCTTCCACGAGCTGCGCGCCATGAACGTGCCGCCGGACCAGGTGCTGGAGCTGCACACGGAGCTGGAGTCGTGCGAGCTGCCGGGCGCGTACTGCGCGCGGATGATCCGGGAGCAGTGGCCGCAGGCGCGGATCACGTCCATCGCGCCGTACGGCGCGGATCACGCGAGCCGTCAGCAGGGCATGCAGCAGCTGCTGGCCCATCAGGGTGAGCTGCACCAGGTGGCCGACGGTCCGGCGCGTCCGGGGCCGGTGCGTGCTCCGCTGCCGCCCGTGCAGCCGGTGCCGCCGGTTCCGCCGGAGGCGATCGGGCAGGAGCTGGCGGCGGCGTTCGGTCCCGGTGTCTTCCGGTTCGAGCAGGCCGCCGTGTCCCGGCAGGGCGTGCCGCCGGTGGTGGCGCACACGCTGGTGGCGGCGGGTCTGCCGATGGACATGGGCCCGTTCTTCTGGGCGCAGGCCCAGCCGGGCCGCCCGGTGCCGACGCTGGCGGAGCTGGCGGCCGAGCGGGGGGTGCAGCCGGCCTCGGACGCGGGCTCGTACCTGGTGCTGGGCAGTGACTTCGGCAAGGCGATCTGTGTGCAGTACGGCACGGCGAGCATCGTGGCGGTGCCGGTGGAGGCGGGGCCGGGCGGTGCGCCCGTACCGCCGCAGTTCGTGAACACCGGGCTGCCGGAGTTCGCGCGGTGCCTGGCGTTGCTGGGCCGGATGTGGCGGCTGCGGTTCGGGCTGAACCAGGAGCAGGCGGGCCGCTGGACGGTCGACTTCCAGGCCCAGCTGGCCTCGCTGGACCCGGCGGCGCTCGGGTCGCCGGAGAGCTGGTGGTCGGTGCTGCTGGAGCAGATGTGGGACGGGTTGCTGTGAGGCGCCGCTGACGCGCCCTCACCTGGGGCCGGGCCCGGTCGATGTCGTACGCGACCGGGCCCGGCCCCTTCTTTTGGCCCTCCTTTTTTCGTGGCCGTGGCCGGGGTGTGCGGGCGGGGTGAGCCGGGGTGCGGCCGTGGTGCGTGACCTTCCCGCGGAGTGTCGCGTTATGAGCGCTCAAGTCCGATCCATCAAGATATGCGCGGATTGTCATGGAATCGGGCGAACGGGAGTTCCGGTATGAGCAGCGCATCGGCGTCGCCGCACGGCTTCGTGGTCGTACGGGGGCGCGGCTACCGTCCGGACCAGGTCGACGCGTGTGCCGGGGCGCTGTCCGAGGAACGGGACGCCGCCTGGGAGCGGGCCGCACGGCTCACCGTGCTCGCCCGTGAGATGGAGACGGAGCTGGGCCGGCTGCGGGAGACGCTGGCGGGACTCGCCCCGCAGACCTACGAGTCGCTCGGGGAGCGCGCGCGGCGCATCTTCGAGCTCGGGCAGGAGGAGGCGCAGGCCCTTCGGGAGAGCGCGCGGCGCGCGGCGGAGGACCTGTCGGCACAGGCGCAGGCGTACGCGACCGGCGTGCGCGAGGCCGCACAGGCGCACGCGGACGCGGTACGGGGCGAGGCCGACGACTCTGCCCGCCGGCGGCTGCTCGCGGCGCGCGCGGAGGCCGACGAGGTGCGGATCGCCGTCCGGCGCGAGGTGCGGGAGGGCCGGCGTGCGGCGCTGGCCGTGGTGCGCGAGGCGCGCCGGCGCACCTCGGCGGTCCTCGACGAGCAGGCCGGGGAGCACGCCGAGCGCTGGGCCGAGGCCGAGCGGGCGGAGGCCGAGGGGGTGGCGGCCCTGGCCGCGCGGTACGCGGAGCCGTTGGCCCGCGCGGAGCGGGAACTGGCCGAGGCGGAGAGGGACCTGGCCGACGCCCGGGCGTGGGCCGGGCGCCGGCAGGAGGAGGCCCGGGCGTGGGCCTTCGAGGTGGTCGACGGGGCGCGGGTGCGGGCGGAGCGGATCGCCCGGGAGACGGAGCGGCTGCTGCACGAGCACGGGGAGCGGTGGGAGGACATGCAGGCCGACATGGACCACGCGCGCAGCAGCCTCGGTTCGCTGACGGGCAGGGCCGTGGAATGACGGGCAGGGCGGTGGGCCGAGGAGCAGGACCGAGGGGCAGGGCCGTGGGCCGAGGGGCCGCGTCGGCCCTGCCCGTACGCCGTCCGTGCCTTCTCAGTCGCCCCGGCGTACCGCGCCCGCCAGGATCCACCCCTCCACGGCCTCGTACTGGCGGCGCTGCTCCTCCGCCTTGCGCCGGCCGGAGAGCATCGTGCCCAGCCAGCCGCAGGCGAAGCCCAGCGGGATGGAGACCAGGCCCGTCGTGGTGAACGGGAACCAGTTGACGTCGGCGTCGGGGAAGGCGGAGACGGGTGAGCCGGAGACCAGGTTGGTGCCCGGCATCAGCAGCAGTACGGCCAGGGAGCCGCCGATGAGGGTGCTGAGCATTCCGGCGCGGGTGTAGCGGCGCCAGAAGAGGCCGTAGACCAGTGCGGGGGCGATGGCCGAGGCGCCCAGGCAGAAGGACAGGGTCACCAGGGGCTGGAGGCTGCGGTGCTGCACCAGCGTCGCCAGGATGATCGCGGGGATGCCGACGGCCAGCGCGGAGGCCCGGGCCAGGGTCATCTCGCGTCGCGGTGACATCTCCTGCACCCGGGTGGCGAACACGTCGTGGGCGAGGGAGTTGGCGCAGGCGAGGATCATGCCGCCGACGGAGGCGAGCAGGGTGAGGAAGACGGCCGTGGTGACCGTCGTGAACAGGAAGGTCTCCGCCGTGGACACCTCCGCGCCGAACGCGGCCTGGGAGCCGAGGAGATAGGCGGTGTTGCCCTGCGGGTCGATCCCGGCGATGACGGCCCGTCCGACCAGCGCGGTCGCCCCGAACCCGACGACCGTGATGACCAGGACGAACAGCGCGACGCCGGAGACCGCCCAGGACATCGAGCGGCGCACCTGGCGGGCGGAGGAGGCGGTGTACATGCGCATGGTGACGTGGGGCAGACAGGCGCCGCCGAGGACGACGGTCAGCTGCGAGGTGATCATGTCCACCTCGGGGTGGGGTCCGCCCGCGAACTCCAGTCCCGAGTTCAGGAACGCCGGTCCCGCGCCGCTGCGGGCGGCGGCCGCGTCGAACAGTGCGCCGGGGTCCCAGTCGAAGCGGTTCAGGATCAGCGCGGCGACCACGGCACCGGAGCCGAGCAGCATCACCATCTTCAGGATCTGGATGAGGGCGGTGCCCTTCATCCCGCCGATCGCCGCGTAGCTGATCATCAGGGCGCCCAGTCCGATGATGCAGCCGGTCTGCAGGGACTCCCCGGAGAAGCCGAGGACGAAGGAGAGCAGCTGGCCGGCGCCCGCGAGCTGCACCAGCATCAGCGGCAGCAGTGCCGCGATGGTCACCGCGCAGGCGGCGATGCGCACACTGCGTCCCGGCATCCGGCGGGCGAGGGCGTCGCCCATGGTGAACCGGCCCGCGTTGCGCAGCGGTTCGGCCAGCAGGAACATCAGCAGCATCAGCGACAGGGCGGTGCTGAGCGCCAGCACGATGCCGTCGTAGCCGAACAGGGCGATGACGCCGCCCGTGCCGAGGACGGTCGCGGCGGAGATGTAGTCGCCGGCGATGGCCAGGCCGTTGCGCATGGGGGACAGGGAGCCGTAGCCGGTGTAGAACTCGTCGATGTCGTCGCGGTCCGGGCCGGTCATCACGCACAGCAGCAGCGTGATGGTGGCGACGGCGGTGAATCCGACCAGGGACATCGTCTGGGCGTTGCCGCTGAACTCCGTCATCGTCCCGCCTCCCGTCTGGCGTCCAGTTCGGCCTCCTTGCGGATGCGGTCCGCGAGGGGGTCGACATGGCGGCGGGCGGTGTACTCGTACAGCCCGATCGCCAGCCAGGTGACGGGCAGTTGCAGCAGGGCCAGCAGCATCCCGGTGGGCAGTCCGCCGGCGCCGTCGCCGGTCATGAAGCCGGGGGCGTACGCGGACAGGATCAGGAAGAGCGTGAAGTAGCCGAGGGCGGTCAGCGTGGCGGTGCGCCGCTGCCAGCGGTAGGCGCTGCGCAGGATCCGCAGGTCGCTGTGGTGCCCGAGCGCGGCCCGCCGCGGCGCCCGCGGCTCGCCGAGGCCGGGGTGGCCGGGACCGGGGCCGGGGTCGGGAAGGGGGCCGGGACCGGCCGGTTGCCAGGGGTGGGTGCCGTACGGGGGCGGGGACGGGTGCGGTCCGGACGGGTACGGCGGGGGCGGGTACGACGGCGCGGGGCGGTTCGACGGAGGGGGATACGGGGGTCGGTACGACGGAGGGGGATACGACGGGGACGGGTCGTAGGACATCCCGGTGCTCCTTGCGCGGCTCGGGTCCGGTGCGGCGGACCGCAGGGAGTTGGGGGGTGGCGGGGGCCACGCACGCTACTCGCCGGTTCGGGGGAGCGCCGGGTTTTCGCCAAACTGGTCGGTCGGTATGCGCTTGCTGTGCCGGAGCACAGGTGTTACCCGCGTTAACCTGGGCCTTTCGGGGGTGCCGGCCCGCGCATTCAGTCCGTGAGGACCGGGAATTTCCGCGGCGCCAGGACCAGCAGCACCAGGAAGGCCAGGGCCGCGGCCCCCGCCGCTCCGAGGTAGACCGCGTGGACGGCGTCGGCGATCGCCCGCCGTACGGACTCGTCGGCCGTGCCCGAATCCAGTGCCCGCGTCACCGAGTCCAGGTCGCTCGCCCCGCCGAGCCGCGCGGCCAGCACCCCGTTGGCGACCGCGCCGAAGACGGCCGCGCCCACCGTCTGCCCGGTCTGCCGGCAGAACAGGACGGACGCCGTCGCCGTACCCCGTTCCGCCCAGCCGACCGTCGACTGGACGCCGACGATGAGCGGCAGCTGGAACAGGCCGAGCGCGGCGCCGAGCAGCAGCATCAGCAGCGCCGGCTGCCAGGCCTGGCCCGGGTAGGGCAGGAAGGGGAAGGCGAACAGGATCAGCGCGGCCGTGCCGATGCCGAGCATGGCGGTGTTGCGGAAGCCGATCCTGCGGTACACGTGCTGGCTCAGCGCCGCCGACACCGGCCAGCTCAGCGTCCAGACGGACAGCACGAAACCGGCGGCCACCGGGGCCAGGCCCAGGACGGACTGGGCGTAGGTGGGCAGGAACACGGTCGGCGCCACCATCAGCAGGCCCAGCGCGCCGAGCGCGAGGTTCACCGCGGCGATCGTGCGGCGCCGCCACACCCAGCCGGGGATGATCGGCTCCGCCGCCCGGCGCTCGATCACCACGACGGCCGCCAGCAGGACGAGGCCCGTCCCGAAGAAGACCAGCGAGTGCGGCGACAGCCACGGCCAGGCCACCCCGCCCTGCACCAGTGCGGTGAGCAGGACGCCGCCGCAGGCGAACACCGCGAGCGCGCCCGCCCAGTCGACACGCGCGCGCGTGCCGTCCGTCTCCCGGGCCGGCTCGTGCAGGTGACGGACGATCAGCCACAGGGCGACCGCGCCGATCGGCAGGTTGATGAGGAAGATCCAGCGCCAGTCGGCGTACGCGGCCAGCACGCCGCCCAGTCCCGGACCCGCGACCGCGGACACCGCCCACACGGTGGACAGCTTGGCCTGGATCTTGGGGCGGTCCTTCAGCGGGTACAGGTCCGCGGCGAGGGTCTGCACCGTGCCCTGGAGGGCGCCGCCGCCCAGTCCCTGGACGACGCGGAAGGCGATCAGCGCGCCCATGTTCCAGGCGAGCGCGCACAGCAGGGAGCCGATCAGGAACACCACCGCGCCCGCCACCAGCACCGGTTTGCGGCCGAAGGTGTCGGACAGCTTGCCGTAGACGGGGAGGGTGACCGTGACGGCCAGCAGATAGCCGGAGAAGAGCCAGGAGAAGACGGAGAACCCGCCGAGGTCGCCGACGATCTGCGGTACGGCGGTGGAGACGATGGTCGAGTCCAGCGCCGCCAGCGCCATCGCGAGCATGAGAGCGGCGACGACGGCACCGCGCCGGTTCGCACCGGCGGGTTGCGCGGCCTTGCGTACCGCGGGTCTGGTGCTGCCCACCCCGGGTCCCTCCCTTGGTTTCCCCATGCATCCAGTTGCCGGGACCAGCTTCGCACTTGAGCCTGACGCAGCGGCAGGGTGGACAGTGGACGGGTCCGAGGGGGAGCCGACCCCGAGGCGTCCTCCACCGAGGGGTGGACTGCCCCTAGGGGTACCTCCGTACTACGGCTCGGGGAGGGTTCGTACCGACGGAGGACGAGAGGGCGCCCGCGTCGTCCTTAATCTGGCTTCACGCCGCTGGGGGGCGGCGCACCACAGCCACGGGGGTGGGGTTTTCCCCAGGGAAAGACTGCGCTGAACACCAGCGCGGACGGCACCCGGTTGCCGTCAGACTCATCGACGTAGCAACCGCGCGGCCCGGCACAGCCGGCCCGGACCACCGCATCCGACAGCACCACGCCGCCGTCGGCACCGGCGGCCCATCTGATGACCGACATAGGAGACTTGCCATGACATCGGCCGTGACCATTCCCAGGCACGGGAGCACTGGAGGGCGTACGGCCGTTGCCGCGCGGGCGCGGCAGCTCGTGAAGGCGTACGGGTCCGGGGAGACCCGGGTCGTCGCCCTCGACCACGTGGACGTGGACATCGCCCGCGGGCAGTTCACCGCGATCATGGGTCCCTCGGGGTCCGGCAAGTCCACGCTGATGCACTGCCTGGCGGGCCTCGACACCGTCAGCAGCGGGCAGATCTACCTCGACGAGACCGAGATCACCGGGCTGAAGGACAAGAAGCTCACCCAGCTGCGCCGCGACCGGATCGGCTTCATCTTCCAGGCGTTCAACCTGCTGCCGACGCTGAAGGCGATCGAGAACATCACGCTGCCCATGGACATCGCCGGCCGCAAGCCCGACCGGGCGTGGCTGGACCGGGTCGTGGAGACCGTGGGGCTCGCCGGGCGGCTCAAGCACCGGCCGACCCAGCTCTCCGGCGGCCAGCAGCAGCGGGTCGCCGTGGCGCGGGCGCTGGCGGCCCGGCCGGAGATCATCTTCGGTGACGAGCCGACCGGAAACCTCGACTCGCGCGCGGGCGCCGAGGTGCTGGGCTTCCTGCGCCGTTCGGTGGACGAGCTGGGCCAGACCATCGTGATGGTCACCCACGACCCGGTGGCCGCCAGCTACGCCGACCGGGTGCTGTACCTCGCCGACGGCCGGATCGTGGACGAGATGTACAAGCCGACCGCGGACGCCGTCCTGGACCGGATGAAGGACTTCGACGCCCGGGGGCGCACGTCATGACCGTCGTGAAGACCTCGCTGCGCAACTTCTTCGCGCACAAGGGCCGCATGGCGCTGTCGGCGGTGGCGGTGCTGCTGTCGGTGGCGTTCGTGTGCGGCACGCTCGTGTTCACGGACACGATGAACACGACGTTCGACAAGCTCTTCGCGGTCACGTCGTCGGACGTGACGGTCGCGCCGAAGGACGCCGAGGCCGAGGACACGCCGCAGAACGGGGTGCCCGCCTCGCTGCCGGCGTCCATGCTGGAGCAGGTCCGCTCCGCCGAGGGCGTCAAGTCGGTGGAGGGCGCGGTCGCTTCGGCGAACGTGACCGTCGTCGACCGTGACAACGACAACGTGGGCGCCACCAACGGCGCCCCGACGCTCGCCGGCAACTGGACGAAGAACGACCTGCGGTCGATGGAGATCACCTCCGGACACGCCCCGCGCGGCCCGACCGAGATGATGGTCGACTCCGACACCGCCGACAAGCACGACCTGAAGCTCGGCGACGAACTGCGCACCATCGCGCAGACCGGCGACTTCAGGGCGCGGATCGTCGGCATAGCCTCCTTCACGGTGACCAACCCCGGTGCGGCCGTCGTCTACTTCGACACCGCCACCGCCCAGCGCGAACTGCTCGGCGGCACGGGGAAGTTCACCCAGATCAACGTCACCGCCGCGTCCGGTGTCTCCGACGCGCAGCTGAAGAAGAACGTCTCCGAGGCCCTGGACGGCACGTACAAGATCCAGACGGCCAAGGAGAGCGCCGACGAGAACCGCAAGGACGTCGGCGAGTTCATGAACGTCATCAAGTACGCCATGCTCGGCTTCGCCGGGATCGCCTTCCTGGTCGGCATCTTCCTGATCATCAACACCTTCTCGATGCTGGTCGCCCAGCGCACCCGTGAGATCGGCCTGATGCGGGCCATCGGCTCCTCCCGCCGGCAGGTCAACCGCTCGGTGCTGGTCGAGGCGCTGCTCCTCGGCGTCGTCGGCTCCGTCCTCGGTGTCGCGGCCGGTGTCGGGATCGCCGTCGGCCTGATGAAGCTGATGTCGGCGGCGGGCATGAACCTGTCCACGGACGACCTGACCGTGAAGGCGACGACGCCCGTGGTCGGCCTGGTCCTCGGTGTCGTCGTCACCGTCCTCGCCGCCTACCTCCCGGCCCGCCGCGCCGGCAAGGTCTCCCCGATGGCCGCGCTGCGCGACGCCGGGACCCCCGCCGACGGGAAGGCCGGCTGGATCCGGGGCCTGATCGGCCTGGTGCTGACCGGCGCCGGCGCCGCGGCCCTCTACGCGGCCGGTACGGCCGACAAGGCGGGCGACGGCGCGTCGATGCTGGGCGTGGGCATCGTGCTCTCCCTGATCGGCTTCGTCGTCATCGGCCCGCTGCTGGCCGGCGGTGTGGTGCGGGTGATCAGCGCGGTGCTGCTGCGGGCCTTCGGGCCGGTGGGCCGCATGGCCGAGCGCAACGCCCTGCGCAACCCGCGCCGTACCGGCGCCACGGGCGCGGCCCTGATGATCGGCCTCGCGCTGGTCGCCTGCCTGTCGGTGGTCGGCTCCTCCATGGTCGCCTCGGCCACCAGCGAGCTGGACAAGTCGGTCGGCGCGGACTTCATCGTCCAGGGCAACCAGCGGATCGTGCCGCAGGCCGAGAAGGCGATGCAGCAGACGCAGGGCCTGGAGCACGTCACCCGCTACAAGATGCTCGACGCCACGCTGACCTCGCCCGACGGCAAGAAGGACGACGACGGCGTCACCGCCGCCGACCCGACGTACGCCGAGGACCTGCGCCGCCCGACCACGGCCGGCTCGCTGGCCGACGCCTACGGCCCGGACTCCATGTCGGTCGGCTCGGACTACGCCAAGGAGCACGGCGTGGGCGTCGGCGACACCGTCTCCGTCGCCTTCGAGGGCGGCGAGACGGCGAAGCTGAAGGTCGCGGCCATCACGGACGACGACACCGCCATCGACCAGGGCGCGCGGTACATCAGCATCGAGACGATGCGGAAGTACGTGCCGGCCGACAGGATCCCGCCGAACACGATCATGTTCGCCAAGGCCAAGGACGGCCAGGAGGAGCAGGCGTACGCGGCGCTGAAGAAGTCGCTGGACCAGTACCCGCAGTACCAGGTCCGGGACCAGACCGACTACAAGCAGGAGCTGAAGGACCAGGTCGGCCAGCTGCTGAACATGGTCTACGGCCTGCTGGCCCTGGCGATCATCGTGGCCGTGCTGGGTGTGGTGAACACCCTGGCCCTGTCGGTGGTCGAGCGGACCCGCGAGATCGGCCTGATGCGGGCGATCGGCCTCTCCCGCCGGCAGCTGCGCCGGATGATCCGCCTGGAGTCCGTGGTCATCGCCCTCTTCGGTGCCCTGCTGGGTCTGGGACTGGGCATGGGCTGGGGCGCCACGGCGCAGAAGCTGCTCGCCCTGGAGGGTCTGAACGTCCTCGACATCCCGTGGCCGACGATCATCGGCGTGTTCATCGGCTCGGCGTTCGTGGGTCTGTTCGCCGCCCTGGTCCCGGCGTTCCGGGCCGGCCGGATGAACGTGCTGAACGCGATCGCGACGGAGTAGCGGCCGACGGCCACCGCATACGGGGGTTGCGGGGGAGAGCCCGGCGCCGGAAGCCTTTCGCGGACTTCCCGGCGCCGGGCTCGCCGCTGTCCGGGGCCCTTCAGCCGACCGGGTCGGGTGGTGGGCGGGCACAGGCCGGGGGTTCAGGGGGCGGAGCCCCTGGTGGGCTCACCGCCACACAGGTCACCCGAGAAGCGGACGTCATCCACAGCCCCCGACGCCGCCGAGCGGAGCGTCGTACGCTGGACACCCCCGGCCCGCACCGCGTGTCGGGCCTGTCGTGTTGTCCACCCCCTTGTCCACCCCCGGACGAAAGCGCCCCCTTCATGAGCCTGCACGGTCTGCTCGACGCCGTCGTCAAGGACGCCGCCCTCGCGGAAGCGATCGCGGCGGCCGCCGACGGCAACCGCATGCACGTCGACCTGGTCGGTCCCCCCGCGGCCCGTTCCTTCGCGGTCGCCGCGCTGGCCCGCGAGACGGGCCGTCCCGTGCTGGCGGTGACCGCGACCGGTCGCGAGGCGGAGGACCTGGCCGCGGCCCTGCGCTCGCTGCTGCCGCCGGAGGGCGTGGCGGAGTACCCGTCCTGGGAGACCCTCCCGCACGAGCGGCTCAGCCCGCGCAGCGACACCGTGGGACGCCGCCTGGCCGTCCTGCGGCGCCTGGCCCACCCCCGGCCCGACGACCCGGAGACCGGCCCGGTCTCGGTCGTCGTGGCGCCCGTGCGGTCCGTGCTGCAGCCGCAGGTCAAGGGCCTCGGCGAGCTGGAGCCGGTGTCGCTGAGGACCGGACAGAGCGCCGATCTGAACGAGGTCGTCGACGCCCTCGCCGCCGCCGCGTACGCACGCGTGGAGCTGGTGGAGAAGCGCGGCGAGTTCGCCGTGCGCGGCGGCATCCTCGACGTGTTCCCGCCCACCGAGGAACACCCCCTGCGCATCGAGTTCTGGGGCGACGACGTCGAGGAGATCCGCTACTTCAAGGTCGCCGACCAGCGCTCCCTCGAAGTCGCCGAGCACGGGCTGTGGGCCCCGCCCTGCCGCGAGCTGCTGCTGACGGACGAGGTGCGGCAGCGGGCCGCCGCCCTCGCCGAGCAACACCCCGAGCTGGGCGAACTGCTCGGCAAGATCGCCGAGGGCATCGCGGTGGAGGGCATGGAGTCCCTGGCGCCGGTGCTCGTCGACGACATGGAGCTGCTGCTGGACGTGCTGCCCAAGGGCGCCATGGCCGTCGTCTGCGACCCGGAGCGGGTGCGCACGCGGGCGACGGACCTGGTGGCGACGAGCCAGGAGTTCCTGCAGGCGTCCTGGGCGGCCACCGCCGGCGGCGGCGAGGCGCCCATCGACGTCGGCGCCGCCTCCCTGTGGTCCATCGCGGACGTCCGTGAGCGCGCCCGCGAGCTGGACATGATGTGGTGGTCGGTGTCGCCGTTCGCCGCCGACGAGGAGCTGACGGGGACATATGCCGCTGACGCGGCGGGGGACACCCTCAAGCTCGGCATGCACGCCCCCGAGACCTACCGCGGCGACACCGCGAAGGCGCTGGCCGACACCAAGGGCTGGCTCGCCGACGGCTGGCGCACGGTCTACGTCACCGAGGGCCACGGCCCGGCGGCCCGCACGGTCGAGGTCCTCGGCGGCGAGGGCATCGCCGCCCGCCTGGACTCCGACCTCGGCACACTCAGCCCCTCCGTCGTCCACGTCTCCTGCGGCTCGATCGACTACGGCTTCGTGGACCCGGCGCTCAAGCTGGCCGTCCTGACCGAGACCGACCTGTCCGGCCAGAAGGCCGCCGGCCGCGACGGCACCCGCATGCCGGCCCGGCGCCGCAAGACCATCGACCCGCTGACCCTGGAGTCGGGCGACTACATCGTCCACGAGCAGCACGGCGTCGGCCGCTACATCGAGATGGTGCAGCGCACCGTGCAGGGCGCCACCCGCGAGTACCTGGTCGTGGAGTACGCCCCCGCCAAGCGCGGCCAGCCCGGCGACCGGCTCTACATCCCCACCGACCAGCTGGAGCAGATCACCAAGTACGTCGGCGGCGAGGCCCCCACCCTGCACCGCCTGGGCGGCGCCGACTGGACGAAGACCAAGGCCCGCGCGAAGAAGGCGGTCAAGGAGATCGCCGCGGACCTGATCAAGCTGTACAGCGCGCGGATGGCGGCGCCGGGGCACGCGTTCGGCGCGGACACGCCCTGGCAGCGCGAGCTGGAGGACGCCTTCCCGTACGCGGAGACCCCGGACCAGCTCACCACCATCGCCGAGGTCAAGGAGGACATGGAGAAGACGGTCCCCATGGACCGCCTGATCTGCGGCGACGTCGGCTACGGAAAGACCGAGATCGCGGTGCGCGCCGCCTTCAAGGCCGTCCAGGACGGCAAGCAGGTGGCGGTGCTGGTGCCGACGACACTGCTGGTGCAGCAGCACTTCGGGACGTTCAGCGAGCGGTACGCGCAGTTCCCGGTGAACGTGAAGGCGCTCTCCCGCTTCCAGACCGACACCGAGGCCAAGGCGGTCCTGGAGGGTCTGCGCGAGGGCTCGGTGGACGTCGTCATCGGCACCCACCGGCTGTTCTCCTCCGAGACGAAGTTCAAGGACCTGGGCCTGGTCATCGTCGACGAGGAGCAGCGCTTCGGCGTCGAGCACAAGGAGCAGCTGAAGAAGCTGCGTGCCAACGTCGACGTGCTGACGATGTCCGCCACGCCCATCCCCCGCACCCTGGAGATGGCGGTCACCGGCATCCGCGAGATGTCCACGATCACCACCCCGCCCGAGGAGCGGCACCCGGTCCTGACCTTCGTCGGCCCCTACGAGCAGAAGCAGATCGGTGCCGCGATCCGCCGCGAGCTGCTGCGCGAGGGCCAGGTCTTCTACATCCACAACCGGGTCGAGTCCATCGACCGGGCGGCGGCCCGGCTGTGGGAGATCGTCCCCGAGGCGCGCATCGCCACCGCCCACGGCCAGATGTCGGAACAGGCGCTGGAGCAGGTCGTCGTCGACTTCTGGGAGAAGAAGTTCGACGTGCTGGTCTCCACGACGATCGTGGAGTCCGGCATCGACATCTCCAACGCCAACACCCTCATCGTCGAGCGCGGCGACAACTTCGGCCTCAGCCAGCTGCACCAGCTGCGCGGCCGGGTCGGCCGCGGCCGCGAGCGCGGCTACGCCTACTTCCTGTACCCGCCGGAGAAGCCGCTGACCGAGACCGCGCACGAGCGGCTGGCGACCATCGCCCAGCACACCGAGATGGGCGCGGGCATGTACGTGGCGATGAAGGACCTGGAGATCCGCGGCGCCGGAAACCTGCTCGGCGGCGAGCAGTCCGGCCACATCGCCGGCGTCGGCTTCGACCTGTACGTGCGGATGGTCGGCGAGGCGGTCGCGGACTACCGGGCCTCCCTGGAGGGCGGCGTGGAGGAGGAGCCGCCGCTGGAGGTCAAGATCGAGCTGCCGGTCGACGCGCACGTCCCGCACGACTACGCCCCCGGAGAGCGGCTGCGTCTGCAGGCCTACCGCTCCATCGCCTCCGCCAACAGCGAGGCGGACATCAAGGCCGTGCGGGAGGAACTCGTCGACCGCTACGGCAAGTTGCCGGAGCCGGTGGAGAACCTGCTGCTGGTCGCGGGCCTGCGCATGCTGGCGCGGGCGTGCGGGGTGGGCGAGATCGTCCTGCAGGGCAGCAACATCCGCTTCGCGCCGGTGGAGTTGCGCGAGTCCCAGGAGCTGAGGCTCAAGCGGCTGTACCCGGGGACGGTCGTCAAGCCGGCCGTGCACCAGGTGCTGGTGCCGCGCCCGAAGACCGCGAAGGTGGGCGGCAAGCCGCTGGTCGGGCGCGAACTGCTGGCCTGGGTGGGCGAGTTCCTGACCTCGGTCCTCGGGTCGTAACCCGCCCGCCGGAGCCGTCCACGGGACAGGAGAAGCCGTCCACGGACAGGAGAAGCCGGCCGGGGACAAGAGAAGCCGTCCACGGGGACAGGGCCCGTGGACGGCTTCGCCGTATGTGCTGGGGTACGGGAGCGCGCTACTGCTGCTCCGGCCGGTCGCCGCCCCGCTCGCGCCCGAAGCCGAGCCTGTCCTCGGCCTGCTGCTGCGCGGCGTCGACCTGCTTCTCGTACTTTCCGCCGGTCCTCTCGTTGACCTGGCGTTCGGCGGCGTCGGACATCTTCCGTGACCTGTCCTTGTCCTTGCCCGCCATGCTCTTCATTTTGTCGAGGATGCCCATGCAGAGCTCCTTCCGAGACGTGGCTCACTGTCGACGGTACGACAGATATGTCCTGCATGCCCAATAAAGCCCGCTATGGTCTGGACCTCTCTCTCGCTACGGTGATCCCGGCGAACGGCAAGGGGAGGGGCGCGCATGAGGCGGCACAGCAGGATCCGTACCGTTTGGGCCGCGGGCGCGGCCCTCGCTCTCACCCTGGTCACCGGATGCGAGGGACTCGTCGAGGGCGACGGGCCCACGGCCTCGGAAGGCGGGGCCGAGGCGCCGGCGGCCGGACACGCCGTCAGCCCGCTGCGCAACCCGGACGGCACCGGGCCCGGCCTCGCCCCGGTCGTGGGCGACGGCCCCGAGGCGGCCGCCCGCAAGCTCGTCGAGGGCCTGCGGACCAAGGGGCGCGGCCCCAGGACGGGGTACGACCGGGACGAGTTCGGCTACGCCTGGATGGACTCGGCCGACGGTGTGCCGCTCGCCCGGAACGGCTGTGACACGCGGAACGACCTGCTGAAACGAGACGGCCAGAAGCTGCGCTTCCGCTCCGGCTCCGACTGTGTGGTCGTCGCCATGACGCTGGACGATCCCTACACCGGCACGACCGTCGAGTGGCGCAAACAGCAGGCGAGCGAGGTCCAGATCGACCACGTCGTGCCGCTGTCGTACAGCTGGCAGATGGGCTCCTCGCGATGGCCGGAGAGCAAGCGCGAACAACTGGCGAACGACCCGCTGAACCTGCTCCCCGTGCAGGGCCGCGCCAACTCGGCCAAGCGCGACTCCGGGCCGGCGTCCTGGCTTCCGCCGAACAGGTCGGTCCGGTGCGCGTACGCGGTCCGCTTCGCGCAGGTCGCCGCCAAGTACGAACTGGCGGTGACCGCACCGGACCGGCAGGCGATGCTGCGTCAGTGCGGCGGCTGACGGGCACAAATCCGCTTTCCGGTCCCCGCCCCCGCTGCCTACGGTGACCCCATGGAGCTGAAGGTATCGAGTCTCGCCGAGCGCCCCGAGATGCTGGACCGGGTCCGCGACATGGCCGACAGCTGGCCCGCGTTCGCCGTCGAGGACCTCTCGGGCAACGCCCACTACCCGCGCATACCCGTCGAACTGCCCGAGTACGTGCAGTTCGCCGAGGACGAGTACGGCGAGGTCGTCGCCCACGCCTACAGCGTGCCGTTCGCGCTCCACGCCGAAGGGCGCGGCGCCCTGCCCGCGCGCGGCTGGAGCGAGGTGCTCGTCTGGGCCTTCAGTGACCTGCGCCGGGACGTCCGGCCCGACACCGTCAGCGCCATCTCCGTCGTCGTCGCCCCGCAGGCCCAGGGGCGCGGCCTGTCCGGCCGGATGCTCGCCGCCATGCGCGACAACGCCCGCGCGCACGGCTTCCGCGAGGTCGTCGCTCCCGTCCGCCCCAATGCCAAGCACCTCGAACCGCACACCCCGATCGAGGAGTACGCCCGCCGCGTCCGCCCCGACGGCCTGCCGCACGACCCCTGGCTGCGCGTCCACGCCCGGGCCGGCGCCACCCTCGACTCCGTGGCCCCGGCCTCCATGACCGTCTCCGCGTCCCTTGAGGAGTGGCGCCGTTGGACGGGGCTGCCCTTCGACACCGCGGGCGACGTCGAGGTGCCCGGCGCGCTGGTGCCGGTGCACTGCGAGCCGGAGCGCGGCTACGCGGTGTACGTCGAGCCCAACGTGTGGATGCGGCACGCGCTGTGAGCCCCCGGCCGGTCAGCCGGCCAGCGCGTCCAGGTCGACGATCTCGCCGTCGGGCTTGCGGGCCGGGACCGGGACGTCGTAGTCGCTGAAGGTCAGGGAGCCGGGGTCCGTCGCGGACGTGCTGTCGACCCGCAGCAGGTACGGGGTGCCCTCGGTGGCGACGTAGAGCGTCTGCCGGTCCGTGCCGTCCCGCTCGCTCAGGACGATGGCGGAGGCGCCGTCGACCGTGGTCGTCGTGCCCCGCGTGGCGTCCGAATCGACGTCCTGCGCGCCGCTGAGCACCGTGTCCAGGTCGCAGAAGGCCGCGATGTCCTGGGCGTCCTGCCCCGTGACGGACATCTTGGTCCACCGCCCGGCCAGCATGGCCACGGTCGCGTCGGTCTCCGCGGCGGACTCGCCCTCGCTCTGGGCGCGCAGGAACGCCTCGTCGTACTTCAGGTAGACGGCGTCCCCGGTCTTGACCAACCGGGCTTCGCCCTCGCCGTCGGCGCTCATCGTCCCGGCGCACTCGCCCTTCCTGTCCATGGCCAGGTCGACCCGGATGGTGCCGCCGCCCTGGTCGTCCGGGACGTCACCCGTGATCCGGAGGGAGGCGGCGCCGGCGGTGGCCTTCACGGCCCGCTCCGCGATCTGTCCGCCGGTCAGCCCGGCGAACGGTTCCTTCTTCTCTCCCGTCTTCCTCTCCGAGGTGTTCGGCTTCTGCCCGGACGTACCCGGCCCGGCGTCCGCCCGGTCCTGGCCCGGCAGGCAGCCGGTCAGTCCGGTGGCCGCGGCGGCGACGACGCAGAGCGCCGCGAAAGCGGTACGACGCATGGATTCCCCTTGGTCCTGGTGTGGTGGTGAGCCCGAGTGGCGGGACGGGCCGGATGCCCGAGGGCCGGTCCGTCAGCCGGTCTTCTGCCAGTCCTTGCAGCCGGTCGTCTTGAAGTAGCCGTCCGAGGCGCTGATCGTCACGACCGCCGTACCGCTCACGTTGTCGTTCGCGATGATCGAGTCGAGGGAGTGCTCGGCGTCCTTGGCGCGCTCCCAGTAGCACATGTCGTCGGTGTTGCCGGTGGACTTGTAGGTGCCGGGGGCGATGTCGGCGCCGACCGCGAACATGCCGCCGTCTCCGGCCATCTTGGCGGCGGGGTTCCCCTTCGCCTTCGGGTCGACGGCCTCCCAGTCGTTGCACCCGCTCGACTTGAAGATCTTGTCGGTGGCCTTGACGGTGACGTAACTGGTGCCGCTCACATTGTCGTTGGCCAGCAGCGAGTCCATCTCGCCCGAGGCGTCCTTGGCCCGCTCCCAGTAGCACATGGAGTCGGTGTTGCCGGTCGTGCGGTACGTGCCCGGCTTGACGTCCGCGCCCACCTCGAAGTCGCCGTCCCCCGCGAACGCCGCCTTCTTCCCGGCGTCCTCCGCCTTGCCCGCGTCCTTCTCGCCGCCGGACTGCCGCTGTGCGGAGGCCGAAGAACCCTTGTCGCCGGAACCGCCGTCCCCGTCGCCGCCGCCGTTCGCCGACACGGCACCGATGACGACGATCCCCACGACGGCGCCCAGCGCGACCTTGCCCTTCATGCCCATGGCTGTGTCCCCTCCCAATGCGGCAGCCGCCGCCTTGCCGGCGGCTGCTCGTTCGCGTGGTCAATAAGACCAGAGCCTGTGAACCGAGTCAACCAGGTTCACAGGATGGCGCGTGTACACGAGCGTGAATGCCGTGATCACGTGCGCATCGGTATGCTCGGCGTCACACAGGGACGGGACGAGGGGAGCCGCGCGGGTGCAGGACAACGCGACAGAAGTGACCGCCGCCGGAATCGCACGGCTCGCCGGCGTCGGCCGCGCCGCCGTGAGCAACTGGCGCCGGCGTCACGCCGACTTCCCGAAGCCCGTCGGCGGCACCGAGACCAGCCCCTCCTTCGCCCTCGCCGAGGTGGAGTCCTGGCTGCGCGGACACGGCAAGCTCGCCGAGGTCCCCCTGCGGGAGCGGGTCTGGCAGCAGCTCGTCGGCCACCCCGAGGGCCCGGTCGCCGCGCTCACCCACGCCGGCTGCGTCCTGCTGCTCATCCACGACCGTCCCACCCTGTGGCTGGAGCTGAGCGCCGGCTCCGACGAGCGGCTCGCCGCGATGCTGCCGGGGGCGCTGGAGCAGGTCCTGACGCCGCGCTTCGGGGCGGCGCCCGCGGACCCGGGCGAAGGGCGCACCCACGAGGCAGCCGGTGTGAGCGGACCGGCCGCTGTGAACACACCGTCCGGCGCCAACCCGTCCGGCGCCGTTCACACCCCCGACGCGGCCCACGGCGCCCCGCAGGCCGGGAACACGCCCGCCACGGCCCACGCCGTACCCCGGCCCGGCGGAGCCCCGTCGGCCCCGCGGACGTCCCCCGCCGTCCAGGCCCCCACCGGCACCGCGCTCCTGCCCTCCGTCCCCCTCCTGCGCGGCGCGGCCGAACTGGCCGCCGAGTCGGGCGCCCGGCAGACCTTCGAGTTCCTGCTCGGCCGGCACCTGGACGCCAACCCCCGCCAGTACACGCTCACCCCCGCCGGCCTCGCCGGCCTCATGGCGGACCTCGCCGGCCCCGCCCGCACCGTCCTCGACCCGGCCTGCGGCACCGGAGCCCTCCTGCGCGCCGTCGCCCCCCGCCCCGGCCAGGAGCTGTACGCCCAGGAGGCCGCCGCCGACCTCGCCGCGCTCACCGCACTCCGGCTCGCCCTCAACACTCCGGCCACCGTGCGCGCCGCCACCGGCGACACCCTGCGCGCCGACGCCTTCCCCGGGCTGCGCGCCGACGCCGTCCTGTGCCACCCGCCGTTCAACGAGCGCAACTGGGGGCACGACGAACTCGCCTACGACCCCCGCTGGGAGTACGGCTTCCCGGCCCGCACCGAGTCCGAACTGGCCTGGGTGCAGCACGCGCTGGCCCGGCTGAGGGACGGCGGCACCGCCGTGCTCCTCATGCCGCCCGCCGCCGCCTCCCGCCGCTCCGGCCGCCGTATCCGGGCCGACCTGCTGCGCCGGGGTGCACTGCGCGCCGTGGTCGCGCTGCCGGTCGGCGCCGCACCGCCGTACAACATCCCGCTCCACCTGTGGGTGCTGCGCCGGCCGGAGAAGGCGCCCGCCCAGCCGGAGGTGCTGCTCGCCGACGTGGGGCAGTTCGCCGGGGAAGGCCGCGGCGGCCCGGACTGGCGGGCCGTGGGCGAGGCCGTCCTCGGCTCCTGGCGGCACTTCGACCGCACCGGACGGCTCGGCGAACGGCCGGGACTGGCCCGCTCCCTGCCCGTCATCGAACTCCTCGACGACGACGTCGACCTGGCCCCCGCCCGCCGCCTGCCGCCCCCCGCGGCCGCCGACGGCGCCGAACAGCTCACGGACGTGCGCACCCGCCTCGGCGAGACCCTGCGCCTGACCGCCGACCTCACCCCCGCGCCCGCCGACGCCGTACAGCCCGCACCCCGCTGGCCGCTGACCACCGTCGGCGAACTCGCGCGCGCCGGCGCCCTGCTGATGCGCACCGGCGGAAACGGCGGCCACGCGCGCGTACCCGTGCTCACCGACCACGACGTCCTCGCCGGCACAAGCCCCTCCGGCACCCTGCCGGAGAGCGACGAGGAACCCGTGCTGACCGAACCCGGGGACGTCGTCGTCCCGGTGCTCGGCGGCGGCTCCGTCGCGCGCGTGGTCGACGACGCCACCGCCGGTGCCGCCCTCGGCCGCAACCTCGTGCTGCTGCGCCCCGACCCCGCGGCGCTCGACCCCTGGTTCCTCGCCGGCTTCCTGCGCGGCACCGCCAACAACCGCCAGGCCAGCAGCTACGCCTCCACCGCCACCCGGCTCGACGTGCGGCGCCTGCAGCTGCCCCGGCTCCCGCTCGGCGAGCAGCGCCGCTACGGCGACCGGTTCCGCGCCCTCGACGAGTTCGAGCGGGCGCTCAGGCTCGCGGGCCGCCTCGGCGAGCAACTCGTACGCGGGATGTACGACGGGCTCACGGACGGTACGGTCGCGCCCGGCTGACGGTCCGGGGACGGGAAGTGATCAGCACGACAACGGTTCGGTACAACCAGGGACCGCTTGTCCGTGTCGGCCTATACGCTCGAAGCGACATTCGCCCGTCTTGAGGTCCCAGGAGCAGCCATGCACGGCCACGGCTACACGCAGCCGGTGAAGCAGCCACCGCCCACAGGGTGGTTGGTCTTCCTGCGCGTGCTGTTCGTGGCGCTGTCGATCCTCAGCATCGGAATCCTCGCCTGGACGATGCTGCTGCGCCTGGCCATCGTCACGCGCAAGGGGCTGGACTGGGGGCTCTTCGTCGCGGCGCTCGTGGCCGACGCCCTCGCGCTCGTCCTGGTCGGCACCGAGCCCGGCGACGAGATCCACACCGCGGGCGGCTGGACCGGCATGGCCCTGCTCCTCGGCACCCTCGTGGCCGCCATGGCCTACTACCTCTCGGCCGACGTGCGCCACTTCCACCAGCTCCGCTACGGCGCCGGCTACAGCCCGCAGCCGGCGCCCGCACCGGCGTACGGCTACCCGCAGCCCCCGGCGCCCTACACGGCGACCACCGTGCCGCACACGGCCGCGCCGCCCTATGCGCCCCCGGTCCCGCACACCCCCCACACCCCGCCCCCGATGCCGCAGCCGCCCGCCCCCACGCCGCCGCCCCGGCAGCCGGGCCCCGCCCGCATCGACCAGGTGCGCGCCGAACTCGACGAGCTCAGCGACTACCTGCGCAGACACGACGGCAACCACGAGGGCGGAAGGTGACCGTGACGACAGGACGTGTCGTCGCCGGACGCTACGAGCTGTCCACGCTCATCGGCCAGGGCGGCATGGGACAGGTCTGGACGGCGTACGACCAGCGGCTCGACCGGCGCGTGGCCGTGAAACTGCTGCGCCCCGACAAGGTGGCCGGCCAGGAGGCGGACGAACTGCGCCGGCGCTTCGTGCGCGAGTGCCGGGTGACCGCCCAGGTCGACCACCCCGGCCTGGTCACCGTGCACGACGCGGGCAGCGAGGGCGAGGAGCTGTTCCTCGTCATGCAGTACGTCGACGGCGCCGACCTCTCCGACCACCTCGCCGAGCACGAGCCGTACCCGTGGCAGTGGGCCGTCGCGGTCGCCGCGCAACTGTGCGCCGTGCTGAGCGCCGTGCACGCCGTGCCGATCGTCCACCGCGACCTCAAGCCGCGCAACGTGATGGTGAAGCAGGACGGCACGGTCACCGTCCTCGACCTCGGCGTCGCCTCCGTCATGGACGCCGACACCACCCGCCTCACCCACACCGGCACCCCCATCGGCTCGCCCGCCTACATGGCCCCGGAGCAGGCCATGGGCGGCGCCGTCGGCCCGTACACCGACCTTTACGCGCTCGGTGTGCTGCTGCACGAACTGCTCAGCGGCGACGTCCCGTTCGCGGGCTCCACGGCGCTCGGCGTGCTGCACCGGCACCTGTACGAGCCGCCGCTGCCCGTGCGCCGAGTCCGCCCCGAGGTCCCCGAGGCGCTCGAAGCGCTCGTCCTGCGTCTGCTCGCCAAGGACCCGCAGCACCGTCCCGCCTCCGCCCAGGAGGTCTACGAGGACCTGGCGCTGCTCCTGCCCGCCCGCGGCATGCCCACCGGAGGCCCCCTGGACCCCACGCGCCCCTTCGTGCGCCCCCATGCGCCGTGGCCGGACCGCGCGCGCACCCCGGCACCGCGGCCGGCCCCCGTCCCGCCCGTCGCCGAGGCCGAGAAGCCCGACGTCGCCCGGGCCGTCGACGAGGTCAAGCGCCTCCTCGGCGAGGGCCGCATCACCCAGGCCGTCGACATCCTCGGCGCGATCCTGCCCACCGCCGCCGAACAGCACGGCGAGCGCTCCCCGGTCGTGCGCACCCTGCGCAAGCAGTACGCGGCCACCCTCATGGACGACGGCCAGTACCGGCGCGCCCTGCCCGAGCTGCGCCGCCTCGCCGACGAGCGCGCCGCCGAGGCCGGCCAGGCCGACCCGCAGTCCCTGCGCCACCGCTTCGACGCCGCCCAGTGCCTGGAGCAGCTCGGCGAGGCGGCCGCGGCCCTCGCCGAGTACCGCGCGCTCCTGCCGTACTACGAGAACCAGTACGTGGCCGCCGGCGACCCGGACCTCGCCCACGACGTCCGCCGCCGCATCGGCCACCTGCTCCTCGCCCTCGGCGACCGCGCCGCCGCCCACGACACGCTGGCCCGGCTGCTGCACGACGTGGAACGCGTCCACGGCCCCGGCCACCCCCTCGCGGCCGACATCCGGCGGACGCTGCAATGGCTGGGCCAGGTGCGCGGCTGACGCCTCCCACGCGCGGGGCGGCGCGGCGGTGCCCGAAGTCCCGGTGAATCGTTGGTCGAATGGGTTGGCCGGAGCTCGCCCACTGCCTACCATCGATCACCGCAAGACTTTGTGCACCGTCGCACAATCTCCACCGGGAGGTTTCCTTGCACCGCCGCCGTCGCACCGCGCTCCTCCTCACCGCCGCGATCGCCACCGCGGCACCCCTCCTGACCGCCTGCGGAAACGATGCGCATCCCGGCGCCGCGGCCGTCGTGGGCGACCAGCGGATCACCATCGCCCAGCTGGAGAGCCGGGTCGGCGAGGTGCGCGACGCACAGCGCGCCGCCGTACGGGACGAGGCCCAGTACGAGCAGGTCGTCGCCGGCACCGGCAGCCTCACCCGCGACACCCTGCACGGCATGGTCCTCGACCGGGTGCTGCACCGCGCCGCCCGGGACGCGGGCGTGACCGTGACCCGCAAGGAGGTCCAGCAGATGCGCGCCGGCCTGGAGCAGCAGGCCGGCGGGGCCCAGGAGCTGCGGACGGTCTGGCTGCAGCAGTACGGCGTTCCGCCCGAGCGCCTGGACGAGAACCTCCGCCTCCAGCTGGAGGCCCAGAAGCTCGCCGAGCACCTGGGCACCGACACCGGTCAGCCGGCGTTCTGGAAGGCCCTGTCCGAGGCCTCCGACCGGCTGAACGTCGACCTCAACCCCCGCTACGGCACCTGGGACGTCCAGAAGAGCGGCCGCGTCGACGCGAAGACGCCGTGGGTGCGCGAGGTCACGGCGGCGGGCCCGGCGCAGACGGCGTAGCCCCGGCTGCCTCCGGGGCCCGCAGCCGCAACGGTCCCGCGGTACAACGGGTCCCGCGGCGTCCGGGGCCGCCGGTGCCGTGCGTTACGTTCGAAGCGTGAACGCAACCAGCCCCGACACCGCCCCCGACCCGGGCCGCATCGTCCTGCTCACCACCAGCCACCGCGTAGCGCCCGGCCTGCTGTCCTGGCCCGCCTGGCAGGCGCTGCGCTCCGCCGACCGCGTGCTGTGCGCGGACGGCGCCCACCCGCAGCTGCCGTACCTGCGCGAGGCGGGCATACGGGTCGACGAGGCCTCGCCGGACGCCCGGGAACTGGTGGACGCCTGTGCCGGCGGCCGCACGGTGGTGGTCGTGGCGACCGGCGAGGGCGACCCGGCCCTCACCGACGGCCTGGCCCGCCTCGCCGGCTCCGGCCGCGTCCGCATGCCGGACCTGGAGCTGCTGCCCGCCTCCTACGACCTGCCGGGCGCCCGCCTGCTCGACCTGGTCCAGGTCATGGACCGCATCCGTGCCGAGTGCCCCTGGTCCTCCCGGCAGACCCACGAGGGCCTGGCGAAGTACGGCATCGAGGAGGCGTACGAACTCGTCGAGGCCATCGAGGCCGGCGACCGCGAGGAACTGCGCGAGGAACTGGGCGACGTGCTCCTCCAGGTCGTCTTCCACGCCCGCATCGCCGAGGAGCACCCCGAGGCGCCCTTCTCCGTCGACGACGTGGCCGGCGGCATCGTCGCCAAGCTCGTCCACCGCCACCCGCACGTCTTCGGCGACGCGACGGCGACCACCCCCGAGGAGGTCAAGGAGCACTGGCTGCGCACCAAGGCCGTCGAGAAGCGCCGCACCTCGGTCACCGAGGGCGTCCCGCTCGGCCAGCCCGGCCTGGCCCTCGCCACCAAGCTCGCCTCGCGCGTGCGCACGGCGGGACTGGACGTCCCCCTGCCCTCCGGCGAGGGCATCGGCTACGAGCTGCTGGCGATGGCGGCCCGCGCCGAGGCCGAGGGCGTCGACCCGGAGGCGGCCTTGCGCGCGGCGGCACGGACGTACCGGGACGCGATCAGGGAGGCAGAGGGCGTCAAGGACACCGAGGACACCGCGCACGGCGAGGACGCCAGGGACGCCGAGGACGCCGAGGGGGCCGGGCACGTCGGGCACGGCGAGGGCGCCTAGGATGCCGGGCACGGCGAGCACGCCGGGCACGGCGAGGGCCGGGCACGCCGAGGGCGCCGGTCCCGCCGAGGGCGCCGGGCATGGTGAGGACCCCGAGAGCTGAGACCCCGGCGTCGGCCCGGCGGAGGGGGAGGGAGGGCGACCGGCACCCCGGTCCGGGCCCGGATACGGTCGAGGGGTGACCGACCAGCCCACGCCCCACAGCCCCGCCCCCGAGCTCTTCACCTGGGAGTTCGCGAGCGACCCCTACCCCGCCTACGCCTGGCTGCGCGAGCACGCCCCCGTGCACCGGACCCGGCTGCCCAGCGGAGTGGAGGCCTGGCTGGTCACCCGGTACGCCGACGCCCGGCAGGCCCTCGCCGACCAGCGGCTGTCCAAGAACCCGGCGCACCACGACGAGCCCGCCCACGCCAAGGGCAAGACCGGCATCCCGGGCGAGCGCAAGGCCGAGCTGATGACGCATCTGCTCAACATCGACCCGCCGGACCACACCAGGCTGCGTCGGCTGGTCAGCAAGGCGTTCACCCCCCGACGCGTCGCCGAGTTCGCGCCCCGCGTGCAGGAACTCGCCGACGATCTGATCGACCGGTTCGCCGGCACCGGCTCCGCCGACCTCATCCACGAGTTCGCCTTCCCGCTGCCCATCTACGCCATCTGCGACATGCTCGGCGTCCCCCGCGAGGACCAGGACGACTTCCGGGACTGGGCGGGCATGATGATCCGTCACGGCGGCGGGCCCCGGGGCGGCGTCGCCCGGTCGGTGAAGAAGATGCGGGGCTACCTCGCCGACCTCATCCACCGCAAGCGCGAGGCACTGCCCCCCGAACCCGGACCCGGCGAGGACCTGATCTCCGGTCTCATCCGCGCCTCCGACCACGGTGAGCACCTCACCGAGAACGAGGCCGCGGCCATGGCCTTCATCCTGCTGTTCGCCGGGTTCGAGACCACCGTCAACCTCATCGGCAACGGCACCTACGCCCTTCTCACCCACCCCGGGCAGCGGGCCCGCCTGCAGACGTCCCTCGCCGCCGGCGAACGCGGCCTGCTGGAGACCGGTGTCGAGGAACTCCTGCGCTACGACGGCCCGGTGGAGCTCGCCACCTGGCGCTTCGCCACCCGCCCGCTGACCATCGGCGGACAGGACATCGCCCCCGGCGACCCGGTCCTCGTCGTCCTCGCCGCCGCCGACCGGGACCCGGAGCGGTTCGCCGACCCGAACACCCTGGACCTCTCCCGCCGGGACAACCAGCACCTCGGCTACGGCCACGGAATCCACTACTGCCTGGGCGCCCCACTGGCCCGGCTGGAGGGACAGACCGCTCTCGCCACGCTGCTCACCCGCCTCCCGGACCTGCGCCTCGCCGTGGACCCGGACGAACTGCGCTGGCGCGGCGGGCTCATCATGCGGGGCCTTCGCGCCCTGCCCGTGTCGTTCACACCCGTGCCCTGACCGCTCGTCACGGCCACGCGGTCACCGCAAAAGTGACACGCGCTCAACTCTGTGATCTTCATGTGATCTGCACGGCATGAACTTGTGACAAGTGATCGTATGCCTATACGTTCACGGATCAGCGCGGCACCGAGCACCACGCGTCGCGCGAACACCGTTGTCTCGCGAAAGGTTGTCGCATGCTCTCCGGGAACGGTCGTCACCGTCGCCCCCGCCAGGCCCCGGCCCTCGTCGTCGCCGCCGGAGTGACCGGCTCCGCCATCGCGATCCCGCTGCTCGGAGCAAGCGGCGCACACGCGGCCGACGGCGCCAACTGGGACCGGGTCGCCGAGTGCGAGACCGGTGGCGCCTGGAGCCAGAACAGCGGCAACGGCTACTACGGCGGCCTGCAGCTGTCCCAGGAGGACTGGGAGCGCTACGGCGGGCTCGACTACGCGTCGAGCGCCGACCAGGCCAGTCGGGCCCAGCAGATAAGAGTCGCCGAGCAGGTGCTGGCCGACCAGGGCATCGCGGCCTGGCCGACCTGCGGCCTGCTCGCGGGACTGGGCAACGACTCGGCGTCCACCGGGACCGGGGCCGGCACGACCGATGACGGGGCGTCGGAGTCGCCCGAGGCGCCCGAGTCGTCCGAGTCATCCGTGTCGTCCGGCCTGTCCGGATCGACGAAGTCGGACGAATCGACTGAATCGCCGGATTCCACACCCGAAACATCCCCGTCGTCGTCGCCGACGACCTCCTCTGACACTTCGTCGGACAGTTCGGACGAAACGGCCGAGTCCGACACGTCCTCCGGGTCCGGCGCGCCGACGACCGGCGGGACGGCGAACCCCGGCAGCTCCCCCGCCACCCCTCCCAAGTCCGACGACTCGGACAAGTCGGGCCGGAATGAGGGTTCTTCGGGGCTCACCGCGACCGAGGAGCCCGGCACCGGCCGGCACCGCGGTGACAGCGCGGACGAGGGTGCGGCGGACGGCCGTACGGCCGAGTCCTCCGGCCGGCACGCCTCCCGCGGTGAGGGTGAGGTGCGTGGCGCCACCGACGGCTCCTACACCGTGCGCGAGGGCGACAGCCTCTGGGGCATCGCCGACTCCCTTGAGCTCAGCGGCGGATGGCGCTCCCTCTACGCCGACAACAAGGAGACCGTCGGCGCCGACCCCGACCACATCCTTCCCGGTCAGAAGCTTGACGTCGTGGGCGAATCGGGCGAAAAGTAGCGGGAGTTCACGTCATGGTTCGGGTTGTATGTCCGGTATAAAAGCCGTGAGAGATAGGTCTCAGAAGCCCTGATCGTCTTTGAAAATCCGCGGAGCGCGTGTCTACGGTCATGACCGCCCGCCACCGCGGGCCCCGGCCGCCGCAACGCCGAATCCTGCCAGCGGCCGCCCGGGAACAGTCGTCGCGTCGAGCGCCGCAGGCAGGAGCGGGGGACCCAAGGTAAGTGCCGCACCGGGCAGTTGGCCGGCGCGGCTGGGGGTGAAGCCGTGTTCCGCAAGGAACACGGCCGGGCAACTCAACCGGCCCGAACCCGACAGCTCACCTCGCAGGCGTCGGTGAGGGGATCCATCCATGCTGTTTTCCGGCAAGGGCAAGCACCGTCGTCCGTCCAAGGCCACCCGCGCCATCGCCGTCGCCGGCGCCACCGGCGTCGCCGTCGCCGCCCCGCTGATGGCGGCCGGCAACGCCTCCGCCGCCACCGCGTCCGAGTGGGACGCCGTCGCCCAGTGCGAGTCCGGCGGCAACTGGTCCATCAACACCGGCAACGGCTACTACGGCGGTCTGCAGTTCTCCGCCTCCACCTGGGCCGCCTACGGCGGTACGCAGTACGCCGCGACGGCCGACCGGGCCACCAAGGCGCAGCAGATCGAGATCGCCGAGAAGGTGCTCGCGGGCCAGGGCAAGGGCGCCTGGCCGGTCTGCGGCACCGGCCTGTCGAACGCCCCGTACAGCGGCGGCGGCGCCACCGCGCCCCAGGACGGCGGCTCCTCGCAGACCTCGCAGAACTCCGGCGGCTCGCAGAGCGCCGGCTCCGGAGCCGAGCGCTCCACCGAGCAGAAGGCGTCCCGCTCCGCCGAGCGTCCGGCCGCGGAGAAGACCGTCACCACCCCGACCGGCGAGAAGGTCGAGAAGGGCGACGGCGAGTACAAGGTCGTCGAGGGCGACACCCTCAGCTCGATCGCCGAGGAGCACGGCGTCACGGGCGGCTGGGCCAAGCTGTTCGAGCTCAACAAGGACATCGTCGACGACGCCGACCTCATCTACCCGGGCCAGCAGCTGCACCTGAAGTAAGCAGCGCCCCCAGTCGGCCCGCCCCGGTGCGTGTTCCCCCGTACGCACCGGGGCGGGCTTTTCACGCGGGGTTCCCGGAGCCGTCTTTGTTCCGTTCGGAAACAATTTACTCTCGGTTCTGTCCAACGGGTGGGTGACCGGCTGGCCGATCGCCCGGAGCCGGTTAGGCTCATCCCGCAGAGCCACACGGTTCCTCCCACAGAGCCGCCGCGGCCCTGCCAAACCGCGTCACATCCCAAGAAGGAGATGCTCGTGCCGTCCATCGACGTCGTCGTAGCCCGGGAAATCCTGGACTCCCGAGGCAACCCCACGGTCGAGGTCGAGGTCGGCCTCGACGACGGCAGCACGGGTCGTGCCGCCGTCCCGTCCGGCGCCTCCACCGGCGCCTTCGAGGCCATCGAGCTCCGCGACGGCGACCAGAACCGCTACCAGGGCAAGGGCGTCGAGAAGGCCGTCCTGGCCGTCATCGAGCAGATCGGCCCCGAGCTGGTCGGCTACGACGCCACCGAGCAGCGCCTGATCGACCAGGCCATGTTCGACCTGGACGCCACCGACAACAAGGGCTCCCTCGGCGCCAACGCCATCCTCGGCGTCTCCCTCGCCGTCGCCCACGCCGCCTCCGAGGCGAGCGACCTGCCGCTCTTCCGCTACCTGGGCGGCCCGAACGCGCACCTGCTGCCGGTGCCGATGATGAACATCCTGAACGGCGGCTCGCACGCCGACTCCAACGTGGACATCCAGGAGTTCATGATCGCCCCGATCGGCGCGGAGTCCTTCTCCGAGGCGCTGCGCTGGGGCGCCGAGGTCTACCACACGCTGAAGAAGGTCCTGAAGAGCAAGGGCCTGGCCACCGGCCTCGGCGACGAGGGCGGCTTCGCCCCGAACCTCGGCTCCAACCGCGAGGCCCTCGACCTCATCCTGGAGGCGATCAAGGAGGCCGGCTACACCCCCGGCGAGCAGATCGCCCTGGCCCTCGACGTGGCCGCGTCCGAGTTCTACAAGGACGGCTCCTACCTCTTCGAGGGCAAGACCCGCTCGGCCGCCGAGATGACCGAGTACTACGCCGAGCTGGTCGACGCCTACCCGCTGGTCTCCATCGAGGACCCGCTGTTCGAGGACGACTGGGAGGGCTGGAAGACCATCACCGCCAAGCTCGGTGACAAGGTCCAGCTCGTCGGCGACGACCTGTTCGTCACCAACCCCGAGCGCCTGGCCCGCGGCATCGAGGAGGGCGCCGCCAACGCCCTGCTGGTCAAGGTCAACCAGATCGGCTCGCTGACCGAGACCCTGGACGCCGTCGAGCTGGCCCAGCGCAACGGCTTCAAGTGCATGATGTCCCACCGCTCCGGCGAGACCGAGGACGTCACCATCGCCGACCTGGCCGTCGCCACCAACTGCGGCCAGATCAAGACCGGCGCCCCGGCCCGCTCCGAGCGCGTCGCCAAGTACAACCAGCTGCTGCGCATCGAGGAGATCCTCGACGACGCCGCGGTGTACGCCGGCCGCAGCGCGTTCCCGCGCTTCAAGGGCTGAGCGCCGCTCTCGTAGGCGGCGTCGTACGTACGTCCCCGTACCCGGTCCCGTACCGTGTGCGGGGACGTACGCGCGTGTGACGACGTATGAAGGCGAACGGGAGGCGGGGCACATGGCGGTGCTGTGCTGTCCCGGGGGGCAACCCCCGGACCCCCGGCAGGGCGGTGGGGCAGTCGGCGTGGGCATGCGAGGTGAGACTCCGTGACCGGCCGGGACCGTTTCTCCACCGCGACCCGGATCCGGCTGATCGGGGAGCAGACCGCGGCCCGGGTCTACCGCTCGCAGACCAAGCGCCAGGCCCGCCGCTCCCGGCTCACCGGCCGGGCGGCGCTGCTGGCGATGGTGATCTGCACGCTCGTCGTGGCGCTCGCCTACCCGATACGGCAGTACGTCGCCCAGCGCGCCGAGATCGCCGACCTGCAGCGGCAGCGGCAGGAGACCGAGGAACGGGTCGAGCAGCTGCGCGACCTCAAGGCACGCTGGCAGGACGACGCCTACGCCGAACAGCAGATCCGGCTGCGGCTGCACTACGTGATGCCGGGGGAGACGGGGTACATCGTCATCGACCCGGACGCGGCCGAGCAGTCGCGCACCGACCTCGGCTCCGCCGACCGCCCCTGGTACCGCAACCTCTGGGACGGGGTCGACAAGGCCGACGCCGCCCGCGACCAGTGAATCAACAGGAAGACCAGCAGAAGACAGCCATGCAATCGCCCCCGCCGCCCACTCCGCGCACCGAACCCACCGACGCGGACGTCGAGGCCTTCAAGCAGCAGCTCGGGCGTCCCCCGCGCGGACTGCGCGCCATCGCGCACCGTTGCCCGTGCGGGCAGCCGGACGTCGTGGAGACGGCACCGCGGCTGCCCGACGGCACGCCGTTCCCCACGCTGTACTACCTGACGTGCCCGAGGGCCGCCTCGGCGATCGGCACGCTGGAGGCGAACGGCGTGATGAAGGAGATGACCGAGCGGCTGGCCACCGACCCCGAACTGGCCGCCGCCTACCGCGCCGCGCACGAGGACTACATCCGGCGCCGCGACGAGATCGAGGAGCTGACGGGCTTCCCGAGCGCCGGCGGCATGCCCGACCGGGTCAAGTGCCTCCACGTGCTGGTCGCCCACTCGCTGGCGGCCGGCCCCGGTGTCAACCCGCTGGGCGACGAGGCGCTCGCGATGCTGCCCGAGTGGTGGCTGAAGGGGCCGTGCGTGGCCGGTACGGACGAGGAGGACGCCAAGTGACCCGTGTCGCCGCCGTCGACTGCGGTACGAACTCCATCCGGCTCCTGGTCGCGGACGCCGACCCGGAGACCGGCGAGCTGGTCGAACTCGACCGGCGCATGACCATCGTGCGGCTCGGCCAGGGCGTGGACCGCACCGGGCGGCTGGCGCCCGAGGCGCTGGAGCGGACCTTCGCCGCCTGCCGGGAGTACGCCGGGATCATCAAGGAGCACGGCGCCGAACGGCTGCGTTTCGTGGCGACCTCCGCCTCCCGGGACGCCGAGAACCGGGACGAGTTCGTGCGCGGGGTGCTGGACATCCTGGGCGTGGAACCGGAGGTGATCACCGGCGACGAGGAGGCCGAGTTCTCCTTCACCGGCGCCACCAAGGAGCTGACCGGGCGCGCGGACCTGCACCGTCCGTTCCTGGTCGTGGACATCGGCGGCGGCTCGACCGAGTTCGTCGTCGGCGACGACCACGTGCGCGCGGCCCGCTCCGTCGACGTCGGCTGCGTGCGGATGACCGAGCGGCACCTGGTGCGGGACGGCGCGGTGACCGATCCGCCCGCCGAGGAGCAGATCGCCGCGATGCGGGCGGACATCGAGGCGGCCCTCGACCTGGCCGAGCAGACCGTGCCGCTGCGCGAGGCGCGCACGCTGGTGGGGCTGGCCGGCTCGGTGACCACGGTGTCCGCGATCGCCCAGGAGCTGCCGGAGTACGACTCGGCGGCCATCCACCACTCCCGGGTCTCCCACGACCGGGTCCGCGAGATCGCCGACTGGCTGCTGCACTCCACCCACGCCGAGCGGGCGGCGGTGCCGTCCATGCATCCGGGCCGTGTCGACGTGATCGCCGCCGGGGCCCTCGTCCTGCTGGCGATCATGGAGCGGACCGGGGCGGAGGATGTCGTCGTGAGCGAGCACGACATCCTCGACGGCATCGCGTGGTCGGTGGCGTAGCCCCCCGGCCGAGCAGGGTGAACGACGTTTGAGCGCGTCCGAGGGGGCTCTGTGCGCCCCTCGGCGACACTCCGTCGGGAAAGTTCGTGAAGTTCTTCACAAGGAATTGGGCCCGCTAGGACGACACGGGCGCCTCCGTTGACCCTTTTGGGGGCTCAACTGCCCTTTGAACGCGTTCAGGGCGGTGTGGCGAGAGCCCCCGGAGACGGTCGCCGGAAGGGGTGGTTCAGGGGCCTCGGCGAGCCGGAGGGGCAGCTCACGCGGCATTGACAACGGCGTGCACTACACGCTGGTTCCCTTCCGGCACCATGACCTCCGTCACGTGGGCGGCGGATAGTAGCACAGCCCCTGCCGAAGCTTGTGAAGGGGCGCACGAACGACCCCCCCGGGACGGGTGGATACTCGATGGCATGAGCACCACGGAGCGTCCCAGGATCCTCGTAGTAGGCGGTGGGTACGTAGGCCTGTACGCAGCTCGACGCATCCTGAAGAAGATGCGTTACGGAGAGGCGACCGTCACCGTCGTCGACCCCCGGTCGTACATGACCTACCAGCCCTTCCTTCCCGAAACCGCCGCCGGCAACATCTCCCCGCGGCACGTCGTCGTACCCCTGCGACGTGTGCTCCCCAAGGCGGAGGTCCTCACCGGCCGGGTCACCACCATCGACCAGGACCGCAAGGTGGCCACGATCGCCCCGCTCACGGGCGAGTCGTACGAGCTGCCCTTCGACTACCTGGTCATCGCGATGGGCGCGGTCTCCCGCACCTTCCCGATCCCCGGCCTCGCCGAGCAGGGCATCGGCATGAAGGGCATCGAGGAGGCCATCGGCCTGCGCAACCACGTTCTGGAGCAGCTCGACAAGGCCGACTCCACCACCGACGAGGAGATCCGCCGCAAGGCGCTCACCTTCGTCTTCATCGGCGGTGGCTTCGCCGGTGCGGAGACCATCGGTGAAGTCGAGGACATGGCCCGGGACGCGGCGAAGTACTACAACAACGTGTCCCGTGAGGACATGCGCTTCATCCTCGTCGACGCCGCCGACAAGATCCTCCCGGAGGTCGGCCCGAAGCTCGGCAAGTACGGCAAGGAGCACCTCGAGGGCCGCGGTGTGGAGGTCTACCTGTCGACCTCCATGGACTCCTGCGTCGACGGCCACGTCGTGCTGAAGAACGGCCTCGAGGTCGACTCCAACACCATCGTGTGGACGGCGGGCGTCAAGCCGAACCCGGCCCTCGCCCGGTTCGGTCTGCCGCTGGGCCCCCGCGGTCACGTCGACTGCGAGCCGACGCTCCAGGTCACGGGCACCGACTACATCTGGGCCGCGGGCGACAACGCCCAGGTGCCGGACCTCGCCGCCCGCAAGGCGGGCAACGAGAACGCCTGGTGCCCGCCGAACGCCCAGCACGCGCTGCGCCAGGCCAGGGTCCTCGGCGACAACGTGGTCTCCGGCATGCGGGGCTTCCCGCAGAAGGAGTACAGCCACGCCAACAAGGGCGCGGTCGCGGGCCTCGGCCTGCACAAGGGCGTCGCGATGATCGTCATGGGCAAGATGAAGATCAAGCTCAAGGGACGTCTCGCCTGGTACATGCACCGCGGCTACCACGGGCTGGCGATGCCGACCTGGAACCGCAAGATCCGTGTCTTCGCGGACTGGACGCTCGGCATGTTCCTCAAGCGCGAGGTCGTCTCGCTCGGTGCGATCGAGTCCCCGCGCGAGGAGTTCTACGAGGCCGCCAAGCCGGCGCCGGTCGCCGCCGCGCCGAAGACCGAGGAGAAGGCCAAGGCCTCCTGACCTCCGGTCACCCGTGACACGCCCGAAGGGGCCGTCCGCCATCCGTGGTGCGGGCGGCCCCTTCGGCGTTGCGCCGGACGGGCGACCAAATGCGTGGTGTGTACAGGCATTTTGCTCAGTCGTAACGCGTGCCGGGGACTGTACCCGGGGCCCACAGGTGTTTACGTGGTGATGGACATTCCGGGATCGCACGTCACGGAGGTACGCCATGGCTGATGCCGCGCTGCGGCTGCAGGGCCTCTTCGAACAGTTGCTGGGAGCACCGTTGCCGGTGCGCATCCGCGCCTGGGACGGTTCGCAGGCGGGGCCGCCGGGCGCGCCGACCCTCGTCGTACGACACCGCCGGGCCCTGCGCCGCCTGCTGTTCAAGCCGGGCGAACTGGGCCTGGCCCGCGCCTGGGTGGCCGGTGACCTGGACGTCGAGGGGGACCTCTACTCCGCCCTCGACCTGCTCGCCGGTCTCATCTGGGAGCGCGGGGAGGACGCCCGCACGCTCACCGCCGCCCTGCGCGACCCCGAGGTCCGGGCCGCCGTACGCGGCCTGGTGAGGCTGGCCGGTCCGCCGCTGCCGCCCGCCCCGCCCCGCGAGGAGGTCCGCCGGGTCCGCGGCCATCTGCACACCAGGCGCAGCGACCGGCGGGCCATCAGCCACCACTACGACGTCGGCAACGACTTCTACGAGCTGGTCCTCGGCCCCTCCATGGTCTACTCCTGCGCCTACTGGACGGCTCCCGAGTCCGAGGGCGGCACCCTGGAGGACGCCCAGCGCGACAAGCTCGAACTCGTCAGCCGCAAGCTCGGCCTGAGGCCCGGTCAGCGCCTGCTCGACGTCGGCTGCGGCTGGGGCTCCATGGCGATCCACGCGGCCCGCGAGCACGGCGTGAGCGTCGTCGGCGTCACGCTCTCCCAGGAGCAGGCCGCCTACGCCCGCAAGCGCGTCGCCGACGAGGGGCTGACGGACCGGGTGGAGATCCGCGTCCAGGACTACCGGGACGTCGCCGACGGGCCGTACGACGCCATCTCCTCCATCGGCATGGCCGAACACGTCGGCGCCGAACGGTACCTGGAGTACGCCGGCGACCTCTACCGCCTCCTCAAGCCCGGCGGGCGGCTCCTCAACCACCAGATCGCCCGCCGCCCCCAGCAGGACGAGTCCGCCTACAGCGTGGACGAGTTCATCGACGCCTACGTCTTCCCCGACGGCGAGCTGGCGCCCATCGGCACCACCGTCACCCAGCTGGAGCGCGCCGGGTTCGAGGTGCGCGACGTGGAGTCGATCCGCGAGCACTACGCGCTCACCCTGCGCCGCTGGGTCGCCAACCTGGAGGCCGGCTGGGACCGTGCCGTGCAGCTCACCGGCCCCGGCCGCGCCCGTGTCTGGCGCCTGTACATGGCGGCCTCCGCGCTCTCCTTCGAACGCAACCGCATCGGCGTCAACCAGGTCCTCGCCGTGAAGACCCCCGACCGGGGCGACTCGGGCATGCCGCTGCGTGCCCGCACCTGGAACTGACCGCGGTCCGTACGCGCAAGGGCCCCGCTCCCTCACGGGAACGGGGCCCTTGCCTGCCGTCCGTCCGGCTACTCCGTCTTGATCGCCTGGAGCATGTTCAGGCGCCCCGCCCGGCGGGCCGGCCACAGCGCCGCCAGGACGCCCACCACGGCGGCCAGCAGCAGGAACACGGCCATCCGGCCCCAGGGCAGGACCAGTTCGTACGTCGCCATCGTCGAGCCCAGCAGCTGCCCGGCCGCCCAGCCGAAGAACACGCCCAGCCCGACGCCGAGTACGCCGCCGAAGAGGGAGATCACCAGGGACTCCAGGCGGACCATCCGCTTGATGCCCCGGCGGTCCAGACCGATCGCCCGCAGCATGCCGATCTCCTGCGAACGCTCGAAGACCGACATCGCCAGGGTGTTGATGACCCCGAGGACCGCCACGATGACCGCCATGGCCAGCAGGCCGTAGAGCATGTTCAGCACCAGCGTGAACATCTGGGCGATCTCCTGGGAGATGTCCTTCTTGTCCTGGACCTTGATCGCGGGGTTGGAGCCGAGGGCCTTCTCCAGGCCGTCCTTCGCCGACGCCGAGGCCCCGTCGGAGGTCTTCACCATCACCTGCATGTCGACCGGGTCCGACTGGTGCGGGGCGAGCGCGGCGGTGTCGAGCATGATGCCGCGGATCATGTCGTTGCCCTCGTAGACCCCGGCGACGGTCAGCCGCTGCTTCTCGCCGTCCTCGTAGGCGACGGTGAAGTCCGAGCCGGCCTTCCAGCCGTGCTCCTTCGCGGTGTCGCCGTCCACGACGACCTTCGTGCCGCCGACCTCGAAGGCGCCCTGCTCGACCCTGAGGTCGGTCAGCTCACCGATCGTGGAGCCGGTCACACCGGTGAGGTACTCCGTCTCGCCGTCGATGCGCGAGGCCGCGTTGCGCAGCGGGCTGGTGGCGGTGACGCCGTCGGCCCGGCGCAGCTTCTCGGCGACGTCCGGCGAGAGCGGGTTGCCGTTCGCCATGGAGACCACGTAGTCGGCCTCGATCGCCGCCGACGCCATCTTGTCGATGGACTTCTGCAGGCTGCCCGCCATCACCGTCATGCCGGTGATCAGGGTGAGGCCGATCATCAGCGCCGAGGCGGTCGCGGCCGTGCGGCGCGGGTTGCGCACGGAGTTCTGCCGGGCCAGCTTGCCCGAGACGCCGAACAGGCGCAGCACCGGTGCCGCGGCGGCGATCAGCGGGCGGGACAGCAGCGGCGTCAGGATGAACACGCCGACGATCAGCAGCACCGCGCCGAGCCCCATCGGGGCCTGCCCGTCCGAGCCGCTCATCGTGGTCGCCGCGAGGACCACCGCGATGCCGGCGGCCGAGAACAGGGCGCCGAGCGTGTTGCGCAGCACCAGCGACTTGGTCGTGGCCTTGGCGTGCAGGCTGCTCATCGCCGCCACCGGCGGGATCTTCGCCGCCCGGCGGCCGGGCAGCCACGCCGCCAGCATGGTGACCAGCACGCCGACCGCGAGGGCCGTGACGATGGTGCCCGGGCTGATGACCAGCGGCCCGTCGGGCACGGTCGCGTCCAGGGCGCCCATCAGGGAGCGCAGCCCGGCGCCGATGCCGATGCCCGCGAGCAGGCCGACGACGGCGGCGACCGCGCCGACCACGAACGCCTCGATCAGCACCGACCGGGTGACCTGGCGGCGGGAGGCGCCGACCGCGCGCAGCAGCGCCAGCTCCTTGGTGCGCTGGGCGACCAGCATCGTGAAGGTGTTGGCGATGATGAACGTGCCGACGAACAGCGCGATGCCGGCGAAGACCAGCAGGCCCTGCTTCATGCCGCTCATCGACGAGGCGATCATCTCCGCCTGGTCGTCGGCGAGCTTCTGGCCGGTGGTGGTCTCGGTGACGCCCTTCGGCAGCGCCTCGTCCAGCTGGGCCTTGAGCGCGGCCTGCGTGACGCCCGCCTTCGCCTGGACGTCGATCTCGTCGTACGTGCCCGGCTTGCCGAACAGCTTCTGCGCGGTCGCCGTGTCGAACAGGGCGAGGCTGCCGCCGGCGGCGACGGTGCCGTCGTCGGTGGTGAAGACGCCGGTGACCGTCGGCTTCAGGACGGGGCCGTCGACCGACATCCGCACGGTGTCGCCGACCTCGTAGCCGGCGCGCTCGGCGGTCCTGGAGTCGATGAGGATCTCGCCCTCGCCCTTCGGGGCGCGCCCCTCCACCAGCGGGTACCGGGGGTCCTTGGTGCCCCAGTAGTTGCCGCCCCGCGTGCTGAAGCCGTCGCCGATCAGCTTGCCGTCCTGGTCGGCGATGGCGGTGAAGCCGCCGACGACACCGATCGCGGAGGCCGCGCCGGGGACCTCGGCGCTGCGGTCGAGGACGGCCTTCGTCAGCTCGGGCTCCTTGCCGACCCTGTCGCCCTCGGCGTCCTGGTACTTGGCCTGCACGGCGACGTCGACGTGGTCGAAGCCCTTGGCCGAGCTCTTCTGCAGGGCGTCGGAGATGGTGTTGGTGAAGACCAGGGTGCCCGACACGAACGCCACGCCGAGCATCACGGCGAGCACGGTCATCAACAGCCTGGCCTTGTGCGCGAGTACGTTGCGCAAGGCGGTACGGAACATGGGTCTTCTCTGTCCGGAGGTACGTGCGTGAGGTGAGGGGACGTCAGCTCGTGCGGCCCTTGGCGTCGAACCGCTTCATGCGGTCCAGCACCGAGTCGGCCGTCGGCCCGTACAGCTCGTCGACGATCCGTCCGTCGGCCAGGAAGACGACCCGGTCCGCGTAGGCCGCGGCCACCGGGTCGTGGGTCACCATCACCACCGTCTGCCCCAGCTCCCGCACCGAGTTGCGCAGGAAGCCCAGCACCTCGGCGCCCGAACGGGAGTCGAGGTTGCCGGTCGGCTCGTCACCGAAGATGATCTCCGGCCGGGAGGCCAGCGCCCGGGCCACGGCGACGCGCTGCTGCTGGCCGCCGGACAGCTGGGAGGGGCGGTGCCCGAGCCGTCCGGACAGGCCCACCATCTGGATCACGGAGTCCAGCCACTGCTTGTCCGGCTTGCGGCCCGCGATGTCCATCGGCAGCGTGATGTTCTCCAGGGCCGTCAGGGTCGGCAGCAGGTTGAACGCCTGGAAGATGAAGCCGATCTTGTCCCGGCGCAGCTTGGTCAGCTGCTTGTCCTTCAGGGAGCCCAGCTCGGTGTCGCCGATGCGCACCGAACCGGAGGAGAAGGTGTCCAGGCCGGCCACGCAGTGCATCAGCGTGGACTTGCCGGAGCCGGAGGGGCCCATGATCGCGGTGAACTCGGCCCTCGGGAAGTCGACGGAGACCCGGTCCAGGGCGACCACCTGGGTCTCGCCCTGGCCGTAGATCTTCGAAAGCTCCGTGGCGCGTGCGGCCACGGCGGTGGACCGGTCGGCGATGGGTGCGGTGGTCACGGGAAAGGCGCTCCTGTCGGGACGGCGGTGTGTTCGGCGGACGTCATCCATCGTCCCGGCGCCGGAGCGCCGTGTAGTCAGCCGCTGTTCCGGTTCCGGGGGGCGACTTCGGTCGGACGGAGCGGCCTCGTGTCATACCTGGGGAGGACGGGCGACCCTGAGCCGCGGCGTCGTCGTGGACGTACCGCGAGAACAGGTGGAGCGACCTTGTCGAGACGGTGAAATTCCGTCATTCCGCATGCGCGGCCCACCGCCGCACGCAAGGCTATTGGCAAGTGCGGATGGCCCGTTCGCGTGGCTGATGCACCCTCAGACATCAATAAAATAAGACAACATCGGTTCGCCCTCCCGCTGTTCGCAGGACGCGTCCCGATAGGCTCGGGACACTCGACGCGGAGCCCATGGCCTGCCCGGATGGTGGAATGCAGACACGGCGAGCTTAAACCTCGCTGCCCCTCGCGGGCGTACCGGTTCAAGTCCGGTTCCGGGCACTTCCGACGCCTTTGTCCCCGTATCCCTTCCTTCCAGGACTTCACCGCAGACCGTTGACAGCGGCGCGCGGCGGTCGGAAACTCACGTCAGCAGATGGTGAAGGAAATTTCACCACGCGAACAATGCGCGGAACAGCGCTCAGCGGCAACGACGCCAATCGAAGGGAACGACCGATGCGCACCACCGTCGGCATCATCGGGGCCGGCCCCGCCGGACTCCTCCTCGCCCGGCTGCTCCACAACGCCGGGATCGACTCGGTCGTCCTGGAGAGCCGGGACCGCGCCTACGTCGAGCGGCGGCAGCGCGCCGGGATCCTGGAGCAGGGCACCGTCGACGTGCTGCGCGCGGCCGGGGCCGGGGAGCGGATGGACCGTGAGGGACTGCGGCACGACGGGATCGAGCTGCGCTTCGACCGGCGGCGCCACCGCGTCGACTTCCCCGCGCTCACCGGCGGCAAGTCCGTGATGGTCTACGCCCAGACCGAGGTCTGCAAGGACCTCATCGCCCTCCAGCTCAAGGAGGGCGGCCCGCTCTTGTTCGAGGCGGAGGCGCTGGCCGTCGAGGGCGCCGGCACCGACCATCCGCGCGTCCGCTTCCGGCACGAGGGCACCGAGGACGTCCTGGAGTGCGACTACGTCGTCGGCTGCGACGGCTTCTGGGGCGTGGCCCGCAGGGCGGTCCCGGCCGAGCTGAGCCGCACGTTCGAACGGACGTACCCCTTCGGCTGGCTCGGCATCCTCGCCGACGTCGCCCCCTCGCACGACGAGCTGGTCTACGCCCGCCACGACCGCGGCTTCGCCCTGCTGTCCATGCGCTCCCCGTCCGTCTCCCGCCTCTACCTCCAGGTCCCCGCCGGCACGGACGCCGACTCCTGGAGCGACGAGGAGATCTGGGACGAGCTGGAGCGCCGCTTCGAGACGGCCGACGACTGGACGCTCCGGCGCGGCCCGATCACCCAGAAGTCGGTCACGCCGATGCGCTCCTACGTCCACGAGCCCATGCGGTACGGCCGCCTCTTCCTGGCCGGCGACGCCGCGCACATCGTGCCGCCCACCGGCGCCAAGGGCCTGAACCTCGCCGTCGGTGACGTCGTCACCCTCGCGCGGGCGCTCACGCACCGCCGGGAGACCGGCTCCGACGCCCTGCTCGACGCCTACTCCGCCACCTGTCTGCGCCGCGTCTGGCAGGCCGAGCGGTTCTCCTACGACATGACGACCATGCTGCACCGCGCCCCCGACGCCACCCCCTTCGACGACCGCGTCCAGCTGGCCCGCCTGGACCGGATCGCCTCCTCCCGCGCCGCCGAGACCGACCTCGCCGAGGGCTACACGGGCTTCCCGCTCGGGTGAACACCGTGCCCGCCAGTGAGGGGAATCACGGGGCCGCGTAGCGTGTTGCAGAGCACTGCCAGGGAAAGATCCTCCCCAAGCAGTAGGGTCAATCCTTTGCCGTTCTATTACTCTTGAGCCAAGGCTGCGCAGTGTGGCCATGGAGGAGTGAAATGAGGAGCAGAAACCCGGTCTTCTCGCGACGGGGGTTCAGCCGCGACAACGGCTACGCGGGCTTCAACGCCGCGCCGCAGGCCGGGGGTCCCGCCGTCGCCACCCAGGGCAATCCGTACGCGCAGGGCAACCCGTACGCCCAGCCGGCCGGTAACCCGTACGCGCAGAACCCGTACGCGCAGAATCCGTACGCCCAGCAGGACCTGCAGCACGGCGCGCCGCCGCAGGCGCCGGCCACCGCCGGACGGATGACGATGGACGACGTCGTCATGCGGACGGCGAGCACGCTCGGCGTGCTCGTGGTCACGGCCGCGCTCGCCTGGGCCCTGCTGCCCGTCGACGACGCCAACATCAACCGCTCCTACGGCATCGGCATCGGTGCCGCGCTGATCGGCATGGTCCTGGCGTTCGTCCAGTCCTTCAAGCGCAAGGCCTCGCCGGCGCTGATCCTGCTCTACGCGGCGTTCGAGGGCGTCTTCCTCGGCGTCGTCTCCAGCGTCGTCGACAACCGCATCGCGGACGGCGCGGCCATGCAGGCCGTGATCGGCACGATGGCGGTCTTCGCCGGTGTGCTGATCGCCTACAAGGCGGGCTGGATCCGCGTCAACCGCCGCTTCTACGGCTTCGTGATGGCGGCGGCGCTCGGCTTCGTGTTCCTGATGGCGGTGAACCTGCTGTTCGCCGTCTTCGGCGGCGGTGACGGCCTCGGCTTCCGCAGCGGCGCCCTCGGTGTCGTCTTCGGCATCGTCGGCATCATCCTCGGCGCCTGCTTCCTCGCCCTGGACTTCAAGCAGGTCGAGGACGGCCTCGCCTACGGCGCCCCGCGCGAGGAGGCCTGGCTCGCCGCCTTCGGCCTCACGCTGACCCTGGTGTGGATCTACCTGGAGTTCCTGCGACTCATCTCGATCCTCAACAGCAACGACTAGGACGCCGTACCCCGACACGGGTGACCGAAGGGCCCCGGGCTGCACGCCCGGGGCCCTTCGTCGTCGTAGCGGCAGTGCACGCCTAGAGCAGCTTGCGTGCGGCCCTCCTCAGGTCGTACTCGTGGACGATCGCCTTCGCGTGGCCGTAGGCGAGGTCGTATTCGTGGCGGAGCCAGCTGACCTTCTCCTCGAAGCGGAAGAGGGCGGGGCCGTCCTCGACGGTGCGCAACCAGTCGGAGATCTCACGACCGGTGCAGTGGGGGATGCGGGCGAGCAGGTTGCGATGGGTCTCCTCGGAGAAGACTTGGGACATCGGCGCCTCCGTACGCAAAGGGTGTAAGCCGGTCCTTCACGTCACCGTGCCTGAGCGTTCGCCCGTTGGCAACAGTCCCGGAGCGGCGCGTACGCTCGCGCCGTGGTTGATACGACGCCTCTGATCCGTGCCGTGGACGACTTCGCCGACCGGTTGAGGGCCGCTCCGCAGAGCCGGCTGCAACGCGGGGCCGCCGCCGAGGCACTGGAACTGGCCAGGGAGCTGGCTCGCCGCGCCCAGCTGGCGGAGGATCCGGACGCGGAGCCCCGCCGGATGCCGGACGCCGGGATGTTCGCGGCGGCGGACCAGATCACCGTCGCCGTGCACGACCTGGCCGTCGTCCTCACGGACGACGGCCAGGTCGAGGAAGCGGTGGCGCTGGTGGAGGAGGCGCGCAAGCGGGCCGGGGTGTGACGCCGGGCCGGGGCGCTACGCGGAGGCGATGACCCGGTCCGCCAGGATGTACACGCTCTCCTCGCCGCAGGAGAAGGTCAGCGTGTAGGCGCCGGAGATCCCGGAGCCGCCCAGCAGGTACGGCGTCTCGCCCGCGTGCAGGGCGGCGGCCAGGCGCTCCGCGGTCTCGCGGTGGCCCGGGGTCATGCACAGGGTCGTGCCGTCGGCGAAGACGTACACGTCGAGCGTGCCCAGCGGGCCGGGGCGGACGTCCGCGAGCGGGACCCGGCCGGCGGCCAGTTCCTCCAGGGCGGCGATGGTGCGCTCGTGGTCGTTCCCGGCCGGGGACGGGTTCGGTACGAAGTCCGGGTGCGAGGGGTGGCGGCGGCGCGCCGCGGCCAGCTCGGCCGACTCGGCCGGCTCCTCGGTGTCGGCGCCCGGCTCGGTCACCGGCTCCAGGCCCGCGAAATCGGCCTGGCGGGGCAGGAACAGCTCACTGTCGGCCAGACCCAGCAGCAGCGGCGCGTCCGAGGCGTCGCGGGCCTCCTGCGCGGCCCAGAACGCCCGGGCCTCGGCGAGCTCCCGCTCCCGCTCCTCCGCCAGCGCCTCGGCGACGGCGGCGCGTATCTCGTCGGCGTCGGCGGTGGTGCGCGCGGCCGGGACGCGGCCCCGCGCGGCGGCGGCACGGCTCTCGGCCAGCTCGGTGCGCAGTGCGGTCACCTGGCGGCGCAGCACCATGACGCTGCGCAGGACGGCGACGCCCACGGCGCCGGTGGCTGCCGTGGTGAGCAGCAGGGCGATCGGCATGGCGCTCACTGACGTACTCCCGGTTCAAAGTCGACCCCCGACTTCCTACATCAGCTTGAAGGGCGGACTAACCCCCTGTCAGTGCGTAACGTCACGAAACGGACAGGACTTTGGGCCCGGAAGGGGCGGGTGCGACTCGTCTGACCTGCGAAAAGCCAGGTGAGGGAGAGGTAGGTCACATCCTGGGGCAGATTGGGTCACAAAACGGCCCGGAACCCTGGTGCCTCCAGGGTTCCGGGCCGACGGGTCACGCAGGGTTCCGCAAGGGCTACCGACCGTCCTTCAGGGGCCGTTCAGCTCAGGCGCTCGATGACCATGGCCATCCCCTGGCCGCCGCCGACGCACATCGTCTCCAGGCCGAACTGCTTGTCGTGCCACTGGAGGGAGTTGATGAGCGTGCCGGTGATGCGGGCGCCGGTCATGCCGAAGGGGTGGCCGACGGCGATGGCGCCGCCGTTGACGTTCAGCTTCTCCAGCGGGATGCCGAGGTCGCGGTAGGAGGGGATGACCTGGGCGGCGAACGCCTCGTTGATCTCGACCAGGTCGATGTCGTCGATGGTCAGCCCGGCGCGGGACAGCGCCTGCTTGCTCGCCTCGACCGGGCCGAGGCCCATGATCTCGGGGGAGAGGCCGGAGACGCCGGTCGAGACGATCCGGGCGAGCGGGGTCAGGCCCAGCTCGCGGGCCTTGGTGTCGCTCATGATGACCAGGGCGGCGGCGCCGTCGTTGAGCGGGCAGCAGTTGCCGGCGGTGACGAGTCCGTCGGGGCGGAAGACCGGCTTCAGGCCCGCCACGCCCTCCATGGTCACGCCGGCGCGGGGGCCGTCGTCCTTGCTGATCACCGTGCCGTCGGGGAGCGTCACGGGGGTGATCTCGCGCTCCCAGAAGCCGTTCTTGATGGCCTCCTCGGCGAGGTTCTGCGAGCGGACGCCGAACTCGTCCATCTCCTGCCGGGTGACGCCCTTCCAGCGGGCGAGGTTCTCGGCGGTCTGGCCCATCGCGATGTACGGGTCGGGGAGCAGGCCGTCCTCGCGCGGGTCGTGCCAGGTGGTGCCCTCCTGCTGGGCGACCTCGGCGGTGCGGGCCTCCGCCTCGGCGAACAGCGGGTTGTGCGTGTCCGGCAGGCTGTCCGAGTTGCCCTTGGCGAACCGGGAGACCATCTCGACGCCCGCCGAGACGAAGACGTCGCCCTCGCCGGCCTTGATGGCGTGCAGGGCCATGCGGGACGTCTGCAGGGACGAGGAGCAGTACCGGGTGATCGTGCAGCCGGGCAGGTGGTCCATGCCCATCTGCACGGCGACGATCCGGCCGAGGTTGTTGCCCTGCTCGCCGCCGGGCAGGCCGCAGCCGAGCATCAGGTCGTCGATGTCCTTCGGGTCCAGCTCGGGGACCTTGGCCAGGGCGGCCTGGATGATCGTGGCGGCCAGGTCGTCGGGGCGCAGGTCCTTCAGGGAGCCCTTGAAAGCGCGGCCGATGGGGGAGCGGGCGGCAGAGACGATCACGGCTTCGGGCATCACGGCTCCAGGAGTGCGAGGGGCGGGCAGGGCTGGTTGGGAAGTTACCCGCACGTATGGCCCGGGTCACGGGTCGTGCGGTGTGACCCTGACCGCAATTTACTAAGCGCTTGCTTTCCGTCTGGGACCCGGGCCTACGACGGCTGCGCCGACGGCTCCGGCTCTGCCTCCGCCACCCGGCGCCGCCGCCGGCGCTTGAGCAGCGCCCACGGTCCACGCGGCCCCGTCGGCATCGCCGCCGCGACCTCCGTGCCCGCCTCGGAGGCTGCCTCGGCCGCCGCCCGGGCCACCGGCAGGAAGCCCTCGCGGCGCAGGGCGTCGGGGCGCTCCTCCTCCGCCGGCCACAGACCGAGCGCCGCGCACACGGTCGGCAGCACCGCCATCGCCGCCGTGGCGTAACCCTCGGCCGAGGGGTGGTAGCTGTCGGGGCCGAACAGCTCGCGCGGGTTCTCGGCGAACTCCGGGCCCAGCAGGTCGCCCAGCGACACCGTGCGCCCGCCCTGCTCGACGACGCCGATCGTCTGCGCCGCCGCCAGCTGCCGCGAGGCCCGCCGGGCCAGCCAGCGCAGCGGCTGCCGCACCGGCTCGATCGTGCCCAGGTCGGGGCAGGTGCCGACCACCACCTCCGCGCCCGCCGTGCGCAGCCGCCGGACCGCGCCCGCGAGATGACGGACCGAGCGGGTGGCCGGCATGCGGTGGGTGACGTCGTTGGCGCCGATCATGATCACGCAGATGTCGGGCACCCGGTCCGGGTCCGCCAGCACCAGCGCGACCTGCCGGTCCAGGTCGTCCGAACAGGCTCCCGGTACCGCGACCGACCTCAGCCGCACCGGACGCTCGGCCACCGCCGCGAGCCCGGACGCCAGCAGCGCGCCCGGTGTCTGCCCGGCCCGGTGCACGCCCTGCCCCGCGGCCGTGGAGTCGCCCAGCATCGCCAGCCGCAGCGGTGGCTCACCGGACGTCGGCAGGGTGCCGCCGTACAGCCCCTCCGCGTTGGGCACCCGGCCCGACGTGCCGTTGCCCACCCGGCGCCTGGCCAGCTGCACCTCCGCCAGCAGCAGCCCGACGGTGGCCGCACCGGCCAGTCCGATCCCGCCACCGCCGTAGGCCGCACCGGCCGCGATCCGCCGGGCCACCCTCGCCCTCGACATGCTCGTCATGCGTCGCCGCCACCTCCTCGAACCCGTACACCCAGTGCTTGCCCCGTACGGACGGTCGCCCAATCTCAACGGGGAGTGAACGACCGTCACGGGCCATCGGCAAGCCATAGGCTGGCGGCACCACTACGACCACACTCTTTTGCAGCATCCGGAGACAACGGTGCAATTCCACGACTCGATGATCAGCCTCGTCGGCAACACCCCGCTGGTGCGGCTCAACAGCGTGACCAAGGGCATCAGGGCGACCGTCCTGGCCAAGGTGGAGTACTTCAACCCCGGCGGCTCCGTGAAGGACCGCATCGCCCTGCGCATGATCGAGGCCGCCGAGCAGAGCGGAGAGCTGCAGCCGGGCGGCACGATCGTCGAGCCGACCAGCGGCAACACGGGCGTGGGGCTCGCCATCGTGGCCCAGCAGAAGGGCTACAAGTGCATCTTCGTCTGCCCGGACAAGGTGTCCACCGACAAGATCAACGTGCTGCGCGCCTACGGCGCCGAGGTGGTCGTGTGCCCGACGGCGGTGGACCCCGAGCACCCGGACTCCTACTACAACGTCTCCGACCGGCTGGTCCGTGAGACGCCGGGCGCCTGGAAGCCGGACCAGTACTCCAACCCGAACAACCCGCTCTCCCACTACCACTCGACCGGCCCGGAACTGTGGGAGCAGACCGAGGGGAAGATCACCCACTTCGTCGCGGGCGTCGGCACCGGCGGCACCATCTCCGGCACCGGCCGCTATCTGAAGGAGGTCAGCGACGGCCGGGTGAAGGTCGTCGGCGCGGACCCGGAGGGTTCGGTCTACTCGGGCGGCTCCGGGCGGCCGTACCTCGTCGAGGGCGTCGGTGAGGACTTCTGGCCGACGGCGTACGACCGCACCGTCGCCGACGAGATCGTCGCCGTGTCCGACAAGGACTCCTTCCAGATGACCCGGCGGCTCGCCAAGGAGGAGGGCCTGCTGGTGGGCGGCTCCTGCGGCATGGCCGTCGTGGCGGCGCTGCGGGTGGCCGAGCGGCTCGGCGAGGACGACGTGGTGGTCGTGCTGCTGCCGGACAGCGGCCGCGGCTACCTCAGCAAGATCTTCAACGACGAGTGGATGGCCGACTACGGCTTCCTGGAGGACGCCGGGCCCAGCGCCCGCGTCGGCGACGTCCTGAACGACAAGGAGGGCGGCTCCATCCCCTCCCTCGTCCACATGCACCCGGACGAGACGGTCGGCCAGGCCATCGAGGTGCTGCGCGAGTACGGCGTGTCGCAGATGCCGATCGTCAAGCCGGGTGCCGGTCACCCGGACGTGATGGCCGCCGAGGTCGTCGGCTCGGTCGTGGAACGCGAGCTGCTGGACGCGCTGTTCGCCAAGCGCGCCTCGCTGGAGGACCCGCTGGAGAAGCACATGTCGGCGCCGCTGCCGCAGGTCGGCTCCGGGGAGCCGGTCGCGGACCTGATGCAGGTGCTCGGCACGGCGGACGCGGCGATCGTGCTCGTGGAGGGCAAGCCGACCGGTGTGATCGGCCGTCAGGACCTGCTGGCCTTCCTCGCCAAGGGCGGAAAGTAGCCCGACGGGGCGGCGAACCCCCGGTGAACCGCGGGTGACCGGGGCGAACTCGCGGTGGACCGCGGGTTCCGGGGGGTTCGCGAAGTGGTACGAGCGCGTCACGTTCACGCAGCACACGCTTAACACGGGTCCTGCACAGTAGGGGATGTCGGCAAGGCGGCGGGGACACCTCCCAGGCGGGGAGGCCTCCCGCTCCGGCCGGCACCGAACGGCGTCACGGACTCTCCGGAGCGGCTCCCGGACCTCCAAGGACGCCACGGACGCGCCGCCCGGCCCTGGGGCCAGGCCCCGCGTCCCTCGCGGGGACCGCCGTCGTCCCGCCCCCCGGCGACGGGGGTGCGGCGGTCCCCGCGCAACACTTTCCCCCAGCGGCTGTCAGCCGGTGCGACCCCGGCACGACCCGGCGGCTGTCTGCCGGCGCGTCCCCGGCACCCGGCGTCCGGCCGCGCGCTGCGGCCCGGCGTCAGGCGTCCCAGTCGCTGTCCCGGTCCGGCCGGCGCCGGCCGAAGAGGCCCGGGTTGGTGCGGGCGACCTGCACGACGTTCACGCCGACGATGCCGGCCCACGCCACCAGCAGCCCGGAGAGGTTCCCGACGCCGCCGCCGATGGCGGAGAGCGGGATCGCGAGGACCAGCGAGACGATGCCGAAGCCGAAACGCTCGCCCCAGGAGTCCGTGGCCCTCGGCGACCGGGCATCGCGGGCCGCCGCCATCTGCTGCTCCGCGAGCTGTCGGCGCACCCGGCGCTCGACGGCGCCGTCGATGCGCTGGTCGACCTTCTCCAGGAACGAGTCGACCAGGGCGGAGTCGTACTCCTCGCCCAGTTCCCTGCGGGCCTGCAGGGTGGCGTCGAGTTCCTTCTTCAGGTCGGGGCCCTGCGCGTCCATTCCGGTCATGAGTCCCACGGTAAGGAGCCGGGGAGCCGGAGGCACGGGGGTTAGCCCCCGTTTTCACCCGGGGGGCGACGGGAGGGGCCGGGAGGGGTGCGGGGGCCGGGGCGTCCGGCCGCCTACGTGTGCGCTGCCCTTCGGCTGTATAAAGGTATGCAGGACTCGGGGAACGTGAATAGGTCGAGGGGGAGCACGTCATGAGCGGGACCGACAGCCCGGCCGCGCGGCTGCAGGCGCTCTTCGAGGGGCACCGGCTCACGCCGACCCAGCGGCGCATCGCGCACAGCATGGTGCGGCGGGCCGCCGACGTGCCCTTCCTGTCCAGTGTGGAGCTGGCCGAGCTGGCCGGGGTCAGCCAGCCGTCCGTGACCCGCTTCGCCGTCGCCCTCGGCTTCGACGGCTACCCCGCGCTGCGCCGGCATCTGCGCGAGGTCGCCCCCGCGGAGCCGGCCGAGCAGACCGGGTTCCGCAACGAGTACCAGCAGGCCGTGGAGGCCGAGATCGAGAACCTGCGCCACCTGGCGGAGGCGCTGGCCGACCCGGGGCCGGTGCGCGAGGCGGGCCGGGTCCTCGCGGGGAGCCGGCCCCTGCCGGTGCTCGGGCTGCGGGCGGCGGCGGCCCAGGCGCACGGCTTCGCCTACTTCGCCGCCAAGGTCCACCCGGACGTCCGGCTGCTCAACGAGGGCGGCACGATGATCCACGACCGCATCGACGCCGCCGTACGGGCCGGGGCGACGGCTCTGCTCTGCTTCGCGCTGCCCCGGCACCCGCGCGAGGTCGTCGACACGCTCGCCCACGCCAAGGAGGCGGGGCTGACGGTGGTGACGGTCGCCGACTCCGCCTTCGCGCCGGTCGCCAAGGTGTCCGATCTGCTGCTGCCCGCCGCCGTCGGTACCGGGCTCGCCTTCGACACGGCGTGCGCGCCGATGCTCCTCGGCCGGGTGCTGCTGGAGGCGATGTGTGACGACCTGCCGGACGCCCAGGCCCGCCTGGAGGAGTTCGACGCGAAGGCGGCGGCGCGGGGGCTGTTCGTGGAATGACCCACCAGCGCGTCGCCGCGCCGCAGTTCTCAGACTCGTCTCACCTTGTCCCGTTAACGTGCCTGCCCTGACGACCCTTCGGACGCTTCGCACATCTGGGACGGGAGGCTGAACGTGGCACGCGGAGGACAGGGGCTGGCTCGGGTCGCCGTCGTCGTACGGGCGGGGGCGGCGCCGCTGTGGTGGCTGGGCGTGTGCGCTGCGGGCATCGGCGTGCTGGTGCCGGGACTGACGGGACGCCGGATCGGCCTGCTGGCCGGTGCCGCGCTGTTCGTCGTCGCGGCGGCCGTCGTGGCGTCCGTGCGCCGCAGGAGGTACGCCGCCCTGGCCCGCTCGGCCGCCCGTGCGGGCAAGCACGACGTCCTCCAGGACCGCGCGGTGTCGGTGCGCAACTGGCGCCGGGGCCACCGCTGGTGGCTGCTGCTCGCCTTCCTCGCCGCGCTCGGCAGCGCCTTCGCGGTGCCCGCCGCCGGCGGCCTGCTGCTGGCCGGCTGCGGCGCGGGCCTGTGGCTGAAGGCGGCCTGGATCGGCCGCCGCGAGCAGGCCGAGGACGCCCTGCTGTGGGTCCGCGTGGACTGGCTCGCGAGGAACGGGGGCCGCCCGGCGGGCAAGGCGGTCCGGTCCTACCGCAGCACGGGCATCGCCGCGGGCGACGCGGCCCCGGGCGGCGCCAGGCGGAAGACGGCCGCACTGGTCTGACCGGGGGCGGTCCGGCCGGGGGCGCGGGGCCGCACCATCGCGCGGCCCGCCGTCCCGCGAACGGGTTCGGCCGCCGTGGTGAGGGCGCTCCGTCAGCGCCGAGCCCCGCGCCCCGTCGGCCTGTGCACGGGTTCGGCCGCCATGGTGAAGCCCGTCTGTCGGTGCCGGGCCCGCGCTTCGTCGGCCTGTGCA